>RFPL01000001.1 GCA_009926135.1 Sphingomonadaceae bacterium
CAAGACGCTGGCCAAGGCCCCGATACTGGTCGATCTGCGCAATATCTACGATCCCGCCGAAGTCCGGGCCAAGGGTTTTGCCTATTCCAGCGTCGGACGCGCCTAGGGCCGGTTGGAAATGGGCGCACCTTCGCCACCCTTATGTAGCTGTGAAGGTATCGGAGCATAATGTTAGTCGATTCATCCAAGCCCAACGCGCGTGTTGCAGTGGATCTACTGGCAATCCTTCCTGGGGGCGCCAACGGCGGAGCGAAGTTGTTAGCCCTGGATCTAGTGAAAGAACTTTCCAAAAACTGGATAATTACGTGCTTCTGCCTACCAGAGGCTGCGCACGAAATTTCATGGGCACTTGGAGAGAAAGTTCAGATCGTCTGCGTCGCAAGACACGCCGACCTTGAATCCGCCTACGCAGCTGAGGTCGCCAAAAAAGGTCCTTTCGCTGTAAATTTCTTCCCGATGCAGCACGTTTCTTTGCAAGCTCAAGGCACCCCAACGATCAGTGTGGTTCACGACCTGCAATTTTTGGACATGCCGGATAACTTCACTTCTGCTCAGACAGAAGAGCGGGCGGCAGCATTTCGAACGTGTATCGAACGCTCGGACTTGATCGTAACGGTTTCGAATTTTTCCATGAGCCGAATCAGCCAGGTTGCAGGAGTCGATTCCGACCGAATCAAGGTGATCTACAATGCACTGAACAACCAAATTGCCGAGCCGAGTCTGTCGGCAGCATCAATTCCTGATGGATACTTTCTTTATCCTGCAAACTTCTGGCCACATAAAAACCACGCGCGATTGCTTGAAGCGTATCGCATCTATCGTAAGATCCAAGTCTCGCCACTGGACCTCATGCTGACTGGTGATCCCGGCGTTGCGAGTTGCAGTTTGGTTGAAGCTGCAAAAGCCGAGCCGGGGGTGTTTGTGACCGGCTACTTAAGCCGGTGCGAGTTCCAATCACTGCTGTCGACGGCCAACGCGCTAATTTTCCCAAGCCTTTATGAAGGTTTCGGGATGCCAATTGTCGAAGCGATGTCTGCGGGAATTCCCGTTGCCTGTAGTAACGCGGGGAGCTTACCCGAGATTGCCGGTTCAGCAGCCCTGCACTTCGACGGCTCCGATGCTAGTGCGATCGCCGAAGCAATGGTTAAGGTTTCCACCGATCGGCAATTGCGCTCCGCTCTCATAGCCGCTGGGCGAAAACGGCAGCTAGAGCTGGGCGATTTCTCCAGTATGTGTCACGCCTACAGCGATGCGATGAACGCGGTCTGCGCCAAGCCTGAGGGGAGTTCGATTTGCATTCATGGCGTAGATGGTGACGGCTGGGCCGATAGCACTGTAACGTTGGAACTGTCAGGCACGACCAAGGCAGACCAAGCCCAACTTCATTTAGTCTTGCCCGATTGGGCGCCTTTGTCACGCCAGACACTCATGATTTCAAGCGGCTCCCGCGAGGTTGCACGAGCAACGCTGTGGCCGGGCAAAGACACGAAGATTGACCTGCGGCTCTTGCCGGGCGAGCGAACCATTACTCTGAATGCTGGATCTTGTTTCAGATTGTGCGACTTGCTTGACACGCAATCGGAAAGGTCAGCCTCCTATCGTTTTTTGGCAGCCACATCGTGGGTGAAAGGCCGGCGGTCAAACCTGTGGCCTGCAAGAACCGTATCGAACGAGATTACCCCTTCCGACGTGGCGCTTGCCGCGATCGTCGAATTACCGAACAATGGATTTTCCATCAGCATCGTCGGTGTTTCTACAAGACCCGTGGCCATACGCCCCATCGCCTCGATTGCAGACACCTGCATCACGCTCGCATTCCGATCCGAACCCTTGGTCGCCGGCCAATCACATACGCCTGTAACGCAAATCGCGCTTCCACCAGAAAAATGTATACCTGCGCTTGACTGCGCTGCAGGAATAGTTCCGATCACGCTCAATTCTCCAAAAATCGTAGAGCCCGCCGCAATTGTAGATGTGCAGACTGAGGAAGGTTTTTCGGTCATCATTCCTTCATTCAACCAGGGGCGCTTTCTGGACAGAACGATCGACAGCATTCTTAGTCAGGATCATGTCTTGGAAGTCTTAGTACTTGATGGAGGGAGCACGGATACGACCTTGGATGTGCTTGCAAGCTACGGCAACAGAATCAGCTGGTGGAGTGAAAGCGACGAGGGACAGGCAGACGCTGTCAATAAAGGGCTAGCCAGAGCAAGAGGCGAGTACATTGCCTGGATCAATTCAGACGATACCTATGCCCCAGGTGCATTTGCGCATGTCGCCAGAATTTTAGCGAGCGATCAGACAGCTGCCGTAGTTTACGGCGATGCCGACCATATTGATGAAAATGACCGATTCATCGAACCCTACCCCACGATGGATTTCAGCGCGGCGGCATTGATGAACAAATGCTTTATCTGTCAGCCAGCTGCGTTCTTCCGTCGGCGAGTTGCCGTGGAACATGGAGGATTAAGGCCTTCGTTGCGTTTCTGTCTCGATTACGAGTTCTGGCTACGCCTCGCTAAGGCGGAGCAAAAATTCAAACGCACCCGCAAGCTGCTCGCGCATTCAAGAATGTATCCGGAGAACAAGACGCTCGGTCAGCGGCTTCATGCCTATTTTGAGACGGCAGACATGATGATCCGCGGCGCAGGATACAACCAGGGCCAGTGGCCCGAACACTTTGCCAACGCTGCTGCCGACCATTTGCGTGATCGGTATGGAATTCCGCGCGCATATGCATTGCGGGAGGCGCTTCGACTGGCCAACACTGTTTGGCCACGCACGCCATCATGAGCAAAGCCATTGCTGACGATACTTGAACGCACCCTGCCCTTGGGGTTGACATATAGGCACCGGCACGCGACCAGCGCCTTCCATGTTAGAGGCCGTGACTGTTAATACGCTGTGCATCTTTAAGTTAGGATAGGCGCTGAGCGCCTTCAGGCGGCAACGAACACACCTGAATCGACCTGGGCTGTTGGAGTTTTCATGACTATTCGATTCTTTCCGGGATTGCGGTTAGTTTCGCCGCTTTTCCTCGTGACGGTCGCGCTTCCGACTTTGGTGGCAATTGCCTATTATGGTCTGCTTGCCTCAGACGTCTATATCTCTGAATCGAAGTTCGTCGTTCGCAGCCCCGACAAGCCAGCAGTGGGTGGGGTTGGGATTCTTTTGAAAACTGCCGGATTTTCGAACGCAGGCGAGGAGCTTCACGCTACCCAGGAGTTTATCCGTTCGAGAGATGCGCTAAACGGGCTAAACAAGAATAACTATTACTGGAAGATATACAGTTCTGATGCCATCTCTCTATTTGATCGATTCGGCAGCTTCAACCTCCGCCCGAGCTTTGAAGATCTATATTATTATTTTCAGAACAAGGTCAATGTGCGCTACGACTCTATTTCTTCAATTACCACTTTGACCGTACGCGCCTATACCCCCAATGACGCCAGAAAGATCAATGAAGATCTGCTCGTGATGGCCGAGAAAACCGTGAACCGCCTTAATCAACGGGGCCGGCAGGACCTGATCGAGACTGCATTGGCAGAAGTCAACCAAGCGAAAGAGGCCGCCGCCGATTCGGCCGGGAGGCTGGCTCGGTACCGCAATCGTAGCGGAATCGTGGACCCGGAAAAGCAGGCCGAAGTGCAGTTGCAGATGGTTTCAAAGCTGCAGGATGAGCTTATTGCAAACCGGACGCAGCTTGCCGAACTTCGTAACTATGCCCCATCGAACCCCCAGATAGCCGCGCTGAAGGCGCGCATCGACAGCTTACAACAACAAGTTGACAAGGAAGTGGGCAAGGTCGTTGGCGGAAGCGGGTCCCTTGCGGGCGAGATCGAACAGTATCAGGCTCTTGTGCTTGAGGACCAATACGCTTCCAAGCGACTGTCGGCGTCGATGGCAGCTTTGCAGGAAGCCGAAGCCGAAGCACGGCGCAAGCACGCCTATGTGGAGCGCATAGCCCAGCCTAGCCTGCCAGACGAGGGAGCAGAACCACGCCGCCTACGAGGCATTTTCGCTACTTTTGTGCTGGGATGTGTGGCATGGGGCATCATTGCTCTGCTGTTCGCAGGCGTGCGCGAGCACAGGGACTGATTGCGAATGAGGCAGGCGACGGCCGATCTGTTTCGTTCACTCGCGATCCAGCGAAGGGTCGTTTTCGCCCTTTTCATGCGCGAAACCATGACTCGTTACGGGCGACACAACATCGGGTTCCTTTGGCTATTTGTTGAACCCATGATTTTTACTCTGGGGATCACCTTCCTGTGGACCGCGATGAAATCGGTCCACGGGTCGGATCTTCCAATCACGCCATTTGCTTTGACCGGCTATTCTGCGGTGCTGCTGTGGCGCAACATGCCAGCCAGAACAATCGGGGCGATCCCTCCCAACCTGTCATTGATGTATCACCGCAACGTCCGTGTGATGGACATCTACATCGCCCGACTTCTGCTTGAGGCAGTGGGAGCGACAATGTCCTTCGTTCTGCTAGGCGTATTGTTCATCTTTCTCGGCATGATTGACCCCCCGGAGGATCTGCTGAAGGTGGCCGGAGGGTGGCTTCTACTCGCCTATAATGGCATCTCGATGGCTTTGATGATCGGCACGCTCTCGGAAAGATCAGAACTCGTCGACAAGATCTGGCACCCATTAGCCTATCTTATTTTCCCCCTGTCGGGCGCCGCCTTCATTGTAGAGGCTCTGCCGCATGACGCACAGCAGGCCGTGCTTTACATTCCGATGGTCCATGGGCTCGAATATCTTCGCGAAGGTTTCTTTGGTTCGAAGTTCCACCCCGTCTACGATCTTAGTTACATGATCCTGGTCGCGACCGGGATGCTGTTAATTGGTCTCGTGCAAATGCGAACCGTCGCGCGACTGGTTGTGCCGGAATGAACGCCCCTGCAGTTGCCTTGGAAGCGCCCCCCAGCGAACAGCGCGGCATTTTTCTGCACAATGTTTCAAAGGTTTATCCCACTCAGCACAGCACAGTTAAGATTTTCGACCACGTTGATCTAGACATCCGATATGGCGAGAAGCTTGGCGTTCTCGGTCGCAATGGTGCCGGCAAGTCGACCCTCATGCGCCTGATTAGTGGCTCCGAATTGCCAACCGGAGGCGTCGTCGACCGCCGCATGAGCACCTCCTGGCCGCTTGCACTCGGGGGCGGGTTTCAGGGTTCACTAACCGGGATGGACAACATTCGCTTCATTAGCAGGGTCTACGATCTTGACCTTGAAGCGGCAGTGGCATTCGTTGAAGAGTTTACCGAGCTTGGCCGGTATCTGCGCGAGCCGGTAAAGATTTACTCCAACGGGATGCGCGCCCGGCTTGCCTTCGCGATCTCCATGGTGGTCGAATTCGATTGCTTCCTGATCGACGAAGTCATCGCTGTCGGCGATCAGAGGTTCAGGGAAAAGTGCCAAGCTGAACTCTTCGAACGCCGCGGCGACAGGGCAATGGTCATCATCTCGCATGACGCGGAATTCGTGAAGCATTATTGCGAAAGGGCGGTTGTGATTCATGATAAAACGGTGCGACATTTTCCTTCTGTCATGGAAGCGTATGACTTCTATTTGGAACATATAGCGTGAGGGAAGGTGCCCAGCGTTACCCGAGCGATACAATTGAAGAGTGTTCGCCGAAGAAAGAACTTCTGATCGATCTTTCGGTTATTGCTTTTCACGATGCGGGGACCGGCATACAGCGCGTTACGCGGGCAACTTATGCAGCGCTGAGCCGTTTGCGCTTTTTGGATTTCAGGATCCGGGCTGTCGCAGCAACGCGAGAACTAGACTATCGATACCTTCCTGACGATTTCGTATTCGGAAGCGCAATGCCTGACCTCTCGCATTGCGAGCGCGTCAGTCCTCGCAACGGGAATGTTTTTCTGGGTCTTGACCTTGCTTCCATGGTCATGCCGCATCACGAAGGACAGCTGGCGTCCTGGCGGCAAGCGGGGATGTCGATCCATATATTTCTGTTCGACATGCTGCCACTGCTGCACGGAGAGTGGTTCAGAAGGGCCGCCAGACGGAATTTCCGCAGATGGATTCACGTTGTTGAGCGGCAAGCTGACAGCGTCATATGCCAATGCCAGGCGGTAGCCGACCAGTTCGCAAACTGGAATGCCCGCTGGTGGCCGCCAAGGCGGCGGCGCAAGCCAAGAGCCATTTGGATACCCTTGTCCGGCGATCTGAACGGCTCCGTTCCAAGCACGGGTCTGCCTGATAACCACTATCTTATCGAAAAATGGATGGATCAAAGGGAAACGGTCCTGCTGGTGGGGACGGTGGAGCCGAGGAAAGGATATGATCAGGCGATTGCCGCCTTCGAACTGCTATGGCGCGATGATACTGGAGACGCACCGCAGCTTCTGCTGATCGGCAAGCCGGGGTGGAAAACCAAATCGCTTCAGAGAAAGCTTGCGAGCAGATCGTCAATCGACGGACCGTTCTTGTGGATCAGTGATGCGAGCGACGAATTCCTCGAACGAATCTACAACAAGGGCTGTTTCCTGCTTTTCCCGAGTTTTGGTGAAGGATTTGGCCTGCCAATCCCCGAAGCCCTCCACCGGGGTCTGCAGGTCCTGTTTCGCGATCTACCCGAACTCCAGCAATTTGCCGGACCAGGTACCGCCCAGTTCCAAGGCGACAAACCTCGCGATCTAGCGCAAGCAGTAGTCCGATGGTTGGGTCAGCCGATAGCAGTTGCGCATTCCAACAATCACGCAAGCCGTAGCTGGGATGCTGTCGCAATCGAACTTGCCAATGCCCTCCAATTGCGTTTAGCCCCTAAGTGCGAGATTATGTAGAACGGTTAGTCGCCGCAGCAGATCGCCATGTCTCTGAAAGTTGGAAGTTATAGATGAAGATTGATGCCTTGGTCGGACCCGCCACCTCACTTCAGGAACTTTGCTCGCATGAAGGGCGTGACTTCATTCGCGCGGCATACCTTACGGTCCTTGGCCGACTTCCCGACGAAAGCGGCTTTCGCTTCTATCTGGCTCGATTCGATCAAGGTGTTTCGAAACTCACAATACTTCGCGAGTTGCGCACATCATTCGAAGCTGGCAGCCATGATCCGGGAATTGCCGGTTTTGACCGAGCCTTGAAGCGGCATAAACGCGGTAACCTTCCCGTCATCGGGTGGGCACTCCGGATTCTCGCGAAAGGTGAGAGCGACAGTCCCGGAGCGCGAGGCCGCCGCGCCATTTTGCGCCGGATCGAGCGACTGGAAGCAATGCTGATGGCAATTCATGCTGATTTGGCCGAGCGTCTTGACGGACCAGCATTTCAATCGGGTCCGCGCCGGGCGTTTGGCATCGTGCCGGCGAAGAAACAAACTGCTCAGCCCTGGGCAGCAAACGGCTCTGCCTGAGCGTGCACAACTGATCAATCGACACTCTGCTCGTGATCCTCAATCTGGGCCTTGCAGTTGATGCGCTTTCACCGGCTCTGACTGGCATAGGGCGCTACTGCTGGGAACTCGTCTCCCGGGTGCCCGGCCAACCCGAGATCGAGAGCGCCACCTACTGGCGCGGCAACGATCGAATACTCCATCCAGAGCGCCTGTTGCGTGGCAATCGTTCCAGCCTGACGCCCCGAGCAAGATTTCGGCGTTGGGGGCTTCGACGGATCCGGAGTGCCGGCCTGATTGGGGACTCGGCACTTTGGCCTCGCCGACACGGTGTGCAGTTGTTTCACGGCCCCAATTTCATGCTGCCGCCCTGGGTCGAAAGCGGCGTGATTACGGTCCATGACCTGTCGGTGTTCCTCCTCCCTGAGACTCATCCCGCCGCCCGTATCCAAGCGTTCGAACATAGCTTTCGGGACTCGCTGGAACGAGCCCGGAGAATAATAACTCCATCGCAAACCATCAGACGTGAACTTGCCGAATTTGCGGGCATCGCTCCGGATTTGATCAGTGTTGTACCCATGGGGGTGAGCCGGGCTTTCGCGCCTGTCTATCACGAGGACCGTCGGGCCATCCTAGCGCGGCTTGGCCTGCCAGAAGGTGGCTATGCGCTTACACTTGCCACGCTTGAACCACGCAAACGGATTGACCGCCTTCTGGACGCATGGCGGATCCTGCCCGAAGGTCTACGCCTGCGCTTCCCCCTGGCCATTGCCGGGGCGA
Organism: Sphingomonadaceae bacterium; assembly: GCA_009926135.1. GTDB lineage: Bacteria > Pseudomonadota > Alphaproteobacteria > Sphingomonadales > Sphingomonadaceae > Novosphingobium. The sequence continues at coordinate 8,143 of RFPL01000001.1, forward strand.
GTGGTTGGGAAAACGCAGCCCTGCAAGAGCGGATCGGCGAGGCCGTGGCTGAAGGTTGGGCCATTGCCCTGGGATATGTCGATGACGCCGACTTGCCAGCGCTCTACAGCGGGGCGCACGCTTTCATTTACCCATCCATGTACGAAGGCTTCGGAATGCCGCCGATCGAAGCAATGGCATGCGGCGTGCCCGTGGCTGTAGCCAATTGCTCATGTCTACCCGAAATCAGTAGCGGCGCTGCCGCCCTGATCAATCCCGAGGATCCGGAAAGCACTGCTGCTTCTCTCGCTGAAGTACTGACCGACGAAGTGTGGCGCGCTTCAGCGGTCGAACGCGGTTTCGAAGTAGCCGCAAGTTACAGCTGGGAACGCTGCATTTCCGAAACAGTTGCGGTCTACTCGCTGGCAGCAGGGCTCTAACAGTAGTATCCGAGCTCGTGCATCAGATCACCATGCAGAGCATCGAACTGCTTGAGTTGCTCGGCGGTCAATTCCGCAGAATTCTTCGCGTTGCTACCGCTCCGAAAGAAGTCGGGCGAGGTCTTTTGCAGTTTCGCGAAATCGCCCTTGAAACCGCCCGTCGGAGTTGTGCCGAGGAACTCCGCCAGTTGCTCAATCGCCTCTTCCGGGCGGGCAACGACCTCTTCGAAACGCAGCAGGAGAGTATTACCTCTTCGTCCGGGGTTCCAGCCCCCAAAATGGGACGACCACGATCCGAACGGCGTTTGTCCATCGATTATCGACTCGAGCGAGCGCTCGAACTCGAACCGGCGGCAATAGTGATAATACGAGACAATCGCAGCACGCCCATCCCGAACGATATAGATTGCTGGTTGCGCATCGGTTTCGATGTCGTGAGTCTTGACGATCCGAAAAAGGTCCGGTGATGCACGTCCAAGCGCCGTTCCGAAAGCTTCGGAAAACGCGCTATAGTCCTCATCGTACTTGCTGCCGACCTTCGTACCGAAACCCGCGTTCAGTAGCACGCGAAGAAAGGTGTTTCCGGACCTAGGGTAAGATGCAAGCCACATGGAATTTTCCCTCGAATTGACCGCCCCAAATCTGATGATTTCGTAAACTCGGCAATTCCGCAGTCGTCAATAGATTCAGGCCAAGGCAGCAGTTTATTGGAGTGACGAGAGTTTATAACGTGCCTATGTGCAATGATTGCAGCGTGTTCCGATCCGACCGGGGCGGACGGTTCATGCTACTGCCAAGAGGGAGTTTTTCGTCACTATGGCTAAGAGGTCATCCGTCTTTGGCGGGGTATTCAAGGCGAACACCCGAACTGCATCGACCCGGCTTGGCGAAATTACCTATGTCAAGCACGACGAATTCATCGGCAGATCCTTGAGCATCTATGGTGAGTGGGCTCAGCTCGAGATTGATCACTTGCTCAACTACATCGCGCCGGGCGACTTGGTGATCGATATTGGTGCGAATGTCGGATTCCACGCACTTTCGTTTGCCAGAAAAGCCGGGAAGTCGGGTCTAGTCTGGGCGTTCGAGCCCGATCCCGTCAACGGGCTGCTATTGCGCCACAACATAATCCAGGCCGGGTACGAGGAAAATGTCATCCCGTTTGACGTGGCCGTCTCCGATGCGGTCAGGGTCTGCCAGTTCAGGACACACCCCATCTCAGCTCGCGAAAACTTCGGGCATACCGCGATCGATCCGGAAGCAGGGAGCTACCCGCGCATTTCCCTTCCGCTGGACGTTCTGGGCTTCAGTCGAGCGCCTACACTGATCAAGATCGACATCGAAGGCCATGAACTGACCGCCCTCGGCGGAATGGTCGAACTGATCCAGGAATTCCTTCCGGTTGTGAGTGTAGAGGCGGAAACGCCAGAGGAAATCGAAGTGAACGGCGCTGCCTTGGCGTCCATGGGCTACGATGTCTATTCTCTGGTAGTCGATGCCTATAATTCGGGCAATTTCGCGGGTAACCCAACCGATATCTGGAAGGGACACGGGCGGTGCTCAAACCTGCTTTGCGTGGTGCCGGGCAAGCATCGCCCACCCGCCGGGCTTTCGCGCGTTCGCCGCGCAGTCATCGCGCGGCAGGAAGTTTTGCAACTGGGCAAGACAATCGGGGGCGTCTACTCCGCAATTCCGGCGCAGGAGGGGCAGATTGGCAATGGCCAGCTTGTTAGCGACATGGGTGCGGTCCGCGCCGACGTAAGAAAATTTGTCTCAAGCTTCTTGCGGACGACCTATGGCAAACTCGATCCTGTCAGTCACGCTGATCTAGTTGAAAGCGCACTGGATTTCCTGGCTGCGAGCGGGGCGCCCGCAGAGGGCGCGGCGCTCCAGCGGCTGTTGATCGCTGGTGTCGAATCATTTGCGGAAGCACTCGGTGATCGGGCAAAGCTCGATGAACTGGCAAAGGCGAAGGCCGACCGCGAAGCCTTGCTGGCCGAAGCCGAAAGACTGAAATCTGAACTAGAGCAGGGCGCCGCTGCGCGGCAGAGCCTTGAGGAGGAGTACCAACGCATTGCGGAGGACCAAATGTCCCGCCTGCGGGCGAGCGAGGCCGCCGAGTCTCGCCTTAACGCCGAACTTTCAAAACAGGCAGCCTTAGCCAGAAGGCAAATTGAAGAGGCTCTCGCCAGCGTGGCAGCTACCGAGAAGCACACGGAGGATTTAGAGGCGCAGCGCGACCGGCTTTCCGACGAACTCGCCGAGCTTCGCGACAGACTGGAACAGGCTTCTGCCCAGCAAGAGCGAATGATCGCGGAGACAGCCGCGCTTCAGAAGGCTGCAGCGCAGGATCGCGCCTTGTTCGAGAAAAAGCTCAAAGCTTCGGCAGATCGAGGCGATCAGGCCACCAAAGACCTTGCAAAGCTTGAGAAAGACAATAAACGCTTAACTACAGCACTTTCCGAAAAGGAAGGAGAGCGCAACCAGCTGTCTTCCGAACTGGCCGAGGCGCAAGAAAGGTTGGCCTTGCAGGCTCAACAACTTCGACACCTGCGGTCTGTTAGCAATTAAATTGAGAGCAGTCTGAAATTGCTTATGGATGATTCGGCTCAATTCTCGGCCACTACTGAAGAGGTGGTGAACTGGCTGCATCTGGCGCAGGTCAGTTCTCCGAAGACATGTCTGTGGATCGGTCAAAACGCGTCATTTGCCGCCCGGCTTAGTCCGCTCCTGGGGCCAAGCTGCGCAACGCTTGTTCTTAGTAACAGCGCGGGAGACCTCCAACAGGGGCTCGAGAACGGTCAATTCGTAGCGGGCCCTGCAGTCGCTGCGGACGCTTTGCCCGACCTGGCCGCAGTGATTGATCATGCGGTCACCCAGCCCGATCCAAACCTGGCGATTGCCGCGCACAGCAAAGTTTGTGCCGCCTTGCGTGGCGAATTGCGCCAGCCTGCGCTCGACAGGATCAGCGAAGATCTTCAGATTTCGCGGTTCGATCTTGCGATCATTGCGGGCGAGCAGATTCTGGCGGATGTGATCACCCAAAAGGTGATCGGCTCACGCGCCATCCTCGTCGACGGCACCAGAACCACATTTGGTGGATCGGCAGCTTTCGCCCGGCTATTTTCGAACCCGGACTATTTACTGGCGGCATTCAACGATCTTGAATCAGGAGGTTGGGCCTTGTTTGTCCAGCGAGAAACAACGAAGTCCAATTTGCCAATACATTTCTTCACGATTGTCCTGAACGGCGAGCCTTTCATCCGCTACCATGAGCAGATGCTGCTGGAGCTCGATTTCCCGTGGCATTGGCATGTTGTCGAGGGAGTCGCCTCGCTGGTCAAAGATACGGCTTGGAGCGTGGCGGCCGGAGGTCACATCCCTGACTCAGTACATGCGCATGGCAAGAGCAATGACGGGACGACCGAGTATCTTGATGAGTTGAAAGCCCGCTTCCCGAACAAGATCACGATCTACCGAAAGCCCGACCATGTGTTCTGGGACGGCAAGCAGGAAATGGTGAGCGCGCCAATTCCGAACATCCAGGAATCCTGCCTACTTTGGCAGGTCGATGCAGACGAGCTCTGGACAGCCGAGCAGGTCCGCACCGTGCGGCAGAAGTTTATCGACCATCCCGAAAAGTCAGCGGCTTACTTTTGGTGCAATTACTACGTCGGCAGCGAAAAAGGCGTTTCCACACGATATAATTATGCGCAGAACCCCCGGCAGGAATGGCTGCGGGTTTGGCGTTTCGAACCAGGCATGAAGTGGGACAAGCATGAGCCACCGGTGCTCGCCGGCTTCGATGCTGATGGCAATTCTTATGATGTCGGGCAGCAATCGCCGTTCATGCATCGTGAGATGGAGCTTTGCGGGGCAGTATTCGATCACTTTGCCTACACCACGCCTGAGCAGGCGCGGTTCAAGGAAGCCTATTACGGGTACGCCAATGCGGTAGAACAATGGCAGGCGTTGCAGCAAGTTTCTTCCGGATCGGGGCACCTGCGTGACTATTTTGCATGGGTCTCGGATGAGACCATGTTCGACGACGTATCGCGGCTTGGGTGGGCACCGGTCGCCTACATTGATCCGCAATCGGGCAAGTGGCGATTCCGATCTGCCGCGGAACTTGAGGCCCTGAAGGCGCAACTAGGCCAGCGTCAGAAGCCGCGGATCGTGGTTGATGGCGTGTTCTACCAGCTATCGTCGAGCGGCATTGCACGCGTCTGGACCAGTCTGCTGCAGGAGTGGATCCGGGCTGGCTATGCCGACAATATCGTGCTGATTGACCGAGCCGGAACTGCACCGCGCATTGACGGGCTGATCTATCATTCCATCGAATTGCACAACTGGGACACCGTAGATGGTGATGCCCGTCTGCTGCAAGAAGTCTGCGACCTGGAAAACGCAGACCTGTTCCTTTCGACCTACTACACCACCCCCGTCCGGACCCCGTCGGTTTTCTTCGGCCACGACATGATCCCGGAAATCATGGGCTTTGACCTCGATGATTTGTGGTGGCGGCAGAAGCGAAGGGCGATTCAATACGCGGCCGGGCACATCATGGTTTCCCAGAGTTCGGCAAATGACATGTGCCGCTTCCATCCCGAAGTCGATCCTGCACGGGTTTTAGTGGCGCACAACTCGGTCGCGCAGGTTTTCACTCCGTGCACACAGGACGAGATTGATCGATTCCGCCAGGACCATGGAATTGAGCGCGATTTCATCATGATGGTTGGTGAACGGTTCGGCTGGCATGGTTACAAGAATGGCGGTGTTGTCTTTGCAGCGCTGGCCCAGATGGATCCAAAAGATCGCCCCCTTCTGGTCTGCGTCGGTGGCCAGAGCGAACTTGAAGAAACCGCTTGCGCTTTCCTCGACCCGGAAGACGTCAAGTTGCTGAAGCTGGACGATGCTGGCCTGCGCGCCTGTTATGGTTCGGCACTGGCATACGTTTGCCCCTCCAGACTCGAAGGCTTCGGTCTGCCGGTGGCTGAAGCAATGGCCGTAGGCTGCCCCGCCTTGGTCTGCCGCAATTCATCGATCCCCGAGGTTGCCGGCGAAGCTGGCGTCTACTTCGACCCCTCTGACGCGTCCGATCTTGTTGCAGCGATCCAAAAGGTCCGAAGCAAGCCGTTCCGGGATGAATTTGTGGCTGCAGGCCTGGCTCAGGCTGCAAGCTTTAGCCAGGAACGCAGCGCCAAGCTGATTGCGGAATACTGCGAGAGTGTTGTCCGCGATCTCAATGAGGGCAAGATCAGGCAGACCAGCCAAGCGCTTGAAGATGCTTACAACGATGCCGAAGCGCGTCGCTCAGCCGAGCAGAAGGCGCAGGCGCTGCAGCAGACAATGGATGAACTGAAGAGGCGGCTTGCCTCGTCGGTCCGGATTCCGGCCGTGCGGGTGCAGGATGTTCCGGCCTTTGCGCCGCCGCCAATGGAGACGCGTATTGACGACAGCCTGCTGATCGCCATGGAGCGCCGTCTGGCCAACGCCTATGCCCAACTGCGCTCTTACGAACGGGCCACTAGCGAAGGCATTGCAGCGGCGCAGCCAACCCCCATCCTTGAAGTGCTTGGTGCCGCGCAGGCCGCGGTGGATGCCCAGCCTTCGGCCGATCGCTTTGCCCCCTTGCTGAAAGTGCACGGACTCAACGGCATCGAAGGGCCCTACCCGGAGTTTGGAATCAGCAAGGCGTTCCGTTGGCAAGTTGAACCGGCCAGCAGCTTCGTCTTCCAGTTCCAAGAATCCGGACCAGTCGTATTCGAACTCGATTTCAGCAATGTCGAGCCGGACCAGAAGCTGCGCGTCCTGTTGGATGGCGAAAAGATCGGTGAGGTTGTTCCGCCCGAATATGGCTGGGACCACGTCTGGCATATCTCGCTCCCCGCTTCAGTCGACGAAGGAGAGCGCCACTTCGTTGTCGAAGCCACGGCATCGGGGACGATCGATAGTGACCATAATCCGAGGTACATAGCCATTCATGGCATTTCCGTGCGGCTCGGAGATTAAGCGCGCAGCAGCGTAAGTCGGCATCTGAAAGGAAAATTGGGTGTACAAACGAATACTGGTTACGGGTGGCGCGGGCTTTTTGGGTTCCCACCTGTGCGATCGGCTTCTGCGCGAAGGACATGATGTCCTTTGTGTCGACAACTTCTTTACCGGGGCCAAGCGCAATGTCTCGCATCTGATGGACCACCCCAACTTCGAATTGATGCGACACGACGTTACTTTCCCGCTCTACGTAGAAGTGGACGAAATCTACAACCTGGCCTGCCCGGCCTCGCCAGTCCATTACCAGTTCGATCCAGTCCAAACTACCAAGACCTCGGTCATGGGGGCGATCAACATGCTGGGCCTAGCAAAGCGCGTGAAGGCCAAGTTCCTCCAGGCATCCACTTCCGAGGTCTACGGCGATCCATCGGTGCACCCGCAGCCCGAGTCCTATTGGGGCAACGTCAACACGATTGGCCCCAGATCGTGCTATGATGAAGGTAAGCGCTGCGCGGAAACATTGGTCTTCGATTACGTGCGCCAGAACAATGTCCAGGCCAAGGTGGTGCGAATCTTCAACACCTATGGACCCAGAATGCACCCGCACGATGGCCGGGTTGTTTCCAATTTCATCATGCAGGCACTGCGTGGGGAAGACATCACAATCTACGGCGATGGCACCCAGACCCGTTCATTCTGCTACGTCGATGACCTTATCGAGGTGATCGTCCGCATGATGAACAGCCGCCCTGGGTTCACAGGTCCCGTGAATATCGGCAACCCGGGCGAATTCACCATGATCGAGCTGGCCCGACTGGTCATCGAACTCACCAACTCCCGATCGCAGCTGGTGAATCATCCGCTTCCCGCCGATGATCCCAAACAACGCCGCCCGGACATCTCGCTGGCCAAGCAGGAGCTGGATTGGGAACCGAAGATCGCCCTGCGCGATGGCCTGACTAAGACCATCGAGTATTTCGATGCCCTGCTTAAAAGCAATGACATGCCGGCGAACATCGCGGCGGCACGCTGAACTGGGCTGGCAGGCCGATCCAGCGCAGATCCGGCCCGCCAGTAATTACTCAGCCTTGAGGCGCTCGTTCTCCAGCCGCAATCCGATGTACTGCTCCTGGTAGGCTTCAATACGGCGCTCCATCCACTCGGTCTGCCGGTATAGTGGCAAGGCATTCTGGATCGCATGCCGTTCGCGCTCGCCGCGTTCCAACTGGCTCGATGCGCCGCCAAGTCCGAACGAAGCGACCATGAAGTCCATCCGCCTCAGCCCCACCCGCGGATCGCTCGCGGCTTTCAGAAACCAGTCGTAATCAGCATGACTGCGCCAGCGGGTATCAAACAGGCCGGTGTGGGCAAAGGCGGTGCGCCGAGCGAACGTCCCCTGGTGGGGAAGACTGCCGCAAATGAGGAACTGCAGCGCCTCGCCTTCGGGTGGCGGCATGAACTCCGTCACCTGCCCGTTGGGGAACCGCACCTCGATCCCGCCATAGGCCACGCCCGCATCGGGGTTGGCCTGCATGAACTCCGCAGCCAGCTCGACGGCATATGGCGAATAGAAATAGTCGCCGGCATTCATGAAGATGACGGCATCGCCCGTCGCCAGGCGGAGACCCTTGTTCATGGCGTCATAAATGCCGCCATCGGGTTCGCTGACCAGCACGTCGACCCGGCTGCGATACCGGTTGACGAGATTGAGCGTGTCGTCGGTCGAGGCCCCGTCAATGACCAGATATTCGATCCCGCCCCAGGTCTGCGCCGCCACGCTGCTAAGCGTCGGCTCGATCTCTGCCGCAGCGTTGTAACTCACTGTGATAACAGACACTCTCATGGGCTGAGCCTTGACATCGGAAGACCGCAAAGTCAAACTTGCGGCCACCTCACTGCGCGGCGCTATTCTGTGCAGCTCAGATCGGATGTGCTAGCGGCAAATACAAGCTCAAGAGAGCGGTTGGCCGAAACCCGTAGCAGCGCCATCGGGATGGGTTCGGATCCAAATTTGCGCATTGGCGCCATGGAGATAAAGCGGAATGGAATATGACTTCGTCGAAGATGCGGCTTTCGCCGCTAGAGTACGGCGACTGATGAGCCTTATGCGGCCGATGCGAGCCAAGGGGCTGGCAAAACGCCGCTACGGCCGCGACTGGGATGGCGGATATGTGATTTTGCCAAGCGTCGAAACGGTGAAAGTCGTCTATTCTCTCGGCATTTCCGACGATGTTTCGTTTGATGAGATCATCGCAAATTTTGGTGCTGAGATCTATCAGTATGACCACACTGTGGACGCCCCCCCGATTGATCATCCCAATTTCCGTTTCCATAAGATGGGAATAGCTTTCAGTGACGACTGGCTGCCAGAAATGCGCCGCCTCGACACATTTGTTCGACAGAACGGCCATGCAAACAATTCCAGCATGTTCTTGAAGATGGATATCGAGGGCCACGAGTGGGACACACTTGATGTAATCGACGAAGAGATTCTCAAGCAGTTCGACCAGATCGCCGCTGAATTTCACAGTTTTGAGCATTTGCGGAATCTTGCATGGTTCGACCGCGCCGAGCGGGCATTAGAAAAGCTAAACCGAACACATCAGGTGATCCACGTGCATGGGAACAACAACGCCCCCTTCACCAACCTTGCAGGTTTGCACATTCCTTCGGTTATCGAACTGACCTGGGCACGTCGAACCAGTTACGAATTCGAAGAAACGGATGAGATGTTCCCAACCGAACTGGATTTCCCCTGCAATCCTAATGCCCCAGAGCTGAACCTAGGTTCTTTCAAATACTTAGAGGGACGATGATTCAAGTTTCTTTAAACGTCCTTGAATCGTAGCGTTATGCAATACTGTAAACAAATTGATCGGGTAACATCTCGGTTTGGTTAATGTAATATTATAGGACGATGTTTGAAATGGATAGTAATGTTGCAGACTTGCGCTGCGTGCATTGCGGTGATGACGTTCGCCCGGTCAATTCCGGCCAGGACCGGCATCCCGAGATCCACTGCTTGGGGTGCGGCAGCGCCTTTGATTACGTGGATGGGATTTTCTTCTTTGGCGGCTACGAGCCCCCCGATTTCCTTGGCCTGATCGAAGTGGTCGCCACTGGTGAGATGAATCAGACGCCGATCGACATCGACTTCGCCCGCCACCTCCACAACCTGCTGACTGATTACCACCACGCCGCAGACAAGGCCGAGTTCATCAGGACCCACCCGGACGACATGGTTCGGGCACCGTGGTTCTCGGAACATCGCTATCACGAATGGATGCAGACCGATGCCATGCTTGCCGGCAAGGACCTGGTCGGCAAGAAAATCCTGAATGTTGGCGCCGGCTTCGGTTTTGACAGCGTGCCGTTGGTCGATGCAGGGGCGGATGTGACCTGCATCGACTATGCCCCGACTATCGTGGCGCTGGGTAAGAAGGGCCTGCCCGCCGCGCGGTGGGTTGGCGGCTTTTCCCACGCACTGCCGTTCAAGGACGAGAGCTTCGACATCGTCCTGGCCAACGCCGCGATGCATCACATGCGCTCAACCCCCGTCGCCCTGCGTGAAATGCTGCGGGTGCTGAAGCCGGGCGGGTTCATGTTTACGGTTGGCGATCCGATCAGGCCGGATGATTCCGACGACAGCCTGGAATTCGAAGTTTTCAACCGACACGAAGGCGTGCTGTCCGGGGTCAACGAAGGCATCATCCGGTTTAGCGATTTCTATGACACCCTTGCGGAGTTTGGGGACCAGATCGAGCTGGCGCTTATTGCAAGCGTGCAGGACCCGTCCGCGCTGCACGGTGCATCTCCGGTGGGCGATGGTGCATTTAACGATTTCTGGGTGCCCTGCTGGCCCGAAAACATCGAGTATCTGCGCCAGGCGCATGGCGCAGGCCTTTGTGCTGCCGTGAAAAAGACCCGGTCGATCGAGCTACCGGCGGAACGACAATCGCATTATGTCCTGCCTGCCGGCATATTGGCCTCGTGGATTGGCAATCCTCAGACGGCCTTTTCAAGGCTTATGGCCTGGGCACCCGATGACCTGGTCAATCTGCCATTTCCGGGAACTGCGCAGGATTGGTTCAGCCTCCTCAACGGCTGGCAGCGGCCAGAGCCCGGCCAGGAGTTTCGCCGCGGCTTTCAACGGGCGCGCTGGCTGCTGCGGTCACCTGGAGCGACCAGCCTGGCCTTTTCCATCCGGGCCGCCGACGGACCGCGTGAGCTTGAGGTCTATGTGAACGGCCTCAAGGCGAAGTCATCAGAAATCCACTCCGAATGGCAGCGGATCGAGGTGGAGATTCCCGGCAATGCCGGGGGACTGCCGTTTCTGGTCGAGCTGCGAGTGGTGGGCAATTTTGACGGACTGAACTTCGACCAGCGCTGCTTCGATGTCCGCGACCGCTTCGCGGCTTGAGCTGGGCGGAGCTGCCAGCACGGCGAGCTGTTGAGCGCCAAAGGCGGGCGGCAGCTTCGGGGGCGATTCCGGCTGGTGACCTTGAACAAGGCCCGCTAGATGGCACAAATGTACAGCGGCCCGGATCGATCAAGAACTGTGAGTTTTTCAGTGCTACACACCTTCAGTCGCAAGTCCCCCAGTACGCGCAACCGCCCTGTCCCGTTGTCCTTCACGGGGGCGTCTCTAATGGCACTATTGCTGGCGGGCTGCTCGTCGCTTGGCGGTGACGGCCCAACAACGAAGCGGATTGCTGCGGCCGAGGGGCAGGCACTGCTTGCCGCCCAGATTGAAGTCGTCAACCTAGACAGTGCGGTGACCGAGAGGCTTCAGGCATTTCATTCGCTTCCGCTGTTTTCGGATACTTTCGGAGAAGTACCACCGACGGGCAGTGTGATTGGCCCGGGGGACGTTCTCGAAGTTTCAATCACCGAGGCCCCACCAGCAGTTCTCTTCGGGGGGGCATCAGGCGACAGCGCCTTGCGCAATCCCACCGCTGCATCGAATGTGCAGTCGGTGTCTTCGTCACGTGGCTGGACCTCGCCACAACAAGTGATCGATACCGAAGGGACAATCTTTGTGCCCTTTGCCGGCACGATCCCTGTCGCTGGCCGCAGCCCGCGGCAGATCGAACAGACAATTACTGATCGTCTGCGCGGCAAGGCCCACCAGCCACAAGTCATCGTGCGTCGGGTCGGCAATTCGGCCGCTACGGTCACCGTTCTAGGCGAAGTCGGTCAAAGCGGTCGCGTGCCGATCTCGGCGCATGGCGAGCGTCTCCTGGAAATCATTGCTGCCGCCGGCGGTCCGAAACAGCCTCTAACCAAGACCCTGGTGCAAATTAGCCGGAACCAGCAAGTCTATGCCCTGCCGATGGGAGTGGTGACACAGGACCCTCGGCAGAACATCGTCATGCAGCCAAACGATGTAGTGGCATTGCTGTTCCAGCCTTACACCTTCACGGCGCTGGGCGCGACCGGCCAGAGCAATGAGATTTCGTTCGAAGGCCCCGGCTTCAACCTTGCAAATGCACTAGGACGGATCGGCGGACTGGATGAAAACCGGGCCGATCCAAAGGGTGTATTCGTTTTCCGGTTTGAGGATCCCTCTGTGCTCAATGCAGCCAGTATTGCCGGTAAACCTCGTACAGCAGACGGCAAGGTTCCAGTCATTTACCGGATCGATTTGCGATCGCCCGCGAACCTGTTTTTGATCCAGCGATTCCCGATTAAACAGAATGATGTTTTGTTTGTCTCAAATGCTCCGCTTGTCGACTTCACGAAGTTCCTGGGGATTATTACGTCGACTGTGTTCTCCGTAGCCGGAATCGTAAATCTAGCGCAGTGAGCGATTAATTAGCGAAGCATCGATGGCAGCTTTAGCCCGATATGGCGCGACACTGGCCGTTTTGAGGAATGATACTAATGTCGGAAAACGTGGCGGGAAGAGTCGCCCTGATTACTGGGGTTACTGGACAGGACGGCTCCTATCTTGCGGAGTTCTTGCTGCAGAAAGGCTATGAAGTTCACGGTATCAAGCGTCGTTCTTCGTTGTTCAATACACAGCGGGTCGATCATATTTACGCCGACCCGCACGTAGAGCACGCCAAGTTCAAGCTGCATTACGGCGATCTGAGTGACACCTCAAATCTAACCCGCATCATGCAGGAGGTTCAGCCCGACGAAGTCTATAACCTGGGCGCGCAAAGCCATGTAGCTGTGAGCTTCAGTGCACCAGAGTATACGGCAGATGTTGATGGCATCGGCACCTTGCGCCTGCTGGAAGCCATCCGCTTGCTCGGGCTGCAACAGAAGACCCGATTCTATCAAGCCTCGACCTCGGAACTGTACGGTCTGGTGCAAGAGATTCCGCAAAGGGAGACTACACCCTTCTATCCGCGCTCCCCTTACGCCGTGGCGAAGCTCTATGCTTATTGGATTACCGTGAACTACCGCGAGGCATATGGCCTGTTCGCTTGCAACGGAATCCTCTTCAATCACGAGAGCCCGCGGCGCGGCGAAACCTTTGTAACTCGCAAGATTACGCGCGGTCTTGCAAACATCAGCCAAGGACTGGAGTCCTGCTTGTTCATGGGCAACCTGGATGCCTTGCGTGACTGGGGCCATGCCAAGGACTACGTCCGGATGCAGTGGCTGATGTTGCAGCAAGATCAGCCTGAGGATTTCGTCATAGCAACCGGGCAACAGCACTCGGTCCGCGAATTTATCCAGTGGTCAGCCGAGGAACTAGGCATTGCCTTGCGTTTTGAAGGCACCGGGATCGAAGAAGTCGGTATCGTTGATACCGTAACCGGCAATATCTCAACTTCGGTAAAGCCCGGCGATGTGATTGTTCGGGTCGATGAGCGGTATTTCAGACCAGCCGAGGTGGAAACGCTGTTAGGTGATCCAGCGAAGGCCAAGGAAAGCCTTGGCTGGTACCCCGAGATTTCTGCTCGCGAGATGTGTTCGGAAATGGTCGCCTCAGATCTCGCCTTGGCACGCCGCCACGCGTTGTTGAGGGCCCATGGCCTCGATGCGCCTGTCTCTATCGAAAGCTGAGGTAACGGCATGTCCATTTTTGTCGCAGGGCACCGGGGCATGGTTGGATCTGCTATCCTGCGCCAGCTTGAAGCACGCGGCCACACTCCAGTGGTAAGAACCCGTGAAGAGCTAGATCTTGCAGACCAGGCGGCAGTACGGGTCTTTTTTGAAGAAACAAAACCAGACGCAGTGATACTGGCGGCTGCCCGGGTCGGTGGCATTCATGCCAACAACACATACCCTGCGGACTTCATTTACGAAAACTTGATGATCGAATGCAACGTGATTCATCAGGCATTCCGCGCAGGCGTCCGGCGGCTTTTGTTTCTTGGCTCGTCTTGCATTTATCCGCGGTCTGCAGCGCAGCCAATGGCGGAAAGTGCGCTGCTAACTGGGGTGCTCGAGCCAACAAACGAACCCTATGCGATAGCGAAGATTGCTGGAATCAAGCTGTGTGAAAGCTATAATCGGCAACACGGGACCGACTTTCGCAGCGTGATGCCGACCAACCTTTACGGACCAGGCGACAACTTTCATCCAGAGAACTCGCACGTGCTCCCTGCCCTGATCCGTCGCTTCCACGAGGCGGTCATTGCCCAGCGCGATAGCGTAACAATATGGGGGACTGGGACCCCGAGACGGGAATTCCTCCACGTTGACGACATGGCCGCCGCCTCGCTCTTCGTTATGGATCTCGATCAGGAAACTTACCTGGCCAACACCGATCCCATGCTTAGTCACATCAATGTTGGCTGCGGTAGCGATGTGACAATTGCCGAGTTGGCAACCATCATTGCCGAAGTAGTAGGATATCGAGGTGAAGTCTGCTTCGATACCACAAAACCGGACGGCACTTCGCGCAAACTGATGGATGTAAGTCGCCTAACGAGCATGGGCTGGAATTCGCGGATCAGTCTCGAGCACGGCATTGCGAGTACTTTTGAATGGTTTCTCGACAACCAATCCAAGCTCAGGATTTGACAGGCCTGCATGCTTCGCTTCAATCTATCGATACATTCATCGCTTCATTTGATATTATTGATTTCAATGACTTTATTTCCAAACAGGGTTTCGAGGAATCTCAACTGCAGCGAGCACGTTAGTGGATAACAAGATCGATTCCGTTGACGAAGTCCTCAAGCGCGGCCGCGAGGTTATCTCGGCCGAGGCGGACGCCCTCGGCCAGCTGGCCCTGCTACTTGACGGAGCGTTTCCAGAAGCCTGCGCTGCGATCAACCAAGTCCGCCGCCAGTTGGTAGTGACTGGCATGGGTAAGTCCGGCCATATTGCCCGGAAGGTTGCCGCCACCTTCGCCGCCACCGGGACCCCGGCAATCTATATCCATCCAAGCGAGGCCGGGCACGGCGACCTTGGCATGCTTAGCACGGGCGATGTGCTGCTGGTCTTCTCGAATTCTGGCAATACCCCGGAATTGCGCGCGATACTGAGCTATGCCCGCAAGAAGCAGATCCCGATCATCGGCGTAGCTGCCCGGAGGAACTCGCTGCTAATCGATTTGGCCGACATCCAGTTGCTGCTGCCGCGTATACCCGAAGCCTGCCCGGTGAGCGTCGCGCCGACCACTTCGACGACCATGCAACTGGCACTCGGCGATGCCCTGGCCATGACCGTCATGGACCTACGCGGCGTGTCGAAGAACCACCTGCGCGCATTGCATCCGGCCGGGTCGATCGGCCTGGCGCTCGCTCCAGTCAGCGAGATCATGCACGGCGCGGACCGGCTGCCGCTGGTCAGCGAAGACGCCGGGATGCCCGAGGCGATCTCGGTCATGACTTCGGGCTGCTTCGGACTGGCCGGAGTGATCGATCGCACCGGCACGCTGGTCGGCATCATCACCGATGGTGATTTGCGGCGGCGCTTCGGCGTGCTGACCACGGCCTTTGCGCGCGAAGTCATGACCCAGGCGCCGAAGGTCATCCCCGCCGACATGCCCGCTGGCGAAGCCCTGGTCTTCCTTAACGACAACAAGATCACCGCCGCCTTTGTGGTCGAGGATGCGGAGGTTGGCCCACGCTTGCCACTGGGGATCATCCATATCCACGATCTGCTGCGCCACGGGCTCAACTGAACCGGGCGATGACACCCGATTTCGCGATCCTGATTCCGGCGCGCTATGCCTCGACCCGCTATCCGGGCAAGCCGTTGGCCCTGCTGCGCGGCGCGGATGGCGCTGCGCACAGCCTGATCGAACGCAGTTGGCGCGCGGCAACGGCCGTCGCCCCGACCGAACGGGTCTGGGTGGCGACTGACGATAGTCGTATTGCCGATGCCGTGCGCAGCTTTGGCGGGCAGGTGGTGATGACGCCTGAAAGCTGCCGCAATGGCACCGAACGCTGTGCTGCCGCCTTGGACGTGCTGGGCGAGATCGCGCCGGTGATCGTCAATTTGCAGGGTGATGCCCCGCTGACTCCGGCTTTCGTCGTCAGCGATCTGGTCGCCGCCCTCGCTGCCGACCCGGCTGCAGCCATGGCGACGCCCGCGGTGGAATGTTCGGCCAGCCTCTATACGCACCTGATCACTGACCAGGCCGCCGGGCGCGCCGGCGGAACGACCGTGGTGGCCGATGCCAGCGGACGCGCGCTCTATTTTTCCAAGCGCGTCATTCCGCACCTACCCGCCAGCGCGCCAGACGCACATGCGGCTGTCCGGCTGCACCTTGGGGTCTATGCCTACCGCCCCGCTGCGCTGGCCAGCTATGCCGCGCTTGAACCCACGCCGCTCGAGCTGTGCGAGGGGCTGGAGCAGCTCCGGTTCCTGGAGAGCGGCCAGCCCATTCGCCTGGTTCCCTTCCCGGCACTGGAGTGGGACTGCATCGAGCTAAACAACCCGGAAGACGTGCCAGCGATAGAAGCCATTTTGCAGGCGCGCGGCATCCGCTAAGAGGCGGCATGACCGGTCCAACCGTAACCCTGCCTGGCGGCATCGCCCTGGCCAATCATTTGCCGCTGGCGCTGATCGCCGGCATGAACGTAATCGAGGACCGCGCGGTCCTGCACGAGGTGGCCGCACATTTCGTCGAAGTGACCGGGCGGCTCGGCATTCCCTATGTCTTCAAGGCCAGTTTCGACAAGGCCAACCGCTCGTCGCTGGCCTCGTTCCGAGGTCCCGGGCTGGAGGCAGGGCTGGCCGAGCTGGCCGAGGTAAAGGCTCGGTTCGGCGTTCCGGTGCTGACCGACGTGCACGAGCCATGGCAGGCCGAGGCCGTGGCCGAAGTTGCCGATATCCTGCAACTGCCGGCCTTCCTTGCCCGCCAGACCGACCTAGTTGCGGCGCTGGCCCGCACCGGCAAGCCGATCAACATCAAGAAGCCGCAGTTTCTTGCGCCAGAGGAAATGCGCCACATCATCGCCAAATGCCGCGAGGCGGGTAATTCCCAGGTCCTGCTGTGCGAACGCGGATCGAGCTTCGGCTACAACAACCTAGTGGTCGACATGTTGGGCATCGACCTGATGAAGCCGATGGCGCCGGTGATCTTCGACGTGACCCATGCCCTGCAGAAGCCGGGCGGGCGGGCCGACAGCGCAGACGGACGCGGCGCCCAGACCGCAGCGCTGGCCCGGGCCGGGGTAGCAGTCGGCATCGCCGGCCTGTTTCTTGAAGCCCATCCTGATCCCGCCACGGCGAAATGCGATGGTCCGAGCGCACTGCCGCTGCGCGAACTGGAGCCGCTGTTGCGCCAACTCATCGCCGTGGACGCTGCCGTGAAGCCGGGAACCGCGGCTTGAGCAAGCCGTTCCTGCAAATCCCCCCCTTCCCCGGCGGCAGGGGCCTGTCCATTGTCCAGCCGGGGGCCAGCACCTTTGCACCTGACGAGGCGCGGAGGTTGTTGACCGCAAACAGGGTGGGAGGGGCATTCTGGGCACCGCCCGTCACGGTAAAGGCCGGGTGCGAACTGGTTCTGGTGCCCGGTAATGCTGCCGAGCTGGCCGTGATGCTGCGGAACCTCAAGGACCCAGGGGTCACCATCGTCGTGCCGCCGGGCCTGCGCCGGCCCACGGGCTATGCATTAATCGAAGGCCCGTTCGATCCCTGGCACGTGGCCAGTCAGGCCAGCGAAGTCTGGGCCGGGACCGATCGCGAGCTTGCCACAGTCGCGGCCCTGCTGGGCAAGCCGGTGCGCTTGTTCGACGCCGAGCGAGCGGCGCGACAGCAGCCCGACCTGATCAAGGCGCTGGAGCACGAGCTTGCCGCCAGTCAGTATTCCAGCCCGTTCGACGGCCAGCCCTGGTCCCTTGCTCAGGCAATCGAGCAGCTGGGCGAATGGCGCCGGCTGATCGACGGCAATCGCGCCTTTCGCGCGGTCTATGGCGTGGCGCGGTGGAAGCGTGTTTCGGTCGACCCGCTGCTATGGGACGGGACTGGTCCAGTGCGTCATGCCCGGCGGCTGATCCCCGGCCTAACAGTTGGTACGCCGGTCGTGGCCTGGAAATCGCGTACTGCCCCTGCCTTGCTTTCAGCGATTGAAGCAGCCGGAGCCGCAATTGCCGAACTGGAAGACGGCTTTATCCGCTCTGTCGGGCTAGGTGCAAACTGCGTTCCCCCATTGAGCATAATTGCCGACAGAACAGGGGTTTATTTTGATCCGAACGCAAGCAGCGACCTTGAACGACTGCTTGAATGCGGTGAACTGCCCCCCCGGTGGGTCGAGCGGGCCGGAGAATTGCGAAGAACACTCGTTCGGGCTGGAATAAGCAAGTATGGGCAAGGAGAAGTAACCGCGCCGCCTGCTGTGGGGCCAGGTCGGCGAATACTTGTAACCGGACAAGTTGAGGACGACCGATCGGTGCTGAGCGGAGGGGCAAATTGCACTAACCTAGAGCTGATCGCCAAGGCGCGCGCGCTCGAACCAGATGCGTGGATCGTCTACAAGCCGCACCCCGATGTTGAAGCGGGGCATCGCAAGGGACACGTCCCTGATGCGGAAGCTCTTCGTTACGCCGATACGATTGAGCGGCAGACGCCGATTGGCGCGCTGATCGAGCAGGTCGATGCGCTCCACGTGATCACTTCGCTGGCCGGATTCGAAGCCCTGCTGCGCGGCAAGGCCGTGACCACCCATGGCCAGCCGTTCTATGCTGGCTGGGGCCTGACGCGCGACATGGGTCCAGCCAACCCGCGCCGCACGCGCCGCCGCAGCCTAGATGAACTCGTGGCCGCCACGCTGATCGGCTATCCGCGTTACGTCGATCCGGTGACCCGTCTGCCCTGCCCGCCTGAAGTGCTGGTTCAGCGGATCGCAGCAGGCCAGGCCCGCGTGTCCTCCCCGCTGATTGTCCTGCGCGAATGGCAGGGGCGTCTGCGACTGCTATGGCAGCGGCTATCGGGAGGACGGCGATGAGTGCCCAGTGGACCCCGCGCCGCGAATTCCTGTTCCTGCAGGGCCCGCCGGGTCCGTTCTTCCGCGAACTGGCTACCGCGCTCGCCGAGCATGGTTGCGGCGTGCACCGGATCAACCTGTCTGGCGGTGACCGCTATGACTGGCCAGACGCGGCGACCAATTATCGCGGCCGCAAACGCAACTGGCCGATGTTCCTTGACCGGTACCTGCGCGCGCACAACATCACCGACATGGTGCTGTTCGGCGATTGCCGGCCGATGCACCAGGCCGCCCTGCGCATGGCCCAGCTGCGCGGAGTCCACATCCACGTCTACGAGGAAGGCTACATCCGCCCGGACTGGATGACGCTGGAACGCGACGGCGTGAACGGCCATTCGCCGATGGAGCGGGATCCGCAAACGATCCTGGCTGAGGCCAGCCAACTGCCGCCAATCCCCCAGCTGCCGGCGATTACCGCCGAATTCAGGCGGCGCGCACGCGATTCCTATTGGCACTACCACCACGTGGTGACCGGGCGCTGGCAGTTCCCGTTCTATCGCACACACCGCCAAGGTTCGATCATCCTCGACGGGATTGGCTGGCTCTGGCGCCTCTCGCTGCGGGCGCGGCGCCAGCGCCAGGCTTTGGAGACCCTGGCCGCGATTGCCGGGAGAGAGTTCTTCGTCTTTCCGCTCCAGCTGACCGGGGACTACCAGATCCGGCATCACTCGCCGTTCGGCTCGATGCACGTCGCGGTCGATTATGTGCTGGAAAGCTTCGCCCGCTTTGCCCCGGCGGAAACGGTGCTGCTGGTCAAGGAACACCCGCTCGACAGCGGCTACACCAACTGGCGCGCCTATCTGCTGGCCAAGGCACAGCGGCTGGGCGTCGCCGGACGGGTCTATCACATTGACGGGGGAGAGCTTGACGATCTCTCGGCCGCGGCCAAGGGCATGGTCTGCGTCAATAGTACCTCGGCCACGCTGGCGCTCGAAGTGGGTACGCCGGTATCCGTGCTGGGCGATGCCATCTATGACATCAAGGGGATCACCCACAGCGGCGGGCTCGACAGTTTCTGGGCACGCCCCACTCCCCCCGATGCCGAACTTTATGCCGCCTTCAAGCGGGTGCTCCACGCCAAGTGCCTGGTCCGTGGCGGCCTTGCCAGCGCCTCTGCCACGGCAATCCTGGTCCGCAATTCGGTTGCCAGGCTCCTGTCCGACGACTTGCCCCCGGTGCGCCAGAGCGAGCCGGCGCGGATCGTCCGTGCGGTCGGCTAAGGCCTGATCGTCCGCCAGCCATGCTTCAACGCGATCTTCTGCTCGACGTCACGCGGCTGGTCTGGCGGGTCTGGTCCGGCCGCTTGCCGACCGGGATCGACCGGGTCTGCCTCGCCTATCTCGATCATTACGCTCCGCGCGCTCTTGCCGTAATCCAGCGCAACGAGCTGCGCATGGTGCTATCGGCGCAGCACAGCGAACGCTTGTTTGCGCTGCTGCGCGAAGGCGGACCAGGTTTTCGCTGGCGCCTGACGGTGTTGCTCGTGGCAGCCGCACTGTCACGTGGGCCCGGTGGCTCGACGCGCGGCTGGAGCTATCTCAATATCGGGCACACGGGCCTTGATGCACCCGGGCTGGCTGGTTGGCTCGCCCGACAGGGTTGGAAAGCAGTCTATCTGGTCCATGACCTGATCCCGATCAGCCATCCGGAATTCTGCCGCCCCGGCGAATCGCGCCGCCACCGCCAGCGAATGCGCACCGTGCTGGACAGTGCGGCGGGCGTGATCGCCAATTCCGCCGCGACCCGCGATGCCCTCGCTGATTTTGCCGCACGCGAACACCGCCCTGTGCCGCGCTGCCAGGTCGCCTGGCTGGCCTCCCCAGAACAGACCCCACCGGCCGAGCTGGCCCCGCCCAACCGACCGACCTTTGTGATGGTCGGGACAATCGAGGGGCGCAAGAACCACCTCTTGCTGCTCCACCTTTGGGAAAAGCTGGCCAAGGAGCTGGGGCCGGCGACGCCGAAACTGGTCCTGATTGGCCAGCGCGGCTGGGAGGCAGATGAAGTCTTCGCCCTGCTTGACCGCTCGCCGCGCCTCAAGGGCTATGTCCGCGAACTGGGCCGCTGCGATGATGCAACCATGTTTGGCTGGCTCGACCACGCGCGCGCGCTGCTGATGCCGAGCTTTATCGAAGGCTTCGGGATCCCGGTGATCGAGGCCCTGCAACGCGGCGTGCCCGTGATTGCCAGCGACTTGCCGGTCTTCCGGGAAATTGCTGGCGATATTCCGCTTTACCTCGATCCGCTCGACGGCCAGGGCTGGGAAGCAGCCATCCGCGCCTATTGCAGCGATACGCCCGACCGGGTGCGTCAGCTTGCCGCCATGCCCTCGTTCCATGCGCCCAGCTGGGATGATCACTTCGCCAAGGTCGACGGCTGGCTCAAGGCACTCTAGACTGCCGGAATGAGCGAGCCCCTACCCTTCCATTCGATCCATCGCCACGGCCTGGTCCGTCTCGCTGCGGCAACGCCCGCGGTCTTTGTCGCCGACCCGGCCGCCAATGCCCGGGCCGTGCTCGACCTGGCCCAGCAGGCGGAACGCGACGGGGTGGACCTGGTCGTCTTTCCAGAGCTGTGCCTCACCGCCTATGCGATCGATGATTTGCTGACCCAGCAGGCCTTGCTCGATTCGGCCCGCACCGCCCTTGCCAGCGTCGTCACGGCGAGCGAGCGGATGCGCGCGGTCATGGTGGTCGGCCTGCCGCTGGTCCGCAACGGCCGGCTCTACAATTGTGCTGCTGCGGTAACGCAGGGCCGCGTTCTCGGCGTGGTACCGAAGAGCTTCCTGCCAAACTACCGCGAGTATTACGAGAAGCGCTGGTTCGCGCAGGGTGTTGGCATCACGGGCGAGACGATCGAGCTGGGCGGCGTCGAGGTGCCGTTTGGCACCGACCTGCTGTTCCGCGCCGCGAATCTGCCCGACTTCACGTTCCACCTCGAAATCTGCGAGGACATGTGGGTGCCGCAGCCCCCTTCGATCCGCGGGGCCTTGGCCGGGGCGATCGTGCTGTGCAACCTGTCCGCCTCCAACATCACCGTTGGCAAGGCGGACGAGCGCACCACGCTTTGCGCTGCCCAGTCGATGCGCTGCGCGGCGGCCTATGTCTATGCAGCGGCTGGCGCGGGCGAGAGTACCACCGATCTCGCCTGGGACGGCCAGGGCTCGATCTTCGAACTGGGTGAGGAAGTCGCACGCTCCGAGCGGTTCAGCCGCAGTCCGCAGCTGGCGGTCGCCGATATCGACGTGCAGCGCTTGCGTCTGGAGCGGATGCGGACCGGTTCGTTCAACGATGCCGCCGTCGCCGCCGGCCATCCGGAACGTGACTTCCGCCGGATCGATTTCACCTTGCCGCTCCACGAAAAGGATGTCGGGCTGCGCCGTGCACTGCGCCGCTTCCCCTATGTGCCGCACCGCGCCGAACGTTTGGCGCAGGATTGCTACGAGGCGTTCAACATCCAGATCGACGGGCTGATCCGGCGAATGGAGGCGACCAAGGCCAAGTGCCTAGTCATCGGCATTTCCGGCGGGCTCGATTCAACCCACGCACTGGTCGTCGCCTCCAAGGCCTGCGACCGGCTGGGCCTGCCGCGTACCGCGATCCGCGGCTATACCATGCCGGGCTTTGCAACCAGCGAGGGCACGAAGGCCAACGCCTGGAAGCTGATGCAGGCGCTGGGCATCACCGCTGAAGAGATCGACATCCGCCCGGCGGCAAACCAGCTGCTGAAAGACATGGGCCATCCCTATGCGCGCGGCGAGAAGGTCTATGACGTGACCTTCGAGAACGTCCAGGCAGGTCTGCGCACCGACTACCTGTTCCGCCTCGCCAACCAGCACCATGGCTTCGTGGTCGGGACGGGCGATCTCTCCGAACTGGCGCTCGGCTGGTGCACTTACGGTGTTGGCGATCACATGAGCCATTACGCGGTCAACTGCGGCTTGCCCAAGACCCTGATCCAGTACCTGATCCGCTGGTCGGTAGAGAGCGCACAGTTTGACGCCGCGACCGATGCAGTGCTGACCGCGATCCTTGACCAGGAAATCTCCCCCGAACTGGTTCCGGCAGATGCCGAGGGCGCGATCCAGAGCACCGAGGCGGCCGTCGGACCTTACGCGCTCAATGATTTCTTCCTTTACTACACGCTGCGGCAGGCACTTGGCCCGGCCAAGATCGCCTTCCTGGCCTGGCACGCCTGGCGCAAGGACGGGACCGGCCGCTGGCCCTTCGGCTTCCCGGAAGAGCGCAAGGAAGATTATACGCTGGCGGAAGTGCGCCGCTGGCTGGAAAACTTCGTGCGGCGCTTCTTTGCCACCAGCCAGTTCAAGCGGAGCGCAATTCCCAACGGGCCAAAGGTTTCGTCAGGCGGCAGCCTCAGCCCACGCGGCGACTGGCGTGCGCCCAGCGACGGATTGGCTGAAGTGTGGCTGGCGGAAGTGGCGCAGGTCCCGCGCAAATAGCGTGAAAGGTCAGTTGCCGCCTTCGGGCTTCTTACCAGCCTCTGCCTTGGCCGCAGCTTCCGCCTCGGCCTTGCGGCGGGCGTCCATCTGGTCTTCCAGCTTCTCGACATCGGTCTGGGTCTTGGCCGCATCCTTGTCGATGGTCGAGAGCCGCTTGGCCCGCTCATCAGCGATCAGCTGGCCGAACCGGATGCTCTCGTCGCTCTGCTTCTCGGCATAGGCTGCATCGATCAGCCGGCCTGAGCAGCCCGTCCAGCCACCCGCGCCAACGGGCGAGCAGCTCATCGTTCCGGTCTTGTTGACGCGCTCGTAGGCCAGGACCTTGTTGTTCCACGCTTCGTTCTGCGGCGAAGCGGACTGCCGCAGGATCTGCGGGATCCGGAACCGCTCGGCCTCGGCCTTGCGGGCGCAGACGGTGATCGTGTCGTCACCGGAAACCGGGCACTCGTCATTGCCATAAACGATCAGCTGATTGACCTTTGGCTCGGGCGCTTCCTGGGCCAGCGCGGGGGCAGCAGCGAACAGCAGCGGGGCGGCGATCAGCAAGCGGCGCATGGTTAATCTCCTTGGCGCGGTTGCCCCGATATAGGGGCCTTGCGCGCTGAATGACAGCTTAAGCGGGCGGGTTCCTTGCGCCCGGTCAACTTGGGCCGTCAGATTCGTTCGGACAGCCGGATCGCAAGGCGGCAGCCCAGTCGGATCGCGCCCGCGAGCAGGGGATAGGCAGGAGCCTGTTCGGCCCCGGCGGCAAGGGCCGCCTCCTTGTGTGCGCGTTCATCGTCGCGGAATTCGCGGATCATTTCGGCCAGCTCCGGGTCCTGATCGCCCAGTTCCTCAAGTTGCTCGGTATAGTGCCGGTCAATCTCGGTCTCGATCGCCGCAGTGCAGGCCATGGCTGCCTTGGGGCCCATCAGCGCGGTTGCCGCACCCAGCGCATAACCCGCCACGTTCCAGACCGGCTGCAGCGCGGTCGGACGCACCGCGCGCTGCGCAAGCAGGGCATCGAACTTGGCCCGGTGGGCCGCTTCCTGTTCGGCCATATGGGCAATCTCGCCCGAGTGCGGCGCGCGATCACCCATCACTGCCAGCTGACCGGCATAGATCCGGGTGGCACCATATTCCCCCGCCTGGTCGACCCGGAGCATTCGAGCGGTATCGGTCATGCCTTGGCTCCTTCGCGGCGCAGCAGGGCGAAGATCGCCAGCGCGCCGGTGGTGGAAATCAGGAAGTTGAAGCCCGCCAGGGAAATTCCGAACAGGGTCCAGGGTGCAACGTCGCAGCGCACGATCGGCGCATCGAGGATGGCGGCCAGCGGATCGCCCCCAGCCTGCGCGACGGTGGCGCAACCGGTGATGCCTTCCCACCAGTTGTATTCAACCCCGGCATGGAAGCCGCCAATCAGGCCCGAGGCCAGAATGGCGAGCCCGGCCAACCAGACCCATAGCTTCTGCCCGGGCTGCACCAGGCCGATCAACGCCAGCACCAGCGCCGCAAAATGCGGATAGCGCTGCCACCAGCACATCTCGCAGGGATAAAGTCCGAAGACGTACTGAGAGATATAGGCTCCGCCCAGCAGACCAAGCGGCACTGCCAGCGCCAGCAACCGCGCCGAGATCCTCATTCGCTTACTTCCCCTTCAGCGCCATTGCTGCCCGGCCGCCGCGGCGCAGGGTTTCGAGCGCGTAATGCAGCTGGAAATCGGTAATGCCCTTGGCCTTCAGCTCCTCGGCGCTTGCCTTGAAGCGGGGATCGTCCTGCCAGTCGGTCTCAAGCTGCTTGTCGGCCACGCCGAGTTCGTTGACGAGGTGGCGGCGCAGGTCGCTTTCGCGCATGGTCAGTTCGGCCCGGCGGCGCGCATCGGGATCGGATAGCTGCGGGACGCGGATGTCAGGCTCGATCCCGCCTTCCTGCACCGACTTGCCCTTGGGCGTATAGTAGCGCGCCGTCGTGAGCTTGATCGCGCGGGTCTTGTCCAGTTCGAACAGTGACTGGACGCTGCCCTTGCCAAAGCTGCGTTCGCCCATGATCAGCGCGCGCTTTTGGTCCTGCAGGGCCCCGGCGACGATTTCCGACGCCGATGCCGAGCCGGCATCGATCAGGACGACCACCGGCAGGCCCTTGGCGGCATCGCCAGGGATCATTTCCTCGGCCCGGTAGAACTCGTTATCGCGCGGGTTGCGGCCGCGCTGCGAGACGATATCGCCCTTGGTCAGGAACAGGTCGGACAGGGCGACGGCCTCGTCCAGCGAGCCGCCCGGGTTCTGCCGCAGGTCAAGCACCAGTCCGGTCAGCTTGCCGCCAGCCTGCTTCTTGAGGTCGGTTATGGCGGCTCCGACATCGACGCCGACATTGCGCGAGAATTCGTTGACCGAGACGACGCCGATATCCTTCTCGAGCTTCCAGGTAACCGGCTCAAGATCGATCACGCCGCGCGTGACCGTGACATCAAAGGTGTCCTTGCGTCCTTCACGGAACAGGGTCAGGCGAATCGGCGTGCCGGCCTCGCCGCGCATCCGGGCGACGGCTTCGTCCAGCTCAATCCCATAAATCAGCTTACCGTCGAGGTGCGTGATATAGTCACCAGCCTTGACCCCGGCCTTTTCCGCCGGGCTGCCCTTCATCGGCGCAATCACGCGCACGGCCCCGTCGTCCATGCCGACACTGAGGCCCAGGCCCGAGTAATTGCCGTCGATCATGTTGGTCAGGCGCTGGAACGAGGCACCCTCGACATAGCTGGAATGCGGATCGAGTGCGGCCAGCATCCCGTCGATCGCGCCATTGATCAATTTGTCGTCATCGACCGATTCGACATATTGCGCCTTGACGATCTGGTAGACCGTGAAGAGCCGGTTGAACTGCGCGCTGGAACGCCCTTCAACCGCGGCCAGCCCTGCCGTTGTTGCCGGCAAGAGAGCGACGGCGCTGACCAGCAGCGCGGCGCGGGCAAGGTTGGCAAAGTTCATTCGCATTAGGGCCTTTCGCCGATCGTTCTGCGGCAATCTATCCGCTGCCGCGCCTTAACGCCAGATGGCCCGAAGTCTGGCCCTGTCCCAAATCGACTAACGACCAAGTTGGTCGAGCGGATTGACCGCCTGGCCATCCTTGCGCAGCTCCAGCGTGACCAGCGGTTGGCCCGGTCCGGTGATCCCCAGCGGAGAGCCGCCGACCAGCCGGTCTCCCACTTCTACATCAAGCGTGGCCAGCCCGGTAATCAGCGAGGTCCAGCCGCCGGAGTGCTCGATGATGACGATCTGTCCATAGCCACGATAGGGTCCGGCAAAGACCACCCGGCCGGGCGCGGGAGAGACCAGCTGGGCTGCCGGGCGCGCCAAAAGCGTAACCCCGCGCGAGCGCGGCTGGCCCGGACGCTCGGTCCCGAACCCGGCCACCACCTGTCCCGCCAGTGGCAGAGCAAAGCCCGGCAGGCGCGCAGCCGAGGTGGCCGCCGCCTGCGCATCGGCAACGACCAGCGCCGCTCCGGGAACCGCTGGCCGCAAGACTGGCCCGGGCAAGGCAGCGAGGGCCGCACGCCGACGGCTGGCTTCGTCGAGCTGGCCGACCAGGCCGTTGAGATCGCGCGCCTGTTCCGCCAGCGCAAGGGCACGGTCGCCTTCGCGCGCGGCCAGTCCGCCGGCAGCGCGGGCTTCAAGCCGCTGGCGACTTTCAAGCATGGCCAGTGCCTGCCGGCGGGCCGCAAGATCGCGCTGGGCCTGGCGAAGGCCATCGGCATTGGCGCGGGCCCGGGCCTGGAGCGCGCGGCTGCGATCAAGTTCGGCGCGCAGGTCGGCGGTACGCCGCTCAACCTCGGGCAGCATCGCCTCGAGCGCGGCGCGCAAGTAAACCGTTTCGTGCAGCGAACCCGGCCTCAGCAGGGCAAAGGCGGCGGGACGGCGCGCCAGACGCTGCAAGGCCGCCGTCAGCTGCACCAGTGGCTGCTGGCGCTGGGCCAGGCGTGCGCGAAGCTGGCCGCGCTCCCGCTCGATCAATGCGGCCTGGGCTTCGTTGGCAGCGATCCCGGCCTCGGCCTGCTGGATCCGAGCCGCAATGCCGGCCGCCTCGCGCGTGGTCTTCTCGACTGCGGCATTGGCAGTGCTGGCCTGGCCTTCAAGTTCGGCGGCGCGGCGACCGGCCGCGGCTCCGGCGGCCTGGGCCTCGGCAATGGCGCGGCGGAGCTGGCCTGGATCGGTTGGTGCCAGCGGTACCTGCGCGACGGCACCGCCCAGCGCAACCAGGGCGAGCAGGGGCGTGAAGCGCAGGAAAGCGGCAGGCGGCATCGCGTGCCTTATCCCGAACGGTGATAGGGATGACCAGCTAGAATGCTGGTCGCGCGCCATAATTGTTCGGCCAGCATGGCGCGCACCAACAGATGGGGCCAGGTCATCGGCCCGAACCCGAGCAGGAGATCGGCCTTGCTCCGCTCCGCTTCGCCGTGCCCGTCGGCCGCGCCGATCACGAACCGCGCCTCGCGCACTCCCTCGTCGCGCCACCGGCCGAGCAGGGTCGCGAATTCTTCCGAGGAGACTTGCCGACCACGCTCGTCGAGCAGCACTTCGCGCACCGGGGTCAGCGGTGCCGGGACCGTGCCGCCAATGTCAGGCAACTCGGTCTGGACCACCGGCCAGGTAATCCGCTTCATGTAACGGGCAACGAGCTCAGCCTCGGGAGAGCGGGCGATCTTGCCGCGGGCAATCACGTGCAGCCGCATAGCGGGTTTACCTGAACAGGCGAATCAGGCTGCGCCTGAATCCCCGAAGGCCCACATCCGCTCAAGATTATAGAAGCTGCGCACTTCGGGGCGGAACAGGTGGACCACCACATCGCCGGCATCGATCAGCACCCAGTCCGCCGCCGGCAGACCTTCGATCCGGACATGGCCAAAGCCGCCCTGCTTGATCCGCTCGGCCAGCTTTTGCGCCATGGCCGCAACCTGGCGGGTCGACCGGCCACTGGCGATCACCATGTGGTCCGCAATCGAGCTTTTGCCTTCGAGTGGGATCGAGACGATCTCCTGCGCCTGGTCATCGTCCAGCGACTGGAGCACCAGAGCGTGGAGCGAGCCGGGTTCGGACGGCGGCAGCGGGGTGGGCGTTCCGGCAGCGGCCGGGGCGTTCGTGGCAGGTGTCATTGAGGGGGCGAATGCTCCTTGGGGCGGGCGGCGCGCGACGGCGCAGGGACAAGGCCCTGCCCGTTCATGGCGTGTCGTAATTGACCGGATGGTGCGTCAGCGGATCCCGGACAGCCCGGCCGGCATGATGCCGGGCCCAGTCTGGATCGGCGCGGCGAATGGCAGTCGCCGAGCGCGGATCGGGATCGAATCGCAAATGTATCAGCGCGGGTGCGCTCCATCCTGCCCGGTGTTTCAAACTGGCTGCGGACCGCCGGTATCGGCCGAGCCATGCCGCAGCGGGGCTCGCCGCGGCCATGCCCTCATAGCCGGGCCGCGCAATTACCGCAATCGGCATGGTGCGGGCGAGCCTGCGCCAGTCGCGCCAACGGTGCAACTGGGCCAGATTGTCGCTGCCCATCAGCCAGACGAAGTCGATATCGGGATAACGGCGGCGCAGCGCCCGGAGCGTGTCGACAGTAAAGACGGTCCCCAGCTCGTGCTCGATCGCGGTCGGCACGATCGGCGCGCGCCGCGCCATCTTCATTGCCGAGGCCAGCCGCGCCGGAAGCGGTGCCATGCCAACCCTGGGCTTGAGCGGGTTGCCGGGCGAGACGAGCCACCACACCGCATCCAACCCCAGCGCATCGCGCGCGAACAGGCTGATCCGCCGGTGCCCGCCGTGGGCCGGGTTGAAGCTGCCGCCCAGCAGCCCGACGCGCGGTTTTGCGCGGTTCAGGGCCGGACCTGCCCGCTGCCGCGTACGAGCCACTTGTAAGTCGTCAGCCCTTCGAGCGCGACCGGGCCACGCGCATGAAGGCGGCCAGTGGCGATGCCGATCTCCGCGCCGAGTCCGAACTCGCCGCCATCGGCGAACTGGCTGGAGGCATTGTGCATCACGATAGCGCTGTCCACTTCGGCCAGGAAGCGTGCGGCCGCAGCCTGGTCCTCGGTAACAATCGCATCGGTATGGTGCGAACCATGCCGGGCAATGTGGGCCAATGCCGCATCCAACCCGTCAACCACCGCGACCGAGAGGATCGCGTCGAGGTATTCTGTATCCCAGTCTTCCTCGGTCGCCGGGACAATCCGGGGATCCAGCGCACTGGCCCGCGCATCGCCGCGCAACTCGCAGCCAGCATCGAGCAATGCCGCGACGAGGCTGGCCGATTCGGGATAGAGCGCATCAATCAGCAGCGTCTCCATCGCGCCGCAAACGCCCGTGCGACGCAGTTTTGCATTGCAGGCGATCGCCTCGGCCTTCGCCGGATTGGCCTGGGCGTGCACGTAGGTGTGATTGATCCCGTCAAGATGCGCCAGTACCGGCACTCTTGCATCGGCCTGGACCCTCGCCACCAGGCTCTTCCCGCCGCGCGGCACGATCATGTCGATCAGCCCAGCTGCGGTCAGCATCGCGCCGACCACGGACCGGTCCTGGCTGGGAACCAGTTGCACCGCCTCGGCCGGAACGCCCGCCTCGACGAGGCCTGCAACCAAGGCCGCATGGATCGCGCGGTTTGAATGGACGGCTTCGCTGCCCCCGCGCAGCAGCACCGCATTGCCCGAGGCAAGACACAGCGCGGCGGCATCGGCGGTCACGTTCGGGCGGCTTTCATAGATGATGCCGATCAGGCCGATCGGCACCCGCACCCGCGAGAGGACGAGGCCATTAGGGCGCTCGGTCCGGTCAATTACCTGGCCGACCGGATCGGGCAGATCGGCCACCACCGCAACCGCATCCGCGATCCCTGCGAGCCGCTCTGCATCCAGCCGCAGCCGGTCCAGCATCGCGCTGCTGAGACCACGCGCTGCTCCGGCGGCCATATCCTGGGCATTAGCCGCAAGAATTGCCGATTCCTGAGCGCGCAATGCCTTCGCCGCTGCGCGCAGCGCCGCCTTCCGGCGCTCGGGCGCGAGCAGTGCCAACCGGGCCTGCGCCGCCCTTCCAGCCTGCGCCAGGGTAGCCACCAGCGAATCAGGATCGCCATCCAGAGTGATTACGGGAGCCGACATTGTGCTGCTGCGCCTATCACTTGCCAAACAGTTCCCGCAACCCAATCAACTCGTCCCGCGAGTCTTTCGATTCAACGACAACCGTTTGCGGCAGATTCGCCTACCCTCGGGATACCTGCTAGCGGGCCGCATCAAAGGTCATCAAGGGCTCGGGGTCGTCTTGCAAAATCTGACCGTTGGCGGGGTAAGGGACCGCCTGCGGAGCTGGTTCCCGGATCGCGAATTTTTCATGCGATCGCAGGGGCAGGTCCGTTTCATCAAAGTTTCGGCGAAAGTGCAGATGGTGGGTGCCGCCATCGTTGCAGCGCTGCTGGTCGCATGGCTGGTCTCGATGGCCGGCATGGCGGTATCGCAATATCTCGCCACGCGTGATCGGCTCGCCTTGCTTGATCGTGAAGCCAAGGTAACGACCGCCGAAAGCCGCGTGGCCGAGTATCGCGATGATCTGCAAAGCGTCGCCGAAGACCTGACCCGCCGCCAGGACGCGCTCGAAAAAATGACGGACGTCCTGCCGGACGACATCAAGGCTGCAGATACGGTTTCCGATTCGAGCGGTGAGGCCGCCAGGACCGTCGACAAGGTCAGCGCCGCCCTGCCCGAAGCCGGCGGCCTGGCCAGGATCGAAGCTCGCCAACTGGCCCTGGTTGAACGCCTGACCCGCTTTGCCGACCGCCGCGCAGCATCGGCGGCGCAGCGCATCCGCGCGCTGGGTCTCGATCCCAATGCCATGGTTGCGCGGCTCAATGATCGTTCGGCCCAGGGTGGTCCGTTGATCGAACTGTTCGGGCCGAAAAAGCGCGCGCTTGATCCGCGCTTCGAGCGGCTGGGGCTCAGCCTGGCGCGGATGGATGCGCTGGAGCGCGGGCTGGCCGGGATTCCCCAGCACACACCGGCCAACCTCGATTACATTTCATCGGGCTTCGGGTACCGCGCCGATCCCTTCACCGGCGGCGCAGCCTTCCATGCCGGTCTCGACTTCAAGGGTCCGGTTGGCGCGTCGATCTATGCCGCCGCAGCCGGGACAGTCCGGTTCGTCGGGGTCCAGCAGGGCTATGGCAATGTGGTTGAAATTGACCATGGCAATGGGCTGATGACGCGCTATGCTCATATGTCGGGTTTCAGGGCGCGGGTCGGCCAGTTGGTCCAGGCGGGGCAGATAATCGGATTGATCGGCAGCACCGGTCGGTCGACTGGACCGCACCTTCATTTCGAAGTTCGGATCAACGACCGAGCGGTAAATCCCCGGCCATTCCTTGAGGCAGCGGTACATGTTCAACAAGAAAGCAGCGGCCTCGGCGCCGCGTCCAACAGGCAGTAACACCATGCGCGGATCGACCTTCTCGGTCCTTGGGGCCGATATGGCGATCAAGGGCAATGTCACAGCTTCCACCGACCTGCACATCGACGGCAAGGTCGAAGGCGATGTCACTTGCAGCTCGCTGGTCCAGGGCGAAACCGGCGAGATCGTCGGCGCGGTCAAGGCCGAAAGCGCCCGGCTGGCCGGGATCGTCCGCGGCTCGATCTCGGCGCGCGAACTGGTCATCCTCAAGTCCGCCCGGATCCATGGCGACGTGCATTACGATGCGCTGACGATCGAGCAGGGCGCGCAGGTCGACGGGCGCTTTGCCCCGCGCGGCGTCGGCCAGCCGGAAGACAGCCCGGCCGAAAGCGTCGAAAAGCTGCTTACCCTGGCGGGCTAGGCCAGCCCCACTTCCGCGCCCAACGCCTTGCGATCCAGCTTGCCGATCATCGTCTTGGGCAGGCTCTCGCGCACTACCACTGCATCGACCCGCTCGTGCTTGCCGAGCTGGGCGTTGAGCCATTTTGCCAGCGCCTCGCCGCTCTCGGTCGCCGCTTCTTGCAAGGTGACATAGGCACGCGGGGCCTCGCCCCGATAAGGATCGGGCACGCCAATCACCAAAGCTTCCTTGACTGCGGGATGGCGCAGCAACACGGCTTCCACCTCGCTAGGGAAGACCTTGAACCCGCCGACCGCGATCATGTCCTTGATCCGGTCAACGATCCGCAGATAGCCACCTTCCTCCAGCACGGCGACATCGCCGGTGCGCAACCAGCGTCCGTCAGGCCGCTCGGCAAAGGCCGCGAGCGCGGCTTCGGGCCGACGCCAGTAGCCGCGCATCACTTGCGGTCCCTGGATCGCCAGTTCGCCTGGCTCGCCGGGTGCCGCGTCCCGGGTGGGATTCTCCTTGTCGAGCAGGCGGATGCGGGTGCCGGGGATTGGCTGGCCGATGGTCCCGGGACGCTCCTCGCCCTCATAGGGATTTGCCGTCGCGACCCCGGCGGTTTCGGTCAGGCCATAGCCTTCGATCAGCCGCGCCCCGGTCGCCGCTTCGAACCGCTGCTTGAGCGGCTGCGGCAGCGGTGCCCCGCCCGAGATGCAGACCCTGAGCGAGCTGAAATCGGTCTTGCCGCAGTCCGGGTGATCAAGCAGTGCCTGGTACATGGTCGGCACGCCGGGCATCGAAGTGGCACGGACCCGCGCCAGGGTTTTCAGCGCTTGCCCGGCATCGAAGCGCGGCAACATGGCGATGCAACCGCCATGCGCGACCGTGCGGTTGAGCACGCAGATATTGGCAAAGACGTGGAACAGCGGCAGCACACCGACAATCATGTCGCGGGCGTCCTGCTGCGGGTCGATCGCTTCGACCTGGCGAGTGTTGGCGGTAATGTTCTGGTGCGTCAGCATGGCCCCCTTGGGGGTACCGGTAGTGCCGCCCGTATACTGCAGCAACGCCAGGTCTTCTTCGGGGTCGAGAGCGGTCGGCGCTGGCGCTGTCTCGGCCAGCAGGTCATCCCAGCGCAGGGCTTGCGGCGGAACCTTGCTCAGCGCCTTGCGCGCGAACAATCGCATGGCAAGCCCCTTGGCCCAGGGCAACTGGTCCGCGAGCGAACCGACCACGAGCCATTCGAACGCGGATTGCGCCTGCACCGCAACGGCAGTGGGCAGCAGTGCGGAAGAATCGACCGTCACCAGCAGCCGCGTTCCCGAATCGGCGACCTGGGCCGCTAACTCGGTAGCCGTGTAGAGCGGTGAGAAATTGACCACCGTCGCCCCGGCCAGCATCGCGCCATAATACGCCGCCAGGTAGATCGGCACATTAGGCAGGAACAGACCGACCCGGTCGCCCTTGACGATGCCAAGCTGTTGAAGGCCGGCGGCAAAGGCCCGCGCTTCGCCATTCAGGTCTGCATAGCTGAACCGCCGCCCCATGAAATCGACCAGCGGCCGGTCCGCGAACCGGGCGGCGCTGTCGGCAAACATCTGGGGCACCGACAGCGGCGGAAAGATCGTATCCCATGGCGCAGGGTGCGCATAATGCGCCCGCCAGGGTTGATCGGGCGATGCGGCGGCCGTGCTGACAGTCATGTCAGCCTAAGTGGGGCCGCAGAGTGCCCCGCGCAAGCGACAGGCCGAGCAGGACCGGGGACTTAGCCTTCGTCTGTCGCTTCTGCGGCACGCTTGGCCTGCAACCAGGCGGCGGCTTCGGCTTCCTGAGCAGCATCCGAGGCGAGCTTGGTCTGGGCATCGCGTTCGGCCCGCAGCTCTTCGATCAGCGCTTCGCGGTCATCGCCCAGACGCAGATCGTCGCCAGCCTGATCGAGGAGCCCGGCCTTCTTGGCAGCCTTGGCCACGATCGCGTCAAGCTCACGCTGGCTGCACAGGCCCAGGGTAACCGGGTCCTTCGCCTGGATGTTGGCGATGTTCCAGTGGCTGCGATCGCGGATCGCAGCGATGGTGTTGCGGGTGGTGCCGATCAGCTTGCCGATCTGCGCGTCTGAGATTTCCGGATGGTTGCGCAGGATCCAGGCGATGCCATCGGGCTTGTCCTGGCGTTTCGACACCGGCGTATAGCGCGGGCCCTTGGTCCGGCTGACCTGTGCCGGGGCCTTCTGCATGACCAGCGAATAAGACGGATCGTTCTGGCCCTTTTCGATTTCCGCCATGGTCAGTTCGCCCGAGCGCACCGGATCGCGACCTGTGTACTTGCTGCTGGCCAGATCATCGGCCATCGCGTTCACTTCAAGGATGTGGAGCCCGCAGAATTCGGCGATCTGTTCGAATGACAGCGCGGTGTTGTCGACCAGCCAGGAAGCAGTGGCATGGGGCATCAACGGGGTGGGCTGGGTCACGGGAATTCTCCGCCAGAAATCGAGTTCAAAATAATAGGGCCGCCCCTTACCGGAGCGGCCGTGCGGCGGCCCATCTAGGTGATAGCGGCAGATTCGGCAAGGATTGAGTCACAGGGAAGTCAGGCCCGCAGCACGATCTTGCCGATGTGGGCCCCCGCCTCCATCCGGGCATGAGCCCCCGCAGCATCTGCCAGCGGGAACGACTGGTCCATGATCGGGCGCAGCTCCCCGCCGGTGAACAGCGGCCAGGCGTTAGCCGTGATCTCCTGCGCCAGCAGCGCCTTGAACTGGTTGGAACGAGGACGAAGGGTGGATCCAGTCAGGGTGTACCGCCGGCTCATGATCACCGCCATGTTGAGTTCGGCCTGCATCCCGCCCTGCACGGCGATAGTCACGTGGCGGCCATCCTCTTTCATGCAGCGCAGGTTCCGGGCGACATAGTCCCCCGCCACCATGTCGAGCACCAGTTCAACGCCCTGGCCATCGGTGATCCGCTTGACCTCTTCGACGAAGTCACTCGCCTTGTAATCGATCGCGTGGTCGGCACCGATTGCGATCGCGGCCGCGCACTTTTCGGCATCGCCGCAGGTGACGATGACAGTCAGCCCGAAGGCCTTGCACAGCATGATTGCCATGGTGCCGATCCCGCTGGTGCCGCCGTGGACCAGGATCGTCTCGCCTTCCTTGGCCCAGCCACGCTCGAACACGTTGTGCCAGACGGTAAACAGCGTTTCCGGCAAGGCCGCAGCCTGATCCAGCGGCATGCCAGCCGGGACGGGCAGGCAGTGGTCGGCCACGGCCAGGCAATATTCGGCATAGCCGCCGCCCGAAACCAGCGCGCAGACACGCTGGCCCAGCATCACGTCGCCGACGCCATCGCCCAGCGCCACGACTTCTCCGGCGATCTCCAGGCCGGGAATTGGCGAAGCACCCGGCGGCGGCGGGTAAAGCCCGCGGCGCTGGATCACATCGGGGCGATTGACCCCGGCAAAGGCCACCTTGACCAGGACCTGGCCTGGACCCGGCACTGGCACCGGTACGGTTTGGGGCTGGAGCACTTCGGGGCCGCCCGGCGTTTCAAAGCCGATTGCGGTCATCGTTGCAGGCAGTGTCTGGGACGTATTTCCGGCCATTTGCCCTTTTCCCTGTTGGCATCGCAGCGCGCGGGCCCGGCCTAGCCTTTGGCCGTGTTGACAGCAAGCGCAGGAAGTCCGAATTTGCTGACCAGATGGACCACGACGACCGCCCCCGCGCGCGCA
Organism: Sphingomonadaceae bacterium; assembly: GCA_009926135.1. Taxonomy (GTDB): domain Bacteria; phylum Pseudomonadota; class Alphaproteobacteria; order Sphingomonadales; family Sphingomonadaceae; genus Novosphingobium. Next base: position 43,943 of record RFPL01000001.1, read on the forward strand.
GCGATGCGGCCAGCCAACTGGCCCTGGAGCCACTCGACCCCCTCTCGCAAAACGAGCTGGCCGAGCGCATTGCGCTGCTTGAGACAGAGATCGCACGGATCAAGGCACACCGGGACAAGGTTTCAGCCCACCGGGCCGCAGGCGATGCCTTGTTCAGGCGGCCAGACTGATGATTTTCGGGGTGCCCCTTCGCAGCAGCGATCCGGCATCCCATATATGGTCCGATCGGGTTGGCCATATAGGTATGGTTAACCATCCTTGTTCATACTCTTCGGCTATCGAAGGGTCACTCCATCCGTGGGAAGGCTTCTAAATGCCAAGTTTTGCCCAGAGCCTTGAAAAGACGCTGCATAGCGCGCTCGCCAATGCGTCCGAGCGCAGCCATGAATATGCGACTCTGGAGCATCTGCTGCTCGCCCTGATCGACGATCCGGACGCGGCGCAGGTGATGCAGGCCTGCGGCGTCGAGCTATCCGACCTCGGCGATGTCGTGCGCCAGTATCTTGATCAGGAATACCAGAGCCTCAAGACCGAGGAAAAGGGCGATCCCGCCCCGACCGCCGGGTTCCAGCGCGTGATCCAGCGCGCGATCCTGCACGTCCAGTCTTCCGGTAAGGACACGGTCACCGGTGCCAATGTGCTGGTCGCGCTGTTTTCCGAGCGCGATAGCTATGCGGTCTATTTCCTGCAGCAGCAGGACATGAGCCGACTCGATGCCGTAAGTTTCATCAGCCATGGGATCGGCAAGGGCGGCAAGCGGATCGAGGACAAGAGCCCCAAGGGTGCCGAGAGCGAAAGCCCGGCCCAGGAAGAAAAGGCCCAGGCCAAGGATTCGAAAAAGGAGTCGGCGCTCGACCAGTTCTGCGTCAACCTCAACGAGAAGGCGCTGGCTGGCAAGGTCGACCCCCTCATCGGCCGCGGCCCGGAAGTCGATCGGACGATCCAGATCCTGTGCCGCCGCTCGAAGAACAATCCGCTCTATGTGGGCGATCCGGGGGTCGGCAAGACTGCTATCGCCGAAGGTCTGGCCCGCAAGATCGTCGAAGGTGAAGTGCCAGAGGTGCTGACCGAAGCGGTGATCTACAGCCTCGACATGGGGGCGCTGCTGGCTGGTACGCGTTATCGCGGCGATTTTGAAGAGCGGCTGAAGCAGGTCGTCTCCGAGCTGGAGAAGATGCCGCACGCGGTGCTGTTCATTGACGAAATCCACACCGTCATCGGTGCCGGCGCAACCAGCGGCGGAGCGATGGACGCCTCGAACCTGCTCAAGCCGGCACTGAGCGGCGGCTCGATCCGGTGCATCGGATCGACCACCTACAAGGAATTTCGCAACCACTTCGAAAAGGACCGCGCACTGCTGCGCCGGTTCCAGAAGATCGACGTGAACGAGCCGACGGTCGAGGATACGATCAAGATCCTCAAAGGTCTGCGCACGGCCTTCGAGGAACATCACAAGGTCAAGTACACGCCCGACGCGATCAAGACCGCGGTCGAACTGTCGGCCCGCTACATCAACGACCGCAAGCTGCCCGACAAGGCGATCGACGTGATCGATGAAGTGGGCGCGATGCAGATGCTGGTGCCGCCGAGCAAGCGCAAGAAGACCATCACCGCGCGCGAGATCGAACAGGTGATCGCGACGATGGCGCGGATCCCGCCCAAGTCGGTATCTTCGGACGACCGCACGGCGCTTGAACACCTTGATCGTGACCTCAAGCGCGTCGTCTTCGGCCAGGACAAGGCGATCGAAGTGCTGAGTTCGGCCATGAAGCTGAGCCGCGCGGGTCTGCGCGATCCGGACAAGCCAATTGGCTCTTTCCTGTTCTCCGGCCCGACCGGCGTCGGCAAGACCGAAGTAGCCAAGCAGCTCGCCCAGATCCTGGGCATTCCGATCCAGCGTTTCGACATGTCGGAATACATGGAGCGCCATTCGGTCAGCCGCCTGATCGGCGCACCTCCGGGCTATGTCGGCTATGACCAGGGCGGTCTGCTGACCGATGCGATCGATCAGCAACCGCACTGCGTGCTGCTGCTCGATGAAATCGAAAAGGCGCACCCGGACCTGTTCAACATCCTGCTCCAGGTGATGGATAATGGCCGCCTGACCGATCATCACGGCAAGACGGTCGACTTCCGCAATGTCGTGCTGATCATGACGACCAATGCCGGCGCCAGCGATATGGCCCGTCAAGGGATCGGCTTTGGCGACGTGTCCAAGGCCGATGCCGGCGACGAAGCAGTCAAGAAGATGTTCAGCCCGGAGTTTCGCAACCGGCTCGATGCCATCGTGCCCTTTGCCTATCTCGGCACCGAGGTCATCGCACGGGTGGTCGACAAGTTCGTGCTCCAGCTTGAACTGCAGCTGGCCGACCAGAACGTCCACATCCAGTTCGATGGTGACGCGCGGAAATGGCTGGGTGAACGCGGTTATGACAAGCTCTATGGGGCGCGACCGATGTCCCGCCTGATCCAGGAGAAGGTCAAGCAACCGCTGGCTGAGGAGCTGCTGTTCGGCAAGCTGCGGCATGGCGGTGAGGTTCACGTGACGGTCAAGGATAACGCCTTGGCGTTTGAACTGACCCCGGCCCCGCCCAAGCTGACTAAGGGCAAGGCCGACAAGCCGGCAGCCAAGCGCAAGGGCAAGACCGCCCCGGAAACGAGTAGCGACGGCAACGACACCGATTGATCGGGGTCAATGCGCATGATTCGGCAGCCTGTCAGCGAGCGGGCTGCCGAATTTCGTTTGCGGAGCTGACCTGATGAGTGCCGAAACTGCACAAGCCCCCGCTGCCACCCCATTTGAGCGGGTCGGTGGCCACGCGGCGATGCGCGCCATCACCGACCGCTTCTATGACCTGATGGACCAGGATCCGGCCTTTGCCGAACTGCGCGCGATCCATGCAGCAGACTTGTCCGAAATGCGGGAGCAGTTGCCGCTGTTCCTGGCCGGCTGGGCCGGCGGGCCGCGCGACTGGTTCGAAGCCAATCCCGGCAAATGCATGATGAGCGCCCACGGCGGCATTCCCATTACCAGCGACACCGCCGGGCAATGGGCCGACGCGATGACCCGCGCCATCGCCGAGGTCGAGGTAGCCGATCGCGAGATCGCGGAGGCCATGGCAGACGTGCTTGGCCGCATGGCCAAGGGCATGGCACGCGGCTAAGCCTCGCCATGCGGCAGCGTTGCGGTTAGGGTGCGGTCATGAACTCGATCGACCGCTCCCGCCGTCGTCTCGCCATTGCTGCCGCAGGGCTCGCCGGGTTTGTCGATGCCACCGGGTTTCTCTCCGCCAATGGCTATTTCGTCTCATTTATGTCGGGCAATACAACCCGGCTGGGAGTCGACCTCGTTATCAGCCCGCGCGTGGCAATGGTTCCGGCTCTGCTGATCGGGGGGTTTGTGCTGGGCGTCTTTGTCGGCGCGCTGCTGGCGGCGCGCGCCGCGGCGCAGCGAAAAGTGGCTGTGCTGGGGTTGGTGACGCTGCTGCTGGCCAGCGCTTCGATTGCTCATCTGGCGGGTGCCGCCATCGCCATGCTGACGTTCCTGGTCTTGGCGATGGGCGCGCTCAATAACACCTTCCAGCGTGACGGCGAGGTTTCGGTTGGCCTGACCTATATGACCGGCGCTCTGGTCCGCTTTGCTCAGGGTCTGGCGGCGCGGATAACTGGTACCGGCGGTGAGGGATGGAGCAGCTGGCTCCTGCTGTGGCTTGGCCTCGCACTGGGTGCCTTGACCGGTGCCTACGCGCTGCTGGCCTGGCCCGCATTCGCGCTTTGGCTGGCGAGCGCCTGGGCGCTCTTGCTGGTGCTGGCGGCCCGGCGACTGGCCTGACCCAGTCCGCCCCTTGAAACGCCCGGCTCCTGCCCCTAATCCAGTTTCAAATCGAAACCGGAGAGTCCTGATGCACCTGGCTGAAACCGCCCTGATCACCTTTGACCAGCTCCTCGCAACGCTTGACCACCTGCTGGGCAAGGCAGCGGCCAGTGAACAGGGTGAAGCACTGCTCCAGGCCCGCCTCGCGCCGGACATGCTCCCGCTGGCGACGCAGGTACGGTTTACCACGCAGCAGATCTTCAACACGCTGAACCGGGCCTATGGCACTGACCTTTCAGGGAGCGGGGTCGATCATGCTTCCTTTGCCGAGGCGCGCGCCCACGTAGCGGAGGTTCGCGCGCTGATCGCTGAAGCGCGCAAAGGCCGGTCCCTTGCCGAGGATGAAATGGTCGAATTTGACCTCCCCAATGGCATGATCTTCGCCATGACCGTGTCGGACTATGTCCGGGACTGGTCGCTGCCGCAGTTCCATTTTCACCTGATGACGGCTTACGCGATCCTGCGCCAAGCAGGTCTGCCGATCGGCAAGAGCGATTTCATGGGCTACATGATGCAGCACCTGAAAGCGCCGCCGCAGGGTTGATTGCGCTAGGGCGCGACGATCTGAACCTGCTTGTCGCGCCCAGTTGCGCCGCGCAACAAGCGAAGTCGTGACGTCGCTATGCCGAGCGCCCGCGCGAGCAGTTCGAGGACGGCGGCGTTGGCCTTGCCGTCCTCGGGCTTCGCGCGGACCTTTAGTGTCAGGCGGTTATCCTCAATTGCCAGGGTCTCAACCCGCGCGCCAGGCGTGACGCGCAAGGTCAGCCGCCCTTCGCCATCCGCCAGGGCCAGGATTGCGGCGGCCGGGGGCAGATCAGCTTTCGGCCTGGCCATTCAGCGCGGCCACGTGATGCTTGGCATTCTCTACGTAGTGCTTCACGCCCATTTGCAGACCCGCCAGCATCCGGTCATCAAGATCGCGCATGAACGTGGCTGGCCGGCCCGACCACAATTGCCGCGCCGGAATCCGCTTGTTCGGTGACAGCAGCGCCCCGGCGGCAAGCATCCCGTCGTGCTCAATGACGCAACCATTCATGGTCTGGGCCGAAAAGCCGACGAAGCCGCGATCCTCGATCACGGTGCCGTGGATCATCGCCATGTGACCGATCAGTACGTCCTCCCCGATCAGGGTCGGGAAGCCGCTGGGATTGCCAGGCATAGGCCCATCGCAATGGATCACGCTGCCATCCTGCACATTGGTCCGCGCGCCGATCACAACCCGGCTGACATCGCCGCGGATCACGCAGTTATACCACACACTCGCATCCGGCCCGATCTCGACATCGCCGATGATCCGGCAGCCGGGCGCGATGAAGGCGGTATCATGGATCCGCGGGCGCTTGCCGTGGATTTCAAGGATGGTGATGTCGGGTCGGGTCATGTCAGCGGTTTCCCAGCAGGCTGCCCCAGCGCACCTGGGGCAGGATTGAAGCGTGGTCATCAGTCCAGGCGCGCTTTGCGGACGGACCCAGCGGACGCCAGACCCGGGCAGGATCGACCCTGCGCAGGTCTTCGATCCGCCCTGGCGTGCGAGCGATCGCTACCCAGGTCGAAGAGGTGAACCGGGCACCGGCCTCCTCTGCGGCATCATCGTCGCGGATCACGGCGCTCAGTCCGCGCTTGCGCGCGATCGCCGCGAGGACCGGTTCAAGGTCGATATAGCGGTTCGAGATGTGGATCAGCAGAAGGCCTTGCGGGCTCAGCGCGTCAAGGTAGACCCCCATCGCCTCATCGGTCATCAGGTGCAGCGGAATGGCATCGGATGAGAAGGCATCGACTGCCAGCAGGTCCATTCCGCCCCTTGGCATCCGCGTCAGTTCGAGCCGTGCATCGCCCAGCACAACCTGGGCATCCGGGGCGCAGTCACGGATATACGTGAACGTGCCGTTGCGAGAGAGTTCCAGCACGGCCGGATCGATTTCGAAGAACCGCCATGACTGCCCGGGCCGGTGATAGCAGGCAAGCGTACCCGTCCCCAGGCCAACCACGCCCAACCGCGCCCTTGGTCCGAACAGGAGATCGGCATTGGCAAAGGCAATCCCCGCGCCGGAACCGGGACCATAGTAGGTCAGCGGCAGACGACTGAGCTTGGGATCGAGCGACTGCTTGCCATGCAGGGTCGTGCCATGGGCCAGGGTGCGCATCTTCTGGACCGGAAAGTCGCGTACGGTGTAGACGCCGAAATAGCTGCGGGTCCGTAGCCCCTCACGCGAGGCATCGACCGTATCCCATCCGCCCTGGGCATACATCAGCACCACCAGCAACAGTGCCAGCAGCCAGCGCCAGGAGGCGATCAGGCACCCAAGCAGCCCGACGACCAGGGTGAGCACCTGCTGCCGCGTGGAGAAGTCGCCCTCGGACGAAGTTGCTTCGTAGATGAACCAGCACAGCGCCAGGGCCACGCCCATGACGGCGGCCGCCGTGATCCGGGCAGCGTGCGGATCGATCCCCTTGAGTTTGCGCCAGTCGAACAGGGTCGAGGTGGGGAGCAGCAGCGCGGCCGCCAGCACCAACATCGGATGTTCCCAGACCCAATCGAACAACAGCGGCGCGAACAACGCGGTAAACAGGCCGCCCAGCGCTCCGCCGGCCGACATGACCAGATAGAACAGCGTCAGTTGCGAGGCATCCGGCCGGGCATCATAAAGCCGCGCGTGCAGCGCGACGCAGACCACGAAGAGCAGGCAGACGCTGCCAACAACCGGGACAAGCGTGGCCGAATGGCTTGACGAAGCGGCAAAACTGCCCGCGATCAGCACGAACAGCGGCGCGACCTGGGTGAAGACCCGAGCGAGGACACGATTGTCCGCAAAGGCCACGCTGAAGCTAAGCAGATAGAGACTCAGCGGGATCACCCATAGCAGCGGCATGGCGAAAAGGTCGGTGGTAAGATGGGTCGTCGTGGACAGCATCAGCCCCGAGGGAACGGCGGCAAGGGCGAGCCACAAAACGATGCGCCTTGCACCAACGGTCTCCACCGCGGCTGGTTGTGGCTGAGGCAGCGTTGCATCAGTAGTGCCGCTCCGGCTCCAGGCGCAAAGCGCAACGAGAACAACCAGCAGCGCATAGCCCAGGCTCCAGCCAGCCGATTGCTCACTGGCAGATAGCAGGGGCTCGGCGAGGAGCGGATAGGCAATCAGCCCGCCAAAACTGCCGAGATTGGACGCAGCATAGAGCGCCCAGGGTGCACTCGAGGCCGGGTGGGACGCATACCAGCGCTGCATCAGCGGCGCCTGGGCCGAGACCAGGAAGAACACCGGCCCGATCGTCATGGCGAGCAGCGCCGGCACCCACAAGATCTCCATGCCGGCGGCGGGCGGCGGCAGGTTAGCCAGGGTGATCGGCAGGGTCAGGCCGGCCACGGCCAGCAGCGCGATGTGGATCCGGCCCTGCCGCTTCAGCGGCAGTTTCGAGAGGCGGTGCGCGTAGAAGTAACCGGCCAGCAGCAGCGCCTGGTAGACCAGCATGGCGCTGTTCCAGACATTCGGCGCGCCGCCCAGCCGCGGCAGGGCCAGCCGCGCGACCAGTGGCTGGACCAGGAACAGCAGGAAGCTGCCGGTCAGAATCGTGATGACGAACAGCGCCCGCTGCGCCCCCGCATTGCCGCTCATCGCGTGCTCCCCTCATCGCGCTGCAGTTCATAGGTCACGTGGGGCCGCAGCGGATCGTTCTCAGCCAGGCGCGGATGAGCAAAGTCGAGGTCGGGCCGGTACCTCATTCCAAGGCGCTCCATCACCGCCCTGCTGGCGCGATTGTTCACATTGGTGATCGCCCAGACTGAAGCGTCGGCACGGTTCGAGAAAAGCCAGTCAATGGCCGCACGGGCGGCCTCGGTGGCATAACCCTGACCCCAGGCACTGCGGGCCAGCCGCCAGCCAAATTCCGCCTTGCCCTGCACCGGGCCGACCGTCCCGCGGATCACCCCGCACCAGCCCACCAACTGGGCATCAACCTGCCGTTCCAGCGCCCAGAAGCAATGGCCATGCTCAGCCTCGACCGCCTGCATCCGCGCTATTAGTGTGGCCACCTCGCCCTGGCTCATCACCGGGCCAAGCGTAGCCATCACTTGGGGATCGCTATTGATCGCATGAAACGGCGCCAGATCTTCTTCGCGCCACGAGCGCATTACCAGCCGCTGCGTTTCCAGCCGGAACTCAGCCATTCAGCAGCCGCGCCGCATGGGCTGCGTGATACGTAAGCACCCCGGAGCATCCGGCACGCTTGAAGGCGGTCAAGGTTTCCAGCACCAGCGCATCGCGCTCACCGGCCCCAGCCGCGACAGCCGCCTCGATCATCGCATATTCGCCGCTGACCTGGTATGCGAATACCGGAACGCCAAAAGTTTCTTTCACTTTCAGGATGATGTCGAGATAAGGCAAGCCCGGCTTGACCATCACGCTGTCTGCACCCTCAAGCAGATCCAGCTCGACTTCGCGCAAAGCTTCGTCGCTATTGGCCGGGTCCATCTGATAGGTCTTCTTGTCGCCCTTCAGCAGCCCGCGACTACCCACCGCGTCGCGAAACGGGCCATAGAAGGCAGAGGCATACTTTGCGGCATAGGACATGATCTGCACATTGACGTGCCCCGCGCCTTCCAGCGCCTCGCGGATCGCGCCGATCCGTCCGTCCATCATATCGCTGGGTGCAATCACATCCGCGCCGGCCGCAGCCTGGTTGAGACTCTGGCCGACGAGCACCTCAACCGTTTCGTCATTCAGCACGTAACCAGCCGCATCGACCAGTCCGTCCTGGCCATGACTGGTATAGGGATCAAGCGCGACGTCGGTCAGCACGCCGATCTGTTCCCCGCAGGCATCCTTGATCGCGCGGATCGCGCGGCACATCAGGTTATCTGGATTGAGCGCCTCGCGTCCGTCCGCGCTGCGCAACTCGCCCGGCGTGTTCGGGAACAGCGCCAGACAGGGAATGCCGAGCGCGACCGCCTCTTTAGCGCGGTGCGCGATCAGGTCGACCGACCAGCGCGAAACGCCGGGTAGCGAACCGATCGGCTCTTCCACCCCGGCACCTTCGGTAACGAACAGCGGCCAGATCAGATCGGCCGGGGTCAGCATGGTTTCACGGTGGAGCGCACGGCTCCAGACGCTGGCACGGGTCCGGCGCAGGCGGGTGGCGGGATAGGAACCGGTCATCGCTCACGCTCTAGGTCAGAGACCGGAACCCAGCAAGCCCCGGTTCTATTGGGGCGGCGGCGGCGCGGGCAAGCTGGCGGCAGGCGAGGGTGCGGCCAGGGGGCCGAGCGCCGCCCCCGGCAGCACGGCCTTCAATGCCGCCATCCGGGCGCGGAAGGCGGCGAGCTCCTTGGCATCAACCTGGTTCGAAACAGTGAACCGCACCGACATCGGGTTCACCTTCACGCCGTTACGATAAAGCTCATAGTGGAGATGAGGACCAGTCGAGAGGCCGGTCGAGCCCACATAGCCGATGACTTGCCCGGCACGCACCCGGCTGCCGGGCGAAACCGCGATCCGGCTCATGTGCGAATAACCAGTGCCCCAGCCGCCGCCGTGATCAAGCTTGACGTGATTGCCATGCCCGCCGCCCCAGCCAGCAAAAGCGACGGTGGCATCGCCAACGGCGTAGATCGGGGAGCCTGCCGGCGCGCCGAAATCGACCCCGGCGTGCATCCGCGTATAGCCTAGGATCGGGTGCCGCCGCGCACCGAAGTTCGAGGTGATCCGTCCGACCACCGGCATGATCAGGCCGGAACGCTGCGCGCCCATGCCGGAAGCTTCAAAGAACTGTCCATCGCCGCCCCAGCGCAGGAGCTGGGCCTTGGGCCGACCATTGCGCTCAACCCCGGCGAACAGCAGCTCGCCCACCCTGGTCTCGCCGGTCGCGGCGCGCTTGAATCCGACGATGATATCGAAGGTGTCGCCGGGCTCGATCGCAGTGTCTAGGCTGAGGTGCTGGTCGAGCACCTGGAGGTATTGCTGGATCGCCTCGATCGGCGCACCCGCAGCGCGGGCCGAGCGGTAGAGGCCCGCGCCGATCGTCCCGCGAATCCGCAGCGGAGTGGTGTTGACCGGGATTGCCTGGGGCTTGAGCAGAAAGGTGCCGTTGCTACGCTGGACGGTCAGCTTGAGATCGAAGCGGGCGCGGAACGACAAGGCATCGAGCGGGCGCGGTTCACCCGGAGCGGAGCGCCGGCCCAGGGTAATGTCGACTTGCGTTCCGGGAGCGAGGCCGGCTGGGTCGACCGATCCGGCAACAAGTCCGCGAACGCGCGCGGCATCGACCGCACCAACTCCGGCGCGCTGGAGCATCCGTTCGAAACTGTCGCCTTCGCCGAAGGGGGCGGTGACCTGGACAATGGCGCGCTCTGGCACATTGGCAACCGGGCTGACACGGTCGGTCGGTCCCATCCGGCGGCCACTGTCGCCGCCAAAGGCCAATGGCTGGATCGTCTGGCTGCGAAATTCATCGCGCGCAGCCGCATCGAGCACCATGGTCGGCGGTGCATGAATTGCCGAGAAGTCGGGCAGGAATGCAAGGGCCAGGGCGCTGAGGCCAAACAAGGTGCCAAGCCCGCGGAACCAGCGCGTCGAACCGATGTCTTCGGCGAGGTCCGGCGTCCAGTCGAGCCGGGCCAGCCGGAGATCCCAATCGAGGCGGAGCAGTGCAAGCCGCTGCAGGAGCGAAGCAGCCTGCGATCGCGGCGTTGCGCGCCCCGTCGCTGGTGCCGGGCGCGCCGCACCGCTTGCAAGGCGCAGCCCGAGCGAAGCCGTGCCGACCCCGGTTTCAAGCGCTTCACGCGATGTGAACACCAATCTGGCCCCCGGGTGGCTGCAACCGGCAACCGCTCTGCACGGGTAAGGTTAATCTTCACCTAAAATCGGGGGCTGGCCGGGGAATAAGACCGATGACCACCTTGTCGGCGCTCTATCGCAATGCCACATCCCTGAACGTAATGGCGCGCCACTCCCCCGCCCGTCCGGATCGGCAGCATGACAGCCGGGTCAAGGCCGTGCTGGGCCCAACCAACACGGGCAAGACCCACCTGGCGATCGAGCGGCTGTGCGCCCACTCCTCCGGTGCGATCGGTTTCCCACTGCGGCTGCTGGCGCGCGAGGTCTATGACCGGGTCTGCGCCATCAAGGGCGCGGACCGGGTGGCGCTGATCACGGGTGAAGAGCGGATTGAGCCCCGGCATGCGCGCTGGCTGCTCTGCACCGCCGAGGCCATGCCGGTGAGCGCCGACCTGGCCTTTGTCGCCCTGGACGAGGCGCAACTGGGCGCTGACCGCGAGCGCGGCCATGTCTTCACAGACCGGCTGCTCCATGCCCGAGGCCGAGAGGAGACGATGATCCTTGGCTCGGCAACGCTGGAGCCGATGGTCCGCGCACTGGTCCCCGAGGCCGAGATTGTCGGCCGGCCGCGCTTTTCGACGCTGACCCATGCCGGTGCACGCAAGCTGTCGCGGATCCCGCCGCGCTCGGCAATTGTCGCCTTTTCGGCCGAGCAGGTTTACGCGATTGCCGAAATGCTGCGCCGGTTTCGCGGCGGAGCAGCCGTGGTGATGGGTGCACTTTCGCCCGAAACACGCAATCGGCAGGTAGCATTATACCAGTCAGGCGAAGTCGACTATCTCGTTGCGACTGATGCGGTTGGCATGGGCCTCAACCTTGATGTGCAGCATGTGGCCTTTGCCGGACTGTCAAAATTCGACGGTGTGCGGCAGCGGCGGCTGTTCCCGGCCGAGATGGCGCAGATCGCCGGACGTGCCGGGCGGCACCAGACCGATGGAACTTTCGGCACACTGGCCGGGACCGGGGGCCACGATGCGCAATTCACGCCCGAGGAAGTCTACGCAATCGAAGAGCACCGCTTCGCGCCGCTGACCCGCCTGTTCTGGCGCGATGCCGAGCCGGACTGCAGTTCGGTACCCGGCCTGATCCGCGATCTCGAACGACTGCCGGATCGCCCTGAGCTGGCAGCAGCACCAGAAGCCATCGACCTGGCAGTGCTAAAGCGGCTGGCCGACGATCCCGCGATTGCCGCCCAGGCGCGCAGCCCGGCAAGCGTCGCGCGGCTGTGGGACGCCTGCCGCCTGCCGGACTTCCGCCAGCATGGTGCAGAGACCCACGCCCGCTTCGTCGCCCGCCTGTGGACCGACCTGAAGGACGGTCAGATTCCGGGTGACCATGTCGCCAGGGCGATTGCCGAACTGGACCGGCCGGACGGGGATATCGACACGCTGCAGGGGCGGATCGCGGCGATCCGGTCGTGGTCCTATATCGCGCAGCGGCCCGACTGGGTGTTGGCGCGCGAGGAAATGGCGGCCCGCGCCCGCGCCGCCGAAGCGCGGCTATCCGATGCGCTGCACGGCCGATTGACCGAACGCTTCGTTAATCGCCGCACATCGGTGCTGATGAAGAAGCTCGGTCCGGACGCGGGACTGCTACCGGTGACCGTCGAAGCAGACCGCGTACTGGTCGATGGCGAGGTCATCGGCGTGCTCACCGGCTTTCGCTTCCGCGTCGATCCAGCGGCGCGGCATGCCGACCACAAGCTGTTGCTCGCCGCCGCCGAGCGGCATCTGCCGGAGCTGCTGGCGGCGCGGGCCCGGGCGCTCACGGCGGTCTTGTCCGAAGGTGGACCGGTCGATCTGATCCTTGCTGGCGCTAGCCTTGATTGGGAGGGGGTGCGGCTCGCCCGGCTGATTCCGGGCAAGTCGCTGCTGACACCCGGCCTGAAGCTGGAGTCCGCCCTGTCCGCACTCCCCCAAGTTGCGCGGCGCGACCTTGAGGCGGCATTACAGAATTGGGTGCAGCAGGCACTGGCCCCGCTAGATCCACTGCGCAGGCTCGAAATGGCGAGTCGGGCGGCAGAGGGTGGACCGGAGCTACGGGCGATCTTGATCCGCCTGGTCGAAGCCGGCGGGCTGCTGGTCAAGGCTGGCTCGGGCATCGAACTGCTGACCCCGGCGCAGCGCCATTCGCTGCGGCGGCTGGGCATCAAGGTGGGTGCGCTCGACATCTTCATGCCCGCCATGCTCAAGCCGGTGCCGCTCGGCGCCTGGCGCACGCTCCAGGCCGTCCGGGGTCAGGCACCGGCCATGGTCCATCCCGCCATGCCGCCGGTCCTTGCCCTCAACGGGCGGGCCGCGCTGCCGCCGGGCTATCGCGCGCTGGGCAAACAGGCCCTGCGACTCGATATGGCGGAGAAACTGCTGCATGCGGCCCATGGTGCCCGCAGCGCCGGGGCGGGCAAGCCGACCATGCTCGACCCCGCCCTCGCGATCTCGATGGGCCTCGCCACGCCAGCATACGCCCACTTGCTGCGCCTGGCCGGGTTCCAGCCGATCATGCCGCGGCCCTTGCCCGCGGGTGCGTCCGGTCCGATGCCGCCGCCGCGCTGGCGCTGGCGGCCAAACCGGCGAGAAGCTCCGCTTGCCGCACCCCAAGCACCACCCGCTCATGGGGCTTTTGCTGCACTTGCCGGGTTGATGCCTTGAGGGTCGACAAGCTGCTATGGTTCCTGCGCCTGGCACCTAGCCGGACCTTGGCGCATGACTGGGTGGCAGAAGGGCATTTTCGGCTCAACGGACGGCGAATCGAAAAGCCAAGCGCAGCTGTTGGCGTGGGCGATGTGCTGACTATTCCGGCGCGATCCGGTGTCCGTGTGATCGAGTTGATCGAGGTTCCGGAGCGCCGCGGTCCGGTTGCGGAAGCGATTGCCTGTTACCGCACGCTTGACGAGCGACGCGCAAATCCCATAGCAGCGGAAAAATAACATCACGCCTTAGGGGACCTGACTGCCATGACCTATGTCGTCACCGACGCCTGCATCAAGTGCAAGTACATGGACTGTGTAGAGGTCTGCCCCGTAGATTGCTTCTACGAAGGCGAGAATATGCTGGTGATCAACCCCAGCGAATGCATCGACTGCGGCGTGTGTGAACCGGAATGCCCGGCCGAAGCCATCCTGCCCGATACCGAATCGGGGCTGGAACAGTGGCTTGAACTCAATGCCAAGTACTCGGCCGAATGGCCCAACCTCACCACCAAGAAGGAAACGCCGGCCGACGCCGACGAGCACAAGGGTGAAGATGGCAAGTTCGAGAAGTACTTCTCGGCCGAACCTGGCGAGGGCGACTGAGCCTTCGCGCCTGCAGCGCGAATCGATTGCATTTCCTGCACCAGGCAGGAACGCGGGCTGACGGCGGAATCGCTTGTGAGAGCGGGGAATTCTGCGGTCTGGCAATTTTGTTGCCGACATGCTATATAATCGTCCGACTTCCGGAGCGCTCTGCCCCGGTTGCATGACAATCATTGGCTAGGCGGGACTGCGAACACGGACGGGGGACACACGGTGCCGGCCTGGGAGGGCGGGCGCCGGGATTGTTAATCCACGCCGCTTTCCGGTTCGACGGGTAACGTTCCCGCCGCATGAAAGGACGATACATGGCTTCCAAGGCGCACGCCTTCGATGTTGGTGACTACGTCGTTTATCCCAAGCATGGTGTTGGCCGGGTGATTGAACTGCTGGAGCAGGAAATCGCCGGCATGAAGCTTGAACTCTATGTCCTGCGCTTCGAGAAGGAGCGGATGACGCTCCGTGTGCCGACCAACAAGGTCGAGTCGATCGGGATGCGCAAGCTCTCCAGCGACAAGACCCTGCGCGAAGCGCTCGATACGCTGAAGGGCAAGCCCAAGGTCAAGCGCACCATGTGGTCGCGCCGCGCCCAGGAATACGAAGCGAAGATCAATTCTGGCGACCTGGTGTCGATCGCAGAAGTGACCCGCGACCTGTTCCGCGCCGATGACCAGCCGGAACAGTCCTATTCGGAACGACAGATCTTCGAAGCTGCCTCGTCGCGCCTCGCGCGTGAGTTGGCCGCGATGGAGAAGACCGAAGAACCGGCAGCACTCAAGAAGATCCTGGCGATCCTCAACGAGCACGCACCGAAATACTATGCCGAGACGGCCAGCGCCTGACCGGCACAAACCGAATCACCGAGGAGGGCCGTTCCTGCAAGGGAACGGCCCTTTTTCATGGGCGCTCGCCCGTCCCCTTGCCTAACCTGCCATGCTGTATTATATCAACAACACACATTGCGCAGGAGACTCGCCATGAAGTTTGACAGATTCTTCCGGGCACTCGGCCCGATTATCGCCGTAGCCATGGCCGCAGGGGTTACCGCTTGCGATGGCAACGTTTCGATCAACGGCGAAAAGGGCAAGCCGCTCGCTGAAATCGATCTGCAAGGAGCACCGCCAGTGGAACTGGTCCTGATGGGCCCCGACGAAGTCCGGGTTACCGAAGGCGATAAGCTCGCCATTACGGTCGAAGGCGACAAGACAGTGACCGACAAACTGCGCTTTACGCTGAAGGATGGCACGCTGGGTGTTCTGCGCGAGGGCAGGAATGCGGATTCGGAGCGAACCGATGGCAAGGCGATCGTAAATGTGACCATGCCCGCACCCAAGACGCTGACCATGGCCGGTTCGGGCAAGATCAATGCCGCCGCGCTGGCCAGGGATGCCAAGGTCACCATCGCCGGATCGGGCGACATTGAAACCCCCAATGTGGCTGGTGACAAGCTAGATCTGACCATCGCCGGTTCTGGCTCTTATCGCGGCGCGGGCAACGTCACCGCGCTGGATGTCAGCATTGTCGGCAGTGGCTCGGCAGCGATGGACGCCCTCAAGACCGACAAGGCCGACTTGACCATAGCCGGTTCAGGCAACTCCACCTTCGCCAGCGACGGCGAGGTGAAGGCCAAGATCATGGGTTCGGGCAGCGTCACCGTCCGCGGCCGGGCGCGCTGTACGGTGGAATCGATGGGTTCGGGCAAGTTGATCTGCGAACCGGGAACCGGCTCTGCGCCGGTAGCCTCCAAAGCTGAATAGACCGCTGGTTCATCTCAGGCTAACCCGGGTGCGGTCAGGATCATGCGACCTGATCGCCCCGGGGGTTTTCAATGTCTCAGACCAAGCTGATCCTGTTGCCGGCCTTGCTGGCTCTGCCCGGTTGCGGGGTAGCCGGGGCAGCAGTGGATCTGGCGACCGCCCCGGTCCGTGTCGTCAAAACCGGCAGCACTGTGGTCGATGTGATGACGACCAGCGATTCGGAACGGGACCAGAAGCGCGGCCGCGAGATCCGTCGGCGCGAAGAGCGCCTGGGCGAACTCGATCGCGAGTACCGCAAGCAGACCAGCAAGTGCGAGCGTGGCAATGATGAGGCCTGCCGCAAGGCAGAACAGGCCTATGCCGAAATGCGCGCGCTGACGCCCAGCGTTCCCTACGAGCGCGACTGATCAGGCCGCCGCGCGGCGCAGGCGATCGTTGATGGCTGCGCCAATCCCCGCAGCCGGAATTGCAGCAACGGCAATCCGCGGCTTGGGCGATGCGGCCCCGGCATGAAGCGCTGCATAGAGGCCGGCCGCTGCCTCGGCGAGATCGCCTGAGGGCGACAGCGTTACATCCCCCACGACTGGCCCGAACCCGATCAGGAATTCATCAGCTTCGGCGGCGGCGGCGTTGAGTCGCAGCGGTTTGCCCGGCGCATAGTGGCTGGCAAGTTGTCCCGGAGCCTCGATCGCGGCTGACGTCACGGCGTCCGGCTCCCGCCCGAGAATGGCGAAAATTTCGGCTTCGGCGATTGGGCCAGGTCGCAGGACCTGCCAGGCACCGCCTTCGCGCAAGGCGACAATGGTCGATTCGAGGCCTGCGGCGCACGGCCCGCCATCGAGGATCAGCGGAACGGCATCGCCCAGCGACGCCGCAACATGCTCGGCGCGGGTCGGGCTGACAGCGCCACTCCGATTGGCCGAGGGCGCAGCCAGCGCAAGGCCGCTTGCTTCCAACACGGTGCGCATCACCGGATGCGCAGGACAGCGCAGGGCAATCGTCGGTAGACCCGCCGTGACTGCAGGCGCAATCGCGGCACCCGTCCGCAGCGGCAAGACCAGCGTCAGTGCGCCGGGCCAGAACTTCATCGCCAGTGCCTCGGCCCGGCCGTCGAAATGGGCAAGGGTTCGCGCCGCCTCGACCGAAGGCACATGGACGATCAGCGGATTGAAGTCCGGACGCCCCTTGGCACGATAGATTGCTGCCACCGATTCGGTGCGGTCTGCCCGCGCAGCGAGGCCGTAGACCGTTTCCGTCGGCAGTGCGACGAGGCCGCCACCGCGCAACAGATCGGCAGCCGCGGCGATCCCGGCGGGATCGGCAGTTCGGATCTGCGCGGCTTCATGCTTGTCGGCCATGCGCCTCCCGCTATAGGCGGGAAGCCGCAAAGCCAAGGGAAAGCAAGAGAGCACCATGGATTTCACCGCCCCCACTGCCGATCAGGTCCTCGCCATTCGCGTCAACGCCGGGATCGATGAACTGGCCGCCCACCCCCGCTTTGCAGCTGCCAGTCCGGACATGGTCGAAGCCATAGTCGAAGGTATCGGCCAGTTCGCCGGTGGCGAGTTTGCGCCGCTCAATCGCAAGGGTGATATCGAAGGGGCGAAGCTGGCCAACGGCACGGTCACTCTGCCCGATGGCTTTGCCGAAGCTTACCGCGCCTATGTCGAGCAGGGCTGGAACGCGGTCGCCGGTGACGAGGCGCACGGCGGCCAGGGCCTGCCGTTCACGCTCGCTGCCAATGTGCTCGAGAACCTGGGTGCCGCCAACATGGCCTTCTCGCTGCTGCCGATGCTTACCGTGGGCGCGATCGAGGCGTTGGCTCACCATGGCAGCCCGGCGCAGCAGGCGCTTTACCTGCCGAAGCTGGTCAGCGGCGAATGGTCGGGCACGATGAACCTGACCGAACCCCAGGCCGGATCGGATGTTGGCGCACTGCGCACCACCGCCACTCCGCGCGGGGACGGAACCTGGTCGATCAAGGGCACGAAGATCTACATCACCTGGGGCGAGCACGACCTCGCTGGCAATATCATCCACCTGGTTCTGGCGCGAACTCCCGGCGCACCCGCCGGTAGCCGGGGCATCTCGTTGTTCGTGGTGCCAAAGTATCTGGTCAACGCTGATGGCTCGCTGGGGCCGCGCAACGACCTGCGCTGCGTCAGTATCGAACACAAGCTGGGGATCATGGCCAGCCCAACTTGCGTGATGAGCTTCGGCGATAATGACGACTGCGTAGGCGAACTGGTCGGGCATGAAAACGAAGGCCTGAAGGCCATGTTCACGATGATGAACTCGGCCCGGATCAATGTTGGCAGTCAGGGCGTCCAGATTGCCGAGCGGGCCTTGCAGCAAGCCCGCTACTACGCCCGCGAACGGGTCCAGTCGGCGCGCGCGGGCGGGGCAAGCCGCGATCCAGTTGCGATTGTCGAGCATCCCGATGTCCGGCGGATGCTGCTAAGGATGCGGGCGCTGACCGAAGGCTCGCGGGCGCTGCTCTATTACACCGCTGGCCAGGTCGACCGCGGTGCGCTGGGCGACAATGCGGCGCAACTGCGCGCTGATTGCCTGGTGCCGATGCTCAAGGCCTGGGGCACCGATATTGGCTGCGAGGTCGCGAGCCTGGGCGTCCAGATCCACGGCGGGATGGGCTTTGTCGAGGAAACCGGTGCCGCCCAGCACTACCGCGATGCCCGAATTGCACCGATCTACGAAGGCACCAACGGGATCCAGGCGGCCGATCTGGTCACGCGCAAACTGGGTTATGAGCAGGGTGGCGTTCTGACGTCGCTTTTCGCCGAGATAGGGCGCGATAGCGGTGATGCCCCGGAACTCGCCGCCCTTGCCGCTGATTGCGAGGCCATCGCCGAGTGGATGACGGCCGAGGCCAGTCTCGACGATCGGCTGGCCGGCAGCGTGGCAATCTGCACGATGAGCGCGGTGGCCGTCGCGGGGTGGCAGCTGCAGCGACAGGCCAGGGCGCTGGCGAGTGACGATACCCCGCAAGCCAAGGCCAAGGCGGTCATCGCCCGCTACTTCGCCCAATACATCGCCAGCGAAGCACAAGGGCTGAAGGCGCAGGCGACCGCTGGTGCCAATCTGCTTTATGCCCTCGATGCCGAGGCGCTGGCGGGATGACCGACCAGGGCGATCCGCTGGCCCGCATTGCCGAGGCGCTGGAGAGGCTGGCAGGCGTCCTGCCGGCGATGCCTGACTGGACTGCGGCGCCGGCCTATGTCTGGGATCAGACCGGCGCGCGCGCCGTCGAAAAGCTTGCTGCGCCCGCACTTGAACTGCTCAAGGGGATCGATTCCCAGAAGGACCTGGTGGCCGCCAACGTCGCGCGGTTAGCCGCCGGGCATGCCGCCCACGACATGCTGCTGTGGGGCGCGCGCGGCATGGGCAAGTCAGCCCTGCTTCGTGCCAGCGTGATCGCAGCGCAGACGCAGGACCCGGGTTCGCTGGCGCTGGTTCAGGTAGCGTCCGGGGCTTTTTCGGCCCTGACCCGGCTATTCGGCGCCCTGGGTGCCGAGCCGCGCCGCTTCCTGGTTTTCATCGATGACCTTGGCTTCGCCGACGGGGACAGCGAAGGGCCGCGGGCCTTGCGATCGTGGCTGGAAGGCGGAGTCGATGCCCGCCCGGCCAATGTCCGCCTCGCCGTGACCGCCAACCGCCGCGCGATCGTGCCACGCCATGCAGCGGAGCAGGACGATCCGATCAACCCGCGCGACGCGATGGACGACAAGCTGGCCCTGGCTGACCGCTTCGGCCTGTCGATCGGCTTCCACGCCTGCAGCCAGGACGACTACCTTGCGATCGTCGGTGGCTATTGCGCCAGCCATGGCCTCGATTGGGAACCCGGCGAGGCGCTGGAATGGGCCAAGCGCCGGGGTGCCCGGTCGGGCCGCGTCGCCTGGCAATTCGTCAGCGAGCTGGCCGGGCGCGCGGGGCGCGCGCTCTGACCCTTACTGGCCACCCGCCTGTTTGAACCCGGCGCGGTACTGCGCCTCCATGTTGCCATCAAGCTCGCGCTGGGCCGGCATCCGTGCCGTTACCACCGGACGCACCGCCGGACCGGCCGCTGCACCTGGCGCTGACACACGCCACACGATCCCGGCCGTATCGTCAGACACCAGCAGCGCACCAGTCTTGTCGAAGGCCACCCAGGTCGGGCGGCCACGGGTTTCCTTCTTGCCGCTGAGGAAGCCGGTTAGCACCGGAATCGGCTTGCCCTGAGGGTTACCGTTTGCATCGAAGGCCACGAACACCACGTCATAACCGGTCAGTGGCTCGCGGTTCCATGAACCATGGCGCGCGATGAAGGCGCCGTTAGTGAAGGCGCTGCCCATCCGCTCACCGCCGCGCAGGAAGGCGAGGCCCAGCGGGGCCATGTGTGCGCCCAGGCCATACTCCGGCTTGCGGACGTACTCGTCGATGAAGTCCGGTGCCAGGCCGACCACGCGGTCATCGTCATACTTCTTCCAGTAGAGCCAGGGCCAGCCATAGTGCGCACCAACTGGTACGTTGGTCAGGTAATCAGGCACCAGGTCCGGACCCAGCATGTCGCGTTCGTTGACCACGGTCCACAGTTCGCCGGTCGATGGGTTCCAGTCGAGGCCATTGGCATTGCGCAGACCCTGGGCGAACTGGCGGGCGCGGCCGGACTTGAGGTCAAGCTCCCAGATCGCAGCGCGGCCTTGCTCGATCTCGAACCCATTTTCAGCGATGTTCGAGGCCGATCCGACCGCTACATAAAGCTTCGCCCCATCGGCGCTGAGCACAAGGTTGCGCATCCAGTGGTTGCCCGAAGGTGGCAGATCCATCAGCTTCTTCGGAGTGCCTGCAAGCGCAGTGTCACCCAGCTGGTAGGGGAAGGACAGCACGGCATCGTGATTGGCAACGTAAAGCGTGCCATCGCGCCAGCCGAGACCCGAAGGCGAGACAAGGCCATTGCCCTGCCGCAGGACGAACCGGGCTTCGGCCGTTCCATCCCCATCGGCATCGCGCAATAGCACCAACCGGTCGGGCGAACCTTGCTGGGCCCCAGCATCGCTCATCAGCACCTTGGCGATAAATGCCTCCAGCCCATTGCCAAGGTTGCCCTTGGGGGCGTCCGCTTCAGCCGCAATGACGTCACCGTTGGGCAGGACCAGGATAACGCGCGGATGCTGCAGCCCGTCGGCAAAGCGGTTCACGACCAGACCCTTGGCGGCAGTCGGCGCCTCGTTCGCGGCCCAGCCCACCGGCTTGGCAATGCGGATCGATGGGAAGCGCTCCACCTGCGGCTCGACGATCAGCGGATCGCGGCCCGACAGCTCATCGGGCGTGTGCTTGGCCGGGGTGGGACGGGTCAGGACATAGCCGAGACCGAGGATGACAATGAGGACGGCGATGCTGCCAAGCAGCCATTTGCGGGTTAGGGACATGGCGCGACTGATAAGCGGCCAAACGCCGGGCGACAATCTACCTTTTAGCAGAGGCCTTTTGACGAGAGCCGGTTTGGCCTATGGTAGCGAGATGTTTGCTTTTGCCGCCGATCCGAACCAGCCCAAACCCGAACTCTATGCCGACCTCGTCGAGGCAGCCCGGGCGCTGATCCACGACGAACCGGACGGGGTCGCCAACATGGCCAACCTCGCCGCTTTGATCTGGCAGTTTCTGCCGCGGCTCAATTGGGCTGGGTTCTACCGGACGATCGACGGAAACCTAGTGCTCGGCCCGTTCCAGGGCAAGACCGCCTGTATCCGCATTGCCGCGGGGCAAGGGGTCTGCGGCGCGGCGCTCGCCACTGGCGAGACGCAGCTGGTGCCCGATGTCCACGCCTTTCCGGGCCACATTGCCTGCGACGCTGCCAGCCGCTCCGAACTGGTCGTGCCGGTCTGGCGCGACGGGCAGGTGATCGCTGTCATTGACCTAGACAGCCCCGAACCCGCGCGATTCGATGCCGAGGACGCCGCCGGGATTGAGGCGCTGGCAGCGGTGATCGCTGCGGCCATTTAGCTTTTCGGGCTGCTCCGAAACGGGACAGCCGGTTCACAAGGACCCCGCCCAGCTTGGTTATCCGGCCAAGGCGATGCTAAATCACTGGTTAAGGACGGGATTCGCTCCGGCCATAACAGGGGATTGTCGATGTCATCGCGTGCGCAAGCGCTCCAACTCATTCTGGCTGCCGCGCTTGCGGGTGTTGCTGCCCCGGCCGTCCATGCCCAGACGTCGCAGTTGCCGCCGATCCCGGCAAATCAGGCTGTCATGCCAGTTGGCCAGTCGGACTCCGCACGCAGCGCCTGGGAAGAAGCCAGGGCAGATTGGCTCACCACGTGCCGCCAGCGTTTCAGTGGCGAGGCCAAGGGAACCGGCACGGTGCTGGGGGGCATTGTCGGCGGGATTGCCGGCAGCGCCATCGCGGGCCGCGGCAACCGGACTGCGGGCGCCGTGGTGGGCGGCGTTGCCGGCGCAGTCGCCGGAGCAGCGATCGGCGATTCGACCGACCGGCGGCGGGCAAGCGACTACTGCGAGAGTTATCTCGATCGCTACATGGCCAGCTACGGCCAAGGCTATGGCGCCCACGGCTATCTGCAGGGCCCGGTCACCTACGGCTATGCCACGCAGCCCATGATGGTGATGGTTCCGGTGGCAATGGTCGCCGTGGCTGCGCCGGCGGCGCGGCAGGACTGCGCCGAGACCGAAACAGTCGAAGAATGGGTGCCCGTCTCGCGCCCGGCTCGTCGCTATATCCCGCGCCGCGTGATACCGGACAAGCGCGTGCTGGCCGCCCCGGATAAACGCGTCCGCAGCAACTGAATCAGAGCCGCGAGAAAAAAGGCGGAGCACCGAAGTCCGGTGCCCCGCCTTTCCTGTTTCAGTGCAGGCTGATCAAAGCTTGCGCCCGATCAGCTCCTTCATGATCTCGTTGGTGCCGCCGAAGATCCGGGTGACACGGGCAGCGCGCCACATCCGCGCGATTGGATATTCGTTCATGTAGCCTGCACCGCCGAACAGCTGCAGGCACTTGTCCATGACTTCCCACTGCAGGTCGGTATGCCACAGCTTGGCGGCTGCACCTTCTTCGGGCGTCAGTTCCTTCCTGAGGTGACGGGCCAGCGCCCAGTCAAGGTGCGCCCAGCCAACCTGCAGCTTGGCCTTGAGGTCGGCGAGGACGAAGCGCGAATTCTGGAAATCCAGGATCGGCTTGCCAAAGGCCTTGCGGTCCCGGGTGTACTCGACAGTCATATCAAACGCGCGCTGCGAACCGGCCATGGCCGAGACCGCAATCGACAGGCGTTCCTGCGGCAGCTCGCTCATCAGGTAGATGAAGCCCATGCCTTCCTGGCCGAGGCAGTTGGTGATCGGCACCCGCACATCCTCGAAGAACAGCTCCGAGGTATCGGCTTCGTCCTGCCCGATCTTGTCGAGGTTGCGGCCGCGCTTGAAGCCTTCGCGATCGGCTTCGACCAGGACGATCGAGACGCCCTTGTAGGCGGGCTGGATATCGGTGTCAGTCTTGCAACAGACCAAGATCAGGTCAGCGTTCTGGCCATTGGTGATGTAGGTCTTCGACCCGTTGATCACGTAATGGTTACCGTCCTTCTTGGCCGTGGTGCGCATGCCCTGAAGATCGGAACCGGTACCCGGTTCGGTCATGGCAATGGCAGTGATCACTTCGCCCGCGACCAGCTTAGGCAGCCAGTGGCGCTTCTGCTCTTCGGAACCATAATTGACGATGTAGCTGACCACGATGTCAGACTGCAGCGAGAATCCGGTGGTCACGCCGCCATAATAAGCGCCCTCCTCGTCAACGATCGCGTTGTAACCGAAGTCGAGGCCGAGGCCGCCGTATTCTTCCGGCACGGTCGGGCACAGCAGGCCAAGTTCACCTGCCTTGGGCCACAGTGCCTTGGGGACGATCCCGTCTTCAGCCCATTGGGCGCCATTGGGGGCAACCTCTTCCTGCATGAAGCGGCGCACAGTCTGGCGAAATGCCTCGTGATCTTCATTGTAGGCAGTGCGGGCAAGCGAATCGAGCGACATGGGGTTTCCCTCTGGCTGATTTGGATTGGCCAGAGGTTTGGCGCTGCCCCGCGCGCCGGTCAACCGGAATTTAATCGCCCGGTTAAGGTAGCGCGGCAACCTGCATTGTCACGAGTGCCTGCAACCGAATCCGCCCGAGCCGAAGTGAAGGGTTGGCGCGATCTACTCGCAACGTACCGCTCAGTTCGCCCCTCACCCCCAGCGCCGCCGCACTGGCTGCACCGATCCGCAGGCGGTAATCGCCGTAAGGTACCGAATCGAATAACACATAGCCATCGAAGTCGCTCTGCACCTGACGCACGACCCGGCCCGTGGAATCAGTCAGTTCGATCACCACGCCCTCGCGCGGCTCACCATCCGGACCAAGCAGCAGTGCTTCAAGCTCGCCGGTCGGGGCAAGCGCCAGGCTGACCTTGGCGGCCACGCCCGGGCGCGGCACAACCACTACGCCTTGGCCCTTTGGCTGAAGCAAGGGATCTGGCAGGGTCCCCGCATCGATTGAAACCAGGACCGGGACATAGGGCGTCAACCCGTCAATCACGGCACGGCCGGCCTTGTTGGTCGGCGCATCGGTATGGCGGAAGCCCGCCTCGACCGAGACGCCCTCGACCAGTCCCTCGCCCACCTGCCGGAACCCATCGCCGTTCTCGTCGCGGAATACCTCGACTGCGGCCTGACCGGATTCGGCGAGCCGCTGGCGCGACATGCGCCAGCCACCGTCGACCGGATCTGGCCCCAGGCTGAAGCCCAGGGTGAGGCCCAGGGTCAATCGTCCTCGCGTATCGAGCCGCCCCTCAGTGCGCAGCGCAAAGCGGTTGAACTGGCGGACCCAGCCAAGCATCACCTCATCACGGCGCGAGGTCGCATCATGCTCGTAACCCAGACGCAAGGTAGAACTCTGGCCAAAGCCCGTTTCCGCCACAGCCTGGGCGTTTTCCAGGCCCCGATGCAGGCCATCAAGTGCGAACCGCGCCGCGCCGCGCAAGCGGACCGGCCCAATTGCGGTGTTGGCAATCAGGTTCAGCTTCGTCCCCAGATCCTCACCTGCAATCGCCGCAGCGGGACCCCGCGCAGAGCGGCGCGACAGCTCGGTGGTCAGCGAGGTGCGCTTCAGCTGCAGTGCTGAACGGATTAACCATTCGGTAACCTTTGCGCCCGTGCGGGACTGGAAATGGCGGACCCCACCCTCAAGCGGGAGGCGCCAGGACCCCATTTTCACCGAAGTGCTCAGCCGCAAGCCGTACTGACGGCGCTGCCGGGCCTCGACCAGCTCGCTTTCGAAGTCGCCATCAACCCACAGCGCCTCCGCATCATAGCGAATGGCGCCCAGACGGCCGAGGGCCTTGGCCTGGAAGGCCCGGCCCGCGCCAAGCTGCTGCGCGCCGCTCACTTCGAGCAGCATGCGACCCAGCGCACGCTGGATGGTTCCTTCAATGTAATGGCGGCGGCCACCCGCGAACATCACGCTTTGATATTCGACGCCCGCCGTGGTTCGTCGATCGACCCCGCGTTCCACGCCGACGCCCCAGCGCCAGCCCGTGTTGGGATCGATGAAGGTCTTGCTCAAATCGACCAGGTCGCGGCCGGCATCGACTACGCCTGCCCAGTACCAGGTCTTGCCGGCTGGTAGACTCTCAGTTCCGACCGGCGCGCTCGACCGTTCGCGCTTGATCTGTCCTTGCGGCCCATACAGGACCACTTCGAAATCATTTTCGCCCCACAGCAGCTCGATATCATCGAACCGGTAGCGCCCGTCGCCGCGATCGGCCTGGTAGGCCCGTAGTTCACCATTGCGATAGAGTTCAGCATCCCAACCGGCCGGCATTGTGCCGCTTAGCGAGGTCACGCCAAAGCGCCCGGGCCGGTTGAGCGGACGATTCGATACGAAGGCACCGCGGCCATACGCAGTCTGCGCCGTCAGCGCGCCACGTAGCGATTCGACATCACCCAGCGCGACTTGCGTCGCTTTAAGCGGGCCGAGCAATTCGGCCGAGGGATCATTCCGGAACAGTTTCAGGCGAAGCGAGTCCGCGCCATTGTCGGTACTGCCGGCAAGCCGAGCACTATAACTCAGGCCAAGCGCTTCGCCCGCGGCGAGTGCTTCGAACTGCGCGCGGGCACCCATGGTGCGGGTCCACTGACCCTGAATCTGCACGTCGATCGAGGGTGTACGCCAGCCCCGGTAAGGCGTTTGCGCCTGCGGTAGCCGGGCGAGATCGAATTCGGCAAACTTTGGTGCGCGAAGTCGCGCGGCGCGACTTTTCCGCTCGATAGCTTCGAGGAAGGGCAGCTTCCGGTCAGATTCAAGCAATACAGCCAGGTTCGAAAGATCGGCCCGGAAGCCGACACCCATCCAGCCCGACAGGGCCTTGAGATCGACACACCAGCCCTCTGGCGTATCGTGGATCGCGTCCTTGGCGAGGACGCGGCTTCCGTTCATGTTTTGTACCAAATTTGAATCGCGGTCGAGGGTGAAGCGCTGATCCTCCGCGAACAGCCATCCGGTTGCGCGGCGCGACTTCTTGTCGAGCCGCACTGGCAGATCGAGTGCCTGGATGAGATCGGCAAAGTCGACACAGACGCCTGCAGGGGTCTGATACCCGCGCAGTGGTTCTCCGAGACGATACTGCCCGCTGCGCAATTCGAGCAGGAGAGCATCGTCCTCGTTCGCGCTCCAGGCCTGGGCCTGGGCCGGAGCACTCGCGCCTACAACGCCAAATGCCGCCCCAAGCAGGGCGGCAACATGGTGCAGTGGTGGGAGGTTGCCCCTCATGACGTCAGATTTAGCCCTTGTCCCGTTTCTTCAGAAAGTTAACGGACGGTCGAGGTGATCTCGGCGATCAGCTGACCGCCGTTTTCCGGGAGTTCGCGGTATTCGATGCGGATCGGGCCGGAGAGCTTGCCGATCTGTTCAGCGGTTAGTGGCACCTTCACCGTCCGGCTCTGTAACTCCGGGTAAATTGCGATCCCCTTGATCTGGAAAACCTGCTCGCCACCGCGCTTGCCCAGGATCTCGCCATAGACTGAGCGCTGACCGGTACGGCGCATGTCGAGCTCAAGCCATTTGGCCGCCGCATTACCGCCGAGCCGCGGGTTCGCGATCGTGGCGCCCGCTTCAAGCCGACCCTTGCGAATGAAAACGGGGATGGTGATGCCATAGACCGGGGTCAACCGAATCGCGAGCTGGCCCGCGGCAACCTGTTCTTGCGCAGCCTCTGGCGAGAGCGCCGGCGGGACGGCGCGGAAGCTCATGTGGACGCGGTATTCGCCGTCGGGCAGCTCGGGCGTGGGTCGCGCGCTGAGGCGGATTGCCTGGGGCTGGCCCGGAAGCAGAGTAATGCGCTTTGGAGCGTAGCGCAGCATCTCGAGCGCGGCCTTCTCGGTCGTATTGGCCTCGGCCTCGGTCACGTCGGCAAAGTCGCCGTCCGGTTCCATCCGCCGCAGTTCAGCGCCGATGCGATAGGTCGCGGCCTGACTGCCGATATTGCTCAGAACGATTTCAGCGTTGCCGCCGCCGTTGATGATCACCCGGGTCGGTGCGACCAGCAGATCGCCTTGGGCAATTGCAGGCGCTGTACCGAGCACAGTCGTCAACGCGCTGATGGACAATACAATATGGCGGATCGAGGTATTAAGCGACATTGGCTGCGAACCCTTGGCAGAAGCAAATCCTTACCGAGGTCTTTGGATTGGACCTTCGGCTTCTGCGTAGGCTTTAGGCAAACAGAGTTAATTTCCCGCTAAGCATGACGGCGTCAAACAAAGCGAAGGGCCGCACCCGCGCGTGGCGGATGCGGCCCCTGGTCTCCCCGCAGCTGCAGGAATGCAGCCGGGTTCGCTTTGGCTTACTGGTATTCGACCGAGACGTTGAAGGTGCCGGCGTAAGAACCTGCAACCTGGCCCGAAGCCACGTTCAGCACACCGCCAACCGTGAAGTTGGCCGAACCCGTGCCATTGAGCTGGAAAGCACCGGTCGGCAGGGTGTTGAAACCGCTGATTATCATCGTTTCGGTGCCGGTAGTGCGCGTTAGCGTGGCCGAAGCCGGCAGAGTTACGACGACGTTGGCGTTCGGCGTTCCACCGACGGTGAAGCCGGCCGGAGCGCGGGTACCGGTCGAAACCAGCGAGCCCGAGAAAGCCGCAGTCGAATCGGCGTTGACGCTGACGGTGCCACCAGTGTTGGCGGCGATCTGGCCGAAGTTCAGGGCCGAATCGGCCGTGAGCGTCAGCGTGCTGAGGACTTCGGCCGTTGCATTGGCAGTGGCCGAGGTGGCAGCCGAAGCAGCCGAAGCAAACGAAACGGCGCTCAAAGCGGCGCCGACGAGAGCGATACGAAGCGTATTGCGCATGGTATTAGTGATCCCTTCCAAGCAGTCTTAGCTGCAGTGCCGAGGCACCGCCCGAATGGACGGTTGGCCCCCATTCGCAAGAATGCTTGTAGTTTCACGGGGTTGTAGGATTACTCTCCGGTATGGTTAACCTGGCGGCCTCTCCGGTTAAGATTTTCCCACGTATAATCCCGGTAATCTGCAGGAACAGCTAGATACCCCCACCGGTCAGGCGCTGGCAGATCAGGTCAAGCTGATCGAGTGTGCGGTAACGAATGGTTACAGCGCCCGAACGCGGATCCGCATCCGCATTGATTCGCACCGACAATCCCAGGAACTCCTCCAGATGGGCCTGTACTGCGGCGATATCGGCGGAGTTCGCACTGTCACGCTCGCTGCGCGCACGGCGCTGGGTCGCGGGTGCATCCTTGCGGCGTGCCAAGCGCTCAACCTCGCGGACCGACAACTGCTTGGCAATCGCCTGACTGGCGAGCTCTCCCGCATTTTCGACCCCAACCAGCGCCCGGGCATGGCCCATGGACAGCTTACCCGTCTCAACGAGGGTAATCACGCTATCTGGCAGGGTCAGCAATCGCTGCAGATTGGCCACATGGCTGCGGCTCTTGTCGACCAGCTTGCCGATTTCGGCCTGAGTAAGGCCCTCGTCTTCGGCGAGGCGGTGATAGGCGCGCGCTTCTTCGATCGGGTTGAGGTCTTCGCGTTGCAGATTCTCGATGAGCGCAAGCGCGGTAACTTCGCGCTCATCAAGATCGCGAATGATTGCCGGAATTTCATGAAGCTGCGCGCGCTGCGCCGCGCGCCAGCGCCGTTCGCCCGCCACCAGCCGCCAACGCCCCGCGCCAAAAGGCGTGACGATCACGGGCTGGATCACGCCGCGGGCCGCGATCGAGGCCGCAAGTTCGTCGAGTGCCGCCTCATCGAAGTGGCGACGTGGCTGGCCAGGGTGCGGAACAATCGAAGCAACCGCGAGCAGCGCCAGCCCATCCTTCACGTTGGCACCACCCATCGCGCCCGAAAGCGCAGTCGGCGAAACCAGGGGCTCTTCGCGCCGGGTCTCACCCAGCAAGGCGCCCAGCCCGCGGCCAAGCGCAAGCGGCTTCTTCTTTGCGGGAGCGGCCGGAGCGGTGCCGGTGGTCTCTTCGTCGCTCATGCGGCTTTCCTTGATTCTGGCAGACGGGAAATCACTTCACGGGCAAGCGCGATATAGGCGCGGCTGCCGGCACAGGCATGGTCATAGACCAGCGCGGGTAGACCATGACTGGGTGCCTCTGACAGGCGCACATTGCGCGGGATCACAGATTCAAACACTAGCGGGCCAAGGCAGGAGCGGACATCTTCCGCCACCTGGTCGGTCAAGCGGTTGCGGCGGTCGAACATGGTCAGCGCTACGCCAATGATTCCGAGGTCTGGATTGAATCGCTGCTGCACGCGCTCCACCGTCTGAAGCAGCTGGCTTAGGCCTTCCAGCGCGAAGAATTCGCACTGCAACGGCACGAGCAGTGTATCGGCGGCGCAGAGCGCATTAAGCGTCAGCAGGCCAAGCGACGGCGGACAATCGATCAGGCAGATGTCGTGCCCCGTGTCAGCAGACAGCGCCTGCCGCAGCCGACCGGTGCGGTTTTCGACCGAGACCAGTTCAACCTCCGCACCCGAGAGATCGACCGTGGCTGGAACGATGTCGAGGCCGGGAATCCTGGTAGAGGAAACGCACTCGCTGAGCGGCATCTGATCAACCAACAGGTCGTAGGTCGAGCGTTCGCGATCATTTGTTCCGATGCCGATCCCGGTCGAGGCATTACCCTGCGGATCAAGATCAACCAGCAGCACTTTTGAACCGGTTGCCGCGAGCGCGGTCGCCAGATTGATTGCCGTGGTGGTCTTGCCTACCCCGCCCTTCTGATTGGCGATCGCCATGCGAATCACGGTTTTTTCCCCTTTTTGCCGAGCAACTGGCCGACGATGACGCCGGCTTCAGGATCCGTCAGCGACTGTTCCACGTGGAACAGGTGATTCCATCCCCTAAGCTCCATCAGTTCCTGCTGCGCCGACCGCCCCTTCGGCAACAGGTACAACGTGTCCTTTGTGGAAAAGCGCGCGGAAAGATCCAACAATCGGACGAGCGGAGCGAACGCCCGCGCTGAGATCACGCTGAACGCCTGCGTTTCTACTTGCTCAAGCCGTGTACCAACGACCCGCGCCTGATTTAGTCCCAGGGCGAGTCGGACCCGCTCCAGCCACTCAATCCGCCTGGCCCGCGATTCCACCATCACCACTTCGCAGTCAGGCCGAAGTGCCGCTATCACCAGTCCAGGGAATCCCGCACCAGTCCCTAGGTCCAGCCAAGAGGAAGATGTTTCACGTGGAACGTACTGAAGCAGCTGCGCCGAATCGACGATATGCCGCTGCCAGATCACCGGCAGGCTCGCAGCAGCCACCAGGTTCTGCCGGGCATTCTCTTCAATCAGCAAGGCAATCAAGCGCTCGATCCGCTCGGCTGCGGTTGCATCCCACTCCGGCATGGCCGCAAGCCAATCCTTGGCCTGCTGTTCGGTTGTGATCATGCAGCCTGGTCCACGCGGCGCCGGGCATGGACGAGCAGCGCCGCCAGAGCCGCGGGCGTGATACCCGGCAGACGACCCGCAGCAGCCAGCGTGGCTGGCTTTGCTTTACTCAACCGCTCTACCATTTCGCGTGAAAGCCCGGGTATCGCACCATAGGGAAAGTCATCACCCAGCGGCAGGGCTTCGCCTGCGCGCAAATCGGCCAACTCGCTGTCCTGCCTGGCGAGATACGGCGCGTAGGCCGCATCTTCAGCCAGCTCTTCGGCCAGATCCGGATCATCGCCAAGACTCTCGCCCAGCCAGGGAGCCAGCCCAGCCATATCCACACCACTGAAGCGCAGCCATTCACGCAGCGGCAAACGGCCAACATCGGCGCGCACCGGCAGACCCGCCATAGCCAGTTCATGCCCCGTTACTGTCGCGGTCAACGCGTCATCAAGCAGTTCCCGCGCTGCTTCACGCCGCGCAAACCATTCCGCCCGCTGCGAACCAACACACCCCGCGGCCAGCGCCAGCGGCGTCAGCCGGCTGGTCGCATTGTTTGCACGAAGGCGCAGTCGATACTCCGCGCGGGCAGTCAGCATACGATAGGGTTCGGTAACTCCATGGAGCGTCAGGTCGTCGATCATGACCGCCATGTAGGAATTGGCCCGATCCAGCGCGATTGGTTGGCGGCCAAGTACCGCACCAGCAGCGGCCAATCCGGCCACCAGACCTTGGGCGGCGGCTTCTTCATAGCCCGTCGTTCCGTTGATCTGTCCGGCACAATAGAGCCCAGGCATCTCGCGCAGTTCCAGGCTGGGGCGCAGTGCCCGTGGGTCGATGTGGTCATATTCGACGGCATAGCCCGGTATCACCATGTCGACCCGTTCGAGACCTGCCATGGTGCGCAGCATCGACAGCTGCACATCGGCAGGCAACGAAGTCGAGATGCCGTTGGGATAGACTAGGTGGGTATCGAGCCCCTCGGGCTCAAGAAACACCTGGTGCCCGTCACGATCCCCAAAGCGGTGGATCTTGTCCTCGATCGAAGGGCAATAGCGCGGACCCTGCGCGCCGATCGCGCCGGAAAACAGCGGCGAGCGATGCAGATTGGCGCGGATGACGTCATGGCTTTGTTGATTGGTTCGGGTAATCGCGCAGAACACCTGCGGCAAGGCGCGACCGGCACCTCCGTGCACAGACGGTAGGGCCGACATCGTCCAGGGCTCCGGATCGGAAGGTTGTTCTTCCAGCTGTGCCCAGTCAATCGTCCGGCCATCAAGGCGCGGCGGAGTACCTGTCTTGAGCCGTGCCATGGGCAGGTCCGCATCGCGCAACTGCGCCGCAAGCTTCTGCGCCGAGGCCTCGCCGATCCGCCCACCTACGAGGCGCTCCTCCCCCCGAAACAGCACCCCGCCCAGGAACGTCCCTGTGCAGAGAACGACCGCCCGCGCCGCGAGCGGCGTCCCATCTGCCAGATCGATCCCGGCCACCCGGCCGCTGGAGAGCCGCAGCGCTGCAGCTTCCCCCTTAACCAGCACCAGATCACCCTGTTGCCGCAGCAACCTCTGGACCGCAGCCTTGAACCGCTTGCGATCGGCCTGGACACGCGGCCCCTGCACGGCGCTACCCTTCGACCGATTGAGCATCCGGTAATGAATTGCCCCGGCATCAGCAGCGCGGGCGATGATGCCGTCACAGGCATCAACCTCACGAACGAGATGGCCCTTGCCCAGGCCGCCGATCGCCGGGTTGCAGCTCATCGCGCCGATTGCCTCGAGGTCGAAACTGACCAGCGCCGTGCGCGCACCCATGCGCGCCGCAGCAGCCGCTGCCTCAACCCCGGCGTGCCCGCCGCCAACAACGATGATGTCGAATTGATCCATGTCTCGCTGGCGCTTTAGCCGAGCACTGTTTCACGTGGAACAAGTTTTGCGTTCAGCTTGTCCTACTTGCCAATGCAGAACCGGCCGAACAGTGCATCGAGCATGTGTTCGGTCGTTGTCCGGCCCAACAGCGCATCGAAAGCCACGCGCGTCAGTCGCAGCGCCTCTGCCACCAGCAACGGGTCGGCCTCGTCTTCGGCAGCTTGCAAGGCCCGTGCCGCGTCGCGCAGCAGATCGTATTGGCGCTGGTTGAGCGCTGCTTCGCCAGGCTTGGGCATGGCGTGCTGGGCGGTGGCAACAAGGTCGGCAATCAGGCCCGGGATCCCTTCACCATTTACCGCCGAAACCCGGTGGCGCGGATGAGCCTTGCCGGGCACGCCGGCCCGGTCGCACTGCGCCGCGATTTCCCAGCTAGCCCTAGGTCCCTCGTCTTCGGGTCCAAGCCACAGCACCAGGTCCGCCCGGTCAAGCGCCTCGAGCGCCCGTTCGATCCCGATCGCTTCAACCACATCATCAGTGGCATCGTGCAGGCCCGCGGTATCCGCGAACAGGAATGGTATGCCGCCATAGGCCACCGGGCGCGTGAGCACGTCGCGAGTCGTTCCGGCGATCGGCGTTGCAATTGCGGCTTCGGATTGCACCAAGATATTGAACAAAGTGCTTTTTCCAGCGTTCGGTGGGCCGGCGATGACCACCCGGTAACCCTCGCGCAGGACTTCGGCACGCGGTCGGGTTAGCCAGCTTGAGATCTCGCTCCGCAAGACGTCGATTCGCTGCAGGAAATCAGCCGGCAGCAAGGCAACGTCATCTTCATCGGCAAAATCAAGCACGGCCTCGACCGAGGCAGACAGGCCAAGCAGTTGATCACGCCAAACTTCGACCTGTCGCGAAAAGGAGCCGCCCGCCATCGCCAACGCCGACTGACGTTGCAACTCGGTTTCGGCATTGAGCAGGTCGGCAAGGCCTTCGGCTTCGGACAAGTCGATCCGGCCATTGGCGAAGGCGCGCCGCGTGAACTCGCCCGGTTCCGCCGCACGCAGGCCTGGCATGGCCGCCAGGACGGCAGAGACTGCCGCGACGACCGCACGCCCCCCGTGGAGGTGCAATTCAGCGCTGTCCTCCCCCGTGGCCGTGTGTGGCCCGGGCAGCCAGAGTACCAGCGCCCGGTCAAGCGCGGCCCCAACCGCGTCGCGCAGGGTTGCCGTCACGGCCCGGCGCTCAGGCGGCAACCGCCCCGACAGCGCTTGCAACGCTGCTCCGGCCGAAGGGCCACTGATCCGCACCACGGCAATCGCAGCCGGTGGCGCGCCGCTCGACAGGGCGAAGATCGTGTCAGCCATGGTCTGTCAGCAAATCCGGGAAAGTCGGCTCAGTCGTCGGACTTCTTCTTGGTCCCGGCAGCAAAGGCCGCGCCGCTCTCGACGAACTGCTGGAACAGTTTCAGACCCATCTGGCCCATCGGTGCAATGTTCTTGGCGATGTCCTGGATCTGCTCGACGTTGCCAGCCCCCTTCATGGCCTTTGAAATAGCCTCGATATAAAACTGGTTGGCCTTGCCCACATCGGGCAGACCCAGGAACGTGCGGGCCTCTTCTGGGCTACAGTCGATCTCGACATTGATCTTCATCGTGGTCTCCTTGCCGTCAGTCCCAGTTCCGCCGATCAAGCTGGCACAGGGCCTTGGCAAAGTCCATCCAAGCGACATATTGGGGCCAAGCGCATAGTCCCTTTCCCGTTTCTGGAGCATTTCCCCATGGCCACCAACACCCGGATCCCCTCGCTCGACGGCGCTGCCCAGATTCCAGCCTATGTCGCCCGACCCGTCGGCGAGCCCAAGGCGGCGATCATCGTCATTCCGGAAATCTTCGGGGTCAACCAGGGCATCCGCCAGAAGTGCGAAACCTGGGCCGGGGCCGGCTACCTGGCAGTGGCACCCGACCTGTTCTGGCGCTTTGCCGCAGGCGTCGAGACCGATCCCGACGTGCCCGAGCAGTTCCAGCAGGCGCTGGGCTATTTCGGTCAGTACGATGCCAACGACGGCGTTCTGGACATCGAGGCCGCGATCCACTGGATCCGTCGTGAGGCAGGCGTGGCGAAGGTTGGTTGCGTAGGCTACTGCCTGGGCGGCCGGCTCGCCTATATGGCCGCCGCGCGCACCGATATCGATGCCTCGGTCGGCTATTACGGCGTGATGATCGACACCATGCTCAACGAGAGCCATGCGATCGCCAATCCGCTAATGCTGCACATCCCGACCGCCGACCACTTCGTCGGCCCGGACGCTCAGGCGGCGATCCATGCCGCGCTCGGCAATCACCCCAAGGTCACCCTCCACGACTACGCCGGGCTGGATCACGGCTTTGCCGCAGAACTGGGCAACCGCCGTGACGAGGCTGGGGCCACGCTGGCGGACAGCCGCACGGTTGCCTTCCTGGAAGCCAATCTAGCCTGAGCTGTAGCTGCCGATCGCCTGGAAGACCCGCGCGATCGCCGCGCGGTCTTCCAGCGGCACTTCCGGCCGCCAGATTTCGAACAGCAGAACGACGCGCCGCTGCGGGCCGTCGTTCTTTGCCTCGTGCTCGATCGAATCGTCGAACACCAGTGGCACCCCTGGTTCCCAGGTCCGGGTTTCACTGCCCACGCGCAGCCAGCACTTTGGCGCTGTCAGCACCGGGATATGGCAGATCAGCCGCGTGTTGAGCATCCCTGTGTGCGGCTTGATATGGGTGCCGGGCAGCAGGCTCGACCAATGCGCGTTGGGCGAGCGGCCAGGTACGACCGGCAGCGGCGCCAATTCGAGCGCGGTCATGGTCACCGGGCAGCGCGCGGCGTTGTCCGCCACTACTGCCCCATCACGCCAGAAGTGAAAGGCTGACCAATCCGACTTGCCGAGCAGGTGGTTGGCGGGGGCCGGCCGGTTCGGATCGTGGCGGACATAGGGATCGAAGCCGCTATCGCCAGCCGCGATCACCGCCTTCAGCTCCTCCTGCATGGCCGGCACATGCGCTAGCATTCCTTCCAGCCAGGGGAACTCGGCAGGATCGTAAAACCGGCGCTGCGGCAGGCCGGGATAGTAGAACACCGAGGGCTGCTGCAGATAAAGCTGCCGCTCTCCGGTCAGCAGCTCAACCGCCTCGCGCATGGCTGGGCTAAGCTCGTCACCTAGTTCGTCCAGCAGATAACCGGTGAAGTCATCGGTCGCCCGTGAGAGGAAGGCCTGGGCATGGGCTTCAAGCTGGGCCAGTTCGGGCGGTACGCGGCCATCGAAGGCCATCTGGGCCTGGGCTGCGCGATAGAAGCTGGTTGCCGCCCGGGCGTCGCCAGCCCGTTCCCGCAACAGCCCCTTAAGCAGCAGTGCCCCGACATCGCGACTGGCGCGAGCCAGCTGGCGATCGATTGCCGCCTCGGCCGCCTCCCCCAGTCCGAGCGCGAGCTCGACATTCGCGAGGGCAAGCCAGGGAAAATCCTCGGGTGGCTCAGTCACCGCAACCTGCCGCAACAGTTCCGCCGCGCGGGCCATCTGGCGCGTAGCGAGGGCCTGCAGGCCCTGGGTGATAATGGTGCGGCTGTCGCTGCTCATGGCCAAGCATAGGTCAGGCTGGAACTTTGGCGCAAGTCACGCCATTGTCTGGCGCAATGACCGCCACAAGGGAGCCTGCCTGATGTCCAACCACCCCGGCGTTACCGCCTGGCACGCCTATATGGCCAGCGGCGGTGATCCCGAATTGCTCTCGGCCCAGATTGCTGATGATGCGGTGTTTCATTCACCTGTGGTGCACAGCCCGCAGACAGGCAAGGCCAAGGTCATGATGTACCTGCTGAGCGCCGCCAAGGTCCTGGGCAACGACAGCTTCACCTATGTCCGCGAAGTGATCGAGGGCAATGATGCCCTGCTGGAATTCACGTGCGACATCGACGGCATCCACGTCAACGGGATCGACCTAATTCGCTTCGGACCGGACGGAAAGATCATTGATTTCAAGGTTATGGTCCGCCCGGTCAAGGCGGTCAACAAGCTGTGGGAGATGATGGCTGCACAGCTTCAAGCGGCGGCGGGTTAGGCCTTCGCTTCAGATCGACGAGCCGGAACCGTCAATCCGGCATCCGCCGTCCGCTGACCATTCGTCCTCCAGCGGCGGTTCCCACATCGCATCCATGAAGTCGAACATCTGCCAGTCGACCTGCATCGCATAGGTCTCGCCGCGCTGCTGGTTGCGTCGGTTGACGCGGAACCAGCGCTCATCCGCCGGCACATCGATGAAATGGACCACTGCGCCCAGACCGGCCTCGGCAGCAAATGTGCGGAAGCGGTCGCGGTGCTCTTTCGTGGTGAAGCCCAGGTCGAGCATCACTGGCACCCCGCGCGTTGCGAGCTGGCGCGCCATGGCCATGATCTGCTGCTCGCACCGCCGAACGCGCTCGATCGTCCACTGGAATTCGATCGGCTGCGGACTGTCCGCCCAGAACAGGGTCGTCATCCATTCGTCGATGGAAAAGCGAACGCCGCCCAGCTCTTCGGCTAGGCGGCGCGCATAAGTGGTCTTGCCCGCACCAGTAGAGCCAACAATCAGGATGATGTCGGCTGCCACTGAATGCTCTTACTGGTTCATCGTCGCGAAGAAGTCTTCGTTGGTCTTGGAATCCTTCATCTTGTCGAGGAGGAACTCCATCGCATCGATCGTGCCCATCTGCATCAGAATGCGGCGCAGGACCCACATCTTGGAGAGCTTGTCCTTGCCGACCAGCAGCTCTTCCTTGCGGGTGCCGGACTTGCCGACATCCAGCGCCGGGAAGATGCGCTTGTCCGCGACCTTGCGGTCGAGCACGATTTCCGAGTTACCGGTGCCCTTGAACTCTTCGAAGATCACTTCGTCCATTCGGCTACCAGTATCGATCAGCGCGGTGGCGATGATCGAGAGTGATCCGCCTTCTTCGATGTTACGCGCGGCACCGAAGAAGCGCTTGGGGCGCTGCAGGGCGTTGGCGTCGACACCGCCGGTCAGGACCTTGCCCGAACTTGGCACCACGGTGTTGTAGGCGCGGCCGAGGCGCGTGATCGAGTCGAGCAGGATCACAACGTCGCGTTTGTGTTCTACCAGCCGCTTGGCCTTTTCGATCACCATTTCGGCGACCTGGACGTGGCGCGTGGCGGGTTCGTCGAAGGTGGAGGAGATCACCTCGCCCTTCACCGAACGCTGCATATCCGTCACTTCTTCCGGGCGTTCATCGACCAGCAGGACCAGCAGGAACACTTCGGGGTGATTGTCAGTGATCGCCTTGGCGATGTTCTGCAGCAGCACGGTCTTGCCGGTGCGCGGCGGAGCGACGATCAGCGCGCGCTGGCCCTTGCCCTGCGGTGAAATGATGTCGATCACCCGGGCCGACTTGTCCTTGACCGTCGGGTCAAGGGTATCGAGGTTCAGGCGCTCATCGGGATAAAGCGGCGTCAGGTTATCGAAATTGACCCGGTGGCGGACTGCTTCGGGATCATCGAAATTGACGCTGATCAGCTTGGTAATCGCGAAATAGCGTTCGCCATCCTTGGGCGCGCGGACTTCGCCTTCAACCGTATCGCCAGTGCGCAGGCCCCATTTGCGGACCTGGTTGGGCGAGACGTAAATGTCATCGGGACCGGCCAGGTAATTGGCTTCCGGGCTGCGCAGGAAACCGAACCCGTCAGTCATCACTTCGATGGTGCCTTGGCCAACGATTTCCTCGCCGTCTTCGGCCAGTTCCTTGAGGATCGCGAACATCAGGTCCTGGCGGCGCATCGTCGACGCGGCTTCAACCTCAAGCTCTTCGGCCATCTCGACCAGCTCGGCGGGGGTTTTCTTCTTGAGTTCTTTAAGGTGCATTGTCGTGGTATTTCCGTATGTTGCAGCGGATCAAAACCGCTACGAAGGCTGTGCTGGCCGGTCGATCGAAGGGCTTGGAGAAAGCGGATCGCGGCGCGTCATCAATGGCGCGCACCTATGCCGGACCTTGCCTGGATAGGCTTATGGCGCGGCGTGGTCAACGCTGCTGCGTCAGAATGGTTTGACGATTACCAGAACCGCAATCAGCACCGTGGCGATACCGGGCACCTCGTTGAGCAGGCGCAGCCGCTTGCCTTCAAGCCGGCGCTTGCCATGCGCCAGATCCGCCGCATAGCCCGCCATCCAGACATGATAGGCGCTGAGGATCAGCACCAGTCCCAGCTTGGCGTGGAACCACGGCTGCATGAACGCTCCGATCGACAGGGCCAGCGCCAAGCCCAGCAGCCAGGTGATGCCCATCGCTGGCCAGAGGATGATCCGCAGCAGGCGGCGCTCACGGTCGACCCAGCGGGCCTCTTCGGGCGAGCCAGGCTCGGCCTCTTGATGATAGACGAAGAAGCGGGGCAGCATGAACAGCCCGGCCATCCAGAAGATCACGAAGGTGATGTGGCCCGCCTTGAGCCAGAGGTAGGTCATGCTGAGTACCCACGAAAACATGGCAAGATCATACTAGCGCTTCCACCCGCGCACCAGCGCCAACAACTGGCCGACGTGCTCGACCGGCGTTGTCTGACCGATGCCGTGGCCCAGGTTGAAGACATGCGGACGATCGGCAAAGGCATCAAGCACGCGCAGGGCCTGGCGATCGAGTTCGTCGCCGCCGGCCAGCAGCAGCAGCGGATCAAGGTTGCCCTGCACCGGCATCCCGGCCGGTAATTCGCGCGCAGCCCAGACTGGATCGATCGTTTCATCGATCCCGATCGCATCAACCCCTGTCTCGCGGGCATAGGCGGAGAGCTTTTCGCCCGCACCTTTCGGGAAACCGATCACGGGCACATCGGGATAACGCGCCTTGAGCTGGCGAACGATCGCCGCATTGGGCGCGATCACCCAGCGTTCGAACTCGCTTGGTGCCAAGCTGCCCGACCAGGAATCGAACAGCTGCACAGCTTCAGCCCCGGCTTGGATCTGGCCAATCAGGTATTCGACCGTCACGCCGACGATAGCGTCGATGATTGCCTGGAAGCCGGCCCGGTCGCGATAGGCCAGCGCGCGGGTGTCGTGCTGGTCACGGCTGCCTTCGCCGGCAACCATGTAGGTCGCAACGGTCCAGGGGCTGCCGGCAAAGCCCAGCAGGGTCTTGTCAGCGGGCAAGGCCGCTTTCACCTGACGCACGGTCTCATAGATCGGGCTGAGCCGCTCTGGCACGGCTGCCAGGCTGCCGAGCGCGGCATCAAGCAGGCGCGGCGAGAGGTGCGGACCTTCCCCGACCAGGAATTCGAGGTCCTGTCCCATGGCATAGGGCACGATGAGGATATCGGAGAACAGGATCGCACCATCGAAGCCAAAGCGGCGGATCGGCTGGAGCGTGATCTCAGCGGCGGCCTCGCTGTCATAGACCAGGTTCAGGAACCCGCCCTTGCTGGCCCGCAGCGCGCGGTATTCTGGCAGGTAGCGCCCAGCCTGGCGCATCAGCCAGACTGGGCGCTCAGCCGTGTTCTCGCCAGACAGGGTACGAAGCAGCAAACCGGGCATTTCGTGAGTCCAATCAAAATCTAATTAGATTCTTATAAGGTTTTTGTAGGTTGTTGGCCCTGTGGAAAGCGGGGATTGGCGCCCCTTGCCTGAATTGTCCCGGACTGAACAGGGGCAAGCGCAAGTGCGAATCCCGCCCGCTTCGCGTCAAGCAAAGGTTGTCCCCACTGTCCCCAGCCTGTGGGAATCGTTATCCCCCTGTCCACAACCATCGGATCTGCACGCCGGTAGTGGGCAGCAAATATGCCCCCGAACTTGTCCATAGGCTTCTCCCGTGGTTTATGCGCCAAACTGTCCACAGGGGTAGCCCAAGAGCTCAATGCCGCGCCTGCATCTTCATCTCCTGTCCGATTCCACCGGCGAAACGCTGGAGATGATCGCCAAGGCTGCCCTCGCCCAGTTCGAAGGGGCCGAGGTCAGCCGCCATTTCTGGCCGATGGTGCGTTCGCTTCAGCACCTTGACCGGATCATGGGCGAGATTGCCGCCAACCCTGGTCTGGTTTTCTTCACGCTCGTCAATGCCGACATTCGCGTCCGGCTGGAAGAGCGCTGCCGCGCACTTGGCCTGCCGCTCGTACCGGTGCTCGATCGCGCGGTCGAAGCACTGGAAAGCGCGCTGGGTCAGCATCCCCATGCCCGGCCAGGCCGGCAGCACGCGATGGATGAGGCCTATTTTGCCCGCGTCGATGCGATCCACTATACCATCGCCCATGATGATGGCGTCGCCTGGGAAGACTGGGAACAGGCAGACATCGTCCTGGCG
This sequence comes from Sphingomonadaceae bacterium, assembly GCA_009926135.1. GTDB lineage: Bacteria > Pseudomonadota > Alphaproteobacteria > Sphingomonadales > Sphingomonadaceae > Novosphingobium. Next base: position 84,770 of record RFPL01000001.1, read on the forward strand.
GGGGTTTCACGCAGTTCGAAGACGCCAACCTCGATCTATCTCGCCAATCGCGGCTACAAGGTCGCCAACATCCCGATCGTCGTTGAAAGCCCGCCGCCTCAGGCGCTGTTCGGGCTGAAGCATCCGTTGGTGATCGGGTTGACCACCGCACCCGAACGGCTGGTCCAGGTGCGGCGCAACCGCTTGCTGTCGCTCAATCAGGCACCCGAAACGGCATATGTCGACCAGGAGCGGGTGACGAGCGAAGTCCAGTATGCGCGGCGGATGTTTGCCGATAACGGCTGGCCGGTGATCGACGTTACCCGCCGTTCGATCGAGGAAACCGCTGCGGCCGTGATCAATATCTACAACGAACGCCACGCCGGCGAGGAGCAGCGATGACACTGCTTGTGCTGGCCTCGCAAAGTGCATCGCGTCGGGCGATGCTGACCGAAGCCGGTGTGCGCTTTACCACGCGGGCCGCGGATGTCGACGAGCGCGGAATCGAAGCAGAGATGCATGGCGCGGCGCCCGACCAGATCGCGCTTGCCCTCGCCCGGGCCAAGGCCCTGGCCGTGGCGCGCGGCGAACCTGAAACCTGGGTGCTTGGCAGCGATTCACTGGTCTCAGTCGATGGTCGCCGGTTTGACAAGCCGCGCAGCCGCAGCGAGGCGGCTGAGCATCTCGCGTTCTTCTCCGGCAAGTCGATGCACTTGCACAGCGCCGCTGCCCTGGCCCGCAATGGGCATACCTATTGGGACCACGCCGACGTTGCGCGGCTCAAGGTGCGCTACCTGTCTGATGCCTTCATCGACAGCTACCTCGAGGCGGAATGGCCAGCGGTGAGCGGCTGTGTCGGGGTATTCCGGATCGAGGCGCTGGGCGTGCAGCTGTTCGATTCGATTGAGGGCAGCCACTTCACCGTGCTTGGCATGCCGCTGCTACCCGTACTGGAGGCGCTGCGTGCGCGCGGGGTGCTGACGGCATGAGCAAACCTTACGCGGAAGTGATCGGTGATCCGATCGCACAATCGAAGAGCCCGGTGATCCATGGCTTCTGGCTGGGGCTTGAGGGAATCGACGCCGATTACAAACGCTGCCACGTTACTGCCGATGGGCTGGCGGCTTACCTCGCCGAACGCCGCGGCGATCTCAATTGGCGCGGCTGCAATGTTACCATGCCGCACAAGCAGGCAATCATGCCGCTGCTGGACCGGATCGATTCCGAGGCGGAGCGGATTGGCGCGGTCAACACGGTGGTGCGAGCGGGCGACGGTGCGCTGACCGGCTACAACACCGATGCCGCCGGTTTCCTTGAGCCGGTAACGCCGCTGCTGGGGGACGAGCCCTATCGCTTTGCCTATGTCATCGGCACCGGCGGCGCGGCGCGGGCAATTATGGATGCCCTGTATCACGCGGAATTCATGATCTGGTCGATCAGCCGCAATCCGGCCAAGGCGAGGGCCGAATTCGGGCAGTATCTGGGCGATGATCCGGAGTTCCTGATTGACCTTGCCGAACTGCCGGCTGGCCCACTGCGTCCCGCTGACGCGGAAGTGTTCAGTCTGGTCGTCAATGCAACCCCGCTGGGCATGACCGGCCATGCGCCGCTCGACCTGCCGTGGGGCGGGTTCCTGGCTAATGCGACGGCCTATGACATCGTGACATCCCCGGTCGAAACCGATTTCCTGCGCGGGGCCCGCGCCCACGGACTGGCGACGATCGACGGCCTTGCCATGCTGATTGGCCAGGCGGCAGCTGCCTTCGAGAAGTTTTTCGGTGTTCCGGCCCCGCGCGGGCAAGATAGCGAATTGCGCAGAGTGTTGACTCAATGAGCGAACAGCACCCCTTCATTCTGGGCCTCACCGGCTCGATCGGCATGGGCAAGTCGGCGGTTGCGGCGATGCTGCGGGGGCTGGGCGTGCCGGTCTTCGATGCCGATGCCGCCGTGCACGAACTGCAGGGACCTGGCGGCGCCTGTCTGGGCCCGATCGAACGCGCCTTTCCGGGCACCACCGGACCTGCTGGCGTAAACCGACAGGCCTTGGGCGCCGCGGTTTTCGGCAATCCTGAGGCGCTGAAGCTGCTCGAATCGATCGTGCACCCCGAAGTGGCTGAAATGCGGCGCACGTTCCTGGCCGACAATTCCGACGCGCCGCTGATCGTGTTCGACATCCCGCTGCTTTTCGAGAAGGCCGGCAGTCACGGGCTTGATGCCGTCGCAGTCGTGTCGGCCCCTGCCGAAGCGCAGCGCGAGCGGGTGCTTGCCCGTCCCGGCATGACCGCAGAGAAATTCGCGCAGATCCTGGCACTGCAAGTCCCTGACGCAGAAAAGCGCGCGCGGGCCGATTACGTCATCGATACCGGCACTTCGCTGGCTGAGACGCGGCATGCCGTGCAGCAGTTGGTCCATGCGATCATTTCGGAGCAGATTTAGTCGAGTCGACCCCTTGCCAGCGGATAAAGCGGGGCCGATATCAGTTTTGTAATGCGTGAGATCATCTTCGACACCGAAACCACAGGGCTTGACCCCAGGAGCGGTGACCGGCTGGTGGAAATCGGCTGTGTCGAGATGGTCAATCGGGTGACGACCGGGGCCACTTTCCACTGCTATCTCAATCCTGACCGCGATATGCCCGCCGCTGCTGAGGCAGTGCACGGCCTGTCCGCAACCTTCCTTTCCGACAAGCCGCGTTTCCACGAAAAGGCCGCCGAATTTTTGGAATTCATCGGCGATTCAATGTTGGTCGCGCACAATGCCGGGTTCGATTTTGGCTTCGTCAACATGGAGCTGGAAAAGTGCGGGCTCGATCCGCTCGGGCGCGAGCGGATGATCGATACCGTCGCGCTGGCCCGGATCCGGCACCCCGGCGCCAAAAATTCGCTCGATGCGCTCTGCACCCGCTATGGCATCGATCGTAGCCACCGCACGCTGCACGGTGCGCTACTTGACGCCGAGCTGCTGGCACAGGTCTATGTCGAGCTGACCGGTGGCCGGCAAATCGGACTGGAACTGGCGGCTGAAGCGGTTGGTGCCGACCTGGCCGAACCTGTTGCCCGCATCCAGCGCGACCGGCCACTGCGCGCGCCGCGTCCGTTTGCCCCCAGCGAGGACGAACTTGCTGCCCACGCCCAGTTTCTCGACACGCTCAAGGAGCCGCTCTGGCGAACGTGAGCAGGTTGGGCACATACGGAGGAGAAGTCTTATGGATATCCGCGTTTCCGGCCACCAGATCGATACCGGTGAGGCACTTCAGGCCCACGCCCACGAACGGCTGTCCGGGATTGTCGGCAAGTACTTTTCGCACGCGCTGTCCTCCACGATCACTTTCAACCGCGCGCCGGCCGGGGCTTTCCGCGCCGATATCGTTACCCATGTGATGCATGGCCTGGTGCTGAAGGGCGCCGCGATCGCGCACGATGCCCATGTCGCCTTCGATCAGGCCGCGGAGAAGATCGACAAGCAGTTGCGCCGCTACAAGCGCCGGCTGAAAGACCGGCACGAGGAAGCCGCCCACGCCCTGAAGACCGAAGAGGCGGCCTATACCGTCTTCGTCGAACCCGATGCCGAGATCGAGGAAGTGACCATCGATGCCCCGGTAGTGATTGCCGAAACCCGGGTCGACGTGCCCGAGGCAACCGTTTCCGACGCTGTGATGATGCTGGACCTGCGCAACACCAATGCACTGCTGTTCAAGAACGCCGGGACCGGCAAACACAACATGGTTTACCGGCGCGGCGATGGCTCGATCGGGTGGGTTGAACCTTCCTGAACAAGGGGCTATGGGCCGCGCAACCTTTGGTGAGGGTGAGGGGTTGATGGTGCGGATGCGATTTCCGCCGCCCTTGCCCCTTGGTCGCGCCAAGCCCACTGCGTTTCGGACATATCCCATTGCCATGACCGGACTTTTCACGCTCTTGCCTGATGCTGTCGGCACGATTGCTGCGGACAGCAAGCAGGCAATTCTTGAGCAACTTTCCCAGCGATTCGCCGCGGTTTACGGCCTTGACCCCGTCGTCGTGCTCGAACGGATCGAAGAGCGTGAACGGCTGGGCAGCACCGGGTTCGGTCGAGGCGTCGCAATTCCCCATGCCCGCTTGCCCGGGCTGCCGCGCCCGGTCGCGGTATTCCTGCGGCTTGATGCGCCGGTCGAATTTGATGCGGCCGATGGCATGCCGGTCGGCATGGTCTTTGGCCTGCTTTCTCCGGAATCGGCGGGCGCAGCGCATCTCCACGCATTGGCTGCGATCAGCCGGATGATGCGCGACGAGGCCATGCACACCGCCCTGGGCGAAGCCCCAGGGGCTGAGGCGCTTTATGCGCTGCTCGCCAATGTCATCGACCGCGACGCTGCCTGACGGCACGGCCAGCGGCGCGGCGCTGCACTGGCGTGCGCTCGAAGGCCTGTACGCATCGGCACCGATCAACCGGCTGTTCGAATCCGAGCTGGCGGTTACCGGTGAAGGTGCGGCACGGATCAGCTTCATGGTCGACGAGCGCTGCTTTCACGCCGCTGGCGCGGCCCACGGCACAATTTACTTCAAGATGCTCGACGATGCGGCGTTCTATGCCGCGAACACCCTGGTGACGGACCGCTTCCTGCTGACCACCGCCTTCAACCTCCATTTCACCAAGCCGGTCCGCTCTGGCCGGGTCGTGGCCGAGGGCCGCTGGATTTCGGGCCGCAAGCGCGTGCTGGTGGCAGAGAGCCGGCTGGTCGATGCCGAGGGTGAAGAGATTGGTCGGGGCACCGGCACGTTCATGCGTAGCCGGATCGCGCTGTCGGGCCTGCCCGGCTATGCCGCCAGGCTCGAGGCAGCAGCAGGCTGAGCGCCGAGCCGCGCCTGCCCGCGCACATTGAGGTGGGCGCCCTGATCCGCCGGGCCGGAGCCGAAGGCGGTTTCGCGAGCGTGCTGCAAAAAGGTGAACAGGATGCCGGGACAATCCTTGTCGTACTGACTGAACGCGGCGGCAACGGCCGGGTCTATGAACGCATGCCGCAGGCCGATGGTAGCCGCGACTGGACACTCACTCGCCGCGAAGATCCCGAAAACAAACGCGAACTGGATGAATGGCTGGCGCGGCGCGGTAACCAGGACCCCGACTTGTGGATTGTCGAACTGGATATCGCGAATGGTGAACGCTTCATCGGAATAACCTGAACGCCAGATTGACTTTGCTGCACTGCGGAAAGAAGGGGCCGGACCTTTGTTTGTGCGCAGGCGGCGCGAGGGGCGTTCAGGCCACTCATGCTAGCACGCAGACGGGGGACAACCGGCAGGTTTTCTGGCCGAGGGCAGACTGATCCAGGTTTTTCAGCCCCCGTCCCATCCTGCGCCAGGTGCGTCCACCGCCCAATAAGACGGACGAATGCGCCGCATATTTAACAGTACCAAACTTAACCGCGCCAGCGTTCTTGCTGTCGCGGCAAGTGCAATGATGATCATTGCAAGCGCCGACGGTTCGGGCGCAGCAGCGGAGAGCAGAGCTCCCGTTGCGATCGAGACAGAATCAGCCCTCCCCATGATCTCCGAGCCGATGGTCCAGCCGCTGCCCCAGGACAGCGTGACGGGTGCCGCTGCCGTGACAGATCAGGATGCCGCTCCCGCGCTCAGCCTGGCCGAATTGGTGGCCAGCCAGCCCCAGCCGGCTGAACTATCGCGCGAGTTGAATTGTCTTGCCACTGCGATCTACCATGAAGCCAAGGGCGAAACGCTCAATGGCCAGCTGGCGGTGGGCCGGGTGATCGTGGCCCGCTCTAAGTCGGGCCGCTTCCCGGATTCATACTGCGGCGTGGTGTTCCAGCCTTCGCAGTTTTCCTTCGTCCGTGGCAACAGCCTGCCCACCGGCCCGCGCACGGCGAAGCAGTGGAAGAATGCTGTAGCCGTGGCCCAGATTGCCCACGAAGGCACCTGGCAGAGCCCGGTCGAGGGTGCGCTGTTCTTCCACGCAGCCTATGTCAGCCCCGGCTGGCGGCTGACCCGCATGGCGCGGGTCGATAACCACGTGTTCTATCGGTAAACGGGTTGGGGGGCTGCGGCCCCCCTTCTCTTGTCAGACGACCGGATGGAGTTCGATCCAGACCGGGGCGTGATCGCTCGCCTTTTCCCGACCGCGATATTCCTTGTCGACGCCGCAGGCCTTCAATCGGTCCGCCAGTTCAGGCGAGAGCAGCGCATGATCGATCCGGAAGCCGTGATCGCGCTGCCAGGCTCCGGCCTGGTAATCCCAGAAGGTCCAGACCCCGCCGCCCGGATTATGCGTGGCAATCGCATCGGTCCAGCCGTCAGCCAGTAGCCGCATGTAGGCATCGCGCGAGGCGGGCTGCATCAGCGCGTCGTCGGCCATGGCGGCCGGTGCCCAGACATCGCGGTCGGTCGGGATCACGTTGTAATCTCCCAGCACAACGGCCGGCACTTCTTCGGCCATGATCGCCTGCATCCGCGTGCGCAGTCGCTCCATCCACGCCAGCTTGTAATCGAACTTTGGTCCTGGCTGGGGATTGCCGTTGGGCAGATAGATATTGACGATCCGGGTCTCGAACACCTCCACTTCGAGGTAGCGGGCATGTTCGTCGGTCGGATCGCCCGGCAGACCCTGCTGGATGACCTGCGGGGTTGTACCATCGGCCAGCACGGCCACACCATTGAAGCCCTTTTGCCCGTGCCAGACGGCGTGATAGCCGATCTTCTCGAACTCGGCGGCGGGAAAGCCCTCGTCCTGGGTCTTGATCTCCTGCAGGCAGGCGACCGCCGGACGGGTTTCTTCCAGCCATTCAAGTAGGCGCGGCAGACGCGCCTTGATCCCGTTGATGTTGAAGCTGGCTATCCGCATTCAGGATTCAGACGGCAAAGCTGGAACCGCAGCCGCAGCCGGCGGCGGCAAGCGGATTTTCAACCTTGAAGGCTGAACCGCCAAGCGAATCCACGAAGTCCACGACGCTTCCGGCCACCAGATCGAGGCTGACCGGATCGACCACCAGCTTTACGCCATCGGTTTCGACCACAAGGTCATCATCATCGATGCTTTCGGCCAGGCCAAAGCGGTACTGAAAACCGGAGCAGCCGCCGCCTTCCACCGCCAGACGCAGCGCGGCCGGCTTGCCTTGCTTTTCGGCAATCAGCGCAATCCGCGCGGCAGCCGAGGGGCTGAGGGTCATTGTCGGTGCGTCCATGGGCTCGATGTAAGCTGCGTGGGCCCCGCCCGCAAGGCTGGTGACCGGCTCAGGCGCTCTGGATGTAGCTGCGCATGGCCTGGGCTTCGGATTCGATCCGTTCGATCCGATACTTCACCAGATCGCCGATCGAGATGAAGCCGATCATCGCCCCGCCGCGCACTACTGGCAGGTGCCGGATCCGCCGGCGGGTCATCAGCCCCAGCGCTTCGAGCACTTCGGTCTGCGGATCGACCGAGATCACCGGCGCCGTCATCACGGCACCAACCGGGCCGTCGAGCATGGCCGGGCCGTTCTGCGCCAAGCCATGGACCACATCGCGCTCCGAAAAGATCCCGGCGATCGTGCCGTCCTGCATCACTGGCAGGGCACCGATTCGCTTCTCGGCCAGCAGGGCGACGGCATCACGCACCGATGCGACCGCGTCGATGGAGATGATGGGGCCACTGCGCCCCTCGATCAGGCGGGCAATAGTCATGGCGATACTCCCCTCTAGATCCCGGAAGATGACACGATCTGTGCGGATTGGCGAGTCCGGGACTAACGTCCACTTGCATCGCGCCGGCGAGGGGCGCAGAGGCGGCGGCCATGTCCCGTTCTCCGCTCGAAAACCCCGAAATCGCCGCGATTGCCTGGTCGCGCTACAAGCGGCTGCTAAAGCGCTGGAGCCTGGTGACCCTGGCAGTCTGCATCGTCCTGATCGCTTACCTGGCCTGGGAATTCGGCCTGCCCTCGATCCATCTCTACATCGCCAGCGTGCTGGGGATCGCCGGGGTAATCATGCTGACGGTGGCACTGATGGCGCTGCTGTTCCTTTCCAGCGGCACTGGTCACGACGAATCGATCGACGACTGAAAATAGCGATTGGTGTGAAGGGTGCCCGCCGGGACCGGGATCAGGCGGGCGGATTGAGCCGGAATTCTTCGACTGGCTGACCGCCGATCAGGTGTTCCTGGATGATCCGCTCCAGCACGTCCGGGGTGCACGAATGATACCAGGTTGGCCCGGGCCATACGACGGCGACCGGCCCGGCGGCGCAGACCCGCAGGCAGCCAACCTTGTTGCGCAGCACCCCGGTATGGCCGCCAAGCCCCAGTTCGCCCAGCCGCTTCTTCAGGAATAGCCAGGCCGCGTGACCCGTGGCTCGGTCGCAGCACTTTGGCTCTTCGGGATCGGCGCAGAGGAAGATTTGCCAGCGCGTGTCGAATCCGCCCAGCCGGGCGAGCGTGCGCTCAGCCGTTTCGATTTCGATCGGACTGGAAATCGGATCGGGCAGGGCCTTCAGCCCTTTTTGCCGACGATCCGGGCGATCTCGGCCGCGACCATCCGCTCAACCAGCGGTGGCAGGTTCTTGTCGAGCCATTGGGCCAAGGCCGGGCGCAGCAATTCGCGGGTCAGCCCTTCAAGCGAGGTTTCGCCCGAACGGACAATCTGCGGCGGCACGCCTGGTTCGGCGAGCATGGCCAGTGCCGCGAGCGATTCGCGCATCGAGCTGGCGGTATTTTCGGGCAGCAGCGGCGCTTCCTCCGCATCGTCCTCGACCAATTCGGCGGTTGCATCGAGCTCGAACACGTCGTCCTCGGCCTCAGCTTCGCTGGCCTTGATGCCGCGTTCCTCGCGCTCCCTGCGTTCCACGGCGGCATCGGCGCGATTGTCGCGCGCGATCACCTTCTTGATCGAATCCAGGATCTCTTCGACCGACGGTTCACTCGCCTGGCGCATGGCCTTACCCCCATTTGTCCCGGTCAGGGACAGAATCACCTTGGGGCTACTGTCCCGTCCTGGGGCTTGGTGTCAACGGTCCGCGTGGATTGCGGCTTGGGTGCGGGGTCACTGGCCCAGTCCCAGATATTGCCGGAGACGCGTTTATAATTGGCAACCGGATCGTAGAGCGCGCCGCCATCAAGCGCCAGATCGCGCGCCTCGGCCTTGCCCATGGCGGCCAGCAGGTTGAACCCGGCGACATAGGAATTGCGCTGCGCCGTGACGAGCTGGACCTGCGCGTTCAGCAGTTCCTGCTCGGCATTGAGGATGTCGAGGACGGTGCGGTTGCCGACCGTGTTCTCGGCCTTCACGCCCTCAAGGCTGAGCTTGGCGGCATCGACCGCGGACTGCGAGGATTCGATGATCTCGCGGCTGGCCTGCCAGCTGGCATAAGCGGCGCGGACGCCGGAGATGACCTGGCGCTCGATCGCGATTTCCTGCTCGAGCGTCGCGCCTTCGCGGGCCTGCGCCTGACGGCGCTGAGCTGCCGGCAGGCCGCCCTGGAACAATGGAATCGAAGCACGGACCCCGGCCTGACCGGTCGTCGCCGACTGGTTCACCAGTGGGGAGCCCCCGCCCAGCGTGCCGTGGTAATCGGTATAGTCGGCCCCGGCGAAGACACTGACGCGCGGCAGGCGCCCGGCACCCGAGACCGCAGTATCGAAACCGGCGGCCTTGCTCCGCTGGCGCGCAGCGAGCAGATCGGGGTTCGAATCGAGTGCGACCTGGACGGCGCTTTCGACGTCGGCCGGCAGGCCCGGCAACGGCGGCGGCGCCTGAAGATCAACGGGTTCCTTGCCGACGACCGCGATGTAACGCTCGCGCGCTGCCACCAATTGCGCTTCGGCCGAACGGGCCTGACCGCGCGCAAGGCTGAGGCGCGCCTGCGACTGGGCAACGTCAGTGCGAGTAAGATCGCCGATCTCGAAGCGGTCACGGGTGGCTTGAAGGTTGACCTCGAGCACCCCGACCTGGCCGCGGCTCAGCCCGACCACGGCCTGGCCCAGGATCACATCCATATATGCGGCCACGGTCTGGCTGAAGACTTCGGTCTCGGCGCCGCGCAAATCGGCGCGGCCGGCTTCGACCCGGGTCTTGGCGGCACTGATCGAATTGCGGATCGCTCCGCCTGCATAAAGCGGCATGCCGGCAGTCAGATCGGCCGTGGTCGCGCGTTCCGGTCCGCCAAGCGGGCCACCCACGCTGGAGGCTGACCGCTTGACGAATTCGGTGTGCGCCGCGGCACCGCTCAACGTCGGCAAGGCGGCGGAGCGGGCAATTGGCACGCCGGCATCGACAGCGCGCTGCTGGGCCCGGGCCGCCTGCAGATTGGGATTGGTGTTGTAAGCCAGAACCAGCGCTTCGCGCAGATCGTCGGCAAGAGCCGGCGCTGCCGCCAGTCCGATTCCCGCCAGCAGGATTGCCCGCCCAAGCCGATTGGCCATGCTTAGAAGCTCCACCGTTTCGGTGCGGCGAATTCGGCCAGCACCGGGATTCCCATCTCGGCCAGCGGCAAAAGTGCCACGGCCCCGGCGGCCTTGCGACCGGTGGCCAGACGCGTCACCCCGCGTTCGACCAGACCCGTTACAATTCGACCAGCGTCTTCCAGCCGGGCACCAAGCGTATCGGGCAATTGTTCGATCGCGCCGTCGATCAGGACCAGGCTGTAGCTGCCCTTGACCTTGCCGGCTGCGGCATCGGCGGCACTGATCGTGGTCACCTTGGCTACCAAGCCATTCAGCAGCGCGGCGAGGTAGCCGCTGCCGCACGATACCAGCAGCACTGTGTCATCGCTGCGCAAATCGGCTTCGATCAGCATCCGGCCATGGAACAGCGGCGCGGCCAGGGCGTGGCCATCGTCCAGCGGAATCGCGCGGTCGATATAGGCATGGGCGCGGGCGGCGGCCGGGACATGATCCTCACGCGCGACGCGGGCGAAGGCTTCAAGCACGGCAGGATCGTTGACCCCGCTGGTGCGCAGCTGGCTGTCAATCATCGCGCGGCGGGCGGCGGCAAGATCGGTGCCCGGACGCTCGGCAGTGATAGTCATGATTAAACCCTTCTCTACGGGCTGTATTGCACAAATAACACAGCGCCGCAATCGCCTTGCTTCTAGGCGAAGCACCGGCCTGCGCCAAGCGCTTTGACGGGAGGGCCGTTCCATGACTAAAGCGCCGCAAACAACCCGTGCGAGGAACCTACGCCCATGACCGAGATGGTGACGATCCGCGAGGAAGACCTGATCGAAAGCGTCGCCGACGCGCTCCAGTTCATCAGCTATTTCCACCCGATGGATTATATCCGCGCGCTGGGGGATGCTTATGAGGCCGAACAAGGCCCGGCCGCCAAGGACGCGATCGCCCAGATCCTGACCAACAGCCGGATGTGCGCCGAAGGCCATCGTCCGATTTGCCAAGACACCGGCATCGTCAACGTCTTCGTCGAATGGGGCCAGGACTGCCGGCTCGATTCCCGCCGCTCGCTCCAGGAAGTGGTCGATGAGGGCGTTCGCCGCGCCTACAACCATCCGGAAAACAAGCTGCGCGCCTCGGTCCTCGCCGATCCGGCCTTCACCCGCCGCAACACCCGCGACAACACCCCTTCCGTACTCCACGTCACGATGGTGCCCGGCAGCAAGGTCAGCATTGATGTCGCGGCCAAGGGCGGCGGCAGTGAGAACAAGTCGAAGTTCAAGATGATGAACCCCAGCGACAACATCGTCGACTGGGTGGTCGAAATGCTGCCGCAGATGGGCGCCGGCTGGTGCCCGCCCGGGATGCTGGGCATTGGCATTGGCGGCACGGCCGAACATTGCATGTTGCTGGCCAAGCAGGCGCTGATGGAGCCGATCGACATGGCGCAGCTCAAGCAGCGTGGGGCCCAGACCGATATCGAGGCGATGCGGATCGAGATCTTCGACAAGGTCAATGCGCTGGGCATCGGTGCCCAGGGGCTGGGCGGGCTTTCGACAATCCTTGACGTCAAGATCATGGATGCGCCGTGCCATGCCGCGTCCAAGCCGGTGGCCATGATCCCCAACTGCGCCGCCACCCGCCACGCGCACTTCACCCTTGATGGTTCGGGCCCGACCTTCCTCGAAAAGCCCAATCTCAAGGAATGGCCCGAAGTGCACTGGACGCCGGACAAGGCCGCCAAGCGGGTCAACCTCGACACCCTGACCGCCGAGGAAGTTCGCGGCTGGAAGCAAGGCGACCGGCTGCTGCTCAATGGCAAGATGCTGACCGGCCGCGATGCCGCGCACAAGCGGATCAAGGACATGCTGGCCAAGGGCGAGCCGCTGCCGGTCGAGTTCAAGGGCCGCGCGATCTATTACGTCGGGCCGGTCGATCCGGTGATGGGCGAAGTGGTCGGCCCGGCTGGCCCGACCACGGCCACCCGCATGGACAGCTTCACCGACATGATGTGCGACCTGGGCCTGCTGACCATGATCGGCAAGGCCGAACGCGGCCAGGGCGCGACCGAGGTGATCGCGAAGCACAAGGTTGCCTACCTGATGGCAGTCGGCGGGGCGGCGTACCTCGTCGCCCGTGCCATCCGTGAAGCCAAGGTTGTCGGCTTTGAGGATCTGGGCATGGAAGCGATCTATGAATTCACTGTCGAGGACATGCCGGTGACTGTCGCGGTCGACAGCGAAGGCAACAATGTCCATCAGCTCGCTCCGCTGGCCTGGAAGGAAAAGATTGCCCGCGAAGGCCTGCTGCCGGTCAAATAGGCGGCAACGGAGCAATCGGTGCGTTCGACCAATGACGCCTGCGGCTCGACCAAGCCGCTGGCGCCGCCGGTCTTTCTTCGGCTAGTCAAGAGCCCCATGGACCTGACAGCGCCTTCCACGCCGCGCGTGCCGTTCAAGCTGGTGCTGGCCTCGATTGCCGGGGTTTGGCTGGCCTATTTCGCCCTGGCGACACTGCGCGGCTGGCTGGTCGGTCTAGAGCTGTTCGATGCGCTGTTGCTGCGCCGAATCCTCGTTACGCTTGGCTCGATGGCGGTGACCTTTGCGCTGTGGCCACTAGTCCGGCTGCTCGATCCGCGCCCATTTTGGGTCAAGGTCGGGGCGGTGTTGCTGATGGCCCTGCCGGCATCGGTCCTGCTCGCGGCCATCAACCAGATGGTCTTTGCCGATATCGAGAACCGCGTTGTCGCCACCATCGGCGAGCGCGAAGGCCTGCGCATCCGCAGCGATGAAAGCGGCAACCTGCTGGTCGATCCGCTGGATCGCGAAGCGGAGGTCGTCGCCAGTTCGGCTCCGCCGCCACCCGCCGCCCAGCCAACCGCCACCGGCGAGGCCCGGCCTGCGATCACGATCGATGCGGAGACTCGCGCCGACAACCGCCTGCGGCAGCTCGTCGACGTTGCCCTGGGCCGCTACTATCTGCTGTTGGCCTGGGCCGCGCTCTACTTCTCGCTCGCGAATGCCGAACAGGCCCGCGCGGCCGAGCGGCGCGAGGGTGAGTATCGTCGCGCGGCAAAGGCTTCGGAACTGCGGTCGCTTCGCTATCAGGTCAATCCGCACTTTCTGTTTAACACGCTCAATTCGCTGTCAGCCCTGGTGATGACCGGAAAGAGCCAGGCGGCCGAGCAGATGATCCAGACGCTCTCCACTTTCTATCGCCGCAGCCTGGCGGGCGATCCCACTGGCGATGTCGCGCTTGACCAGGAAATCGCGCTGCAGCGGCTCTATCTCGAGATCGAGGCCGTGCGGTTCCCGGAGCGGCTGCGCACCCGGTTCGACATTCCTGCCGCACTGGCCGATGCGCGGATGCCGGGGATGATCCTGCAGCCGCTGATCGAGAACTCGGTCAAATATGCCGTCTCGGCCACGACTCGCCCGGTCACACTGACCGTTGCCGCGCGCGAGGAATATGGCTGCCTGGTGATCGAGGTTGCCGACGACGGCCCGGTCGCCAAGGACGCCCAGCCTGGCTTCGGCATCGGCCTGGCCAATGTCCGCGACCGGCTGGCTGCCCGCTATGGCGATGCCGGCCAGATCTCTTCCGGCCCGGTTGTCGGCGGCGGCTGGCGATCACAGATACGCCTGCCCCTGGAGCGCCATGACTGACACTGCTGCAACGGCGCCCTTGCGCACCCTGATCGTCGATGACGAGCCGTTGGCGATCGAGCGGATGCAGGTGATTTGCCGCGACCTCGCCGGGCTGGACGTGGCCGGGACCGCCCAGGACGGCGCGGCGGCACTGCGAATGATCGATGCGCTTTCGCCCGACCTGGTCCTGCTCGACATGACCATGCCCGAACTCGATGGGCTGGCGGTGGCCCGGGCGCTGACCGGTCGCAAACCCCGTCCGGCGGTGATCTTCGTGACCGCGCATGAAAACTTCGCGGTCGAGGCCTTCGATCTTGATGCGGTCGATTATGTGCTGAAGCCGGTCACGCCCGACCGGCTGGAGCGTGCCGTCGCCCGCGCGCTGGCCCGCCGCGGCGAGCGCGCCGAACAAGGCGGGGACTGGCTTACCGAATTCTGGGTCCCGTACCGCTCCGAACTGCTGCGCATTGCGGCTACCGATGTAGACCGGATCGATGCCGAACGGGACTATGTCCGGCTGCATGTTGGCGATCGCAGCTATCTGTTGCTGCAGACAGTGACCGGGCTCGAAGCGCGGCTCGATCCGCAGCGCTTTATCCGCTTGCATCGCTCCACGATCCTGCGGCGCGACCGGATCACCGGGCTGCGTCACGATGGGCTGGGGGTCTGGTCTGCAGAACTGGCCGATGGTTCGGCGGTACGGATCGGGCGGACCTATCTCGCCAAGGCGAAAGCCATGGCCGGGCGCTGAGGCCTCTTGGGCAAGATTTAGGGCCGGGCAGGCGGGGGTCGCACATCCCGCTCTGTCCGGCCCAGACCCCCGGGGCTGTGGGGGGTATCCGGCTGGGTTCAGCTGTTGGGGCCAGCTGCCGGGAACTGCGCTGCAACCTGGCGGCGGACCTCGGCGCGGCAGGTGTTCTGTTCCTGCGCCGCACGGCTGCGCGATCCGGTGGCGGTGGCGTTCATGCAGAGCTGGCGTTCAGCGCCCGAAATGCGGCGCTCCAGCGTGGCGCGGCCAGCAGCGCTGGCAAGGTTGAGATCGTTGGTCTGGATCTGCAGGGCATCGCCGGTCTGGGCGAGGGCGGGCACGGCAACGGTGCCCGAGATCAACAGGGCGGCAATCAGGGGGCGAAAGTTCATGGCAGTTCTCCTCGGGACATGCACCGAAAAGCGGGGTGCAGCGAGGAGATATGCTGTATTGGTGTAGTGATACACCAACTCTCGACGAGGTGCCTTTACGGACCGATCGAGTGCCTGGATCACCGACCAAGCGCCGAGCCGATCCGGCGAACAGCACGAGCGTTTGATCTGTAAGCGCGGCGAATCGCGTGTTAGGGCGGTGGCAATGTTCATTGCACTCACCTTCCTGCTCGGCATTGGCAATTTCGCGGTCCACCGCGCCGTGCTGAACAGCGAACACCCGCTGCTGGGGCAGGTGCCGTGGTTCTTTCACTTGTTGGGGGGCCGGTTCAGCCTGCTGGTGGAATTCATCATGCTGCTGGGCGCGATGCTGATGGTTTCGGGCGGTTCAGTGGGTTGGCTGTGGTTCTATGCCGGCTACAGCGCGGTCAATGCTGGCTCGGCCTGGCTGATCCTGACCGGACGCGTGTGAAGATGGCCAGGACCATCCTCTACCACGTCAGCGATCTCCACTTCGGCTTTGAAGATCGCCAGGCGCTTGACTGGTTTGCTGCCGAGGTCGAGCGTGAGCGACCCGCCGGCGTGGTCTGCACGGGCGATCTGACCATGCGCGGCACCGCCAAGGAATTCGCGCTGGCGGCGGAATGGCTGGCTCGTCTGCCGGTACCGGTCTCGATCGAACCGGGCAACCATGATGTGCCCTATTACAATATGATGCTGCGCCGGCTGGCGCGCCCCTATGCCCATTTCCATGCGTTGAAACACCAGCTGGGCAGCGAAATTGCGCTGCCCGAGGTTGCGGTAGTTTCGCTGAAGACGATCGCCCGCGCCCAGCTTCGGCTCAACTGGTCGAAGGGGCGGGTCAGCCAGACCGACCTGGACGCCGCACTCCATGGTCTGTCGCACCATCGCGACGTGCCGCTCAAACTGGTCGCCTGCCATCACCCGCTGATCGAGGCCGATACCCATGCCACGGCTTCGACCCGCGGGGGCAAGCACGCGCTCGCGGCACTGGCGCGGGCCGGGGCGGGAGCCGTGCTCTCTGGCCATGTCCACGATCCCTTCGACAAGGTGGTCGAGGTTGAAGGCCATGCGATCCGGATCGTTGGCGCGGGCACGCTGTCGCAGCGGCTGCGCAGTTCCCGCCCCTCGTTCAACCGGCTGGTTCTGGATGGCCACGGGGGCTTTACGGTCGCGGCGCAGACACTTTAGCTTCGGCTTCGCGCCGGGTGCGAACCTTGCCTTCGACTGCGTGGACCAGCGCGGAGAGATCTTCGCGGCTGACGTCGAGCACTTCGTCCCATTCGGCTAGTACGGCATCGAGATCGCTGTCCTCGATATGGCCGATCCAGTTTGGCTGTGGTGCCTGCGGTGTGGCCCGGTGGGGATAGGAATGGCCAGTCAGGCGGTTCCACATGATCCCGCCAGCCAGTAGGACGATGACGTTGACTGTCAGCGGCGTGATCAGGAACGACAGGCCGGCCGCTGTGACGGCCGGACTGGACAAGGCGGTCAGCAGCACGGTGCCACCTGCCGGCGGGTGCAGACAGCGCAGCGTGCTCATCGCGGCGATGGCCAGGCCGACCGAGAGACCGGCGGCTAGCCAGGTCGCGCCGAGCAGGGCATGGACCATCAGACCTATCGCCGCGCCAATAAGGTGGCTGCCGAACACGGGCCAGGGTTGCGCGAGCGGACTGGCAGGCAGGACAAAGATCAGCACTGCAGACGCACCCATCGAAGCAACCAGCCACGGCAGGGCCGGGTCGTTGCCCAGCGCCATACGACCGATCAGCGCGGTCAGGGCAATCGCCAGGCCAGCACCCACTGCGCCGCGCAACCAGCCGATCCGGCCTGCAATCATCATCCGGGTTGGAGTGGCAGCTAAAGGAGCGTGCTGTTCCATGGGGCGGCAATCCCTGTTTTGAAGTCTAACGAAAAAGGGCCGACCTTGCGGCCGACCCTTTTTGCATAGCTTTGGCGAACCAGGATCAGCGCTTGCTGAACTGGAAGCTCTTGCGAGCCTTGGCCCGACCGTACTTCTTGCGCTCGACCGCGCGGCTATCGCGGGTGAGGAAGCCAGCGGCCTTGACGACACCGCGCAGGACCGGTTCAAACTTGGTCAGCGCCTGGGCGATACCATGCTTGACGGCACCGGCCTGGCCCGAGAGACCGCCGCCCTTGACGGTGGCGATCACGTCGTACTGGCCGGCACGTTCGGCAACCTGGAACGGCTGGTCGATCACGAGGCGCAGGGTCGGCCGGGCGAAGTAAACTTCCTGGTCACGACCGTTGATGATCACCTTGCCCGAGCCGGGCTTGATCCAGACGCGGGCCACGGCATCCTTGCGGCGACCGGTGGCATAGGCACGGCCCTGGGCGTCGACTTCCTTTTCACGAAGCGGCGCAGCCGGAGCGGCGGGGGTGGCGGTGACATCGGCAGCAGCGCCGAGGTCGGCCAGATCATTGAGCGTGGTGTCAGACATCAGGCACCCACCTTGTTCTTGCGGTTCATGGCAGCGACGTCGAGCGGCTGGGGCTGAGTGCCCGCATGCGGATGCTCGGCACCGGCGTAAAGGTGAAGGGCGCGCATCTGGTTGCGGCCCAGCGGACCACGGGGGATCATGCGCTCAACCGCCTTTTCAAGCACGCGCTCGGGGAAGCGGCCGTCCAGCACCTTGGCTGCGGTTACTTCCTTGATGCCGCCAGCATAGCCGGTGTGCTTGTAATAGGTCTTCTGCTTCAGCTTGTTGCCAGTCAGCTTGACCTTGCCGGCGTTGATCACGACCACATGGTCGCCGCAATCGACGTGCGGGGTGAAGGTCGGCTTGTGCTTGCCGCGCAGATGATTGGCGATGATCACGGCAAGACGCCCGACCACCAGTCCTTCGGCATCGATCAGATGCCACTTCTTTTCCACCTCGGCCGGCTTGATCGACCGGGTGACCTTGGAAAGCGCCTTCATGGCCACTCCCTTTCTGAAAAACAGGTCAAATCCCATATTCGCAACGCTGGGCGGAATCGCTTCCGTCAGCGCGGGAAGGCGGCCCAATCGTCGATGACGCCGCAAAAGTCAAGCAATCCGGCGGATCTTCTGAGAGGTAAAATATTACCGGGTCAGGGTTTGAGCAATTCGAAGGTCCAGATCTCGCGCGAGTTGCGGCGGGTCGCCCCAAGATCGGTCCGGACGATCCGTTCGACCTGAGCCGGCAAATTGCCCGGGGCAAGACCAGCAGCGCGCACGGCAATTTCGATCTTGCCGCGGCTGCCATCAGGCAGGGCGATTCCGCGCGTTTCCAGCGTCTCGGCCTGTGCGGGATTGAACAGGTCCTCCGGCCAGGCTGTGCCGTTGTTGCCAGCCATGACCACCTGGGTCAGCATGGCATTGGCTTGATTGCGCGCGCTGAGCGAAGTCGTTGCCCCGGCGATCATCATTTCCCCCACTGCGGCGGCGCGGGCACGCGATCCGTCACCGAGCCGCGGTTTGGCGCGGGGCTTCAGGTGGCCGCTGGAATCGAGCAGGATCGGGAAAAACCCCGGCTCGGTCCGGTTGCGCTCCAGCCCGGCAAATTGTTCGAGTGCGGGGGGAACCTCCACAATCACGTCGCGCAACTCGCCCTCGATCCGCCAGCCATCCGCCTCGGGCCGGAACCAGACGAGGTAGCGGCGCGTGGCCCGGACTTCCTTGCCGTCGAACAGGCTGCGCACGACCGTCCGGCTGATCATGACCGGGTCTTCAGGCGGTGCGAAGGCAGCTGGGAGCGAGGCAGCGGGCGCCGCATGGGCTGCCGCAGCCGGGCTGATCGCGGCGATCCCGGCAAGCAGGATGGCCCGCGCGCTCATCCCTTGGATCTCCTGCCTGCCTGCCTCACGCTGCTGCCCGCCCCTTGATTCTGCACGCTATTCGCGCAGGCCGGGACGGGTTCGTCAAGCCTTGGTCGCGCGCAGGCCCAGCGCATGGGCTCCCCAGACCGTGCTGGCGACCAGCAGGGCACCGACCAGCTGGTGGGCTACGGCCAGCCACAGGGCCACGCCGCTCATCACCGTGGCAATCCCCAGCAGCACCTGCGTACCGAAGGCTGAATGGATCGCGATCGACGCGCGGCGATCGGTCGCGCGCAACTTGCGCCCCATCACTACCAGGATTGCAACGACCACCCAGGCCCACCAGCGGTGGACGAAGTGCGTCAGGAACGGATCGTTGAGCAGCGCGTGGATCTTGCCCGCGGCCCATTCGATACCATCGGGCACGAAACGACCCTGCATCAGCGGCCAGGCATCCCAGTTGAACCAGCCTGAGCCAGCCACATAGCCCGCCCGCATGCCGGCAACGAGCGCCCCCATGAACAGCTGCAAGGCCAGTGCGACTAGCGCTACCGAGGCCAGCGGAGTGAGCCGCGCGCGATCCTCACCGCGGG
Source organism: Sphingomonadaceae bacterium (assembly GCA_009926135.1). GTDB lineage: Bacteria > Pseudomonadota > Alphaproteobacteria > Sphingomonadales > Sphingomonadaceae > Novosphingobium. Next base: position 104,301 of record RFPL01000001.1, read on the forward strand.
CCAGGGCGCGCAGGTCCAGCGCGGTCCAGACCAGCCCGCCCAGCGTGAACAGCGCAACCAGCAGGTGAGTCGCGAGGCGGAAGTGGCTGACCCGGACATCGGCGCTGAGGCCTGAGGAGACCATCCACCAGCCGACCGTTCCTTGCAGCCCGCCCAGCGCCAGCAGCGCCAATAGGCGGCCATGATAACCCTTGGGAATCGCCCCCTTGATCCAGAACCAAGCCAGCGGCAGGGCAAAGGCCAGGCCAATGATCCGGGCGATCAGCCGGTGGACCCATTCCCAGAAGAAGATGAACTTGAAATCGGTCAGGGTCATGCCAGCGGGGCCGGTGACCTCGATATATTGGGGGATCTGCTTGTAATCATCGAAGGCCCGTTGCCACTGCGCGTCGTTGAGCGGCGGCAGCACGCCCGAGACCGGTTTCCATTCGGTGATCGAAAGTCCGGATTCGGTCAGGCGGGTGATCCCGCCCACGGCGACGATGAAGACCACGAGGGCCGCGACGGCGAAGAGCCACCGGGCAAGCGCCAGGGGCCGGGGAAGGGCTGCTGTCATGGTTTTGGCCCCTGCTCCGGCCCGCGCAAAAGCGCAAGTCGGCTTTTGAGCCCACCTTGCGGGATGTAATACTATAACATATATGGACCGCTTGATGCGTGACGCGCTCCTCTCGATTCGCGGCCGGCTTGACCGGTTCGGCGTGCTCCTGTCGGGGCTGTGCATGTTGCACTGCCTGGCCGGGCTGTTGCTGGTAGCCGGGCTGGGCCTGGGCGGGCAGTTCCTGTTCGCGCCTGTGATTCACCGGGCTGGCCTGGCACTGGCGATTGCCGTCGGGGCCGTCACCCTGGTGATTGGCGTGGTCCGTCATCGCGATCCCAAGCCGTTGCAGGTCGGGGGTGCGGGTCTGGCGCTGATGGCAGTCGCCCTGTTCGTTGGCCACGGCGTGGAAGAGGCATTGCTGACCATTGCGGGCGTATCGCTGCTGGCCTGGGCCCACTGGCGCAACCTCAGGCTGTCTTGAGACCGGGTTCGCGCCGGCGCAACTGCCCTTTTCGCTCCATTGCCAAATTGCCACCGGTCGCTATCTGCACGCGGTGATGACCGACCAGCTTTCCCTGACCGTCAACGGCGAACCCCGCCGCGCCGCGCCCGGCTCTGTCGCCGACCTCGTCCGCAGCCTCGATCTCGACCCATCCAAGGTCGCGGTTGAACGCAATGGCGAGATCGTCCCGCGCTCCACCCTTGGCAATGTGATGCTGGGTGAGGGTGACGTGCTGGAGATCGTCCATTTCGTCGGCGGGGGTGACCATGCCGCCCAGACAGACGCCGATACCTGGACCGTTGCTGGCCGCACTTTCCGCTCGCGGCTGATCGTCGGCACCGGCAAGTACAAGGACTTCGCCGAAAACGCTGCCGCAGTCGAAGCCTCGGGCGCTGAAATCGTCACGGTCGCCGTGCGCCGGGTCAATGTATCGGATCCCAAGGCACCGATGCTGACCGACTTCATCGATCCCAAGAAGATTACCTACCTGCCCAACACGGCTGGCTGCTTCACCGCCGAAGACGCGATCCGCACACTGCGGCTGGCGCGCGAAGCCGGCGGCTGGGACCTGATCAAGCTGGAAGTACTGGGCGAGGCGCGCACGCTCTATCCCAACATGGTGGAGACGATCCGGGCCTGCGAAGTGCTGGCCAAAGAGGGCTTCCTGCCGATGGTCTACTGCACTGACGATCCGATCGCGGCGAAGCAGCTTGAAGATGCCGGGGCGGTCGCGGTCATGCCGCTGGGTGCACCGATCGGCTCCGGGCTCGGCATCCAGAACCGGGTGACGATCCGGCTGATCGTCGAGGGCGCTTCAGTGCCGGTGCTGGTCGATGCCGGGGTTGGCACGGCTTCTGATGCCGCAGTGGCGATGGAACTGGGCTGCGACGGCGTGCTGATGAACACCGCGATTGTCGAGGCCAAGGATCCGCTCCGCATGGCCCGGGCGATGAAGCTGGCGGTAGAGGCCGGGCGCCATGCCTATCTTTCCGGACGAATGGCTACTCGCAAGTACGCAGATCCCTCCAGTCCGCTGGCAGGCTTGATCTAGGCATTACGGTTAATGGGATCATAACCATATCGTGGTGACTTAGCCCCATTGGAAAGGGGCACGTCATGGCCAAGACCGGAACTGCATCGCTGACAATTGCCGAACTGAGCGAGTTCGCCAGCTTCACTGCATGTGAACAACGCTACATCAAGCGCAGCCTCGATGTCGGGCTGGGCCGTAACGATGCGTTCAAGCTGTGGGCGCGTGACGGCGAGGAAACCGCCGCGATCCGCAGCCAGTATGTGGTCTACCGAGAGCTTGAGGCGCTGCGTGACCGGATTCCAGCTGACAGCGACTTTGCCGGCCTTGAAACCTTCATGGGCAAGCTGCTGCGCGTCTCCGCATTCGACATAGCCCAGGACCGGCTGACCTGCTTTTCGGCCTACCGCTTCCTTTACGAGCGGCTCCTCGGAGCCGAGGCCCGGCCCTTCCTGCCTTCCGCTTTCTGCGCTGCTGCGGCCCTGCCGCAAATCAAGCCGGAACGGCGCAAGCACCTGCTCCAGTCGATCAGCGAGGCTGCCGCCACTGCACCCGGCTGGTCGAACCGCGCGCCCAGTTTTTATCCCGAGTGGGTGGAGAAAGAGGCGGCGTGATTGGCCAAATTGCCGCTTCGTAACTTCAAATAAACCATTGCAGGTGATCCTGCCCCGCATACGCCCAGGGGGTAGCACGCGTGACCACCAGTTTTGCCGACGGTTTGAGCGAAGAGGAATTCCGCCGCTCGATCGAAGCCCGCTTGCGGGAGAACCGGCCCGACGAGGCCATCAAGCGGCTGCGCCGCTTGCTCGCGGCGGATGCTGGACCGGGCGGGGTTCTGCCCGCGCGCTTCCTTTCAGTCGATAGTTCAGATCTTCAGCTGCACGGCTGGAACGATCTCGCCACCCGCATTCGGGCCTATGATGAACCCGGCCGCCCGATCACCGCGATTTCAATCGCGTTCGGCTGGCCCGGCGAAAATCCGCCGCAGCCTGACGAGCGCGGCCACCTGCGCCCGCTGATCGAAGTGGAATACTTCAACGATTCGGCCTTTCCTTTTTCGGAGAGCGATCGCGAAAACCTGCTTGAAGGCTATTCCTATTACGGCTGCACCTGGGCCGGTGAAGGCAAGGCGACCGACACCACGCTGCAGCTTGAAGGGATCGATGATCTCCACGGCGCGCTCGCTCAGCTGGAAGCGCGCCTGCTGGCAATGGACGTGCCCGACGAGGACGAGATCCGTGCCGGCTCCCTCGGCGCCTGCCTGCTCTCGGTCCTGCTTTTCCAGGCAGTGAGCGACCGGATCGCAGCCGATGGCCTGCCGCGTCCGATTTGCGTGATGGCCGGCAGCAACGGGGTCTACCCCTATTTTGATGCGCCGGTCGCCGGCATGCCCGAGCAGGCCCTGAAGGGTGAAGGCGCCGAAGCCAATCCGGCGGCGGCCTATATCCCTGGGCCGCGCTACAGCAGCCTGCTGGTCACCGGCATCCCGCGCGCGCGCAAGCGTGCCGTGCTGGTGGTCGAGGAAACCGAAACCGAAACCGCGGCGCGGATCGCGAACCTGCGCGGCCTGCATCACCGCGAAGCGGAAGAGGCCGAGCCGGTCGCCGAATCCATTGCCGAACCAGTCCCTGAACTGGCCGAAGTGGTGCCGGATGACGGGATCATCCTACCCAATCCCAACGGTCCGCTGCTGGTCAAGCGCAAGCCAGCCCATTCCTGGGATTTCCGCGACCTGCTGACACCCGAAGCGCCAGCTTACGAGCCAGAACCAGATCACGCACCAGCCGGGCTGACGCCGGCCGAACCGCCATTTGTGGCGCCGGAGCCGGACGAGTACGAACCCGAATGGGACCGCGAACCCGATTTCGATCTGCCACCCCCGCCTCCCCCTGAGGACGCCCGCGTGGTTGAATGGCCCGAGCCGGAGCCGATAGAGGCTGAGCAAGTTGAGCAGGTTGAGCAGGTTGAACCTGAGCCAATCGCGCCCGCCCCGCTCCTGCGCCAGCGCGCGCCAGTCGAGCCAGGATTCACCTCGTTCGAGATCGACCTCGATATCAGCAGCCGCCTCAAGGCCCTGATCGCCGCGCAGACACCTACTGTCGAGCCCGAGCTAGAACCAGAACCGCAACCGGTGGCTGAGGTAAAGGCGGCCCTGCCCGACCTGGGTCCAGCCTGGCCGCTTGGCATTGGCTGGCTGGAGAAAGCGGACGAACCGGCGGTCGTGCAGGAAGCTGCAGCGGCCCCGCGTGCTTCGTTGCTGGCGCGCCTGCTCAGCCTGCTGCCCTGGCGGCGCTAGGCCTCAGCCCTTGTAGAGCGCGTCGAGCCGCTCGCCGTACCGTTCCTTCAGCTTGTGTCGGCGGATCTTCAGGCTGGGCGTCATTTCCTCGTTCTCGATCGCAAACGCTTCGTCCGCGAAGGTGAACTGGCGGACCTTTTCGATCACGCTGAGGTCCTGGTTGACCCGGTCGATTGCCGCACGGATCGCCGAACGGAAAGCGGGCAAGTCCTGCAGTGCCTTGAAGTCGAATTTCTCGCCCTGGGCTCTTGCCCATTCGAGCGCCCATTCGGCATCTGGCACGACAAGGCCAACCATGTAGGGCCGCTTGTCGCCCACCACCATCGCCTGGGCGATCTCGGGCTGGAGCGTCAGCATGCCCTCGACCTTCTGGGGCGAGATGTTGTCGCCCTTGTCGTTGACGATCATGTCCTTCTTGCGGTCGGTGATGACGATCCGGCCCTTGTCGTCGAGGTGGCCAATATCGCCGGTGTGCAGCCAGATACCCGCGCCGGGCTCTCCTTCCGGCTCCTTCAGCACGCGGGCCGTTTCAGCCTCGTTGCGCCAGTAGCCATGCATCACCAGTTCGCCGCGGACCAGGATTTCGCCGTCCTGCGCGATCTTGACCTCGACCCCCTCCATCGCCGGGCCGACGGTGTCCATCTTCAGCCCGACCTTGGGGCGATTGCAGGCGATCACCGGAGCGGCTTCGGTCTGGCCATAGCCTTGCAGCATGGTCAGCCCCATCGCTTCGAAGAAGGTGCCAACCTCTGGATTGAGCGGCGCGCCGCCCGATACCATCGCCTTGATCCGGCCGCCGAAGCGGGCGCGGATCTTGGGCCGGAGGAGTTTCTCCAGCAGCAGGTCCATCGGCTTGTCGCGCAGCCGGCCCTTCCCTTCGCGCTGGGCCTTGATCCCGCCAATCGCCAGCGCCCGGCCCATCAGGAAGTTCGGGACCCTGCCCTGCTTCTCGACCTGCTTCATGATCCGCGTGCGCAGCACCTCGAACAGGCGGGGCACCACGACCATGATCGTCGGGCGCACCTCTTCGATATTGCTGGCCAGCTTTTCGAGGCCCTCGGAATAGAAAATCTGCCCGCCCATCCCGATCGGCAGCATCTGCCCGCCGGTATGCTCATAGGCGTGGCTGAGCGGCAGGAACGAAAGGAACACCTCATCCCCCCAGCCGAAGTCCTCGGCCAGGATCCGTGCCGCGCCATCGACATTGCACAGGATCGCGCCGTGGTGTTGCAACACGCCGCGCGGGGCGCCGCCCGTACCGCTGGTGTAGATGATGCAGGCGGTATCCTCGCGCTTGATCTTCGCCACCCGCCGGTCGATCGCTTCGCGGGCTTTCGCGGCGTCGCCGGTCAGCAAGCTGGCCCAGTCCCGATATTCGAACTGGCCGGTCTGGGCGATCCGCAGCGGCTCGATCCCGATCACGAAGCCGGCCTGCCCGGCCGCCAGCACGCCCGGCAGCAGGGGCTTGGCCAGCTTGCCGTCAGAAACGATCACGGCCCGTGCGCCAGAGTTTTCCAGCACGTGCAGATGATCACGCTCGGTGTTGGTGACATAGGCCGGCACGGTCACGCAGCCGGCGGCCATGATCGCGAAATCGGCGATGCACCATTCTGGCCGGTTTTCGGAAACCAGCATGACGCGGTCTCCATCCTTCAGGCCCATCGCCCGCAGCGCTTCGGCCAGCAGGCAAACCTGCCGGGCGGCTTCAGCCCAGGAAATCGCGCGCCAAGATCCGCCGCGCTTGGCCGACAGGAAGGGCGCATCGCCCTTTGCGTCGGCACGCTGCAGAAACAGTTCGACCAGGTTCCGGGCGGCCCGGAAATCACCAATATCCATAAATTGCACTGCCCCTCTCTGCAGCACCCTACCCCGTATGGACAAAGTCCCTAGGCAAGCTTTGCCGTAGCGGCAAGCCTCTGGGCCATCTGGCCGATTGTCATTGCGGTGCTTCGATTGCCACGCCTGCGCTCTAACCCTAAGAAGCGGAGATGGCCTCGTTCCGACTTTCCCTCGCCTGCATTGCGCTGTTCGCCGCGTCCTGCACCACCCCACAAGCTTCGAAACCGGCAAGCACGGCGACCGCGCCGGTCCAGCCATTCGTTATTGCCGCCAATCCGTTGGCCGCCCGGGCCGGGATGGACGTGCTGGAACGCGGCGGCAATGCGATCGACGCCGCTATTGCTGTCCAGGCCATGCTTTCACTGGTTGAGCCGCAATCCTCAGGGATGGGGGGCGGCACGATCATGCAGCATCTTGATGGCAAGACCGGCCAGTTGGTGGTCTACGATGGCCGCGAAGTCGCACCGGCGCAGGCCAGCCGGTCGATGTTCATGGGCAACGATGGCAAGCCGCTCGGATTTCGCGAGGCAGTGGTTTCCGGGCGTGCAACCGGCGTTCCTGGCGCAGTCGCCGCCCTGGCCCTGGCCCACCGAGAGCATGGCAAGCTGCCCTGGAGCAGCCTGTTCGATGGGGCGATCCGTACAGCGGATGAAGGCTTCCTAATCAGCCCGCGCCTTGGCCGGTTCCTGCCCCAGTCCTATCCGCAGCTCGATGTGCCCGATGCCAAGCGCTATTTCTCGCGCCCTGACGGCACCAGGATGGCCACCGGGGACCGGCTGCGCAATCCGGACTACGCCGCCTTCCTGCGCCGGCTGGCCAAAGATGGTCCCGATGCGCTTTATCGCGGCAGCACCGCGGCAAAGATTGTTGCGCGCACCCGCGAAGGGCCGCTGGCCGGAACCATGACCATGGCGGACCTCGCCGGTTACAATCCGGTCAAGCGTACCCCGATTTGCGCGCCCTATCGCACCTACAAGGTCTGCGCGCCGCCCCCGCCGTCCAGCGGGGTCGGCATGTTGGCCCTGCTCGGCCTGCTGGAACGGACCGACATCGCCAGCCGTGGGCCGAATGATCCGCAGGCCTGGTTCCTTTTCGCCGAGGCGAGCCGGCTGATGTATGCCGACCGCGACACGTATGTTGGGGACGCCGATTTCGTGAAGGTGCCTGTCGCCGGGATGATCGAGCCGGCCTACCTTGATCAGCGGGCAGCCTTGATCGGCAAGACTGCTGCCACCAGCGTTGAACCTGGCAAGCCGCGCGGCGCGGGCGTGGCGATTGTCGACCGCACGCTCGAGCCAGCCGGCACTTCCCACTTCATCGTTCGCGACGCGCGCGGCAATGTCGTCTCCATGACCACCACCGTTGAATCAATCTTTGGTTCAGGTCGGATGGTCGACGGGTTCTTCCTCAACAACCAGATGACCGACTTCTCGTTCAACCCGCTGCAGGAAAACGGCGATCAGTCACCCAATGCCGTGGCACCGGGCAAGCGGCCGCGCTCGTCAATGGTGCCGCTGGTGCTGTTTGACCAGCAAGGCCGCTTCGCGGGGGCGATCGGTTCGGCCGGGGGCAATGCCATTCTGGCCTATGTCGGCAAGTCGCTGGTCGCAGCGATCGACTGGGGTCTGCCAATGCAGCAGGCGCTGGCGCAGCCCAACCTGGTCGCGCGCGGCAACAGCTTCAACGGCGAAGTCACCAAGTTCAGTCCCGAACTGAAGGCAGGTCTGGCCGAGCGCGGGGTGACGCTGGCGCCGGGGCAGGGCGAGGACTCAGGCGTCCACGCGGTGCTGATCCGCGACGGCAAGATCGATGGCGGGTTTGATCCGCGCCGCGAAGGGGTGGTGCTGGTCGGGAAGTAGCTGCGACGCGGTTATTCGCTGCCAACGGCGTCCGCAATGCTGGTGAAGCCGTCCCGCCGCATCAGCTGCTCCAGCCCGCGGGTGATCTGGCGGGCCAGGCCCGGCCCTTCGTAGACCATCGCGCTGTAGACTTGCACCAAGCTGGCCCCGGCCCGAATCCGGGCCCAGGCATCTTCGGCCGTGGCAATCCCGCCGACGCCCACCAGTGGGATCGCGCCCCTGGCAACAGCATGGAAATCCCGCAGCCGCGCTTGCGCCAGGTCGCGCAAGGGCGCCCCCGACAGGCCGCCGGCCTCGCCAGCATGGCGGGACTTCAGCGCCGAAGAGCCCTGCGGCCGCGTGATTGTGGTGTTGGACACGATAATTGCGGCAATGCCGTGCTTGATCGCGGCCTCCACGATCCGGGCCGGGGCAGCCTCGTCCAGATCGGGCGCCACCTTGAGGAAGACCGGCGGATCGCCTGCCTGCCGCTCGGCGGCGATCGCAGAGAGCAGGTCGTTCAGTTCCTTGTCGCCCTGCAGGTCACGCAGGCCGGGGGTGTTGGGCGACGAGATGTTGACGGTGATGTAGCTTGCCAGATCGCGGAAGGCGGCGATTCCGGCCAGGTAATCGGCGATCCGGTCAGTCGATTCCTTGTTCGCGCCGACATTTGCGGCGACGACGCCCACCCGCTTGCGCTTGGCGAGCCGGGCCCGCGCGGCTGCAAGTCCGCCATTGTTGAAGCCCATCCGGTTGATCACCGCGCGGTCTTCCTGAAGGCGGAACAGGCGCGGTTGCGGGTTGCCGGGCTGGGCCAGCGGAGTGACCGTCCCGATCTCGGTAAAGCCGAAACCAAGGCCCAGCACGGCATCGGGCACTTCGGCATCCTTGTCGAAGCCCGGGGCCATGCCCAGCGGATTGGGAAAGGCAATGCCCGCCACCTCGGTCGCCAGCGCGCCCGGGCGGGCCGGGCCGCCATGCGGCAACAGCTTCAACGCATCGATCGTCAACCGGTGCGCACGCTCGGCATCGATCAGGAACAGGGCGGGGCGCAGCAATGGATAGAGCATAGGCTTGTCGCGCTCCTATGGCAGCGGGCCGCCGCAATGTCGACAATCGCAGCCGGAAACATTTGACGATTCCATACAATCGTTTCGCCTTGATCCCGGCTATCCGACTCGAGCGACCCGAAGGACCGCAACGTTGTGTTGCGGCTCCAAAACTTTCGAAGCGACCCGCTGCATCAGCAGCCGGGTCGCTTTTTTTAGGTTCCCGGTACCTATCGCCAATGGTCTATTGCCTGCGGCGATCCGAACCTGCAGTTTATACGTGATGTACAGGAACTCCCGCACTGCGGATGATGCGGCAGATACCACCCCGGCCCTGACGCCCCAGGGCCTGATCCGGCTGACCCACTATCCGCCGCCAATCAGCTTGCAACCTTACTTCACGACACTGTTCACACTGGAATGCGACGAGCATCGCATCACGGACACATTGCCGGCAGCGGTGGGTTACCTTGCCATCGTGCTGCAGGGCACGGGATCGCTGCGCTTCGCTTCCGGCCGGATCGACCCGGCCTACCCGGAAACGCTGCTGGCACCAACCAATGCGGCCGTCGGGCTGGAAGTGGACGGGCCATTGCGGATGGTCGCTGCGGCGCTGTCACCGCTTGGCTGGTTCGCGCTGACCGGGCGCGACGCTGCCCGGTGGGCCGACCGCGCGGATGAGGCAGGATCCGTGCTGGGCGATGGTGTGCACGAGCTTGGTGACAGGTTTCGCGCCGGCTGGACGAATGGCTCGCTCAATGCCGAAGCCATGGCCCAGGCGCTTTCCGTGCAGCTGGCCGGCCAATTGCAAAAACTGAATCCGGAACACGTCCGGCTGGCCCGGATTGTCAGCGACTGGCTATCGACCTCGCTTGATCCAGCCCTCGCCGATCTTCAGGCGCAGCTCGACTATTCCGCGCGCCAGCTGCAGCGTCTGATCACCCGCTACTTCGGCTGCGCGCCCAAGCAGCTGATGCGCAAGTACCGCGCGCTAAGGGTCGCGGCGTTGCTCCAGGCTCCAGGCGTTTCGGACGAGCGGATCGCCCAGTTGCTCAACCTGTTCTACGATCAATCGCACATGATCCGGGAAATCAGGCACTTCACGGGGCGCACTCCGCAGCGGCTGGTGGCGGGTGCGGAAAGCGTGCTGGCGGCGGCAACCGGCCTTGGGAACTACACCCAAATCAAGCCGAATATCGCGCGAATGCCGGACGATTGATCTGCGCGCAAAACGCGCCTAGGGGCAATTCGGAAAGAATCAGTCCGATTTAGCTGGAACCGCCCATGCGCCTCTCTTCCATGGCCGATTATGCCGTCGTCACGATGAGCGCCGCCGCGCGCCACTGTGGCGGCATGCGCGTTTCGGCTGCCGAACTTGCCGCCGAAACCGGCCTGCCGGTGCCGACCGTGCAGAAGCTGGTAAGCCGCCTGACTGCCGCCGGTCTGCTACGTTCGACCCGCGGTGTAGGCGGCGGGCTGAAGCTGGCGCGGCCAGCCGCAGCGATCACTCTGGCCGACATTATCGAAGCGGTCGAAGGCCCGATCGCGCTGACCCAGTGCGTTGACGATGCCCGTTCCGATTGCGGGCTTGATGCCTGCTGCTCGGTTAAGCCGCATTGGCCGATCGTCAACGAGGCGCTGCGCGGCGCCCTCTCGCAAGTCTCGCTGATCCGGCTCGCCGCGCTTGAGACGAGTGGGGTGACGGCATGAGCGAGGACGCCACCCTCAAGGACCAGGCCGCGCGTGATGCTGCTGCCAAGGTTGCCGATTATGAGCACGGCTGGTCGGCCGAGATCGAGACCGAGTTTGCGCCCAAGGGCCTGAACGAGGATACGGTCCGCTTCATCAGTGCCAAGAAGAACGAGCCCGAATGGATGCTCGACTGGCGGCTCAAGGCCTTCCGCCACTGGCAGACCATGCCGACGCCGGACTGGGCCAAGCTCAATATTCCGCCGATTGATTACCAGGACGCCTATTACTACGCGGCGCCTAAGCCGAAGAAGACGCTCGCCAGCTTGGACGAGGTCGATCCCGAGATTCTCGAAGTCTACAAGAAGCTCGGGATCCCACTGGAGGAGCAGAAGGTCCTCGCCGGGGTCGAAGGCGCGCGCAAGGTTGCGGTCGATGCGGTGTTCGATTCCGTCTCTGTCGCCACCACTTTCCGTGAAGAGCTGAAGAAGGCGGGGGTGATCTTCCTCTCGATCTCTGAGGCGATCCGCGAGTACCCGGAGCTGGTCAAGCAGTGGCTGGGCAAGGTCGTGCCGGTGCGCGACAACTTCTTTGCCGCCCTCAACTGCGCGGTCTTTTCGGACGGGACCTTCGTCTACATTCCCGAAGGCGTGCGCTGCCCGATGGAGCTCAGCACCTATTTCCGGATCAATGCGGAAAACACCGGGCAGTTCGAACGCACCCTGATCGTGGCCGACAAGGGCAGCTATGTGTCCTACCTCGAAGGCTGCACCGCGCCGATGCGCGATGAGAACCAGCTTCACGCCGCCGTGGTTGAACTGGTCGCGCTCGACGATGCCGAGATCAAGTATTCGACCGTGCAGAACTGGTACCCCGGCAATGCCGAAGGTCTGGGCGGGATCTACAACTTCGTCACCAAGCGCGCGCTCTGCCAGGGCAAGCGCAGCAAGGTCAGCTGGACCCAGGTCGAAACCGGTTCTGCAGTGACCTGGAAGTATCCGAGCTGCGTGTTGAATGGTGAAGACAGCGTAGGCGAGTTCTATTCGGTCGCCGTCACCAACAATTACCAGCAGGCCGATACCGGCACCAAGATGATCCATAACGGGAAGGGCAGCCGCTCGACCATCGTCTCGAAGGGGATCTCGGCCGGCAAGAGCCAGAACACCTATCGCGGACTGGTGCGGGTAGCCCCCCAGGCCGAAGGGGTGCGCAACTTCACCCAATGCGACAGCTTGCTGCTCGGCAAGGACTGCGGTGCACACACTGTGCCCTATATCGAGGTGCGCAATCCCAGTGCTCAAATCGAGCACGAAGCGACCACCAGTAAGATTTCGGACGACCAGCTGTTCTACGCGATGCAGCGCGGGCTCGACCAGGAAGCGGCGGTGGCGCTGATCGTCAACGGCTTTGCCAAGGAAGTGCTGCAGCAGCTGCCGATGGAGTTCGCGGTCGAGGCGCAGAAGCTGCTGGGGATTTCGCTCGAAGGGAGCGTCGGATGAAGAAGACACTGACCGTCCGTGCCGCCGGTGCTGACGAAGCCCCCGCGATCAAGAAGAAAGGTCGCGGCTGGGAGATTTCGGAGAAGCGGCTCGATGCCCTGCACGAGCGCGCGCGTGAAATGCGGCGCAATCCTTCGCCGGCGCAGGAAGCGCTGGCGGGCGCCCTGGCCGAGGTCGAGACCGGTGGCTATTCGTTCAAGCGGCAGGATGTGATCGGCTCCGCGATCGTCGATTTTGCCTGCAAGCCGCTGATGCTGGTTATCGAGCTGGATGGCGACGAGGACGCGACTTTCACCGCCGACCGCACCCGCAGCCTGACCGAGGTCGGTTACCGGGTCGAACGCCTCTCCGCAGCTGCTGTGCTGGCCGATCCGGCCGGTGCCGCAACGCGCGTGTCCGAAGTGATGCGTGAGCGCTGGCACGAACGCCGCGAGCGCAATCGCGCGGCTCGCCCTACCCCTAACCGCGCGCCCTACAGCCGTAGCCGGCGCCCGCAGGACTGATCATGCTGACCATTTCCAACCTTCACGCCACTGTTGCGGACAAGCCGATCCTGAAGGGGCTGTCGCTCACCATCAACGCTGGTGAGGTCCATGCAATCATGGGCCCCAATGGTGCGGGCAAATCGACGCTGGGCTACACGCTCGGCGGGCGGCCCGGTTACGAGGTGACCGGCGGCTCAGTCGAATTCCTGGGCCAGGACCTGCTCGAGCTGGAACCGCATGAGCGCGCTGCCGCCGGGCTGTTCCTGGGCTTCCAGTACCCGGTCGAAATTCCGGGTGTGTCCTTCGTCCAGTTCCTGCGCGAAAGCCTCAACGCCCAGCGCAAGAGCCGGGGCGAGGAGCCGCTGTCGGGCGGCGAATTCCTCAAGCTCGCGCGCGAACAGGCGGCGCTGCTGAAGATGGACATGGACATGCTCAAGCGGCCGGTGAATGTCGGCTTCTCGGGCGGCGAGAAGAAGCGTGCCGAGATGGTGCAGATGGGCATCCTCGCGCCCAAGCTGGCCGTGCTGGATGAAACCGATTCCGGGCTCGACATCGATGCGCTGCGGATCGTGGGCGATGGGATCAATTCGGTGATGCGCGCGCCTGACAAGGCGGTGCTGCTGATCACCCATTACCAGCGCTTGCTCGATTACGTGAAGCCGGACTTCGTCCACGTTCTGGCTGCTGGCCGGATCGTCAAGACGGGTGGCCCGGAACTTGCGCTCGAGCTGGAAGAGCGCGGTTACGAGGCGGTCGCGGCGTGATCTTGCTGCCACTCCTTCTGGCCAATGCCCTGATCGCGCCCGATGCCGCGCCGTTGAGCGAGGCTGTGACCCGCTGCGACCGCGCTGCCGTGGCCGCCCAGGCCCAGGCTGAACCGACCCGCCGCGCTGAATTCGCCATGGGCGTCTATGCCGAACAGCGTGCCATTGCCGCCGAGCGTTCTTCACTCGACGCCGCCACCCCGGCGGTGGTTTCCGGTCCGGCGGGCGGAGCCTCTTTGACCGCGGCGCGCGAAGCACTTGATGCCCGGCAGCGTCGGCTGGATGACGCCGTGCGGGTCGAGCGGGCCTGGCGCGATCTCAACGACGAATTGCGCGCCCAGTTCCTGGCGGCCTGCACCGGACGGAAAGCGAACAATGGCTGACATGGCGCTTCTTCCCACCCGCAAGGACGAGGACTTCCGCTATGCGGACCTGGCCGCGCTGGAGCAGGTCTGGCCGGTGGCGGTCGAGACGATCAGCGTGGCTGCGGGCGAGAGCGGCAACCTTGCGCTGGTGCTTGATGGCGCGGTGCCGGTGGCGCGTGAGTTGGCGATCGTGCTGGGCGAAGGTGCCTCGCTTGATCTGCGCGTGTTGAATGCCGGGGCGGGCTATGGCCGCATCGCGGTGCGGATCGAGCTGGGCCGGAGCGCCAGCTTCACGCTGGGCGCAGCGCAGCTGGCGGGCGGCGATCAGGTGGTGGAGATCGTGAGCGACGTGCTCCATGCCGCACCAGATGCGGTAAGCCGCCAGGTGGTGCGCTCGGTGGCGGGCGGTCAGGCTACAGCCAACTACCTCGGCAAGGTGCGCGTCGCGAAGGGCGCTGACGGGACCGACGGATCGCAATCGGTCCGCGCCATGCTGCTGGATCGGACCGCCACCGCCAATGCCAAGCCCGAGCTGGAAATCTTCGCTGACGATGTGAAGTGCGCCCACGGCTGCGCAGTGGGTGAGCTTGACGCCAATGGCCTGTTCTACATGGCCCAGCGCGGGTTGCCGCCAGCCGAAGCCAAGAAGCTGATGCTGCAGGCCTTCGTGGCCGAGGCCTTCGCCGGTGCACCAGACGAGGAGCGTCTGCTCGAAGCCGCGCTGGCGGCGCTGGGACGGCTGGTATGAACGCGATTTCCGCCCTGGCTCCGGCTGACCTGAAAGCCCAGTTCCCGGGCCTGGCCGGCGGCTGGCACTATCTGGATACAGCCGCGACGGCGCAGAAGCCGCAGGCCGTGCTCGATGCGGCGCTGCAGGCGATGGGCGCGGACTACGCCACAGTCCATCGCGGCGTTTATGCCCGCTCGGCCGACATGACGCTGGCCTTCGAAGCCTCGCGCGAAAAAGTGGCCAGCCTGATCGGCGCGTCGGCGCAGGAACTGGTCTTCACCCGCGGCGCGACCGAGGCGATCAATCTGGTTGCGCACTCTTATCCGCGCAAGGGCCGGGTGCTGCTTTCGCTGCTGGAGCATCATTCCAACATCGTGCCGTGGCAGCTGGCGGGCTGGCAGATCGACGTTTGCCCGCTGACCGCCGATGGCCAGATCGATCTCGACGCTGCCGAAGCCATGCTTACCGCCGAGCACACGATGGTGGCATTTGCCCATGTCTCGAACGTGCTCGGATCGGTGCTCGATGCCCGCCGCGCGGCGGATCTGGCCCACGCGGTCGGCGCCAAGCTGCTGCTCGATGGCTGCCAGGCAGTGCCGCGTCTTGCCATTGATGTGACCGCGCTGGATTGCGATTTCTATGCCTTCTCGGCTCACAAGCTTTACGGCCCGACCGGGATCGGCGCACTGTGGGGCCGGGCCGACCTGCTTGAATCGATGCCTCCCTGGCAGGGCGGCGGCGCGATGATCGACCGCGTGACCTTTGCCGGCACCACCTATGCCCCGCCGCCCCAGCGGTTCGAGGCGGGGACCCCGGCGATCGTGGAAGCAATCGCGTTTGGCGCGGCGGCGGACTATGTCCGCTCGGTCGGGCTTGATGCCATCCACGCGCACGAAGCAGCGCTGGTGAGCGAACTTCGCGCCGCGCTGCGCACCCGCAACGATGTGACGCTGTTCGGCCCAGAAGATAGTGCGGGGATCGTCTCTTTTGCGCTCGATGGGGTGCATCCGCACGACCTCGGCACCATATTGGACGAAGAGGGTGTGGCGATCCGCGCCGGACACCACTGCGCCCAGCCCCTGATGGAGCACCTGGGCGTGCCGGCAACGGCCCGGGCCAGCTTCGGGCTCTATTCGGATCAAGACGATATTGCCGCGCTGCTGCGCGGGATCGAGCGGACACGGAGGATCTTCGGATGAACGAGGAACGGAAGATCGTAGTTGAGGAAGTCGAGGCGGTCAGCGCCCCGCCGCGCGCGCGGGTCGAAGACGTGGAAAGCCCCAGCGCCAAGCTGGAGCGCAAGCGGGACTACCTCGATGGTTTCCTGCAACAGAAACCAGCGGATCTCGCACCCGGGGAGCCGGGCGGCTCGATTTACGACGGCGTCATCGCCGCGCTGAAGGACATCTTCGATCCGGAAATCCCGGTGAACATCTACGACCTCGGGCTGATCTACGGCGTTGAGGTTGATCCTGAAGGCGCAGTGGTCGTGACCATGACGCTGACCACGCCGCACTGCCCGGTGGCAGAATCAATGCCGGGCGAGGTCGAGCTGCGAGTCGGCGCGGTACCCGGCGTGCGCGATGCCGAAGTGAACCTGGTCTGGGATCCGCCATGGGACCCGGCCAAGATGAGCGACGAGGCCCGGCTGGAGCTGGGAATGCTATGACCACGACCACGCGCCAACGCCCTGCCGCCGTCATCCTGACGCCTGCCGCCGAAGCGCGGATCGCCGCACTGATGGCCAAGGCACCGGCAGATTCGATCGGGGTGAAGCTGTCGACGCCCCGGCGCGGTTGCTCGGGCCTGGCCTATTCGGTCGATTACGTGACCGAAGCCAATGCCTTTGACGAGCGGATCGAGACGCCCGGTGGCACCTTCTTTATCGATGGCGCCTCGGTCCTCTACCTGGTCGGCAGCACGATGGACTGGGTGGAGGACGATTTCACCGCCGGCTTCGTCTTTGCCAACCCCAATGCCAAGGGATCATGCGGTTGCGGCGAAAGCTTTACGGTCTGATCAACCTCAGCCGTGTGGCCGCGGCACGAAGCTTTCACCGGTTTCAGCGTCGATGAAGGCAATCAGCGCCTTTTCATAATCGTCGAGATCCTCGTCCGCATCGAGCTGGTCGCGCAGCCAATCGGCTTCGGCCGGTTCCAGGTGCGCAGCGGCCTCGGCCTCAGCCTCCCAGTCCAGTCCTTCGGCCTCCGGGCCACTGAGCAGGCTGCCGAAAGCATCTTCGACATCGCTGGTCAGCATGCGGGAGAGGAACCCGCCGATGCCTGCACCCTCGGCATTCATGAAGGCTTCCAGTTCGGCTGCGCGCTCTGCACCAAGCGGCTCTGGGCCGGCAAAGCCGAGCAGGAAATTGGCGACGCCCTGGACGAACAGCTCCTGCCATTCGGGCGCATTGGTCTCATAAAGCGCGACGTCCTTGAGTCGGAACAGCATCTCGGCTTCGGCCTGGCAGACCGAGGCCGGGCCTGCGCTCCCGGCAGCAAAGATCATCCGCCGCAGCAGGGCGACCTCGGTGGCGTTGATCCCGCCCGGGGCAAGTTCGCCGTGGCGGGTCGGACCTTCGCCGTGTTCGACCGCCGCCTCGATCTGTTGGAGGGCGTAGGACCGCAGGCTGACCGGAGCAGTGGATGCGATCTCGAGCACCCGGATCAGCAGCTCCAATTCAGCCAGCGAATCGACCCGGCCATCGCGGTCGATGCGGAACAGCAACTCGTCGGCCATTTCCTGGTCGACATAGCCAGATGGTTCGACGGTGTTGACGATGAAGTTCGCCAGCGCCTCGACGAAGAAGTCACACCATTCGCGGGTGGGTTGAATCAGGGCATCGTTGACGACGAATAGCGATTCGGCCTCGTCCGGATCCATCCGGCCGTCGGCCCAGCCAAGCTGGCGCAGCACCTGGATTTCTTCTGGTGCGATCGCGCCGTCGGCCATGGCCTGGGCGGCAATATCGCTGAACTGCATGGTCATTGGTCGGTGGCCCCCGAAATGTCTTTACGGGGATGATCGCAGATCAGGGTTAAAGCGTCGTTACCCCTGTTTGGCGCCGGGTTCAGCGGCTGCGCAGCGCGGCCACGCAGGCGGCGCGATCGACCTCCTGGCCGTCACTCGAACGGCGGGCCTCGACATAGGTCGCCTGCGGCTCGCGGCCGGGCTGGGCGGGGTAAAGGAAGATCTCAAGCACGCAGGCCTGGCCGATATATTGCAGCTTGCGGGCATCGCCTTCGGATACGTCCAGCCGCGGCGTGCCGAACTGGCGGATCAGCTCCGGCGCGCTGGCCCCGATCACTCCTTCCAGCCCCGGCAGGCTCTGGACGCGGGCGGCCGGGGGCGGGGTGCGGACCGGCGGCCTGACCGGGGTCATGGCCGGACGGCCGACCGGGCGAGTGGCCGGAGGCTTGCCCGGCGTGCTCTTTGCGCGCGGCGGGGTCGTGCTGCCACAGGCGGCCAGCGCGGGAACCAGAGCCAGCAGGAGCAGGAACTTAAGCTGCATGGGGTGCCTTCGCGCGGTGGACCAGATGGGTTGCCGTCGCTGCCCCTAGCAGCGGGGCAAGGAAGTTGACAAATGGCATGGCCAGCAGCGCAGCTACCGTGCCGCCCAGCGCGGCCCGGCTGGCACTGCTGAGCGGGGAGCTGGCCTTGTCCGATGGCCGATGCCGCAGCCAAACCATGTCCTGCAATTCCCGCCCCAGCAGAACGGCGTTGACGAGAAAGAAAACCAGTGGCGGACCGATCCCCGTGGCCAGCAACACCAGCGCCGCCGGCAAGGCAGCCAGGTTCCAGAACAGTGTCCGGCGCGCGCCCCGCAAGCCTTGGCCAAGTTCCTCGCGCCAGTTGAGTGTCCGGGCAGACCGCAGCGCCTCGGGATAATGGCGCGCCTCGACCGCCTCGACGACCTCGTCAGCGAAGAATTGCAGCACGGCCAGCGCCACGATCCGCCACAGTACCCAGCCGGCTATCAAGGCTCCGATCAGGGCCAGGATCCCGCGGCCTTGTTCCAGCCCGGCCATGGCCAGGCCGTGCTCCGCCAGCCACCACAGCCCCGCGCCCAGCAGCGCAACGATCAGCAGCGTCAGTACCAGGCTCTTCAGCAATATGCGCAGGATAGCCGGGTCCCCCAACTGTCTGAAGGCAAGGGTGAATGCACTGAACATGGCGGCGGCATTGCCGCTTGCCCCGGGGCTGTCAACGCGCGCTACCTTGCCCTGCGGCAGGATGATGGCTAGGCGCGCCCGAACCAAGTCTCGCGTAACTGCGCCCAGTGCAAAGGATTCCCCGTGCCCGCACCTACTTGCGATGTCATCGCCATCGGCAACGCCATTGTCGATGTCATGGCCCCCTGCGCCGACAGCCTGATTGAAGAGCTGGGCCTGACTCGCGGCGGCATGACCCTGGTCGATACCGAGCGGGCCACGGCGCTTTATGCAGCCATGGGTCCGGCGCGGGAGATTTCGGGTGGTTCGGCCGCCAACACCCTCGCTGGCCTTGCGGCGCTCGGCGCGAAGTGCGCCTTCATCGGCCAGGTGGCCGGTGACCAGCTGGGCGAAGTCTTCGCGCATGACATCCGCGCTGGCGGGATCGATTTCGCCACACCGGCGCGGGCGGGCGATCCGCCGACGGCACGGTGCCTGATCTTCGTGACGCCGGATGGCCAGCGGACCATGAACACCTTCCTTGGCGCCTCGCAGTTCCTGCCCGCTGCCGCGCTTGATGAGGCCGCTATCGCTGCGGCCAAGGTGCTCTACCTCGAAGGCTACCTGTGGGATCCGGAAGAGCCGCGCGCCGCGATGCGCCGTGCAATTGCCGCTGCGCGCGGGGCTGGGCGGCAGGTTGCCTTCACCCTGTCCGACGCCTTCGTGATCGACCGGCATGGCGATGATTTCCGCCAGCTGATCGCCGAGGGACAGATCGATATCCTGTTTGCCAACCATGTCGAACTGGCCGCCTTGACCGGTGAGGACGATTTCGACGCTGGAATTGCCGCGTTGCAGGACAAGGTCCCGGTGCTGGTCGTGACCCGCAGCGAGCAGGGCGCGGTTGCCGTCTCAGGTGGCCAGCGGGCGGAAGTGCCGGCGGAACCAGTTGTGCGGGTGGTCGACACCACCGGGGCAGGTGACCTGTTCGCCGCCGGCTTCCTTTACGGCCATGTCAACGACCGGCCGCTGCGCGAATGCCTGACGCTTGGCGCAATCTGCGCGGGGGAGATCATCTCGCACTTTGGTGCCCGGCCCGAAGCGGACCTGACGGCGCTGGTCAAGGCGCGATTGGGCTAGGCGCCAGCTTCGCGCTCTACCTCACGCCAGCCGATGTCGCGGCGGCAGAACAGGTCGGGCGCCTCGATCAGATCGACTGCGGCATAGGCGCGTTGCTGGGCTTCGGTCACCGTCGCGCCGCGCGCAGTGACGTTGAGCACGCGGCCACCGCTGGCAACCAGCGCGCCGCCGCTCAGCGCAGTACCGGCGTGGAAGACCTTCGCGCCGTTTGCCTCGGCCGCTTCGATTCCGGCGATTGCGCCGCCCTTTTTCGGCGTACCTGGATAACCCTCAGCGGCCATGACCACCGTTAATGCGGTATCGGGCGAGAGCCGTGGCGGGGGCAGCGTGGCCAGCTTGCCCTCGGCGCAGGCCAGTAGCAGTTCGACCAGGTCTTCCTCCAGCCGCAGCATCAGCACCTGGCATTCGGGATCGCCGAAGCGCGCGTTGTATTCGATCAGCTGGACACCGCTCCTGGTCAGCATCAGCCCGGCATAGAGCACCCCGGAATAGGGCGTGCCTTCCTGCGCCATGGCCCGCACGGTCGGCACCACGATCCGCTCCAGCGCTTCGCCAGTCAGCAGCGGGGTCAGCACCGGGGCGGGGCTGTAGGCACCCATCCCGCCGGTGTTGGGCCCCACATCGCCGTCACCGACGCGCTTGTGGTCCTGGGCCGAACCCAGCGGCACCACGGTCTGCCCATCGGTCAGGGCGAAGAAGCTGGCCTCCTCGCCTTCCAGGAATTCCTCGATCACCGCTTCGGCCCCGGCTGCGCCGAACTTGCCGGAGAAGATTTCGCGCACGGCCGCTTCCGCCTCGGCCATGTCCATGGCCACGGTGACGCCCTTGCCGGCAGCCAGGCCATCGGCCTTGACCACCACCGGCGCGCCAAACTTGGCAAGTGCGGCCAGGCCTTCGCCTTCGCTGCGGACCCGCTCGAACCCGGCGGTGGGGATGTTGTGGCGCGCGCAGAGCTCCTTGGTGAAGGCCTTGGATCCTTCAAGCTGCGCGGCGGCTTTGCTCGGGCCGAAGACGGGAATGCCCTCGGCGCGCAGGCTGTCGGTCAGTCCATCGACCAGCGGCGCTTCCGGGCCTACCACCACCAGTCCGATCGACTGAGCCGCGCAGAACGCCAGCACGGCGGCATGATCGGCGCTATCCAGCGCAACCAGTTCGGCATGGTCCGCGATCCCCGGATTGCCGGGCGCAGCGAACAGCTTTGTGAGCCGCAGGGATTGTGCCAGCTTCCACGCCAGCGCATGTTCGCGCCCGCCCGATCCCAACAGCAGGATGTTCATGCCCGGTCCTTACTACGAAGACGAAGAAGCCGGGCTGGTAGCGAAGGACGCCGCCGGGGACAACGCCGCTGCCCTCTCCGTCAGCGAAATATCTGCCGCGCTGAAGCGCGTGGTCGAGGACCGGTTCGGCTTCGTGCGGATCCGGGGCGAGCTGTCCGGGGTCAAGCGGGCGGCTTCCGGCCATCTCTATCTCTCGCTCAAGGACGAGAACGCGCGGATTGACGGGATCATGTGGCGCGGCAATGCCGGGCGGCTGGGCTTCAATCCCGAGGACGGGATCGAGGTGATCGTTACCGGCAAGCTGACGACCTATCCCGGCCGCTCGAACTACCAGGTCGTGATCGACCGGATGGAGATCGCGGGCGAGGGCGCGCTGCTGGCACTGCTTGCCAAGACCAAGGCCCGGCTGGAGGCCGAGGGCCTGTTCGATCCTGCCCGCAAGCGCCGCCTTCCGTCGCTCCCGCGCGTGATCGGCGTGGTCACCTCGCCGACCGGCGCGGTGATCCGCGATATTCTCCACCGCCTGGCCGACCGGTTCCCGGTTCATGTGCTGGTTTGGCCGGTACTCGTGCAGGGCCAGGGCGCGGCCGAGCAGATCGCCGCGGCCGTCCGGGGGTTCGGCGCGCTGGAAAGCGGCGGGGCGGTTCCCCGGCCCGACCTGGTGATCGTTGCGCGCGGTGGCGGTTCGATCGAAGACCTGTGGTGCTTCAACGAAGAGGTCGTGGTCCGCGCGGTCGCGGACTGTTCGATCCCGGTGATTTCCGCCGTCGGGCATGAGACCGATACCACGCTGGTCGATTTCGCGTCCGACCTGCGCGCGCCCACACCCACGGCCGCTGCCGAGATCGCGGTGCCGGTGCGTGAGGAGCTGGCCCAGCAACTTGCCGAACTGGGCCTGCGCAATCGCCGCGCTGCCAATCGTCCGCTGCAATTGGGCCGCGAGCGCCTGCAGACCCGTGCCGAGCGCTTACCCAAGCCGCAGGCCTTGTTCAGCCCGCACGCGCAGCGGCTTGACCAGGCTGCGGATCGGCTGCGGCGCGGGCTGGTCGATCGCACCCATCTGGCGCGCGGCAGTTTTGAACGCGTAGGCAGCCGACTCTCGCTGCCGCTGCTCTCCGCCCGGCTGGATCGCGCGCAAGAGCGGCTGGCGGGCCTTGCCCGGCTTCATGCTTCGCTCAACCCGGATGCCGTGCTGCAGCGCGGCTATGTCCGGGTGACGACCGGGGATGGAGCAACTCTGACCAGCCGCGTCGCTGCCGCCAGCGAGTCCACCCTGGTGCTTCACTTCCGGGATGGCGAATTGGCGGTCGCTCCTGGCGACGTTCCGCCGCCTGCCGCGCCCAGCCGTTCCCGCCCCGCGCCCAAGACCCCGCCACCCGAGCAAGGCAAATTGCTCTGAACCGCGCAACAGGCTAAAAGACCGCCATGCTGATGTCCTCATCCGATCGCCCCGCTTCGCTGTTCTATCAGGCCAACGGCTTCCGTGTGCTCACGCCGGGCAAGCACGTGGTCTGCGCTGCGACCGGTGAAGCGATCGCGCTCGAAACGCTGCGGTACTGGTCGGTCGAACGCCAGGAGGCCTATGCCTCGCCCGAAGTCGCCACCCGGCACCTGCTGGGCCAGGGCTGAGCCGGGGCGGCGATGGATCGCCGCACACTGATCCTTGGCAGTGCCGGGCTGGCCGGATTGACCTTGGCTGGCAGCCGACGGGCCATCGCGCAAGGCCGCGTCGAGCCTTTCGCGCTGGCCGGGCAGCTGGTCCAGGGCGGCTGGGCTCGCGGCATGGTCCCGCGCGGCACGGCGCACCTCGCGCTTAATGGCCAGCCGGTCAGGATTGCGCCGGACGGGGGCTTCCTGATTGCCTTTGACCGCGATGCCGGTCCGGTTTCGCACCTCGTCGCGGAAACTGCCGATGGCACCCTGGGTGACTATCCCATTCCGGTCGCGCGCCGGGCCTGGAAGATCGAACATATCCCGATCGGCCCACGGCCGGGCGCCGCACCCAGCGAGGAGTTCGCGCGCCGCCGTGCGGCCGAAGTCGCCCAGATCAACGCCGCCCGCGCGCTTGAACGGGCGAGCGAGGGCTGGCGGCAGAAGATGATCTGGCCGGCAATCGGGCGGCTATCCGGCCGGTTCGGCGCGCAACGGATCTACAACGGCACGCCGGGCAGCTATCATTCAGGTACCGATATCGCCACGGGGACCAGCGGCACGCCGATCATCGCGCCGGCTGACGGGGTCGTGATGCTGGCGGCGGAAAGCCCCTTCACGCTGGAAGGGCGGCTGTTGATGGTTGATCACGGCATGGGCCTGAACAGCGCCTTCCTGCATTGTTCGGCGCTGGCGGTGCAGGTGGGTGACGTGGTTCGCCAGGGTCAGCTGATTGGCCGGATCGGCGCGACCGGGCGGGCGACCGGCCCGCACCTCCACTGGAGTCTCAAGTGGCGCGAGGCCCGGCTCGATGCGGAATTGTTCGTCCCGCCGATGCCGGTACTTTCCCGGTCCTGACTGCCGGCACAGCAGAACAATTACGCGAAAATTAGGGCTGTTGTAATTTTATTACACGACTGGCGACTGCCTGTGGCCGCAGTGCAACATTACTGTAACGAATGCGTCCGGGTGGCCGAAATGCTTTGCCGGGCCCGGGCCTTTTCGCCATGAGCCGACCATCTATCCGCAACCTTGGCGGGGGCTGTGCCCTGCCCAGAGACCGGATGATCAGGAATCCTCGTGGGTAATTCCACGGGATCTACAGAGGGACTGACCTGTGAAAACCACCAAGAAATCGCTTTCGGGCGCGACCTGCCTGCAGTCGCTGGCTCTGGCCGGCACCGCCGTCGCCATGCTTTCGTCGACTGCCGTCTTTGCGCAGGACGCCGAAGATGAAGCCGCCGACCAGACGATCGTCGTCACCGGCTCGCTGATCCGCAACCCCAACCTCGAACAGGCCAACCCGGTCAACGTCACCACGGCTGACGCGATCGAACTGAAGCAGTCGAACACTGCCGAAGAAGTCCTGCGCGAAGTTCCGGGGATCGTCCCGAGCATCGGTTCGGCCACCAACAACGGCAACGGCGGTTCGTCCTATGTCGACCTTCGCGGCCTCGGCTCGAACCGCAACGTGGTTCTGCTTGATGGCAACCGCATTGCGCCGGCCGATCTCGCTGGCCGCGTCGACCTCAACAACATCCCGCTCGCCCTGATCAGCCGCGTTGACGCGCTGACCGGTGCGGCCGTGACCACCTATGGTGCGGACGCCATCACCGGCGTCGTCAACTTCGTCACCAAGAAGGACTTCGCCGGCGTTGACTTCTCGGTCGGTGAGCAGATCACCAACCAGGGCGACGGCAACTACCTGCGTGCCGACCTTACCATCGGTGCGAACTTCGACGATGGTCGCGGTAACGCCGTGCTGAGCCTGGGCTACCAGGAAGCCGACCCCGTCTACCAGGGCGACCGTGACGTTTCGCTGTTCGGCATCGACAGCTACTCGGGCACCCTCGGCGGTTCGGGCACCTCGGTCCCGGCGCGTATCTCGGGCACCCGTCCGCTGATCGCCGGCACCTCCACCCCGAGCACTGATCCGACTGTCGCCAACGGCGGCGTGCGTCAGGTCAACGCGGCCGGTGCAGCAGTTGGCACCTTCGCGGTGTTCAACTTCAACCCGTACAACATCTTCCAGACCCCGTTCACCCGGTACAATATCTTTGCCCAGGCGAACTACCAGATCTCGGATGCGGTTGAAGTCTACACCCGCGGCCTGTTCTCGAAGAACAACGTCAAGACCATCATCGCGCCGTCGGGCTCGTTCGGTGGTACTGTCGACGTCAACCTGAACAACCCGTACCTGCCGGCTACCCTGCGTAACCAGCTCTGCGCGTTCAACGTTGGCGCCGCTGGCACCTACACCCCGCGCTTCGACGCCGCGACCTGCGCCGCCGCTGCACTGGCTACCGGTTCCACCGATCCGCGCTACCGCACCGTCACCGTGACCTATGCCCGTCGCGCTGTCGAAGTCGGTCCGCGTATCTCGGACTACACCTCGACCACCTTCGACTATCGCGTCGGTCTGCGTGGCGGCCTGACCTCGACCATCAACTGGGACCTCAACGCGTCCTACGGTGAGTCGGAAAAGGTCCAGGCGATCCAGAACTACACCCTGCAGTCGCGCTGGCGGCAGGCGGCTCTGGCCAACAGCACCACGGCTTGCTCGAACACCGCCAATGGCTGTATTCCGGTCAACCTGTTCGGTCCTGAAGGTTCGATCACCCCGGCACAGGCAGCCTTCCTGACTGCCGACTCGACCACCACGATCCGTACTTCGCTGGCCCAGGTCCGCGGCGTGCTTTCGGGCGATCTCGGCATTTCGTCGCCGGGTGCCAACGAGCCGATCGGCTTCGCGCTGGGTGCCGAATACCGCAACTACTCGGCCGAGCAGGCTTCGGACCTTCTCGCCAAGACCCCGGGTGAACTCGGCGGCGCTGGCGGTGCGGCTCCGGACATCAACGGTGCCTACAACGTCTGGGAAGGCTACGGCGAAGTCATCGCCCCGCTGGTCGAAGACGCGCCGTTCATGAAGAGCCTGACGCTTGAAGCCGGTGCTCGTTACTCGAAGTACTCGGTGCAGGGCGGCGGTTCGCCGGAAACCTGGACCTACAAGCTGGGCATGACCTGGGAAGTCACCGAGGACATCAAGCTGCGCGGCAACTATGCCCGCGCCGTGCGTGCTCCGAACATCGGCGAACTGTTCAGCCCGCTGAACACCGGCCTGACCAACCTGGTGATCGACCCCTGCGCTGGCGCAGCTCCGACCACCAATGCCAACCTGCGCGCTGTTTGTATCGCTCAGGGCGCACCGGCCGGTACGATCGGTTCGATCACCAACCCGACTGCCGCTCAGGCCAATGTCACCGGCGGTGGCAACCTGAACGTCCAGCCGGAAACCGCGAAGACCTGGACGGTCGGCGCCGTGTTCCAGCCGACCTTCCTGCCCGGCTTCAACATTTCGGCTGACTACTACAGCATCAAGGTTGATGACGTGATCGGCACCCCGACCTCGGGCGACCTCGTCTCGGCGTGCTTCGGCAGCATCACTGCCGCCAGCGCCGCCGACCCGGCCTGCACCGTGATCCGTCGTAACCCGCTGACCGGCGGTCTCGACGGTGACCCGGCGATCACCGGTGGTCTGTTCTCGCCGCTCAGCAACCTGGGCAAGCTGGAAACTCGCGGCTTCGACATCATTGCCAACTACAGCAATGACCTTGGCTTCGCGAAGTGGGCCTCGAGCATGGTGGTCAACCACACCATCAGCTCGAAGTACCAGGCCACTCCTTCGGCTGTGAACCGCGAATGCGTCGGCTACTTCAGCGCGAACTGCGGCTTCACCGGCTCGATGCAGCCGGCGTGGCAGTGGTCGTGGCGGAATACCTTCACCTTCGGCAAGCTGGACGCCTCGGTTCTGTGGCGTCACATCTCCGGCATGGTGCAGGAGCCTGCGGACATCCTGGACAACGGTGCCGCCTTCAACGGCACGCTGCCGACCCGCGCCGGGTTCGCCCTCAGCGGTCAGCAGGTCAACATGGGTGTCATCCCGGCCTACGACTACTTCGACCTGACCCTGCGCTTCAACGTGAACGACAACATCTCGTTGACCGCAGCCGTGCAGAACCTGTTCGACAAGGCTCCGCCGCTGGTGGGTTCGTCGATCGGCACCACCACGTTCAACAGCGGGAACACCTTCCCGTCGACGTACGATGCGCTGGGTCGCCGGTTCGCCGTTTCGGCACGCCTCAAGTTCTAGTTCTTCGGAACCTGAACGCGAAAAGATCGGGGGTGGGCAGCAATGCCCGCCCCCTTTCTTTTTGGCCCCACCCCGGCTTGACTTGACCGCGCCCGCATCCTTGAAGCTGCGGGGATGAGCGACGACCGCCTCACCCACGCCTGGCAAGCGCTTGCCCAGGGCGACCACGCCCACGCCGAAGGCCTGTTCGCCGCCCTGCTTGCCGCGCAGCCAGTCGATCCGCTGGCGCTGGTCGGCATGGCCAGCCTGCTGCGCCAGCAAGGGCGGCTGCGAGATGCCGTGCTTCATTGCGATGCCGCGCTGCGCATTGAGCCGCGCTGCCTCGAGGCCTGGCTTGAGCGCGGCTATGTCCTTAACGCCGGGGGTTCGTTTGCACCCGCGCAGGAATGCTACCGGCAAGTCCTGGCGCTTGATCCGGCCCACCCCGCAGCCCACGCAGCGCTTGCCGCGCTGGCGGCCCGCGATGGCCAGCCAGACCTGGCCCGCCACCACGGCCAGGCGGCACTTTCGGCCGAACCCGACAATGCCCTTGCCGCCGCAGCCCTCGCCGCGGTCGAGCTGGAAGCGGGCGACGCCCCCGCCGCCCGCGATCTCCTGGCGCCCTTCGCCGCCAAGTCCGCTCCCGCTTCAGCGGAGCGTATCCAGCTCCTCACGACCTATGGCGATGCGCTCGCGCGCAGCGGAGCGGCTGACGCAGCCTATGCCGCCTATGCCGAAGCGCAGACCGGTTTTGCCGCGCTCCACGAACCGCCGGGCCAGTCCCGAACGAGCCACCGCGATCTGATTGAGCGGGTAACGGCTGAAATGGCCGCTGCACCAAAGGCAGCGTGGAGTCAGCCGGTTTCAGTCCAGCCGGCCAAGGCGGCTGCGCAGCACGTGTTCCTCCTTGGCTACCCCCGCTCGGGAACCACGTTGGTTGAAAATGTCCTGGCCTCGCTTCACGG
The DNA here is from genome assembly GCA_009926135.1 of Sphingomonadaceae bacterium. Classification (GTDB taxonomy): domain Bacteria; phylum Pseudomonadota; class Alphaproteobacteria; order Sphingomonadales; family Sphingomonadaceae; genus Novosphingobium. Next base: position 132,237 of record RFPL01000001.1, read on the forward strand.
GGTTGAAGCGCTTGAAGAACGCCCGACCCTGGTTGAAGCCGACCGCGCCTTTCTGGCCGAACCCGGTGGTATCACCCGTCTGGCCCAGCTTCAGCCAACTGAACTGGCACCGTTCTCGGCAGCCTATTGGGATAAGGTTGAAGCGGCCGGGGTCCAGGCGGTCGGGCAGACCTTTGTTGATATGGACCCGCTCAAGGCGACCCGGCTGCCACTGATCGCGCGGCTGTTCCCGGCCGCCCGGATCCTGATCATGCGGCGCGATCCGCGCGACGTGGTGTTAAGCTGCTTCCGCACCAGCTTTGCCCTGACCAGCGCCGCGCTTGAATTTACCAACCTCGAACGCGCGGCGCGGCACTATGACGCGATGATGCGCCTGATCGACGCGGCCCGTGCGCATCTGCCGCTGGCCTTCCACGAGGTCGATTACCATGCCCTGGTTCGCGACTTCGATGGCACGACCCGCGCGCTTTGCACGTTCCTCGGCCTGCCGTGGGATGAAGCCCTGCGCCGCTTTGATCGCACTGCCCAGAACCGCGGGGTGGCAACCGCCAGCGCCAGCCAGGTCCGCCGCGGGCTCTATGACGGGCGCGGCCAATGGCAGCCCTTTGCTCGCCACTTCGAGCCGGTCCTGCCGATCCTCCAGCCGTGGATCGAAAAGTTCGGTTACGCCTGAGGGAGCAGCGGATTGGGCCCGGCCAGCGACAGCCCGAGATTGGCGGCCACGGCTTTGGCCCAGGTCATCACCATGGCAATCTCTTCACCATAGGCCTGACGCGCGGCGGCATAATCGGCGCTGCGCTCACCAGGCGAATAGGCTGCGCCAGTCTTCGAATTGCGCTGAAAGGCCGGCCCGGCGGCAACCGCCGCCGCATCCAGCGGCAAACGATAATGGGCAGCCACAGCGGCGATGGCGGCGGCCGGGTCACTGGTCAGCTGGTCAGCATCGAGGCTGGCGATCCGGCCATCCAGCTTGCCAGTCAGCTGCGTGAAGTACTGGTGCTGGGCCAACCAGCCCACTGCCGCAACCTGGAGGTCAGTCAGCCGGAAATAGTCTTCAGGCGTCAGGCCAAGGTCGACGAAGCGGTCGCGAAGATAACCCTCCAGCAGCTCGCGTACCCAGATCCGGCAATGGAGCCCCTTGCGCGCGACCGAGACCAGGAAGGTTTCAAGCGGGGCATAGAGGAATACTGCCCGGGCATCGGGCTCGATCTTCAGCAACAGCTCGGCCAGCGGATTGAGCACGTTCGACGGCTTGACGATTACCACCTCACCCGCCGCGAACGGTCGGCCCAACAGCCGCAGCGACAGGTCGGCCGCGCGGGCCACGGCGGCCGGCCCGGCCCCGCGCCGACGAAAGCCGACTACGTCATTCAGCACCACCGGCTCGCTCAGCCCCATGGCCACGCCCGGCACCGACAGCGCCCGTGCCAGCAGGGTCGAGCCGCAGAAGGCCGAATGGAACAGGAAGTGCAAGCGCCCGCGCGGCTGATCGATCAGGCTTTGCGCCGGCACGTCCGGCGCAGTCGGGCGCACACCCAACTCACTGTCGATCAGGAACGGATGGCTGGCATGTTCGCCGCGCGGCAAGTGGATGAAGCGGAAAGCATCATCGCTTTCGACATAGCGGTGGACCAGCCATTCGGCATCGGCAAGGTCCAGGGCGGGTGCGGCAGTCATGCAACGGGTCTAGGCTGCGCGCAGGCCCATCGCAACTGCCGCTTGCCGCTGTCCCCTTGCGCTTATAAGCCTTTGGGCAATGGCTTCGACCCCCGCCCAGATTGCCAATGCCGAAGGCGTCGCCGCGCTCCGAGCGGGCGATGCAGCTGCTGCTGTCGCTGCCTTTACGCGCGCGACTGCGGCTGATCCGGCGGCTGGTCCGTTGTGGCGCAACCTGGCCCATGCCCATCGCCTTGCCGAGGATGCCGAAGGTGAACGCACCGCACTAAACCAGGCGCTCTCGCTCGACCGCCTGGATTTCGCGGCGCAGCTGCGCCTGGCCCAGCTTCACCAGCGGCTGGGCGAAGAAACCCAGGCGCTGATGGCCTGGAACGCAGTGCAGCAGATGGCCGCCGGGCTTCCCGGCATGGCCTCCGAAGTGGCTGCGGAAGTCGCAGCGGGACAGAACTATTGCGATGGCTTGCGGACCCGCCTCGCCGCAGCGGCCGAAGCCGCGCTGGCTGCCGATACCGGGCGGGACGAAACCGAAGAGCGCCGCGTCCGCGCCTTCGTCGACCAGGCGCTGGGCCGGCGGCGGGTCTATCACAACCAGTGCGCCGGGGTGTTCTATCCCTTCCTGCCCGAAGACGAATACTTCGACCGGCGGCACTTTCCGTGGCTGGACCAGCTGGAAGCGGCAACACCGGCCATCCAGGCCGAATTGCGCGATCTGCTCGACGCGCCGGGTGACCTGATCCGACCCTACGTCCGGTTTGAGGAAGGTACGCCCGACAACGAATGGAGCCCGCTCGATGGCTCGCTCGATTGGTCGGCTTGCTTCCTGTGGGAATATGGGGAGCCGCATCGCGCCGTGGTCGAGCGTTGCCCGCAGACGGCCGCCGTGCTGGATGCCCTGCCGCTCGCCCGGATACCCGGCCGTGCGCCCAATGCCTTTTTCTCGGTCCTGCGCCCGCACAGCAAGATACCGCCCCACACCGGGGTGACCAACACGCGCGCGATCATCCATCTGGCGCTCGAAGTGCCGCCCGGCTGCGGCTTCCGGGTTGGCAACGAGACTCGCGAATGGATCGAGGGCAAGGCTTTCGCTTTCGACGATTCGATCGATCACGAGGCGTGGAACAACAGCGACCAGCGCCGTGCCGTGCTGATCATCGATACCTGGAACCCGCACCTCAGCGCGCGCGAACAGGATGCGGTGCAGCGCTATTTCGCTGCGGCGGACCAAGCGCTGACCGGCGGTCCGCGCTAAGGCGGCGGACTTTTCGACTAACAGCTTGGTCCGCCAGCCCGGCGGCATTGAGCGTTCCGTGCCGGATCAATAGGCTGCCATCATCTTGGGCGCCTTGCGCGCCTTGCCTATTCGGGAGTTCACCGTGTCCTTTGCCGCCATCCTGCTGCTCGCCGCAGCCCCAGCCGCCATGCCGGAAATTCCCGAGCCCAAGCCTGCCGAGATGACCGCGGCCGAGATCCGGGCGCACAACAAGCAGCTGGATCGCGCGCATCCCTATTACATCAAATGCGTGCGCGAGGCGGACACTGGCTCGCTTGTCGCGCGTAAGCCGGTGTGCAAGACTAACGAACGTTGGGCGCTGCTGGAACGAAGCACCCGGGCCGGAGCCGACCAGATGGCGAGCGACATGACCACGCGGTCCGCCTCGGGAAGCTCCAACTGACGTTCAAACCGAAAGGGGCGATTGCCGATGTCGATTACACTTGCAGCCTCGCTCCTGTTCGCCGCAGCCGGCACGCCGGCTGCCACGACCGGGCCGCAGCCGGTTGCGGCCAAGCCGGTTGATCCGAAGAAGATGAGCCAGGCCGAGATTCGCGCTCACAACGCCAACCTGGAAAAGACGGATCCGGCTTATATCCGCTGCGTGAAGTCGGCCCCGATCGGCTCGCTAGTCTCGCGCAATTACAGCTGCCGGACCGTGGCCCAGTGGAATGCGGCCGACCGCGTCGGTAACGAGGAAGCCCGCCAGATCGGTGAAGAGATGGCCAGCAAGAGCTGGAACGCCAACTGATGCTGACCCTGGCGGCGCTGCGCTGATCCGAACCGCAGTCCAAACCGCTTGAGCGCGGACAGGATTTCGGCTGAGCCGCGCCGCGGTCAATTTGCCAGGCGCGATACCCGTACCGCCGGCTGTCCATCGACATTGGCCATGTAGCTGCCCAGCGAGGCCTTGCGCACCTTGATCTTCGAGCCGACCTTGGGGAAGGTATTCCGGCCATCAGTCTGCTTCCAGCGCGCGCCATCTTCCAAGGTGAAGATCGGAAAGCCATCACTGGCCATGCGGATCGCCGTGACCTTGCCTTCGATCTCGGTCACTTCCTCGTCCTTGCCGCCCCCGAACAGCTTCAGGCTGGGGAGCGAGAGGCCAAAGAGACCCTTCTTGGCTTCGCGCACCGTGGCGCGATCGGTCACGACCAGGTCATTGGCGGCGCGGGCTGCGTCCATCGCGCCAACCGCCTTGTCATAGCAGGCCAGCCGCGCCGTCGAATCAGCTACGGTCTTGCAGTCGAGCACAGCCTGGAAGACGGGGGGAGGCGGGCCGTCGACATCCTTGTCCTTCGCTCCGGCGGGCATTGCGGCGACGATCAGGCACAGGCCGGACAGGCGCAGGGTCGGACGAAACATGGCGCGTTCTCCTCGTTCGCAGTCCGGGCGACCATGCCGCCCGGGCGGCAGCAGGTCAATTGCATGCCGCGCCGCTTGCTTCGCCTGGATTGGCGGGCCATGCCGCTGCCATGTCGCGCCGCCTGATGTCCATTCTGCTCGTGCTCGGCTTTATGCCCGTGATCTGGCTGCGCGAGCCGCGTCCGCCCAGGAATGACAGTCAGACGGTTATTGCAGCTGCCCTGAAGCTGCCGGTCAGCCAGACTGGGCTTGGCCCCTTGCGCTTGACCGGGGCCTGGCGTGTTACCAGCCCCAATAGCGCCTTTGGCGGATATTCCGCGCTCCTGGCACCCGGGGCCGGACAGCTGACCGCCTTCAGTGATACCGGCATCCGGCTCGACCTGCCCCAACCCGGTGTCGCGGGCCCGGCGCGGATCGCGCCGGTTATGCCGGAGAAGTCTGGGGTCAAGAGTTACCGCGATGTCGAATCGGCTACGCGCGATCCCGCCAGCGGTACGGTGTGGGTCGCGCTCGAGGGGCGCAACATCTTCATCCGCTTCGATTCGGGAGCTGCCGGTCCGGCGACGATTGCCGGGCCAGAGCTGGCCGGCTGGTCGAAGAACAGCGGCGCAGAGGCGATGGTGCGGCTGGCTGATGGCCGGTTTCTGGTCATTTGCGAAGGTGGGGAAACAGCCCATCCGGCGCGCTTGCTGCCGCGCGCGCCCGACGGCACTGATCGTGCCCTGCGGTTCAGCTTTGTTACGCCGGATGGCTATCGCCCGACCGATGTGGCGCAGCTGCCCGATGGGCGGGTGCTGATCCTGCTGCGCGAACTCCGCTGGCCGATGCCGCCGCGCTTCGGGACCAAACTGGTCCTGGCCGATCCGGCGGCGATTCGGCGCGGGGACGAATGGCGCGGCACGGTCCTCGCCAGTCTTGACGGGACCGGCCTGGAAGAAAACTATGAAGGCCTCGCGATCGAACCTGGCAGCGATGGCAAGCTCAGGGCGTGGCTGATCAGTGATGACAATATGGCCGCCACCCAGCGGACCTTGCTGCTCCGGCTGGAATTCCGCCTGTCGGACCTGCCGCCCCGCAGCGCTCCGGAAAAGCAAAAGGCGCCCGGCTGACCGGACGCCCTTGCAATGTGCTTGTCCGGACCAGCAGGCCCAGAGCGAATCAGGCGGCCTGAGCCTTCACCAGTTCACGCTTCACCTTCAGCGCGTTGGCCGAAAGCTTGGTATCGACCGTCTTCAGCAGCCAGTTGTCCAGCCCGCCGACATGCTCGACCGAGCGAAGACCATGGGTCGAAACGCGGAACTTGAAGCTGCGATCCAGCTTTTCCGACATCAGCGTGACGTTCTGCAGGTTCGGCAGGAACACGCGCTTGGTCTTGTTGTTGGCGTGGCTCACGTTGTTGCCAACCTGGCGACCCTTGCCGGTCAGTTCGCAGATGCGGGACATGTCAAAACTCGCTTAGAAAAATGGATACCCGTGTGGGGGAAGGCGCGCCCTTACCGATTCACCCTTGTGCGGTCAAGTTATTGCGGCCAATTCCGCAGAAATGAGCCGCTGGCCACTTCCCGAACCGATGCGGATCGCTCTCGACGAAGCGCGCCGGGGCGAATCGGCTGGTGAAGTGCCGATCGGCGCCGTGGTGGTCAAGGACGGCACGATTATTGCTGCCGCTCACAACCAGCCGCGCAGCCTGTCCGATCCCACGGCCCATGCTGAGTTGCTGGCGATTCGCGCTGCGGCACAGGCCCTGGATAACGAGCGGCTCGATGGGTGCGAGCTGTGGGTCACGCTGGAGCCTTGTCCGATGTGCGCCGGGGCGATCAGCCATGCGCGAATCGGCAAGCTCTACTACGCGGCGAGCGACCCCAAGGGCGGCGCGGTGGAACACGGAGCGCGGGTGTTCGAGCAGGAGCAGTGCCTGCATCGGCCCGAGGTCTATTCCGGCATGGGAGAGGCGGAGGCGGCGGCGCTGCTGCGCGGGTTTTTCCAGTCCCGGCGTTAAAGTCCGCGCCAGATCTTCAGGCTGGCCGAATCGGGTGGACCGAAGCCGGAGCTGGGACAGGCCAGGGGCAGGAAATCGCGGCCATAGCAAAGCCGCAGTTCGCGCAGCCAGCCAGTCCGGCTGACATCGACACCGATCGCGGCGCGCGGCCAGTCCGGATTCCGGGCCAGGAAGGCGGTTCGCAGCGCGCCAGCGGTCAGGTCTTCCTGGCGTGACAGGCGATCCACGTCAGGCCAGCGGATAGAGCGCCAGAGGATCGCCGCGATCCTGAAATAGCCATCGGGCCGGCGGGCCATGCAGGACCCATGCTTGGCCCAGGCATGTTCGAGCAGGCGCGGGCTGGGAGTCATGCACAGGTGTTGCGCTAACAGCGCCGGGCTGGGCCGCGGGGTGAGCGAACACCATTGCGGCCAGCGCCCACCCGTACTTTCCGGCCAGAGCCCGTGCAGTACAAACCCGAATCGCCCTGCTCTGCCGCTGCATTGCAGGGGGTCAGAGTTTCCACGGACCTTGCAGTGATCGGGCGACCAGCTGGCGGCAAGGGTGTAGCGCGTGACCGGTATCCGCACGGCCGCGCCCGGCTGCGGCGCGGGCGGCATCGCAATCCGGGTTGGCATGCGGCACTGGTAAGCTTGGGACAGCGCCGGCAGGGGCAAGAACAACGCCAGGGCGACCAGCGCGGCGCGGATCATAGCGGCGTGAAATCAAGCCCGATATCGGCAGCGGGTGCGCTCTGAGTTAAGCGGCCAACCGAGACATAGGTCACCCCGGTTGCAGCGATGGCGCCGATCGTGTCGAGCCGGACCCCGCCCGAGGCTTCGCTCGGCACGCGGCCGGCGATCAGGGCCACAGCTTGGCGCAGGGTCGGCACGTCCATGTTGTCGAGCAGAAGGTGGCTGGCCCCGGCATCCAGCGCCGGTTCGATCTGGTCGAGGTGGTCAACCTCGCAGATGATATCCCTGACCCCCGCAGCCTTTGCGCGCCGGACCGCCTCGGCCACGCCGCCAGCAACCAGGACATGGTTATCCTTGATCATCGCCGCGTCCCATAGGCCCATGCGGTGGTTTTTCGCCCCACCCATCCGGGTGGCGTACTTCTCCAGGTGGCGCAGGCCGGGGATGGTCTTGCGGGTATCGAGCAGGGTCGCATGGCCCTGGATGGCATCGACATAGGTCCGCGTCAGCGTGGCGATCCCGGAGAGGTGCTGAACGGTATTGAGCGCTGACCGCTCGGCCGTCAGCATGGCGCGAGCGTTGCCCGACAGGCGCATCAGGTCGGTCCCGGCGGGAACCGCCTCGCCTTCGGCCACCAGCACCTCGATTTCCATCTCCGGGTCGAGTGCGCGGAAAAAGGCTGCCGCAATCGGCAAGCCGGCGACAGTGATCGCATCTCGGCTGTCCATTACCCCGGCGAAACGCGCATCGGCCGGAATCACGCTTTCGCTGGTCACGTCATGGCCGCCGCCGGGCAGGCCCAGGCCCAAGTCCTCATCCAGCGTTGCGCGGACGAAGGCGTCGAGGTCGAAGCCGGGGAGCGTAAATGTGGTCATGGATGGTTGTCGCGCTGGATCAGAAGGAAGCGCAGCACTGCCAGCAGCAGCCAAGTCAATCCAGCGAGAAATGTGTTGGGAAGCAGGGCCAGCAGGCTTGGCTCGGCAGACAGCTTAGCGGGGACCTCACTCAAGAACAGACTAGCGATAAATGCTGCGAGCGCACCCAAGTTTACGAAAGTCCAGGTGCGCAGCAGCCGCAAATCAGTGCACGAACCGCGCCACCACGTCGCGGTAGGAGCGGCTGACCTTCACGTCGGCGCCGCTTTCCAGCACCAGGAAACATTCGCCGTTGGTGTGCGGCTTGACCTGGCGGACATTGTTGAGATTGACGATCCACGAGCGGTGGACGCGCTGGAACACGCGCGGGTCGAGTCGGCGCTCCAGATCCTTCATCGTTTCGCGCAGGATCAGGCTGTTGTCGGCGGTGTAGATCACCATGTAATCGCCCGCCGCCTCGATCCGTTCGATCGAATCGACATCGACGCGGAAGATCTGGCCCTTGTCCTTGATGTTGATAAGTTTTTCATAGCGTGCGGCCGCCGGTTCGCCCTCATCGGGCATGGCATCCATCGCATCGGGCGCTACTTCGGCCAGGACCGACTTGAGCTTCTCCGCCTCTTCGGCCGAACGCTTCTCGGCCAGGCGCACACGGACGCGCTCCAGCGTGTCGGCCAGCTTGTCCTCGTCGACCGGCTTCATCAGGTAATTGACCGCATTGGCTTCAAAGGCGCGCACGGCGTGTTCCTGATAGGCCGTGACGAAGACGATCAGCGGCGGTTCGATCTCCATCACGCCCTTGACCACGCTGAACCCGTCAAAGCCCGGCATCTGGATGTCGAGGAAGACCAGGTCCGGCTTTTCCGTCTTGATCTTGCGGATCGCTTCGCGCCCGTTTGAGCAGGTGTCGATGATCTCGACATCGGGGAAGGCCTGCAGTCGCAGCATCAGCCCCTGGATGGCCAGTTTTTCGTCATCGACCAGGATCGTGCGGATGGTCATGGGTCGGTCCTTGAATGGGGTCAGCCGGCCAGCGCGGGACTGCGCGGCGCGGCGGAAACAGCGGCGGGCTCACGCCGCTCAAAGGGAATTTCGATCAATACGGCAAAGCCACCTTCGTGGGGTTCCATGGTTTCGAAGCGATGCATTTCGCCGTAGGCCTGAGCCAGCCGGTCGCGAATGTTGGCTAAGCCCACTCCGGTTGAAACTTGTTCCCCGCCGTCGAACGTCACACCCGCAAACCTGTTGTCTTGTCCGGTGTTTTGCAATCCCGGACCGGTGTCCGAGACGATGATGCGAAGGTTCGGTCCGACGAGTTGCGCCGTGATGACGATCTCGGCCCCCGCCTCTTGCGGACTGACCGCATATTTGATCGCATTCTCTACCAGCGGCTGGAGCAGCAGCGAAGGCAGCAGGGCCACTTCGGCTGCCGGGTCGATCTTGAAGCTGGTGCGCAGCCGCTCCTCGAACCGCATCCGCTCGATCTCGAGGTAAAGCTTCAGGGTCTCGATTTCCTGCGCCACGGTGACGCGGCCGGTCGGCTCGTTGACCAGGGTATAGCGCAGGAACGAAGACAGCCGGCTGAGCATGGCATTGGCCGGTTCGGTCTGCTTCAGCAGCACCAGCGTCGAGATCGAGTTCAGCGTGTTGAACAGAAAGTGCGGGTTCAACTGGTAACGCAACATCGCCAGCTGGGCCTGGGTCGCCTGGTTTTCCAGCCGGATCAGCTGGTCATTCTGCTCCTCGATCTGGAGGAAGAAGTTGATCGCGTAATAGAGCGCCGACCAGGCCCCGAGCAGGGTCAGGCCGATATAGAACAGCCCGATGAAACGCTGTGCCACCCCGGCGGCACCATCGGCATAGTACAGCGCCGTTACCCAGGCATCGACGAAGACATACAGGCCGACTGCGATCGGCAGGACCAATGCGGTCACTCCCCAGGTCACGAGCGGCCGCCGGTTGATCAGCTGGCGATAGATCACCGAAAGAATCAGGGTGATCGAAAAGCCGGTGACGGTGGAAATCAGCACCAGGATCAGGAAGCTCAGCTCCAGCCCATTGGCGATGCCCGACATGGCGCGCAGCAGCATGGCCCCGCCCCAGCCGCCTGCTTGCAGGCGCCAGAAAGCCCGGTTCTTGTTGGCGAAAAAGGGGGTCGGACGGAAGGGCAGCACGGCCATGCGGCGAAGCGTAGCAGAAAACGCTGCTGCCTCGCGAATGTTTTGCGCGCGCGGCCGGATTGGATTAGCTTTGCCGCCAGACGGGAGAGCAAAGATGGCCGATATCGACAGCCCTATTCACGGCAGCCATGAACGCGCGAAGTTCCGCGCGATGACCGAAGGAACCCAGGAAGACTGGTCGCTGATTTCCAGCGAGTACATGGCCTTCGCGCGCGATCTGCCGGATCGCGTGCTGGCCCACCTGCGGCTGCTCGACGGCGATTTCGGCGGGTTCCCGATCGATCGGATGCAGCATTCGCTTCAGACTGCCACTCGTGCACACCGCGACGGGCGCGATGAGGCCTATGTGGTGATGGCCCTGCTGCACGATATCGGGGACACGCTGGGCACCTACAATCACCCGGAAGTCGCCGCCTCGATCATCAAGCCGTTCGTTTCCGATGAGGTGCACTGGATCTGCCAGAACCATGGCGCGTTCCAGGGCCATTATTACTTCCACTACGTCGGCATGGACCGCAACGTGCGCGAACGTTTCCGCGATAACCCGCACTTCGATGCCTGTGCCGAATTCTGCGAGAAGTACGATCAGGCGGCCTTCGATCCGGACTATGCCAGCGAACCGCTTGAATTCTTCGAACCGATGCTGCGCCGGGTCATGGCCCGGCCGATCAACTCGATGTACGCCAAGATGGCCGAATAGGGCCTAGCCCTTCGGCCCGGCCTTGGCCGCGTTGATCGCGTCCTGCAGGACTTTCTGGCCGACCGCACCGGCCATCAGCTGCTCGCCGATCACCCAGCTGGGGGTGCCATCGATCCGGAGCTGGCGGGCGAAGTCAAGGTTGCGCTTGATCTCGGCCTCGACCCGGGGTTCGGTAATGACCTTGCGGGCGCGATCCAGGTCCAGTCCGGCGCGGGTGGCGGCAGCCTCGATGGTGTCGGCGGCGGGGCGGCCCGCCGCGAACATCGCTTTGTGGAAGGCTTCGAACTTGCCCTGTTCGGCGGCGGCAAGCGACCAGCGGGCGGCGTCCGCGCTGGCGGGAGAGAGGATCGGCAGCTCGCGGATCACGACCTTGAGCTCGGGATTGGCGGCAATCAGGGCCTCAACCTCGGGTACCGAGGCGCGGCAATAGCCGCAGGCATAATCGGTGAACTCGACCAGCGTGATCGCGCCTTCAGGATTGCCCAGCACCGCGCCGGGGTAAGGCGCATTCAGCGCACCACCGGCGCTGGCGACCTGCTTGCCGTTCTCGCGTGCCTGCAGCCGCTCCATTGCCTGGGGCAGGATTTCCGGATTTTCGAGGATGTAGTTACGCACCACTTCCTCGATCGCTGCCTTGTCGGTCGGGCCGCTCTGGCGCGAGCCGAGCAGCCACCCGCCCAGACCGCCGATCACGGCAACAATGATCAGGGCGAAGATTACCCAAGGAGCGCGGGGGTTTGATGCGGTTTCGGCCATGCCGGTGACCTAACGGCGTTTGCTGGTCCGTTCAATCGCCGCGCGCGCCTGCATCGCAATATCCTGCGCGCGGAGCCAGTCAGGCGATCCCTTGGGGAGCTGGGCCTCTGCCGCCTCGGCGCTGCGCAGCGCCTGGGGCATCTGCCCGTTCATCACCTGCTGTTCCGCGCTGGCAAGATGGGCCCGGGCCATGTCGCCATTCGCGGCATAGACCACGCCGAGCTGGTACCAGGCAAAGGGGTTCTCACGGTCGCGCGCCACGGCGTTCTTGAGCACCTGCTGGGCCTCTGCGAGGTTTTGTGAATTCTCTGTCGCCACCAGAGCGTGGCCGAAGATGGTCGCGATCAGTGGCTGGTTGCCGGACAGTTCGGTCGCGCGGCGCAGGGCATCAAGCGCTTCGGCCGGTTTGCCGGTTTCGAGCAGGATCTGGCCCTTCAGCTCAAGAAAATAGGGATCGTTGGGCGATTTGGCGAGCAGGGCGTCGGCCTCGGCCAGGGCTTTTTCGGGGTAGGCCTGCCGGTGGAAGGCATAGGCGCGGGCATAGCGCGCGGGCACGTCGGTCATTGTGGCCGGATAGGTCCGCATGACCTGCTCCGGGTCGCCCAGATAGCCGAACAGCTTGGCCCTGGCGCGCTGGAAGCGGGCCTCAAGCTTGGGGTCAAGCGGGGCGTTGTAAGCCGGATCGCGCTCGTAAGTGTCCTGCAGGGTGGCGATGCGATCGCCCGTCATCGGGTGAGTGCGGTAGAACTCGTTATCGGGTGTGCGGGTGTAGCCATAGCGAAACTCCATGTTCTGAAGCTTCTTGAAGAACTCCACCGAACCGCGCCCGGTGATCCCTGCTTTGGAGAGATACTGTGCGCCAGCGGCGTCGGCCGACGATTCCTGGCCGCGGCTGAAGGCGAGGTACTTGCCCAGCGCAGCCTGCTGCCCGGCCATGATCACGCCCATGGCCGCATCGCCCGCGCCCGCGGCCGCTGCCGCAACGCCCAGCAGGAGTGAGAGGATGCTGATATTGCCCGCTGCCTTGCTGCCGCCATCGCTGATCACGTGACCGCCGGTGATGTGGCCCAGTTCGTGCGCGATCACGCCCTGAACCTCGTTGGCGGAACTGGCCGCGTTGAGCAGCCCGGAATGGAGATAGACCACTTGCCCGCCCGCAACGAAGGCGTTGAGTGAGGGATCGTTGATCACCACCACATCGACGTTGTTCGGGTTAAGCCCGGCTGCCGCGATCAGGGGTGAAGCCATGTCATGCAGCAGCGCTTCGGTTTCCGCATCGCGCAGGATCGATTGCGCCGCTGCCGGCTGGATCGTCAGTGCCAGCGCGGCGATCAGGGCGAGCAGGCGGGAAAGGATGCGCATGGCGTCGATGTTAGTCCGCCGGTGCCTGAACCGGCGCTGAAGCCTGGTGCAGACTGGCCAGGAAGGCGAGTATCGGGGCGCTCACGCTGGCATCGCGGGCAAAGGGCTGGGCCAGCTTCAGCACCGGTCCGGCATGGTCGATGCCAGGCAGGATCACCAGCTCGGCGCGAGCGCCTTTTTCGGTCAGTGTCCTGGCCAGCACTTTGCTGTTCCGGGGCTTTACCGTGGTATCGGCATCACCGGTCAGCAGCAGCATCGGCGGAGCATCCCCGCGCGCGAAGGTGATCGGCTGGGTAAGCCGGGGATCCTTCACATGGCCAAAGGCGTTGCGCGCCGAATCGGAGGTGAAGGGGTGGAAATCATAAGGCCCGGACAGGCCGATGACGCCCTTGACGAAGCCTTCGGGCAGGCCCTGTTGCGCCAGCCACCGCCGCTCTAGCCCCAGCATGGCCACGGTATGCGCGCCAGCTGAATGGCCCATCAGCACGACCTGCGCCGGATCGCCGCCAAAGCGGGCCACGTTGGCTGCGGTCCAGGCCACGGCCGCCGCGCCATCTTCCAGCATGTGCGGATAGACGCCGTCCGGCCCCAGCCGGTAGCCTGGCAGAACCACGACATAGCCAGCCCGGGCAAAGGTGCGGCCGATGAAGTGATAGTCCTCCGGCCGGCCTGAATTCCACCCGCCGCCGTGAATGAAGACCAGGACCGGATGCGGTCCGGGCGTATCGGGGGCAATCACGTCAAGCCGCTGCGCGGGAAGCGGGCCATACCAGGTACCGCTGGCGACGAGCCTGGTTCCATTCGCTCCGCCGATTGTGCGATCGGCCAGGTCAAGCACACCGACCGCTCCGGTGGCGTGAGCATAGCGCCAGCCAGCCAGCAGGGATGCAGCCAGCACAAGCAGGACGGTGACGGTCCAGCCGATCCAGCCCATGCGCTTCATTCTCCAGACGATCGCCATGGCGGGGGTCTAGCGGGCAAAAGCGAAGGGCGCCATGCCTTCTGGCACGGCGCCCCACTCGCTGTCAGGTTGTGGCGGGTTAGCCGAGCAGTTTGCGTGCGGCGCGCTCCAGCAGGGGCACATCGTCGCCGACTTCGCCCAGCAGGACCACTTCGCCGGTTGGCAGGCGGCGGACCACTAGCAGGGTGAACTCGCTGCCTTCGGCCGACACCGCATCGAGCGGGAAGGCTTCGAGCTTGCGCAGCTTGCGGGCCAGCGCCTCGCGCGGGGTATCGCGGACCGCTTCATCGACGCCGGCTTCGGCGCGCTTGGTGCGGCGTTCTTCGTTGACGATGCCCTTGAGGCCGCCCGGCGCGCTGGCCAGGTATTGGCCGAGCGAACCGCGGGCGATGCCGACGCGGTGGGCGTGGCTCAGCGCGGTGGCATATTCGGTCAGGCGGGTCTTGTCGTAGTCCGCGCCGAAGACCAGCTTGACGACCGGGGTCATCGGGGCGCGGTCCTGCACGGTCAGGCCATAATCGGCGACCAGTTCGCCAAACTCGTCCGGCGCTTCGATCGCAGCCAGCGAAAAGTCGTAAGCCCGGCCGATTGCGGCATAGAGTGCGCTGCGGGTCCGGTCTTCCGATCCGCGCGCCGCTTCAGCCAGTTCGCGGGCCGAGGCCAGCCAGTCAGCCAGCCCCATGTCGGCCGGCAGCTCGGCCGGTTCGGCATTATAAATCGCGGGCAGTTCAATCGCTGCATCCGCTTCGAGCGAGAGTTCGCCGAACTGCGGGGCCGGGAAGGCCAGTCCGTCGGCGTCCTCGGTCTGGAAGGCGGCAAGGTCGAGCACGTTGTCGTCCTCGGCAGTATCGGCAAAGGCGTGGCCCACATCAGCCGGACCATCGGCCCAGTCGGTCAGCTCATCATGGCGAACTTCGTGCGGGGCTTCATCCAGAGCCTGGTCGATTTCCAGCAGCAGCGCATCGGTCGTGCGCTGGTCGGCCAGTTCCTTCCAGTTGATTACACCATAAATGAAATCGATGGTGTCGTCGTCGCTGGAGAAGGGCAGCAGGATGCCGCGATAGAGAATCGTCGATTCGCGCTGGTTGACGAATTCCGCCTCGAACCCGATCGGTGCCTGGTTGGCCAGGATCTGCATGTAGTGATCGGTGATGCGGCTGAGCAACGAACGGCTCGGCACGTCGTCGAGCGAATGGATCTCTCCATCGGTGCCGCATTCGGTGGCCAGGGCCGCGCCCAGATAGCGGATCGACGGATTGTCGATCCCGCCGGTGAAGTCCAGCAGCACGCTGTAAGGGCCGAAATCCGGGAGATTTCCCGGTTCCAGATCCTCGATCGAGGGAAAGGCGCGATCGCCCAGCAGGCTTGCCCAGTGATTATAGGCGCGCACCTGCATGCGGCGCTCGTCCTGGCCAACCGGATTTGGCGGCGGTTCGCTCACCACTTCCTCCTCGTGATTGTCGAGCTCTGGCCACTCATCGCCCGCGCTGGCGTGATCCGAAAAATTGCCCCGATACGTATCCATGTGGCTACCCCACCTGTGTGCCTGTCAGGGGGTTTCTCGCGCAACATGGTAAATTAACCGTTAAGTTGCGCCAAGCTTGCTGACGTCGTGCCTGTAGGTGGCGTCAGGACACCAGCCAGGCGCGGGCCGCGCTCAGAAAAGGTAGCGCATCCGGGCCTTCTGCTCGATCGCCGGCCCCGCTACGTCGAAGGCGGCCTTGTCAAATTTGGGCGGCCCCATCCTTACCGGCGCGTCACGGGAAAATCCGTATCCTTCCTTCGGCATCATCAGCGCCATGTCCATCTTGCGGTTGGCGTTCTCGTCATGGATCATCGAGATCGCATAGCGGCCCGCTGGAACGCCCTCGAAAACGATCCGCACTGTGGCTCCGGCGGGAACGATCGCGTTCCTCGCGGCTGGATCCTTGCGGCAATCGGGGAAGCCCTTTGGCTCGGCGGTCAGGCAGGCGAGGACCTGGCCCTTGGCGTTGCGCAGGCCGGTCACCACCACGCTGACCTCGGTCAGCACCGGCGCTCCGGCGCCGAGCAGCGGCAGCGCCAGGGTCAGAGCGAGGAGAGGCCGCGATCGGTGCGGCACAGCCGGTCCCAGACGCGAAAATAGAGGCCGTAATTGCATTGATAGTTCTCGTGATGCCGCTGATGGTGGCTCGCGGTTATCAGCCAGCCCCCTAAGCGCGAATGAACGAGGCGGGCGGGAAACAGCTCCCAGCCCATGTGATTGGTGATCCCCATCAGGGTCATGATGCCCAGCACCAGGCCCAGCAGTGCGACATGGATGGGCATGAAGAAGACCAGCGCCGGGATCACCACTGCGCCGGTCACGGCCTCCCAGGGGTGAAAACTCATCGCCGTCCAGGCCGTAGGTGGCCGGCTGGCGTGATGGACTGCATGGGCCCGGAGGAACAGCCAGGGCCGGTGCATCCAGCGGTGAGTCCAGTAGAACCAGGTGTCGTGGGCGAAGAGGTACAGCAGCACCGAGAGCGGGGGGTACCAGAGCGGGTAGTCGCCGAAATCAGTGTAGATCCTGGTCCAACCACGCTGCTGCCAGCCCCACGCGACCACCCCGGCAGGAATGCCATAGATCGCTGCCGAGGCCAGCGACCAGCCGATCTCGCGACGGATCTGCGGCGCCAGCCCCTGGTAAAGGCCGGGCCGCACGATCCCGGTGGCCCATGCGAAGGCCCCGCTGGTCACGAGATAGCGCAGCGCGACGATTATCGTCATCGCTCCTGCCGACCATGCGGCAGCTTGCCATCCCGAACCAGCCAGACCCTGCATCATGGGGCCTTATGGCGCGCTGCGAATCGCAGCGCCAGCCTTAGCTTGCGCCGCCGGTCTTGCCGCGGAACTGGCCCGGACCGCGCGAACCACCCTGGCCCCCGCTGCGTCCGCCGTCGCGGCGATCGCCACCCGGGCGGCGATCACCATGCGGAGCCGGACGACGTTCGCCCTGCGGTCCATCGCGGCGTTCGCCCTGGCGGATGGGGCGGCGATCACCGGTCGGTGCGGGGCGGCGCTCACCCTGCGGGGCAGGGCGGCGTTCGCCTTCGGGACGCGCCGTTGGCATCACGCCGAACTGGCGTGCTTCACGCTCCTCAGCGGCCAGCGGGTTGAACACCGGACCACGCTGTTCGCGCGGTGCCCATTCCTTGCGGACGTGCTCGTTGCGGTGGTGTTGGTCGCGGCTCTGCCCGTCGCGGCTCTGGCCGCCGGGGCTGCGGTTGTTGTTGCGACCGCCGCTGCGCTGGCCACCACGGCCCTGGCCGCCACGCGGCGGACCGCCGCGCCCGCGGGCATCGCGCTCGTCACGGCGGGCGTCCTGTTCGGCTTCAGCCGGCTTGCGGCTGGGCAGTGGCAAGCGGGCGGCTTCCTTCTGGAAGTCTTCCGGCAGTGGCAACGGCATCAGCTTGACGTCGGTCAGGCGTTCGATGTCCTTCAGGTAAGCCTTTTCGTCCGGCGCACAGAAGCTCTGCGCCACACCATCGGCCCCGGCACGCGCGGTGCGGCCGATGCGGTGGACATACTGTTCGGGCACGTTCGGCAGTTCGAAGTTGAACACGTGGCTGACCCCGGTCACGTCGATCCCGCGCGCGGCGATGTCGGTCGCGACCAGCACGGGCGTGGTGCCCTTGCGGAAGGCCAGTAGCGCAGCGGTACGCTGGGCCTGGCTCTTGTTGCCGTGGATCGCCGCGGCATTGACGCCGGCAGTGGTCAGGTGGCGGACAACGCGGTCTGCACCATGCTTGGTGCGGGTAAACACCAGCGCGCGTTCGATCGAACCGTCGGCCAGACCAGCGCGCAGTCGCAGCGACAGCAGCGCCTGCTTTTCAGCCTGGTTGACGAAGGTGATGAACTGATCGACGCGTTCGGCCGTGGTCGCCTGCGGCGTTACCTCGACCCGCACCGGGTTCTGGATGAACTGCTTGCCAAGCTCGGCAATTGCCTTGGGCATGGTCGCGCTGAAGAACAGGCTCTGGCGCTCCTTGGGGAGCATATTGGCGACGCGCTTCAGCGGCACGATGAAGCCCAGGTCCATCATCTGGTCGGCTTCGTCGAGGACGAAGATCTCGACATTGCGCAGTGTCAGCGCGCGCTGGTCGATCAGGTCGAGCAGGCGGCCTGGCGTGGCGACCAGGATGTCGCAGCCCGGGACGAGCGCACGGGCCTGCTTGCCGACGGGGATCCCGCCGAACACGCACTGTACGCTGAGGTTGAGGTACTTGGCATAGCCGCGCATGTTCTCGGCGATCTGGGCAGCCAGCTCGCGGGTGGGCGAGAGGACCAGCATCCGGCACGAGGCATTGCTGCGTGCCTTGGGGTTGGCAGCCAGGCGGTGCAGCGAAGGGAGCGAGAACGCGGCAGTCTTGCCGGTGCCGGTCTGGGCAATGCCCAAGAGGTCGCGGCCTTCGAGCAGCGCGGGAATCGACTGGCGCTGAATTGGGGTAGGATCGGAATAGCCCTTGGTCTCAAGCGCACGGACAAGCGGCTCGGCCAGGCCAAGATCGGAAAAATAGGACATAAGAACTCTTCAAAATGAAGCGGCGCGCGGGCGACGTCATCGGCGCCCTCGCGAAGCAAGGTGTCGTTCGATGCGACCCTGCGTGAAAGAGGAAGCTTCAGCGAATGCGGCCATCGTACGTTCGGGCAAGTCTTCCGTTGAAACGGTGACCTCACGCTGCCGGAACTGCGGCGGATCAAGGTCCGCGCGCCGATTGCAACGCCGTCTCTACGCCGGGTTGCCGCAAAAAGCAAGAAAATTGCGCTGGCACGCAGCGGCGGGCTTTGGCAGGATGCCGCCATGCTGACCCGTCACCTGCTCGCCCCCGCCGCGCTGATCGCCGCGATGCTCCTCCCAGCACCGGTCTTGGCCGCACCGCCCAGCAAGGCTGAGCAAGCGATGATCGCCACGGTCGATGCCGAGCAGGCCCGCCACCTCGCCCTGCTGGAAAAGCTGGTCAACCAGAACAGCGGCACCCGCAATCTGGCCGGGGTGAAGGCCGTCCATGATATGCTGGTGCCGGAATTCGCGGCGCTTGGCTTTACCGTGCGCTGGGTCGATCAGTCTGCAGTCGGCCGCGCCGGACACTTCATTGCCGAGCATCAGGGCAAGAAGGGGACCAAGCGGCTGTTGCTGATCGGCCACCTTGATACCGTGTTCGAGCTGGATCATCCTTTCCAGAAGTTCGAGCGGGTCAATGCTGACACGGTCCGCGGCCCCGGCGCCGCCGATGACAAGGGCGGCGTCATTGCCATGCTTGCCGCGCTGAGGGCGATGCACAAGGCTGGCACGCTCAAGGGTGCCAATATCGAGATCGTGCTGACCGGCGACGAGGAAGAGGCCGGCCTGCCGCTTTCGATCGGCCGCGCCGACCTGATCGCGGCGGGCAAGCGCGCTGATGCCGCACTCGATTTCGAAGGGCTGAGCCAGGAAGACGGCAAGGACATGGGTTCGATTGCCCGGCGCTCCGCC
Source organism: Sphingomonadaceae bacterium (assembly GCA_009926135.1). Classification (GTDB taxonomy): domain Bacteria; phylum Pseudomonadota; class Alphaproteobacteria; order Sphingomonadales; family Sphingomonadaceae; genus Novosphingobium. The sequence continues at coordinate 151,550 of RFPL01000001.1, forward strand.
GGGAACTGGAATGTGACCGTCACTGCGCGCAGCGGACATTCAAGCGGGATTTTTTCCGAACGCGCCGGCGAAGGGGCGATCTATCCGCTCGCCCAGATCCTCACCGCCTTTCGCAAGGAGCTGCCCGAGCCCAACCTTACCTTCAACGTCGGCATGATCGCGGGCGGGGCCAGTGCCTCGATTGCCGATAGCGGCGCCAATGCCGAGGCCACCGGCAAGTCCAACATCATCCCCGGCGTGGCCGTGGCGATGGGCGATGTCCGCGCGCTGAGCCGCGAATCGATCGACCGGACGGTGGCGAAGATGCGTGAAATCGTCGCCCGTCCGTTCAACGGCGGTGAGGCCAGGCTGGTGTTTGAGGACAAGTATCCGCCCATGGCCCCGACCGCAGGCAACCGGGCGCTGCTCGACAAGCTCAATGGCGTCAACGCCACGCTCGGCCTGCCAGCGATGGCGGCGCTCGATCCGCTGAAGCGCGGCGCGGGCGACGTCAGCTTCGTCGCTGCCGATGTCGACAGCCTGGTCGGCCTTGGCCCGGCCAGCGATGGTGATCATACCGCCGCCGAGACGGTCGATGTCCCAAGCCTGTGGCGCCAGGCCAAGCGCGCGGCGCTGCTGATGACCCGGCTCTCGCGTGAGCCGGCGGCGGGGCGCTAGGCCACGCGTGATGCGCGGTCCGGAATCGCCTTGCAATGGCACTTGCCGGATCGACTATGCCTCTGGCTTCTGCCTGGGCTGCAAGCGCACGCTGAATGAAATTGCCGACTGGCCAATCCTGAAGGCGAAGGACAAGCACGCGATCCTGCGGCAATTGCCCTTGCGGCATTAGCTCCAGGCGGCGAGTCCCGGATCGACGAAGCCCTGCTGGCGGCGCAGCGCGGCGCGAGCCAGACGCTCCACCTCGGCCTTGCGGCGCGCGGCGTTGAGCGGGACCGTCGGGGCCGGGCGGAGGATTTCCGCGTCATAGCCATCGGCCACGATCAGGCCGCAGCGGTCGGGGCGGAAAGCTTCGGTTTCCATGCAGGCGCGGTCGAGATGCGCGGCAAGGCCCCAATAGAACCGGTCGCAATGATCCAGGTAATCGGGCCACTTGGCATCGCCCAGCAGATCGGCCTTGCTGACCTTGATTTCCACGATCACCAGATGTCCCTTGGCGTCGATCCCCATCAGGTCCGCCCGACGATTGGAGCGCAGCGGCATTTCCGCCAGGCACCAGATGTCATTGCGGGCAAACAACCGGCAGATGCCGCGCGCAACGGCTTGGGCAGCCTTCAGTTCGGCATCGATGGCAGTGGGGATTGCAGCTCCGGTCATGACCGTAGCATAGGAACAGACCGGGAACTATGCAAGCATCAGGCGAAGCGGCGCGGCGGCGGAGTCTCTTCGGGAGGCGGGACCAGCGTCAGCAGCCCGGCGCGGGCGGCCTGGAATTCCTGCCACAGCGACAGGGCAGCCGTGGCCGGGCTCACGCCGCGGGCCTGGACTGCCAGCAGCGCGGCAATCCCCGGTTCCATGATCGCGGCCAGGTCGGCAATCCCCTGTTCCGCGAGGTTGCGGCGCCATCCGCCGACATCGCGCATGATCGCGGGGAAGTTGCGGATTTCGGCCTTCATCGGTTCGGCCGCCATGCCGGCCAGCATGGCCACCACGCCGGCCGCATCATGCAGAGCAGCCCACTTCATGCTCATCGTGCTGGCCGAAGCCTGGCCGAATTCGGCCCGGCCCGATCCTGGCAGCATACCCGGCGGCGGAGAGGCCGGAGGCGTAAAGATAGGCGGCTGTGCGTTCATGGCACGCAGCCTTAGTTAAACTGCCTTGCCAAATCGCTAATTCGGCGGGCCGGGACTCTCCCGGCCAAAATGCGCTGGCGCAAGCCGGCTCGTGCTGCTAACCGCTCGCCCTGCTTTGGCACCCGTAGCTCAGCTGGATAGAGCGCTGCCCTCCGAAGGCAGAGGCCACAGGTTCGAATCCTGTCGGGTGCGCCAAGGCAAGAGGCGGCTCCAGTTGGAGCCGCCTCTTGCGTTTGAGGGCCGAAGGTCGGTTCAAGTTGCCGCGCAGAAGGTCCGCTCAATGCGCGGTTACAGGCACGGGCCGCGTTTCATGGGCCAGACGCTCATGGCTTGCTTCGATGAATGCGTGCAGCGCTTCGCCCGCAAGGTCGGCACAATGTGAAAATCCTGTGCGCAGCAGGGCCGCGATCGCGACCTCAAGCAGCGCTATGGTTCCCTCGGTCTCGCTTGAATTCGAATAGGCTACAATCTGTAGAGCTGACTTCATGATCATGGTCCCTCAATCGGAATGTTGAGTGACCCCCTTATTGCCGCTGCGGTTGCTAACCGAAGCCGGCCCGCGGGCAAATACGCGCTAATCCCTATTTGTAGGCTGAAATGCCTACGTAATCGCCGTGGCGCTCAGCGGCAGCCTGCACTGATCAGCTGATCCCATCCCAAGTGAGCTTGCCGCCGAGCAGGACCATCAGGACATAGACCAGCGTGTAGAACCGGGCCGTGTTCATCCGGCGGATCAGGCGGACCGCACCGATGGTGCTGATCACGGCCAGCGGCATCAGCAGCACGGCGGCGGTCAGGGTGTGGCGATTGAGCGAACCCAGCGCGATGTAGCTGGGCACTTTCATCCAGTTGACCGCCGCGAAGACGATCGAGCTTGTGCCGACATAGGTTTCGTGCGGCAAGCGGCGCGGAGTGACCCAGATCTGGAACGGCGGACCGCCGGCATGGGCGACCTGGCTGGTAAAGCCGACCCCGATTCCGAACAGGGTGCCAACCCAGCCTGGCGAATCCGATGGCGCGACGATCCGCCCGCCGCGCTCCAGCCACAGCCGGTAGAGGCCGAAAGTCAGGGTCAGCAGGCCCAGCACCAGGAGCAGCCGTTCCTCCGGAACCGACGCGGTAAGGGCCGTGCCGATGCCAACCCCGACCGCTGCCCCCGGCAGCATCCAGGCGACGATCCAGCCGCTCCAGCTGTGGCGGAACGACCAGACGCTGACGACGTCCTGGACCAGCAGCACCGGCAGCAGCACGGCGGCTGCCACGGCAGGGGGCAAGGCCAGGGCGAGCAGCGGCGTGCCCAGCACCCCAAGCCCGGCAAAACCACCCTTGGCCAAGCCAAGAATGCAGACGGCAAGCACCGCAAGGGCAAGCGTGGCGGGATCGGCAAGCAGGTCCATTGCCGTCAGCCAGCATGGTTCGGCGGGCGGCGCAAGCAGGTCGGTCGGTTTCTCCGCCATCACGGGGCGAAGCCCTATCGACCTGCACCGGCGGCTTGGCTAGGCTGGCCGAAGAACGAACCCGACGGGAACACCATGCGCCATCACCTTCTGCTCGCCGCCTCGCTCCTGCTCGCTTCCGGTCCGCTGGCTGCGCAAAATCCGGAGGCGGTTGCTGCGGCAGCGCTGAAGGCCGCGCCGGTGTGGGACGGACACAACGACGTGCCGGAACAGCTGCGCGACCGGCGCAAGAACGTGCTGGGCGATTTCAACTTTGCCGACACCAGCAACACCGCCGATCCGGCCCGGGACGTGGCGGCAATGCAGACCGATCTCAAGCGGCTGCGGGCGGGCAAGGTCGGCGCGCAGTTCTGGTCGGTCTATGTCTCGGCCAACCTGACCGACCAGCAGGCGGTCCAGGCCACGCTGGAGCAGATCGACGTGACCAAGCGCCTGGTTGCCCGGAACGGCACCGCCATCCAGCTGTGCGAGACGTCTGACTGCGTGGCCAAGGCAATGAAGGCCGGCAAGATCGCCTCGCTGATGGGGATGGAGGGCGGCCATTCGATCGGCGGCAGCCTTGCCGTGCTGCGCCAGATGTATGAACTCGGCGCACGCTACATGACGCTGACGCACTTCAAGAACACCGCCTGGGCCGATGCTGCCACTGATGCTCCTGCGCATGGCGGGCTGACTGACTTCGGCCGTGACGTGGTGCGTGAGATGCAGCGGCTCGGCATGCTGGTCGATCTCAGCCATGTCAGCGAAGCGACGATGATGGACACGCTCGACACGGCAAAGGCCCCGGTGATTTTCAGCCACTCGAACGCGCTGGCGATCAACAGCCACCCGCGCAATGTTCCCGATACCGTGCTCGCCCGGCTGGCAGCCAATGGCGGGATCGTGATGGTCAATGCCTATCCAGCCTATGTGGTCGAAGCCACGCGCCAGTGGAACGTGACGAGGGCCACCGAAGAGGCGCGGCTCAAGGCGGTGCATATCGGCCAGCCCAAGCTGGCCGCCGAAGCGCTGGCCGCCTGGGTCAAGGCCAACCCGGCGCCGATCGGCTCGGTCAAGGACGTGGCTGACCATCTCGATCACATCAGGAAGATCGCCGGGGCCGGGTCGGTCGGGCTGGGCGGAGACTTTGACGGGATCGAAAACACCGTCGCCGGCATGGAGGACGTTTCGACCTATCCCGTCCTGTTCGTCGAACTCGCGCGCCGCGGCTGGAGCCAGGCCGAGCTGGAGGGCCTTGCCAGCCGCAACATGATGCGGGTGCTACGGGCCGCTGAAGCCTATGCCGCTGCCCATCGGGGCGACGCGCCGCTCGAGAATCCCGTCTCTTTCTAGTGCGGGTCGATCCGGCCGATCATCCGGAAGAAGAAGGCCGTCGACCAACCCAGCAGGAAGATGCCGAGGACTGATTCGAAGGCCCCCAGCATCCGCCAGCTGGGCGCGATGTGGAGATCGTTGTAGCCCACGGTCGAATAGCTGATGGTCGAGAAATAGAGCGCCGGCTCCAGCTGCGGGATCGCGCCCAGCGCGATGTAGGCCAGCGCGAACAGCCAGATCTCGATCCCGTGCAGTGCCAGCATGGCGATCACCACGCCGAGGGTGAAGGCCGTGCCGCGCGGCGAGAGCGGATCGATCCGCTTGAGCCGTTCGATCGAGGTTTCGGTGCGCATGGCCCGGTTCAGCCCGAACAGGCCCAGGCCGTGGATCACCACGCAGAATACCACCATGACCGATGAGACCGCGAACTGGAGCAGCAGGTTCTGGTCCAGCGCAGCCATCGGTTCAGTCGCGCAGCAGTTCGTTGATCGCTGTCTTGGCGCGGGTCTGGGCATCGACCGTTTTGACGATCACCGCGCAGTACAGCGACGGACCCGGGCTGCCATCGGGCAGGGGCTTCCCGGGCATCGAACCGGGCACGACCACGGCATAGGGCGGAACGCGCCCGATATGGACTTCGCCGGTGCTGCGATCGACGATCTTCGTCGATGCGCCGATGAACACGCCCATCGACAACACCGCGCCTTCGCAGATCCGCACGCCTTCGACCACTTCGCTGCGCGCGCCGATGAAGCAGTTGTCCTCGATCACCACGGGTCCGGCCTGAAGCGGTTCAAGCACGCCGCCGATTCCAACCCCGCCCGAAAGATGCACGTTCTTGCCGATCTGGGCGCAGGAACCGACCGTCGCCCAGGTATCGACCATCGTGCCATCGCCGACATGGGCGCCGATGTTAACGAAGCTGGGCATCAGCACCACGCCCTTGCCGATATGCGCGCCGCGCCGGACCACGGCACCGGGCACAACCCTGAAGCCTGCTTCGCGAAAGCGATTCTCGCCCCAGCCAGCGAATTTGGATGGTACCTTATCGAACGCAGGCGCGCCGGCGGCACCGTTCGGCACGATGACATTGTCATTCAGCCGGAAGCTCAGCAGCACGGCCTTCTTGAGCCACTGGTTGACTTGCCAGCCACCCTGCCCGTCGGGTTCGGCGACCCGGGCCTGGCCATTGTCGAGCAGTTCCAGTGCTGCCTCAACCACTTCGCGCACGTCACTGCTGCTGGGGGTGACAGTATCGCGCCGCTCCCAGGCGGCTTCGATGGCACTGGCTAGATCTGCAGTCATCAGGCTTGCTCCACGGGTTGGCGGCAGTCACAAAGCGCCTAGCGGCGCTATTCCTGTGCGGCAAGCACGCTACACCCTTGGGGACACGGAAATTCCGCGTTAAGGGTAGCCGTGACAGGGAGGTGCGGATCTACGGAGTGCAAGGTCGCATGCAAGCGCCATCCCATCATCCTGCCCGCTGGCATCTGGCTGCGGCGCTAGTCTCCTTCACCCTTGTCGCGTCCTGCGGTGGCGGTGGCGGCTCGATCGGCAGCACGCCCGCGCCGGTCCCGGCGCCGACCCCGACGCCCACTCCAACGACGCCCCCCACCCCGACGCCAACTCCGACTCCGACAGCAAGCTTCCTGACCAGCGAGTACAACCGCTCGTCCGGTCCTTCGCAACATGGCGCGATTACCCCGTGGTCCGCCGGATACACGGGGCAGGGGGTAACGATCGGGATCGTCGATACCGGGATCGACAGTGATAGCCCCGAATTTGCCGGGCGGCTGTCGGCCGCCTCTGCCGACGTCGCGGGTACGCGCGGGCTCGACAATGCGGAAAGCGATCACGGCACCAACGTCGCCCTGGTTGCCGCAGCGGCGCGCGACGGGATTGGCGTGGTCGGCATGGCCTTCAATGCCACGATTGCCATGTTCCGCGCCGATACGGCTGGAACCTGCGCCATCAACGATCCAAACGATCCGAAGGACGGCTGCAAGCTGGCGGATTCGGCGATTGCTCAGGGCGTGGATCGCGCCGTGGCGGCGGGGGCCAAAGTCATCAACCTGTCGCTTGGGGGGTCCTCCCCCAGCACGACGCTCCGCTCCGCCGTGGCGCGGGCTGCCAGCGCCGGGGTGGTGGTGATCGTCGCCGCCGGGAACGATGGCGATTCAACCGATGCCGGCGTCGATCCGAACAACCCTGATCCGTTCGCCACTGGCTTGCGCCAGTCCGGGGCGGGGAATGTCATCATTGCCGGCTCGGTCGACAAGGACAACGTCTTCTCCGTCTTCTCCAACCGGGCCGGGGCGGAAGCCAACTGGTTCCTGTCCGCGCGCGGCGAAAAGGTTTGCTGCGTTTACGAAAACGGGGTGCTCAAGATCACGACCGATGCCAGTGGGCAGCGGTTCCAATACGTTTTCTCCGGCACCAGCTTTGCCGCTCCGCAGGTCGCCGGGGCGGCTGCCTTGCTGTTCCAGGCCTTCCCCAACCTGACCGCGACCCAGGTGGTCGACCTGTTGCTGCGGACCGCCCGCGATGCTGGGGCGGCGGGCACGGATAGCACTTACGGGCGCGGGCTGCTGGACCTTGCTGCCGCATTTGCGCCGCAGGGCACCACCAGCCTGGCTGGCACAGCGATACCCGTTCCGGTCAGTGATACCACCGGGGTGACCTCTGGCCCGATGGGCGATGCCGGCCCGCGCGCGGGGTCAATCGACACCATCGTGCTCGATAGCTATCAGCGTGCCTATGGCCTCAACCTGGCGGTTGGGCTGCGCGGCGCGCAATTGCAGCCAAAGCTTGGCCCGGCGCTCGAAACCAACAGCCGCAACCTGTCCTTGGGCGGGGGCAAGGTGGCGCTGGCCTTCTCGGTCGATGCGACCGGGCGGATTTCCAAGCTGCCCTGGACCGGCCAGCTCCGCCTGACGCGCGAGCAGGCCGAACAGGCCCGGGTGCTCGCGGCGCGCGCGGTGATGCAGCTGGCCCCCGGCCGACAAATCGGCTTTGCCTTCGAACAGGGTGCTGATGGCCTGGTGGCGCAGCTGCAAGGGCGGGACCAGCCGGCCTTCCTGATCGCGCGTTCGCCGCTTGACGATCCGGGCTTCGGTACGACTGGTCAGGCCAGCTTTGCAGTCCGGGAAGGCCTTGGTGCGTGGGGTCTGACGGTAAGTGCCGAACGCGGTTCGGCCCAGGCGGCATCGCGGATCAATCTTGCCGAGTTTGCCGGAAACCGTCTTCCCGGGGTGCCAGCGTCGCGGATCGGGCTGTCACTTGACCGCCGGTTTGGCGATCTTGATGCGGCGCTTGGCGCCTCCTGGCTGATCGAACGCGATTCTGTGCTGGGTGCACGGTTCCACAAGGTCTTTGGTGCGAGCGGGGCTGACAGCCTGTTCCTCGATGCCAGCGCCGGTTGGCAAGTCTCGCCTGGCTGGCGCCTGGGCGCGGCCTGGCGCAGCGGTTTCACCCGGCCCCACGCGGGCGGCTTGGTCATGGCCGCCTCGCGCCTCACGTCATCGGCCTGGGCCGTGGATGCCGAGCGGACCGGGGTCTTCGGAGTCAATGACAGCCTGGCGCTCCGCATCGCGCAGCCGCTGCGCGTGGCAAGCGGCGGCCTGTCGCTGAACCTGCCGGTCGACTATTCCTACACCACGCTCAGCCCGATCTACGGCCAGCGGTTGCTGTCTCTGGCACCCAAGGGCCGCGAGCAGGATGTCGAGCTGGTCTGGCGGGGCGGGCTGTGGAACGGCACGGCGCTGGCCAGTGTCTATTGCCGCAAGGACCCGGGCCACTATACCAACCTGCCCGATGATCGCGGCATGGCGATCAGCTGGAACCGCCGGTTCTAGACAGGCGCGGCCGGTCCCGGCATGGCTGGGGCATGACCAATCCTGCTTCTGCCACCCCGCGTGCGCTTGACGGCGTCAAGGTGCTCGACCTCTCGCGCGTTCTCGCCGGACCGTGGTGCACCCAGATCCTCGCCGATCTGGGGGCCGAGGTGTTCAAGGTCGAGCATCCGGGGCGCGGCGACGACACCCGCGCCTGGGGCCCACCCTTCCTGAAGCTGCCCGACGGGTCCGATGACCCGCAGGAAAGTGCCTATTACCTCTGCACCAACCGCAACAAGCGTTCGGCGGCAATCGACCTGGCCACGCCGGAAGGCTCTGCCCTGATCCGCCGGCTGGCGGCCGAGGCCGACATCATGGTCGAGAATTTCAAGGTTGGCGGGCTAGCCAAATACGGGCTCGACTATGCCAGCATCGCGGCGCTCAATCCGCGGATCGTCTATTGCTCTGTCACCGGCTTCGGGCAGACCGGGCCTTACACCAAGCGCGGCGGCTATGATTTCGTGGCGCAAGGCATGGGCGGTTTCATGTCGGTGACGGGCGAAGAGCATGGCGGCCCGCTGCGGGCCGGGGTGGCGATGGCCGATCTTTCAACGGGCAACTTTGCCGCCATCTCGATCCTGGCGGCGCTGCGCCATGCCGAGCGGACGGGCGAAGGGCAGCACATCGATATTTCGCTGCTCGACACCCAGATCGCGATGATGGCGAACCAGGGCTCCAGCTATCTGGTCAGCGGCGTTGCGCCCGGCCGGCTTGGCAATCGCCATCCCACGGTAGTGCCTTATACCACCTTCAACGTGGCCGACGGGGTCCTGATCATCGCGATCGGCAATGACCTGCAGTTCCGGGCCTTTTGCACCGAAATGGGCGCGCCCGAGCTGGGCACCGATCCGCTCTTTGCCTTGGCGCGCGACCGGCTGGTAAACCGCGATGCGATCGAAGGTATCGTCGCCGAACTGGTCAAGGACCAGACCCGCGACGCGCTGATCGCGCGGCTGGAAGCCGCCGGCGTGCCGGTTGGCCCGGTCAACACGCTGGAAGATGTCTTCAACGATCCCTTCGTCGAGGCGCGCGGCACGCTCCACCATTTCGTGCGCGAGGACGGGGTGGAGATCCCCTCGGTTGCCTACCCTGGCAAGCTTTCCCGGACGCCCGCCACGTTCGACCGCCGCCCGCCGCGCGTGGGGGAGCACGGCCGCGAACTGCTGGCGGAGTGGCTGGACATGGATGAGGCCGAATTCACCGCCCTGGCCGCAGCCGGAGCGGTGAAGGCTTAGGCTTACATCCCTGCCAGTTTGGCGAATTCAAAGGCCCGGTCGACCAGCGGCTGGACCCGTTCGGACATCGCCTTGGCATGGGCCGAGCTGGCCGTGCCGTCGATGACCCGCTTCTTGATGCCCTGCATGATCCCGGCGAGGCGGAAGAAGTTGTAGGCGAAGTACCAGTTCATGTTCGGCACCGAATCGCGCCCGGTCTTCGCGCAATAGCGTTCGACCACTTCTTCAAGTTCCGGAATGCCCAGCGCCTTGCGGTCCAGATCCTGCACGCCCGAACGGCCGCCGTTGTCGGTGACCCAGGCCATGCAGACATAGGAGAAATCGCCCAGCGGATCGCCCAGGGTCGACAGTTCCCAATCGAGCACGGCCAGCACTTCGGGGCGGTCCTTGGCCCAGATCATGTTGTCGATCCGGTAATCGCCGTGGACCACCGATGTGCGGGTCTGCTCGGGCAGGGTCGCGGGCAGCCATTCGATCAGCTGCTCCATTTCCGGCATCAGCTCGGTTTCGGACAGCTTGTACTGCTTGGTCCAGCGATCGACCTGGCGGCCGAAGTAATTCCCCGGCTTGCCAAATTCGGACAGCCCGACGCTCTCCACATCGACTGCGTGAAGCTGCGCCAGGGTGTCGATCATCGCCATGTAGGTAGCGCGGCGATATTCCGGCGCGTCATCGGGCATGGCGCCGTTCCAGATCGTCCGGCCATCGATCATGCCCATGACATAGAACCACGAACCGACCACCGAATCGTCAGTGCAGACCCCGTATTGCGGCGCAACCGGGAAGCCAGACTTGGCGAGACCGGCCTGGACCCTGTGCTCACGATCAACCGCGTGGGCACTGGGCAGCAGCGGGCCGAACGGCTTGCGGCGCAGCACATAGGAGCCGGACGGCGCATCGATCTTGTAGGTCGGGTTGGATTGTCCGCCCTTGAACTTGGTCAGGTGCAGCGGGCCCTTGAAGCCGGCGACATTGGCCTGCATCCATTCGGTCAGCTTGCCTTCGTCGAGCCGGTCGGCACCTTCGGGTTCGACCGTGCCGACAAAGGCTTCGTCCGCATTGATCGCAACTTCGCTCATGCCACGGTCCTTACTGGTCGAACACGATTACCGAGCGGGCCGAATGGCCGCCCTTCATCTTTTCGAAGCCCTCGTTGATCTGCGATAGCGGGATCCGTTCGGCGATGATGCTGTCAAGATCGAGCAGCCCGCGCATGTAGAAATCAACCAGGCGCGGCATGTCGACCGGGAAGTGGTTCATCCCCATGATCGCGCCCTGCAGCTTCTTGCCCGAAAGCAGGTCCATTGCGGACAGGCCGACCGAATGGCCCAGCGGCATCATGCCCAGGATCGTGGCTGTGCCGCCGCGGCGCAGCGACTTGACCGCCAGTTCGCCCGAGGCTGGCCGCCCCACGGCTTCGATCGCATGATCGACTCCGCCCTTGGTCATTTCCAGGATTTGGGCCGCGGCATCATCGGCCAGGGCGTCGACCGTGTGAGTCGCGCCCAGCTTCATTGCCAGTTCGCGCTTTTCCGGCATCGGATCGGCGGCAATGATCTTGCCCGCCCCGGCGATCTTGGCGGCATTGATGGCGGCGAGGCCGACCCCGCCGCAGCCGACGACCGCCACGGTTTCGCCCGGTGTCACCTTGCAGGCGTTGAAGATCGTGCCGGCCCCGGTGGTCACCGCGCAGCCGATCACCGAGGCGCGGTCGAGCGGCATTTCCGGATCGATCCGGGTGCAGGCGTGTTCGTGGATCAGCATCATTTCGGCAAAGGCCGAGAGGTTGAGCATCTGGGCGACGGGGCTGCCGTCACCGCGCGACAGGCGCGATTCGCTGCCCGGCGCGCGCCGGGTGTCGGCACCCAGGCACAGCGCCATGCGGCCGGTGACGCAGAACTCGCAGTGCCCGCAGAAGGCGGACAGGCAGGTTACCACTGCATCGCCGACCTTCACGGTGCGCACTTCGCTGCCAACCGCCTCGACGATGCCGGCGGCTTCATGGCCCGGTACGGCAGGCAGGGCGTGGGGATAGGTGCCTTCGATGAAGTGCAGGTCCGAATGGCACAGGCCGCAGGCGGCGGTGCGGATCAGCACTTCGTGCGGTCCCGGCTTGCTGATTACCAGTTCCTCGATCTCGAGCGGCTGGTTGGGGGCGACAAGGACAGCGGCTTTCATGGCAATCTCCACATCCCCTCCCGCAGGCGGCAGGGGTCAGGTTGGGTATGGCGCCCCTCCCGGCGACGGGAGGGGCGGATAGTCTTAGCGGGCTACGCCCAGATCGCCCGAGCTGAACGCGCCGTCCGCCTTGGCATTGGCCGAGTGGCGGGCAAACTCGATCCGGGCGATGGCGCGGGCGTGGACTTCGTCCGGACCGTCGGCCAGGCGCAGGGTGCGCTGATGCGCCCAGGCCGAGGCCAGGCCGAAGTCGTCCGAAACGCCGCCGCCGCCATGGGCCTGGATCGCATCGTCGATGATCCGCAGCGCCATATTCGGGGCCTGGACCTTGATCATGGCGATTTCCAGCGCTGCCGCCTTGTTGCCGACCTTGTCCATCATGTCAGCTGCCTTGAGGCAGAGCAGGCGGGTCATTTCGATGTCGATCCGGGCCTGGGCAATGCGCTGTTCCCAGATCGAGTGTTCGGCGACGGTCTTGCCGAAGGCGACGCGTGACTGGAGGCGCTTGGCCATCTTGGCAATCGCTTCCTCGGCAACGCCGATCGTGCGCATGCAGTGGTGGATGCGGCCCGGCCCGAGGCGGCCCTGGGCGATCTCGAACCCGCGCCCTTCGCCCAGCAGCATGTTGCTGACCGGCACCCGGACGTTGTTCATCACCACTTCCATGTGGCCATGCGGGGCATCGTCATAGCCGAACACTGGCAGGTGGCGGATGACTTCGACACCGGGGCGGTCCAGCTCCATCAGCACCATCGACTGCTGCTGGTGGCGCTTGGCCTCGAAATCGGTTTTGCCCATGACGATCGCGATCTTGCAGCGCGGATCGCCCAGGCCCGACGACCACCACTTGCGGCCGTTGATGACGTATTCGTCGCCTTCGCGCTTGATCGAGGTTTCGATATTGGTGGCGTCGGACGAAGCAACCGCCGGTTCGGTCATCAGGAAGGCGGAGCGGATTTCGCCGTTCATCAGCGGCTTCAGCCACTTTTCCTTCTGCTCGACCGTGCCGTAGCGGTGCAGCACTTCCATATTGCCGGTGTCGGGCGCGGAGCAGTTGAACACTTCGCTCGACCAGCCCATCCGGCCCATTTCTTCGGCGCACATCGCATATTCAAGGTTGGTCAGGCCGGGGCCTTCGAATTCGAAGGTATCGTCGACATGATGATGGCCCGAATTCTTGGGCGGCATGAACAGGTTCCAGATGCCCTGCGCCTTGGCGCGGGCCTTTTCCTCTTCGACCACCTGCAGGACCTTCCAGCGCTCGCCAGACTTGTCCTCGGCCTTGTAGTCGTCGTTACGCGGGCGGACGTGGTTCTCGATGAACTGGCGCACGCGATCGCGCCAATAGCGTTGCCGTTCGGTGGGTTCGAAATCCATGAGGCGTCCTTCCTTGCGATTGTTCGAGTCTTTGTTGCATCTATCTGTGGCAGAGCCAGCGGGCCGCGCCAAGGGGGTTTAATCGGTCGATTAAGGCGAACCTGCGGGGGGATCGATTTCTCCCGCCAACCTGGCCACGCGTTGTTCGTGGTCAGCGCGGGTGATCGGGAAGCGGGCAATGATCGCAATGTTGACCACGGCGATAACGATCACGGCGATCAGGTAATAGATCGACATATCGGTCAGAACCGAGCCGGCAACTTCGCCCGGGCGGGCTTTTTCGGGAAAGCCGGAGAGGCTGATGATCAGGCCGGTCAGGAAGATGCCCAGCCCCGTCGCGCACTTCTGCGTGAAGAAATAGGCCGAGAAGAACAGCCCTTCGGAGCGCTCGCCCGTCTGTTCCTGCGACATTTCAATGATGTCGGCGGCCATCGATTGGACCAGCATCGATCCTGCCACGGCGAGGGCGTTGGATACAGTAACAATGGTGAAGAGCAGGGGAATCAGGATCGGGTCGCCGTTATCGGGGAAGCTGCCAGCGAGCCGCAGCAGATAGGGCAGGACACCCAGGATCAGTGAGCCAATCCACATCGCCACCGCTCCGGCCTTTTTCTCGATCCGGTTCTGCAGGAAGCCCACCAGCAGGAAGGCGCCGATCACCCCGGCAAACAGGCTGAAGGAATAGGCCATGAACCCGGCCTGGGGCATCTCCCAGTAATAGGTCATGATATAAGTGGCGGCCGAATGGGTCAGCCCGGTGTTGGCATAGGCCAGCAGCGTGCTGCCCAGCAGGATCAGGAAGGCCCGGTTGGCCAGGGTCGTGCGGATCTTGCGGATCGTCTGGCCCAGCGGCAGGTGGACCGGTGGGCTGGAATCAAGTCGGGCAATGCGGCGATGGGTGGTGATCGCGGAAACAAAGGTCGCCACCACCAGCAGCGCCGCGCCGGTCCAGCCATAAAGCTGGTAGCCATCGATGTTCAGCTGGCCGACCGGGTAGCGCTCCGACGGCACCAGAAACACCCCGAAGGCCAGGGTCAGCATCAGCAGGCCGCCGGCCCAGGCAAACACGAACCGCCAACGCGTGATCGAGGTTCGTTCATCGTAATCGCTGGTCAGGCCCGGAACCACCGACAGCGCGGGAATTTCGTAACATGAAACGGCCGCGCGCATCAGGAAGGCGAACAGCAGCAGGTAGCCATAAAGCCAGTCCGAAGCCGCTGCCGGCGGATGCCACAGCATGATCCAGGCCAGCGCAATCGGCAGGATCGCGGCGTACATCCACGGGTGGCGCTTGCCCCAGCGTCCGTGGGTCTTGTCGCTCCAGTAGCCGACCAACGGGTCGACCAGCGCATCGAGCAGCAGCGCGACCAGCAGGATCAGCCCGACCAGCCCGGCTTCGAGGCCCAGGACCTGGCTGTAGAACAGCAGCAGCAAGGTCGAAAAGCCGTTGTCCTTGACCCCGTAGGCGACTGAACCGAAGCCGTTGCCAAGCTTGATCCGCAGCGGCAGCTTGACCGCTTGGGGGGTCACTGGCTGGCGCCTCCCGCCGGGCGCTGTTCAAGGAACTGCTGGATCGTGTCGAACAGACCCGGTGCCTCGGGATCCCAGCAATGGCGCGGGCCGACCGTGATGCCGCCATCGACGATCATCGAGGCCCCGGTCATGAAGCTCGCCGCATCGCTGGCCAGGAAGGCTACGGCTTCGGCAATGTCACGTGGCTGCCCGCCGCGCGGCACGGGCTGGGCGTGGCTCGACATCTGGGCGATCATGGCGTTGACCTGCGCTTTGTCGGCCTGATCCACGTCGAGGCTCGCGGCGAATATGTTGGTGTTGATGAAACCGGGCTGCACCGCGTTTATCCGGATGCCGAACTTGGCCAGGTCCATCGCCGCGCACTTGGTCAGGTGCAGCACGCCGGCCTTGGCCACGGCATAAGCGGTGGGCGAATAGCCCGGGCCAACCGCTGCCACAGAACTGGTGTTGACGATCGCGGCCCCTTTCCGGCGCTGCATGTGCGGCACCGCATGGTGGATGCCCATCGCGACCGAGCGCAGCACGAGGTTCATCGTCCAGTCCCAGCCGGCCTCATCGACTTCCTCAATTCCGCCGCGTGCGCCGCCGGCTGCCGCGTTGTTGAACAGGATGTCGAACCCGTCGTTCTCGCTGCCTGCCTTGTCGAGCAGCGCCTTGATCTGGGCCACATCGCAGACATCGCAGGCCACCGGCACCATGCCCGGCACGTCTCCGGCCAGCGCCTCGACCCCAGCCAGATCAAGGTCAGCGGCATAGACCTTGGCGCCTTCCGCCGCGAACAGCCGCGCCGCTTCCTTGCCGATTCCCGATGCCGCGCCGGTGATCACGGCGATTTTTCCTGCGAAGCGCATATCCTCTGGTCCCTTTGGTCTGTTTTGCCGCCAGCTTAGGGCTGAGTAACGCGCGGTCAACGCCCATGCACTTTACGTTACGGCAAGCGGGCCTCGCCAAGCGGCCAGTCAAATCCTCGGAAATCCGCGCTTGCACGGGCGGCCCGACTCGCCTTAACCTTTCGATTAAGAGAGGAGTCTGCCACCATGTCCGACCTTGAAGCCTTCCGGGGCGAAATCCGCGCCTGGCTGGAGGAAAATTGCCCGCCCGAGATGCGCGAACCTGTCCGCAGCGATGACGATATCTGCTGGGGCGGCCGCAAGTTTCAGTTCAAGAACGAGGCGCAGAAGCTCTGGATGGAACGCTGCGCGGCCAAGGGTTACACCGTGCCCGATTGGCCCAAGGCCTATGGCGGCGCGGGAATGAACGCCGCCGAAGCCAAGATCTGGCGCGAGGAAATGAATCGCATCGGCGCGCGTCCGCCGCTGTCCTCGTTCGGCATCTGGATGCTTGGCCCGGCGCTGCTCAAGTTCGGCACCGAAGAGCAGAAGGTCCATTACCTCGGCCAGATCGCCCGCGGCGAAATCCGCTGGTGCCAGGGCTATTCGGAACCGGGTTCAGGCTCGGATCTCGTCTCGCTGCAGACATTCGGTGAAGACAAGGGCGATCACTGGGTGGTCAACGGCCAGAAGATCTGGACCTCTTACGCCAACAAGGCCGACTGGATCTTCTGCCTCGTCCGCACCGACAAGACCAACAAGTACCAGGGCATTTCCTTCCTGCTGTTCGACATGGAAAGCCCCGGCGTTTCGACCAAGCCGATCCTGCTGATCAGCGGCAATTCGCCGTTCTGCGAAACCTTCTTCGATAATGTGAAGGTGCCCAAGCACCAGATCGTTGGCGATCTCAACCGCGGCTGGGATGTTGCCAAGTACCTGCTCGGTCACGAGCGCGAGATGATCTCGGGTGCGGGCGGTAATGACCGGCTCAACACGATCGGGGCCTTTGCCAAGCGCAACGGCCTGGAAGACCCGCTGCTGCGCGCGGAACTGGCGATGTTCGATGTCGACGCGCTGGCGTTCTCGGCGATGGGCGAAAAGTTCCTGGACGAGATCAAGGTTGGCAAGGCCCACCCGGCCCAGCCCAACATGATGAAGTACGCCGGAACCGAGCTCAACAAGCGCCGCCACGAACTGCTGATGGCGACTGGCGGTTCGGCCGCGCTGGAATGGGATAGCGAGGCGTCGGGCGGTGGCTCCAAGGCCCGCACCTGGCTGCGCACCAAGGCCAATTCGATCGAGGGCGGGACCAGCGAAGTCATGCTGAACGTCATTTCCAAACGCATTCTCGACCTGCCGGGAGCCTGAGCCATGGCGCTGTATCATAACGAAGACCAGGCCATGCTGGCCGACACCGCGCGCCAGTTCATGGGCGAGGAAGGCACCATCGGCAAACAGCTGCGCCATTGGCGTGACAAGCAATGCAAGGACGGGTTCGGTCATGCGCTGTGGAAGCAGTTTGCCGAGCTTGGCTTTACCGGGATCCTGGTGAGCGAGGCCGATGGCGGCCTGGGCATGGGCCATGTCGAAGCCGGCATCGTGCTGGAAGAGATTGGCCGCAACCTGACGCCGTCGCCGTTCCTGACCAGCTCGGTCATGGCCGCAACCGCGCTTGGCGGCGGCAATGACGAACTGCGCGGGCGTTACCTGCCGGGCCTGCTGGCAGGCGACAGCGTGTTCGCTGTGGCGGTCGATGAAGGTCCGAAGCATCGCCCGGAACGCATCGCGACGCGCGCCGAGCGCGCCGGCAATGGCTTCAAGCTGACCGGCAGCAAGGCCTTCGTGGTCCACGGTGGTAGCGCCGACATGCTGGTGGTTGCGGCCCGTACGGCGGGCGCGGACGATGACCAGGACGGCATCACGCTGTTCGCGGTGCCCAAGGATGCGGCCGGGCTGAGCCAGGACGCGGTCCGACTGGTCGACAGTTCGATGGCCACCTATGTGAAGCTCGATGGCGTCCAGGTCGATGCCGATGCGGTGATCGGCGAAGTCGATGCCGGGCGCGAACTGCTGACCCGGGTGCTCAATGCCGGGCGCGTTGGCGCAGCGGCGGAAAGCGTCGGCGTGGCTGGCGGGGCCTTCGACATGACCACCACCTATCTCAAGCAGCGCAAGCAGTTCGGTCAGCTGATCGGTGAATTCCAGGCGCTGCAGCACCGCGCTTCGCACCTCTATTCAGAACTGGAGATTGCCCGCGCGGCGGTGATCAAGGCGCAGCAACTGCTTGATGCTGGATCCGACAAGGCCGAACTGATGGTCTCAGTCGCCAAGGCCAAGGCGGGCAAGGCGGCCAGCCTGGCGGTCAAGGAAGGGGTGCAGATGCACGGCGGAATCGGCATGACCGATGAGTACGACATCGGCCTCTACATGAAGCGTGACCGGGCGCTGGCCGAGTTCATGGGCGATATGTACTACCATGCCGAGCGCGTTGCGCAGCTCAGCGGCTACTGAGGAACAAGCACATGGATTTCAGCAAGCTCTTCAGCCTTGAGGGCAAGGTTGCCCTGATCACCGGCGGCAGCCGCGGGATCGGCAAGATGATCCTTGAAGGCTATCTCGCCGCCGGGTGCGCGCGGGTCTACATCACGGCCCGCAAGCGCGAGCAGATCGCCGAGACGATCGCCGAATTCGAAGCCGAATACCCGGGCAAGGTGATCGGCCTGCCGGGCGATCTCAGCCAGATGGAAGACCTTAAGCGCCTGGTGGCCGAACTTTCGGCGCGCGAGAGCAAGCTCGACATCCTGGTCAACAATGCCGGGGCAGCCTGGGGTGCGGAATTCGACCAGTTCCCCGAAGCCGGCTGGGACAAGGTGATGGACCTTAACGTCAAGAGCCTGTTCTTCCTGACCCAGCAGCTCCACGGCCTACTCAAGGCGGCGGGCAAGTTCGAAGCACCGGCCAAGGTGATCAATATCGCCTCGATCGACGGGATGCGTCCGAACCCTTGGGAAACCTATTCCTACCAGGCCTCGAAGGCGGCGGTGATCCACCTGACCAAGCGGCTGGCAGCCCGCCTGATCAAGGACAATATCGTGGTCAGCGGGATCGGCCCGGGCGCTTTCCCGAGCGAAATGAACAAGGCCGCCGCCAAGAACCCCGAAGGCAGCGCCAAGGGCATCCCCTACAAGCGGATCGGCGTGGCCGAGGACATGGCCGGCGGCGCGATCTACCTTGCCAGCCGCGCCGGCGATTACGTGGTTGGCACCACGATCCCGATCGATGGCGGCATCGTCAACGGCTGGGTGCCGGAGGTGTTCAACGATCCTTCGGGGCATTGAGCCAGTGAAGCGCCAGCTGCGGACACTCGCCCGGAACATCTACTTCGGCGAAGGGCCGCGCTGGCACACTGGCCGGCTGTGGTTCTCCGACTTCTTCGCCCACCGGGTCTGCTCGATTGATCTGGCGGGCGACCTGCGTACCGAGCTTGAACTGGACGGGCGCCCGTCGGGCCTGGGCTGGATGCCTGATGGCTCGCTGCTGGTGGTGCGGATGGAACTGCGCCAGGTCTGGCGGCGCTGGCCGGATGGGCGGTTTGCACTGCACGCGGATCTGGCTGATTATTCGGCCTTCCTCTGCAACGACATGGTGGTCGACGCGCACGGCCGGGCCTATGTCGGCAACTTCGGGTTCGACCTTGATGCAGAGCTCCATTCCCGCGGCGCAGACGCTGTCTTTGCCGATCATCACCAGACCTGTCTGGCACTGGTCCAGCCCGATGGCCGCGCAAGCGATGCGGCGCCGGGTGAACGGTTCAGCTTCCCGAACGGCATGGTGATCACGCCAGATGGCAAGACCCTGATCGTCGCCGAGACGCTGGCAGGTCGATTGACCGCCTTGGATATCAGCGCCACTGGCGCCTTATCCAACCGGCGCGAGTGGGCGATAACCCCCGGCACAATTCCAGATGGGATCTGCCTGGACGCCGAAGGTGCCGTCTGGGCTGCCAATCCGCTCGAACCGCAATGTACGCGCTTCGCGCCGGGCGGCCGGGTGCTTGAGGTGGTCGAAACCGGCGAACTGAATTGCTTTGCCTGCATGCTTGGCGGGCCGGAAGGGCGCCACTTGTTCATGCTGGTCGCCCAAACCTCGGATGCCGAAGAAGCCGCCAAAAGCCCGCGCGGACAAGTGCTGGTGACGGAAGTAGATGTCGGCCGGGCTGGCTGGCCGTAGGGACCAGCTAGTCCTTCATCAGTTCGCGGACGAACCCGATCAGCCCGGTCTGGCGGGCGCGCTTCATGCGTTCGGCGTGGAGAATTTCGCAGACCTGGCGATAGCAGGCCTCGATGTCATCATTGATCACGACATAGTCATAGCCGTCCCAGTGGCTGATCTCGGCGCGGGCGCGTTCCATCCGCGCGGCGATCACTTCTGGACTGTCGGTGCCGCGCCCGGTCAGGCGGCGGCGCAGCTCGTCGATGCTGGGCGGCAGGATGAAGACCCGGACCACGTCCTGCTGGTCCTTCTGGTAGAGCTGCTGTGAGCCCTGCCAGTCGATGTCGAACAGGTAGTCCTGTCCCTCCTTCAGTCCCGCACGGATCTGAGCCTTGGGCGTGCCATAGCTATGTCCGAAGACCCGGGCCCATTCATAGAACTCGTCCGCATCGACCATCCGGGTGAACTCGGCCTGGTCGACGAAGTGGTAATGCACGCCGTCGATCTCGCCCGGGCGGATCGGGCGCGTGGTTGCCGAGACCGACAAGGCAATTTCGGGATCGCGTTCCAGCAGCATCCGGCTGATCGTGGTCTTGCCCGCGCCCGAAGGCGAGGACAGGATCAGCATCAGCCCGCGGCGGTGGAGGGCATCGCTGGTGGATTTGGCAGCATCGACCATGCGCTCCAATCGCGCATGGGGAGCGTGCAATCAAGCCTTGGGCGGCGTGTTTTGCCCTGCGGGCTTCGTCTTGCCCTTCCGGGCCTTGCGCCGGTCATAGAGCTTCTTGGCGACCAGACCCGAAGTGACCACGATCGCGCCTGGTACGGAGCGGGTCGCCACCCGCATCGCCACGGCTCCGGCGATCCCGGCAAAGATGTTGCGCTTTACCTTCTCTTCGCTGGGCGTGTCGGGTAGCACCTTGTCGATCGCGGTGTTCAGCAACCGGCCACCGCCCTGGCGGACCAACCGGGCCAGCAGGCGATCGGGCGAGGTCATTTCTTGCGTCCGAAATCAACCGAGACGACGTTCGACCCCGGTTCCGCCTCGGTGGCGGCAGGCGCATCGTTTCCAGCCTCGTCGTGCGGTTCGGGTTCGTCATCCTGGCTCAGCGCCTGGAACTGCAGTCCGAAATCGACTGCCGGATCGACGAAGGCGGTGATTGCACTGAACGGCACGTCCAGCTTGGCGGGGATCTGGTTGAAGGTCAGCCCCACGGTAAAGCCCTGTTCGTCCACGCCCAGGTCCCAGAACTTGTTCTGGATGACGATGGTCATTTCGTCCGGGAAGCGTTCCTTCAGGTGGGGCGGGATCGAAACGCCCGGCGCGCCGGTCTTGAAGGTGATGTAGAAGTGATGCTCGCCCGGCAGCACCCCGCCGCCGGCCACAATCTCGCCCAGGACCCGACCGACCACGGCGCGCAGCGCCTCCTGCACGATTTCGTCATAGGGGATCAGGCTGTCGGGTGAGCTGTCATTCATGACGTCACAAGTGGCTATGGCATCCGTTCCGGTCAAGGGTAAAGCGCTTGCACAGGGCCATTTCGGGCCTATAGGCCAGCCCCATGCGCACCGGACGGATCGCCCGCAAGACTCACGAAACCGACATCCTCGTCGAAGTGAACCTCGACGGGACTGGCGCTTATGACGTCTCGACCGGGATCGGCTTTCTCGATCACATGATCGAACAGTTCAGTCGCCACTCGCTGATCGACATCAAGTGCCACGTGAAGGGCGATCTCCACGTCGACCAGCACCACACGACCGAAGACAGCGCCATCGCGCTTGGCCAGGCAATTGCGAGCGCGCTGGGCGACAAGGCCGGGATTGGCCGCTACGGCGCCGCCTACAGCCCGATGGACGAGGCGTTGGCCCGCGTCGCGCTCGACATTTCGGGCCGCCCGTGGCTAGTCTGGAACGCGAAGTTCACCCAGGAACGGCTGGGCGAAATGGATACCGAGCTGTTCGAGCACTGGTTCCAGTCGATTGCCCAGGCGGTCGGTATTACGCTGCATATCGAGCTGCTTTACGGCACCAACAACCACCACATCTGCGAAGGCATCTACAAGGGCTTTGCCCGGGCGATGCGGCAGGCGGTGGAACTCGATCCGCGCAAGGGCGAGGCGATTCCCAGCACCAAGGGCCAGCTCGGTGGCTGAGGTCCTCGCGCTGATCGATTACGGCGCGGGCAATCTTCACTCGGTGGCAAATGCGCTGAAGGCCGCCGGGGCCGAAGGCGTGACGGTCACGGCCGATCCTGACGTCGTCCGCGCCGCCGACCGCATCGTTCTTCCGGGCGTCGGCAGCTTCAAAGCCTGCGCCGAAGGACTGCGGGCAATCCCGCATCTCGTCGAGGCCCTGACCGAACGAGTCCTGATCGGCGCCGCGCCGTTCCTGGGCATTTGCGTCGGCATGCAGTTGCTCGCCTCACGCGGGGTCGAACATGGCGTCACTCCGGGGCTGGGCTGGATTGGCGGCGAAGTGCGGCTGATTGAACCGACCGATCCCGCAATCAAGATCCCGCACATGGGTTGGAACGACGTGATCGTCCGTCCCCATGCCCCGCTGCTTGAAGCGGGCGAAGCCTATTTTCTGCACTCCTACCACTTCGTGCCCGAGGACGGGCATCACGCGCTGGCCATGACCGACCATGGCGGCGGACTGGTCGCGGCGGTCGGCCGCGACACGATCCTGGGGGTGCAGTTCCATCCGGAAAAGAGCCAGGCCTATGGGCTGGCACTGCTCCGGTCCTTCCTGGAGTGGAAGCCATGATCGTCTTTCCGGCTATCGACCTCAAGGGTGGTCAGGTCGTGCGCCTATCCGAAGGCGATATGGACCGGGCGACAGTTTATGGCGATAACCCGGCGGCCCAAGCGCGGCTTTTCGCGGCGGCCGGCTCGCAGTTCCTGCACGTGGTCGATCTCGACGGCAGCTTCGCCGGGCGCGCCGAGAACCGCGCTGCGGTTGAATCGATCCTCGAAGCGTTCGAAGGCCACGTCCAGCTTGGCGGCGGCATCCGCACCCGCGCGGCGGTCGAGGGCTGGTTCGACCTCGGCGTCAGCCGCGTGGTTATGGGCTCGGCCGCGCTCAAGGACCCCGAGTTCGTCAAGGACATGGCGCGCGAATTTCCCGGCGGGATCGTCGTCGCCGTTGATGCCCGCGATGGCATGGTGGCGACGGAAGGCTGGGCCGAGGTTTCGGACGTGCCAGTGGTCGATCTGGCCCGCCGCTTCGAGGATGCCGGTGTCGCCAGCCTGCTGTTCACCGACATCGGCCGCGATGGGTTGCTGAAAGGCGTCAACATCGACGCGACGGTTGAACTGGCCCGTCAGGTCGACCTGCCCGTGATCGCCAGCGGCGGGGTGAAAGGGCTGGATGACATCCACATCCTCTCGCTCCACGCGGTCGACGGGATCGAGGGCGTGATCACCGGTCGCGCGCTTTACGAAGGCCGGCTTGATCTCGCAGCGGCGATCGCCGTGGCGAACCGGGTCTGAGTAAGTGACCGTCCGCATCCGCGTCATTCCCTGTCTTGATGTCGCCAACGGGCGCGTGGTCAAGGGCGTCAACTTCGTGGATCTCAAGGATGCCGGCGATCCGGTCGAGCAGGCGCGCGCCTATGACGCCGCGGGGGCGGACGAGCTGTGCTTCCTCGATATCAGCGCCAGCCACGAAGGGCGCGGGACGCTGCTCGACGTGGTGCGGCGCACCGCAGAAGTCTGCTTCATGCCGCTGACCGTCGGCGGCGGAGTCCGTGCAGTCGAAGATGCCCGTGCCTTACTGCTGGCCGGGGCGGACAAGGTGGCGGTCAATTCTGCGGCCGTGAGCCGGCCCGAAGTGGTCGCCGAGATTGCCGAACGTTTCGGCAGCCAGTGCGTCGTCGCCTCGGTCGATGCGCGGCGGCAGGGCGATCGTTGGGAAATCTTCACTCACGGCGGGCGCAAGGCGACCGGGATCGATGCCGTCGCCCATGCGATCCGGCTCGCTGAACTGGGCGCCGGCGAGCTGCTGGTGACCTCGATGGACGGCGATGGCACCCAGGCCGGGTATGACCTTGAACTAACCCGCACGATTGCCGATGCCGTTTCGGTGCCGGTGATCGCCAGCGGCGGGGTCGGGACTCTGGATCACCTGGTCGAGGGCGTTACCAAGGGCCACGCCAGCGCGGTCCTTGCCGCCTCGATCTTTCACTTCGGCAAGCACACCATTGCCGAAGCCCACGCGGCCCTGCGTGCGGCTGGCCTGCCGGCGCGCGGCTGAGTGCAAGAGTCGGCTTGATTTACAAACACTTGAATCGCCAGCGCGCGGTTAACCATGGTCGCCTTCAACCTTTCGCGATTCCCGCACTAGTGGCACGCGCTTTGCGTAAACGATTGCGATGTCGCAAATCACCTCCATCCGGCGGGCCTGGCCCCATGTGCTGATCGCCCTGCTGGCGCTGATGGCCGATGCACCGGCCTTCGCCAGCAATGGCATTTCGATCCCTGACCCGAGCGGACTGACGCTGCTGGCGTTGGGCGTGGCGGGGCTGATCATTGGCCGCCAAAGCGGTCGCCGTCCGCCCAGGGACTGACGCCGGCGCAAGCTACACGCTTGACCCCCGCCGCGCCGCGCCGCATTCGACTGGGGATGACTACGCCCGATACCCTCTCCCGCCTGGCCGCGACGATTGCCGCCCGCCGCAATGCCGATCCAGCGACCAGCTGGGTGGCCAAGCTGCACGCTCGCGGCCTGCCGGTGATTGCCCGCAAGCTGGGCGAGGAAGCGATCGAGACGATCACCGCCGCCCTCGCCGGCACGCATGAAGAGCTGGTGGGCGAGGCAGCCGACACGATCTTCCACCTGCTGGTCCTGCTTGATGCCAAGGGCGTCACGCTGGACGAGGTCCTCGCCGAACTTGATCGCCGCGAAGGAACCAGCGGAATCGCCGAAAAAGCCAGCCGGAGCGAATAATGCCGATCGATCCCAGCCTGCCCTATGACGACCAGAACATTTTCGCGAAGATCCTGCGGGGCGAGATCCCGAACCGCACGGTCTTCGAGGACGAGTGGGTCCTGGCCTTCCACGACATCAATCCGCAGGCGCCGACGCATGTGCTCGTGATCCCCAAGGGGGCCTATGTCAGCTGGGACGATTTTTCGGCTAAAGCCGCGGCCGAGGAAATCGCTGGTTTCGTTCGCGGGGTCGGCCATGTCGCGCGCAGTCTCGGGCTGGTCGAGCCGGGTTATCGCCTGCTCGCCAATGTTGGCCAGCATGGCCACCAGGAAGTGCCGCATCTTCACGTCCACCTGTTCGGCGGCAAGCCACTCGGCCCGATGCTGGCGCGGTTCGACTGAACGCGCTCTTGCCCTGCGAGTCGCGCCCCGGCTAAGGCTCGCACATGGCGACGTTCCCTCCTGCCCCCTCCGGCCTGGTCGACGGCAAGGTGCACCGCTTTGCCGTGCGCGCCTATTTCGAGGATACCGACCTCTCGGGCGTGGTCTATCACGCCAATTACCTGCGCTGGTTCGAACGGGCCCGCTCGGACTTCGTTCGCCTGCTGGGGATTGACCAGCGCGCGGTCAACGAGGCCGGCGAAGGCGCTTTTGCCGTGACCGAGCTGACTATCCGTTATGCCGCCCCGGCGCGGCTGGACGATGCCGTAAGAATAGAGACCACCTGCGAGGAACTGGGTGCCGCGTCCTGCCGAATGCACCAGGTGGCCCGGCACGAGGACGGCCGCCTGCTGTCCGAAGCGCGACTGCGGATCGGTTTCGTTTCCCCCGAAGGCCGTCCGCGGCGGATGCCCGCCGCCTGGCGCGATGCCTTTGCCACAATCATGCCCGAAGGATCCTGATGAGCACTCTTGCCCTCTTGGCCACTGCCCCCACCCGCCTTGACCCGGTCAAGCTGTTCTTCGATGCCGATATTGTCGTCCAGGCGGTGATGGCCGGCCTGATCATTGCCTCGGTCTGGGTCTGGGCGATCATCATCTCGTTCTCGCTGCGCATGGCGGGCATCAGCAAGCGCACCGAAGCCTATGAGCGCGATTTCTGGAAGGCCGCCGATATCGATGCCTTCCAGGCCGAACGCGGTGCCAAGGAAGCCGGCGAGATTCCCTCGGCCCGCGTGGTCTCGGCAGGGCTGGGCGAATGGCGCCGGTCGACCGCTGCCAAGGTGATCGACCGCGATGGCACCCGCCAACGCCTGGCCGGCGTGATGGACAGCGCCGTGGCGCAAGAGGCGGACCGGCTGGCCGAACGGCTCAACTTCCTGGCCACGGTCGGCTCGGTCGCGCCCTTCGTGGGGCTGTTCGGCACCGTCTGGGGGATCATGAACTCGTTCTTCCAGATCGGCTCGCAGCAGAATTCCTCGCTGGCGGTAGTGGCTCCCGGCATTTCCGAAGCGCTGTTCGCTACGGCCATCGGGCTATTCGCGGCGATCCCGGCGGTCATCGCCTACAACCGCTTCTCGCACCGCGTGAACCAGCTGGAGGCGCGGATGCAGCGCTTTTCCGACCGGTTCCACGCCAGCCTCAGCCGCGAACTGGACGACGCCTGATGGGCGCCAGCCTCTCTCCTGGCGGCGGCCGGCGCGGCCGGTGCCGCGCGCGGGTGCCGGTGTCCGAAATCAACGTGACGCCGCTGGTGGACGTCATGCTGGTGCTGCTGATCATCTTCATGGTCACCGCCCCGCTGCTCAACGCCGGGGTTCCCGTGAACCTGCCCGACAGCCGCGCCAAGGCGCTTGACCAGCAACCGCAGCAGGTAAACCTGTCGCTGGCGCGGGACGGGCGGCTTTATCTCGACCAGACCGAGATCGCGCGCGCCGCCTTGCCTGATCGGCTGGCCTCCCTGCCCCGCGGCGCGGATGGCAAGCCGCCGCTCGTGACACTGCGCGCCGACAAGAGCCTCGACTATGGCGAAGTCATCGCCGTGATGGGCGAGCTTAACCGCGCCGGCTTCAATGCCATCTCATTGGTGACGAATTCATCCGGCTCCAGCGAGCCGGTAATTGGCAGTTCAGGCACGCCCGGTCAGGATTGAGCCGATGGCCGTGATCGATCTCCGCCGTGATGAAGGACTGGCGCTGCTGGCCGCGTTGGCGATCCATGCCGGGCTGGTGGTCGTGCTGACGATGCGGCCGACGCCCATTCCCCTGCCGCCGCCTGAGCGCATGACAGTGACACTCAGCGAGGACGTCGGCCTGACCTCGACCTCGCCCTCCACTGCTCCCGCCGCCGCTGAAGAGGCGCCGGAGCTGGGCCAGCAGGCCAGCCCGCCGCCACCCGCGCCAGTCGACCAGCCCGAGCCGTTGCCGCGCGCGACCCTGGCCCCTCCGCCCAAGCCTGCGCCGCTGGCGAAGACGACCTCGGCCAAGGCTGCCCCGGCGAAGACGGCAGCTCCCGCTCCCAAAGTGCCGCCGGTCAAGACCCAGACCAAGCCCGGCGCGAGCCGGATCGGCGACGATTTCCTGAAAGGCAGCCCTGGCGGCACGGCCAAGGCTGCAGCGGGACCGCCGCCCGCCGCGACAATCGGCCCGGCGGTGCGTTCCGCGCTGGCGGGCGCCATCTCGCGCCAGTTGAAGCCAAAGTGGGTGGCACCGCAGGGAGCCGAGGCCGAGCTGCTGGTGACCATCCTGACTTGGGACCTCAACCCCGATGGCTCGCTGGCCGGGAGCCCGCGTGTGGTCCGGCAAGAGGGGATTACCGATGCCAACCGCGCCCAGGCCGCGCGCCACGCCGAGCAGGCGATCCGCGCCGTGCGTCTGGCTGCGCCCTTCAACCTGCCGGATGAGTTTTATCCGGCCTGGAAGCGCGTAACTGCCTTCCGCTTCGACAGGAAGCTTTCGCAATGATCCGTCCTTCGATTGCCGCTTTTGCCCTGCTGCTCGGCACGCCGCTGCTGGCGCAGCAGGCACCGCCGACACTTCCGCCGAGCCAGGCGGCCCCGGCCGACGAGGGTCTGTCCGGTTCTGTCTCCGACGAGAGCGACTGGCAGGACCTGGGCATTGCGATCCCCGCCTTTGCCACAAACGCCGACGTGCCGACCGCGACCAGCGCCGGCTCGACCGGGGCGCTGGGCACTGCGCTGGCCCAGGTGATCACCGCCAACCTTCGCAACAATGGCCTGTTCAAGCCGGTCGGACCGGACAGCCTGCCGCGCCCCGCCTTCGATCAGATCCGCGCGCCCGCCTTCGAGACCTGGTCTGGCCGCAGCGCCGAAATGCTGGTCCAGGGCTTCGTTCGTCCGGGTGATGGCGACCAGCTGCTGGTCGGCTGCTACCTTTATGACGTCGCGTTGAAGCAGCAGCTGGCCAGCGCCGCCTGGCAGGTGGCCCCCGGCGACTGGCGCCGCGCGGCACACAAGTGCTCCGACATGGTCTATGCGCGCCTTTCGGGCGAAAGCCCGTTCTTCGACAGCCGGATCGCCTATATCGCGGAGACCGGCCCCAAGGACCGGCGGATGAAGCGGCTGGCGATCATGGATTCGGATGGGGCCAACCACCGCTATCTGACTACCGGGCAGACGATCGCGCTGACCCCGCGCTATTCGCCCGATTACAAGTCGATCCTCTACCTAAGTTACTTCAACGGCCAGCCCCGGATCTACATCTACGATCTCGAGCGCAACAGCCAGCGGCTGCTGCTGCAGAGCCAGAACCCGCTTTTCGCGCCGCGCTGGTCGCCTGATGGCAAGTGGGTGCTCTATTCGATGGCGATCGCCGGCAATACCGACATCTACAAGATGCCGGCCAGCGGCGGAGCGGCTGTGCGGCTGACCGATACGCCGGGGATCGACATCGGCGGCTCGTTCTCGCCCGATGGCAGCCGGATCGTATTTGAAAGCGATCGTTCGGGCAGCCAGCAGATCTATGTGATGAACGCGGACGGTTCGGCCCAGAAGCGGATCAGCTTCATCGGCGGCCGCGCCGCGACTCCCGAATGGAGCCCGCGCGGCGATCAGATTGCCTTCACGCACATCACCGGCAACTTTCGCATCGGCGTGATGGATCCCGCCGGGCAGGGGATGCGCTACCTGACCGATTCCTGGCAGGACGAGGCGCCGACCTGGGCTCCCAACGGCCGGATCATCCAGTTCTTCCGCACCGCACGCGGCAGCGGCAAGGCCTCGCTTTGGCAAGTCGACCTGACCGGCCGCAACGAACGCCGCCTGGTCACCCCGGTCGATGGCTCTGATCCCGCCTGGGGACCGCTTCGTCCCTGATGGGAGCCAGACCAGCATTGACTCGGTTACTATCGCACCGTCACAACTGCCGATTACCAAAGGAGAGTTCCATGGCTCATGCCCGCCTGACCCTCACTGCCGCGATCGCGGCCTCGCTTGCCTTGAGCGCTTGTGCCTCGAAAGCGCCCAAGCAGCTGCCGCCTGATCCGGGTGCAGCGGTTTCAACCGGCTCTTCGCAGGGCGATACCTCGGCCCCCGCGCCGGGCAGCCAAGCCGATTTTGTCGCCCAGATGATGGGCCAGGACACGATTTACTTCGATACCGACAAGTTCAACGTCGATGGCGCCGATCAGGCCGCGCTTCAGGCGCAGGCAGCCTGGTTGCAGAAATATCCAGCCAAGCGCGCCTCGGTTGAAGGCCATGCGGATGAACGCGGCACCCGCGAATACAACCTCGCGCTGGGCGAACGCCGCGCCAATGCGGCCAAGAACTACCTCGTCTCGCTGGGCGTTGATGCTGGCCGGTTGACGACGGTAAGTTATGGCAAGGAGCGGCCCGTGGCGCTGGGCTCCGACGAGGAAAGCTGGGCCAAGAACCGCCGGGCCGTGACAATCACGATTGACTGAGGCCAGCGACTGAAGGTGGCTGGATCCGGCGCTGCCTATAGCAGCGTCGGCAACAGCTGGCCCAAGTCCGGCAGGACCGATGTGTCCGCCTGAACTGACCAGCGCGGGCCTTGATCCACCAGTCCGCCGCCCGGTGCCGGGTTCCCCAGCAGGACAAACGCCGCCATCGCCAGGACGGAGGCGGCAATCGACAGGGCCAGTTGCTTGCTCATCATGGTGAAACTCCGGCGGAATTCGCGGACGGCATCTGGGCCCGGCGATGCTGCATTGCAATACGGACTTTTGCCCGCCATTCCTGAATCTTCCATGTATGGCGCTTTCGCTTGCGCGGACTCGGCGCCGGGGCCTATCGCCGCCCGATGAGCAAGGCGCGCAGATCAGATAGCTGGGGCTTTCCGCGCTGGGGCGGATACGGCGGCGCGCGCGATGCGGTGCAGGTGCGGCTATGTGACCGGGTGGGTTGCAGCGAACCCGGCAATTGCCCGGCGCCAAAATCGCCCAACAACCCTGATCGCTGGATGTTCTGCCAAGCCCATGCGGCGGAATACAATCGCGGCTGGGACTATTTCGCCGGGCTGACCGCCGAGGAAGCCGCTGAGCGCGAAGCTGCCGAGCGCCAGACCCACGAAGGCTTCAAGGAATCGGCGCACTATGGCTGGGCCGGCTCGGGCGACGGGACCCGCACGCGCGATGAACTGCGCGCGCTGGACCTGCTCGAACTTGATCCCGATGCCGATTTCGAGGCGATCAAGAAGAGCTACCGGACCAAGGCCAAGCTGGTTCACCCGGACCTTCGCCCCGGCGACGAAGATGCCGCGAAGGCCTTCCAGGCGTTGCAGCTGGCCTACGAAGTGCTGCGCCAGGCCGAAGAACGGCGCGAATGGAAGGGTTGATCAGCGCGGTTTGAAGCGCTTGATCGAGGCCGAGAACGAGAGGACGTTGCGGCCCGCGTCATCGATGATCCCGCGTACGAAGACCACGCTGCCGCCCGCCCGGACCACCTCGCCGCGCGCAGTCAGCATCCGTCCGGTTTCAGCCGCACCGACGAAATCGCAGTTCATGTTCATCGTCACGCCGTGGACCGAAGTGTCCATGCCGCCCGCAATCATGAACAGGGCATAGTCGGCAAAGGTCATCAGCGCCCCGCCGTGGATATTGCCGCCACCATTGCGGTTCTTCGCTTCGGGGATGAAGCCGCAAAGCACGGAATCACCATCGGGCTTGCAGTAGAACGGCCCGGCATGCTCCTCGAAATGATCAACCGGTTCCCAGTGATACCAGCCAGCCCAGTGGCCTTCGGTGATAAGGGCCAGGCCGGCGCGGCGCGGGGTTTCGTCCTGCTGCAGCTTGTCGTGGGGGTGTTCGGTCATGGCTTCAGCCTCAAGCAGAACCAGCGCCGGCTATCAAGCTTTCCTGCGGGCGGCGGGTCAGACTGCCGCCAGCGCCTGTTCGAAATCGGCGATCAGATCGTCCGCCGCCTCGATTCCGATGGAGATCCGCACCAGGTTGTCGGTGATGCCAAGCGCGGCCTTGCGCTCATCGGGCACGGACAGGTGCGTCATGCTGGCGGGATGGCTGGCCAGCGTTTCCGTCCCGCCCAGGCTGACTGCCAGCTTGGCAATCCGCAGCGCATCGAGGAAGCGGAAGCACTCTGCCTCGCCGCCTTTCAGCAGCAGCGAGAACGTGCTCCCGGCGCCGGTGCAGTGGCGCTGATAGATGTCTTGCTGACGCGGATCGTCGATCATGCCAAGGTAGCCCAGCCCTGCAACCTTGGGATGATCCTTGAGCCAGGCGCAGACCTTGGCGGCGTTCTCACCGGCGCGGGTCATGCGGAGTTCGACTGTTTCAAGGCTGCGCAGCAGCATCCACGCGGTATTGGGATCGGCGATCCCGCCCATGGTGTTGCGCAGCATGCGGATCGGGGTGAGCCACTTCTTCGCGCCCGAGACCGAACCGGCCACGAGGTCTGAATGGCCGCCGACATACTTGGTCAGCGAATAGATCACCAGGTCCGCGCCCTGATCGATCGGGCGGGCCCATAGCGGCCCCAAGAAGGTATTGTCGATCGCAATGGGGCATTCCGCGCCCAGCACGGCGTTGCGCGCATCGCGCACGGCTTCCACATCGACCAGGGCGTTGGTCGGGTTGGCGGGGCTTTCAAGGTAGATCATCGCCACCTTGCCGCCCTGGCGCGCGGCCAGGGCCTTGGCGTCTTCCAGTACAGCCTCGATCTCGGCGCGGGTCGCCCCGGCGGGGAAGTCACGATAGGTCACGCCAAACCGGCTCATGTGCTTGGCAACGAAGCCCTCGCTGGCGGCATAAAGCGGGCCGGAATGGACGATCACGTCGCCAGCATTGCACAGCGCCAGCATCAGCACGGTGATTGCGGTCATCCCGCTGGAAAAGCACAGCGCCTCCTCCGCGCCGTCCCACAGCGCCAGGCGGCCTTCCAGGATCTGCTGGTTGGGGCCATTGAAGCGTGAATAGACCAGGCCATCGGTGCCGCCGGGAACCTTGCCGGTGATCCCCTCGAAGAAGCGCTTGCCGTCGGCGGCGCTGGGGAAGGCAAAGGTACTGGTCAGGAAGATCGGGGCTTTGAGGCTCCCTTCGGACAGCACCGGATCATAACCGTGGCTCATCATGAGCGTGGCGGGCGAGAGTTCGTGATTGCCGAGATGGGTAATCGCGGCTTTGGGTTTGCGAGTGTCTGCCATGGCTGGCGTCCTTCCTGTTGCGGCCTTTGCAAGAAGGCGCGGTCGCTCCCAGGAAGGCGGGAGCTGGATGAGCGCCGGGGGCCCTGGCGCCCCTAACCTCCGCAGGTGCGCATCTCCGTCCGGTGCCGTGCTGGCGGCAACCTAACGGCGGGCAAAACTGATTTCAACTGCAACCGGAATCAGGTCAGCGCAGCGACGGTCCAGACCACGGCAACCATCAGCGGCACGCCGGCCAGGTCAAGCAGCAGCCCCGCTTTCAGGACCCGCGGCAAGGCAATATGCCCCGTCGCCCAGGCCAGGGCATTGGGCCCGGTGCCAGCCGGCAGCATGAAGCCCCACGAGGCGGCGAGCGCAGCCGGCAGCGCCAGCAGGATCGGGTCCGCCCCCAGCGCCACAACCAGCGCGCCGACTACCGGCATGATACCGCTGGCTGCGGCAATGTTGCTGGCGAATTCGGTCACCAGCACGACGAAGCCGACCAGCACCAGCGCCACGATCGGCAGCGGCACGGCTTTCAGCGGCAGCAGCATCCGGCCCATCCAGTCTGCCAGCCCGCTCTCGGTCATGCCCATCGCCAGCGCGAGGCCGCCGCCGAACATCAAAATCACGCCCCAGGGTGCCCGGTTGGCCTCTTCCCACTTCAGCAGCGGGCGCCCGGTGCCATCACGGATGAAGAACAGCGTCAGCCCGGCGATGGCGGCGATAGTGCCGTCATCAAGGCCGCCGGCCGGGAACAGCGGCTTCAGCAGCGGCATCGATACCCAGGCCAGCACGGTTAGCGCAAAGACCGGGGCAAGCCGCTTTTCCGGCGTGGTCCAGGCCGGTGGGAGGTGGATCGCGGCGCGCGCTGCAGCGGGATCGAAGGCGCTATCGCCGATGCGCTGCACCTTGGCGATGATCAGGGCCGCCAGCGGTACCGATAGTGCCACCAGCGGCAGGCCGTACATCGACCATTCGACGAAGCTGATCTGCACTCCCAGGCTCTTCTGCAGCAGCGCCACGGCAATCGCGTTGGTCGGCGTGCCGACGATCGTGCCATAGCCGCCGAGCGTCGCGGCAAAGGCGACGCCCATCGGCAGCGCGCCGGCCATGCCATCGGTCTCGCCTTCCTGCACGCCGCCCGAGGAGAGGATGGCGAGCGCCATCGGCATCATGATGTTGGAGATGAACATGCTGATCAGCGCCGTGGCGCACATCACCGCCAGCAGCAGCCGCAGCGGCGAATGGCCGGCCCGCGCCAGGATCGCGAGGGCCAGCCGCCGGTGAAGCCCGGTTCGCTCGATCGCGAGGGCCAGGAAGGCCCCGCCGAGGAACAGGAACATGACCGGCGAATAATAGGTCGAGGCGGTCTTGTTCGCATCGGCCACGCCGACCAGCGGCAGGATGATGAAGGGCAGCAGCGCGGTTACCGACAAGGGTAGCGCTTCGGTCATCCACCAGGCCGCCATCCACCAGACCAGTCCGGCGGTCGGCCAGGCGGTGTCCGGCATACCGGTCGGAGCCTGGGTCAGCAGGGTGAAGAGGAAGCCCAGCGGACCAAGCCAGAAGGCAATACGCTGTGCTGTCATCCAAGTACTCCCCCTGCTGGCAATCTCGCCCGCAACGTTGCTTACACACGGAATTGTTTGCTTCCGCAAGCAATCGGGCGCAGCCTCGTAGTTACACCGGGGTAACGGTGGGGAGAGCAACCATATGACTAGCAATAACCCTCTGCTGAGCTGGGCGATGATCGCCTTTGGTGCCGTATTCTGCCTGGTCTATCCGCTAGCCATGTTCTGGCCATCCGGCTGGGCTTGGCACGAGGGCAGTCCCGCCTCGAACGACTATTTCATGATGATCGTCGCGGTCTATGCCGTGCTCGGAATCTTCCTGATCCGTGCTTCGGCCAATCCGGCGGCCCATGCATCGCTGATCTGGTTCACCGTCTGGTCCAGCATTGCCCATGCCGGGATCATGGCGCTGCAATCGCTGCGCGCGCCCATGCATCATGGCCATTTGCTGGGTGATGTACCCGCCTTGCTGATCGCGGCGCTGGTGCTGACCGTCTTGATGAAGCGCCAGGCCAAGGCCTGAACGACGGGGCCTGAAATGCAGCGGGCCCGGCGCGTGATCGCACCGGGCCCACCAGCAATCCGACTTGCCGGAGCTTACTTGGGCGAAAGCACCATCAGCATCTGGCGGCCTTCCATGCGGGGATAGGCCTCGATCTTGGCGTCTTCGGCGGTGTCTTCCTGCACCCGCTTGAGCAGGTTCATGCCCAGCTGCTGGTGTGACAGCTCGCGGCCGCGGAAGCGCAGGGTCACCTTGACCTTGTCGCCTTCGCCAATGAACTTGTGGATCGCGCGCATCTTCACGTCATAGTCGTGATCATCGATGTTCGGACGCATCTTGATCTCCTTGATCTCCTGCGTCTTCTGGTTCTTGCGCGCGGCGTTGGCCTTTTTCTGGGCCTCGTAGCGGAACTTGCCGACATCCAGGAACTTCGCCACCGGCGGATCGGCGTTCGGAGAGATCTCAACCAGGTCCAGCCCTACGCCGGCGGCCTGCTCGATCGCTTCACGGGTATACATGACGCCAAGGTTTTCGCCGTTTTCGTCAATGACGCGGACCTTGTCCGAAGCGATCATCTGGTTGTAGCGCGGCCCGCTCTTCACGGGGGGGGCCAGCATGCGCCGGGGTGGGGGTGCTATAGTTCCTGCTCCTTTGGGCAATGTCTTACTGCGCGCGTCCTTAATCCGAATCCCCGCGCGGTGGAAGCCGCCATTTTACGCGGCTTGCTGCCAGACGGGCACCCGGACCAGCTGGCCGCGCACCGGCAGCACTGCGTGGACCATCCGGGCGGGCTGCATCGCGGCAATGATCGCCGGATCAGCCACGTCCATTCCGCCGGTAAAAGCTCCGAAAGCGGGCAGGATCAGCTTGCGCTCGCTTGCCGCCCAGCACGGCCGCGCCACTGACCGCCCGCGCGCGGAAATCCGCAGCTTGGGATGGAAATGGCCGGAAAGCTCGGCCCGGCTTTCCCCGGTCTGCGCTTCATGGCGCAGTACCAGCGGGCCGACGACGAGTTCCTCGAGCATGGTGCCCGGTGCTGATCCGGCATCGTGGTTGCCGCCGATCCACACCCAGTCCACCACCCGTGTCAGTGCCGCCAGCATCCCGGCGGCATGGGGTTCCAGCCGCTGCGCGCCCTGGCCATCGTGGAAATTGTCACCCAGCGTAAAGACCCGCCGCGCCCCGCTGATCCGGATTGCCCCTGCCACGCGTTCCAGCGTTTCGCGGCTGTCATAGGGCGGCAGCATCTGCCCGAATCGGGCAAAGAAGCTTCCTTTCTCGAGATGCAGGTCCGCCACCAGCAGCGCCTGCTCGCGCGGCCAATAGAGCGCGCCGCCATCCAGCAGCGCCATGTCTTCACCGGCGAACGAAAAGGGAACCATGGCTTTTCCTTGCCGCAGGCCCATTCGCTTGGCAAGGGCTTGTGGATGACCGACTGGACCCCCTACACCGCCCGCGCCAAGGCCTGGTTTGAAAGCCTGCGCGACCGGATCTGCGCGGAATTCGAAGCGATCGAGGCCGAGGCCGGCAGCCCGGCCCAGTTCGATTACCAGACCTGGAGCCGCGAGGAGGAAGGCAACCCCGATCCCGGCGGCGGCACCCGGGGGGTGATGAAGGGCCAGGTCTTCGAGAAGGTCGGCGTCAACGTTTCGACCGTCCATGGCACTTTCGCGCCGCAGTTCGCTCCCTCGGTCAATGGCGCGAGCGCCGACAACCCTGGCTTCACCGCCACTGGAATCAGCCTGGTCGCGCACATGGCGAACCCGCATGTGCCGGCTGTGCACATGAACACCCGCTTCCTGACCACGACCAAGGCGTGGTTCGGCGGCGGCGGCGATCTCAACCCGCCGATCCCCTACGTGGAGGATACGGACGAATTCCACGCCGCCTTCCGCGCCGCCTGCGATGCCCATGACCCGGCCTATTATTCGAAGTTCAAGGCCTGGGCGGATGACTACTTCTTCATCCCCCACCGCAATGTCCACCGCGGCGTTGGCGGGATCTTCTACGATCACCTCGAATGCCCTGACGCGGCTGGGTTCGAGGCCAATTTCGCCTTTACCCGCGATGTCGGCGAGGCATTTCTGGATGTCTTCCCCAAGCTGGTCCGCCGCCGCCTGGACACTGCCTTTACCGAGGCCGACAAGCGCCAGCAGCTCGAATGGCGGGGGCGCTATGCCGAATTCAACCTGGTCTACGATCGCGGTACCCTGTTCGGCCTGAAGACCGGCGGCAATATCGACGCGATCCTGATGAGCCTGCCGCCAGAGGCGACCTGGTCCTGATCGGCCGCGAAAGCGCTTGCGGGTTTGGGGGCTATTCCCCCACATAGGCGATAATGCTGCGCCAGTATGAACTTGTCGAGCGCGTGCTCGCTTACGACCCGGACGCCGATGAGGCGATGCTCAACCGGGCCTATGTCTATACTGTGCAGAAACACGGCAGCCAGAAGCGCGCCAGCGGGGATCCTTATTTCAGCCATCCGGTCGAGGTGGCCGGCCTGATGACCGAGCTCAAGCTCGATCAGGACACGATCATCACCGCGCTGCTGCACGACACTGTCGAGGATACGCTCGCCACGACGGCAGAGATCGAGCGCCTGTTCGGCCCGGATGTCGCGCGGCTGGTCGATGGGGTGACCAAGCTCTCCAAGATCGAGGTGATGAGCGAGAACGAGCGCGCGGCCGAAAACCTGCGCAAGTTCCTGCTGGCGATGAGCGAGGACATCCGCGTCTTGCTGGTCAAGCTGGCGGACCGGCTGCACAACATGCGCACGCTGCATTTCATCAAGAGCGACGAGAAGCGCCGCCGAATCGCCCGCGAAACGATGGATATCTACGCCCCGCTGGCCGAGCGGGTGGGCATGTACGAATATATGCGCGAGATGCAGCTGCTGGCCTTCGAACAGCTGGAACCCGAAGGCTATGCCACGATCACCGGCCGGCTGGCGCAGATCCGCGAAACCGATGGCGGGCAGGTCGATGCCATTGCCCTGGCGATCAAGCAGGCCCTGGCCGAGGCCGGGATGAAGGTTGAGGTGTCAGGCCGCGAAAAGCATCCCTATTCGATCTGGAAGAAGATGGCCGAACGCCATGTCAGCTTCGAGCAGATCACCGATATCATGGCCTTCCGGGTGCTGACCGAGGACACCCTCGATTGCTACCGCGCGCTGGGCGTGTTGCAAACGACCTGGCAGATGATCCCGGGCCGCTTCAAGGACTATGTCTCGACGCCCAAGTCGAACGGTTACCGCTCGCTCCACACCAGCCTGATTTATGAAAACTCGATGCGGATGGAGGTGCAGATCCGCACCCATGACATGCACCGCACCAATGAATTCGGCCTGGCCGCGCACTGGGCCTACAAGCAGGGTGATCGGCCCGATGGCCAGGTTGGCTGGCTGCGCGACCTGATCGAGATCGTCGATGCCAGCCATGATGCCGAGGAACTGCTCGAGCATACCCGGATGGCGATCTACCAGGACCGCATCTTCGCCTTCACCCCCAAGGGCGCGCTGCACCAGTTGCCCAAGGGATCGACCCCGGTTGACTTCGCCTATGCGGTCCATTCGGACCTTGGCAATTTCGCAGTCGGGGCCAAGATCAACGGCCGCCATATGCCGCTGCGCACGCCGCTGGGTAACGGCGATGTGGTGGAGATCATCAAGAACCGTACGGCCTCGCCCCAGCTCGCCTGGCTGGGCTTCGTCGTCACCGGCAAGGCTCGTGCCGCGATCCGCCGCGCCGTGCGCGCCAAAGAGCGCGAAGAAGTCGCCGCGATCGGGCGCAAGCTGTTCGAAGGGATTGCCGACCGCCTGCCCGCCAAGATCGGCAAGAAAGCTGTGCGCGAAGCGGTCAAGCGGCTGGGCCTCGGCAGCGAGGAAGACCTGCTGGTCGCGATCGGCACAGCCAAGCTGGATGACCGGCAGGTCATGGAAGCCCTGATCCCGGGCAGCACGACCGGCATGGAAGATCCCGAACACTGGCCCAGGCAGGAACGCGCGATCTCGATCCGCGGCCTCACCGCCGGGGTCGCCTTCCACCTGGCCGAATGCTGCCACCCGGTCCCGGGCGACCGGATCGTGGGCGTGCGCGTGCCGGGCAAGGGGGTGGAGGTCCACGCGATCGACTGCCTGACGCTGGCCAGCGGTGTCGATGCCGATTGGCTCGACTTGTCCTGGGGTGAGCGCACGACCGGCGCCGTCGCCCGCATCCGCATGGTGCTGCACAACCGCCCCGGTACCTTGGCCGAGGCCGCCGGCATCTTCGCCGGCAACCGCGCCAATATCGCCGCGCTGGAAAATTCCAGCCGCGATGAGCTGTTCAGCACCTATGACGTTGATCTGGACGTCAGCGACCTTGCCCACCTCACCCGGATCGTCTCGGCTCTGCGGGCGAGCGACGCTGTGGCTGAGGCCGAGCGGCTCTAAAGCTCGAGCAAGACTTCAACCGCATCCCCCTCGCCGATCCCCTCGGCCTTGCGCACGCTGGCCTTGACCGGCAGCAGCCAGCCCAGTTCCTTGCTGGGAAACAGGGAGGTCTTGAACTGACTATCCCCGATTGTGGCGCTGACTTTCAGCGAGCCGAACCCGCCCAGTGTCTTCTCCATCCGCCGCAAAAGCGCGGTGCCGGACAAAGCCTCACCGGCCTCGCCGTCTATAGTCAGGAAATGCCACGAACCTCCCGACCCGCCCTGCCAGCGCCAGAGCTTGCCGGTGTGCGCAAT
Organism: Sphingomonadaceae bacterium; assembly: GCA_009926135.1. Classification (GTDB taxonomy): domain Bacteria; phylum Pseudomonadota; class Alphaproteobacteria; order Sphingomonadales; family Sphingomonadaceae; genus Novosphingobium. The sequence goes on from RFPL01000001.1 coordinate 190,650, forward strand.
TCGCTCGTTCACTTCACCCGCCGCACCGGCACCGGAATGTTGCAAATGTCCGCCCCGCCCGCCGGGCGGATGAAGAAGGCATCGCGGCGATTGGCGCGGGCATCGGCATAGCGCGCGAAGCTCTCACTCTCGGTCGAGAGGTATTCGTAGGCCGGCAGCCCGCTGACCTCGCTGCCCATCCGGACCGAGACAATCGGAGTCCGCTCCTCCGGCGTTTCATAGAATCCCAGCGCCCCGGTCCCGCGCGGCAGGCTGGAGAGATGCTCGATCCCCTCGATCACCCGCCCGACCAGCGCGATGTTGCGATCAAGATGGCGCGGGGCATGGCCGATCACGGTGTAAAGCTCGGCTCCAGTACCGGTGTTGGGCGGCATGTCGCGGCCTACGCCAACCATGCCGTAGCAGTGTGTCGAGGCGCGCCCATTGGTTTCGTAGGTCCACGGCCAGCCACCCGCGAAGGCATTTGTTTGGGCATACGGATCACTGACCACGAAAGGGGCGAGGCTTGCCGAATTTTTCGGCTTGTCCGTCGTCATCGCCATCGCGTCTTCGGCGGCCCGCATTGCGATTTGCGCGTCGGCTTTGGCCAGTGCTGCCCATTCGACGTCTGTAACCGGAACAGTGTATTCGCTCTCCGGCACCGCCGCCAAACCCTCCGGCAGCTTGCGCGCCTTGGCCTTGTCCTCGGCATTCGCGTCGCCCCATTGCACGACATAATTGTCCTGCACCCGGTTGATGCTGGTCCCGTCCCAGAACTTCGCCGCCGCCAGCTTGTGGATATTGCCAACCCAGCCCTGGCTGAACGGCGCGGGCATCAGCTGGATCACCACCCGGCGGGGCTTGCCCTTGGCGTCTGGCGCCAGGTCCATCACCAGCAGGTCAGAGGAAGCAATCGCAGCCCAGTCAGCCTTCGGCGCGGCATTGACGATCTCGGCCGGGGCCAATGGCGAAGGCTGGGCGCGCCCGGCGGCGATATTAGCGGAGGCCTGGGGCAGCGCTGGCGTAGCGGCGAGCAGGGCGGCGAGTGGGAGAAGGTGTTTGCGCATGGCTTCGACTTTGCCAGCAAATTGCAGCGCTGCAAGCGGTCAGTCCGCCATGTCCTCCAGCGCCTCGATATCGGCATCGCTAAGCCCGAAGTGGTGCCCCACCTCGTGTATCACGACATGGGCCACCAGATGCTCGAGCGTCTCATCACCGCGCGCGATCCATTCGTCGAGGATTGGCGCGCGGAACAGGCGAATCCGGTCGGGCAGGGTGCCGCTGGGCGCGGAATGCTTCTCCCCCACCGGCACGCCTTCGTAGAGGCCGGTCAGCTCAAACGGGTCCTCGATCCCCAGCAGTGCCAGCGTCTCCGCATCGGCGAAGTCCTCGACCTGCAGCACCACCCCGGCCAAGTGCGCGGCAAAAAGCTCGGGCAGCCGGGCGAGAGCCGCATCGGCCAGCGCCTCGATCTCGGTGGCATCGGGGGCAAGGCCAAATATGCGTTCCATAAGCTTACAGATAGGAACGCCGCGCCGCGCCGCCAATGCTTGCGCCCCAACGCTCCCGCCGCTAGGGCGCAACCTTCCAGTGCATGCGGAGCGGTGGCCGAGTGGTCGAAGGCGCTCGCCTGGAAAGTGAGTATACGCCAAAAGCGTATCGAGGGTTCGAATCCCTCCCGCACCGGCGTCGAAATTGCTCCCGGCACTCAAAATTCGCAGAAAATGGCTCAATTCCAAGGATTTTACGGAAATTTCGAGTAGTTTCAGTGGATAGCCTTGCACCCGGACGATCATTCGAAATTTCGTGAAATTGTCCGCCTACCCAGACGCGTTTACGAACCAGAAAAATGTGCCCTTAGAATGAAACGGCGCAAATCTGCCATTTTTAAGGCCTAAAAAGCTCTCCACTAAATTGTGTTCAGTACGGTTTTTGAGCTGGCCATCATTGGTGTCTGTCTACAGCCCAAGTGTACGCCATTGACGCAATTTCGGGTCGACCTTAGCCAGCCTCATGACAAAGATTAAAAGTGGCCTCGAAGGGCTTAGGGTAACCGTGACGTATGTCGGCTCTAGCAACAGGGCTGGCAGGCGGCCTCGAGTAAAAGTCCCATCCGTGGATGTTGCCGCACTCAGGGCAAAAACCGGATTGTCGCAGTTCGAGTTCGCTCAGAGCATTGGGGTGCCCAAAGGCACTTTGCTTAATTGGGAACAGGGTCGCCGTGAACCAACTGGGCCGGCGCAGGTCCTATTGGCGATACTCGCGAAGAAGCCGTCGCTGGTGAAGGATCTCTTTGCCAACCGTCATGTCTATCAGCCGCAACCGGATCGAGCTTGGCTGCCTGGCGGGCCGCATCCTGATGATATGACGCACGAGGAACGGATGGCGGAGATTTACGAAATCTTGGGGTTGGGGCTGTCTCGGCTATGGGAGAAACCCAAAGACGACCGGCAAATTGAGAGGTGAGTCAGGCCAGGCGATATCCAATGCCCGGCTCGTTTCTGATCAAGCGCGGTTGGGATGGATCGTCTTCGATCTTCAACCGCAGCGAGCGGATGGCGACCCGAAGGTACTCGACATCTTCCCGGTGCGACTTTCCCCACACCTGCTCCAGCAGCGTGGCGTGGGTCAAAATCCGTCCCGCCGCCGCAACTAGTGCCTTCAGGACGGCATATTCCTTAGGTGTTAGCGCTACCCGGCGGCCATCTATTTCCACCTCGTGCCGGTCGGGATCCATGCGGATCAAACCGTGAGCCAAGACATTTTCAGTGTTTTGATCTACGCCACCACGGCGCAATGCCGCTCGCAGGCGGGCGCGCAGTTCGTCGCCATCAAACGGCTTGGTGAGATAATCGACAGCGCCGAGGTCAAGCGCTGCAACTTTCTCAGAAATGTCATTCCGGGCGGAGACAACGATGATCGGCGCGTTAGAAAGGTTCTTGATGAGCGGGATCAGTTCCAGTCCGTCACGGTCAGGCAAGCCGAGGTCAAGCAGCACCGCCCCCACATCTCGCTGCTCCAATACAGCCTTGGCAGCTTGCCAGTTGGAAACGCCGACGGCTTCGTGGCCATCTTTGCCAAGCACGACCTGCAGCAGCCTGATAATGGCAGCTTCATCGTCAATGCAGAGAATGCGCGTCACAGAATTGTACCGGGCGCAAGGGGCATGGCAAGCGTGAAGCACGCTCCGCCCGATGGGGCGGTTTCAACCGTTACAGTCATGCCCATTGCATCGGCAAAACCCTTCACGATGGCAAGTCCAAGCCCGCTGCCTCCAGACCGATCACTCCCTTTCATGCGACGGAAACGGTCGAATATTTCGGCCTGTTCATTGACGGGGATACCCGGACCATCATCGCTAATGCTCAGACAAACGCGCTCGCCATCCAGCGCTGCAGCCCAAGCAACTTCACGATTGGCATAGCGCATAGCGTTATCGAACAGGTTGACCAGCACATGGTGCAGCAGGACAGGATCGGCAGATACAAAGGGCAAATCTGCGGGGATGTTCCGCTTGACCGCGATGTCTGGATGGTTTGAGCGATCATCGCAAACTGTGCTGACAGCATCGACCAGATCTATGCTCTCCATCTTGGGGCTTAGTGTTCCTTGCTCAAGCCGTGCCGCACCGAGCAGGTCGCTCATTATCCGATCCAAACGTTTGGCCGCAGCCAAGGCCTCGCAGGCTTCTGGACTGGCCTTTGCGAGCCCCTCAAGCTGACCCGAAATTACCGTCAATGGCGTGCGGAAGTCATGAGCGAGCGATGCCAGCAAGGTACGCTGTAAAGTATCACGCGCTTCGAGCATCTCCCGTTCACGCCTTGCTTTCTCCAAGGCTTCGCTATCGCGAAACTGACCAAGCGCGAGACAGAGCTTTTTGAGATGTTCAAGTTCGTCAGGCGAACGGATGTGGCCGCTAGCAGGCCTAGCCAAGGCCGCAATCGCTTCGTCACGACGGTTTTGCGGCACCAGCGGAAAGAAGGTCCATTCAGCCGCTGGCATCACCGCAGTTCCATGGCCAGTAATGTCTCGATTGTGCCTCGCCCAAGCAGCAGCGGACTGGTCAAGTGAGGAGAATGACTTGGGGTCTAAGCGATCAACGTTGTCGCTCAAGAGTTGCAGTTCGCCATAGCGCTCGGACAGAAAAGAAATCCCGCGTTCGACGCCGCTATTGAGCGAGTGCTCCGATAGCAATGCTGACAGCTCAGCCAATTCCGCACTTCGCGCAGCGCGCGCCGAAGCAGTCGCTTCTCCGGCGTGCAATTTCGATGCCAGCCGGCTGGTTACGACCGCTACAGCAACCAAAACGAATAGGCTTATAAGGTTGTCTAGCCCATGTATTCTAAAGGTGAATCGAGGCGGCAGGAGGAAGTAGTTATAGGCTACTCCAGCAAACAGCGCTGCGAATAGGGCCGGTCCTATGCTGCCTCGGGCAGCAGTATACAAGACGGGCAACAGGAACAGTAATGCTGACGAGGCTAACCCCAAAACTGGCAGGAGCGTAGATGCAATCCATGCCACAACGGCAACGCCGATAATTGCCAAGATGTAAGAGGTGATCGCTGAGCGCATCATGATCCTATAGCTCAATCTGGCTCCCAAGTTCGATTACCCGATTGGGAGGGATAGAAAAATAAACTGTTGGATCGGCAGAATTGCGATGCAAAATGCCATATACAAATGACATCCAACGCGGAATTGTTGGCTTGACGCCTTGCCGGATCACATTGCGACCAACAAAGAATGACGTACCGCCTCGTGCAGATACAAGCCCCTCGCAGCGCGCTAAGTCGCTCGGAACATCGATAGCATCCATGTAGCCGTAGCGCAGACGTGCTGTCATGAAGCGTTCGTTCAATGGCTCGATCACTAGCCGTTCTTCAGGCGCAACGTAGGGTGTCGGCTGGGTTTCAACCTTCAAAATAATATTTCGCTTATGCAGCGCCTTGTTGTGCTTAAGATTGTGCAGCAACGCAGACGGCACGATGTCGAGATCCTGGCTCAGGAAGACAGCCGTTCCGTCGATTGAAACCGGCGGACGAATTGTGAGTGCCTGAACAAACTGGTCGAGCGCGATCCCCTGATCACTGCTACGTGCCAGAACGGCACTACGGCCTTTCAGCCAAGTCATGATTATCAGGCCAATGGCCGCTGCCACCAGCAGCGGTACCCACCCCCCCTCCATTACACGAAGAATGTTGGCGCCAAAAAAGAACAAATCCAGCGCAAGGAAAGGCAGTATCAAAAGTGCGGCCCATACTGGCTCCCAGTGCCAGTATCGCCAAGCTATGATGAAGGCCAAGCAGGTCGTGACCACCATCGTTCCTGTGACAGCGATACCATAAGCAGCAGCCATGGCCGAGCTTGAGCGAAAGCCCAAGACAAGCACGATAACGCCGAACAGCAGCAGCCAGTTCACGCCGGGCATATAGATCTGCCCGATCTGGTGCTCAGACGTTTGACGGATTGTCAGGCGAGGCAACAAGCCCAGGGCGATAGCCTGATGGGTAAGAGAGTAGGCACCCGTGATGACGGCCTGGCTCGCGATTATGGTCGCCATGGTAGCCAGCATGACCAAAGCAGCGCGCCACGCGTCTGGTGCCATCAGGAAGAACCAATCAGCGTTGGCGAGCGGCACGCCGCTGGCTTGCGATGCGGCCAGCGATTTGAGAGCCAGGGCACCTTGGCCGAGATAGTTTAGCGTTAACGAGGGCCAGACAAGAACCAGCCAGCCCCATTGTATTGGCCCCCGTCCGAAATGGCCCATGTCAGCGATGAGCGCCTCTGCCCCGGTGACCGTTAGAAAGACTGCGCCCAGCACGAACAGACCAGTCGTGCCGTGTGAAGTTAGAAATGAAATTGCGTTGATTGGGTTAAAGGCATTCAGGACGTCCGGGGCATCCGCAATATGCCCCAAGCCCAGCGCGGCGAGCGCCACAAACCATACGGCACAGACCGGACCAAACAGCACCGAAACCGCAGCTGTGCCACGCGATTGTATAGCGAATAGGGCAATTAGGATGCCAATGGCGACCCCAAGAATTTCCGGCTCAGCCATGCTCTCGAAGCCAGGTATCGTTTTCAATCCTTCAACTGCGGAAAGAACCGAAAGCGCAGGCGTAATAATGGCATCGCCGTAAAACAGCGCAGCTCCTGCGGCTCCAAGCAATAGAACGATTAGCCAGCGACCGCCGGTGGCACGCTTCGCTAAGGCCATCAGCGACAGCACGCCGCCTTCTCCATTGTTGTCCATCCTGCTTAGGAACAAGACGTATTTAAGCGTCACCACCACTATCAGCGCCCACAGCGCAAGCGACAGAATTCCGATGATTTCGCCGCGGCTGATCCCATCGCCTGCGGACTGCGCCAAGGCCTCGCGAAACGCATAGAGCGGGCTAGTCCCGATATCGCCATATACGACGCCTATTGCCCCCAAGGTGAGGGCAGCGAGCGAATGACGTGTTTCAGTAGGTGCGCTTTGCAATGGAATCCTCCAGATCTGGAGGAAATGGCCTGACCCAAAACGTCGTTAAGGCTCCATAGGGATTACCGGCTTATAACGTAAAATTTGCATAAAGACGGTTTTTCAAGCGCTCTTGCCAGAGAAGGTTCGACGCCGGTCGACTGCCCACCGCCATATATTGCCTGAAATCATGGAATTTCTGGCCTGTAATGCGAGGCGTTGCCCCAACCGTCCCCCGGTAGATGTGCGACTGGTGTTGGTTCAAACCGCGATGGGTCACACCATCTTGCTGCCTCTGAAAGACCAAAGCCGCCATTTGTTCAGTGTGGAAATTCTGGCTCGATCAGCAGGATGCGGCGCGCAGATCGCTCAGATAATTGCGACGCATTGCTGCGAAGGCTAGCGCTGCCAGCAGGCAGGGCACAGGCAGCAGGAGGAAGGCATCGGCCAGACCGATCGCATCGGCGATCCGGCCGGTCAGGATCGGCCCTGGCGCCAGGCCCAGGAGGTTGTTGGCGAGGGTTAGCGTGGCAAACGCTGAGCCGTGGATCGCCAACGGCGTCAGGTTCGCGACCATCGCGCCGACCGGGCCAACCGTGCCGGCGACGAGGAACATGGCGATGCCCAGCAGCGCCAGTTGCGCCGGCCCCGGCGGCAGCAGCATTGCCAGGGTCAAGCTCAGCCCGGTCCCCAGGCAATAGCCGATGGCAAGGGTAATCTTGATCTCTGGCCGTTCGCGGGCCAGCCGGTCGCTGACCATTCCGCACAGGATCATACCCGTCCCGCAGATCAGCAGCAGCGCGGCAGCAAGCGAGCCTGCCTTGTCGACCGGTAAGTGATAGACCCGGTTGAAGTAGCTCGGGAGCCATGCGGGCAAGGCTCCGGCCGTGAACAGCTGCAACCCGCTCGCAACATAGGCCAGCCGGACCGAACGATTGCCGACGAGTTCCCTGAGTGGAGCGATTTGCGAAGTCTGGGCAGCGCCCGCGATTCCAGCGAGCACCGCAATGCGCCGCTCGCGCACGACAATAGGGTAGAGCAGGCCCAGCACGAGACCAGCGATGCCGATCGCCACGAAAGCGGTGCGCCAGCCATGGTTGGCTGCAACGAACCCGCCAATTGCCACGCCGAGCACCTGTCCGAACAGCCCGCCCGCCATGAACGCCGCGGAGAGGGTCCCGCGCAGCCGTGCCGGGAAGACCGAGATTACGACGGCGATGCCGACGCTGCCGTAAGCCGCCTCGCCGATCCCGACCAGCGCCCGGCCGATCAGCATGGTCACGAAACTCGCCGCCACGGCGCACAGCAGCGTCGCCAGGCTCCACAGGATAGCCATTAGCGTCAGGCTGCGCACTCGCCCCCAGCGGTCGGCGGCGAGCGACAGCGGGAAGGTCAGGACCCCGACCATGATCGCGACAATACCTGACAATAGGCCAAGCTGGGCGTCGCTCAGGCTCCATTCGGCCTTGAGCAGCGGAAAGACGGCATTCAGCACCTGCCGGGCCATGTAGTCGGAAATCAGCAGGCCGAAGCTGAGCGCGAAGACCAGCCAGGCATAGACGGTTACCCGGTCCGGACCGCCGACTGCGGCACTGCTCTGCGGTATGTGTCCGGCCATGGCCTGCTATCCTCTCCCCATGACCCGCTATTGGCGGAGCTGCTCAATCAGGCGGTGACCCTCAGGCCAGGGTCCAAATCCAGCCGGCGGATTGAGATGGCCGACCTCGCCCGCGTCGTGCAGCTCGGCGCCCCAGTCGCGGGCCATGCCTGCTACCCGGTCGAAGCCCGCCAGCGGATCATTTTGACTGGCCACCACCAGTGCCGGAAACGGCAGGTTCGCTCGCGGGATCGGTAGCCAACCATTGGCGGCGAGATCCTCGAGCGAAGGATAACCCGGCGGCAAAGGATGCTCGACATCCGCCGGCGTGGCGAGCAGCGCGGCCTTGATCGGACGCGTCGGGGCCAAGGCCCAGTGCGCGACCATCAGGCAGCCGGCGCTGTGTGCGGCAAGGACGATCTCACCGTCGATGGCATGGACCGCAGCATCAAGCGCGGCCACCCGTGACGCCCGCGACAACCGGTCCTGAGTGAGCGGTGCAACCGTCACAGATCCCGGAAAGGCGCGGGCGGCGTGGGTCTGCCAGTGGTCCTCGACATGGTCCCGCAGACCCTGAACGAAGAGGACCGTCGCGCTCATGCGGCGGCGCGGATGGCGGGATGGCGCGGCTTGGGCTGCAGGTTGGGGAGCCAGCCATTCTTCTCCAGCGTTTCTTCGACGCTCGAGTAGAACGTGCCAATCTGGTAGATCGCCTTCGCTTCCTTGCCGCTGGCGATCGGACGGTAGAGCTCTTCCGAAATCCGCACCATCTTCTCGATCTGCTGGACCGAAGTGGCGCGCTCGCCGCGTCGGCCCCACAGGTTGTCTTCCTGCCCGACCCGGACGTGGAGGCCCATGGCGATGCCCATGACGGTGAGCGGATACATCGAGCGCATCAGCCCTTCGACCGTGCAGACCGCGTTCTGCGGCAGCCGGTTGACGAACTCCATCAGGTTGCGCGGATTCGGCCCATCGTGACCGCCGCCGATCGCGACCCAGTTGCAGACCAGCGGCCCCATGTAGTGGCCGTTTCGAACCAGCCGCTCGACCGTTTCAAGATCGCGCGCGCAGCCGACCTGGAAGTGGGTCTGAATGCCCGCCGCGGTCAGCCGCTTCATGTGTTCCTTCATGAACTTCGGCCCGGCGTCGTAATACATCTCGGTATAGGCTTCGCGGTAAACGTCCCACATCGTGGTGCCGCCCGCGTCCTCTTCCGTGATCAGCTCCATCACGTTCATCTGGTTGGTGTTGACCGCCAGCGTGACCTGGTCGGGCGCCGGCTTGAGATCGGCCAGCATGTGCCGGGTGTCGTCATCGAGCCATTCGGCTGCGGCGCTTTCGGTCTTCGGTGCAAAACTGATCGAGCCGCCGACCTGCAGTACCATGTCGGGCACGGCAGTACGCAGCCGGTCGAGCATTTCGTTGAACCGGTCGAGGTCCTTGGAGCCCGTGCCATCGGGTTCGCGCACATGCAGGTGCAGCACGGTAGCCCCGGCATTGTAGCAGTCGACGGCCTTCTGGACCTGTTCGGCGTAGCTCACCGGAATGTCATCGCTGTCCTCAGGCATGAAGCTGGGAGCATAAGGGGCAACCTGGATGACCAGCGGATCCTGGTACTCAGGCAGCAGGCTTTCATCGAAGAACTGCATGGTCTCTCTCCTGTCCTAGAAAGGCTTGTCGCCAATGATCCCGGCGCGCTCCATCTGGCGAACGCAGGGCGGGTAATCCATGACCGCGTAGTGCTGGGTGCAGCGGTTGTCCCAGATCGCCATCGAACCGGGCTGCCAGCGCCAGCGCACCTGGTATTCGGGAATCTGCGCCCGGCCGATCAGGTATTGCAGCAGGTTGGCGCTGCCGGGCGCATAGTCCTGGCCGTAGCGGACGTTGGCGGCGGTGTGATAGTTCGTGAAGTGCGTGGTGAAGCCACAGACGTAGAGGCTTTTGGCGCCGGTCTCCGGATGAGTTCGCACCACGGGATGCTCAGCATCGGGAAACTGCGCTTTCAGTGCTAGGCGTTTTTCATCGGGCATCCGCGCGCCAAAGCTGGCTTCGATCGAGTGGCGGGCCTTCAGCGGTGCGATGGTTTCCTTGATGTGATCGGCCAGGTCCGCATAGGCGCACTCCATGTTGGCCCACATCGTGTCCCCGCCAACTGGCGGGCAAGCGACGCAGCGCAGCACGGCACCCATCTGCGGGGCTTCGCGCCAGGTCGTGTCGGCGTGCCACGAGTTCTCGAAGAAGTCGGGCGGGGAATTCTCGTCCTTGTAGATCCGGACCAGACCGGGGTGGTCGGGATCGCTGCCCGCGACGGGATGATCCTCAAGCTGACCAAAGCGCTGGGCAAAGGCCACGTGGTCCGCGCGGCTGATCTCCTGATCGCGCAGGAACAGCACCTTGTGCAGCAGCAGCGCGGCCCTGATCTCACCGAACAGGTCGTCGTTGTGCACCGCTTCGGCCAGGTTCACCCCGACCAGCTCGGCACCGATGTGCTGGGTGAGCTGTTCGATCTTCACAGCACGAACACCGACGAGCCGATGGTCTTGCCGGCCTCTAGATCGCGATGCGCCTCGACGCATTGATCGAGGCTGTAGCGCTGGCCGATCTCGACCTTGATCCGGCCTGCCGACAGGTGATCGAACCAGAATTGCGCCATTTCGGCCCGTTCGGCCGGGTCGGCGAGGAAATCGGCAAAGGCCGGGCGGATGAAATAGACCGAGCCCTGGAGCATGGTCTGGAACGCATCGATCGGCGGAAAGGGCCCGCTGGCAGTGCCGCAGCCAACCAGCACGCCTCTGCGGCGCAGCGATTTCAGCGAGCCTTCGAAAGTGTCCTTGCCGACGGAATCGAACACCGTCTGCACGCCTTCGCCGCCGGTCAGTTCCTTGACCCGGGCCGCAACATCCTCACGCCGGTAAAAGATGATCTCGTCGCAGCCGAGCTCGCGGGCCTTGGCCGCCTTTTCCTCGCTGGAGGCCGTGCCGATGACGCGTAGCCCGAGCAGTTTGGCCACCTGGACCGCTAGCAGGCCAACACCGCCTGCCGCAGCGTGGAGCAGGATCGTGTCACCCGCCTTCAGCCGCGGGTCGGTCTTCATCAGCCAGTACGTTGCGGAAAGCCCGCGCATGGTCGATGCCGCGGCAACTTCGAAGGAAACGTTGTCCGGCAGTCTGAACAGCGGCGCGGCCGGCATCACCCGCTCGGTCGCGTAGGCGCCCAGCGGCCCGCCGTTGTAGCTGACCCGGTCCCCCACGGCGACATTGGTCACGCCTTCGCCGATCGCCTCGATCGTGCCTGCCGCTTCCACGCCGATCCCGCAGGGCGGCTGGACCGGATAATAGCCCGAGCGAAAGTAGGTATCGGCAAAGTTGCAGCCCACGGCCGCTTGGCGAATCCGCACTTCGCCGGGGCCGGGGCCGCCAACTTCGACATCTTCGACCTGCAGGACTTCCGGTCCGCCAGTTGCGTGGAAACGTACAGCCTTGGCCACGGTCTTTGCTCTCCCAAGCTCTTTGACCGGAAGCTAAGCCTGACTGTCCTTGCAGTTTTCACATTTCATGACATTGTTTTGCCAATTGGTGCCAAGTCGGGTGCCTGGGGCAGGACATGACCGAGCTTGTCAGGGTTGCAGCACTGTCGGGCTATATCGAGACCATGAAGGGCCTCGGTCTCGACCCGCGCCCGCTACTCAAGGAACAGGGACTGTCGGCCGATCTGCTGGTCAATCCTGAACAGCTGATCCCCGCGCGGGCCGCGATCCGCCTGCTGGAGCGCAGCGCGGCTGAAAGCGGCTGCATCACTTTGGGACTGCGCATGGCCGAAGGCCGCGCATTGGCCAATCTTGGCGCGAGCAGCCTGCTGATTGCGCATCAACCAACCCTGCGCCACGCCCTGACCGCGCTTCAGGAATTCCGCGCGCGGATCAATTCGACGCTTGTCCTGCAGCTCGAAGACATCGGCGAAGACACGGTCCTGCACGAAGACTTCACCCTGCGGCGGCCAGAGCCGGTCAGGCAATCGTCGGATCTGGCGCTCGGCGTGCTGATGCGGCTGTGCACCGAAGTCCTGGGCTCAGACTGGTCGCCGCGGCTCGTCTGCTTCACGCATGAAGCGCCCCCCGCAGCCGAACTTGGCCGCTTCGCCCGCATGTTCGGTTGCCCGGTGCAGTTTGATAGCGAGTTCAACGGCATCGTGCTGCGCAAGGCCGATCTCGATCGCCCCAACCAGCGCGCCGACGGCCAGCTTGCGCGGCATGCGCGGCAGTTGCTCGACGCAGTGATGAGCCCGACTGACCGGACCGTGACCCAGGATGTCGATCAACTGATCCGCCTGCTCATGCCAACTGGCCGCGCCTCGATCCAGAACTGCGCCGCCTCGATGGGCATGACCGTGCGGACACTGCAGCGCTTGCTCGATGCCGATGGGACCAGCTTCAGTACCCTCCTGAACGAAGCGCGGATGCAGTTGGCGACCCAGTACCTCGCCAATCCACGGATGCGGATCACCGATATCGCGGGCATGCTGGGTTACAGCTCGATCGGCGCGTTCAGCCGTTGGCACACGCAGGTCTTCGGCAAGCCGGCCCGCGCCAGCCGGCGCTGAGTCAATGGAGGTCAAGGATCAGCCGCTGGCGAGAGTGATAGCTAAGCGCTGTGGCTGTTTCAAACCTGCCATGCCGGATTGTCCGACCAAGCCGACATTGATGGACAGCACCGCCCAGCACCTTCCCGCCGATATCCGGGCGAGAGCTAGGCCAGCGGCGCAAGCCCTTCCAGCAACAAGCGGACCAGATCGGCCTGGCCGCTTGTTCCGGTCTTGGCGTAGATCCGCTTGGAATAGTTTCTGGATGTCTCAGCGGTGAGCCGCAGGCTCGCCCCCGCATCGATGATCCGTTCGCCGCGCATCATGCGATAGGCAAGACCGGCCTCGCGCGCGGACAGCCGGTAAATGGTCTGGATCGCGTCAATCGCTCGCCGCGCATCGGCAAGCCGGTGAATGCGGACCGTGCCGATCACCGCGGGCAGCGCGTTTGGCGGCGGCAGCTCGAGGTCAGTACGCCGTAGCAGCAGGAATTGCTCGCCATGCCCGTCCAGCGGAATGGCCGCCGTATCCCTGTTGCCGTCGGCGATTGCGGCACAGGCTGTGTCGATCCGGTGGCTGATGTCGGGGAGAAGCTGCAGCCGCCGACCGGGCTTGCCGGAGGGATCATCGGCAATCGGCAAGATCGCTTCGGCCTGAGCGGTGGCGGCCATGATCCGGCCATCGCGATCGAAGGCGAGCTGGCCAATCCCGATCCGGGCCAGGGCGCTATTGGCCATGGCCGCCTGCAATTGCTGCTCCGCCAGCTTCACCCGCGCCCTCAGCGCGCTGGCGAATAGCGGGGCGATGGCAGACAGGCTGGCCACCGCAGCCGCAGAGAAATCCTCCCGTTCACGGGCTAGCACTACCCAGGCATCTGCCGTCCCTGCGGATATGCGTAACCAGCGGCCATAGCGGATGCCCAGTTCCTGCAGCGACTTGCGCTGCTGCGCGAGACGCACCGGATCGTCGAAATCGAGCATCTCTTCCAGCCCATAGACCCGGTCCGGGCGCAGTTGCCCGTGGGGATGCAGGCGCAGGCTGATGAGCCGTTGGAAATCAAGCGGTGGTTCATCGGCGGCGCGCGGCGCGCTGACTTGCAGGACAGCCGGTTCCTGACCCTGCATGGCGTTGGCCAGCCCGATTATCAGCAGGCCGCGCCGCGCATGGGTGCGGGCCACCAGATTGCGCATGAAGGTGTGCCAGGGCGGACTTTCGTGGACGCCGTCGATCAGCGGGAGAAACAGCTCACGTTGGTCCAGCGGGAGAAAGGTCATGCACTTTGCTCCCATATGGGAGCTTCATGGTCAACCCGACACGGCAATTGGGGAGGGCATGAACCGCATACTGGGTGAGGCCCGCCGATGAGCGATATGACAAGCAAAGCGCGATTGACCCACCTGCAGCGGCTTGAGGCCGAAGCGATTCACATCATGCGCGAGGTTGTGGCCGAGGCGGAGCGTCCGGTCATGCTCTACTCGGTGGGCAAGGACAGCGCGGTGATGTTGCACCTGGCGCGCAAGGCATTCTATCCAAGTCCGCCGCCCTTTCCGCTACTTCATGTCGACACCACCTGGAAATTCCAGGCGATGTACGAGCTGCGCGACCGCATGGCGCGCGACAGCGGGATGGAGCTGCTCGTCTACCAGAATCCCGAGGCGGCCGAGAATGGCATCAACCCCTTCGACCATGGCCCACTGCACACCGACATGTGGAAGACCGAGGGGCTCAAGCAGGCGCTCGACAAGTACGGGTTCGACGCAGCCTTCGGGGGCGCGCGGCGCGACGAGGAGAAGAGCCGGGCAAAGGAACGGATCTTCAGTTTCCGTTCGGCCAGTCACGGCTGGGACCCCAAGAACCAGCGGCCCGAATTGTGGAACATCTACAACGCGAGGAAGCACAAGGGCGAGAGCATCCGCGTTTTCCCGATCAGCAACTGGACCGAATTGGACATCTGGCAATACATCCAGGTCAATGACGTGCCGATCGTACCGCTCTATTTCGCCGCGCCCCGGCCGACCTACGAGTGGGAGGGGCAGTTGTTCATGGCTGACGATATTGCCCGGCTGGAACGGGTGCTGGGCTATCGCCCCGAGATCGTCGAACGCCCGGTCCGGTTCCGCACGCTCGGCTGTTTCCCGTTGACCGGCGCCGTCGAAAGCACGGCCAGCACCCTGTCTGAAGTGATCCAGGAAACGCTGCTTACCACTACCAGCGAACGCCAAGGCCGCATGATCGACAAGGACGCGGGGGGCGCGGGCATGGAAGTCAAGAAGCAGCAGGGGTACTTCTGATGGTCGATGCGGCGATCTACCAGACCGATGCCCTCATAGCCGAGGATATCGACGCCTATCTCGAACAGCACCAGCACAAGACCATGCTGCGCTTCATCACCTGCGGCTCGGTGGATGACGGCAAGTCGACCCTGATCGGGCGGCTGCTTTATGACAGCAAGATGATCTTCGAGGATCAGCTTGCCGCGCTGGAGACTGACAGCCGCAAGGTTGGCACGCAGGGTCAGGAAATTGACTTCGCCTTGCTGGTCGATGGGTTGGCAGCCGAACGCGAGCAGGGCATCACCATCGATGTCGCCTATCGGTTCTTCACCACTGAAAAACGCAAGTTCATCGTCGCCGACTGCCCGGGGCACGAACAATATACTCGCAACATGGTGACCGGAGCCAGCACGGCCGACCTGGCGGTGATCCTGATCGATGCGCGCAAGGGCGTGCTGGTCCAGACCCGGCGGCATTCATATCTGTGCCACCTGATCGGCATTCGCAACCTGGTGCTGGCAGTAAACAAGATGGACCTGGTGGACTATGACCAGGCGGTGTTCGACGCGATCGTGGCGGACTATGCCGAATTCGCGCAGAGCATCGGCATCGACAGTTTCACCGCCCTGCCGATTTCCGGCATCAAGGGCGATAACATCACTGCGCTGTCGGCCAATACCCCGTGGTTCCAGGGACCGACGCTGGTCGAACATCTTGAAACGGTCGAAGTGCTGTCCTCGGTTGATGCCGACATGCCGCTTCGCCTGCCGGTGCAGTGGGTCAACCGCCCCAACCTCGACTTCCGGGGCTTCTCCGGCCTGATCGCCACGGGCAGCGTTAAGCCGGGTGACGAGGTTCGGGTCCTGCCTTCGGGCAAGACCAGCACGGTCAGCAGGATCGTCACCCTCGATGGCGATCTGGCTGAGGCGGTGGCCGGACAATCAGTCACGCTCTGCCTTGCTGACGAGATCGACTGCTCGCGCGGGGATGTGATCGCCGCCGCTGCCAATCCGCCGCAGGCCGCCGATCAGTTCGAAGCGACGCTGGTGTGGATGAACGACGATCCGATGCACGTCGGCCGCGCCTATTGGCTGAAGCTGGGCTCGCAGGCGGTCTCGGTCACCGTGCAGCAGCCCAAGTATGCCGTAAACGTCAACACGATGGAGCATATCGCGGTCAAGACGCTCGACCTCAATGCCATTGGCGTGGCTGAGATCATCACCGACAAGCCGATCGTGTTCGAACCCTACAGGGACAACCGCGCGCTTGGCGGGTTCATTCTGATCGACAAGCTGACTAACGCCACGGTCGCCGCCGGGATGATCAATTTCAGCCTGCGCCGCGCCCAGAATGTCCACTGGCAGCCGACTGACCTCACCCGTGAGGATCATGCCCGGTTGAAGAACCAGATCCCCAAGGTGCTGTGGTTCACCGGCCTGTCCGGTGCAGGCAAGTCGACCATTGCCAACGAGGTCGAAAAGCGGCTCCATCTGATGAACCGCCATACCTTCCTGCTCGATGGCGACAACGTGCGCCACGGGCTTAACAAGGATCTTGGCTTTACCGAGGCCGACCGGATCGAGAATATCCGCCGCGTGGGTGAAGTGGCCAAGCTGATGGCCGATGCCGGCCTGATCGTCATTACCGCCTTCATCAGCCCATTCCGTGCGGAGCGCGACATGGTGCGCAAGATGCTGCCAGCGGGCGAATTCATCGAGATCTACGTCGACACCGCGCTGGAGGTGGCCGAGGCGCGCGACGTGAAGGGTCTGTACAAGAAGGCACGCCGGGGTGAACTGGCCAACTTCACCGGGATCGATAGTCCCTATGAACCGCCCGAAGCCCCCGAGATCCGGGTCAACACCGTCGAAATGTCGGCCCAGGAAGCGGCCGAGTACATCATCGCCCAGCTGCTGCCGCTGAAATGAGGCTGCACGGGCGATGACCTTTTTCTGTGGGCGCGAAAGCCCTTGTCGCAGCTTGTCCAGCGGGCTGAACTGCCGCGCCAGCCGGGCGCCAACTGGGGGAACCCGGAATGCATGACGGCCTGACCGACGCTGACCTGGCCGCACACCTGGCCGAGGTGGCCGGCCGCATCCTGCTGGAAGTGCGCCGTTCTGGACTCTTCTCGGGCAAGGCGCTGGGCAAGGCCGGAGACCAGACGGCCAACCAGTTCCTTGTCCACGCCTTGCGCGAGCAGCGGCCTGATGACGGTATCCTGTCCGAGGAAGAGCGGGACAATTTCGAGCGGCTGGCCCACGCGCGCGTCTGGATTGTCGATCCGGTCGACGGGACCCGCGAATACGGTGAAGAGCGGACCGACTGGGCAGTGCACGTCGCACTGGCGGTCGATGGCGTGCCGCGCCATGGTGCGGTCGGCCTGCCCGGGCTTGGCATCGTGCTGCGCTCTGACCAGCCAACCCCGTTGCCTCCCGCCAACCAGCCGTTGCGCATGGTCGTCAGCCGCACCCGGCCAGCAGCCGAAGCGGTTGCCGTGGCCCGGGCGCTTGGCGCCGAACTGGTGCCGATGGGTAGCGCCGGCGCCAAGGCCATGGCGGTGGTGCGGGGAGAAGCTGATATCTACCTTCACACCGGCGGCCAGTTTGAATGGGATAGCTGCGCCCCGGTTGCCGTGGCGCTGGCCCACGGCCTCCACTGCTCGCGGGTTGATGGCGCAGCGCTGAGCTACAACCAGAGCGATACCTACATGCCGGATCTGCTGATCTGCCGCCAGGAACTGGCGGACAAGGTTCTGGTCGAGGTTGCCAGGTTCGGCAGCTGACTCTGGCACCCCATCCAGGTCTGGACAGTCCGGATCGGGGATGACACGGTCATCAGCGAGTGCCTTACGTGCTTCGTCGATGCCGTGATCCGGCTGAATCTGAACCTGGAGACTGTCATGGAATATACCCGTCTGGGCAAGACCGGTCTGGTCGTTTCGCGGCTGTGTCTTGGCTGCATGAGTTTCGGCGATGCCGCGCGGGGGCCGCATAGCTGGGTGGTCGGCGAAGACGATGGCCGCGCGATCATCCGCGCCGCGCTTGAGCGGGGAATAAACTTCTTCGACACCGCGAATGGTTACTCGGAGGGCTCGTCTGAAGAGATCACCGGCCGGGCCCTGCGCGATTTCGCCAGCCGCGACGAAGTTGTGCTGGCCACCAAGGCCTATACGCCTTGGCGCAATGCGCCAAACACTGGCGGTCTCTCGCGCAAGGCCCTGTTCCAGGCGATCGACGACAGCCTCGCCCGGCTTGGGACCGACTACGTCGATCTGTTCCAGATCCATCGCTGGGACTACAACACCCCCATCGAGGAAACGATGGAGGCTTTGCATGACATCGTGAAGTCCGGGCGCGCGCGCTATATCGGGGCGTCATCGATGTTTGCCTGGCAGTTCGCCAAGGCGCAGCACATTGCCACGGTGAACGGCTGGACCCGTTTCGTCTCGATGCAGCCGCAGGTCAGCCTGGTCTACCGCGAGGAAGAGCGCGAGATGATCCCGCTTTGCATTGATTCGGGGGTAGCCGTGTTGCCGTGGAGCCCCCTTGGCCGCGGGATGTTGACCCGCCCGTTCGAGGAAAAAACCCAGCGGTCGGAGAGCGACCTGTTCGGCAAGTATCTTTTCGCGCAGACCGAGGCGAATGATCGCCTGATCGTCGAGGCCGTGCAGCAGGTGGCAACTGAATTGAGCCTGCCGATGGCGCAGGTGGCGATGGCGTGGCTGCTCCGTCAGCCCGGAATCACTGCGCCGATTGTCGGGGTTACCAAATTGCCGCAGTTGCTCGATGCCGTCGCCGCGATCGGGTTGCAGCTGACTGACGAACAGACCGGTCGGCTCGAAGCCCCTTACCTCCCCCGACCGGTCATTGGCCTGGCCCCGCCGCTCAAGCTCGGCGGCACCGTGTCGCTGGCGGGCTGAGCTCCCGTCAGGCCGGCAGCGCTCCCGGCCCAGCCCAGGCCTACCAGGCGCTCTGCCAGGAAGTCGACGAGGACCTTCACCCGCGATGGCCGCAGTGCGCTGGGCGGGGTTACCAGGTAGAGGTTGATCGGGGTGAGGCTCCAGCCGGGAAGGATTTCGACCAGGCTGCCTTCTTCAAGCTCGCGCCACACCGAAAACAGCGGCTGGATGGCAATGCCCAGACCGGCAACCAGTGCGGGCACCACGACATCGGCGTTATTGGTGATGAGCCGCCCCGAAATCTTGCCTTCCCACTCTCCATGCAGCGGATGCGTCAACCGCCAGACATCGGGCTTGGGCTGGTTGGAATAGAGCATGGCCTGGTGGCCCAGCAGGTCGCGTGGGTGGCCGGGATGACCATGCCGTTCCAGATAGGCCGGTGCGGCCACGATCGGGCGCTGCACTTCGCACAACTTGCGGGCCCGCAGCGACGAATCGGTGAGCGCCGCGATCCGCAAGGCCAGGTCAAAGCCCTTGCCGATCATGTCTTCCTGGGCGTCGCTGAGATGAAGATCGACCGTTATTTCTGGATAGGCTTTGAGAAACTCCGGCAGGATCGGGCCCAGTTGCTGGATCCCGAACGACATCGGCGCGGTCATGCGGACCAGCCCGCACGGCTGATCCGCCTGCGCCAGGGATTCGGCTTCGGCCGCTTCCCCTTCGGCCAGGATGCGCCGGGCCCGATCCAGCACGATCCGGCCATTGTCCGTCAGGCTGAGTTGGCGCGAAGTTCGGTGGAGCAGCGGAACCCGCAGGCGCGCTTCAAGGCGCGAAATCGCCTTGGAAACCGTCGGCTTGGACAGGTTCAGCGCATCGGCCGCGCGCGCGAAGGAGCCCAGGTCGGCAACCTTGGAAAATATCGCCCAGGCTTCAAGATCGGGCAAGCGCGACATGCACATTCCTTCACTGATGAGTTTCCAACGGTTCTATTTCTTTGATACGTTCCCGGCCCTAGATTGTCGCCAGTAAAATCGCATCCATCCGGAGACGAACGATGATCGATCTGAGGCCCTTCGCGACGCTTGGCGGGGCAAACCATGGCTGGCTCGACGCCAAGCATCACTTCTCTTTCGCCAATTATTATGATCCGGCGCGGATGAACTGGGGCAGCCTGCGGGTCTGGAACGATGACATCATCCAGCCGAAGACCGGTTTCCCGCCCCATCCGCACAACGACATGGAGATCATCACCTATGTCCGCGCGGGTGCCATCAGCCACCGCGACAACCAGGGCAATGAAGGCCGCACCGAAGCGGGCGACGTGCAGGTAATGTCCGCCGGCAGCGGGATCATGCATTCCGAATACAATCTGGAAGATGAAGCCACCCAGATCTTCCAGATCTGGATTCAGCCGGATTCCCGCGGCGGCCAGCCGGCGTGGGGATCGCGCCCGTTCCCGAAGGGAGAGCGGGCTGGGCGGTTCGTGACGCTTGCCTCGGGCTTTGCCGAGGATGCTGAGGCGCTGACGATCCGGACCCCCGGCCGGGTGGTCGCTGCGACCCTGCGGGCGGGTGAGACCGCCGAATATCCGCTGGGCATTGATCGCAAGGCCTATCTGGTCCCTGCAACCGGCGCGGTCGAGATTGAAGGCGTGCGGGTCAATGCCCGCGATGGTGCCGCGATCAGCGCCACTCAGACCATCCGGGTGACTGCGCTGGAAGACAGCGAGATCGTCCTCGTCGACGCCGCCTGAACCCCCGCACGTCCGGAACTGTTCGGCGCGCAGGACCGCCCCGCCCGCCCGTGCTTCAGGAGCGGACCAGGCGCCCCGGGCGCGCGCCGGTGTCGGCATCGTTCTCGCGGATCATCACGCCGTTGCAGAATGTGGCCTTGTAGCCGGTGACCGGCTGCATGATCCGCGTGCCGCCAGCGGGCAGATCGCGGAACGCAACGGGCGGGGCGACGTTCAGCCGATCATAGTCGATCACGTTGATGTCTGCCCGTTTTCCGACCTGAAGTGCTCCGCGATCATGAAAGCCGTAAAGCGCGGCATTGCGGGCAGTCTGCTTGTGGACCAGGAATTCGATCGGGATCTTGTCCCCCTTTGCGCGGTCCCTGGTCCAGTAGCTGAGCTGCGTGGTCGGCATCGTCGCATCACAGATCAGCGTCACGTGCGCACCCGCGTCGCTCAGTCCGGTCACGCTGGCCGGGTGCTGCAGCATCTCGCCGATCACGGCGAGGCTGTCCGGCAGGTTCTTGCGGCTGAACGAGGCAAAGTGGGTGCCGTCGCCGGCGACAGTGAAGTCATAGAGATAGTCGAGCGGCTCGCGTCCGGCCTGGCTGGCAAGATAGCCGATCGAGCACTCGGGGCCGGCCTCAAGGTTGATCGGGTTGGCAATCGGGTAAAGGATCGCGGCATTGGCGCGGAACAGGCCCGAGACGTGTTCCATCGATCCGGGTGCTTCGTGCGGGATCGGCTTTTCCGACATGATCGCAGCCTTGACCTCGGGGAGGCGCATGGCCGCCGCCCGTTCCTTGACGGGCAATGACGCCATCTTCTCGAGGTAGGTCGGCGTGCGCATGAAGGCGTGATAGGAACTGAGGCCGTGGAGATAGCCGATGATCCGCGAGGGCACTTGCGGGTAGAGCTGCGCCCCTTCGCCGTTCGCGGCCGCAGACCATGCCAGGATGTCGCGCCACAGCTCGGGATAATAGTCGCGCGTCTCCACCAGGGTGAAGGTAAGCGGCCGGCCGCTGACTTCGGAACACTTGCGCAGTAGCTCGAACTCGTCTTGCGGGGTGTTGCGCTCCCCGCCAAGGGCGGCCAGCTCGCCCACCGCGCCGGCCGGAATGGCTTCGATCACGCCCTTGCCAAGCTTCCGGAAGCGGCGGGAAATCTCCAGCAGTTCCTCTTCTGCCGCGAAGGTGCCTGGTACCGGTTCGCCCCACAGCGCCCGGTGGCCGATGGTGCGCGAGGTTGAAAAGCCGACTGCCCCGGCCGCGACAGCTTCTTCAACGAGATCGGCAATCCGGGCGATTTCTTCGGCGGTCGCGTCCTGGTTGGTCCGGCCGCGCTCGCCCATCGCGAAATAGCGTACGGCCCCGTGGGCAATCTGGGCGGCAACGTCGATCGCGTAATTACGGGATGCGATGTAGTCGAGGTATTCGGCAAAGCTCTCCCACCGGCCCCATTCGATCCCTTCGTAAAGCGCCGTGCCGGGGATGTCCTCCACCCCCTCCATCAGTTCGATCAGGGCCTGTTCCTGACCCGGCCTGACCGGAGCAAAACCCACTCCGCAATTGCCCATGACGACCGTTGTGGTGCCATTGTGCGAAGATGGCGCCAGTTCGCTATCCCAGCTGATCTGCCCGTCATAATGGGTGTGCACGTCGATCCATCCGGGGGTGACGATCGCCCCCTCGGCATCGATTTCGCGGTGCGCCGCGCCTGCTATCGACGGACCGATTTCGCGGATGATCCCGTCCTGGAAAGCAACGTCGCCGATATAGGGCTGTCCGCCGAGCCCGTCATAGATCTTACCCTGGCGAATGATCGTATCGTACATCGTGAACTGGCCTTGCCGAAGAGAGGACCGCCGAAATCAGCCGCGCGCGAGGTAGACGGTCTGGGGCTGCATGTATTCAAGCAGGCCCTCCATCCCGTTCTCGACGCCGAGGCCGCTATGCTTGTGCCCGCCAAACGGGGCATCGGGCCGCAGGATCAGGTTCTGGTTGATCCAGACCGTGCCGGTCTCGATCTGCCGCGCGATTTCCAGCGCCTTGGCGGTATCCTTGGACCAGACCGCGCCGGCCAACCCGTATTCGCTGTCATTGGCGCGGTCGATCACCTCCTCCACTGCGTCGAATTTCAACATCGGCAGGATCGGTCCGAAGGCTTCTTCCTGCACCACGCGCGAATTCTCTGGGGGATTGTCGACAATCGTCACCGGCACGAAATAACCACCGTTGTCGGGGACATCGCTGCCGGTGAGCAGGGTCAGCCCGGTCTTCCGCGCATCGTCCAGCAGGTCCATCACCCGCTCAAACTGGCGCTGGTTCTGGATCGGCCCAAGGACAGTGCCCTGTTCGGATCCGTCACCGACCTTGGTTTGCCGGGCGATGGCCACCAGCCGGTCGCGCAGGGCATCGTAGATCGAATGGTGGACGTAGAGGCGCTTTGTGGCGACGCAGATCTGTGCCGTGTTGTAAAAGGCCCCGAAGAAGATCTTCTGCGCGACCTCGTCCAGATCGACATCGGGCAGGACGATAGCCGCGTCATTGCCGCCCAGTTCCAGCGTGACCCGCTTGAGGTCCCTGGCCGCCGATTCCATCACCTTCTTGCCAGTCGCCGAGGATCCGGTGAACGAAATCTTGGCGAAGCCGGGGTGCGAAGTCATCATCGGGCCCAGCTCGTCGCCGCCCGAGATCACGTTGAACACGCCTGGCGGGAAAACCCCGCGGAACAGCTCGCCGATGCGCAGCGTGCAGAGTGGCGTGAAGGGCGAGGGCTTCAGTACCACGGTATTCCCGGCGATCAGCGCGGGTGCGACCTTCCACATCGCCAGGTTGACCGGGAAGTTCCACGGCGCGATCGCGCAGATTACGCCCAGCGGGACATAGCGCGTTTCGACGAACTGCTTGTCGGAATCCTCGATCACCTCGACCGGCGGGGTCATCTCGGCAACGGCGTGCATCCACTTGCCCGCACCATCGATTTCCATGAACGCAGCATCGACCGGGCGGCCCTGCTCCTGCGTGAACAGCCGGCTCAGCTCCGCCGCATGTTCGATCAGGATATCACCGGCCTTGCGGACCAGCGCCTGGCGCTGCTCGATCGGGGTGTTCTTCCAGCTTTTGAACGCCCGCTTCGCGCTGTCGACTGCCGCGTCCAGCTGCTCCTGCGAACAGTCCGGCGCAGCAGCGAAGACCGCGCCTGTGGCGGGATTGGTCACGGGAATGGTCTTGCTGGCCGGCACGCTCTTGCCGTCAATCGTCATCTCGAAGGTCACGTGTCAGCACTCTCTGATGTCAGTAGCGGGGTCGGTTGCCTGGCCCGATGGATAGCGCAACGCCGGGCAACCCCAATTGGCCCTTTTGACAGCAGCCGTTCGGAATTCCCTGCGCAGGTGCCATGCATTCGGCCGAGCCGGCAAGGGACCCGGGGCCGGGGTGCGCCACCCGCGGTACTGGCTAACTGTCGACCAGCCCTTCGAGCCGCGCCTTCAGCTGAAGTCCCAGCAGGCGGCTGTAGAAGCGCACTTGGGCCAGATTGCCGCCCATGAACCACAGCCCGTCCTGCGCGGTCGGCTTCCACATGTTGCGCAGTTCGCCTTCCCACGGGCCGGGATCGCCCCGGAAGCCCGAGCCATAGCCCCAGCAGCGCCCGATCCGGCCAGCAACGTCCGCGCCGATCAGCCGCGTGACCCACTCCTCCATCGCCCCGAAACCGGTGGCATAGACGATCAGATCGGCGGGGATGTGTTCGCCATCGGCCAGTTCGACGCCGTCTTCCACAATCCGGGCCACTTCGATCCCCGAGCGCAGGGCGATCCGGCCATCGGCGATCATTTCCGATGCGCCGACATCGATGTAGTAGCCCGAGCCGGAGCGCAGGTACTTGCCGGCGATGCCGGCGCCGTCCTCGGCAAAGTCCAGCTTGAAGCCAGCCTGTTCAAGCCGGTTGTAGAACGGCGCTTCAACCTCGCGGATCCTGGCCCAGGCCTGGCGGCTGCCGATCTCCTGCAAGCGGATCGGGACCGAGGCAGAGATCAGATCCGCGCGTTCGGTCGTGATGCCGGCATCCACCGCCGCTTGCGAATAGATCGGCTTCAACATCACGTCCGTCATGGTCGACTGGCGGATGATGTGGGTGGAAGAGCGCTGGATCATCACCGGGAACGCGCCGTGCTCCACCAGGTCTGCGCAAATGTCATGGGCGCTGTTGTTGGCCCCGATCACCACCACGCGCTTGCCCGCCAGCCGCTCACCGCCGGGGTGCGCGCTGGAATGGTACTGCGGCCCGCGGAAAGTTTCGGCACCCGGAATTTCGGGAACCCGCGGGAAGCCGGCATTGCCCAGCGCCATGACGACATGAGCCGCCCGCAGTTCCAACTCCTCCCCATTGCGCACCACCGTTGCCGTCCAGCCATCGCCAGCCGGGCGCGCCGAAACCAGTTCGGTGTCGGTCCAGACATCCAGTTCCATCGCCGCAGCATAAAGCTCCAGCCATTCCGCCATCTTGTCCTTCGGGGTATAGACCGGCCAGTGATCGGGGAAGGGAAGGTACGGCATGTGATCGTACCAGACCGGATCGTGCAAGGTCAGCGACTTGTAGCGCGAGCGCCACTGATCGCCGACACGGGGATGCTTGTCGATCAGCAGGTGCGGCACGCCCAGCAGCCGCAACGTCGCCCCTAGCGCCAGGCCGGCCTGGCCGGCCCCGACGATCAGGACGAAGGGCTGCTGGCTGACGCCCATTGCCGCTCGCTCGGCCAGGCGCAGATCCTGCCAGTTCTGGCCCTGGCCATCCGGCACGATCCCGCTGGCGCGGCGAGCGCGCAGGGGAAATTCGTGACCTTTCAGTTCGCCCAGCATGGTGAACAGGCTGAGCGCCTTGCCGTCAACCAGGCGGACATAGCCTTGTGCGGTTCCGTGCGCCGTTTCGAAGGCGATGAAGCCTTCGCTGGCGCCGGTTGCTGCCTCGGTGGTCCAGTTCGACGAAGCGCTTGGCGCGGCGCGGCGCGCCGCGAAGTTGGCAATGGCGGCCTGCCCTTCGTGAGTGGCCAGCGTCCAGTCGAAGGCCAGGAAATCCCGCCAGAACCCTGTCTCTAGGAACAGCCCGGCGATTTCCGCCGGCTGGTTGCGGCCCAGTGCCTGTTCCAGGCTGGCCAGCCATGTTGCAACGTCCGTCACGATCCCTCCTGCTTGGTCTGGCGCTTACCTCTTCGGAAATCCGGAAGGCACTGTCAAAACAGGTGCGGCCGCCCGCTTTAGCGCAGGTCAGACCGCCGCAGCCGCCAGCCAGCGGCGGGTCGCCGTTGCCACTGCCCGGGCGCGTTCGCCCAGGTCGTGATAGCTATCGCGCAACCGCCTGGATCGAAGTTCGATGCTGAGCGGGATGGCGGACGGCAAGGCTCGGTAAAGCGCGCCCAGCGGCAGGCCGCCTTCGCCGCATTGTTCGCGCAGGTCGATGGCGTCAGTGATGATTGCATTGAGATCGGCGGGGTCCGGCCGCGCCGCCGGGGCATCGCAGAACTGCGCATAGGGCAGCAGGTCGGGCGCGACGGCGGCGATTGCGTCGATCGAGCTGCCTGAGCGGTCGACATGGATCGGGTCGATCAGCAGGGCCCGCAGTGGGTGCGTCATGGCCTCCAGCACCGCCAGCGCCATGGTCAGGTCCTTGACCTCGGTAAAGATCCCGAACTCCAGCGCGACCCGCATTTGCGCGCCTTCCGCATGTTCGCACAGCGCGGTCAGGCGGGCTGCGGTCGCGCCCATGTCCGGATCAGAGGAGACGCAGAGCACGTGCTTCGCGCCCAGCTCTGCGCCAATGTCGATGCAGGCCTTGTGCGCCGCCAGGTCATCGCCGGGCTTGATCCAGATCACCTCGACATCGAGCAGCTCCAGGCCCGTATCGGCCAGTGCGGCGCGGGTGTCCCGCAAGGTCGCGGCGGTCCACTTGTCGGGCTCGACCCACAGCCCGGTGGCGTCGAAGCCCCCATAGGCTGCGGCCCGGATTGTCTCGATCGGACCGGCATCCGGAACGATCCCGGCCGCGAATGAAATCCGGTTCATATGGAGCTGCCGCCATCGACGCGGAATTCAGCTCCGGTGGTGAACCCGGCCTCGTCCGAAGCGAGGTACACCGCCATGGCCGCGATCTCTTCGGGCTTGCCGATCCGGCCGATCGGATGGGTCGCCACCCAGCCGGCGTAGACTTCGTCGGGATTGGGAACCTGGGCCAGCACCTTGTCGAGGATCGGAGTATGGATCACCCCCGGATGGATCGAATTGCAGCGGATGCCATAGCCGCTGGTTGCGCAGTGCATCGCCACCGATTTGGTCAGCAGCGTGACTGCCGCCTTGGCCGCATTGTAAGCGGCGAGGCTGCCATTGGCGCGAATCCCGGCGAGCGAGGACATGTTGATGATCGATCCGCCGCGCCCAGCGGCCTTCATGTTGGCGACCGCATATTTGCAGCCAAGGAACACGCCGACAACGTCGATGTCTAGTTCGTGCTTGAACTGGTCCAGCGTCAGGTCCTCGATCGAGCCGTAAGTGGTGATCCCGGCATTGTTGATCAGCACGTCGATCGCGGCGCTACCGGCCAGCGTGCGCTGCCAATCGCCCTCGCGGGTCACGTCAAGCTGTGCGAAGCTGGCCTGCTGGCCCAGCTCGGCGGCAAGCGCCTGACCATTCTCCGCGTCGATATCGCCAATGATGACTGTGGCGCCCTCGGCCACGAACCGCCGGACCATCGCATTGCCCAGGCCGGATGCCCCCCCGGTGATCAGTGCCAGCTTGCCTTCCAGTCGCATCGTCATCTCCTTGTCCTCACTTGATCCAGCCGTGCGATGGATCGGCCTCGCGCCGGCCACCGCGCGGATAGGCGGACAGGTCCATGCTGCGCGTCGCAGGGCTGTCGGAATCGATTACCACTTCGCGCCGCACGATCTTCCACTCCCCGCCACGGCACGCGAACCGGTCGAGGTAGCGTCCGGTCATGAAGGCGCGGCCACCATCGTCCTGTGCATGAAAGGCGATGAAGTAGGCCTCGACATTGGCTTCCTCGCCCTGCCGGTCGATCAGCACGTTGGTCACATGGTGGCCGCTGTTCTCGGGCGCCTTGTCCATCAGCGGGACAAGGTGTTCTGCAAATTCGCGGCCGGTACCATGAAAGGCACCATGGTTCTCATCGGCATCATCGTGATAGGCGCTGGCGATCATCGCCGCATCGCCCCGGTCGACTCCGCGGCAATAGCGATATAGCGCGCGGCGGATGCCGAGTTCGGCAGCAAGGTCTGCCAGATCCATCGTCATGGGATTGAACCTCGTGGGTCAGCGTTGACGGCGGCGATGAACCTATGGCCCGCCCCGGGGGATCGCACCTGCCGAAAATGGTTGCCGCGCCATTTGATTTCAGCCGCAACCTGTTTGCGATAGCGCCGCAGCTTGCTATGCGCCGCAGGTAAGGAGAGACCATGCGCGCCACCCCCGATTTCGATTTCGCCCTGACCGAAAGCGCCCAGATGATCCGCGAGGTTACGGCGCGGTTCGCTGATGAGCAGATCGCCCCGCTGGCCGCCAGGGCCGATGCGGAGGACTGGTTCCCGCGCGCTGAGCTGTGGCCGGCGATGGGCGAGCTCGGCCTGCACGGGATCACGGTGGAAGAGGAATGGGGTGGCCTCGGTCTCGGCTATCTCGATCACGTGATCGCGGTCGAGGAAGTGTCGCGGGCCAGCGCCTCGATCGGCCTGTCCTACGGCGCGCACTCCAACCTCTGCGTCAACCAGATCCGCCGCTGGGGGACCGACGAACAGAGGGCGAAGTACCTGCCCGGACTGATCTCGGGCGAGCATGTCGGATCGCTTGCGATGTCCGAAGCCGGAGCCGGCTCCGACGTTGTGTCGATGAAATTGAAGGCCGATGCCGTGCAGGGCGGCTACGTGCTCAACGGCACCAAGTTCTGGATCACCAACGCCACTTATGCCGATACGCTGGTGGTCTATGCCAAGTCCGCGCCCGATGCGGGCAGCCGCGGCATCACCGCCTTCCTGATCGAAAAGGACGATGAAGGTTTCTCGATCGGCCAGAAGATCGACAAGATGGGGATGCGCGGCAGCCCCACGGCCGAGCTGGTGTTCAACGATTGCTTCGTGCCGGAAGACCGGATCATGGGCCCGCTCCACGGCGGCGTCGGCGTGCTGATGAGCGGGCTGGATTACGAGCGCGTGGTCCTCGCCGGATTACAGCTGGGCATCATGCAGGCCTGCCTCGATACGGTCATCCCCTACCTGCGTGAGCGCAAGCAGTTCGGCAAGCCGATCGGCGCGTTTCAGCTGATGCAGGCCAAGGTCGCGGACATGTACGTCGCGCTGCAATCGGCGCGCGCCTATACCTATGCCGTCGCGAAAAGTTGCGATGCCGGGCAGACCACCCGCTTCGACGCGGCCGGCGCGATCCTGCTGGCCAGCGAGAATGCCTTCAAGGTTGCGGGCGAAGCGGTCCAGGCACTGGGCGGGGCCGGCTATACCAAGGACTGGCCGGTTGAGCGGTACTTGCGCGATGCCAAGCTGCTCGACATCGGGGCCGGGACAAACGAGATCCGCCGGATGCTGATCGGCCGCGAACTGATCGGGGCGGCGTGATGATCTGGCTGACCCTGAGTGCGATCGCCATGGCCGGTACTGCGGTCATCCATTCGGTAGCGGGTGAGCGGCGTCTGCTCGGCCCGGCGCTAGCTTCGCGAACAGGTGTCTTTGCCCGGCCGCAAGCGCGGGGCGTGTTTCGCGGGGCCTGGCACTTGACCAGCCTGTTCATGGCGCTGACCGCAGCGGTCATGGTCTGGCCGCAGACCGCCTGGGACCTCAAGGCTCTGGTTGCTGCAGTCTGGCTCGCTATCGGCCTCTATTCGCTGGTCTCGACGCGGGGCAGGCACGTGGGGTGGCCCAGCCTGATCTTTGCAGGTGTAACCGGTCTGATCGGGAGCCTGTCATGAGCGCCCCCGTCCTCACAACCACGCTCAATCCCGACGATCCGCAGGCGCAGGCCCGCACCGCGCATAACCGCGCACTGGCGCAGGAGTTGCGCTCCAGGGTGGCGCAGGCGGCGCTGGGCGGAGACGAGAAGAGCCGGGAGCGGCACACCAGTCGCGGCAAGCTGCTGCCCCGCGAGCGGGTCGAGCGGCTGCTCGATCCAGGTTCGCCGCTGCTCGAGATCGGGCAGCTCGCCGCGAACGGCGTCTATGGCGAGGACATTCCCGGTGCCGGGATCATCACCGCGATTGGCCGCGTCTCGGGCCGGCAGTGCATGATCGTCGCCAATGATGCGACTGTGAAGGGCGGGACCTACTATCCGCTGACGGTCAAGAAGCACCTGCGCGCCCAGGAGATTGCCGAGGCGAATCACCTGCCCTGCATCTACCTGGTCGATTCCGGCGGGGCCAACCTGCCGCACCAGGCCGAGGTTTTTCCCGATCGCGATCACTTTGGCCGGATCTTCTTCAACCAGGCCCAGATGAGCGCCAAGGGCATTCCGCAGATCGCCTGCGTGATGGGTAGCTGCACCGCCGGCGGGGCCTATGTCCCGGCGATGAGCGACGAGTCGGTGATCGTGCGCAATCAGGGCACGATCTTCCTCGCTGGCCCGCCGCTGGTGAAGGCTGCGACTGGCGAGGAGATCAGCGCCGAGGACCTGGGCGGGGGCGACCTGCACGCGCGCAAGAGCGGCGTGGTCGATCACCTGGCCGAGAATGACGAGCACGCATTGACCATCGTCCGTGACATCGTTTCCCACCTGGGCCCGCGCCATGATCATGGCCTGCCGCTGAAGGAACCGCGCAGCCCCAGGTACGATGCGGACGAGCTTTATGCCGTGGTTCCGGACGATGTCCGCGCGCCATACGATGTCCACGAAGTCATCGCCCGGCTGGTCGATGGCAGCGAGTTCCACGAGTTCAAGGCGCATTACGGCAGCACGCTGGTCTGCGGCTTTGCCCATATCTGGGGTATGCCGGTGGCGATCCTCGCCAACAACGGCGTACTGTTCAGCGAAAGCGCAGTCAAAGGCGCGCACTTCATCGAGCTGGCCTGCCAGCGCAAGATCCCGCTGCTGTTCCTGCAGAACATTTCCGGCTTCATGGTCGGCGGCAAGTATGAGGCGGAAGGGATCGCCAAGCACGGTGCCAAGCTCGTCACCGCCGTCGCCACTGCCACCGTCCCCAAACTGACCGTGGTGATCGGCGGCAGCTTTGGCGCGGGCAATTACGGCATGTGCGGGCGTGCCTATTCGCCGCGATTCCTGTTTACCTGGCCCAATGCGCGGATCTCGGTGATGGGCGGCGAGCAAGCTGCATCGGTGCTGGCGACAGTCCACCGCGATGCCGCCAAGTGGACGCCGGAAGAGGCCGAAGCCTTCAAGAACCCGATCCGCCAGAAATACGAGGACGAGGGTAACCCCTATTACGCCACGGCCCGGCTGTGGGATGATGGTGTGATCGACCCGGCGCAGACGCGGGATGTGCTCGGGCTCGCGCTGGCGGCTGCGTTGGAGGCGCCGATCCCGAACCGCCCGGCCTTCGGCGTGTTCCGGATGTGATGGAGAAGCGATCATGATCAAGTCTCTCCTCATCGCCAACCGGGGTGAAATCGCCTGCCGGATCATCCGCACGGCCCGCGCCATGGGCATCCGCACCGTGGCCGTCTATTCCGATGCCGATGCGAAAGCATTGCACGTCCGCTCGGCTGACGAGGCCGTGCACATCGGCCCGTCACCGGCACGCGAGAGCTATCTGGTGGGCGCGAAGATCCTCGCCGCCGCCAAGGCGACCGGGGCCGAGGCGATCCATCCCGGCTATGGCTTCCTGTCCGAGAATGCCGCCTTTGCGCAGTCGGTGATCGATGCTGGGCTGATCTGGGTCGGCCCCAAGCCGGCTTCCATTGAAGCGATGGGGCTGAAGGATGCGGCGAAGAAGCTGATGCAGGCGGCCGGCGTGCCGACCACCCCGGGCTATCTGGGTGAAAATCAGGACCCGGCCTTCCTCACCGAACGCGCCGCCGAAATCGGCTATCCGGTGTTGATAAAGGCCGTGGCTGGCGGCGGCGGCAAGGGGATGCGGCTGGTGGAAGCGCCGGCTGACTTCGCCGATGCGCTCGCTTCGTGCCAGCGCGAGGCCAGCGCCTCGTTCGGCAATGCCCATGTGCTGATCGAGAAGTACATCCTCTCGCCCCGCCATATCGAGGTGCAGGTCTTCGGGGATAGCCACGGCAATGTCGTCCACCTGTTCGAGCGCGATTGCTCGCTCCAGCGCCGCCACCAGAAGGTGATCGAGGAGGCCCCCGCGCCGGGCATGGATGAGGTAACCCGCGCAGCCGTCTGCGCCGCCGCCGTCCGCGCCGCCGAGGCGGTGGACTATGAAGGCGCGGGCACGATCGAATTCATCGCTGATGCCAGCGAAGGCCTGCGCGCCGACCGCATCTGGTTCATGGAAATGAACACCCGCCTGCAGGTGGAACACCCGGTGACTGAGGAGATCACTGGTGTCGATCTGGTCGAGTGGCAGTTGCGCGTAGCGAGCGGCGAGCCGCTGCCGCTGAAGCAGGAAGAGCTCTCGATCAACGGCTGGGCAATCGAGGCACGGCTTTATGCCGAGGACCCGGCAAAGGGCTTTCTCCCCGCGATTGGGCCGCTGGAGCATCTTCGCTTTGGTGAACATCTGCGCATCGACACTGGGGTCGAAGAAGGCGGCGCTGTCTCTTCCTTCTATGATCCGATGATCGCCAAGCTGATCGCCCACGGTTCGTCACGCGAAGAGGCTATCGCGAACCTTCTTGGTGGAGTTGACGAGACCGAGGTCTGGCCGGTGCGCACCAATGCCGGGTTTCTGGGCCTGCTGCTGGAGCATCCGCAATTCCAGTCCGGCGATGTCGATACCGGCCTGATCGGCCGCGAACTCGACAAGCTGGTCCACGCCCCCGAACCCGACGCCGAAGAACTGGCTGAAGCAGCTGCGCTGCTGGCCGCGAGCCCTGGCCTTGGACCCTGGTCAGGTGCGCTTGGGTTCCGGGCCAATGCTGCCCCGCGGGCGGTAGTTCGTCTATTTGAGGACAGCGGCACAATCCATGTGGTCGAGCTTGACGAGATCGCGGTCGACGAGCCTGCCCGCGAAGTGCTGACCTTCGATGCCGGATTTGCCCGTCGCTACACACTTGAACGAAGCGAAGGCACCGGCCACCACTCCGCCCACGACGGCGATATCCTCTCGCCCATGCCGGGCAAGATCATTGCAGTGGAGGTCTCCCAAGGCCAGTCCGTCACCAAGGGCCAGAAGCTGCTGACGCTGGAAGCCATGAAGATGGAGCACACGCTGGTGGCTCCGTTCGACGGCGTGGTGGCGGAGCTGGCTGCCGTGGCTGGCGCTCAGGTCCAGGTCGAAGCACTTCTCGCCCGGATCGAGAGCGCCGAAGCCTAGGCTGCGGTCCGGGCGGCGGCGCGCTCGGCCAGCGTGCCTTCTGGCCCGGCGAAGCGCTTCCGGAAGGTGGCGAGTGCCTGCCCGACGATCTGGTCCATGTTGTAATAGCGATAGGTCGCGAGCCGGCCGACAAAGGTCACGTCCTGCTCGGCTTCGGCCAGGGCTTCATAGCGCTTGTAGAGCGCCTGGTTCTCTGGCCGCGGCACCGGGTAGTACGGATCGCCCTCGGCGCAAGGATACTCGCGGGTCACGCTGGTGCGGGCATGCTGCTGGCCGGTCAGGTGCTTGTATTCGGTGATCCGGGTGAACGGCACGTCCTCGGCCGGATAGTTCACCACGCCGACGCTCTGGAGCCATTCCTGGTTAAGGGTTGCGTGTTCGAACCGCAGCGAGCGGTAGGGCAGCTTGCCGAAGCGGTAATCGAAGTATTCGTCGATCGGCCCGGAATAGACCAGATGGTCGTGGGGATAGGCCCGGCGCACATCGCGGTAATCGGCATCGAGCAGGATCTCGATGTTCGGATGATCCAGCATCCGCGTGAACATCGCGGTATAGCCATCGGCGGGCATGGCCTGGAACCGGTCAGTGAAATAGCGGTCGTCGGTATCGGTCCGGGCCGGCACCCGCGCCGCCACCGCCTTGTCGAGCTGTGATGGATCCAGTCCCCACTGCTTGCGGGTATAGCCGCGGAAGAAAGTTTCGTAGAGCTCGCGCCCGACCGCGGCGACGACGACGTCCTCGCTGGTGCGGATCTCGCCCGCCGCTTCGGCGCGCAGCTTGAGGAAGGCAGCGGTTTCGGCTTCGCTCGACAGGTTGAGTTCGTAAAGCGCGTTGAGCGTGGTGCGGTTGATCGGGAATGGCACCTGCTGGTCATCGACCTGGGCGAGCACGCGGTGCTCATAGGGCCGCCAGCGCGTGAACTGGGAGAGATAGTCGAAGATTTCGGCGCTGTTGGTGTGGAAGATGTGCGGGCCGTACTGGTGGATCAGCACCCCCGCGGCGTCGAGCCGGTCATAGGCATTGCCGCCAACGTGCGGCCGCCGGTCAACCACCAGCACGCGCTGCCCGGCCTGGCTGGCCAGCCGTTCGGCCATGACCGCGCCAGCGAAGCCCGCGCCCACGATCATCACGTCATAGCGCCGGGCGGCTTCGCCCAGCCCAGCGGGGGAGACAATCGCCGGGGCCACCGGGCCGCGAGCCATGCGCTGTTCGACCAGGCTCCACATTCCGGCCGCAGTGATCGACCATTCCATCCCGCGCAGGATCTGGTCGGCCTGTGTCAGCCATTCGCCGCCTTGCCTGGCCAGAGCCAGCGCCGTTTCGCACGCGGCTATGAAGTCTTCGGCAGTGGCCGCGATCTGCACCGCATCAAGCTCGCCATAGTGACGCACGACATCGGTGATCGGCGTGGAGACGACCGGACGCCCGGCGGCGAGGTATTCCGGGGTCTTGGTCGGACTGATGAAGCGGGTGGCGTCGTTGATCGCAAAGGGCATCAGCGCCACGTCCCAGCCGCTCAGGTAGGCCGGAAGCTCGCTATAGTCCTTGCCGCCCAGATAATGGATGTTGCCGCGCTCCGGCAGGTCGGCGGGATCGATCTTGACCACCGGTCCGACCATCACCAGCGACCAGTCG
This sequence comes from Sphingomonadaceae bacterium, assembly GCA_009926135.1. Taxonomy (GTDB): domain Bacteria; phylum Pseudomonadota; class Alphaproteobacteria; order Sphingomonadales; family Sphingomonadaceae; genus Novosphingobium. The sequence goes on from RFPL01000001.1 coordinate 225,261, forward strand.
GGCCGGGCATCGGCAAGGGCAGCCAGCAGGTAGAGGTCTAGCCGCTCGTCGATCACGCCGTAGAACCCCAGTCGCGGTCCCGGGATGCCGGCCTGGTCCGCCGGATCGGGCAGGCCGGTGCGGGCCGCCGCAAAGTGCTGGCCATCGACGCTGGAGGGGAAGGGATAGACGCGCGGGTGGCGGTGGCGCTTGGCCTCGTACAGGCTGTAGCCGCCGGTGAAAACCAGATCGGCCCGCGCGATCAGCTTCTGCTCCAGCGCGATCAGTTCGGGCGGGGCGAAGCGAAAATTGGCGAGCTCGTCCATGCAGTCGTAAACGACGCAGTCGGCGCCAAGGTGCTGCGAGAACGGCAGCATCATGGGGGTGTAATACCACAGCGCAGCAACCTGGCCGGTGCTGGCCACCAGATCGTCCAGCAGGCCCCGGAGCAGGCTGGTCGCGGCCGTCTGATCAACGCCTGCGGGCAGCTGCGGGGTGGCGATCTGCACGCCGCTGGCCGGATCGCGGCGCAGCCGCAGCGTTGCGCTGGCGGCTACCACTTCGTCGGCTTCTTCCCAGAAGATCACCGGATGGTGCTCGGCAAAGCGGCTCATCAACTGCTGCGGACGCTGGAACACGAAATCCCAGCGAAGATGGCTGAAACAGATGATCGGGCGGGCTGGTTCGGATGAGGACTGGGATCCGGGCGCGAGGGTAGCGGTATAGTCAGGGCAACGCGCGTCCATTCCAGTCTCCTTCATGAGCAGGACCGGAACCGATCCGGCCGGTAATGGTTCCGGGGGACCCAGCTGCCTTAACCCGGACGGTCCTCCCCTATGCACGACACATCGAAACCGGCCTTTGCCCGACGCTCCTTCGGCCCTTGCCCGCTTGAAAAATGGGGCGGTGCGGAGTGCACGGTGAACCGGGTGGGCGATCAGTGGTTCGACCAGATCAGGGCGACGGGCCATCACGACCGCGCGGAAGATCTGGCGGCGATTGCCGGCCTGAAGATCGACGCCCTGCGCCTGCCCATTCTGTGGGAGCGGGTTTGGCCCAATCCGGCCCGCGCGCCCGACTGGGACTGGAGCGACCGCTATCACGAGGCCTTGCTGGCGGCAGGCATCCGCCCGATCGCCGGCCTGATCCATCACGGCAGCGGCCCGGCCGGGACTTCGCTGGTCGATCCCGCGTTTTCGCAGCGGCTGGCTGAATACGCCGCGCTGGTGGCCGAACGGTATCCAACGATCATCGACTGGACCCCGGTCAACGAACCGCTGACCACGGCGCGGTTCAGCGCGCTCTATGGCTTGTGGTATCCCCATGCGCGCGACGAGGGGCTGTTCTGGACAGCGCTGCTTAACCAGATTGACGGGACGCGCCTGGCCATGCGGGCAATCCGCGCGGTCGTGCCGGGTGCCCGGCTGATCCAGACCGAAGACCTGGGGCGGACCTATGCCACGGCCGGGCTGGCCGAGCAGGCCGGCTTCGATAACCAGCGCCGCTGGATGACCTGGGACCTGCTGTGCGGCATGGTCGGGCCGGATCACCCGCTTTGGCCAAGACTGTGCGGGTTTGGCCTGCAGGCTCGGCTGGAGACAATCCACGCCGACCCCTGCCCGCCAGATGTGATCGGCATCAATCATTACCTGACCAGCGACCGCCTGCTCGATGAGCGGGCTGCCGATTATCCGGAGGAGACGCCGGGCAGCAATGGCTGGGCGCAGTTCTGCGACCTCGCGGCAATCCGCGCGGTCACGCCGGCACCGGGCGGCATGAAGGGCGCAGTGCATGAGGCATGGGCGCGCTATGGCCGCCCGCTGGCGCTGACCGAAGTGCACAATGGCTGCACCCGCGAGGAACAGGTTCGCTGGTTCGACGGGGCCTGGCGCATGGCGCTGCAGGCCCGGGCCGAAGGGATCGACCTGCGCGCGGTGACTGCCTGGGCGCTGATCGGCAATCGCGGCTGGAACAGCCTGTTGACCCGCGATACGCCTTACGAAGCCGGGGCCTTCGATGCCTCGGCCGGAACCCTGCGCGAGACCGCTCTGGCCGCCGCGATCCGCCGTCCCGGGATCGGGGGTGACCATGCTGCCGGACAGGGCTGGTGGGAACGCGAAACCCGGCTGCTGCACGATCCGCGGCCACGCCCGGCGCGGATGAGCGAATACGCCCCAGCCCGCGCTGACCCTGTCCCGCCGCGGCGACCACTGCTGATCCTGGGTGCGACCGGAACGCTTGGTCGGGCGCTCGCCCGCGAGTGCCGCTTGCGCGACATTCCCCACGTGCTGACCGGGCGCAGCCGGCTCGACCTGCTTGATCCCGCGATGATCAGTGCCGTGCTGCATGAACTGCGGCCCTGGGCCGTGATCAACGCGGCGGGCTGGGTCCGGGTTGACGAAGCCGAGGATGATCCGGCCGCTTGCCTGGCCGTCAATGCCAGCGGCGCGGCGATGCTGGCGGACGCCTGCGCGCGGCAGGGCATCACCACGCTCAGTTTCTCGACCGACCTGGTGTTCGACGGCAGCCTTGACCGGGCCTACCACGAAGCGGACCAGCCCAACCCGCTGAGCGCCTATGGCCGATCGAAGGCCGAACTTGAGCAGGCACTGGCCGCGCTGCCGGGTCATCATCTGATGATCCGCACCGCTGCTTTCTTCTCACCCTTCGATCGCCACAACTTTGCCGACCAGGTGCTGACCGCGCTGGCCGAGGGGCGGGACATTGTTGCGCCGAGCGACCAGCGGATTTCGCCCACCTATGTGCCGGACCTGGCCCGCCATGCACTCGATCTGCTGCTCGACCGCGAAGATGGCATCTGGCACCTGACCAACGGAACGGCTCTCACCTGGCATGAGCTGGCACTGCAGCTCGCGGCAGCGGCGCGGCTTGACGCCGGATCGCTGCGCGCGGTCCCGCGCAGCGCGATGACCGGGCGGGCTCCGCGACCGGCCAACTCGGCGCTAACCAGTTCGCGCGGGGTGTTGATGCCCACGCTGGACGCGGCGATTGACCGGTTCGCCAGGCACTGGCTGCGGGATCAAAGCGCCGTCAAGATGCGTCATGGGCCAGTTAGCGCGGGGTTAGTGCCTGTGCGATAGCCAGCTGGCGAAACTGCACCTGGAACTTTGATGCGCGTTGGCGATAGCTCTCTGGAAGTCTGGTATGATGGCGCCTGCCCGCTGTGCCGGCGCGAGATTGCCCTGATCCGCAGGCTCGACCGCGCCGAGCGGATCCGCTTTACCGATGTTGCCGATAGCGAAGCGTCCTGCCCGATCGACCGGGCGGCCCTGCTGGCCCGGTTCCATGCGCGCGAAAACGGCGTGCTGCTGTCGGGCGCGGCAGCCTTTGCGGCGATGTGGCGCGCGGTGCCGTTGCTGTGGCCGCTGGGGCAGGCGGCGCGACTGTCACTGGTGCTGCGCGCTCTGGAATGGACCTATTTGCGCTTCCTCAAGGTGCGGCCGAGATTGCAGGCGCTGGCACGATGAGCGGTGACCGCTACCGCAAGGTGCCCTCGGCGCGGCTGTCGCGGCTGGCTTCCTTTGGCCAGCTAGCGGGCGGGATCGCCGGCGGGATGCTGGCCGAAGGGGCGCGGCGCCTGGCGGCGGGAGAACGGCCGCAGCTGTCAGACATGCTGCTGACCCCGGGCAATGCGATGCGGGTGACCGAGCAGCTGTCCAAACTACGCGGCGCGGCGATGAAGCTGGGACAGATGATTTCGCTCGATGCCGGGGATCTGCTGCCAGCCGAGCTGACCGCGATCCTCGCCCGCCTTCGGGATTCCGCACATTACATGCCGCCCTCGCAGCTCAATCAGGTGCTGATCGCAGAATGGGGCAAGGATTGGCGCAAACGCTTCACCCGGTTCGAAGCGACGCCGATTGCGGCAGCCTCGATCGGCCAGGTTCACCGCGCGACCTTGCCGGATGGCAGGGTGATCGCGATCAAGGTCCAGTACCCGGGCGTGGCGGACAGCATCGATGCCGATGTCGACAATGTTGCCACGCTGCTGCGCCTTTGCAGCCTGCTCCCCGCCGGCCTCGACATTGCGCCCCTGCTGGCCGAGGCCAAGCTGCAACTGCGAGAAGAGGCGGACTATGTTCGTGAGGCTGAGCAGATGCGCCGTTATGGCGCGCTGCTGGCCGACAATGCAGCCTTCGTTGTCCCGGCGCCGATCCCCGAACTGTCAGGCGACCGGGTGTTGGCTATGGATTTCATTCCGGGCCAGCCGATCGACAGCCTTCAGGAAACCGACCAGCCGACCCGCGATGCGGCGCTGGGGGCGATGCTCACCCTGGTCCTGCGCGAACTGTTCGAATTCGGTTTCATGCAGACCGATCCCAACTTCGCCAACTATCGCTGGCAACCCGAAAGCGGGAAAATCGTCTTGCTCGATTTCGGCGCGGCGCGGCCAGTACCCGTGGCGACCATTGCCGCTTACCGTCGGTTGATGCTGGCGGGCCTCGCTGACGATAGCGCGGCGCTGAAGGCGGCACTGCTGGAGGTGGGCTTTGTCTCACCGGTCACGCTTGAACGCCACGCCCCAGCGCTCGACGCGATGATCGCGGTGCTGATGGAACACCTTGGCCAACCGGGGCTGTTTGATTTTGCCGATCGCTCCTTCGTCGAGGAAGTGCGACGCAGCGCCGAAACGATCGCGGCAGACCGGGCTGCCTGGCACATCCCGCCCGCCGATACGCTGTTCGTGCAGCGCAAGGTCAGCGGCACGGCGCTGCTGGCGGTGCGGATGGCGGCGCGGCTGCCCCTGCGGGAAATGGTAGCGGCAGCGGTTGACGCTTGAGTGAGCGGGGGCTTCCGCGCTAGCTAGGCGCAAACAAGGGGATCTGGCGGCATGGTGAAGTTCACGATCAACGGGCAGCCCGCGTCGGTAGAGGCCGATCCGGCCATGCCGATCTTGTGGGTGGTGCGCGAGCAGCTGGGGCTTACGGGTACCAAGTTTGGCTGCGGCATGGCGCTGTGTGGGGCTTGCACAGTCCACCTTGACGGGCAGCCGGTGCGCAGCTGTTCTACCCCGATTGCCGAAGCCGAGGGCAAGGCGATCACCACGATCGAAGGCGTTGCCGGACCGGAGGGCGAACTCAGCAAGGTCCAGCAAGCCTGGATCAGCGAACAGGTGCCGCAGTGCGGCTATTGCCAATCGGGCCAGATCATGGCGGCGACCGCGCTGCTGCGTGACAATCCCAGCCCTAGCGATGCCGATATCGATGCGGCTATGGCCGGCAACATCTGCCGCTGCGGGACCTATGTCCGCATTCGCCGCGCGATCAAGGTGGCGGCCGGGCTTGAACCGGCCAAGGGCGCAGCCCAGACCGGGGAGCAGGCGGCATGAACGACATGAGCAAGCTCCCGCGCAGCCGCGCCGCCAAGTGGACCCGTCGCGGCTTTATTGGCGCTGGCGTCCTGGCTGGCGGCGCGCTGCTGATCGGCGTCGGCGTTCGCCCTGGCAATCCGGTGGGCGAGCTGGGCCCCAAGGTCGCGAGCGGCGAGGGCGAACAGCTGATCAATAGCTGGCTCAAGATCGATGCCGACAATGTTGTCACCGCGATCGTCCCGCATTGCGAGATGGGCCAGGGCGCGCATTCGGTGCTGGCGCAGATGCTGGCTGACGAGCTTGATGCCGACTGGTCGCTGGTCAAGGTGATGCAGGCGCCGACCGATGGCAGCTATGTGGTCACTGACACGATCCGGATGTTCGTTGCAGCGGGCACGACGGATGCGCCGGACTGGCTGGAGCCGACCTGGAATGGCCTGTTCACCAAGATCGGCCGACTGGCTGATGGCCTGATCACCGGAGGCAGCTCCTCGATCCGCACCACCGGCCAGCATACCATGCGCATTGCCGGGGCAGCAGCCCGCCAGATGCTGGTGGGTGCAGCAGCCAAGGAGTGGGGCGTTCCCGCGAGCGAGATCGTGACCGCCAACAGCATGCTCAGCCACAAGGCTTCGGGCAAGTCGGCCCCCTATGCCCAGTTCGCCGCCGCTGCGGCCGAACAGGACATGCCGCAGACGCCCAAGCTGAAGGCGCCGGGGGACTATCGTCTGATGGGGACCGATGCCCCGCGCACCGATATCCCGGCAAAGGTCAATGGCACTGCCCAGTTCGGGATCGATACCAAGATCTCCGGCCAGACCATGACCTATGCGGCTGTGCGCCGCGTGCCGGTGCCAGGCACCAGGGTGGCAAAGATGGACGCCAGCGCGGCCAAGGCCATGCCGGGCGTGCTGCAGATCCTCAACTTGGGGGATTTCATCGCCGTCGTCGCCGACAGTTACTGGCAGGCGCAGCAGGCGCTGAACGGGATCACGGCCGAATACACGGCGGCCGAAAGCAAGATCCGCTCAAGCACCGATCAGTCCGCCGCCTTTGCCGCCGCGCTCGACAAGGCCGGGGATGTCGGCGGCGAGGAAGTGATCGGCAAGGGCAAAGTGGCCGAGGCAATGCAGGTCGCAGCCAAGAAATTGAGCGCCGAATACCAGGCGCCCTACCTGGCCCACGCGCCGCTCGAACCGATGAATGCGACCGTATGGGTCCGCGATGGCAAGTGCGAGATCTGGACCGGCACCCAGGTGCCGCTGTTCGCGCGCAGCGCGGCGGCCAAGGCGCTGGGCCTGTCGAAAGACGACGTGACCGTGCATCACCCGATCATGGGCGGCGGCTTCGGGCGGCGGCTGGAGACCGATTACGTGATCCAGGCAGTGCGGATCGGCCAGGCCACTGGCTATCCCGTGAAGATGATCTGGTCGCGCGAAGAGGATACCCAGAAGGGTCTGTTCCGTCCCGCCGACATGAGCCGGTTCAGCGGCGGGCTAGACGCCAAGGGCAGGCTGGTTGCCTACAATAACGTCTTCACCCAGCGGCACGATCCGCAGGAGGCGTGCGACTGCGCGTTCTATGACATCCCCCACAAGTCGATCCGCGTCGCCGAGGCCGAGCTACACCTGCCCTTCGCCGCCTTCCGTTCGGTCGATCACAGCCAGCAGGCCTTCTTCATTGAGAGCTTCATCGACGAGGCAGCTCATGCTGCCGGCCGCGATCCGCTGGAGTTCCGCCTCGCAATGTTGGGTGGATCGCCGCGTCACAAGGCAGTGCTCGAAAAGGCTGCCGCCATGGCGAACTGGGGCGCCAAACCGGCCGCCGGGCGCGGACGCGGGATTGCGCTGACTGAATCCTTCGGCAGCATTGTCGCCGAAGTGGTCGAGGTCGACATGACCTCGGGCAAGCCGCGTGTTACCAACGTCTGGTGTGCCGCCGACCCGGGCTTCGCGATGAACCCCGATGGCTTCCGCAATCAGATGGAGGGCGGAATCGTCTTCGGGCTGACCGCCGCGCTTCATGGCGAAATCTCGCTGAAAGACGGGGCGGTCGAGCAGAGCAACTTCCACGATTACCAGCTGATGCGGATGAACGAATGCCCTGCGATCGCGGTCGAGATCATCAACGGCAATCACGAAAAGCTGGGCGGGGCGGGCGAACCGGGCCTGCCGCCTGCTGCCCCGGCCCTGGCCAATGCGATCTTCGCCGCCAATGGCAAGCGCATCCGCGCCCTGCCGATCGCCAAGCAGTTCGCGTGAGGAGAAGCACGATGCGCCGTTCCGTCCTGCTGGCCCTTGCCACCCTTGCCCTGTCCGCCTGCGGTTCCAAGGCCGAGGATCCGGTTGAACAGATCGTGGTCCGCAAGCCGGGAGAATCCGCCGCCGCAGCCAGCACCCCGGTCGCGGATGATCTGCTCGCCAAGGGTAAGGCCGCCTTTGCTGCCTGTTCTTCGTGCCATGCGGTGGTGCCGGGTGCGGCTGCGGGCATTGGCCCCAACCTGCACGGCGTAGTCGGCCGCAAGGCCGGTTCGCTGGCCGGCTTTGCCTACTCGGAAGCCATGACCAAATCCGGGATCACCTGGAGCGAGGCAGAGCTGAATGCCTTCCTCGCGAATCCGGCGGGCAAGGTGCCGGGGACGGCGATGGCCGCCGGCCGCGTTGCCGATGCAGAGCGTCGCACCGCTGTGGTTGCCTATCTCGCCAGCCTGAAGAACTGAGCCGCATCAGCCAATGGACCAGCGCCGGATCTTCCGGTTCCTGACCGACCGGATCGGTGCGGGTCAGGCCTGCGTGCTGGTGACCGTGCTGGCGGTCGAGGGCAGCGCCATGCGAGGGCCCGGCACGCACATGGCCGTGGCCGAAGATGGCAGCTTCGTCGGTTCGCTCTCGGGCGGCTGCATCGAGAACGCCGTGGTTGCGGAGGCCTGCGCCGCCCTGGCCGCTGGCGCGGCGCGCATTGTCCGCTTCGGTGCGGGATCGCCTTACCTCGACATTCGCCTTCCTTGCGGCGGCGGGCTTGATATCCATTTCCAGCCACTGGCCGATGCCAGTTTGGCGCAGGCTTGCCTTGCTGCCGGGGAAGCGCGGCGGCCTTTCTCCGTCGCGATTGGTCCGGACGCGGTTTCGTTCGTCAAGGGCTGGCACCCGGAGGCCTTTGATCCGCTCTCTGGCACGGCCCGCTTCGGCCACTGGCCCGCGCTGCGGCTGGTGCTGATCGGTCACGGTGAAGGACCCTGCGCGCTGGCGCAACTGGCGCTGACCATGGAGCTTGAGGTTGCGGCACTGACTCCGGACGAGCGCGCGCTGGCCCGTCTCACGCAACTGGGCGTGGCGGCGATGAAGCTGGAACGGACTACCGATACGGCGCTGCTGCACAGCGATCCATGGACCGCTATTGCGTTCCTGTTCCACGACCACGACTGGGAGCTGGCGCTGCTGCGGCGGGCTCTGGCGTTGCCGCATTTCTACCTGGGTGCGATGGGCGGCAGGCGGGCCCATGCGGCGCGGATCGAGGCCTTGCGGGCAGCAGGGGTTCAAGCCGCGCGGCTCGACAGGATCCACGCCCCGATCGGCCTGTTCCATTCCTCGCGCGATCCGGAAACACTGGCGCTGTCCGCTCTGGCAGAGATCGTCCGGGCTTACCAGGCGACCGATTTCGAGGCCGCGCTTGGCTGACCTGCGGATCGCCGCCGCCGTCCTCGCCGCCGGCCAGTCGCGGCGGTTCGGCGCGGATGACAAGCTGGCCGCCTCCTTCAACGGGCTGCGGCTGGGAGAGCTGGTTCCGGCAACTCTGGCCGGACTGGGGTTTGCCGAGCGATGGGTGATCACCCGCCGCGATGACCACCCCTGCGCACCGGGCTGGCGTAAGGCGGGGTTTGCGGTGGCGATCAATGAGCGGGCAGCTGAGGGCATGGGGCAATCGCTGGCCCTGGCGGCCCGGCTGGCGCGGGCCGCTGGGGCAGATGCCCTACTGGTAGCCCTGGCCGACATGCCAATCGTCCCGGCCAATCACTTTGCCGCGCTGCTGGCGCGGGCCGCGTCGGCCGGTCCTCAGGCAATTCTCGCCTCGCAGGCTGGCAGCCACCGCTCGCCCCCGGCGCTGTTCGGGCGCGATCAATTCGGGGAGCTGGCCGAGGCTGCGGGGGACCATGGTGCCCGCCACCTGCTGGCCCGGGCTGAACCGGTGGACTGCCCGCCCGACTGGCTGAGCGACATCGACGAACCCGCCGACCTCGCCCGCCTCGCCCCGCGTTAAGAGGCCGGCAGTTCGCCCGCGGCCGGCGCAGGGGACGGGGTTGCCGCCTTGGCGCCTGCGTTCTCGATCCGGCGGAAGGTATATTGATACATGCCGGGATCATTGACGATCAGTTCGGCCTTGGAAGTGCCGAGCGTCCCGCTTTTGATTACCTGGACGATCTTGATCCCCAGTTCGCTGCCGCTGTCGCGGGGGAGGACCAAGGCGTAGAACTTAAGGTCCTTGTCGGTATTTGAGCCCTTGTCGCCGGTCGTGCCGCGGCGGCCGCTGATCTGGCCGGTGGCGCGGTCGATCACGTCGAGTCTGTAGCCCGCGTCCTTGAACACCGCGATCGTGCGATCGAAGGTCTCCTCGATCGGCATGGCAAAGCCATGGCGCTGGTAATTGTTGTCGAGGCTGAAAATAGAGCGATCGGGCTGGAGCGCGGTGCCGCCGGCACAGGCGGTCAGCAGCATGGCTGGAGCGAGGGTCGCCCCCAGGCGCAAGATGCGCAGCATTTCTGTTCTCCCTTGCCCAAACTGGGGGCGCATTTGAACAGACCCGCACTCACGCTCCTAGCAGCGACGAATCGCTTTGCAAATGCCCTTCGTCCGACCTGCCGATTGTGCGCCTTGTGACGTTCAGGGAATCTTGTTAGCGGCCGTGGGGTAGCGCAGGCAATTTCCATTCGGGCGGGGACGAGATGCAGCACTTTGATGTCGTGATTGTCGGAGGCGGGCACGGCGGGGCCCAAGCGGCGATTGCGCTGCGCACGCAAGGTTTCTCTGGCTCGATTGCCATCGTCGGGCGCGAAGACGAGCCGCCCTATGAGCGGCCGCCGCTGTCGAAGGAGTACCTCGCCCAGGAAAAGCCGTTTGAACGGCTCTATCTGCGCCCGCGCGAATACTGGGCGGACAAGCAGGTTGAACTACTCCTCGGCCGCGAGGTCACGGCGGTCGATCCGGCAGCGCGGCAACTGACCTGCGCCGATGGCTCGGCCCTGACATATGGCGAACTGATCTGGGCAGCTGGCGGCGATCCGCGCCAGCTCTCCTGCCCCGGAAGCGACTTGGCGGGCATTCACTATGTCCGCACGCGCGCCGATGTCGATGCGCTGATGGCGGAACTGCCGCAAGTGACCCGCGCGGTGGTGATCGGCGGCGGCTACATCGGGCTGGAAGCCGCAGCCGTGCTTTCCAAGCTGGGCAAGCAGGTGACCCTGCTTGAAGCCCTGCCGCGCGTCCTGGCCCGCGTCGCGGGCGAGGACTTGTCCCGTTTCTACGAAGCCGAGCACCGCGCCCACGGCGTTGACCTGCGCACCGGCATGGCGGTGGAAGGGATCGAGGGCGAAGGCCGGGTTTCTGGCGTGAAGCTGGCTGACGGCTCGGTGATCCCGGCGGACGTGGTGATTGTCGGCATCGGGATCATCCCGTCGATCGGCGTGCTGCTGACAGCGGGCGCAGTGGGGGGCAACGGGGTTGATATCGACGCCCAGTGCCGCACCAGTCTGCCGCACGTCTTCGCCATCGGAGATTGTGCCGCCCATGCTAACGGCTTTGCCGATGGCGCGGTGATCCGCCTCGAATCCGTCCAGAATGCCAATGACATGGCAACCGTGGCCGCCAAGATCATCACCGGTCAGGAGGCCAGCTATGGCGCGACCCCGTGGTTCTGGTCGAACCAGTATGATCTCAAGCTGCAGACGGTTGGCCTCTCGACCGGGCACGACGCCACCGTGCTGCGCGGCGATCCCGACACGCGCAGCTTCAGCGTGATTTACCTCAAGGGCGGAAAAGTCATCGCGCTCGACAGCGTCAATTGCGCGAAGGACTTTGCCCAGGGGCGCAAGCTCGTCGAACAGCGCGTCGCGGCTGACGCCGCGGCGCTGGCCGACACGGCAATACCGCTCAAGGACCTCATTCCTGCCAGTTGATTTTCGCGGCCTTGTCCGTAGGGGATTAACCGAACGATTAAGAACGCGGAGTCGGCGCTATGGGAATGCTTGAAGGCAAGGTTGTCGCGGTAACCGGCGCGGGCCGCGGCGTGGGGCGCGAGATCGCGCTGCTCTGTGCGCAGCATGGCGCGGCGGTGGTGGTCAATGACCCGGGCGTCGGCGGCGGCGGCGAAGGCGGGGATCAAGGCCCGGCCGAGGAAACCGTGGGCGACATCATCGCGGCGGGCGGCAAGGCTTATGCCAACCTGGCTTCGGTGGCCGATCCAGCAGGGGCGGTCTCGATCATCGAGGATGCGGTCCAGCGCTTCGGGCGGATCGATGCCGTGGTCAACAATGCCGGGATCCTGCGCGACACCATCTGGCACAAGATGAGCCACGAGGACTGGCGCGCAGTGATCGACGTCCACCTCAACGGCACGTTCAACGTCAGCAAGGCGGCAACGCCCTATTTCCGCGAGCAGCAATCGGGCAGCTTCATCCACTTCACCAGCACCTCCGGCCTGATCGGCAATGTGGGCCAGGCAAACTATTCGGCGGCCAAGCTGGGGATCGTCGGCCTGTCGCAGTCGATCGCGCTCGACATGGCGCGCGCCGGCGTGCGCTCCAACTGCATCGCGCCCTTCGCCTGGAGCCGGATGACCGCCTCGATCCCGGCCGAAACGCCCGAGCAGCAGCAGCGGGTCGAGCGTTTGAAGACGATGAGCGCCGACAAGATCGCGCCGCTGGTGGTCTACCTCGCCTCGGACGCCAGCCAGGAGGTCACCAACCAGATCTTCTCGGTCCGCAAGAACGAGATCGTGCTCTACAACAAGCCGCGCCCGATTCGTTCGATGACCAAAGTCGAAGGCTGGACGCCGGAAAGCATCGCCGACGAACTGATCCCGGCTTTCAAGCCCAGCTTCGCCCGCGCCGACGAAGTTTCGGCTCACGTCTTCCCCTACGATCCCATTTGAGGAACCCGGCAATGAACCCCGGCATGGACCCCGAAATCTTCGACCAGTTCATCGAACAGCTGCGCCGCTATGTCCGCGAGCGACTGATCCCGGCGGAAGAGGACGTAATCGCCCAGGATCGCATCCCGGACGATATCCTGGCCGAGATGCGCGAAATGGGGCTGTTCGGGATCACCATCCCCGAAGAGTTCGGCGGCGCCGGCATGAACATCAGCCAGTATATCGAGACTGTGAAGCAGCTGAGCTATGCCTCACCGGCTTACCGCTCGACCATCTCGATCAATATCGGGATGACCGGTAGTGCGATCAAGAACTTCGGCACGCCCGAGCAGAAGGCCGAATGGCTGCCGCGCATCGCCAGCGGGGAAATCGCCTGCTTCGGCCTGACCGAGCCGGGTTCGGGATCGGACAGCGCGGCGATGCAGACCAGTGCCGTTCGCGATGGCAATGGCTACAAACTGAATGGCACCAAGCGCTACATCACCAACAGCCCTTCAGCGAAGATTGGCCTGATCATGGCGCGCACATCGAAAGAGGCGCTGCCCAAGAACGCCCACGTTTCGTGCTTCATCGTCGACATGACCGCGCCTGGGATCACCATCGGCAAGCCTGACAAGAAGATGGGTCAGTCGGGCGCGCACATTGCCGACGTGATCATGGAAGACGTTCACATCCCCGGCTCGGCGCTGGTCGGCGGGGAGGAAGGGCGCGGTTTCCAGATCGCGATGCAGAGCCTGGACAACGGCCGGCTCTCGGTCGCGGGGATGAGCGTGGGCATGGGCCGCCGCGCGCTCGACACAGCGATCCGCTACGCCACCGAACGCAAGGCGTTTGGCGAGGCGATCGCCAACTTCCAGCTCATTCAGGCCATGCTGGCTGACAGCGAAGCAGAACTTTACGCTGCCGAATGCATGATCGCTGACGCCTGCGCCCGCGCCGACCGAGGTGAGAACATCCAGCGCAAGGCCGCGGCTGCCAAGCTGTTCGCTTCGGAAACCTGTGGCCGCGTGGCCGATCGCTGCGTCCAGGTCTATGGCGGGGCCGGCTACCTCGCCGAATATCCAGCCGAGCGGTTCTTCCGCGATGCCCGCATCCTGCGGATCTACGAGGGCACCAGCCAGATCATGCAGCTGCAGATCGCCAAGCACCTGCTGCGCGAGTTCGCCAGCGAAGGGTCGGTCTGGTAAGCCATGTACAACCTGCTGACCGGCCTTTCGATCGTCGAGGTTTCGTCCTTCGTCGCCTCGCCCACGGCAGGGCTCTATTGCGCCCAGATGGGGGCCGAGGTGATCCGCATCGACGACCGGCGCGGCGGGCTCGATTACAAGCGTTACATGATGACCGCCGAGGGCCGCTCGCTTTCGTGGGAGAACCTCAACCGCGCGAAGAAGAGCGTCGCGCTCGACCTGCAGTCAGCCGAGGGCCGCGAACTGGCGGTGGAACTGACTCGCGCGACCGGGCAGCTCATTACCAACCTGCCGCAGGAAAGCTTCATGGCGCATGACAAGATTGCGGCTGGGCGGCCCGATCTGGTCTCGGTGCGGATCATGGGCTGGCATGATGGGCGCCAGGCGATGGACTTCACCGTCAACGCTGCCTCGGGCTATCCGCTGATGACCGGGCCGGAAGAGTGGGATGCGGAGAGTGCCCCGCCGGTCAACCAGATCCTGCCCGCCTGGGACTTCATCACCGGCGCCTATTGCGCCTTTGCGCTGATGGCCGGGCTGCGCCACCGCGATGCCACCGGCGAGGGCAGCGAGCTGCGCGTGCCGCTGGGCGATGTCGCGATCGGCACGGCTTTCAATGCCGGGGCGGCGGCCGAAATGCTTTATCGCGGCGGCGACCGCGAACGGATCGGCAATGCGATCTGGGGTGCCTTTGGCCGCGACTTCCGCAGCCGCGATGGCATCCGCTTCATGATTGCAGCGCTCACGCCCAAGCAGTGGAAGGCCACGGTCGAGGCCTTTGGCCTGGCCGATGCCGTGGCCGCGCTCGAGGCCGAACTGGGCGTCAGCTTCCTGGCCAGCGATCACTGGCGCTTCGTTCATCGCCACCGCCTGTTCGACCTGTTCCAGCAGGCGGCGGACCGGTTCGATTACGCTGATCTGGCTGAGCGCCTGACCAAGGCCGGGGCTACCTTTGAGCACTATCGCACCATGCACCAAATGGCCCGCGACCCGGAGCTCGTCACCAACAACCCGCTGTTCGGCCCCTCGCCAGCCAACCCCAGCGGCTTTGAATATCCCGCGCCGCGCAGCTTTGCGAATATCCCCGACCGCGAGGCGGGCGAACCGCAGGCTGCGCCGTACCTCGGCGAGCACAGCGAGGAAGTCCTGGCCGAGCGGCTGGGGCTTTCCTCGGGCCAGATTGCCACGCTGATCGATCGCGGCGTGGTTGCCACTTCAGATAAGGACAGGACATGACCCTTCGCCGCGCCGCTATCGTTGCCCCGATCCGCACCGCCGTCGGCAAGTTTGGCGGCAGCCTTGCCCCGCTCACTGCTGGCCAGCTGGGCGCGACGATCCTCAAGGCGCTTATGGAACGCACCAAGATCGATCCGACGCGGGTCGACGATGTGATCTTTGCGCAAGGGTACGGCAATGGCGAAGCGCCGTGCATCTCGCACTGGTCCTGGCTGCTCGCCGGCCTGCCCGAGGAAGTGCCGGGCTACCAGCTTGACCGCCGCTGCGGTTCGGGCCTGCAGGCGATCGTCAATGCGGCGATGATGGTCCAGACCGGGGTATCGGACGTGGTCGTGGCTGGCGGCTGCGAATCCATGTCGAACGTCGAGCATTACAGCACCGATATTCGCAAGGGCGTGCGCGCCGGGAACCTGACGCTGCATGACCGGCTGACCCGTGGCCGGGTGATGAGCCAGCCGGTCGAGCGCTATGGCGTGATTTCCGGGATGATCGAAACGGCCGAGAACCTCGCCAAGGACTGGAACATCAGCCGCGAGGCTTGCGATGCCTATGCCGCGCGCAGCCACCAGCGGGCGACGGCCGCCTGGGCCAATGGCCTGTTCGCGGACGAGCTGGTCCCGGTCGAAATCCCGCAGAAGAAGGGCGATCCCGTCGTCTTCGCGCATGACGAAGGCTACCGCGCCGATGCCAGTATGGAGACGCTCGGCAAGCTGCGGGCGCTCGAAGGCGGCGTGGTCACCGCCGGCAACGCCAGCCAGCAGAACGATGCGGCTGCAGCCTGTCTGGTCGTGGCCGAAGACAAGCTGGAAGAGCTGGGGCTGGAGCCGATTGCCTACTTCCACTCATGGGCGGCAGCGGGCTGTGACCCCAGCCGGATGGGATACGGCCCCGTCCCGGCGACCGAACGGTTGTTCGCGCGCAATGGCCTGTCGTGGAACGACATCGGCCTGATCGAATTGAACGAGGCATTCGCGCCGCAGGTCCTGGCCTGCCTCAAGGGCTGGGGCTGGGCGGACGATGACAGCCGGCATGACATGCTCAACGTCAACGGCTCGGGCATTTCGCTGGGCCATCCGATCGGCGCGACGGGCGGGCGTATCCTTGCCAACCTGACCCGTGAGATGCAGCGCCGCGACGTGAAGTACGGCCTTGAAACCATGTGCATCGGCGGCGGCCAGGGCATCGCGGCTGTCTTCGAAAAGGCCTGAGGTTATCTTGCTTGATGTAGATCTCGACAAGGTGCTGGGCGCAGCGCGAGGCTATTGCGACCTTGCCCGTGCCGCCACGGCGAAAATCGATCCGGCCGACCAGCGCGCGCACCACGGCTTTGCCTGGATCGCAACCAGCGTCGCTGCGCTGGAAGCCGTGGCTGGCTGGCTGGTCGCCAATGGTGGTGGGACCGAGCTGGACCGGCAGGTCGCCGTGCTGGGCTTTGCCGAAACCGTGGCCCAGCTTGCCGGCGGGCTGCCGATGGGCCAGAACGAGCTGCTGCGCCCGTCCGATCTCGGGCTCGGCGATGCCGCGCGCGATCTGGCCCACGCCTGCGCCGACCTGACCGATGGCGATCTGGCCGCAAGCCGCGCGGTGGTGGCGGCAGCCCTGGCCGCGGGCGAGTGGCCGAGCGAAGGGCTGCAAGATACCGAGCTGGACACGATCCGCGACCAGTTCCGGCGCTTTACCGAAGCCGAAGTCCTGCCGCACGCGCACAAGTGGCACCTCGCCAACGACCTGATCCCTGACGTCACCGTCCAGGCCATGGCCGAACTTGGCACCTTTGGGGCGACAATCCCGGAGGACTTTGGCGGGCTGGGCCTGTCCAAGCTGGTCATGTGCCTGATCACCGAAGAGCTGTCGCGCGGATGGATCGGTGCCGGCTCGCTCGGCACCCGCAGCGAGATCGCGGGCGAACTGATCGCGATGGGCGGAACGCCCGCGCAGAAGGAATATTGGCTGCCGAAGATCGCCAGCGGCGAAGTGCTGCCAACTGCGGTCTTTACCGAACCCGATACCGGTTCGGACCTGGGTTCGCTCCAGACCCGCGCGCGGCTGGTCGATGGCGAATGGGTAATCGACGGGGCCAAGACCTGGATCACTCACGCCAGCCGGTCTGACCTGATGACCATGCTGTGCCGCACACTCCCCGATACCAAAGGCTACTCCGGCCTGTCGATGCTGCTGGTGCCCAAGCCGCGGGGGACCGGGGACAATCCATTCCCGGCAGAGGGGATGAGCGGCAGCGAGATTGAAGTGCTGGGCTATCGCGGGATGCGCGAATATGCGCTGCAGTTCGATCAGATGAAGGCTCCCGCCGATGCCCTGCTGGGCGGCGAGGAAGGGCAGGGCTTCAAACAGCTGATGCGCACCTTCGAGGCGGCCCGGATCCAGACTGCCGCCCGAGCGGTCGGCGTGGCCAAACGGGCGCTCGAACTGGGGCTGGACTATGCGTTGCAACGCAAGCAGTTCGGCAAGGCGCTGGTTCATTTCCCCCGTGTCGCGGACAAGCTGGCGATGAGCCTCGTCGATTTCGTGGCTTCCCGCGAATTGACCTATGCTGCCGCCCGCGCCAAGGACACCGGCAAGCGCTGCGATATCGAGGCCGGCATGGCCAAGTTGCTGGCCGCCCGCGCTGCCTGGGCCAATGCCGATGCCAGTCTGCAGATCCATGGCGGCAACGGCTATGCGCTGGAGTACGAGATCAGCCGCGTGCTGTGCGATGCCCGCATCCTCAACATCTTCGAAGGTGCGGCCGAGATTCAGGCGCAGGTGATCGCGCGCGGGCTGCTGGAAGGGCGCAACTGATGAGCGAATGGCAGGCCTGGATTGGCCGCGAAGAGCAGCGCAGCGACCATGCTGACCCGGGCCTGTTCACCCGCTGGTGCGCAACGCTTGATCGCGCCGCGCCGGGTGACGGCACCGTGCCGCAGGGCTTCCACTGGTGC
Organism: Sphingomonadaceae bacterium; assembly: GCA_009926135.1. Taxonomy (GTDB): domain Bacteria; phylum Pseudomonadota; class Alphaproteobacteria; order Sphingomonadales; family Sphingomonadaceae; genus Novosphingobium. The sequence goes on from RFPL01000001.1 coordinate 243,077, forward strand.
CTGTGCACGCCCGATGCGCCGACCGCGCAGCTGGGGCCAGACGGCCACCCGCGCCGCGATGACAGCCCGGACAGCTTCTTGCCGCCAGTGCCGCTGCCGCGCCGGATGTGGGCCTCGAGCAAGGTCGACTTCCTCGCCCCGCTCAAGCTCGGCGAAGCGGTCTCGCGGACCTCACGGGTGGCTTCGGTTACAGAGAAATCGGGCGGCAGCGGCAAGTTGGTCTTCGTCGACGTAGCGCATGAGACCCATGGATCAGCGGGCCTTGCCGTGCGCGAGGTCCAGTCGTTGGTCTATCGCGAACCCGCCGCGCCCGGTACGCCGCCAGCGCCGCCGCCGCTGGGCGAGGGACGCTTTGATCCCTCGGGCTGGGACCAGCACCGCAGCATCGAACCCGGCGCGCCGCTGCTGTTCCGTTTTTCGGCGCTGACCTTCAACAGCCACCGGATTCATTACGACGCGCCCTATGCCACTGGCGAGGAAGGCTATCGCGGGCTGGTGGTGCATGGTCCGCTGACGGCGACCTTGTTGCTCGATCTGGCGCAGCGGACACTGGGGGACAATGGGCTTTTGACCTTTGCGTTCCGCGGGCTAAGCCCGGCCATGGCCGACGAGCCCCTGCATCTGGTCATGCGCGGCAGCAGCGATGCGATCGAGCTGGGTGCTTTTGCCGCAGACGGCCGTCAGGTCATGTCGGGCAGCGCCAGCGCTTAAACCTTTAGTAACCGGCGCGCGCGATAGTGCGGCCATGACCAAAGCGATTACCTTTGCCGCCACCCACTCGCGCGGCGTCTTGCGGGGCGCGGTCGTATGCGGCTGCGCGCTGGCGCTGATCCTCGCCGGTTAGGCGTGCAGTAGCCGCCACAGCGCGGCCAGTGCGGTCACGCCCAGCACGAAGCCGACAAACAGTCGCCAGGCCGTATCACTGACCTTGCCGAAGGCCTTGTTGCCCAGCGCATTGCCGATCAGCACCGCCGGAAACAGCAGTCCGGCCAGCAACAGTTCGCGCCAGGTCGCGACCCGCAGCGCCACGGCCGAGCCGACCCCGGCCACCGATGTGGCGAGGAAGATCGTCATCATCGAGGCGCGCGCCAGTTGCGGGGCCAGTTGGCGGCGCAGGTAGAATGGTACCACCGGTACCCCGGGCATACCGGCAAAGCCGGTCAGCACGCCGCAGGCGATTCCAGTGCTGCCAGTCTCCAACCTACTGGGCAGATGGCCGTCGGGCCGCTTGGGCAGCAGGACCAGGCCAAAGGCGCCCAATGCAACCAGCGCAATGATGAGGCGGGCCAGCGCGGGGTCAGTCACCGATAGCAGCCAGACCCCCAGCGGCGTTGCCAGCATGGCCAGGCCGCCGATGACAAAGGCTGATCGCTCGCTCGCTCCGAGCAGCGCCTTCAGGCCAACCAGGCCAATGAAGATACCCAGCCAGTTCGCGGTAACCACGGCCTCGGAGGGCGGGATCGCCAACCCCAGCACCGGCACCAGCAGGATCGCCATGCCGAAGCCAGCCAGTCCGCGCACGAAGGCGGCCGCCAGCGCAGCGATCAGCGCGATGCCAATCTGCTCAAGGGTAAGCCCCGCCCAATGGTCGAATTGCACCCCTACCCCCTTTTTGTCGGCCTAGCTTTTGGCCTGGACTATCGCTGCCACGGTCACGGCATGGAACGCCGCAATGGCCAGGTTGCTCAGCACCACCGGGTTGTTCAGCGTGCCGACCGTGAACGGCGTGGTCACCTTGTAGATGATCTGAACGATCAGAAGTGCCGCGACCATGGCGGGCACCGGCCGCACCAGCAGGCCGAGCGACACGATCAGGATCGCGAGATAAATCGACAGCAGGATCCCCCGCGCCGGGCTGGCCGGGCCATAAGCGGCCAAGATCCACCCGGCCCCACTCAGCAGGCTGCCGCAGACCGGGACCAGCACTAGGATGTTGAGCGCGAGTGACAGCTTGATCAGCAGGTTCATCGCCAATTCCCTGTGCTCCGACTCAACTATCAGCGCCGGTCCGGCGGGGTGGCTTCGGCGTTCAGCAAGGCAATCGCCTCGGCCAGCGGCATCACCTTCTGATGTTCGGCACCCAGGGTGCGGACGGCAACGGTGCCTTCCTCGGCCTCGCGCTTGCCGACCACCAGCAGGTGCGGGACCTTTTGCAGCGAATGTTCGCGGACCTTGTAGTTGATCTTCTCGTTGCGGCAGTCGGTCTCGACCCGGATTCCGGCGGCCTTGAGCTGCTCGGCCACATCGGCGGCATAGCCATCGGCGTCGGACACGATGGTTGCCACCACGGCCTGAACCGGTGCGAGCCAGACCGGCAGTTTCCCGGCGAAGTGCTCGATCAGGATCCCGATGAACCGCTCATAGGAACCGAAGATCGCGCGGTGCAGCATGACCGGGCGGTGCTTCTCGCCGTCCTCGCCGATGTAGCTCGCATCCAGCCGCTCGGGCAGGACGCGGTCAGACTGGATCGTGCCGACCTGCCAGGTCCGGCCGATTGCGTCGGTCAGGTGCCATTCCAGCTTGGGGGCATAGAACGCGCCTTCGCCCGGCAGTTCTTCCCAGCCGTATTGCTCAGTCGCCAGGCCCGCCTCGATCACCGCATTGCGCAGTTCGTTCTCGGCCTTGTCCCAATCGGCATCGCTGCCGAAGCGCTTTTCCGGGCGCAGCGCCAGCTTGATCGAATAGGTGAAGCCGAAGTCCTGATAGACCCGGTCGGCCAGTTCGCAGAAGGCCTTCACCTCGGCCACGATCTGGTCTTCGCGGCAGAAGATGTGGGCGTCGTCCTGGGTAAACTGGCGCACTCGCATCAGCCCGTGCAGCGCGCCGTGCGGCTCGTTGCGGTGGCAGCAGCCGTTCTCGTAGATTCGCAGCGGCAGGTCGCGGTACGACTTGATCCCCTGGCGGAAGATCAGGACGTGGGCCGGACAGTTCATCGGCTTCAGGGCCATCCAGTCAGCCTCGCCCGAGATCACTGGGCCCTCGTCGTCGACGTTGGGCACCTCGTCGGGGATCACGAACATGTTCTCGCGGTACTTGCCCCAGTGGCCGGACTGCTCCCACTGGCGCGCGTCCATCACCTGCGGCGTTTTCACCTCGCGGTAGCCGGCGCCGTCGATCGCACGGCGCATATAGGCTTCAAGCTCGCGCCAGATCAGGTAGCCCTTGGGATGCCAAAAGACCGAGCCGTGGGCTTCCTGCTGCAAGTGGAACAGGTCCATCTCGTTGCCCAGCTTGCGGTGGTCGCGCTTGGCGGCTTCTTCCAGCCGGGTCAGGTGGGCATCAAGCTGCTTCTTGTTGAGCCAGCCAGTGCCGTAGATCCGGCTGAGCATCGCGTTGTTCTGATCGCCGCGCCAGTAGGCGCCTGACACGCGGGTCAGCTTGAACGCCTGGGCGTCAAGCTTGCCGGTGCTGGGCAGGTGCGGACCACGGCACATGTCGAGCCAGTCATCGCCCGACCAGTAGACCGTCAGCGGTTCATCGCCCGGCAGTTCCGCGGCCCATTCGGCCTTGAAGCTCTCGCCCTGCTGCTTCCAGCGGCTGATCAGCGTTTCGCGGCTCCAGACTTCGCGGCGCAGCGGCTTGTCGGCCTGGATGATCTTGCGCATCTCGGCCTCGATCGCTGGCAGGTCTTCCTCGGTGAAAGGCCGGCCCTTCGGAGCGAAGTCATAATAGAACCCATCGTCGGTGCTGGGGCCAAAGGTGATCTGCGTGCCCGGGAACAGCGCCTGGACCGCTTCAGCCAGGACGTGGGCATAGTCGTGCCGCGCCAGGTCCAGCGCCTCGGCCTCGTCGCGGCTGGTGATCAGCGCCAGGCTGGCATCAGCGGTGAAGGGCCGGGTCAGGTCAACCAGTTCGCCATCGATCCGGGCGGCCAGCGCCGCCTTGGCAAGGCCGGGACCGATTGCCGCAGCAACATCGGCCGGGGTCGATCCCATGGGCATCTCGCGCACGGAACCATCGGGCAGGCTGATCTTTAGCAGTTCGGACATGGTTACTCTCGTCTCGTTTGGCCGGCGCTTTGGCACAGGACCGCGCGCACCGGAAGGGGCGGCGTTGGTTGTCAGCAGGATCGAGAGGTAACGCCAGCCGCCCCGAACCCTTCCCCGGGCCCGGACGGCGGCGCGCTTCGCTCAGGCGAAGGCGACCCGCCCCGGATGACCCGGGGTGGTGGTAGTAGTCAGCGTCAAGGCGCGCAGTTGTTCCATTGCCGCCGGCCTAGCAGGACAGTGGTTAAGGGGCAACTAAGAGGAAAAGCGCTTCTGGCCGGCCAGAACTGTCATCTGCTTGGTCCCGGCCAGCGCCGTTCCCTTTTGCCGGATCGTCTGCAGGAAGCGCCATTCGCCTGTCGCCGACTTGGGCGTGAGCTCCAGCGCCAGGTAGCCGCGCTGGCTAGTGTCGCACCACTTGAGCGTTGGGCTTGCCGTCATGACATCGCGGGCCAGGTCGGCCGGCTTTATCCAGCCGAGATAGTGTTCAAACCCCGGCGAGGTGACGCTCTGCCCGGCCATCTCGACCCCAACACGCTCGTTCTTGTGGCTGTGGTCAAAGGCCCAGGCATTGTGGCTGTCCCCGGCCAGGACCAGCAGATTGGCATCGGCATCGAGCGCCGACTGATAGAGCCGTTCGCGCGCTGCCGGATAGCCGGACCACATGTCCATCGCATAGGGGATGCCGCTTTGCTGAGCGCGATTGGCAGCCAGGATCCGTCCGCGCATCGCCGGATCGACATCCTTGGTCATGCCCGCGATCAGGTCCTTGCCGAAGCCGGTCTGGCCCATGATGATTTGCTGGGCGAGGACCTGCCAGGGCTTGCCGGCCCGGGTCGAGGCCTTGAGGCTGCTGGCCAGCCAGGCTTCCTGCTCGGCCCCCATCAGGGTGCGGCTTGGATCGCGCCAGGCGCCGTCGCGGAACGCCGTGAGCGCCGCGTCAAGTTCCGGTCCGCGCTTGCCCTTCATCAGATCGCCCAGGTCAAATGGCTTGTCGCGGGCGACATGGCGCGTTTCCAGCCGAAACAATGTCGCCAGCTTGCCGATCTCGTACTGTGCCCAATAGGCTTCGGACACCGGCAGCCATTCGCGGTAGGCCTTCTCGGCCACGCTCTCGCGCACCGAATAGGGGCCCTCCGTCTCCGGCTGATGGTTCTCCGCGCCGTCCTTCCAGGCATCGTTGGCGACCTCGTGATCGTCCCACATGGTGATCACCGGATAGAGCTGGTGCAGCCGCTGCAGGTCCGGGTCATTGCGATAGGTCGAAAAACGTTCGCGGTAGCCGGCCAGGGTCACCGCTTCGTCCACGGGCAGCAGGCGTTCGGCCAGGCCTTCCTTGGCGTCCGGATAGGTGCCGCGGGCATATTCGTAGAAATAGTCGCCCAGGTGCAGCACCAGATCGAAATCGCCCGCCTCGGCGGCATGGCGATAGGCGTTGAACCAGCCGAAGCCGTAGTTCGAACACGAGAAGACCGCGATCCGGAACTTGTCGACCTTGCCGACTGGAAGCGTTTTCGTCCGGCCGACCGGGGACTTTTCGCCATCGGGGGCGATGAAGCGATAGAAATACCAGCGGCCCGGCTTCAGCCCCCTGGCCCAGGCCCGGGCGCAGCAATCGTTGGCGGGGGAGGCGGCGGCCTCACCCTGGACCACGACCCGGGTGAAGTCGGCATCCTCGGCCAGTTCCCACTTGAGCGGGGTTTCGTCCCCGCTGGCATAGCGGGTCCACAGCAGGACTTGGGTCGGTCCTGGCTCACCGCTGGCGACGCAATGGGTAAAGCCCTTCGCCCCCTGCGCCAGCACTGGCGCACCGATCCCAGCGAGGCCCAGCAGGCCCAGCTTCATGGCACTGCGACGGCTGGCAGCAAGCAGCGGTGCCTCGGGCGGCGGTGGCAGCATCGGTCTCTCCCTGATCTCTTGGCCGCGCAGACTAGCCTTGAATTGCGACGGGGCAATGGCGCAGAGGTACCGGGATGACAGAGACCCGTTTTCATGCGCTGCCCGATGGCAGCCGTCTTGCCTTCCGTCGCACGCCCGGCACTGGCCCGACGCTGGTCTTCCTGCCCGGCTATATGTCCGATATGGCCGGCGGGAAGGCGTGTGCCGTGTTCGACTGGGCTGCTGCCGAAGGGCGGGCCTGCCTGCTGCTCGATTACTCGGGCTGCGGGGAGAGCGATGGCAGTTTTGCCGATGGCACGCTCAGCCGCTGGCGAGACGAGGTGCTGGCTTTGATCGAGGCACAGGCGCCGGGGCCAGTGGTGCTGGTCGGCTCGTCCATGGGCGGCTGGCTGATGCTGCTGGTTGCGCTGGCCATGCTGGAGCGAGTCCAGGCGCTGGTCGGGATCGCCGCCGCGCCGGACTTCACCGACTGGGGCTATGACGCCGCACAGCAGGCGCAATTGGCGGCGGGTGCGACGGTGCTTGAGGACAATCCCTACGGTCCGGAGCCGACGCCCACTCATGCGGCCTTCTGGGCCGATGGGCAGTCTCAGCGCTTGCTCGGCGGGCCAATTGCTCTCTCGTGCCCGGTCCGTCTGCTGCACGGCCAGCGCGATCCCGACGTGCCGTGGGAACTGGCGCTGACCCTCGCTGAACAACTCCATTCGGACGATGTTCAGGTGACCCTGATCAAGGACGGCGATCACCGCCTCAGCCGCGAGGGCGATATCGCCCTGCTGCTGCGGACGCTTGAAAGTCTCTTTGCTGCGGAGCCGACATGATCCTTTCCATTCTGCTGCCGCTCCTTGCCCAGGTCGGCCCCAGCGTCGGCGTCGGGGCTGGCGGTTCGCTGCCTCAGGCGCCGCTCGAAATCCCGCGCAAGAAGACAGAGGCGGCTGCCCCGACCGCGTCGCTTTCGCAGGCCGCGCAGTGCCGCAAGCTGCTGGCGACCAGCCCGATCGAGGCCGCGGACTATGCCGAGACCTGGCTGGACAGCGCCAAGGGCTTCGCCCGCGCCGAACCCGGACAGTGCCTGGGGCTGGCGCGCGCCGCGCAGGGACAGTGGGACGATGCCCAGGCGGCCTTCATGGCGGCGCGCGAACTGACCCCGGCCAGTGAACCGGCCAATCGCGCGCGGCTGGGCGGCATGGCCGGCAATGCCCTGCTTGCCGCTGGCAAGACCGAAGCAGCACTGGCCCTGCTTGACCAGGCCCATGGCGAAGCGCTGGGGGCAGGCAGTCCCCGGCTGGCGGGTGAGATCTCGATCGACCGCGCCCGCGCGCTGGTGGCGCTGAAGCGTGATGGCGATGCTGCCGCTGCGCTCGCCACCGCGCGGACCAACGCAGCCGAGAACGGCCAGGGCTGGCTGCTCTCGGCCACGCTTTCGCGCCGTCAAGGCAAGCTGGCCGAAGCGCAGCAACAGATCCAGGTCGCGGCTCAGCTGCTCCCGCTCGATCCCGAAGTCGGGCTGGAGGCCGGCGTGATCGCCGTGCTGGCGGGTAAAGATGGTGCCGCGCGGCGCTCGTGGCTGTCGGTGGTCAAGGCGGCGCCTGGCAGCGAAACTGCACGTACCGCGCAATCGTACCTTGACCAGTTGGGGCCAGACCCGGCACCATCCGGCCGGTGATCCCCTTATCTGTCCTTGACCTTGTCCCCGTGCGCGAAGGCGGGACCTTGTCCGAAGCCTTCGTCAGCGCGGCCAGCCTCGCCCACGCGGCCGAAAACGCCGGCTACAAACGCTTCTGGGTGGCCGAGCATCACGCGATGGACGGAATTGCCGGCGGGGCGACCGCGGTCGTGCTGGCACATGTCGGTCATGCCACACGGACCATCCGGATCGGGTCGGGCGGGATCATGCTGCCCAACCACAACCCCTTCGTGATCGCCGAGCAGTTCGGCACGCTCGATGCGCTGTTTCCGGGCCGAATCGACCTGGGCCTTGGCCGCGCGCCGGGGGCAGACAGCCGGATCGGCCAGGCGCTGCGCAAGGACCTGATGCGGGTGGCGGAATACTTCCCGCAGGACGTGGTCGAATTGCGCGCGCTGGTGACCGGGGAACCGGATCTTGGCCTGCGTGCCACGCCAGGCCTCGGCGCAGCGATCGAATTCTGGATCCTCGGCTCCAGCCTGTTCGGCGCGCAGCTCGCCGCCGCGCTGGGCATGCCCTATGCCTTCGCTTCGCACTTTGCGCCCGATCACCTTGATGCGGCGCTGAAGCTTTACCGCGAACGCTTCACGCCCTCGCCTGCGCTCGACAAGCCGCATGTGATGGCGGCGATGACTGTGCTGACGGCTGAAACGGATGCCGAGGCGGTGCTGCTCTCCTCCTCGCTTGAACAGAGCTTCGTCGCCCTGCGCAGCGGCACGCCGGGCCGACTCAAGCCGCCGATCCCGGGTTACCGCGAAAGCCTGCCGCCGGGCATGCAGGGCATGCTGGCGCACACCCGTCAGGCCAGCGCCGTCGGTGCGCCGGCGACCGTCCGCGAAGCGATCGGCCGCTTTGTCGAACGCACCCAGGCGGATGAAATTATTGTCTCTGGCGCGACTTACGATCCGGCCGCGCGTGAACACTCGCTGGCGCTGACGATGGAAGCCCTGGCCGGCTAAGCCCAATGCCTGCCGCGGGTTAGGCAGGTTTCCCTAGCGGCAAACTGGTTGCAGTGGTGACCACTTGTCCGTATCATGAATACGAATGCTGCTTGAGACGGCAATAATATTGTTTGCACGGGCAACGGCTGAGGGCTGGCCCGCAGGAGTGTGATCGATGGGTGCCAAGTCCGCCAACGGCTCTGCCAATGTCCTCGAAGCAGCGCTGGCCAAGCGCCTCAGTGCCGCGCTGCTGCCGGGTGATGCGCCCTTCTCGGCCGAGGGTTTGTCCGCTGCGGCCGCATTCCTGTGCAGCGCCGCCAGCCAGCGCGACGCCGGCGAAGCGGCGATCACGATTGAAACCGTCTCGGGTTCGGCGGCAGAGCGCTTCATGCGGATCGGCGTGATCAATGATGACATGCCGTTCCTCGTCGATTCGATTGCCACGACTGTCGCTGCCCAGGGCCTGACGATTGACCGGCTGGTTCACCCGGTCCTGCCGGTCCGCCGCGATGGCGACGGGGGGTTGGCCGCCGTGGTCGAGGGTGAGGCTGCCGGCGAAAAGCGCGAATCGATGGTCTACATCGAGACCCGCCGCGCCGACGCCAAGGTCCGCCGCGCGCTCGAATCCGCGCTGCGCACCACGCTGGGCGATGTCCGCGCCGCGGTGGCCGACTGGCCGAAGCTGCAGGAAGCCATGGCCGCCGACGCCGAGAGCCTGGCTGATGGCGAGGGTGCGGCGTTGCTGCGCTGGTTCAAGGACGGAATGTTGACCCAGCTTGGCCATGTACTGCGCCACCGCGACGGCACCCAATCAGGCGCGCTGGGCATCTGCCGGCGCGGAGCGAAGAGCCTGCTGGGACCCATCTCTTATGACCGCGCCTTTGCCTGGTTCGCGGGCAAGGGCAAGGCGCGCCGCGGGCCATTGGTGGTCAAGTCCAACCACGTCAGCAACGTCCACCGCCGCACGCCGCTCGATTTGTTCATCGTGCCGGTGTTTGAAGGCGGGAAGCTCGAAAGCCTCTCGGTCCACGCCGGGATCTGGACCAGCGCGGGCCTTGCCGCTGCACCCACCCAGGTGCCGCGGATGCGCACTCAGTTGACTGACCTGATGAGCCGCTTCGGTTTTGCGGCGCAGGGCCATGCCGGCAAGGCGCTGGTCCATGCCTTGACCGCGCTGCCACATGACCTGCTGATCGGGTTCGCTGACGAAGATCTGGAGCGCATCGCGACCGCGATGATGAGCCTGGTCGATCGCCCCCGCCCCAAGCTGGCGCTGGTTCCGGCGGCGCTGATGCGCCACCTGTTCGCCTTTGTCTGGCTGCCACGCGATATCATGTCGACCGCGACGCGGCGGCAGATCGAGGCCATGCTGGTTGAGGCGTGCGGCGCGCCGATGCTCGACTGGAGCCTTGAGGTCGAGGGTAGCCTTGCCGTGCTGCGCTATGTGCTCGACCTGCCGGAAGTGGCCTCGCTGCCCGATGAGGCCGCGCTCGACGCCCGCCTGCAAGGCATGCTGCGCGGCTGGAACGAGGCGGTCGAAAGCGAGATTGCCGCAAGCGAGGAGCCGAGCCGCGCCGCGGCCATTGCCTCCCGCTATGCCGAGGCTTTCCCGCTGTCCTATCGCGGTGCCTATGGCCCGGCCGAAGCAGCGCATGATATCGGCCGGTTGCGCAAGCTGGTTGGCGAGGGTGAGGCAGGCGTGCGCCGCGATGCCCGTCTGCATGAGATGGCAGGGGACGAGCCCGGCACCTTGCGGCTCAAGCTCTATCAGCGCGGCGGAGCGATTGCGCTCTCCGACGCCGTTCCGGCGCTTGAGAACTTCGGCTTCCGGGTGGTCGAGGACCTGCCGACCGAGCTTGATCAGGGCCGGCTTGGCACGATCCACGATTTCCAGTTGGCGCTGCCTGCCGGACTGGCCGCCAGCACTGTCATGGCCCGCGCCGGTGCGATCGAGGCCGCCTTTGCCAACGTGCTGAACGGCGCGGCCGAGGACGATCCCTTCAATCGCCTGATCACCACGGTCGGGCTCTCGGCGTCTGAAACCAACTGGCTGCGCGCCTGGTATCGCTACCTGCGCCAGGCTGGGCTCAACTATGGGGTGCCGACCGCAGTCGACGCGCTGCAGCACGCCCCGCAAGTGACGCGCGGGTTGGTCGACCTGTTCGTCACCCGCCACGATCCGGCCTTCAAGGGCGACCGGCTGGCGGCCGAAGCCAAGGCGCAGGATGCGATCCGCGATGGCTTGGCGCTGGTTTCCGCGATCAACGATGATCGCCTGCTGCGTCAGTACCGCGCCGTGGTCGAAGCGATGCTGCGGACCAACGCCTTTGCCCCCGCCGGGCAGAACGCGCTGGCTTTCAAGCTCGATTCGGCGCTTGTTCCCGGCCTGCCCAAGCCGCTGCCGTGGCGCGAGATCTTCGTCTATTCGCGGCGGGTCGAGGGCATTCACCTGCGCTCTGGCCCGGTCGCACGGGGCGGGCTGCGGTGGTCCGACCGGCGCGACGATTTCCGCACCGAAGTGCTTGGCCTGATGAAGGCCCAGCGGGTTAAGAACGCGGTTATCGTGCCGACGGGAGCCAAGGGCGGGTTCTATCCCAAGCAGCTCCCAGACCCGGGCCGCGACCGCGATGGCTGGCTGGCAGAGGGCAAGGCGAGCTACCAGCTGTTCATCCGCACGCTCCTTTCGATCACCGACAATATCGTCGGCGCCAAGGTGGTCCACCCAAAGCACGTCGTGATCCGCGATGGCGAGGACCCGTACTTCGTGGTCGCCGCCGATAAGGGCACCGCGACCTATTCCGACACCGCCAATGCCATTGCCGAAGAACATGACTTCTGGCTTGACGACGCCTTTGCCAGCGGCGGGTCGAAGGGCTATGACCACAAGGCGATGGGCATCACTGCCAAGGGTGCCTGGCTCTCGGTCCAGCGGCACTTCCTGGAAATGGGCGTCGACGTCCAGACCCAGTCGGTCCGCGTCGCGGGCTGCGGTGACATGTCGGGCGACGTGTTCGGCAACGGCATGTTGCTGTCCAAAGCCTTGAAGCTGGTCGCCGCTTTCGACCACCGCCACATCTTCCTCGACCCCACGCCCGACCCCGCCAAGAGCTGGGCCGAACGCGCGCGGATGTTCGCCCTGCCGCGGTCCTCTTGGGAAGATTATGACAAGGGTCTGATCTCCAAGGGCGGCGGGGTCTTTGCCCGCAGCCTCAAGGAAGTTCCGCTCTCCAAGGAAGTCCAGGCCATGTTGGGCCTCGACCAGCCGAGCATCGATCCCGACGGCCTGATCAGCGCGATCCTCAAGGCCGAGATCGACCTCCTCTGGTTCGGCGGGATCGGCACCTATGTGAAGGCCAGCACCGAGAACAACGTCCAGGTCGGCGATCCGGCCAACGATGCCTTGCGGGTCGATGGGTCTGCGGTCCGCGCCCGGGCGATCGGTGAAGGCGCCAACCTGGGCTGCACCCAGGCGGGCCGGATCGAGTTTGCCCTCAAAGGGGGGCGCATCAACACCGACTTCATCGACAATTCGGCCGGGGTCGATTGTTCGGACAACGAGGTCAACATCAAGATCGCGCTTGCCGGGGCCAAGCGCGCCGGGCGGCTCATAGAGCCTGACCGGGTCAAGCTGCTGGTCGCGATGACCGACGAGGTTGGCGGGATCGTGCTGGAAGACAACCGCCTCCAGGCGCTGGCCCTATCGATCGCCACGGCCGGCGGCGCGGCGACCACCGCTTCGCACCTGCGGCTGATCGAGACGCTGGAAGCAAGCGGCCAACTTGACCGCAAGACCGAAGGTCTGGCCGAGGGCGACGTGCTTGCGCGCCGCGCGGCGGAAGGCCAGGGCCTCACCCGGCCCGAACTCGCAGTGGTGCTCTCCAGCACCAAGCTGGTGCTGCAGGATGCGCTCGAGCATTCGGCGGTCCCTGACGATCCGCTTCTCGAAGGCGAGCTGCTTGCCGCCTTCCCCGCGCCGATGCGGACAAAGTTCAAGGCCGATATCCTAGATCACCGGCTGCGGCGCGAGATCATTGCAACCAAGCTGGCCAATCGCATGGTCAACCGGCTCGGCTTGATCCACCCGTTCGAACTGGTCGAGGAAGAAGGCGCGACGCTGGCCCAGGTCACTACGGCTTTCGTTGCCGCCGAGCGCCTGCTTGGGATGGGCGCAATCTGGCAGGGGATCGAAAGCCAGCCGATGCCCGAAGCCGCGCGCATCCTGCTGTTCGACCGCGCGGCGGCAGCCATGGTCAACCACATGGCTGATCTGCTGCGGGTTTCGGGCGGAGCGCTCTCGGCGGGCGAGCTGGTTTCCCAGCTCGAAGGCGGCGTAAAGCTGCTGTCGGGCGCGACCGGGCACCTGCTGTCGCGCGAAGGCCAGGCCCAATCGGCTGCGGTGCAGGAGCGGTTCGTCGCCGCCGGGGCACCGGTGGAACTGTCGGCCGCGGTCGCGCATCTGTTCGATCTTGATGGCTCGGTCGGCCTAGCCATGCTGGCCCGCCAGACCGGGACCAAGCCCGAGGCCCTGACCCGCGCCTTCATCGCGCTGGGCCGCGAACTCGGGCTCGACTGGGCGCAACAGGCGGCCGAACGGCTGTCTCCCACCGATCCGTGGGAGCGCCTGCTGGTCAACAGCCTCGCGCGCGATATCCAGCACATGCGGCTGGATTTCCTGCACCGTCACGCAGCCGAAGAGGGCGAGCCGCTGGCAGTGGTCGAACGCTGGACCGAAGGCCAGGCCCCCGCAATCCGCCAGTTCCGCGCGGTCGTCACCCGCGCCCAGGCCGCTCCGGCGCTAACCCCGACGATGATCGCCCAGATCGGCAATCAGGCCAGGAACCTTTTGGCCCGCTAAGTGGAGAGTTGCGCAAGGGCCCAGCCGGCAGCTTCGGCGACAACCGGGTCCGGATCGGCCGCCAGCGCCTGTACCTGCGGCAGCAGCGCGGCTTCACCGCTGTTTCCGGCGGCGTAGAGACAATTGCGCACGAAGCGGTTGCGGCCAATCCGCTTGATTGGCGATCCGCTGAACAGCTGGCGGAACGCCGCATCGTCCAGCGCCAGCAGGTCGGCCAGCCGCGGCGCCGCCAGCTCGGCGCGGGGCAGGAAGGCACGCATGGTGTGGGCCGTGCTGGCAAACTTGTTCCATGGGCAAACCGCCAGGCAATCGTCGCAGCCATAGATCCGGCTGCCCAGCGCCTTGCGGAACTCTTCCGGCACGGGTCCTTTGTGCTCGATCGTCAGGTAGGAAATGCAGCGCCGCGCATCGAGCTGGTAGGGCGCGGGAAACGCGTTGGTCGGACAAGCGGTCTGGCAAGCCGAGCAGGTGCCGCAGCGGTCCTCCCCCGGCTCGTCCACCGGTAGCCCCAGCGTCGTATAGATCGCGCCGAGGAACAGCCATGAGCCATGCTCGCGGCTGACCAGGTTGGTGTGCTTGCCTTGCCAGCCGAGGCCGGCGGCCTGGCCCAGCGGCTTTTCCATCACCGGGGCGGTATCGACGAAGACCTTGACCCCGATGTCTCCCAGGCCGCGCTTCGCTGCTTCTGCCACCAGCCAGCGGGCCAGTGCCTTCAGTGCCTTCTTGACCGTGTCGTGATAGTCCGAGCCTTGCGCATAGACCGAAATCCGCGCCCGGCCTAAGCGTTCGGCCAGTGGATCGGCGCCGGGGGCGTAGCTCATGCCCAGTGCAATCACCCGCTCTGCTTCGGGCCACAGGCCTTGCGGGCTGCGGCGGTGGTGGGCGCGATTTTCCATCCAGTCCATGGCGCCATGGCGGCCTTCGCCCAGCCATTCTTCCAGATGCCGGGCGCGCAAGGGGTCCTCCGCCGCAGCGGTCACGCCGCAGGCAGCAAAGCCCAACCGCTGCGCTTCGCGCGCCAGATCGGCCTTAAGCGCCGTGATTTCGGCAGCGTTAACCAAACTTCCTGTTGCTCCTGTTCACTCCGCCTCCATAGTGGCCGCTGTCTATGAAGCTAGGGGAAGCACCGATGGCGAGCAACGCGGGTTGGCAGACAGCCCGCCCCCTGGCAATCGAAGCGCGCGGACTGGTCAAGCGGTTCGACGGGTTCACCGCGGTCGATGGAGTCGACATCTCGGTTCCCGAAGGCGCGATCTATGGCATCCTCGGCCCCAACGGCGCGGGCAAGACCACGACGCTGCGGATGCTGCTGGGGATCATCGATCCTGACGAAGGCGTGCGCCGCGTGCTGGGGCATGACCGCCCGCATGAGATCAGCCACGCGATCGGTTACCTGCCCGAAGAGCGCGGACTCTATCCAGCGATGAAGGCCTATGAGGCGATTGCCTTTCTGGGCGCGCTGCGCGGCCTGCCGCTGGCCGAAGGGCGCAAGCGCGGACGCGCCATGCTGGAAGAACACGGCCTGGGTTATGCGACCGAGCGTCAAATCCGCCAGCTGTCCAAGGGCATGGCCCAGCAGGTCCAGCTGCTAGGCACCCTAGTCCACGAACCGAAACTGGTGGTGTTTGACGAGCCGTTCTCCGGTCTCGATGCGCTTAACCAGGGCAAGCTGGAAAAGATGATCCGCGCGCTCGCGGCCAAGGGCACCACGGTGATCTTTTCGACTCACGTGATCGCCCATGCCGAGCGGCTTTGTGATGAGGTGGCGATCATCGCCGGGGGCAAAGTGCCATTTGCCGGTCCGGTCGATGTGGCGCGCGACCGGATCCGTCCGCAGGTGCGCCTTGAAACGCGGGCCGGGGACGGGCCGTGGCGTGCGGCGCTGCCTGCCGATGCGCGGCATGAAGGGGACTATTGGCTGTTCTCGCTCCCCGAAACCGGGATCGAGCCATTGCTCCGCGCGCTGATCGAGGGCGAGGCGGGCATCCTTTCGCTCTCGATCGAGCGGGCCGGGCTGCACGATGCCTTCGTCGCGATTGCCGGTGAAGCCGCCGCGCGGGCGCTCGAAGAAGGCAATGGCGAGGAGGCCCGCTGAAATGACCGGACGACTTTCCACCCTCGCCGCCGCATTCGTCATTGCCCGGCGCGATTTCACCGCGATCCTCTTTTCGCGCTCGTTCTTCTTCTTCCTGCTCGGGCCGCTGTTCCCGATCATGGTCGGGGGGCTGGCCGGCGGGATCGGCAAGGAAGTGCAGAGCAATGCCGCGCGGCCTGAGCTCGGCATCGCCATGTCGGCCGCTGATAGCCAGGCGCTGCTGGCGGCGCGGCAACGGCTGGAGCCACAATTGGGTGCTGCCATACCCATGCTGGTCGTGGTCAGGAATGTCGGACCCGGCGAGAGCTTCGATGCCGCCGCCGCCATGCAGGACAAGCGCGTGAACCTTGCCGCGGTGGTGACCGGCACCCTGCAAAGACCCCAGCTTGCGGGTCCGGAAGAGCGCATCGCCGACTGGCGCGGGCCAGTCGCCGTACTGGCCGGCGAAGCACAGCGCACTGGCGCGACCGATTACCCCACGGTCGACCTGGCGCCCCTGAAACTTGCCACCACGGCGGACGAAGCGCGTAGCCGGATGGTCACGGCGCAGCTTGGCCAGACCGTGCTGTTTCTGCTGACCATGTTGCTGGCCGGGATGGTTCTGTCCAACCTGGTCGAGGAAAAGGGCAACAAGATCATCGAGGTCCTGGCCGCCGCGATCCCGATGGATGCCGTGTTCCTGGGCAAACTGTTTGCCATGCTGGCCGTGTCCTTCGTCGGCATCTCGGTCTGGGCTGGCGCGGGGAGCGCGGTGTGGCTGGCAGCGGGCGGAAGCCTGGGCCAGTATCCGGCCCCGGCTGTCGGCTGGCCGCTGTTCTTCGCGCTGGGCACGGCCTATTTCGCGATGGGCTACCTGCTGCTCGGCTCGCTGTTCCTGGCGATCGGTTCGATGGCCAGCACCGTGCGCGAGGTGCAGACCCTGTCTATGCCGGTGACCATGCTCCAGCTGCTCAACTTCTTCTTTGCCTCGTGGGCGATGGCCCGGCCGGGCTCGGCGGTAGAACTGGCGGCGATGATCGTGCCGTTCAGCTCGCCCTTCGCCATGCTGGCCCGCGCCGCGCAGAGCGATGCCTTGCTGCCGCACGTGCTGGCGCTGGGCTGGCAAGTGATTTGCGTGGCGGTCTTTGTCCGGGTCGGGGCAACGCTGTTCCGTCGCTGGGTGATGAAGAGCGGCCCCGCCCGCAGTGATGGCAAGGGGCCCTGGAGCCGACTGTGGTCAAAGGTGTTTACGCGCCGGGCCGTGCGCTGAATCCGGTCCATTCCGGAGCGGCTATTGACTCTTAGGTAAGTTAGACCAAGTAAGTCTTGATAGGAAACTGATTGCGGCCCACGCAGCAGAAGAGGATTCGCCATGGCTACCCAGATTGCTGATGCCCCCTTCCAGTACCGGACGTCGCCTACCGCGACCGAGGCGTTTGAAGCCTGGCTGAAGGAATATGGACAGAACCTGCCGGCGCACACCCATCCGTGGGACGTGTCGCGCTCTGACATCTATGTCGAGGACCGCTGGCAGCCGATCTTTGCGGAAATGCGCGCCAAGGCCCCGGTCAACAAGGTTACTGGCACGCCATATGGCGATTACTGGAACGTCACCACGGTCAAGACCATCCAGCATGTCGAATCGCTGCCGGAGCTGTTCTCCTCATCCTGGCAGCACGGCGGGATCACGATCGGCGATCCGCCGGCCGACATCACGCCCGAGCATCTTGAGGAACGCCGCCTGCCGATGTTCATCGCGATGGACCGGCCCGAGCACACCGGCCAGCGCCGCACGGTCGCTCCGGCCTTCACGCCGGGCGAGATCGACAAGATGGCCGCCGAAGTGCGGATGCGGACCGCAGCTACGCTCGATAGCCTGCCCTGGGGCGAGGAGTTCGACTGGGTCGACAAGGTCTCGATCGAACTGACCACGGGGATGCTTGCAATCCTGTTCGGCTTCCCCTGGCAGGACCGCCGCCTGCTGACCTTCTGGTCGGACTGGGCTGGCGATGTCGAACTGGGCCTGGCCCGCGAACTGGCTGACACCCGGCACGAAATCCTGCTCGAGATGGCCGGCTATTTCCAGCGCCTGTGGATGGAGCGCACCGGCGCCCCGCCGAGCCGCGACCTGATCTCGATGATGATCAATTCCGACGCGATGAACCACATGAGCCCGCAGGAGTTCATGGGCAACCTGGTGCTGCTGATCGTCGGCGGCAACGATACCACTCGCAACACGATGTCGGGCATCGTCCACGGACTCGACAAGTTCCCCGACCAGCGCGCGATTTTCGAGGCGGATCCGTCGGTGATCCCCAACGCGGTGCAGGAATGCATCCGCTATGTCACCCCGCTGGCCCACATGCGCCGCACCGCGACCGATGATGCCGATCTGTTCGGTAATCAGGTCAAGAAGGGCGACAAGCTGATCCTGTGGTACCTTTCGGCCAACCGCGACGAGACAGTGTTCACCAATCCCGACCAGCTCGACATCACGCGCGAAAATGCCCGCCGGCACCTCTCGTTCGGCTATGGCATTCACCGCTGCGTCGGTGCGCGCCTGGCTGAATTGCAGCTCAAGATCCTGCTCGAAGAAATGCACGCCCGCCGGATGCGCGTGAACGTGACTGGCCCGGTCCAGCGGGTTCGCGCCAACTTCGTGCACGGCTTCCGCAAGCTGGGCGTGACGTTGAGCAAGTTCTGATGCAGGCGCGGCGGCAGTTCCTGGGCTGGCTGGCGGCAGGCGTCGCGGCCTGCGGCATCGCGGCCTGTTCGAATGCCGAAGCCAAGGGCTATCCCGTCCGCTTGAGCGATGCCGAATGGAAGAAGCGGCTGACGCGGGAGCAGTATTACATTCTGCGTCAGAAGGGCACCGAAGTGCCCGGATCATCGCCGCTGCTACATGAAAAGCGCAAGGGCGTGTTCGTCTGCGCGGCTGATGGCAACGTGCTCTATTCCAGCGCCACGAAGTACGACAGCAAGACTGGCTGGCCCAGTTTCTGGGACGTCTTGCCCGGCGCGATAGGTACCTCGACTGATTGGGAAACTGGTTATCCGCGCACTGAGGTACACTGCGCCAAATGCGGCGGGCACCTGGGCCACGTTTTCAACGACGGTCCCAAGCCCACCGGCAAACGTTACTGCATGAACGGTGACGCGCTGATCTTCCGCCCTACCTGACCGAATAGCACCAAAGCGCTCGCTTCAGGCAACCTTGTGCAAGCCGGCATGAGAGGCTGAAGCGCGGCGCGGACCGAAGCCAGCGCGCGCCTCCCAGAGGCGAAGAAACACCTGATCAGTGGTGGACACGCTGGGGAGAGCCCGATGATTGCGGGCGATTCTGGATCCGTGCGACCAGCATGGCGAGCTCGTCCAGGCGGAACCCGTCGGAGAAGACCAGGCCGTGCAGCTTGCCCTGGCGCCACAGCACCCGGCCATGGCGCACCGGCAGCTCGCCTCCGCCAACCTGCACCAGCTGGCGCAGCGCCAGGGGGAAGTCGAGTTCGATCAATGCGCCATGCTGCGAGAGGTTGCTCAGTGTGGCGGGCAGGTTGATGGCATTGGCGGTAATTACCACCGGACGGTTGAGCGCCAGCCGCAATTGCCGCTTGGGGAAGTGGCCTGCTTCATCGACCAGTGCGGTCAGGTCGATCGGCCCGTCGCGGAACCGAAAGCCGGCGTGGCCATCGCGCTCCCAGACCAGTTCCAGTCGATAGCTTTCGCCAGTGCCCAGTTCGATGGCGAAGGGGCCTTGTTCAGGCAGCGGATGAAACAGCTTTGCCTTCAAACCGGTCGCCGAGACATCGCGCAGGATGCACAGGTATTCTCCAGTGGCGGCAGTCAGCTTGGCGGCGCGCAGCATCAGCGAGATACGGGGTGCTGCACGCAGTTCGTCGCCAATCGCTTCGCAGGTTTCCGTCTCGGTCATGGGGTTTCTCCTGTCGCAAAAACTGCGGCGACGGGACAACGCTAGGCTGACGGAGTATGACTGCGCTTAAGCGCGGCCTCAGGATTATACCCTAACTGGTGCGGACGGTGGGACTCGAACCCACACGAGCAAGCTCAGGGGATTTTAAGTCCCCGGCGTCTACCATTCCGCCACGTCCGCGCCGTACGGGTTGCCGGCGTCATAGCAAGCCCGTCCGGGATATCCATCCCTGTAAAGGCGACGGCCCGCCTCCCCCCGAAAGCGGGCCGATCAGAATTGTGGTTCGGACTGGCCGAACCAGTTCAGCGCATCAATCCGCGTTCAGGCGCGCGCGCATTTCCTTGCCCGGCTTGAAGTACGGCACCTTCTTGCCTGGAACCGCTACGCTGGCGCCGGTGCGCGGGTTACGGCCCTGGCGCGCTTCACGTTCGCGGGTAGAGAAAGCGCCGAAGCCGCGCAGTTCGACCCGCCCGCCCTGGGCCAGCCGCTGCTCGATCTCTTCGAAGAAGGTATCGACCACCTTTTCAATCTCTTCGGCCCGAAGGCCCGGATTATCGCGGGCTAGCGCCTGCAGCAGTTCGGATCTGATCATTTCGTGCCTTCCTAGGGGTTTGCTATAACCCCCTGACCTGATTTTTGGTTCATTTTTTGGTGCGGCGCGGCCCTCGACCCGAAGCAGGACACGCTGCAGTCAACCAAATGCCAGAGCGCAACTCTGTACGCAATGCACGATTCTGACAGATGTGACTTAAATCGCAAGCAAATCTGCGGCAGTCAGCCCTAGACGTTCCATTCTGGCGCGAATCTCCGGCCAGTCGCGCGCCAGGAACAGCTCACGCTCACTGCGCCGCAACCGCTCGGCCGCGCCGCGGGCCACGAACATGCCGACGCCGCGCTGCACTTCGACCAGGCCATCGAGCTGAAACTGCTGATAGGCCTTGGCGACGGTGAGCGGATTGGCACCCTGTTCAGCCGCCAGCGCCCGGACTGAGGGCAGCATCGCGCCTTCCGGATAGGTGCCGTCGATGATCGCCGCCGCGATAAGGTCGCGCAGCTTCAGGTAAACAGGTTGTGTGTGCCCAGCCATGCTGTTTCAGTGCCATAATACAGCGTGGCAGGCAAGCGGTTTCAGAGCAGGGCTCTCTCGCCACGAGTCAGCAACAATCCTATAGGCGGAGGCGAATTTTACTTCACAGCGGCGCAAAGGTGGCTAGTCTCCGACGTCATAATGGCCCGGCAAGCAGCGCGGGCCTTTCCGATATCGGGGAGCAATTCATGAAAGACATGTCCTTGTGGAACGAGGGTGACTGGATCGCGGCCATCGCGGTCGTCGTCCTCGGCATTTTCCTGGCGATTGGCAGCAAGATCGCGATCCAGAAAGAACCGGAATTCGCAGGCCATCCCAAGGGCCTCTACATGCTGTTCTTTGCTGAAATGTGGGAACGCTTTTCCTACTACGGCATGCGTGCGCTGCTGATCTTCTACCTGACCAAGCACTGGCTGTTCAGCGATGGCAATGCCAACCTGATCTATGGCGCCTATACCAGCCTGGTCTACATCACCCCTGTCCTCGGCGGCTACCTGGCTGACCGTTACCTGGGCCAGCGCAAGGCGGTGCTGTTCGGCGGTCTGCTGCTCGCAATCGGCCACAGCCTGATGGCGGTCGAGGGCATGCACGGGATCACTGATGCGGCGGTCAAGCAGGCCGATCCAGCCATCAACGTGTTCTGGGCAGCGCTGGCCTTCATCATTGTCGGTTCGGGCTTCCTGAAGGCCAATATCTCGGTGATGGTCGGCCAGCTCTACAAGCTGACCGACGTGCGCCGCGATGGGGCCTATACCGTCTTTTACATGGGCATTAACGTCGGCGCGGCGATCGGCACGATCCTCGTCGGCTACCTCGGTGAAACGATCGGCTGGGGCTATGGCTTCGGCCTCGCCGGCATCGGCATGCTGCTCGGACTGGTTGTCTTTGTCCTGGGCAAGAGCGCCCTAAACGGCGCGGGTGAGGCTCCGGTGCCGCTTTCGCGCCAGCGCGAAGTGACGCTTTATGGTATCGGCATTGCTGCGGTCGCAGTGTGCTGGGCGCTGGTCCAGTACCAGTCGGTGATTCAGAACCTGCTGGTGGTCTCTGGCCTCGGCCTGCTCGGCTATGTGCTGTTCGAAACCTTCAAGCTCGACAAGGAACCGCGCGAGCGGATGTTTGCCGTGCTGTTCCTCATCAGCCTCAACCCGCTGTTCTGGGGCCTGTTCGAACAGGCCGGCGGCTCGATGAGCCTGTTTACCGATCGCTATGTCGATCGCGGCGCCACCCCGGCCTCGCTGTTCCAGTCGATCAACCCGATCTACATCATCATCCTCGCCCCGCTGTTCGCCGGCCTGTGGCAGTGGCTTGGGCGGCGCGGCAAGGAGCCTTCGGCCCCGGCCAAGTTTGGCCTGGCGCTGGCGCAGATGGGCCTGGCCAACCTGGTGCTGGTCTGGGGCGCGGAAGCCTATGGCATCGCGGCGATGACCCCGGTGCTGTTCGTCTTCCTCTATTACCTGCTGGCCACCACGGGCGAGCTTTGCCTTTCCCCGGTCGGGCTCTCGGCGATGAACCGCCTGGCACCCAGCTATCTCGCCTCGCTGATCATGGGCGCCTGGTTCTACATGACTGCGGTCGGTAACTTCGTTGCCGGCAAGATCGGTGAAGCGACCGGCGGACATGGCGGCGAAATGAGCAAGGAAAAGCTGCTCGAAATCTACCAGATGTTCGGCTGGATCTCGATCGGCGCAGCTGTTGTCGTCCTGCTGCTTTCGCGGATCGTGAAGGGCTGGATGCACCTCGATACCCTGGAGGACCGCAAGTGATGCGCGCGCACAAACTGCTGGCCGGGATGGCCGCGCTGGCTCTGGTGGCGAGCCCGGGCCTGGCCGAAAAGAAGAAGAAGGAAGAGACCGTCTCGCCGGCCGCGAAGGCCGCGCGGGAGTTCAACAAGAACCCCTTCCCTTCAACCTACCGGCCCTATGCCGGAGAGCCAACCGCACTGACTGGCGCGACCGTGTTCGATGGCGCCGGCGGGCGGATCGAGAACGGCACGGTGCTGCTGGCCGATGGCAAGGTGGTCGCCGTGGGCGGCGCGGACCTGACGATCCCGGCGAATTTCCGCCGGGTCGATGCCGCCGGCAAGTTCGTCACCCCCGGGATCATCGATATCCACTCGCACCTCGGTGACTATCCCTCGCCGAGCGTCCAGGCCAATTCCGATGGTAACGAGGCGACCGCGCCGACCACGCCCGAAGTCTGGGCTGAACATTCGGTCTGGCCGCAAGACCCGGGCTTCAGCCGCGCGCTGGCCAATGGCGGGATCACCTCGCTGCAGATCCTGCCGGGTTCGGCCAACCTGATGGGGGGGCGTTCGGTGGTGCTCAAGAACGTCTATTCGCGCACCATCCAGGGCATGAAGTTCCCCGGTGCGCCCTATAGCCTGAAGATGGCCTGCGGGGAAAATCCCAAGCGCGTCTATGGCGCGAAGGGCCGGATGCCATCGACCCGGATGGGCAACATGGCGGTTAACCGCGCGACCTGGCTGAAGGCGCAGGAATACCGCGCCAAGCGCGCGGCCGGCAAGCTGGAGAGCCGCGACCTGGCGATGGAGACCCTGGCCGGGGTGCTGGACGGTGAAATCCTGATCCAGAACCACTGCTACCGCGCCGATGAAATGGCGCTGGTGCTCGATATGGCCAAGGAGTTCGGCTACAAGGTCAGCGCCTTCCACCACGCCACCGAAGCTTACAAGATTGGCGACCTGCTGAAAGCCGCAGGAACCTGTTCGGCGATCTGGTCCGACTGGTGGGGCTTCAAGATGGAAAGCTATGACGGCATTCCGGAAAACGCCGGGATCCTGCAAAAGGCCGGGGCCTGCGTGGTGATCCACTCGGATGATGAGAACGGTATCCAGCGCCTCAACCAGGAAGCCGCCAAGGCACAGGGCGATGCCCGCCGCGCCGGGATCGATATTTCCGACGCTGAAGTGATCCGCTGGCTCACTCTCAACCCCGCCACGGCGATGGGGATCAGTCAGCAGACCGGCAGCCTCGAAGCCGGCAAGATGGCCGACGTGGTCCTGTGGAACGGCAATCCACTGTCGGTCTATTCGCGGCCGGACAAGGTCTGGATCGATGGCGCCCTGCTGTTTGATGCGGCCGATCCCAAGCGCCGCCCGGTCAGCGATTTCGAACTCGGCCAGGTTGGTGAAGGAGACGTGAAATGAGCCCGCGCAAGATGCTGCTGGGCGCAGCTGCGCTCCTCGCGCTCTCTGCTCCCGCGATTGCCGAGGACGTGGCGATCACCAATGCCACGGTCGTGATCGGGGACGGTTCCGCGCCGATCCCAAATGGCACTGTTGTGCTGCGTGCGGGCAAGGTCCTCGCCGCTGGTGCCGGCGTGGCCGTGCCGGCAGGCGCGCGCACCATCGACGCGACTGGCAAGTGGGTCACCCCCGGCCTGGTCGTCGCGGTCACCGATATCGGCCTGTTCGATGTTGAAGGGGTCGAGGAATCGAACGACGAGCGGGCCGACAAGGGCCCGTTCAACGCTGCGCTCGATCTATCCCCGGCGATCAACCCATTGGCCCAGCATATCGCCGTCAGCCGCGCCGGCGGGGTGACCCGGGCGGCCGTGGCGCCCCTGCGCACCGGGGCGATCTTCGGGGGGCAAGGCGCGATCATCGATCTCGCCTCGGATAGCCAGCCGATCACCCAGGCCCGCGCCTTCCAGTATGTCGAGCTTGGCGAAAGCGGGGCTCGTGCAGCTGGCGGCAGCCGTGCTGCGGTCCATGCCCTGTTGCGCAACGCCTTCATGGAAGCGCGCGAACTGGCCCGCCGCGGCGGCGGTCAGGGCACCGACCCGCGCCTGCAGGACGCTGCGCCCGAACGGCCCGGCGATGCCCTGCTCACCCGCTTCGATGCCGCCGCGTTGGTCCCGGTAGTCACCGGCCGCCAACCGCTTTACGTCCGCGCTGAACGTGCCTCGGATATCCGCATGGCGCTTGCGCTCAAGACCGATTTCCCGGCGCTGAAGCTGGTGATCGTCGGTGCGACGGAAGGCTGGATGGTGACGAAAGAGCTGGCTGCTTCCGGTGTGCCGGTACTGGCCACCCCGCTCAATGACCTGCCGGCAAACTTCGAGCAGCTGGCCGCGACCCAATCCAACGTTGGCCGCATGGCGGCTGCGGGCGTGCGGGTCGGTCTGGGCGCATTTGGCGATCAGCCGCGTTATGCCCCGCAGTATGCTGGCAACCTGGTTTCGCTAACCAAGCTGCCGGGTGCCAGCGGGCTTGATTGGGGGCGGGCTTTCGCTGCGATCAGCTCGGTTCCGGCCGGGATCCTTGGCATGGGTGACAAGTTTGGCAGCCTGAAAACGGGCCTGGCTGGTGACGTGGTGATCTGGGATGGTGATCCACTGGAAAACACCTCGGGCGTGGTCAGGGTGATGATCGACGGGGTCGAACAATCGCTGGTCAACCACCAGACCAAGCTGCGCGACCGCTACAAGGTGCCGACCGAAGGTGCGCTACCCAAGGCCTACGAGTGGTAGGGGGATCGCGTCACGCTGATTGAGGGAAAGGGAGAGTTATGGAGCAAGGACTTGCCAATCTGGTCGCCGCGGCGGTGGCCTTTGTCGGAACCCACTTCGCACTCTCCCACCCCTTGCGGGCGCCGCTGGTGCGGATCGTCGGCGCGGTAGGCTTCCAGATTGTCTACTCGCTGGTTGCCTTTGCAACGCTGGGCTGGATGGTGCTGGCCTATCGGGCGATCGGGCCGGGCGCCGGCCTGTGGGACGGTTATGGAGCGGCCACCTGGACGCTCTCCAGCCTGCTGACCCTGATCGCTGCCGTACTGTTCGTCGGCAGCTTGCTAGGCAATCCGGCCCTCCCCGCACCGGGCGCGGCGGCGCTGGCGGAGAAGCCGGTCCACGGCGTATTCCACGTCACCCGTCACCCGATGATGTGGGGCTTTGCGCTCTGGGCGGCCAGCCACGCCCTGGTCAGCCCGACCCCGCGCAGCCTGGTCCTGACCGGGGCGGTCGGGTTCCTCGCGCTGGTCGGCTCGCACCTACAGGACCGCAAGAAGGAAGCGCTGATGGGCGCCGCCTGGGCCGGGTGGGAGGTCAAGACCTCGTACTGGCCCAAGCTGGGCGGGCTGGCCAAGGCGGGCCTGGTCCCCTGGCTCGGCGGACTGGTCCTGTGGCTGATCGC
This sequence comes from Sphingomonadaceae bacterium, assembly GCA_009926135.1. Lineage (GTDB taxonomy): Bacteria > Pseudomonadota > Alphaproteobacteria > Sphingomonadales > Sphingomonadaceae > Novosphingobium. The sequence goes on from RFPL01000001.1 coordinate 268,686, forward strand.
GACCTGGGCCCATATCCCCGGCAACGGCATGGCCGCCGGGCTATGGCGCTGGGTGGGTTAGCTGTCGCAGCCGAGTTTTAAGCCCGGGCTTCTTCCACCCCGGCGCTGTTATGGCGCAGCGCCTTCAGTACCGCATCGACGATGTTCGGCGCGTTGAGGCCGGCTTCGTCGTATTGCTTGTCGGGCGCATCGTGGTCCTGGAAGGTGTCGGGCAGTCGCAGGGTGCGGATTTTCAGGCCAGCGTCGAGCAGGCCTTCGTCGCTGGCCATGGTCAGGACGTGCGCGCCCAGCCCGCCAATTGCGCCTTCCTCGACTGTCACGATCACTTCGTGGCTGGCCATCAGGCGACGGATCAGATCGGTATCGAGCGGTTTGGCAAAGCGCAGGTCCGCGACTGTGGTCGAAAGCCCGCGCGCCTCGAGCGCTTCGGCCGCTTTCAGCGCTTCAGCCAGCCGCGTACCAAGCGATAGCAGGGCGACCTTGGTGCCTTCGCGCACGATCCGGCCCTTGCCGATATCCAGCTGCTGCGGAACCTCAGGCAGCGGCACGCCCACGCCATTGCCGCGCGGATAGCGGAAGGCGATTGGGCCGCTATCATGCAGCGCTGCAGTATAGGTCATGTGGACCAGCTCGGCCTCATCCGCCGCGGCCATCACCACCATGTTGGGCAGGGTGGCAAGGTAGGTGATATCGAAGCTGCCAGCGTGCGTAGCGCCGTCGGCCCCGACCAGCCCGGCGCGGTCGATCGCGAAGCGCACCGGCAGGTTCTGGATCGCCACGTCGTGGACCACCTGATCGAAGGCGCGCTGCAGGAAGGTCGAATAGATCGCACAGAACGGCCGCATCCCTTCGGCGGCCAGACCGGCGGCAAAAGTCACTGCGTGCTGTTCGGCAATGCCAACGTCAAAGCTGCGGTCCGGGTGGGCTTTCGCGAACCGATCAACGCCCGTGCCGCTGGGCATGGCCGCGGTAATCGCGCAAATCTTCGGATCGCTGTCCGCCAGCTTGGCCAGGGTCTCGCCGAACACGTTCTGATAGGCGGGGGCCTTGGCCGGGGCCTTGACCTGTTCGCCGGTGATCACATCGAACTTCTGAACGCCGTGATACTTGTCGGCGCTGGCTTCGGCCGGGGCATAGCCCTTGCCCTTCTGCGTCACGACATGGATCAGGCACGGCCCTTCGGCAGCATCGCGGACATTCTCCAGCACCGGGATCAGATGCTCGAGGTTATGCCCATCGACCGGGCCGACATAATAAAAGCCCAGCTCCTCGAACAGGGTGCCGCCCATTGCCATGCCGCGCGCGAACTCATCGGTCTTCTTGGCGGCGCGATGCAGCGGTTCGGGCAATTTGCGCGAGATCTTGCGGGCCACTTCCCGCAGTTCCAGGAACGGACGCGAGGACACGATCCGGGCGAGATAGGCCGAGAGCCCGCCAACCGGCGGCGCGATCGACATGTCGTTATCGTTGAGGATCACGATCAGCCGGTTGCCGGCATCCCGCGCGTTGTTCATCGCCTCATAGGCCATGCCCGCGCTCATCGCGCCGTCGCCGATCACGGCAATGCCCTTGCCCGGCTGACCCTGCAGCTTGTTGGCAATGGCAAAGCCCAGCGCGGCCGAGATCGAGGTGGAGCTGTGCGCCGCGCCGAACGGATCGTACTCGCTCTCGCTGCGCTTGGTGAAGCCGGACAGGCCGCCGCCCGTGCGCAGGGTGCGGATCCGGTCACGGCGTCCGGTGATGATCTTGTGCGGATAGGCCTGGTGGCCCACGTCCCAGATCAGCTTGTCATCCGGCGTATTGAAGACATAGTGGATCGCCACGGTCAGCTCGACCACGCCCAGACCCGAGCCGAGATGGCCACCGGTGGTGCCCACGGCACTGATCATTTCTGTGCGGAGTTCATCGGCCAGCTGCCGCAACTGCTCGGGCGCTAGTTTGCGCAGATCGGCCGGAACATCAACGGTATCCAGCAAAGGCGTGGCAGGAGGCTGACTCATGATCCGGGCCTTACACGCTTGGCTTGTTGGTGTCGATTGAGACTATCGGTCCATTGCGGGCCGATCAGCTACACCGCTCGCACACGCCGCGCAGCTCCACCACTGGGCGGATGTCCGCAAAGCCGGCTCTGTGCGCGGCTTCGACCAGCGATCCGGTCAACTTGTCATCGTCGATGTGCTCGGCCCGGCCGCAAACATCGCAGATCAGGAAGATGCAATCATGCCGGCAGCCGGGATGACTGTTGGCGATATAGGCGTTGGCGCTTTCGACCCGGCGCGCCAGGTTGGTCTTCACGAACAGATCGAGGATCCGGTAGACCGAGTTGGCCGCCACCCGCTTGCCGCGGCCCTTGGAAACATTCTCCGCGACGTCATAGGCCGAGACTGGCCGGTCCTGCGCGGCGAGCGCGTGGAATACCTCGGCGCGCATCTCGGTCCATTGTTCGCCCGCATCGGTCAGCGCGTGGCGCGCCGCCTCAACCAGGCCGGGGCCGGAATGCTCGTCGTGGTTGTGATGGTGACCTGACATCGCGCTGATATAGGCGCTAGTTAGCCCTTGGTGAAGTCCGGCTTGTAGAAACCGGGGAAGCGCTTCTTGAGCGCCGCCACCTTGGCCACGTCCCAGGCCAGTATATAGGGATGACGCGGGTTCCTGGCCATGAAGTCCTGATGATAACCCTCGGCCGGGTAGAACTTGCGATAGGCTTCGATCGGGGTGACGATCGGCCGTGCCCACACGCCCGAGGTCTTCATCTGCGCCAGGTAGGCGCTGGCGACGAGGCGCTGCTCTTCGCTGGTCGGGACGAGGGCGGCGCGATATTGCGGGCCGACGTCCGGACCCTGACGATCCTTCAGCGTCGGATCGGCGGCAACCGAGAAGAAGATCCGCACCAGCTGGTCATAGCGGACGACGGCCGGGTCGTAAGTGACCTGCACCGCCTCGGCGTGACCGGTATCGCCCTCGCCGACACGGTCGTACTTCGCGCTCTTGCCGTCGCCACCGTGATAGCCGGTCAGCACGCTCTTTACGCCCAGCACATGGCTGAACACGGCCTCGACGCCCCAGAAGCAGCCGCCGGCAAAGACCGCGGTTTTCAGGCCGGGTGCTTCCCTGGCCTGGCGCGCGGCGGCGGGGGCGAGCACGTCTACCTCACCGGCGCTTGCTGGAGTTTGCTGACAGGCGGCGGCAAGCGCCAGAATTGCAGGCAGGAAAAGCTTGCGCCTCACCGGGTGCGGTCGGGCAGGGCGGCGGCTTCGGCCTTGGGGATCACCTTGCCGGAAATACCGTCTTCGCTCTGGGCCCAGACCGAGCCGACCAACAGCACGGCCCCCAGCGCGAAGCCGAGGCCGAAAGAGCGGAACAGGTCGGTCTTGAACAGGCCCATCAGGTGTAGTCCGAAACGAAGTTTGCGTGCGGCGCTCTCCCTGCGGAAAAACGCCTTACTTCCAAGTGAACAATGCGCCTCACCGTACGGCAGAGCGGTGAAGCGATTATGGTTTGCGGTAAGCCGAGGAACTCAGTGCCGGAAGTGCCGCATTCCGGTGAAGACCATGGCAAGGCCGGCTTCGTCCGCTGCGGAAATCACTTCCTCGTCGCGAATCGATCCGCCGGGCTGGATCACAGCGGTCGCCCCTGCTTCTGCCGCAGCCAACAGGCCATCAGCGAAGGGGAAGAACGCATCGGAAGCCACCGCGCTGCCGACCGCGCGGCTCTGCGCCCAACCGAACTTTTCGGCAGCCTCGGCGGCCTTCATCGCGGCGATGCGGCTGGAGTCGCGGCGGTTCATCTGGCCCGCACCGATCCCGGCGGTGATCCCGTCACGCGCATAGACGATGGCGTTGGACTTGACGTGACGGGCAACGGTCCAGGCGAACAGGCAGTCCTTCAGTTCCTGATCGGTGGGCGCGCGCTTGGTCACGACCTTCAGGTCAGCCGCGCCAATCGCGCCATTGTCGCGGGTCTGGACCAGCAGGCCGCCGGTGATTGGCTTGACCATCAGCCCGCCGCGGCGCGGATCGGGCAGGTCGCCGGTCAGCAGCAGGCGCAGGTTCTTCTTCCTGGCGAAGGCGGCAATGGCGGCTTCATCGGCAGCAGGGGCGACGACGACTTCGGTGAAGATCTGGCAGATCGCCTCGGCGGTCGGGCCATCAAGCGGCACGTTGACCGCCACGATCCCGCCAAAGGCCGAAACATCATCGCACTGCAGCGCGCCGGTCCAGGCCTCAAGCAGGCTGGAGCCTTGGGCAACGCCGCAAGGGTTGGCGTGCTTTACGATGATCACGGCCGGGTCCTGGCCACGGAATTCGGCGGCGAGTTCCAGCGCCGCGTCGGCGTCGTTGTAATTGTTGTAGGACAGTTCCTTGCCCTGGACCTGCCGTGCCTGGGCGATCCCGTGGCCGTGCGGCCCGCGCGGGAGATAGAGCGCGGCGCGCTGATGCGGATTTTCGCCATAGCGCAGCTCTTCGGCGCGGGTGCCGATCACGGCGAGCGTTTCCGGGAAGAGCTGCTGCTGGTCGGCAAAGGCGAACCACTGGCTGATCATGCTGTCGTAGGCAGCGGTCGCGGCATAGGCGCGGGCGGCCATCAGGCGGCGGAAATCATACGACGTGGCGCCCTCGTTGGCCTCCAGCTCGGCCAGCAGGCCGGCGTAATCGGCCGGGTCGGTGAGGATAGTCACATAGGCGTGGTTCTTGGCCGCCGAACGGACCATGCTGGGCCCGCCGATGTCGATGTTTTCGATGATCTCGTCGCGGTCCGCGCCCTTGGCGACGGTCGCCTCGAAGGGATAGAGGTTTACCACGACGAGGTCGATCGCGCCGATCTGGTGCTCCGCCATGGCGGCGGCGTGTTCGGGGTTGTCGCGCACGGCCAGCAGCCCGCCGTGGACCTTGGGGTGCAGCGTCTTGACCCGGCCGTCCATCATTTCAGGGAAGCCGGTCAGTTCGGAAATGTCCATCACAGTCAGGCCGGCATCGCGCAGCGCCCTCGCAGTGCCGCCGGTCGAAACCAGTTCCACCCCGCGCCGCGCAAGCTCCTGGCCCAGATCGACCAGCCCGGCCTTGTCTGACACCGAAAGCAGCGCCCGGCGGATCGTTACCTCAGTCATGTGAATGCTATCCCATCTTCTTCAGCAGCCAGGCAAAGTTGCCGCCGCCGCGTGATACCAAGCCCTGCAGGACCAGTTGCTGGATCGGCTGCGGCCGGCCCTGGCCATCAGCCCAGATGCTTTCCTCGACCGTTACCTGGCCCCCGGCGCGGAACTGCCAATAGGATCCATCGGGCAGGGCAAGGCCCGCACCCTGGCCGTCTTCGCTCAGGCCTACTTCGATTCCCGGGCCGAGATGGAAGCGGATCGCAAAGGCCACCTTGCCGCTCTTGCCTTTGCCGCCGGCGGGGATCAGCAGGTCCTCGCCGCGGAGTTCGGAACCCTCGTCACGCAGGATCAAGATGCGGCGGTGGGTCAGGCCATAGCGCTGGACATAGCCATTGTGGCTCGCTTCAAGCCGGGTCGCGCCCGACAGTTTTTCACCGGCAATGGTGCGGCGGTCCACCTCCACCTCGGAGACCCCGCTCCCGATCCGGCCATTGATCAGCACGGCCGTGGAGTTCACATCGTCCAGCGCCAGGGTTGAATGCGCTGCCGTGGCGCGCAGGCCCTGTTCAAGCCGCACCGGGATCAGGCCGCCGGCGCAGGCCGAGCCGCCGCAGTTGACCACGATCCGCTGGCCCTGGTGCGAAAACTCGAAGGCGAGGGTCGAGGCGCAGCCCGAGCGGGCGTGCTTGGCGAGCGGAGGCGGAGCAGCATCGAACTGCAGGATCGATTTCTGGGCGACAGCGCGCTGGTAGCCCCACTGGCGCACGTCGCGCAGGGGCCGGGTGCGCACGCCAGAGGCGGCGATCAGCGCCGAAACGTCAGCCGCATCAACCGCCCAGCCGCCTTGCCATGATCCCAGCGAGCCATCGCCATGCGTCAGCGCCAGCAGCGGGGGGACCAGCAGGGCCAGGATTGCTTCCAGCGCGGCGGGCGGATCGCGCCGCACAGCGTTGTAGCAGGCGCGCAGCCGCACCAGCAGGGCGATGACCTCCATCTGCCCCAGCGGCGAGCGCGAGAGAATGCCGCCATCGTCACCGACCAGCTCGCCCAGCGCCTTGATCAGGCCAGCCTCGCCGAACAGGCGGCGCGGCTTGCCATCGGGCAGCAGCAGGCCGGCGGCGACGATCCCGCACCAGCCGGCCACCTCGGCCAGCAGGTCTTCGGCGCGACCGACATTCTTGTCCAGCCAGCGCGCGGTATCGTTCATCGCCGCAAGCACGCGCGCGCGCTGGGCCTTGTCGTTGCCCGAGAGGATCAGCGGGGCGTGGACCAGCCAGTTCAGCTCACGCGTGCCGGCATTGGCAACGGTCCAGCCCGGTCCCTTACCCGGTCGGGAAGGCGGTGAAGGGTTGGCAGCCAGCCAGGCGGCAAGGACACGTTCCGCTACGGGCACGACCTGGTCGCGCGGGGCCGAAGCTTCGAGATCAGCCAGCCAGGCGAACGAATGAACCGCCCGCTCCAGCGGCGGGGCCATGCGTGCTGCGCTGGCAAAGTCGATCTGCGCGATCGGCGCCTTGACCCCATGGACCAGGAAATGTCCGGCCCGAATCGCCGTGCCGGCCATTTTCTGGCCGGGCAGTGGATTAAGCACGGTCGCCAGCAGGCGCGGCTTGGCGGGCTTGCGGAATGGTGCGGCCAGCGTCGATCCCGGCACGCCCATGCGATAGGCCAGTCGCAGCAGGCGTTCCCCCGCCCCCAGCGTCGGCGGCGAGAAATCGGCAAGGGCCAGGGCGCGGCCGGGTTCGACCAGCTCGCTCGGTGCCGGGCCAGCGCCATGATCGATCAGTGCAGCTTCGCTGCCCGCGCCCAGCGGGATGGCCATGCCCGGCTCCGCGCGGTCCGGGGTCGTATCGTCACGGGTCTGGCTCATCGCCTCGATCATGCCCCGCCGGATTCCTTGAGCGCCGCGATGTTGGCGGCATAGCGCTCTGGCCCGCCGCGGAAGGTCGCGGTCCCGGCCACCAGCACGTCCGCTCCGGCCATCACGCACAGCCGCGCCGTTTCGATATCGACCCCGCCATCAACTTCCAGCCGGATGTCGCGCCCGCTCTTGTCGATCGCCTTGCGCACGGCCTCGATCTTGCGGAGCTGGCTGGTGATGAAGCTCTGCCCGCCAAACCCGGGATTGACGCTCATCACCAGGACGAGGTCAATGTCATCGATCAGGTAATCGAGCATCTTGGCCGGGGTGCCGGGATTGAGCGAAACGCCCGCCAGCTTGCCCAGCCCCTTGATCGCCTGGACCGTGCGGTGGATGTGTGGGCCAGCCTCGGGGTGCACCGTGATGATATCGGCGCCGGCCTCGGCAAAGGCGGCCAGGTAGCTGTCCACCGGACTGATCATCAGGTGGACGTCAAGCGGCTTGGTAGTGTGTGGGCGCAGCGCCTTTACTACCATCGGGCCAATGGTGATGTTGGGCACGAAATGCCCATCCATCACGTCAACATGGATCCAGTCCGCTCCGGCGGCGTCAATGGCACGCACTTCCTCGCCCAGCCGGGCGAAGTCGGCAGACAGGATCGAAGGTGAAATCAGCGGCTGGGGCATGGCTGTGGCGGAGGCCTCCCTTTACCGGCGCTTACCTACCACATCTGGTACCGACAACCGGACAACCAGCGTTTTCCACACGGTATCCGGCGTATAAATGCCCCGGCTGGACGATTGACCGCCGCGGGCGGCGGCGGCACAGCGTGCACACCGATGATCGCCGCGCGCACACCCGCCCAAGCCATGGCCCTGCTGGCCCGTGAAACCGCCTGGCGACACGGCCAGACTCCGCGCGGGCTGGACGGGATTGCAGTGCCCCCGGGCCACCGGCTCATCGCGGGTGGGCGCTATCTGCAATGGAGCGAAAGCGGGTACGGCTATTGCTACGCTCCGGGCGAGGGGATCGTGGTCGAGCGGCCCGCCGGGGCCGATCCGGACGAGGAAGCATTGTGGCTCTACGGGAGCGTCTATGCCGCGGTCGCCTGCCTCAATGGGTTCCTGCCGATCCATGCTTCGGCGGTGGCGCATGATGGCAAGGTCATTGCCTTCACCGGTCCGACCGGTGCCGGAAAATCGACGCTGGCGGCCGGGCTTGGCCAACTGGGCTTGCCGTTATTCTGCGACGACACCTTGCTGGTCGATCTGCACAGCACTGCCGGTCTGATCGCCATGCCCGGCCACAAGCGGTTGAAACTGCTGCCCGATGCCCTGGCCCTTGCCGGAGCGGACGCGGAGCAACCGGTCGGCGCGGAAACCGGCAAGTTCTATGCTCGGCCAGCCGCGGGGGACGTGGGCGAGCCTCTGCCGCTGGCGGGGTTGGTCTTCCTTGAGCCTGGGCCGGAAACCACCTGGCAAATTCTTCGCGGCGCGGAGCGGTTTGTCCGGCTGGAGGATGATCACTATACGCAGGACATCTTCCGCGAGGCGGCGCAACCGGGCCGCGCGGGGCTGTTTGCGCTGCGGGCGCGGTTGGCAGGGCAGGTAGCGATGGTGCGGCTCAGCCGGCCGATCTCGGAGCAGGGGTATGCCGCTTCGCTGGCACTGGCGGCAGAGCGGATCAGGGAGTTTGAAGCATGAAGCTGGCCAAGGCCGACGGGCAGTTTACCGAGACCACGATTGATGACGAAGTGGTGGTGATGAGCCTGGCGAGCGGGGACTTCTTCTCGCTGACCGGTACCTCGCGGGCGATCTGGCTGGCATTGGACCAGCACCACGACCGGATCGGCCTGGTCACCTGGGCGGCGGCGGAGTTCGGGGCTGACGCCGAGGCGATTGCCGGCGACGTCGATGCCTTCCTGGCCCAGCTTGCCGCCGCCGGATTGCTCAGCGCGGCATGATCCGCTGGCGCCTGCTGGTGGCCGAGGCCCTGGTCCTGCTGCTGGTCGCACGGCTGCTGGTGGCGGGCTTGCGCTTTGGCTGGTGGCGGTCTCTGCTCGGGCCGGTGGCCGCCGCTCCGGCAACGGCACGGGCCAGTGCCAATGATCGCCAGTTGGCCCGCGCGGTCGATCGTGCAGCGCTGCGCCTGCCTGGGCAGAGCAAGTGCCTGCCGCGCGCGATGACGCTGCGCTGGATGCTGGCCCGCCGCGATCGGCCCGGACAGCTGGTCATCGCCGTGCTGCCCGGCGCGGTGCGGGGCGGCCTCGACAATCTTCATGCCTGGGTCGAGAGCGGCGGCGAGATCCTGATCGGGGAACTCGATCAGCCGTTCCGCCCGTTGGCGCGTTTCGGCCACTAGCCAGCCCCTTGCAGGATATGTATAAACTCTGTCAAAGGGCCGGGTCGCCCGCACCAGCGGAGTTGTAAACGATGTCGCAGCAGAAGAAGTCGCAGGGCAAGGTCTGGACCAAGCCGGAACTGGTGCGGCTTGGACAACTGGCCGATGTCGGTCCTTCGCCGAACCCGGGTGCCGCACAGGGAATCAATAACCGCTCCTGAGCGTGAAGGGCCTGTGTTGAGCGCCTTGCTGCCAACTTGATTGCCCTGGATTGGCAGCGCTCGGCGGCGACCGAGGCCACTGCCGTGCTACTGGCCCAATCCCTTGCTGCTGGCAGCGGTCGCCTTGCTGGTGCTCGTGCAATCGGGGGCTGCAACGTCGCCGCGTTGCTGCCTCACGCCGACCAGCGCCGCAGCCGCGCCTGGCAGCCAGTCACGGTCGGGCCACTGGTCGTGCTCTTTGCCGGCCACATCGACAATGCGCGCGAGATCGCCGGGGCGCTGGACGGCGAATACCCCGGCGATTTGCCCGACCCCGCCAAGCTGGCGCGGCTCTATGGCCAGGCCCGGTTGACCTGGGGCGATGGTGCGGACCTGCGGCTGATCGGGGAATATGCCGCAATCCTGTTTGATCCCGCGGCGCAAGTCTTGCGGTTGATCCGCAGTCCGCTGCGCGCGCCGCCGCTCCATGTCCATGCCCGTGGCGGGCGGATCATCGCCGCCTCCGTCCCGCGGGCGATCTTTGCCTGCGGCGTGCCGCAGCGGATCAACGAAGCCAAGTTTGCCGACAATGCCCTGTTCAACCCCGGGGACCACCGACAAGGGTGGTTTGAGGGCGTGGATTATGTCCCGCTCGGCACCGAGCTGCGGTTCGATCCCGCCGGGATGCGCGCGCGCCGTTATCACGATCTTTACAGCCTGCCCAAGGTGCGGCTGGGCAGCGATGCGGAATACCTTGAAGCTGCGCACAGCCTGCTGGCAGAAGCGACCCGCGCGGCGCTGCGTGGCCGTCAGCGTCCCGCGATCATGCTTTCTGGTGGGCTGGACTCCCCCCAAGTCGCGGCCAAGGCGCTGGCCGAAATGCCGGCGGGCGGCAGCCTTCACGCCTTTACCTTCACGGTCGAGCCGGCGTGGGACGGCCATGTCAGTGCCGGGCAGTTCGGGGACGAGCGCCCCAATGTCGAAGCCTTCGCGGCGCTGCATCCCCGGTTGGTGACTCATTTCGAAGACAATGCCGGATCAGGCTTCGATGCAGGGCTGGCGGAGATGTTCTTTGCCACGGGTTCGGCCACGATCAACCAGTCCAACTTTTCCCACTTCCACGCGTTGTGGCGCGGCGCGCGGACGGCGGGCTGCGACGTGGTGCTTGGCGCTGACTATGGCAACTTCACCTTCAGTGCCGAGGGCGGCTGGGGCTTTCCGGAATACCTGCTGCGCGGGCGCTGGCGGCAATTGTACCGCGCGCTGTGCCATGCCGGGGCTGATGGCCGCTCGCTGCTGCGGCGGTTCCTGGCGCTCAGCGTGCTACCCTTCTTCCCTGCGCCGCTGTGGCACTGGCAACGGCAGCTGCGGGGGCAGCCGGACGTGTTCGCGATCGCTTCGCCACTGCGGGCCGACTATGCCAAGGCTTCCGGCGCACGGGATCGCGCCCGCCGGGCTGGCCAGCCCGTCCGGCGCTGGCCGGAACTGGGCCGCTGGCGCGAGTTCGAGCTATTCCAGCGCAATGACCATTGCGACGTGATGCATGGGTTCGAGCAGATCTACGGCATTCCCCAGCGCGATCCCACGGCCTACCGACCTTTTGTCGAATTCTGCCTGGGCCTGCCCACCGACCTGTTCCTGCGCGATGGACAGACCCGCTGGCTCGCGCGTGAAATGGCGCGCGGGATCATGCCCGAAGCCCAGCGGCTGGAGACCCGCCACGGCCGGCACGGCGCCGACTGGCACCTCAAGCTGACCCGGCGGCGGGCCGAGCTGCTGGCCGAGGTCGAGCGGCTCGCGGAAAGTGAAAGGCTGAGCGCCATGATCGACTTTCCCCGGATCCGCCGCGCGCTGGAAGACTGGCCGAAGAGCGGCGCTGTGCCGGTGGAAGAGCGCTTGCTGCGCGAAGCTGCAGTGCCGCGCGCGATCATGCTGGCGCGCTACGTCAACCACATCGAAGGACGTAACCAATGAGCGGCGGCTCCCCCTCCGGCCTCCCCGATCTGCTGACCGGAAGGCAACACGGCCAGGCGCTGCAGCTCAGCCTGTTGATGCTGGCATCCGCCCTGACCGAAGGCCTTGGGTTGGCGTTGCTGGTGCCGCTGCTGGCCCTGCTGCTGCCCGCCGGCGGGGTTGCTGGACCGGACTGGCTGGCTGGCTTCATGCCAACGTGGCTGGGATTGGAAGGGCTGCTTGCGGGCTTTGTCGGGCTGGTGCTGCTGCGCGCCGTCATTGCCCTGCTGCGAACCCGCGCCGCGCTCGAACTGGAACTGGCCGTGGTCAATGGTCTGCGCCAGCGAACCTGGCGGGCGCTGCTTCATGCCGACTGGCGATTTTTGTCGGGGCTGCGCCGCTCGCAGCAGGCCAGCCTGTTAATCAGCAACCTCGACCGCGTCGGCTTCGGGCTTAACCAGGCGCTGGCGGGGTTCTCCGCTGCGGTCACGCTGCTGGCGCTCGGCCTGGCCGCGCTGGCCATCTCGCCACTGCTGGCGCTAGCGGCGGGTGCTGGCTGCGCCCTGGTCCTGCTGGCCTATGCGGGTCTGCGCCAGCGTGCGGCCAGCGAGGGAGCGGCGCTGGGCCGGGCGTGGGATCAGGTCCATGCGGCGCTGCATGACGGCCTTGCGGCCTTGCGACTGACCAAGGCGAGCGGCGCTGAAGCACAGATGGAGCGCGATGCGGCCGAGGCCTTTTCTGGTCTGGCGGCGGCGCGGCGCAGCTTCGTAAGCAATGCCAGCCTTGGCGCGCTGGTGCTGCATGGCGGCGGGGCCGTAGTGCTGGCCGTGCTGGTCTGGCTCGCGATATCGCGCTGGGCAGTCCCGCTTGTATCGCTGCTGCCGATGGCGGCATTGTTCGCCCGCGCCGTGCCGCTGTTGGGGGCCGTGCAGGAGGCCTGGCAGCAATGGCATCATGCGCGGCCGGCACTGGCCGAATCGCGGGCGTTGATTGTTTCGGCCGAAGCCGCGTGTGAGCCACCCGTGCGCGCCGACGCAGCGCCGCAGCTGGCTCAGGCGATCACGCTGGCAGGCGCCGTGGTGCACTATGCCGGCCAGCCCGCCGCGGCGGTGGATGCGGTCTCGCTGGTAGTGCCGGCCGGCAAGATCACGGCCCTGGTCGGCCCTTCAGGGGCTGGCAAGAGCACGCTGGCCGACCTTTTGGCTGGTCTGCTCGCCCCCGACCGGGGATTGGTCGCGATCGATGGGGTGCCGCTTGATCCGGCGCACCAGCGCGCCTGGCGCGGCCAGGTGGCCTATATCGCGCAGGAACCGCTGCTGCTGGCGGCGAGCCTTCGCGAGAACCTGCGGTGGGGCGCGCCCAATGCAACTGATGCCCGGCTCTGGGCTGCCCTCGAAGATGCCGCGGCCGCTGATTTCGTACGCGCGCTGCCCGCCGGGCTGGACACGCTGCTCGGCGATGGCGGACGCGCGCTGTCGGGCGGTGAGCGGCAACGGTTGATGCTGGCCCAGGCGCTGCTGCGCGATCCGCAAATGTTGATCCTGGATGAGGCAACCTCGGCGCTGGATCCCGCGAACGAGGCGGCAATTGCGGCTGCGTTGGGGCGCCTGCGCGGGCGCATGACGATCCTGCTGATCGCCCACCGCGGCGTTTTGCTGGGCCGCGCCGATCGGATCATCCACCTTGATCGCGGCCGCGTGGTTGACGAATCCTGAGTGGTTACCCAATTGTTGCCAAATTCACCCGTTATTCAGCGGGCGAATCGTAATTGGGGGGTAACACTGGCAGGCAATGCACCGGTTAGCGGTGCCGGGCGCGCATGCCAGGCTTCCCAACAAACAGGATGACGAAGCGATGATCCAGCCCCGACGTATCCGCGCCGCGGCCCTCGCCCTTGCTGCCTTGACTGCGGTTTCGACTGCCTCGACGCCGATTGCCGCAAGCGCGCCGGTACCAGCCCCGGCGGGCTGCACTGGCCCGGCCAGCGGGACCTGGCTCAACGTGGTGATCGATGGCGTCCGCAATGGCAACGGCGTGGTCGCGATCACGCTCTATGCCGATGACTCGTCGAAGTTCCTGGTCAAGCGCGGCTCGCTTTATGTCGGCCGGGTCGAGGCCAATACCGGCACCACGCGAGGCTGCATCTTCGTGCCCAAGCCGGGGGTCTATGCCCTGGCGCTCTATCATGATGAGAACCGCGATGGCCGGTTTGACCGCACGGGCCTGGGCCTGCCGGCCGAAGGCTATGGCTTCTCGAACAATCCAGCGACGCTGGCCGGCTTGCCGCAGTTCCGCTCGGTTCGACTGAACGTGCCAAAGCCCGGGCTGACGACCCGGATCTCGCTGAAGTATCCCTAAGCGGGTCCGTAGATCTCGGGCAGTTCGCGCGGCGCCTGGTCTTCGGCCAGTTCATAAGCGCGCGGATCATCGACATCGAGCCACCAGGCCGTGCCGATATCCATCGTCGCCGCGCGCCCTGCATCCGCCAGCCGCTGCATCCCTTCGGACAGGCTCCCGGCCTTGCCCTCGGCAATCGCGGCACGAATTGCCTGCGCCAGTTCCGGCGTTGCCAGAAAGGCCCCGCAATCGACCGCATCGTAAGCGGCAATGGTCTTGCCAATGCCAGTGATGAAGCCGCGCCCGTCCAGCTTGACCCAGGTCGCGTCATCGGGATCGACCAGCGGATTGTCGCACGCGAAGTCGACCGCCAGGGTCACGCCGCGATCTGGGCCGTGCTGCTGCGCCAGGTTGCGCAGGATTGATCCGGAAAAGATGTGGTCTGACATCATCAGCAAGTAATTGCCGTCAATAACGTCAGCGCCGGCCATGACCGACCAGCCGTTGGGCTTTGACCAGTCCTCCACCCGCTGGGCAACGACCGGAATCCCGACGCGTTCTGCTATCGCGGGCAGCGCCACCTCAATCCGTTCGGCCTCATGCCCGGTCACCACGACGACGCGCTGCACCCCGGCTGCCCTTGCTTGCCGCGCGCCGAGTTCGAGCAGCGGAATTCCGGCGATTGGCGTAAGCGGCTTGGAATCGGAAACGTCACGCAGGCGGCTGCCGAAACCAGCGGCAATGATCAGGGCGTCCATGCAGGCATCCTCAAACAGAAACGGCGCCGGGATCAACCGGCGCCGTTCCTTGAACCAATTGGCTGGGCTTATTCAGCAGCCAGCGCAGTGTCGGCGATGTATTCCTCAACCATCTGGGCGGCGAGGTCATCGTTGAACTGCTGCGGCGGATGCTTGCAGAAGTAGGCCGAGGCGCCGATCACGGCCCCGCCTTCGCCGCGGTCCAGCGCCAGCTTGGCGCAGCGGATCGCGTCCATGACGCAAGCGGCCGAGTTCGGGCTGTCTTCCACCGAGAGGCGCAGTTCCAGTTCCATCGGCACGTTGCCCCACTGCAGGCCTTCGAGGCGCAGGAAGCAAAGCTTGTTGTCCTTCTGCCAGGGAACATAGTCCGACGGGCCGACGTGGATGTTCTCGTCTTCCAGGCGCTGGGCGAGCATGGCCTGGACGGCTTCAGTCTTCGATTCCTTCTTGGAACCAAGACGCTGGCGGTCCAGCATGTTCATGAAGTCGGTGTTGCCACCAGTGTTGAGCTGGTAGGTCCGCTCCACCGTCACGCCGCGAGCGGCGAACAGGCTGGAGAGCACGCGGTGAACGATCGTGGCGCCGACCTGGGCCTTGATGTCGTCACCCACGATCGGGATGTTCTTGGCCCGGAACTTGGCTTCCCATTCCGGGTTGCTGGCGATGAACACCGGCATGCAGTTGACCACGGCAACGCCGGCTTCGAGCGCGCATTCCATGTAGAATTCGGTGGCGGCCTGCGAGCCGACGGGCAGGAAGTTGACGAGCACTTCTGCGCCAGAATCCTTGATCGCCTGGACGATGTCGGCGTGGCTGGGCTCGGCTGCGTCAGCAACGATGAAGCCCTTTTCACCGACCGTGGTCATGTGCGGAGCAACGCCGTCCGAAATCTTGCCCATGATCACCTTGGTGCCGGTCAGCGGCACTTCGGCCTGGAACACGGCGGTGTTGTTGGGCTTGGCGAAGATGGCTTCGGCAATATCCTTGCCGACCTTGCGGGCATCGACGTCGACGCCGAGCACGAAATCTACGTCACCCGCGCCAAAGCCGCCGATCTTGTCGTGGATCAGGCCCTGCGCGGAGTTGTTCTGGCGATAGTAGGTAACCCCCTGAACCAGCGAACTGGCGCAGTTGCCAACGCCAATAATGGCGACCTTGATCGGCTTCATTAGATTTCAATCCTTCTCGAACGGCGCAGCGCGGCCTCAATGAAAGGTCGCCCCATTGTAAAATCGCGCGCCAAAAGCAAGAAGTTTGGCGCAGGTCAAGCCGAATGCAGAAAACCGGCGGCTGCCAGCGGCAACCGTTTGCTTCCCGTTCCGACCACCGATTCCAGTTGATTCCCTTCGGAATATGACCGGACCCGGATCGTGCGCCTGCGCAATGCAGGCTTACAAGCATAGCACCAATCCTGCGCGAGGCAAATCCGGACTGGGCAAACTGTGCAGGACTCCTCTTACAGGCCTCTTGTGAGGCCGCCCTCTGCCCCTCTAAGGGGAAGGCAGGCCTGCAGCGGCCGGGTCGAACAGGTGAGGGCAAGGTGGATCAGGTCGTGGCGGGATTGGAACGGGCAAAGCCAGTGCGGCCGCAGCGCCCGCGCGAACTGCAGGACCCGCTTAATCATTACCTCTATCACCCGCTGGCGTGGCAGCTGGCGCGCGGCCTGGCGCATACGCCGATAACCCCCAACATGGTTTCGGTCCTTGGCGGGCTGATGGTGGTTGCCGCCGGGATTGCCTATACAAATTTAGCCTGGCCGGTGGGCGCGGCGCTGGGCATGGCGCTGCACATGGGCTGGCACGTGGTCGACGGGGCCGATGGGGATCTGGCGCGGATGACCGGTCGGTCCAGTCCGATCGGTGAGATGGTCGACGGCATCTGCGACTATGCCAGCCATATCGTGCTCTACCTGATCCTGGGTGCGGTGCTGGCGGGTGAGACCGGGTTCTTCAGCGGCGCTGCGGCATGGATCCTGCTGGTGGTGGCCGGGGTCAGCCATGCGGTGCAATCCAACCATGTCGAGGTCCAGCGCCGCCAGTACCAGTGGTATGTCTATGGCACGCCGTGGATCCGTCACAGCCATGGTCAGGCGGGTTCGGCCACCAGCAAGAGCCTGTTCGGGGTATTTGTCTCGGCCTATCTCAACGCCGCCAGCGGGATGACCCCGCATGCGCTGCGGATTGATGCGGCGGTCGATGCGGCCAAGGGCGATCCTGCCCGCCTTGCGGCGATTGCCGCCGCCGTCCGCGCCGAAGCGCCCCCGCTGCTGTTGATGTGCAAGGTGCTTGGCCCCAACCCGCGCGCGATCGTGCTCGGGCTGTCGATGTTTGCCGGATCGCCGCTCTATTACATGATCTACCAGGCAGTCGTGCTGAATGTGCTGCTGGCAATTTCGGTGCTGATGCACAATGCTGCGGCGCGGCGCATCGCGGCAAAGATCGGAGCCTAGGCTTTCGGGACCTAGACGCTGGCGGCGGGTGGGCTATCATCCGCCCATGTTCCATAGTCATCTGCTTGAAGCCGCCCGCGCGATCTCTGCCGAGGTTGTCGCGCTGCGCCGCGCGATCCATGCCGAACCCGAACTGGGGCTGCACACGCCCCGCACCCGCGACAAGGTCCGCGCAGCCCTTGCCGACCTGCCGCTGACCTGGCGCGAGGGGTCGTCGACCACGGGCATGGTCGCCACGCTGCAGGGCGCTGCGCCGGGCCGCCATGTCCTGCTGCGCGGCGATATGGATGCCTTGCCGATGCCCGAGGAGACGGGTCTGCCGTTCGCCTCGCAGGTGACTGGTGCAATGCATGCCTGCGGGCACGATGCCCACACCGCCATGCTAGCCGGCGCGGCGCGGGTGCTGGCGGCGCGGCAGGCGGAACTGAAGGGCACGGTCTCCTTCATGTTCCAGCCGGGCGAGGAAGGGCACCACGGCGCGCGCTTCATGCTTGATGATCGCCTGATCGACCCATTGCCTGATGCCGCCTTTGCGCTCCACGTCATGCCGAATGCGAAGCACGGCCTGGTTGCCGGGCGCGCGGGACCGCTGATGGCCGCGGCTGACCAGTTCGAGATCGTGGTCAAGGGCGCGGGCGGCCATGCCTCGATGCCGCACCAGACCCAGGATCCGGTGCCGGTTGCCTGCGAAATCGTGCTGGGCATTCAGACGCTGGTGACGCGCCAGTTCAATGCCCACGATCCGGTGGTGGTCACAGTCGCGCGGATCGAGGGCGGGACGGCGCATAACGTCATCGCCGATTTCGCGACGCTGAAGGGGACGATGCGCACCCTCTCGCCGCGCCACCGCGCCAAGCTGCACGATGCCTTGCGTCAACTTGCCAGCGGCATCGCGTCTGCGCATGGCCTGACCGCCGAGGTCACGGTGATCGAAGGCTTCCCGGTGACGATCTGCGATGCCCGCGCCGTTGCATTTGGCGAGCGGGTAACCGGCGCGCTATTCGGTGACGGAGCCTGGCAGACCCTGCCCGCGCCGATCATGGGGGCGGAGGACTTTTCTTACGTGCTGGAAAAAGTCCCCGGCGCGATGTTCTTCCTGGGCGTGGCCGAAGACGGAGCAGACTGGAATTCGTGCTGCGGAATCCATTCGCCGCGGATGATGGTGGACGAGGCGGTCCTGCCGCGCGGCACCGCCCTGCTGGCAGGGCTGGCCGAAGAGTTCCTCGCTAGCGGATTCTGAAGCGCCGAGGTCAGACGGGGCGCGACATCGACCAGAAGTGCGGGCCGTCGCTGGCCGGCACGTCCCATTCCTCGTGTACCGCAAAGCCCAGCCGCAGGTAGATGCCGACATTCGCCTCGGTCGCGGTTTCCAGCAGCGTGGGCCTGCCAGCGGCCGTTGCCTCGGCAATGCCCGCGCGGATGGTCAGGCCGCCAAGGCCCTGGCCCTGGCAATCGGGCCGCACCCCGGCATAGCGTAGATAGTACCATTCCTCGTCCTTCGGCAGGTGCGAAGAAATTGCATCGCCGACCTTGGCACCGCGCAGGATGCGCCGCCCGAAGATCCTCAGCAGCCGCGCCAGTTCGGGCGGCCAGAGCGGATCGTGGTGGTGGACCTTGCCCGGCAAGCGCCACAGCGTCACCGCCTCGCACCCCGGCGTGCCCAGCGCGATGCCATGACGCTGGTGATCGTCCCACAGCCAAGCGAACATCCGCGGCAGGCGGCGCGCGCGCTCGGCATCGTCAGGAATGATCCAGCTGACCGCCGGATCGGTCTGGAATGCCGCTGCCAGGGTCGCAATCGCGCCTGCACGGTGCTGCGGGCCCAGGCGGATGATCGTGCGCTCCATCAACCCAATCGCCTGGCCGGGCCCAGCAGCAGGGCGAGGAACCCCGCGGTAAAGATCAGATCACCGGCCAGCACCGGGGCTGATCCCGGTGCTGCGGTGCCCGCCACGATTGACGGCGCAAGCAGCGCGACGAGGCCCAACTTGCCGACCACCCCGGCCCACAGTGTCGCAGCCAACCGCGCCGGGTTTATCGCGACCAGCGCATAAAGCACGCCGAAGGCCGCCACCAACACGGCGCTCACCTTGTCTTGCGCGGCCACTGTGCCGTTCAGCACCACGGGCAGGCTGATCAGCCAGTTATAGGCCGCCGCCCCCCACAGCATCCAACTCCATCCCTTTGCCATCGCTGCACCTCCTGTCGCCGGCAAGACTTGGCCGACGGCGGCTTCCTGTCAACGCCCGTTGCGCGGGCGCCCTCCGCCTGTCATGGCCGCTATGGAAGGGGAACCCACATGGCCGGTGACGACGAAGACTATGTCTATGACGAGGACAGCGGCGAATGGCTGCCCGCCTCCGAACTTGCCGCCAAGCGCGCGGCGGAGAGCGCGGTCGAAGTGCGCGATGCGGTTGGCAACATCCTGGCTGACGGGGATTCGGTCACGCTGATCAAGGACCTGACCGTCAAGGGTGCCGGGCAGACGCTGAAACAGGGCACCGTCATCCCCTCGATCCGCCTGACGGGCGATGCGCAGGAGATTGACTGCAAGTACCCCGGCATCAAGGGCCTGGTCCTGCGCGCGGAATTCGTCCGCAAGCGCTAGACTGCGCCGCGCCAAGGCGGGTGGCGGCGCAATGGGTCCTCGCTTTCCCGCGTCAACAAGCCTAGGCCGGGGCTTGGGGCATCTGCCCCGCAAAGGAACGTGCCATGGCCAAGAGCCAGAAGAAATCGAGCCGCGAAGTTCGCAAGCCCAAGGCGGAAAAGCCGCCCAAGCAGAACGCCTCGAAGCCGAGCCTCAAGCCGGGCGTCCTCGCCGGGCTGGAGCACATGAAGCGCTGACCGCCTGCCGCCGATGACCAAGCCGCCGCTCCGGATTCTGGTCGATGCCGATGCCTGCCCGGTGAAGGAAGAGATCTACAAGGTCGCCTTCCGCCGCCAGGTCCCGGTCCACGTGGTCAGCAACATGCGGCTGCGCGTGCCCGATCACCCGCTGATCGCCCGCGTCACCGTATCCGACGCCTTCGACGCCGCGGATGACTGGATCGCCGAACGCGCCGATGCCCGGGCCGTCGTCGTGACCAGCGACATCCTGCTGGCCGACCGCTGCCTCAAGGCCGGGGCCACGGTGCTCTCCTCCACCGGCAAGCCCTTTACCCATGCCTCGATCGGCAGCGCCATCGCCACCCGCGCGATCATGGCCGATCTGCGCGCCGGCGGCGATGCGATTGGCGGACCGGCGCCCTTTGCCAAGACCGACCGATCGCGCTTCCTGCAAGCCCTGGACGAAGCGCTGGTGCGGCTGGCCCGAGGCTGAACCGGCTGGCTAGCCCGGATTGCCCGGCACCCCGGGCACATCCGGGATCTCGATCCAGTGCTGCTTGCTGTCGGTCCAGAACTGGATCGCAGGCGCGAAGCTGGACGTATCGTCGAGCGTCCCGGCCTTGACGAAGATCCCGCCCACTTGCGCCGGCACGCGGGTGAAGACCGGCGATCCGCAGGTTGGGCAGAACTGGCGATGCACTTCGCCGCCACTGGTCCCGTGATCGACATAGGTCTGCACCGTTCCGGTGATTTCCACGCCGCTTTCCGGCAGGCCCAGGATCATCGACCAGCCGCTGCCGGCCTGGCGCTGGCAATTCTTGCAGTGGCACACCGCCTGCATGAACGGCTCAGCCGTGATCTTGTAGCGCACCGCGCCGCACAGGCAGCCGCCGGTCTGTTCCCCAAATTGGCCGTGCTCGGTCATCCTCGTATCCCGCCAGTTATCATTGTGGGTATTGTGCTACCGCACCGCGACCTTGCTGCCCACTGCCAGAATTGGCGACGGCAACGTTACGCCGAACTTGACACAGTTGACACGCAGTCCGCTTCTTCCAACACACTAAAGCCCGCAGAACTCCCGGCCTGGCGGGCAGAACGGGCCGAGCGCCACACGGGCCGAAAAAATTTCCCGCCGCGTGCGCCAGCCAGTGCCGATCAACAATTGCAAAGAGCCGCTGCGAACATAGCAGGCGGCGCGCGAGTAGGAAAACGGACTCAGCGCTGCTGCGGCTTGTGCGCCCAGCACTCCATCTCCACCCGCGCGCCCAGCGCCAGCCCGTTCACCCCCATCGCCGAGCGCGCGGGATAGCGGCCGGGCTTGAAGTGGCGCGCGTAGATCGTGTTGAAGGCTGGCCAGTCCGCCATGTCGGCCAGGAAGACCGAGCATTTGAACACGTCGTCAAAGCTCAGGCCGTGCTGGGTCAGGGTCTGGCCGATCCGCTTGAACATCTGCTCGCTCTCCGGCCCGATCCCGCCTGGGACCACCTTGCCGCCCCCATCCTCGGCGCCCAGCTGGCCCGAAAGGTACAGCACATCCCCCACCTGCACCGCGCTGGAGAACGGATAGGGCAGCTCCGATGGCGTGAAGACCGGGCCGGGCGCAGACGCAGGCTTGTTTGCGGCAACGGGGGGAGCGGCGACCAGCGCGGCGGAGAGCAGGGCGACGGGGATCAGGCGAGGCATGGCTTCTCCGGGGTTCAGAGGACTAGGCCGGAGGTTCGCATGAATGGGGGTCGGTGGGTAGTGGAGTTGATGCGGCTGGTCAGCGTTTGTTTCCGAACATCAAGATCCCGCGCCTGCACTCCACTTTCCGGCGACTGTGGCCCACTCGCGCACGGACCAGCGCGTGACCAAGCCTTGCGCCACGTAGGGATCGCTGCGAGCGAAGGCCTCCGCCGTGCTGGCATCTTCGCCCGCGAACAGCAGCAGGGCCTCGGCGGGCGCAGCGCCAGCCTCATAAGTGGCCCCGCCCAGCAGCAGTTGGCCCCGCTCGGCCGCGCCCTGGGCGAGAGCCAGGTGCTCTGCCCGAAGCGCGGCGCGGCGTTCAAGGTAATCAGGGGCGAGGGTGTAGGTCAGCAGCCAGTGCTTCATCGCCCCCGCTCCGCCTAGTCGTGCTCCCGATCCCCAGCGCCCATATAGAGCTCGCGGCCAGTTTCGTCGTAGACCTTGCTCATTGCCGCCATGCCGGCCTCGGCCTCTTCGGCAGCGACGAAGGTATCGGCGCCCTGGTTCTGCAGCCGGGCGAACTCGCGCACTTCCTGGCTGATCTTCATCGAGCAGAACTTGGGCCCGCACATCGAGCAGAAGTGGGCTGACTTGGCGCCTTCGGCCGGCAGGGTCTGGTCGTGGTATTGCTCGGCCGTGTCGGGATCGAGCGACAGGTTGAACTGGTCGCGCCAGCGGAATTCGAAGCGGGCCTTGCTGAGCGCATTGTCGCGCACCTGTGCGGCCGGGTGGCCCTTCGCAAGGTCAGCCGCGTGGGCGGCGAGCTTGTAAGTGACAACGCCGGTCTTCACGTCATCGCGGTCGGGCAGGCCCAGGTGTTCCTTCGGCGTGACGTAGCAAAGCATTGCCGTGCCGTACCACCCGATCATCGCCGCGCCGATGCCGCTGGTGATGTGGTCATAGCCCGGGGCAATATCGGTGACGAGCGGCCCGAGGGTGTAGAACGGCGCTTCGCCGCAGACCTCAAGCTGCTTTTCCATGTTCTCCTTGATCTTGTGCATCGGCACGTGGCCGGGGCCCTCGATCATCACCTGGACGTCTTCCTTCCAGGCGCGGTGGGTGAGTTCACCCAAAGTGTAGAGTTCGGCGAACTGGGCTTCGTCGTTGGCGTCGGCGATGGAGCCGGGGCGCAGGCCATCGCCCAGCGAATAGGCGATGTCATAGGCCTTCATGATCTCGGTGATCTCGTCGAACCGTTCATAGAGGAACGATTCCTTGTGATGCGCCAGGCACCACTTGGCCATGATGCTGCCGCCGCGGCTGACGATGCCGGTGACGCGCTTGGCGGCCAGCGGCACATAGGGCAGGCGCACCCCGGCGTGGATCGTGAAATAGTCCACGCCCTGTTCGGCCTGTTCGATCAGGGTATCGCGGAACACTTCCCAGGTCAGGTCCTCGGCCACGCCGCCGACCTTTTCCAGCGCCTGATAGATCGGCACGGTGCCGATCGGCACGGGGCTGTTGCGGATGATCCATTCGCGGGTGTCGTGGATGTTGCGCCCGGTCGAGAGGTCCATCACGGTGTCCGCGCCCCAGCGGATCGACCAGACCATCTTGTCGACTTCGGAGGCGACGTCGGATGCGACAGCCGAGTTGCCGATATTGGCGTTGATCTTGACCAGGAAGTTGCGGCCGATTGCCATCGGCTCTGATTCCGGGTGGTTGATGTTGTTGGGGATGATCGCGCGGCCGCGGGCCACTTCATCGCGGACGAATTCTGGCGTCACGAAGTCCGGGATTTCGGCGCCATAGCTTTGTCCGTCACGAACATATTCGCGCAGCATCTCGCGCCCCAGGTTTTCGCGGGTGGCGACATATTCCATCTCGGGCGTGATGATGCCGCGGCGGGCATAGTGCATCTGGCTGACGTTGGCGCCGGGCTTGGCGCGGAGGACCTGGCGTCGGACATTGGGGAAGGCGGGGACGCCGCCGGAACGGTCCGGGCCGAGCTGGCCGTTGTCCTCGGGCCGCACTTCGCGCTGGGTCACTTCCTCCACGTCGCCGCGGCCGCGAATCCATTCGGCGCGCAGTTCGGGCAGGCCCTTGGCGATGTCGATCGTGGCTTCGGGATCGGTATAGGGGCCGGAGGTGTCATAGACCCGGACCGGCGGCTCGCCGCTGCCGGGCTCCAGGTGAATTTCGCGCATTTTCACGCCGAGCGGGCCGACGTGGACCTTCTTCGAGCCGCGGATCGGCCCGGTCGTGACGCCGATTTCGAGCTTGCTGTTGATGTCGGCCATGTGCGCTCCTTCGTGGGCGAAGCGGGAGCGCAGGCTTGGACGGCCAACCACTCCCTCCGCCCGTGCTAACGGGTTCAGGTTCGACGGGTCGGGCGATGCTAACCGCCCCTCTCAGCCAAGCGGCTCCCCGGGGATGGCCCATAGATAGGCGTTTGCCGCGCGAAGGTCCAGCGTCAGGCGAAGCGGGCGGGGATTTCCGGATCGGCCGTGTCGAGCAGCGGGATGCGCCCTTCCGGCAGGCCGGCATAGGCCCCGGCCCATTGCGCCACCCAGGCCGGATCGCGCGCCTTGGACGGGTGATAGCCGGGCAGCAGCGAGCGCAGCATGGCGGGCGAGGCATGGCGCAGGAACCGCGCGACCATCGTCCACAGCCGCAGCCGGCTGCGCGCGCTCCGCCAAAGGCCGTCGCGCCGCAGCATCCGGACATAGCCCTTGCGGCTGGCCAGCGCGACGTGGACCGTGCCGCAGATCAGCCCCCAGGTCCGGCCGAACCAATCGCCATAGAGGTGGTTGTAGAGATCCCAGGCGACGTTCTTGTGCTCGGTCTCCTCGACCATGTGCCACAGCACCAGCGAGGCAATCGCGCTGTCCGACCCGGCGAACAAGGGCTGGCGGCGGCGGATCAGCCATTCGGTGATGCCCATGGTCATCGTCTCGAACCCGGCGGTATAGGCCAGCCGCCACTTCAGGCTGCGCTGCTGGAAGCGGCGGTAGTCCGTGTCCAACTCTGCCTCGGTCAGGGCGAGCTCCGGGTAGGTCTGCTTGAGGATCTCGTTGTAGCGGCGGTGGCTTTGATAGTGGACGCCCTCCTGGCCGATGAAGGCCTGGACATCGGCCTTCAGCGCCGGGTCGTTCACCTGCTTCAGCGCCTCGGTCACGGTCTTGATCAGGAACGGCTCGAGATAGGGCATGGCCAGCGAAGCGCCGTTGACCATGTGGCTCCATTCCGGCTGGCCGGGGTTCCAGACCGGGTCGATCCCCTCGTCAAAGGCGAAGGGGATGCGGCGGACGAGGATTTGGGGCCGCGCAGTCGCTGGCTCGCTCACTGCCCGGCTCCGTGGCGATTGTGCTGCCATGCGCCCCACAGCAGCAGGACGATCGATACGTGCACACCGATCATCGCCGGCCACCCGGCCAGGAAGATCACGTTGTTGATCGTGACATCGCCGGGAAACGGCCCGCCACCAAACTCCAGCCCGCGGGTGCCGAACAGGGCATTGGCGATGGCCGGCAGGGTAAACAGCCAGCCGAACGCCAGCGCCGCCCAGAACAGCACCGCCTGGGCCCGCTCGCCCAGCCGGAGATAGCTGCCCGCTGCCCCGATCGCGATCAGCATGGTGCCGTTAGTGATCCCTTCCAGATGCGCCATGTTCCAGGCCCGGCGGTCACCCGCGATGCTGACGGGCAGATCGGTGACGAAGGGCCAGAGGTCGATCGCCCCCAGCAGGAAGAAGAAATAGATCCAGCCCGACAGGATCGCTGTCGCGATCAGTCCGATGCCGTTGAATACCAGCAGGCTGCGCCGCTTTTCGCTCAACATGGCAGTTCCCCCTACCCGGCCGCTTGTGCGCGGCGCGCTGGACAATATGGCAGCACCTCGCGAAAGGTCCAGCAATGACCGTGCTTTACCGCCTCAACGCCTGCGCTGCCGAGATCGCGGTGCGGTTTGGCGCGCGGGCCAGTGCGGATGATCCCTGGTCGGGCGGTACCATCGGGCCAGGCAGCTTCGCCCCGGTGGTGACGGCCGGGCGCGAGTTCGTTGCCGGGCCGCGACCGGCGGGCGAGGCTGAGCGGCGGCTGGTGCCGCGCTTGTGGAGTGTGCCGCCGCCGCCTTCGGTCGGGGAGGCGGGCCGTTCCGTCCTGACCGTGTGCAATCCGGATTCGCCGTTCTGGATCGGCAACCTGCGCAACAGCGAGTTCCGCTGCCTGGTCCCGGCTACGTCTTTGATGCTGTGGGGCAGGACCGACCCCGTCACTGGCAAGCGCCGCCAGCACTGGCTGTCCTGCGCCGATCAGCCGCTGTTCGCGCTGGCCGGGGTGTGGAAGGACAGCGAGGTTGCCAGTTTCGCCCTGCTGACCTGCCCGGCCAATGCCATGCTGCGCGAGCTGGGCGTGGAGCGGATGCCGGTGATCCTCCCCGGCGATCCGGCAAGGCTGCACCTGTGGCTGCTGGGCGGCTGGGACCGGGCGGGCGCACTGGTCGCACCCTATGCCTCGGGATTGACGCAGCTGGGTTAGGCCGGGATAGTCCGGCCCTATGACCATCACTGCCACGCGCCGCGGCTTTACCGCCGGCCTCGCCGCTCTCGCTGTCTCGCCCGCGATCGCTGAAGCGCGAAAGTCCGGGCGCTATGACACGATCGTGCGCGGCGGGACGGTGTTCGACGGGCTGGGCACCGCCGGGCGCGAGGCTGACGTCGGCATCATCGACGGCAAGATCGCGGCGATCGGCAACCTTTCCGCCGCGCGCGGTACGCTGGAACTCGATGCCAAGGGCCAGGCGGTTGCGCCCGGCTTCATCAACATGCTGTCCTGGGCCAACGACAGCCTGATCGAGGATGGCCGCTCGCAAAGCGATATCCGCCAGGGCGTAACGCTGGAAGTGATGGGCGAGGGCTGGTCAATGGGCCCCCTGACGCCCGAGATGAAGGCGCGCGAGCGGCGCGAGCAGGGCGATATCAAGTTCGACATCGGCTGGACCACGCTCAGCCAGTACCTCGGCTTCCTCGAGGCCAAGGGCGTATCGTGCAATGTCGCTTCCTTCGTCGGGGCGACGACGCTCAGGATGCACGAGGTTGGCTATGATGATGTCCGTGCCAGCCCGGAGCAGCTGCGGCGGATGCAGGAGCTGGTGCGGATGGAAATGCGCGCCGGGGCGCTCGGGATCGGCTCCTCGCTGATCTATGCCCCGGGTAACTTTGCCAATACCGACGAGCTGGTTGCGCTGACGACAGCGGCGGCCGAGTTCGGCGGCAGCTATATCAGCCACATGCGCAGCGAGGCGGAACGCTACCTCGAATCGATCGACGAGTTGTTGGAGATCGGGCGGCGCGCGAAGGCGCGGGTGCAGATCTACCACATCAAGCCGGGCGGGAAGGACAACTGGTACAAGGCCGACCTGGCGCTGGCGAAGCTCGATGCCGCGCGGCAGGCGGGAATCGACGTCTCGGCCAATCTCTATTCCTATACCGCCGGCTCGACCGGGCTCTACGCCACCATGCCGCTGTGGGTGCAGCAGGGCGGGCACGATGCCTGGGTCGCGCGGCTCAAGGACCCGGTGATCCGCGCCCGCGTGCTGGCCGAAATGCGGGGCGTGCCGCAGGGGTGGGAGAACCTGCTCCACAATACCGGCTCACCAGAAGGCGTGCTGCTGATCGGATTCAAGAACCCGGCGCTGAAGCCGCTGACGGGCAAGACCCTGGCCCAGGTCGCAGCGATGCGCGGAACCAGCCCGGAAGACACGATCATCGATCTGGTGATCGAGGATGACAGCCGGGTCGACGCCGCCTTCTTCCTGATGAGCGAAGAGAACATCAAGAAGAACATCCGCTGGCCGTGGACCATGCTGGGGTCCGATGCCGGGTCGATGGCGCCCGAAGGCAAGTTCCTGCTCAAGAATACCCACCCGCGCGCCTACGGCAATGTCGCCCGGTTCCTGGGCAAATATATCCGTGATGAGCAGGTGATCGGGCTGGCCGAGGGGATCCGCCGCCTGACCTCGCTCCCTGCGCAGCAAGCCGGCATTCGTGGGCGCGGGCGGCTGGCGGCGGGCTATGCGGCGGACGTGGTCGTGTTCGATCCCGCCAAGATCGCCGACACCGCGACTTACGACAAGCCGCACTCCTACGCGGTTGGCGTCTCCGACGTGCTGGTCAATGGCACGGCCGTCCTGCGCAGCGGCGAACACACTGATGCGCGCCCTGGCCAGTTCGTGAAGGGGCCGGGCTGGAAGGCCTAGTGGAAGCGGGTTGCTGAAAGCACCGCCAGCACCAGCCCGAACAGGCTGGTCGTCATGGCCCAGCCGCGGTGCATGTGGGTGAGGTTCTTCAGCCAGAACTGGCTGTAGATGTCGACGAAGCCGAGGATCACCAGCGCCTCGATCATCATCAGCCCGCCGATGCCTTTCATCACGCAGGCCAGCAGATCGGCCGGAACCCAGGGGTTGACTAGGTAGACCACCGTACCGACCACCAGTTCCAGCATCCCGCAGAGGAATTGCAGCGCGGGTGAACCTTCAACCTCTTCCAGCATGGTCCGCCAGGCGCCGGGTTTGCGCAGCGCGCCGATGCCCGCGAACAGTGCGGTAAAGCCAAGCACCAGCCCGGACCAGGCGGTGGGATCGAAGGTTTCGTTCATTGCGGCAGCTCTCCATTGCCGTCCCTGTGCCGGGACTTCCCCAAGGCTGATCTAACCAGCGTGGGCGGCAAGCGCTTTGCGCCAGATCAATCAAATGGCCGCTGGACTTTAATCGCGCGCTTAAACATACTCCGCACCAAGGCCCGCCAGAGGCCTATCAAGAGAGGCACAAATGGCTGAAACGCGCGCACTGCCCCGGGTCTGCATCATCGGCGCGGGTTGTTCCGGATTTACCACGGCCAAGCGGCTGCAGGATCACGGCATTCCGTTCGATGTCTACGAGGCATCGGACGACATCGGCGGTACCTGGTATTACAACAATCCCAACGGGATGAGTGCTTGCTACCAGAGCCTGCACATCGATACCTCGAAGTGGCGGCTGGCGTTCGAGGACTATCCCGTGCCGGCGGACTGGCCCGACTATCCGCACCATTCGCTGCTGCTGCAGTACTTCCATGATTACGTCGATCACTTTGACCTGCGCCGCCACATCCGCTTCAACACCCGGGTCGAAAGCGCCGAGCGAATGACCGAAGGCGGCTGGCGGATCACGCTCTCCACTGGCGAGGTGATGCATTACGATGCCCTGTGCGTTGCCAATGGCCACCACTGGGCGGCGCGGATCCCGGAATATCCGGGCCAGTTCGATGGCGCGCAGATCCACAGCCACAATTACCGCACCCCGTTTGAACCGGTAGACTGCATCGGCAAGCGGGTGCTGGTGGTCGGCCTGGGCAACAGCGCGATGGATATTGCCAGCGAGTTGTCGCAGCGGCCCATGGCGGCGCGGCTGTTCGTCTCGGCCCGCCGGGGCGTCTGGATCTTTCCCAAGTATCTGGGCGGACAGCCGATCGACAAGAATCCGGCCCCGGCCTGGATGCCCAAGGCGATGCGGCAGTGGCTGGGCGGCAAGATGATCCGCAAGGCGGTCGGCAAGATGAGCGACTATGGACTGCCTGAGCCGGAGATCGAACCGTTCGAAAGCCACGGCACCGTCTCGGGCGAGTTCCTGCTGCGCGCCGGGTCAGGCGATATCGTGGTGCGACCGGGAATCGAGCGGCTCGATGGCGACGGCGTGGTCTTCACCGATGGCACGCGGGAGCAGATCGACGTGATCGTCTGGGCGACCGGCTATGACATCAGCTTCCCGTTCTTCAAGGATCCGGCCTTTACCGCCGATACCGACAACCGCCCGCCGCCGCTCTACAAGCGGATCATGAAACCGGGGGTGCCGGACCTGTTCTACATGGGCCTGGCCCAGCCGCTGCCGACGCTGGTCAACTTTGCCGAGCAGCAGTCAAAGCTGGTCGGTGCCTACCTGGCCGGCCAGTACCTGCCGCCTGACCCGGCGGAGATGGAAGCGATCATCCGCGAGGACGAGGATTACTACACCGGCCAGTATTATGCGGCGCGGCGGCACACGATCCAGCTCGACTTCGATCACTATGTCCGCGCGCTGAAGAAAGAGCTGGAGCGCGGCGCCAAACGGGCGACTGCTGCGGGTAACGAATTGCCGGTGCGCAGCCGCCAACTGGAGACTGCCTGAAATGAGCGCCACGACTATCGATCGCCCGATCAATCCTTATGACGTCAGCCAGGACGCGCTCTACGTCCATGACACCTGGCGCGAGCCTTTCGCGCAGCTGCGCCGCGAAATGCCGATTTCCTGGCGGCCCGACAGTCCGTTCGGGGGCTACTGGTCGGTGGTGACGCACGAGCTGGTCCAGGAAACCGAGCTGCGCCATGACGTTTTCTCCAGCCGCTGGGACCTCGGCAACATCACCATTGCCGAGGCCGTGAATGGTGAGGGCTTTCCCAATTTCATCGCCCAGGACCCGCCGATCCACACTGCCCAGCGCCGGGTGATCGCCCCGGCTTTCTCGCCCAGCCAGATGCAGAAGCTGGATGTGCAGGTGAAGGCCCGCACGAAGCAGCTGCTCGACGGCCTGCCGGTGGGCGAGACCTTTGATTGGGTCGAACGCGTCTCGATCCCGCAGACGCTAGGGATGCTGTGCATCCTGTTCGACATGCCGTTCGAGGAATGGCGCGACATCAAGCGCTGGTCTGACTGGGCCAGCGGGGTATCGGCCGAAAACCTCTCGGAAGAATACCGCGCCCAGTTCCTGGTCCAGATGGGCGAGATGCTGGCGCGCTTCGACCGCGAGCTGGAGGACCGCCGCGCCAAGCCGCCGACCGACGACCTGCTCAGCCGGATGGTCCATTCCGAGGCCATGGGCCACATGGAGCCAATGGAGCGGATCGCCAATATCGCACTGCTGATCGTCGGCGGGAACGACACGACGCGCAATTCGATGTCGGCGCTGGTCGAAGCCTTCCACAAGTATCCGCAGGAGCTGGACCGGCTCCGTGCCGATCCTTCGCTGGTCCCCAATGCCGCGCAGGAGATCATCCGCTGGCAAAGTCCGGTCACCCACATGCGCCGCACCGCGCTGGCGGATACCGAGCTGGGCGGACAGACGATCCGCCAGGGTGAGAAAATCGTGATGTGGTACATTTCCGCCAACCGCGACGAGCGCGTCTTCGCCGATGCCGAGCGGTTCGACGTGGGCCGCGAAAACGCGCGGCGGCACCTCGGCTTTGGCCACGGCATCCACCGCTGCGTCGGCGCGCGGCTGGCCGAAAGCCAGCTCGCCACCGTGATCGGGGAGATCGCCGCTCGCAACATCCGGATCGTGCCGCAGGGCGAGGCCGGGCGCTTGCCCAGCCCGTTCCTGCATGGCTTCACGTCGATGCCGGTGCGGATCGAACCGCTTTGAGCGCGCCGTTTGAAACGATGCTGGTAGAGCAGGAAGGGCCGATCCTCTGGGTCCGGCTCAATCGGCCCGAGGTACTCAACGCCTATACCAGCCAGATGGGTGCCGAACTTGTCCGTGCGATCCGGCAGGCCGACGCGGATGACAGCATCCGTGCGTTGGTCCTGACTGCCACCGGTCGGGTGTTCTGCGCCGGGGCCGATGTCTCGGCCGGGGCCGGGGCCTTCGATACGACAAGCGGCGATGGCGCGAAGAACTTTGGCAGCCGCGACGGGACCCGCACCGACAGCGATTTCACCGCCGCGATGATGGCGGCCAAGAAGCCGCTGCTGGTCGCCTTCAATGGCTCGGCGGCGGGGGTCGGCCTGACGCTGACCCTGCCCTGCGATATCCGCATCGCGGCAGACACCGCGAAGTTCGGCTGCGTGTTCACAAGGCGCGGGCTGGTGCCGGAAGCTGGCTCGGCCTGGTTCCTCCCGCAGCTGGTCGGCCTGTCGACCGCGCTCAAGTGGTGCATGACCGGGGCGCTGGTTCCCGCGCAGGAGGCCCTGGCGGCGGGGCTGGTGACCGAGCTGGTGCCAGCGGATCAGGTCGAGGCGCGGGCCCGTGAACTGGCGCTGGAGATTGCCGAGAACTGCTCTCCCGTCGCGCTGGCGCTGACCCGGCAGATGCTGTGGAAGTTCGCCAGTGAGGACAGCCCCAAGGGTGCGCTCTCGGTCGATGCCGCGCTCAATATCGCGCTGGGCGCACGGGCCGATGTCCACGAGGGCGTCGCGGCTTTCCTCGAAAAGCGCAAGCCGCAGTTTCCGCTCAAGGTCTCGAGCGATCTCGCCGGGTTGCCCTGGTCGATCGCGAAACCGGGGGGGTAGCGACGATGTACACGCTCTATGGCGCATTGGGTTCGCCCTATTCGCAGAAGATCCGTGCGCTGCTGCGCTATCGCCGGTTGCCCTTCATCTGGGTTGACGAAGGCGCGCGGCGGCAGGCGGCGCTCGCATCAGTCAAGGCTCCCGTCATTCCGGTGCTGGAATATCCGGATGGCAGCTTTGCCAACGATTCGACGCCGCTGGTCTATGATCTGGAAGCGCGGCACGCGCCGCGCGGCGTGGTCCCGCCCGATCCCGCACAGGCCTTCATCGCGCACTTGCTGGAAGACTTCGCCGATGAATGGCTGACCAAGGCGATGTTCGGCTATCGCTGGCTGGAAGAGGTCGATCAGGTGCAGATGAGCCGCTGGCTGGCCTTCGATACGGCGAAGGGCGGCGGACTGGAGCAGAGCCAGAAGTTCGCCGAAATGTTCCGCGCGCGGCAGGTCGGGCGGATGGCGCTGGTTGGCTGCACGGCGGCCAACTTCCCGCTGATCGAGGCCAGCACCCGCGCGGTCCTGGCGGCGCTGGAAGCCCATGTGGTGGAGCGTTTCTGCCTGTTCGGCACCCGCCCCAGCCTGGCCGAGTTCAGCATTTTTGGCCAGCTTTCGCAGCTTGGCACCGATCCCACGCCGCAGGCGATGATGCGCGCCGACTATCCCTATACCTATCGCTGGCTGGCCCATATTGATGACATGAGCGGGCTGGAGGGCGAGTGGGAACCCGGCTTTGCCCCGGTCGTGGCCGAACTGGTGCGGATTGCGGGCGAAGTCTATGCCCCGTTCCTCACCGCCAATGCCGCCGCAGCCGAAGCGGGGGCGGAGACCTTTCGGATGGAGGCGATGGGCCTGCCTTACGAACAGGGCGTGTTCAAGTACCAGCTCAAGTGCCTGGGCGATCTGCGCAGCCGCTACGCGGCGCTGGACGATGCGGCGCGCAAGGCTGTCGATCCGCTGCTCGGGCCAGCCTGGCTGGCGCTGCTACGAGCCTGAGCTCGCGCAGCGCCAAGCCGGCAGTCAGCCCTTCTTCGTCGCCTTGATCCAGGCGCGGATCTTGGCTTCCAGCACCGGCATCGGCAGGGCGCCGGTATTCAGCACCTGGTCGTGGAAGGCGCGGATGTCGAACTGCTTGCCCAGCGCCTTCTGCGCTTCGGCGCGCAGCCGCTGGATGGTCAGCGCGCCAACCTTGTAAGCCAGCGCCTGACTGGGGATCGCGATATAGCGTTCGACTTCGGCCGTGGCGTCGGTCTTGCCCATCGCCGAGTTGGCCAGCATGTATTCGATCGCCTGATCGCGGGTCCAGCCCTTGGCGTGGATGCCGGTATCGACCACCAGGCGCATCGCGCGCAACATCTCGTCATCGAGCGTGCCCAGCCGCGAATAGGGGTCCTTGTAGAAGCCCATGTCGTAGCCCAGCGTCTCGGCATAAAGCGCCCAGCCTTCGACATAGGCGGTGTTGCCGCCGAACCGCATGAAGGCGGGGAGCTTGTCGTTCTCCTGCGCCAGGCTGATCTGGAAGTGGTGCCCCGGCGCGCCTTCATGCAGGTAAAGCGTGATTTCGCCCGGGGTGGTCCGGCTCGGCAGGTCATAGGCGTTGAAATAGAAAGTGCCCGGGCGTGACCCATCGGGCGTGCCCTGCTGATAGGAGCCGCCCGCCTCGAACTTCTCGCGGAATTCTTCATAGGGGCGGATCTGCAGCGGGCTCTTGGGCAGGACCGAGAAGTACTGGCCAACCTTGGCATCGACCAGCTTGCCGATGTCGTAGTAGCGCTGGGTCAGCTCTTCGCGGCTCTTGCGCTTGAACTGCGGGTCGGTGCGGATGAAGGTGAAGAATTCGGGCATGGTACCCTTGAAGCCGACCTCGGTCTTGACCTGCTCCATGCCCGCGCGGATGCGCTTTACCTCGCTGAGGCCCAGCTGGTGCAGCTCTTCGGCCTTGTACGGCAGGGTTGTCGAACCCTCGATCAGCAGCTCGTAAAGCTTGTCCCCGCCCTTCATCTGGCTGAGGCCCACGCTGTCGCGGGCCGAGGCGAGGTAGCTGCCCTTGAGGTAATCGAGCAGCCGCTGGTTGGCGGCAAAGACCTCGTCCGTCACGCGGCGGTAATCGGCGGTCAGCCGGGCCTTGTCAGCATCGGAAAAGCTGGCCGGCATGGCCTTGACCGGTTCCCAGTAGGGGCTCTCTTCCATCGGCTGCTTGAGCTGGGTTTCCAGCTGCTCGATCACATTGCGGATCGTCAGCTTGGTTTCGAGGACGCCCGACTTCTGCCCTTCCTGGAACTTGGCGATCGAGCGGTCGATCAGCTTCACATAATCGGCGTGGCGCTTCAGGTTGTTTTCGTAATCGGTAACTGTCTTGAACGGGATCCCGGTCTTGCCGCTGGCGAGGGTCGGGTAGAAAGTGTGGAAGCCGAAGAAGTGGTTGATCGGCCGCACTTCGGTCAGGGCCAGGATTTCCGGCGTCAGCTGCTTCAGGCCCTGGACATTGGATTCCTTGAAGACGTCGTAAGCGATCTGGTCGGTAGCCGAAAGCTTGGCCCGATCGATCTTCGCCAGCGCCGCCAGATCTGCAGTCGCGGCCTGGCGTTCGCCCTCGTTGAATTCGGGCGTCAGGTAATTGCCGAGCCGGTCGGCGTAGCGCATGTCGCCGCGAAACAGCGCCGACAAGGGGTTGCGCTTGAGGCTGTCTTCGTCCGATGCAGCGAACAGTGCGAACAGCTTGTCATGCTCGGTCTGGGCAGCAGCGGCAGCCGGAGCGGCGGACTGGGCCAGGGCTGGGGTGGCGGTGATCGGAGCGACCAGCAGGGCCGTGGCAAGCAGGGCAGAGCGCAGGGTTTTCATCGACAAATCCTTTGGCGGAAGGCAACGGTGTATTGCCCGACTAATACAGATTACCGCCACGTGCAAGCGGTAGCATTGGGCGCGACTTAAGCCGGGCCGGCGCTGCGGATCGTCAACCTTCGATCAACGGCGCGGTCAGCTCGACAGACAGCTCAGGGCGCGACCCGCCCGCGCTCCATAACCCAGCGGACCTTCTCAAGCGTGCGGATGTCCGCCAGCGGATTGGCATCGACCGCGATCAGGTCGGCCGAGAAGCCGGGCGCGATTTGGCCCAGCTCGCCTTCCATGCCCAGCGCCTTGGCGGCCACCGTGGTCGCACTTGCCAGCGCTTCGCGGTTGGTCAGGCCGTTCTTGACCAGCAGGGCGAATTCTTCGCCGTTGCGGCCATGCTCGAACACCCCGGCGTCGGTCCCGAAGGCCACCGGCACGCCCAGCTGCTTGGAGCGTTGCACCTGCTTGCCGGCGGCCTCGACCGCCTGCCTGCCTTTGACCTCGACTGTCGGGGTATAGACCCCCTTGCCGAGCCGCGCGCGGACACCTTCCAGCGCCATCAGCGTCGGGACCATGTAGGTGCCCTTGGCCTTCATCGCCTTCAGCGCGGCCTCGTCAGCGAAGGTGCCGTGCTCGATCGTGTCGACGCCGGCCAGCACCGTGCTTTCGATCCCGCGCGCGCCATGGGCGTGGGCCATCACCTTGAGCCCCAGCGAATGGGCGGTGGTCATGATCGATTCGAGCTCGGCCGTGCTGAAATGGCCCTCAAGCCCGCGGCCTTGCTGGCTCAGCACGCCGCCGGTGGAAGTGATCTTGATCACGTCGGCCCCGGCGCGGCTCGCCTTGCGGACCTTTTCGGCGCATTCGACCGGGCCAGTGCAGGTATAGCCCTGGTCGAGCACCGAATGGACATCCTCGCGGAAACCGGTCGTGTCGCCGTGGCCACCAACGATGGAGATGATCGGCCCGGCGGCCACGATCCGCGGACCGGGAATCAGCCCTTCCGCCGTACCCCGGCGCAGCGAGAACGCGGTGTATTGGGCGGAACCGGCATCGCGCACAGTGGTAAATCCGGCCCGCAGGGTCAGCAGCGCATTCTTGGCGCCGACCACGACGCCCCATTCGTCCGGCTCGACCGCCTCGTTGCGGTAATCGGTGCCGGGATCGGAGGTGAGGTGAACGTGGAGGTCGATCAGGCCGGGAACGACCGTCTTGGTCGACAGGTCAACTTCGCGCGCGCCGGCCGGGGCGGCGGGAGCGCCGGGAACGATACTGATGATCTTGCCATCGGTCACCGTGATCGTTGCCGGGCCGCTCGGCTCGCTGGCCGCATCGCGCAGGACCGATCCGGCCCGGATGACGATCGTTTCGGCGAGCGCCGGACTGGTGCTGGCCAGCAGACCAGCGACGGCGATCAGGATTCTGCGCATTTCTTTATCCCCTCAATCTGGGGTTCAGGTGTGCCGCCTTATCGGCTGGCTGACAAGCCATGCCGCCCTTCAAGGAACCTGCGGATCGCGTTCGGGTTCAACTTGATGCAGGGCGGCGAAAGGGGCAATTAGCTCGTGATCAAGATGATAACCCGCTGCGGGATGGGGCAGCGCCTGCAACGGAGTACAATGATGGTTGGGCATGGCTGGGCACTTTGGCGGGCGGCGCGCGGCGCCTCTGCCCTGGCGCTGGCACTCGCGGCCGGGGCGGCAATCGCCCAGGCGAATCGCGTCCCTGAAAGTATCCTGCCCGCGCCGAAGCCCTCGGCTCCGGCCACCCCTGCTGCGCCTGCCAACCAGCAGCCAGTCGCGGTCCCGACGGTGCCGGCCACCCAGACCCCGATCGCGCCGGCGGCCGAGCCGGAGTTGCCGATCGTGGAGCCGGTGCTGACCTGGGCCGTTGCTGATGCCCAGGCGCTGGCCAAGGTGATCGACGGGATTGGCGCACACGGGCTGATCCCGGCCGACTACCAGTTGATCGAGCTGCGAGCAGCCATCCTCGCCGGCCCTGGTGCGGCGCTTGATGCCCAGGCCAGCCGGTCCTTGGCTTGGCTGATCGAGGATATGCGCGATGGCCGCACCCGGATGGATTCGCGCGTCCAGTGGTTCGTCGTCGATCCCGATGTCGACCAGCGCCCGACCGCGACCGTGATGGCCGAGGCGCTGGCCAGCAAGGACATTGCCGGAGCCATCGCCAGTCTCGCGCCGACCCACCCCGACTATGCCAAGCTCAAGGAAGCACTGGCCAAGGCGCCGGCGGCTGACAAGGCGGGCCGCGCCCTGATTCAGGCCAACCTGGATCGCTGGCGCTGGATGCCGCGCGATCTCGGCAAGTTCTACCTGCTTACCAACGTCCCCGAATTCCAGCTGCGGCTGACCGTCGATAACGAGATCATCCGGTCGTACCGCACCATCGTCGGCAAGCCTGGCCGCACGGCCACGCCGCAGCTGGCCGAGATTGTCGAAGGGGTGATCTTCAACCCGACCTGGACCGTGCCGCAATCGATCGTGAAGGGTGAGAACCTGGGCGCGCAGCTGCTGGCCAATCCGGCGCGCGCCAAGCGTGAAAACTACAAGGTCACCAAGAACAAGGACGGTTCGATCACGGTCGTCCAGCAGCCAGGCCAGGGCAATGCGCTCGGTCTGATGAAGCTCGACATGCCAAACGAGCATGCGATCTTCCTGCACGATACGCCGAACCGCAACCTGTTCAAGCTGGCCCAGCGGGCGCTCAGCCACGGCTGCGTGCGGACCGAGCGCGCGACCGAACTGGCGATAACCATGGCGATCCTGGGCGCGGGCCTGACGCCGGATGATGCGGTGGGGATCGTTACCTCGGGCAAGTATACCCGGGTCGCCATGACCCGGACCTTCCCGGTCTACCTGACCTATTTCACCATGGCGTCCGACATCACCGGCAAGATGGGCACCTTCAACGACCTCTACGGCCGTGACGCCCCCGTCATTGCCAGCTTCGCCGCCCCCCGCGCCGCCTGGGACGGCAAGCGCAAGTCGACCGAGAAGGTGATCAAGCTGGATAATCCGCTTTAGTTGGGTGCGCCCTTCGCATCCGCGAAGGGCTTGGCAACACCGGCCCGCTCCCCCGGTCCAACCACCCACAGGGTATCCTTATCGGGTGGTTGGACCGGGGGAGCGGGCCGGTGTTGCAAGTGAGGCCCGGATGGGCCGAACGCACCTAACGAGGACTCAGACCTCGATCTGGTCCGCGTAGAGCAAGCGCCCGCCCGAGAGGTTCCACAGCGCTTCGTTGAAGTGCGCGGGCGACATGGCAAAGCAACCTTCGCTGCGGCCCAGACGGCCAAAGCGGGTGATGTAATCCTCTCGCGCATAGTCGGCCGGATGCATCACGATGGCGCGGTCGAGCGCGTGCGAGTTATCCGCGTCCAGCCCTTCGAGCCGCACCGAGGTGCCGTACTTGCCCTTGTACCACTCGCACGTCAGGTAAGCCCCGCGCGAGGTCGCTTCCGATCCGGGGACGTTGGAGAAGGCCTGCAGGAAGCCGCTGTGTGCCGGGTCCGACCCGCGTCCGTGGCTGACCAGGAATGACTTGATCGTCCCTGCCTCAAGATTGACGAAGTGGAAGCGCGGCAGGCTGCTCGGCCGTGCGAAATCGGCAATGCCGACGATGTCGTGACGCCAGACAGTCTTGCCAGCGCGTTGCAGTTCGCGGCGGGCGACGGCGAGTAGCCGCGCGTCATAGGCCGGATTCGGCTCAACCGTGACCGGCAGGGCCGGCGGCGGAGGCGGCGAGGGCATAGGCCGTGCGCCAAAGGCTTCCTCGAAAGCGCGGGCCAGATTGCGGGCATGGGCCGGAGACGGCACGGTCAGCGCCGCGCCGGCAGCCAGGCCGCCCAGCAAGATGTCACGTCTGTTCATGGCCCCGCTCATATCGGCCTGTGGATAACCGACCGCTTAACGAGGTTTCAAGCCCTAAGCGGCAGAAACACGCGCGCCAGCGCCAAGTTGCTGTAATGCCGTCCCATCAACCCGCATCACCGTCCATTCGTCCATCAGCCGGGCACCCAGCTTCTTGTAGAATCCGATCGCCGGGTCGTTCCAGTCGAGCACCGACCACTCGAGTCGGGCGCAATCGCGCTCCACCGCCAGCATCGCGAGGTGCGAGAGCAGCGCCTTTCCAAGCCCGGAACCGCGCGCCTCGGGCCGCACGAACAGGTCTTCCAGGTAGATCCCCGGCCTGCCTTCGAAGGTCGAGAAGTTGTGAAAGAACAGCGCAAAGCCCTGCGGAACGCTGTCCAGCTCGCCGATCACGACTTCGGCATAGGGATGGGCACCGAACAGCTTCTGGCCCAGCACGGCTTCGTCGAAGCGGACTTCGTGGGCGAGCTTTTCGTATTCGGCCAGGTCGCGGATCAATTGCGCGATCAGCGGCAGATCGGCGGGCGTGGCGGGGCGGATCGAGAGTGTCATGGACGCGCCATTACCTTATTTTTCGTCATAAATCTCGGCCACAGCACACCCAGCGACAGCCCGGCCATTACCAGCACGAAGGCCAGGATCTTCCACCATTGCAGCGGCTCACCCAGCAGCAGCGCGGATGAACCCAGCCCGAAGACCGGGACCAGCAGCGCCAGCGGCGCAACCTGCGCTGCCGGATGCTGGCCCAGCAGCCAGCCCCAGGCGGCATAGCCGAACATGGTATTGCCGACCGCCTGCCAGACGACAGCGGCCCAGGTGGCGCTATCGGCGGCGGCGATGCCTTCGGAGATCCTCGGCCAGCCCTCGGTCAGCAGCGCCATGGCAAACAGCGGCGGAACTGCGAACACGCTCGACCAGACGACGTAGTTCAGCATCGGCACTGGCCCGGCCGCGCGCGCGGTCATGTTGCCGAGCGACCAGCTGAGCGCCGCGCCCAGCACCAGCAGCAGGCCCAGCGGGGTGGCGCTGCCATCGGTATGCCAGCCGATTACGCCAAGACCGGCGACGGCCAGCGCCATGGCGGCAACCTGGTATAAGGCGATCTTCTCCCCGGTCAGCCGCATCGACAGGCCAATGGTGATGAACACCTGGGTCTGGACCACCAGGCTGGCGAGGCCCGGCGTGATGTCGGCCCGCATCGCAGTGAACAGCAGCCCGAACTGCCCTGCCCCGATCAGCACGCCGTAGGCCGCGAGGTTGCGCAGCGGCACGGCCGGGCGCTTGATGAACAGCGCCATCGGCAGGAAGGCCAGGGTAAAGCGCAGCGTCGCCAGCGTCAGCGGCGGCAGGTGCGCCAGCGCCAGCTTGATTACCACGAAATTGGTGCCCCAGACGGCCATGACGCCCAAGGCCAGCAGCAGGTGGAGCGGCGGCAGACCGCTACGTGCGCTCACGCCGCCTTGCCGTGCAGGCTGTCCATGCTGGCGACGGTGCCGGCCTCGATCTCGGCGGCTTTTTCCTCGACCAGTTTGACGATGTGGTCGATCATCCCGTCGTCGGAAACGTGGTGATCTGTCACCCCGCGCAGGTAGACCATGTGCTTGCCGTTGCCGCCGCCAGTCACGCCGATGTCGGTCTCGCGCGCTTCGCCGGGGCCGTTGACCACGCAGCCGAGCACTGAGAGGCTCATCGGCGTCTTGATGTGGCTCAGCGCGTCTTCCAGTTTCTGGACGGTGCGGATCACGTCAAAGCCCTGCCGCGCGCAGCTAGGGCACGAAACGACGCGGACGCCGCGGGTGCGCAGGCCGAGGCTCTTGAGGATTTCGTAGCCGACCCGCACTTCCTCTTCCGGCTCGGCCGAAAGGCTGACGCGGATCGTGTCCCCGATCCCGGCCCACAGCAGGTTGCCGATGCCAATAGCGCTCTTGACCGTGCCGCCGATCAGTCCGCCGGCCTCGGTGATGCCAAGATGCAGCGGGCAATCGACCGCTTCGGCCAGACCCATGTAGGCACCGACCGCCAGGAACACGTCGCTGGCCTTCACCGCCACCTTGTATTCGTGGAAGTCATGGTCCTGCAGCAGCTTGATGTGATCGAGCGCAGATTCCACCAGCGCTTCGGGGCACGGCTCGCCGTACTTCTCGAGCAGGTCCTTTTCGAGGCTGCCGGCGTTGACGCCGATGCGGATTGCACAGCCATTGGCCTTGGCGGCACGGACCACTTCGGCGACGCGTTCGCTGCTGCCGATATTGCCTGGGTTGATCCGCAGGCAGGCCGCGCCAGCGTCGGCTGCTTCCAGCGCGCGCTTGTAGTGGAAATGGATGTCGGCGACGATCGGGATGCGCGCCGCCTTGACGATCTTGCCCAGCGCCGCGGTGCTCTCAACATCCGGGCAGGATACGCGGATGATGTCGGCCCCGGCCTCTTCACAGCGGCGGATCTGGTTGATCGTGGCGACCGGATCGGAGGTCAGCGTGTTGGTCATGGTCTGGACCGTGATCGGCGCATCGCCGCCCACCGGGACCGCACCCACCATGATCTGCCGGGACTTGCGCCGCGCGATATCGCGCCAGGGTCTGACTGAGGACATGGGCGGCATATAGGGGAGAGGACGGGCGGCGCAAAGCCCGTTCCTTGGGCGGATTCAGCTCAAAACATTTGCGCGAAGAGGAATTCCTCGTCGAGCTGTTCGCCAACCCGGAACGTGATGTCCGCCACCTTGTCAAAGCCATAGCGGCGGTAAAAGCGGTGGCCGCCGTCGTTGTAGGCATAGACGGAGATCTGGACCTCGTCCGCACCGCGCGCGGCAAAGGTGTTCATCGCCCAGTCCATCAGCTTGCCGCCGATCCCCATGCCCGTCGCGTCGGGTGCGGTGTAGAGCTGTTTCAGCTCCATCACCCGTTCGCCTCGGGCATGGTCCGGAAAGCCGCAGGTCAGCCCGACCTTGCAATAGCCCAGCAGCACCCCGTCACGCTCGGCCAGGCGATAGATCCGGTCGGGATTGGCCAGCTCTGCCGCAATCGCGGGCTCGGAGAGGCTTTCCGCAAGGAACGTGGCGAGGTCCGCTTCCGAATAGAGCGGCCCGAACTTGGCGACGAAGGAATCGATCGCCAACCGCGACAGGGCAGGCACGTCGGCTTCGGTGGCGGGGCGCAGGATCACAGGGATTTCGTCATGCATATCGAAAAGGCATCTTCGGTATAGTCCGCAAACGGCGGGCACTCGGCAAAGCCGTGGCTTTCATAGAGCCGCCGCGCGGGAAGGAAGGGTTCCGGCCGCCCGGTCTCCAGGCTGACCCGGCCATAGCCGCGCGCCTGCGCCACGCCAAGCAGGTGCAGCAGGATCGCCTTGCCGGCGCCCCGCCCGCGATAGTCAGGATGGGCGCGCATGGATTTCAGCTCGCCGTGCCCGGCGCCAAGGTGCTTGATCGCTCCGCAAGCCGCCAACCGCTCGCCGTCCCATGCGGAATAGAAGGTAACGTCGTCCTGCCGCAGCCGCTCGATCGGCATGGCGTGAACGCTCTCGGGCGGTGACCACTGGTGCATCTCGTCGAGGTGCAGCCGCAGCAGCGTGGCGATCTCGGGACCGGTCAGGTCATCCTCGATGATGCAGTATTCTGGCATCGGGGCATTCTGCATAAGGGCGATATGTGCGCAAGTGGGCGAATAAGTAGTTTCCCTTACGGAATCTTTGACTCTGTCAGGCGACCGTCCTAGCCTCTTGCGCACTTGGTGCCGGTAAAAACCGGGTCGCCCGACTCCAGGCAAAGGTGGTGCGACAGAACCGGCAGGGGGTCGGCGCTGATCGCATCCTCAACAGGAGAGAAGCCCATGAAGCTGATGCTCAAGGCGGTCGTTCTGGCCGCAACCCTGTCGTTCGCCTGCGCCACGCCGGCCTTCGCCGACGATCCATGGCCGAACGAGGAGGGCGATTATGTCCAGG
Source organism: Sphingomonadaceae bacterium (assembly GCA_009926135.1). Classification (GTDB taxonomy): domain Bacteria; phylum Pseudomonadota; class Alphaproteobacteria; order Sphingomonadales; family Sphingomonadaceae; genus Novosphingobium. Next base: position 311,123 of record RFPL01000001.1, read on the forward strand.
TCGGGATGATCTCGGTCGAAGATGGACATGACCTTGAATACATGACCCACATGGCCGGGCAGTGGCGCAAGGGCCAGGACTTCGCCGTGGCCCAGGGCTGGATCACGAGCTACGAAATCCTCGCCAATGTGAACAAGCGTCCGGGTGAGCCCGACTATTATCTGATCACCCGCTTTCCGCGTTTTGCCGACAAGGCTGAATCGAAGAAGCGCGCCGATGCCTATGATGCCTACATGAAGCAGACCGTGGCCGAATTGCAGGCTGGTTCTGCCAACCGGGCGAAGTACCGCACCGTCATGGGCAGTCAGCTGCTCCAGGCGCTGGTCTGGAAGAAGTAGCCATCAAAGGACCGGGCGGTGCAGCAGCGCCGCCCGGACTTTTACTGGCCGCGCGGGCGACCCTGCGGGTAGGTGCCGAGGATCAGCAGCTCCTTGCAGTGGAAGGCCAGTTCCTCCAGCGCGCGGTCCACCGCCGGATCGCCCGGCGCACCCACGATATCGGCGTAGAACCGCGTCGCGGCAAAGCTGGCGCCGCGCTGGTAACTTTCCAGCTTGGTCATGTTGACACCGTTGGTGGCGAAGCCGCCCAGCGCCTTGTAGAGCGCGGCCGGGATGTTCTTCACCTCGAACACGAAGGTGGTCATCGTGACCGTGCCGGCGAGGCTGGCCGGATCGAGCGGCTGGCGTGACAGCACCACAAACCGCGTCATGTTGTCGGCCGCGTCCTCGACGTTCTCGGCGATGATCTTCAGGCCATAAAGCTCGGCGGCGATCTTCGGCGCGATCGCGCAGGCCTCGGGATCGCCCTGTTCGGCAACGAAGGCGGCGGCCCCGGCGGTATCGGCATAGGCCAGCGGCACGATCCCCCGCTCGCGCAGGAAGAAGCGCGACTGGCCCAGGGCCTGCGGATGCGAATAGGCCGCCTTGAACGGACCATCGCTCAGCGCCATCAGGTCATGGTGGATCGACATGAAGTGTTCGCCCACAATGGCGAGACCGCTTTCGGGCAGCAGGAAGTGGATGTCAGCCACGCGGCCATGCTGCGAATTCTCGATCGGGATGATCGCGCGGCCCGCGCGGCCATCCTTCACCGCTTCCAGCGCGTCCTCGAAGCTGAAGCACGGCAGCGGCAGGCAATACGGCGCATATTCGGTCGCGGCGCGGTGGCCGTTGCAGCCGGGCGCGCCCTGGAACGAGACGGCGCGGGCCGGATCGGCCGCAGCAGCGCGGACCATTTCCTCGACACGGGCGAGCGCGGGGGCGGGATAGGAATGCATTTCCGGCCCCTAGGCGGCGCGGGCGCGCTCTGCAAGCTGGCGTCGTCCAAGCTCCGGACGGGCAGTGGTGCGCGGCGGCGGAGTGGCCGCTTCCCACAGGGCGTGGGCCACGTGCCACAGCTTGCGGCCCGCCGAGGTGTGGATGCGGTGGTCCCAGGCGCGTTCTCCGGCCGCATCGACGGCGCGGGCAATGTCGCCATAGATCCCGGCTGCGGCCAGCACGGCCCAGCGCTGGCGGAAGGCCAGCCGCCCTGCGCCGATCCGGGCCGAAGCCTCATAGGCCGCTTCCATCTCACACATCCGGCGGACCAGGGCCGCCAGCTGGCGGCGGAAACGCGGCTTCATCTGCTCGCCAGGGGGAATATCGGCCTCGACCAGCCATTCGAGCGGCAGGTAGCAGCGGTCAGCGGCATCGTCTTCGTCGAGGTCGCGGGCGATATTGGCGAGCTGGAAGGCGAGGCCCAAGTCACAGGCGCGGTCGAGCGTGTCTTCGTCTTCCGGGGCAACGCCCATGACGACCGCCATCATCACACCGACCGCCCCAGCGACGTGATAGCAGTATTGCAGCAGGTCGGCTTCGGTCCGTGGGCGCCAGTCGGCCGCGTCAAGCGCGAAGCCGGCGATCACGTCATCGGCCATGGCGGCAGTGATTCCGCATTCGCGCGCGACCAGGCCGAAGGCATCGAACGAGGGATCGCCAGCAGGTTCGCCAGCAAGTGCCCTCGCGGTCAGCTCGCGGATCGTGGCCAGGCGGGCTTCTGCCCCGGCCTGTTCACCTAGGGTGCCGCCGTAATCCTGGTTATCGGCCAGGTCATCGCAGCGCCGGCACCAGGCATAGAGCAGCCAGACCCGCTCGCGCGTCGGCGTATCGAACAGGCGGCTGGCCATGGCGAAACTCTTTGAGCCGCGCATGATTGACTGGCGGGCATGGGCAAGCAGTGTGGCGCGGTCCGGCGCCGCCGTCACAGATCGCTCGACTTCATCGCGAAGATCGGCGTGTGCGGCTCATGCGCCACCATCCGGGTCAGCAGCAGGTCGAGTTCGGGTTCGGCGATGATGATCCCGGCATGGGCCGGGCGGATGAAGCCCACCGCGATCATGTGGTGGTTGAAGGCCAGCAGCTGGTCATAGAACCCGAAGGCATTCAGCAGGCCGACCGGCTTGGCGTGATAGCCCAGCTGCGCCCAGGATACCGCCTCCCACAGCTCGTCCATCGTGCCGACCCCGCCGGGGATCGTCAGGAAGCCGTCGGACAGGTTGGTAAAGGCCAGCTTGCGCTCATGCATGCCGGACACGACCTGCAGCTCGGTGCAGCCGCGGTGCGCCACTTCGGAATTGACCAGGGCTTCGGGGATCACGCCGATCACCTCGCCGCCGGCGGCCAGCGCGCTATCCGCCACCGCGCCCATCAGGCCAAGCTTGCCGCCGCCATAGACCACGCCGATGCCGCGTTCTGCCAGGGTGCGGCCGACCTCGCTGGCGAGTGCGATATAGCGCGGATCTTCCGGAGAGGCTGAACCGCAGTAAACGGCCAGGCGCTTCACCGCAGATCCTCCAGCATCAGCTTGGCGGTAGCCTTGGCGCTGCCGACCACGCCGGGGATGCCCGCGCCGGGGTGCGTGCCGGCGCCCACCAGGTAAAGGTTGCCGACCTTGTCATCGCGGTTGTGCCCGCGGAACCAGGCGCTCTGCGTCAGGATCGGTTCAAGGCTGAAGGCGCTGCCGAGGTAAGCGTTGAGATCCAGCGCGAAGTCGCGCGGGGCATAGTGGAACTTGGTCACGATCCGGTCGTGGATGTCCGGGATCAGGCGGCGGCCGACCTCGTCGAGAATGCGCTTCTCGATCATCGGGCCAACGGTTTCCCAGTCGATCGGCAGCTTGCCCTGGTTGGCCACCGGGATCAGCGCGTAGAAGGTGCTCTTGCCCGGCGGGGCAACCGATGGATCGGTGACCGAGGGGTGGTGCAGGTAGATCGAGAAGTCCTGCGGCAGCACCCCGTGCTCATAGATATCGTCGAGCAGGCCTTTGTAGCGCGGCCCGAACAGGATCATGTGGTGCGGGATACCGGGCCAGGTGCCTTCCAGCCCGAAATGGACCACGAACAGGCTGGGCGAGAACCGCTTGCGGGCAAGCTTGCGCGCCATTTGCGGACCGCGCGGGCTTTCGGACAGCAGGTCGCGGTAGGAATGCATGATGTCGGCGTTGCTGGCGACCGCATCGAAACGTTCGGTCCAGCCGCTCTGGCATTCGACCTCAGTAGCCTTGTTGCCCAGGGTGTGGATCTGGACCACCGGATCGTGCAGCCGGATCGTGCCGCCCAACCGCTCGAAATGCTTGACCATCGCGGCGATCAGCTGGTTGGTTCCGCCCTTGGACCACCAGACGCCGCCGTCCTTTTCCAGCTTGTGGATCAGGGCATAGATCGCGCTGGTAGTCATCGGATTGCCGCCGACCAGCAGGGTATGGAAAGTCAGCGCCTCGCGCAGTTTCTCGCTCTTGATGAAGCTTGAAACCATCGAATAGACCGAGCGCCAGGCCTGATACTTCGCCAGCGCCGGGGCAGCCTTGATCATCGAGGCGAAGTCCAGGAAGGGAACGTGGCCCAGCTTGACGTAGCCTTCCTCAAACACCCCGGCCGCGTATTGCAGGAATTCCTCGTAACCGGGCAGGTCACCGGGGGCGACGCGGCCAATCTCGCGGGCCAGGCCGGCCACGTCGTTCGAATAGTCGAAGTTGGTGCCGTCAGGCCAGTTGAGCCGGTAGAACGGCATCACCGGCATCAGCGTGACGTCTTCGGCCATGTCGTGCCCGGTCAGGGCCCACAGTTCCTGCAGGCAGGGCGGGTCGGTGATCACGGTCGGCCCGGCATCGAAGGTGAAGCCGTCCTTTTCCCAGAAGTAACCGCGCCCACCGGGCTTGTCGCGGGCTTCGACGATCACAGTTTCGATGCCGGCCGATTGCAGGCGGATCGCCAGGGCCAGCCCGCCAAAGCCCGCGCCGATCACGCAGGCGCGCTTGCCAGTGGGGACGGGGAGAGTGGGAACGGCGGGAACTGCAGCTGTCATCGTCATGCTCTTTCGGCCATCGGCGCGCCGGACGCAAGCAAAGCGCGCATCGCGCCCAGGACCGGCACCGGGGGTTTGCCCACCAGCACCAGGGCCTTGTCAGCCAGGCTGGAACGGGCCGCATAGAACCGCTCGACCGTCGGTTCGGGCAGGCGGTAGAAACGTTCGAAAATGCGGTAGCGCTGGTCAGGATCGCCGGCGCCGAACAGCATCGTGCCGAGCGTGCGGTAGAACCCGGTGCGGGCCCAGTGACGGGCTGCTTCGCCTTCCAGCAGCGCGGCCAGCTGCTCGCCGGGCAAGTTAGCTTCCCGCGCGATCAGCAGCGCGGTAGCGGCAGCCTGCGGCAGGGTATAGCTGGTCAGCGGATGGAGGAACCCGGCCCGCGCCCCGGCCCGCGCCACGCCGTGCACGCGCAGACCTTGCTGCCAGGCCTTGAACCGCCCGCCGGTCACCACGGGCAGCACCCCGGTTTCATGGTGCAGCAGCTCGCCGTGCCAGCCGCGCTCGGCGCAATAGGCATCGATCCGGCCGGACAGCGCGCGGCGATCCAGCTCCGGACTATCGGCGTAATAGGTATCCTCGACGAACAACTCGTCATGGGCCAGCGGCAGGACATAGACGAAGCGATAGGCGCCGTGCTGGGTAACGCGGGCGTCCATGATGATCGGCCGGGTCAGGCCATGCGGCGCGGAAGTGCGCAGGTGGCGGCCCATGAAGACTTGCCAGCCGCCGGTCAGGTAATGGCTGGGCTCAAAGCCGCGGCAGTCGATCACAGTGCGCGCAGAAATCCGCTCGCCGCTCTTGAGGACCAGGCCTTCGGCGCCGAGGGTCGATACGGCAGCGTTGCAGCGGATCGATCCGGGCGCCAGCTCGCGTGCCAGGGCGGCGGCAAAGTCGGTTGAGGCAAGCGAGCGATAGGGCGTGCTGAGCGTGCGCGCATGAGCGGGGAAGGCTACGTCATAGCCCTCATCCCACCGCGCGGTGCGCATGGTGGAGAGCAGGCTGGTCGCTTCGGCGCCAAGATCGCTGGCAAACCACGACCAGCGGTGATTGCCGCCCGGCGTCTCGCCCGCCTCAAGCAGCACGACATCCAGCTCGGGCCGGGCGCGGCGCAGGGCGAGCGCGATCAGCCCGCCGGAGAGTCCTCCTCCGGCAATAGCGATATCGTGGCGGCGACCGGTCATTGGCCGCGCTTGTAGCGGCGCGGCCCGGCGGTGCAACTGGGCTTTAGGTGGGCTTCAGGCGTGCTTGGTGCCGACGGCGCGCTCCAGCGCCTCGACGATCAGCTGCTTGGCCTTGTCGACATTGCCCCAGCCCTTGATCTTGACCCACTTGCCGGGCTCCAGATCCTTGTAGTGCTGGAAGAAGTGCTCGATCTGCTGGGTCACGATCGGCGGCAGGTCATCATGGCCGGCCACTTCGCGGTAATAGGGGAAGGTCGAATCGAGCGGCACGCAGACCAGCTTTTCATCGCCGCCCTTGTCGTCTTCCATCAGCAGCACGCCGACCGGGCGCACCTTGATCACTGCCCCGGCCAGAATTGGCGAACGGGCGACCACCAACGCATCCAGCGGATCGCCATCTTCGCCCAGGGTATGAGGGACAAAGCCATAGTTGGCCGGATAGCGCATGGGCGTGTGGAGGATGCGATCGACGAACAGCGCGCCGCTGGCCTTGTCGAATTCGTACTTCACGGGTTCGCCGCCGATCGGCACTTCGATCAGGACGTTGAGTTCGTGGGGCGGATTGTCGCCGGCGGGGATAAGATCGATACGCATGGCCGCGCCCTTAGCCGGGGCAATGCTGCGCTGCAACAGGGGCGAGCGCCGGACCGGGTGGAAAATCAGCCCAGCGCGTTGATGGTGAAGGCGATCACGCCGATGTTGAACACGAACGAGGCCAGGCTCTGCACCAGCACCAGGCGGCGAACCGATGGGGCGGTAACCTGCACATCGGAAGTCTGGAAGGTCATGCCCAGCGTGAAGGCAAAATAGGCAAAGTCGCTGTAATCGGGGTTGCGCGTGCCAGGGAATTCGATCCCGCCGCGGTGATCGTCCTTCGCATCACTGCCGAAGTAATAGCTGTGCGCATAGTGCAGCGCATAGACCGAATTGGCGAAGAGCCAGGCCAGCACCAGAGTGACAAGCAGCTTCCCCATCGCCAGCGGGTCGCCGCCGCGCGCCGCCGTCAGCTCACCCGAAATGGACGCCATCACGACCAATGCAAGCAGGGTGGATACCACCACGATCAAGGTGCGGTTGGCATCGTTCTCGTCAGCATGGCGGCGCATCTCGGCGACGGGAAAATCCCGCAGCAGCGGTATGAGCGAAAGCAGAAACAGCGCCGCAGCAAGATCGAAACCCATCGCCAGCGCATCCTGCCAGGGCGCGACCGGGTCGATCCAGCGCCACAGCGCCGCACCCAGGGGCAGCAGCAGGGCAAAGGCGATGAAACGGGGCGGGGCCAGCCGGTTGCCGAGAGTCTTGGCTGGCCCAGTCATGCTATTTTCCCTTTGCCTTCGCCGGGACCTTCGGCTGCGGCCGCTTCGGCGTCAAGAGCTGGTCCAGCCCGGTTGGTGCGGTGCCCGGCGCGGCGCGTTCCAGCCACGGCCAGCGCAGCCCGCCCTTGTAGTCCAGCTTGTAGGTGATGAAGCGGTCACCGCGCTTGGTCAGCAGTTCCAGCGGCGCGCCGGTCTTGGCGGCGGTGATCGCGTTCTTGAGCTCGTCCTGGGTGTATCCAATGCCGTTCACTGCCAGCACCGTTGCGCCCGAGACGATCCCGGCCTTGAACGCCGGGCCGTCCCACTGGGTGGCGGTAACCTTGGCGTCCTTGTCGATCACGAGGCCGATTGAGTGGGTCAGGTTGAGCGCCTTGGCATCGGCCATGGCGGCCTTGAAGAAGGGATTGGGCTCTTCCTTCCAGGTCAGCTTGTAACCGCCCAGCTCCACTCCCTTGAGCGGCGCGGGCTGGCCCGGGGTATTGATCCGCTGGTTGATCAGCTTCGCCCAGTCATAGGGGTAGACCTGGTTCAGCTTGGCCACGATCTCGTCGGCTTCAAAGGCGATCTGGCCATAATCGCCATCGCGCATTCCGAAGAACAGCTTGGCGAAATCGTCGATCGACTTCTTGCCGGCGGTGCCCTGCCGGATGATCTGGTCAATCTCCAGCCAGATCAGCGCGCCCTCGGTGTAATAGTCCTCGCTGCGCGACAGGCTGGCGAAGGGCTTGGGCTTGCGCGCCGCAAAGACCGGATCGTTGCCGGTATCCTCGACCGAGCGCCAGCGGCGGCCGGGCTGCTCGGCAAAGTTGCCGGCCCAGGTGGCGAGCATGCCCAGCACCACGTCCTTGCCCTGCAGCCCCGAACGGGCGGCCAGGACCATGCCCCAGAACTGGTCCTGCCCTTCATAGGTCCACAGCATGTCGCCCTGCATCGGCTGGCGGTAGTCGGGCGTCCACAGCCGCGCCGGGCGGCGGAACTTGCCCGACCAGGAATGCGAATATTCATGGGGCAGCAGATTGCGGTCGAATTCGTACTTGTCCCATTCGGTGAAGGCACCGGGCTCCAGCTGGTTCTCGCTGGAGCGGTGATGTTCCAGCCCGATCCCGCCCATCCGGTCGGTCAGGGCCAGCAGCATTTCATAGCGGTCGAAATGGTTGGCCCCGAAAGCCAGTCGCGCTTCGGTAACGAGGTTGCGGTGCAGTTCGATCTGCTCGGGCTTGGCGGCAAGCTGCTCCGGCTTGTCGGCCACGACATTGAGCGTGACGTTCTGGCCCAGGTCCCACTTGGCAAAGTGTTTGCCGGCAAACAGCGGCGAATCGATCAGGATCTCGTAGGTCGTTTCGCCCCACGCCCAGCGGTCCCCATCGCGCTTCAGCCCGTCGAGCGCGCCGGCAACGGTCCAGCCGGCGGGCACGGTCACGCTGGGCCGCACCTTGATCTGGCGGACGTAATGCCCGGCCGGATAGAGGCTCATCTTCTCCCACTGCAGGTTGAGCATTTCCTGCGTCATGGTGATCCGGCCTTCGGCGGATTGCAGCGGGCTGGTGTGGATGAACTTGGCGACGACGTCCTTGGTGCCGGCGGGAATGTCGATGTGGAAGGCGTTGACCTCAACCGGATCGCGCTTCCAGCGCAGCACCTGTCCACCCGCAGTAAAGGTCACGTCGACCAGCTCGGCCAGCGGCCCGCGCGGGCCGTGGTTGCCGGGCAGCCACTGCGGGAACAGCAGCGTCAGGCGCTGGGTGCCGGGGGCGACCGGAATGGTCTGCGTGACGCGGTAGATCCCGCGCAGCGTATCGGTCGCATCGATGTCCAGCACCATCGTCCCGCCCGGATAGGGCGTGTCGGCGGCATCGGGGACCTGCTGCGACAGCGGCACGGCCACGGGGGCCGAAAGGGTGGCGGACAGGGCCGGGGCGGCAAGCAGCAGCCCCAGCGTAGCGAGAACGGGTAAAGTGCGACGCTTCATGGGCGCCGTCCTTGGCTGGGCCCGCGCGCGAGAGCAATCCTCAACCACGGCTTTTCGACGAAGCGCAAACAAGGTAGGGGCCAGCGCCATGAGCACGCCCACCAAAATCCCCCAGGCTATTCGCGGCACCCAGGACATCTTCGGCGCAGAGGCCGAGGCTTTCGCGCACGTGGTCGAAACCTTCGAGCGGATCCGCAAGCTCTACCGCTTCCGCCGGGTCGAAATGCCGGTGTTCGAGAAGACCGAGGTCTTCAGCCGCTCGATTGGCGAGACCACCGATGTCGTCTCCAAGGAAATGTATTCGTTCGAGGATCGCGGCGGGGATTCGCTGACCCTGCGGCCCGAATTCACCGCCGGGATCTGCCGCGCCTACCTGACCAACGGCTGGCAGCAGTTCGCCCCAGTCAAGCTGGCCACCCACGGCCCGCTGTTCCGCTATGAGCGCCCGCAAAAGGGCCGGTACCGGCAGTTCCACCAGCTCGATGCCGAGATTATCGGCGCAGCCGAACCGCAGGCCGATGTCGAGCTGCTGGTCATGGCCGACCAGCTCTTGCACGAACTGGGCATCGCCGATGGCGTGACGCTGATGCTCAACACCCTGGGTGACGGCGCCAGCCGCGAGGCCTGGCGCGCCGCGCTGGTCGAATACTTCCGCGCCGTGAAGGGTGAGCTGTCCGAAGACTCGCAGGACCGGCTGGAGCGCAACCCGCTGCGCATCCTCGACAGCAAGGACCCGCGCGACAAGGTCTTCACCGAAGCCGCGCCCAAGATCGATGACTTCCTGAGTGATGAGGCGCAGGACTTCTTCGCCAAGGTGACTGGCGGGCTTGATGCCGCCGGCGTCGCCTGGACCCGCGCTCCGGCGCTGGTCCGCGGCCTCGACTATTATCGCCACACCGCGTTTGAATTCGTCACCGACCGGCTGGGCGCGCAAGGCACTGTCCTTGGCGGCGGGCGCTATGACGGGCTGATGGAAAGCCTCGGCGGCGCACACACCCCGGCGGTCGGCTGGGCCGCGGGGGTGGAGCGGCTGGCGATGCTGGTGGCCGATGCAGGACAGGTTGCTGCCGATAGCCCTCTAATCACCGTAATCCCGGACCGGCCAGAGGACGAAGTTCTGGCTGGCAAGATAGCAGCCTTGCTGCGCAGAGCCGGGATCGTCACGGACATCGCGTTCAGGGGCAATGCAAAGCGGCGATTTGAAGTGGCTCGAAAGAATGGATCTAGAGCTCGTCTCGTCATCAGACGCTCAGCCTCTGAGGGGCTTCCAGAGCGACTTGGACACCACGTGGTGGTGAACCAGCCCGACTCGTTTGAGGCTGCCGATTCAACTTACCGTGACCTCATTTTCAAGGTCCTTGAAGAAAACTTTGAAGTCGTTCGCATGGATCGTGCCCTAGAGGGTTATTGGCTGGACGGTATTCTGCGTGAGCGGACCTGATGTCCGTCCCCGACGCCCGTCTCCGTCAGATTTCCGCCCGCTTCGCCGAACTCGAGGCGCGGCTCGCTTCCGGCCAGCTGGAGGGCAAGGATTTCGTCGCCGCCAGCCGTGACTTTTCCGAACTGGAACCGGTCGCGCGCAAGGCGGAAGAGGTCATGGCGATGCGCGCGGAGCTGGCCAGCCTGGCCGAGCTCGACGATCCCGAAATGCGCGAGCTGGCCGAGGAAGAGATTGCCCGGCTGAAGGAAGAGCTGCCTGCCGCCGAACACGCGCTGGCGATCGCCATGCTGCCGCGTGACAGCGCCGACAGCCGCTCGGCCATGCTCGAAATCCGCGCCGGTACCGGCGGGGATGAGGCGGCGCTGTTCGCCGGTGATCTCTATCGGATGTACGAGCGCTTTGCCGCCGATCAGGGCTGGCGGATCGAGCCGGTCAGCATGAGTTCGTCCGAAGTCGGCGGCTGCAAGGAAGTGGTCGCGCAGATCACCGGCGATGGCGTGTTCGCCAAATTGAAGTTCGAAAGCGGAGTCCACCGGGTCCAGCGCGTGCCGACCACCGAGAGTGGCGGGCGGATCCATACCTCAGCGGCGACCGTGGCGGTGTTGCCCGAACCCGACGAGGTTGACGTGCAGATCGAGGACAAGGACCTCAAGATCGACGTCTATCGGGCCTCCGGTGCCGGCGGGCAGCACGTCAACACTACCGACTCCGCCGTGCGCATCACCCATCTGCCCACCAACACGGTGGTGACCTGCCAGGATGGCCGCAGCCAGCACAAGAACAAGGAAAAGGCGATGCAGGTGCTGCGCGTCCGCCTGTTCGAGGCCCAGCGCGAGGCCGTGCATGACGAAGAAGCTGCGGCGCGCAAGGCGATGGTCGGCTCGGGTGACCGGTCCGAACGGATCCGCACTTATAATTTCCCGCAGGGCCGGGTGACCGATCACCGCATCAACCTGACCCTGCACCGCCTGCCCGAAATCCTCGAAGGGCCGGGACTTGGCGAATTGATCGATGCGCTGATTGCCGAAGACCAGGCCAAGCGCCTTGCGGCGTTAGGGGAATGACGCTTCCCGACGGCTGCACCGTGGCCGAGGCGATCCGCGCGGCGACCGAACTGCTGGGCGCCCGTACCGACAGCGCGCGGCTTGATGCCGAGCTGCTGATGGCCGAGGCGCTTGGGGTGCGCCGCTCGGACCTGTTCCTGCGCCATATGGGCGATCCCGCTCCTGCCGTCTTTGCCGAACTGGTGGCGCGCCGCGCCGCGCACGAGCCAGTGGCCTATATTCGGGGCTATCAGGAATTCTTCGGACTGCCGTTCATCGTCTCGCCCGACGTGCTGATCCCGCGCGGTGATAGCGAAACGCTGGTCGAGGCGGCACTCGAGGCCCGGCCCGATGCCGTCCGCGTGCTTGATTGCGGAACCGGCTCGGGCGCGCTGCTGCTGGCCGTCCTCCATGAACTGCCCCGCACGAACGGGGTCGGGATTGACCGGTCCGAGCAAGCGCTTGGCGTGGCCAAGGCCAATGCCACCCGACTGGGATTGGGCGAGCGGGCGCGGATGATTCGCGCGGACTGGAATTCGGACGGCTGGCGCGATGATCTCGGCGGTCCGTTCGACCTGATCCTCGCCAATCCGCCCTATGTCGAGACCGATGCGGCACTGGACCCCACGGTCAAGGATCACGAGCCGGCGGGCGCGCTGTTTGCCGGGCCTGACGGGCTGGACGATTACCGCGTGCTGGTGCCCCAGCTTCCCGCATTGCTGTCTGATCAAGGGGTTGCCCTGGTCGAGATTGGCCATACCCAGGCTGACGCGGTGACCGCGATCGGCGCGGTGGCGGGGCTGGTTGCCACGCTGCACCGCGACCTTGCGGGCCGGCCGCGCGTGCTGGAATTCAAGAAAGCGCTTGGCAACGCAGCGGTGAAAGCGTAAGTCCGACAACAGGTCGAGGCTGGTACGCGAACAGGCGTCCCCACGACTCACTCCAGCATTTGCACCGATACTGGCCCTGACCGGCCGGTCTAAACAGCAGATGTCGGGCCCCGGCGCGCGATGGTTGCCACCGGGGGTTTACGGGTCGCGCGGCCCCACAGCCGCTGAAGCAGGGAATTGAAGCCCTTGAACAACAATAATCGTGGTAACAACAACCGTCGTCGCGGTCGTGGCAATCGTCAGGGCGGCGGAGGTGGCGGCGGCCAGCAGCTTAACCGGATCGACAGTCGTGCGCGGGGCAATGCGCCGCAGCTGCTCGAAAAGTATCGCAAGCTGGCGCAAGACGCACACCTCAACGGGGACCGCGTTACCGCCGAATATTACCTGCAGTTCGCAGACCACTATTTCCGCGTGATCGCCGATCAGCGCGTCCGCCAGGAAGAGCAGCGCCGCCCGCGTGACGAACGCTGGCAGGAAGGCGCCGAGGGCGAACGCGAAGACAGCGACGACGCCAACGACTTCAGCGCTGACAGCGATTTCCCAAGCTTTGACCAGCCGGTCTACACCCGGCGCGAACGCGAAGAACGCCCGCGCCGTGAAGAGCGCGAGGAAGAAGCCCCGCGCACTGACGACGAGGGCGGGGAAGAGCGTTCGCAGGGTAATCCCTATGAACCGCCGGAAAACCCGTTCGTGCGTGCGCCGCGCGAAGACCGTGCGCCGCGTGAGGAACGTGGCAGCCGCGGGCTGCGTCCGCGCCGTGGGCAGGACGACCGGGGTGATCGGGGCGATCGCCGCCCGCGCCGCGATGATGGTGACAGCGAACCGGCCGGGCTCGATCCGGCGCTGCTGCCGCCCGCCATCGGTGGCTCGCGCGATGAAGCGCCGGTACAAGACGAGGCACCCGCAGCCGAAGCCAAGCCGCGCCGCAAGCTGCCGCGCCGCAAGCCTTCGGCCGATGGTGCCGACGAACAGCTAGAATCCGCGAAGTAAGTCCGGGCTGAGCGCCTAGCTTGCGCCGCTGGCTGGACCTCATCCTGAACCATCCGCGCCTGACCGCGCTGGGCCTGGGGGCGCTTGCCGCCACCGGGTTTCAGCCGCTCGGGCTGTGGCCTTTGACCCTGTTCGCGCTGGCGGGACTGATTGCGCTGGTGCGCGCTGCGCCGTCAGGCAAACAGGCGGCGCTGCTGGGCTGGTGCTTCGGCGTCGGACACTTCACGCTGGGCAATAACTGGATCGCGACGGCCTTTACATATCAGGCCAATGTGCCGGCCTGGCTCGGCTGGGTCGCGGTGGTGCTGTTGTCGTTCTATCTGGCCGCCTATCCGGCCTTGGCCGCACTCGCCGGATGGCTGGCGCGGCGCTCGATCCCGGGGCTGGTGCTGGCACTGGCGGGCGGCTGGATCGTCAGCGAATGGCTGCGCAGCTGGGTCTTCACGGGCTTCGCCTGGAACCCCCTGGGGGTTGCTGCGCTGGGCGGATTTGGCAGCCCCGGCCTTGCCCTGGTCCTCCCCTGGCTCGGAACCTATGCGCTCTCTGGCCTGATCGTCCTGCTGGCGGGTTGCTGGTGGGCTGCCCTTGCGCGGGGCAAACCCGATCCGCGCGGCCTTGCCCTGGTTCTGGCGCCCTTGGCGGCGATGCTGTTGCCGCAGCTTGTCAATCCGCCCGAACAGCTCACCCAGCGGCGCTATACCTTGGTTCAGCCTGATATCCGGCAGGAGTTCCTCAACGATCCGGCCTGGTTCGAGGCCCAGTTCCAGCGCCTCGCCGCCCTCTCTAGAGGGCAAGGTGAACGGCTCGTGCTCTGGCCCGAATCCGGCGTGCCCGACTATCTGCGTGATGGTTATCCGGAACGCTATTACCTCGACACCTATGGGGCGGACCCTGGCCTGGCCCGCCGGCGGCTGGGCCGGGCAATTGGCCCGGGCGCCATGCTGATGACCGGCGCGGTCGACCTTGAACTTGCCGGCGGACGCGTTGTCGGTGCGCGCAATGCGGTGACCGCGCTCGACGATACCGGCGCGATCCGCGCCGGATATGCGAAGGCGCACCTGGTACCTTATGGCGAATACCTCGCGCTACGTTGGTTGCTCGAGCCGCTAGGCGTCGAGCGGCTCGTACCGGGCGGGATCGACTTCTGGCCGGGACCGGGACCGCGCACGCTTGACCTTGGCCAGTTCGGCCAGGCCGGGGTGCAGATCTGCTACGAAATCATCTTCTCCGGGCAGGTGGTCGATCGGGACAATCGCCCCGACTTCCTGTTCAATCCGTCCAACGATGGCTGGTTCGGTGCCTGGGGCCCGCCGCAGCACCTCGCCCAGGCGCGGCTGCGGGCAATCGAGGAAGGGCTGCCAGTGCTGCGTTCCACCACGACGGGAATCTCTGCCGTGGTCGATGGGCATGGTGTGGTCCGCCGGCACGTGCCGCGGCTGGTCCCCGGGCGGCTTGACGGGCAGGTCCCGGCCGCGCTGGCCCCGACGCTGTTTTCGCGGTTGGGCAACATGTTGCCGCTTGGCTGGGCGATACTTCTTCTTGCCGCAGCAATGGTTGCCAGCCGCCGCCGCAGGGGTTAGAGAGATCATATAAAGAATCCTTTATATCGAGGACGCGATGCGCACCGACTATCTCTTCACTTCCGAAAGCGTTTCCGAAGGTCATCCGGACAAGGTGGCTGATCAGATCTCGGATTCGATCGTCGACCTGTTCCTGTCCAAGGATCCCGAAGCGCGCATCGCCTGTGAGACGCTGACCACCACCCAGCTTGTGGTCCTGGCCGGCGAAATCCGCTGCAAGGGTGTTTACGAAGACGGCGCATGGGCCCCTGGCGCCCAGGAAGAGATCGAGGCGACTGTCCGCCAGACGGTCAAGGAGATCGGCTACGCCCAGAGCGGCTTCCACTGGGAACAGTTCGAATTCATCAACCGCCTGCACGGCCAGTCGGCGCATATCGCCCAGGGCGTGGACGCCAATGCCAACAAGGATGAAGGCGCGGGCGACCAGGGCATCATGTTCGGTTACGCCACCGACGAAACGCCCGACCTGATGCCGGCGACGCTTTATTACAGCCACAAGATCCTCGAAAAGATGGCGGCCGATCGCCATTCGGGCGCGGCTCCGTTCCTTGAACCCGACGCCAAGAGCCAGGTTACGCTGCGTTACGAAGGCAGCCTGCCGGTCGCCGCGACCGCTGTGGTCGTCTCGACCCAGCACGCCCCCGGCTATGACGAGGGTGACAAGGAAGCCGAACTCCACGCTTACGTGAAGCGCGTCGTGGCCGAAGTGATCCCGCCAGTGCTGCTGCGCGAGACCGAATACTTCATCAACCCGACCGGCAGTTTCGAAATCGGCGGCCCCGATGGCGATGCCGGCCTGACCGGGCGCAAGATCATTGTCGACACCTATGGCGGCGCAGCCCCGCACGGCGGCGGCGCATTCAGCGGCAAGGATCCGACCAAGGTCGATCGCTCGGCCGCTTACATCAGCCGCTATCTCGCCAAGAACGTCGTCGCCGCAGGCCTCGCCACGCGCTGCACGATCCAACTGGCCTATGCGATCGGCGTCTCGAAGCCGCTTTCGCTTTATGTCGATACGCATGAAACCGGCACCGTTGGGGATGACAAGATCGAAGCAGCGATCCTGAGCCTGCCCAAGCTGGGCGGCCTGACCCCGCGTGCGATCCGCACGCACCTCGGTCTCAACAAGCCGATCTACAAGCCGACCGCCGCCTATGGCCATTTCGGCCGCAAGGCTGAGGGCGACTTCTTCCCGTGGGAACGGACCGACCTGGTCGATGACCTCAAGGCCGCGCTGGCCTGAGTGGCAGGCCCGGTGTCGCCAGTGCGCACCGGGCGGACCATCTATCTCCACGGCGTCCCGGGAACGCCGGCGGAGCTGACGCTTGCGGGCCATGCTGGCTGGGAGCCGGGGCCACACTTGTTTGCGCCTGATCGCAACCTGCTCGCAGCCGCCGGTTCAGATGATCTTGCTGATGCAATCGCCCGGTGGGCTGGAGGAGAGCCGGTCCGGCTGGTCGGCTTTTCACTCGGTGCTGCCGCTGCCTTGCGGGTCGCGGCGCGGCTGGGTGGCACGATCGCGAAGATCGACCTGATCGCGCCGGCTGCGCCTTTGTCGCTCGGCGATTTTCTGGGATTGATGGCTGGCGGCGCGCTGTTCCGCCTGGCGCGCGACCATCCCCGCGGGTTTGCCGCGGTCTGTTCGCTGCAAGGCGCGCTGGCGCGGATTGCGCCGCGCCTGCTGGCCAGAATGACCCTTGCCGGGTGCCAGGGCGGCGACAAGCCCTTGGCAGCTGATCCGGCATTCCAGAAATTGCTGGGCCAGATGCTTGCCGGATCGCTGAGCAAAGGTGCGACGTCCTACAAATCCGAAATCGCGGCCTATGTGGCGAACTGGGAAGACTGCCTCTCGTCCGTAACCCAGTCGGTCGAAATCTGGCAGGGCGATCTGGATAACTGGGTTGTGCCGGAAATGGCCTCGGCACTCGCGGGCCGGCTGTCCGGACTGCGCGAACTGCACATGCTGCCGGGCCTGTCGCACTATTCGGCGCTGGCCTGGTATCTGGCGCGGTTCAGCTCTGGCGGTAGTCCGCCGTAATCGCGCCAGCGGCGGCCAGTTCTGCCTCGTGGCTTTCCTCGCGCCAGTGTTCGGCCAGCGCCTGGGCTTCCCACTCCTGCATTGCCGGATGAGCCAGCACGTGGTCGACCCAGGCCTGACCATTGCCGACATCGAGGCCATAAGTGCGGATGCGGAAGGCAACGGGGGCATAGAAGGCATCGACGGCCGTGAATGCTGGCCCGGCCAGCCAGGGACCGCCGAACCGGGCCAGGCCCTCTTCGAAGATCTCGCGCACGCGGGTGACATTGCGTTGCAGGCCTTCGCTCATCGGTTTGGGCGTCACGCGCACGCCGACGTTCATGGTGCAATCGTTGCGCAGGTGCCCGAATCCGCCGTGCATCTCGCAGGCCGCACCAACGGCAAAGCTGCGCGCTGCGGGATCGGTCGGCCATACGCCCGCGTGCCGTTCCGCGAGGTAAAGGGTGATGCCGAGCGAGTCTGGCACCTTGCGCTCGCCATCGATCAATAGCGGGACCTGACCAGTGGGCGAGAAGCGCCGGAAGTCGTCATAATTGTCGGGCTTGGTGAAGGGCTCGAAGCGGTCCTTGAACGGCACGCCCAGCGCCTTCATCAGCAGCCAGGGGCGCAGGCTCCAGCTTGAGTAATTTCGGTTCGCGGTGATCAGGGTATAGGCCATGGCCCCTGACTAGCCGGGTCAGGTCGCTTGGGGCAAGCCGCCGCCCTCATCCGGCCAATGCGCCATGCGCGCCCGTCCGCTGTGAAGGAACAGCACCGGCAGCTTGTAGAGCATCAGCACCTTGTGGATGCACCAGTCAGCCGCGCGTTCGTTCCAGCGCGCGGTGACGCGGCCCTGCCGCTCCAGCCAGCGCTGATAGGGCAGGAAATGGTCAGGCTCGTCGCGGTGCACGATCTGGAAGATCTTCTTCATCACCGGGTCCGACATGATCAGGCGATTGTTCAGGATCACCTCTACCTGCCGGAACCCGCGCTGTTCGGTCAGCATGATGATCCGGCAAAGCCGCTCGAACTCCTCCGGCCGGGTTACGATCCGGTGGGTATCCAACTCCTCGATGGTGCAGCGGAACACCCACTGGATAAAGCGGTCGATGTGGCCGACGCCGCGATCAACCACCAGCGGCATCCGCCCCTGCCGCTGGAACCAGCGGCGGAACATCATGTAATGGGTGCGCTCGTCCGCCCGGTGCTTGGCGATCTCGGCCTGGAAACCGGGCTCATCCGGGCAGCGGGCCCGCACGGCTTCCAGCACGCGGTCGAGCGAGGTGTAGCCGCGGTATTCATTGTAGAGATAGATCGACGCCAGGACGTCGAGATAGCGCTCCCGGAAGGCCTGGCGTAGCCCCATCTAACCCAGCATGCCGTTAAGCTCGGCCACGGCTTCGATGAATTCCTCGCGGAAGTCCTGCACCACGCCCCGGGCGCTGCGCACCTGGTCGATCAGGCCGACGCCCTGGCCCACGAAATAGCTGACCAGATCGCGCGCCGCTTCGTTGCCATTGACCACCGACTTTTCGATCCGCTGGAAAGCCGGTTCGGAAACCATCCCCATCAGCGGCATCGGCAGGGGCCCCGGACCTTGCGCACTGTCCCAGGCCTCATGCCAGGCGGTCTTGAGCTGGCGGGCCGGCTTGCCGGTGCGGCTGCGGCTGCGCACGGTATCGCGGCTGCGCGCGGCGACCATCTTGTCGCGGAAGGCCTCGCTCGTCTCACTCTCCGTCGTGGCGAGCCAGACCGAGCCG
This sequence comes from Sphingomonadaceae bacterium, assembly GCA_009926135.1. Lineage (GTDB taxonomy): Bacteria > Pseudomonadota > Alphaproteobacteria > Sphingomonadales > Sphingomonadaceae > Novosphingobium. The sequence goes on from RFPL01000001.1 coordinate 329,653, forward strand.
GTCCAGGCCCCTTGCGCGCCGGCCGCCATCATGCCGGCCATCTGTGCGCCGGTCATGATTCCGCCCGCGGCGAGGACCGGGATGTCATAGCCGGCCCCCTTCAGCGCGCGGACCACTTCGGGAATCAGCACCAGCGTTGAAACTTCGCCGCAGTGGCCGCCGGCTTCGGTGCCTTGCGCAACGATAATGTCCACGCCCGCCGCTGCCTGGCGCAGCGCGTGCTCCTTGGCGCCGACGAGTGCCGCAACGGGAACGCCGCGCTTCTTGCCCTCTTCGATCATGCGGGCCGGGGCGATGCCCAAAGCATTGGCAATCAGCTTGATCGGGTGGCGGAAGGCGACTTCCATCTGGGCATAGCCGTTCTCTGGGGTGATGCCGGCGCGGCCCTCGTAACGGACCACTTCCTGCGGAGCGACATCAACCCCGTACTGCCCAAGTAGTTCCGACGTAAACTTGCGGTGCTGTTCGGAAATTGCCGCCGCGCGCTGTTCGTTGTCCTGGAATTCGGCAACGCGCGGATCGACCACTTCAGGGACCAACACATCCACGCCATAGGGCGCGCCGTCGATATGGGCGTCGATCCAGGCTAGCTCTTCCTCAAGCTGTTCGGGCGTGAAGCGGGTCGCGCCCAGCACGCCGAAACCGCCGGCCTTGCTGACGGCAACCACCACGTCGCGGCAGTGGCTGAAGGCAAACAGCGGAAACTCGCATCCGACCATCCGGCAAACGGCATTGTTCATGATTCTCTCCCTCGTCAGGAGTAATCATTACGCGCCGGACGGTCCCTCGCAAGACCTGCTTAATCGAACGATTAAGTGATGTAGTGCGCGGTGGTCTTTGCGGCCACTTCCTCTGCGCTCACGCCCGGGGCCAGTTCGATCAGCCTGAACGGGCTGGCGTGGTCGGGACGCTGGAAGACGCACAGGTCGGTGATCACCATGTCCACCACGTTGCGCCCGGTCAGCGGCAGGGTGCATTCGGGGATGAACTTCGGCGTTCCGTCCTTGGCGCAGTGTTCCATCACCACGATGATCTTCTTTACGCCGGCGACGAGATCCATCGCCCCGCCCATGCCCTTGATCATCTTGCCGGGCACCATCCAGTTGGCAATGTCGCCCTGCTGGGACACTTCCATGCCGCCCAGCACGGTCAGGTCGATCTTCCCGCCGCGGATCATCGCGAAGGACTGGGCGCTGTCGAAATAGGCCGAATGGGGCAGCTCGCTGATCGTCTGCTTGCCGGCATTGACCAGGTCGGCGTCGACCTGGTCTTCGGTCGGGAAGGGGCCGATCCCGAGCATCCCGTTCTCGGACTGGAGCGTAACCGTAATCCCGGCGGGAACGTGGTTCGCCACCAGGGTCGGGATCCCGATGCCGAGGTTCACATAGTAGCCATCGCGCAGTTCCTGCGCGGCGCGGGCAGCCATCTGGTCGCGGCTCCAGCCCTTTGCAATTCCATCATGCTTGGTCATCAGCCGACATCCGTGGTTCGGGTGGTGCGGAATTCGATCTTCTTGTCGTAAGGCGCGCCAACGATCAGTCGCTGGACATAGACACCCGGCAGGTGGATCGCATCGGCATCGAGCTGACCGGGTTCGACCAGTTCCTCCACCTCGACCACGCAGACCTTGCCGCAGGTTGCGGCCGGAACATTGAAGTTCCGCGCGGTCTTGCGGAAGACCACGTTGCCGGTGGTGTCAGCCTTCCACGCCTTGACCAGCGCCAGGTCGGCGACGATCCCGCGTTCAAGGATATATTCCTCACCGTCGAAGACCTTGGCTTCCTTGCCCTCGGCCACCAGGGTGCCGACGCCGGTCTTGGTGTAGAAGCCGGGGATGCCGGCGCCGCCGGCGCGCATCCGCTCAGCCAAGGTGCCCTGGGGGCAGAATTCGACTTCCAGTTCGCCTGACAGGTACTGGCGCTCGAACTCCTTGTTCTCGCCCACGTAGCTGGAAACCATCTTCTTCACCTGCCGCGTGCGCAGCAGCTTGCCGATGCCTTCATTGTCGATCCCGGCATTGTTCGAATAGAAGGTCAGGCCGGCAACCCCGCTGTCGCGCACGGCATCGAGCAACCGCTCCGGAATGCCGCAGAGGCCAAAGCCGCCGCAGGCGATGTGCAGGTCGTTCTTCAGCAGCCCGTCAAGCGCTGCGGCTGCACTGGGATAAAGCTTGTTCATTCCCGCTCCCTGTCTGGAAAGACCGGTTTCCGCTAGGGAAATCGAGCGGCCCGCGCAATTGCAAGCCGCGCCCTTGCAGTTGCGCGGAATGCACCGATCAGGCGAGCAGGTCCAGCGCCAGCAGCGCGCCCAGATCGGCCAGCGCCTGTTCGCCGCTGGTCACCTTGATCGCCGCCATGCCCAGCTGCGCAGCCGGCTTGCAGTTGATCCCCAGGTCATCGAGGTAGACGCACACGTCCGGCCCCAGGCCTAGGTGATCGCACATCATCTGGTAGATCCGTGGATCGGGCTTGCGCACCCCGGCCTTGGAGCTTTCGATGACGTGTTCGAACCGGGCAAAGACCTGCTCATAAGCGTCAGAGCGGTCGCCGCTGCGGGCCATGCCCGCACCATGGCCGGCGGGCACGTTGTTGGTGATGCAGGCCAGGCGGTAACCGGCGTCTTTCAGCCGATCGAGCGCGGTGACCATCGCCGGGCGGATCGATCCAGAGAGGACCGCGAGGACGGCGGCGCCGTCCAGTTCGTGGCCGGCGGCCTTTGCCTCGGCGGCAAACAGTTCATTGAAGGCTGCGGCATCGATCGCTGCGCGTTCGAATAGCGCCCAGGCGTTGCTGTCGGGGTTGTTGGCATTGACCGTGCGGACGAAATCGCGCGGCAGGCCGCGGTCGGCTTCGAGGCGGTTGAACGCCTCGAACGGCGAGGCGGTGATGACCCCGCCAAAGTCAAAGATCACGGCCTCGAAGCTGCCTGCCATGGTATTCAATCCTCTCGTCACCGGTTTGCCCCGCAGTGGCCGATGAAAATGTCGCGCGCAAGCATCCCGATTTGACCGTGATCATGGACGGACCTTTGCGTGAAGCGTAGGCTGCTTCGCGAAAGGAGAGGGTTGATGCGCTCTATTCTGGTTCAAGGTGGCCGCGACGCGGGGATGGGTGTCCGGCTTGATACGGCGATGGATCTTGCCCGGATTCACGGAGGGCATCTTACGGTGCTGATCGATACGCCAATCGACCAATACGTGACCGTGGACCCCTATGGCGGCGCAATTCTGGCGCGGGAGGCGCTGGAAGCCGCGCTCAAGCAGGACGATGCCCTCGCTGCGGCCTTTGGTCAGCGGCTGGCGCGTGACGATGTGCCCTATGACGTGGCGCAGTCGGAACTGCCGCAAATCGATGCGCTGGTCCGCTGCGGCGATCTGGCCGATCTGGTGGTCGTCTCGCGCAGCAGTGGCCTGGCCGGTGACCTTGCGCTGACAGGCTCCAGCCCGGTGCTTGCACTCCCCGATGATACGGCCCTGAAGCTGCCGCTGGGCACGGTCTGCATTGCCTGGGATGGCGGCAGTGAAGCCGCCCGGGCGCTGAAGGCCGCCGTGCCGTTACTCACCAATGCCCGTGATGTGCGCGTGCTGACCGTGGCGAGCGACAAGGCCAACGGTTTTCCGTCCACCGAAGCGCTGCGCTATCTAGCCCGGCACGGCGTGAAAGCCGAGCTGGCCGAGCTGAATTGTGGCAATTCGGTCGAAGAGACGATCGCGAACGAAGTGGCGCGGGTCGGGGCTGGGCTGCTCGTGATGGGTGCCTATGGCCACAGCCGTCTGCGCGAGTTCCTGTTTGGCGGGGTGACGCGGTTCTTCCTGGACGAACTGACCGCACCGCCGCTGCTGATCGCGCACTGACGTTTGTTGCGGCGCAGCATTAAACACGAGGTTTCCTGTGTAGTGCAACCTGACACTTATGCTGGGTTTCGATAAATACCGTGGAAATCAGCCACCCTTTGACGAGGCAGGCCAAAGTTGCAAATTACGCAACAGACTTTGACCTTTTCGCACTTGCACAAAATGCCGCGCTGCACCATTTAGAGCGTGCCTTTCAGGCATCCTCTCCCAAAACTTCCAAAGGCCCGGTCGGCAACGACCGGGCCTCTCTTTTTGTCCGGTTGTGCCTGGCCATTGCCCGGAACCGTACCCTTTGCATTCCGGTTTCGAGTTCCTAGCTTGAACTTGTCCGGCCCGGATGGGCCCGTAACCAGGATGGGACCATGGCCGACAAGGATCCAGCAAACGAAGCGGCAGCGGCCGCCACCAGGGCCGTGCGGCTGCAAGTGGCCGCCGCGCGCCAGGAAGAAAGCGGACAAGGCATCGCCCGGCTGCCCAAGGCTACGATGGGCCGGCTTGGTATTACCGAGGGTGATATCGTCTCGATCGAGGGCAAGCGCTCGACCGCGGCGCGTGCGGTCCTTGCCTATCCGGAGGATGAAGGGCTGGAGGTGATCCGGCTCGATGGCCTGCAACGTGCCAATGCCGGGGTCGGTTCTGGCGATCACGTTCAGGTCGATCGTGCCGAAAGCCGCCCGGCGGCCCGCGTGGTATTTGCCCCGGCCCAGCAGGACATGCGGCTCCAGGGGCCCGGCCAGGCGCTGAAGCGCAATTTCTTCGGCCGCCCGCTGGTGGCGGGCGATCTGGTCGCCACCACCGGCCAGACTCCGGTGCGCGATATGCCGCCGCAAGTGGCGCGGATGCTCAATGCGCCCGCCTTTGCCCTGACCCAGATCCGTCTGGCCGTGGTTTCGACCAGCCCCAAGGGTATCGTCCACATCGACGAGAACACCGAGGTCGAGCTGCGCGAGGAATATGAAGAAGCGCGCGGCAGCCGCGGCGAGGTCAACTACGACGACGTCGGCGGGATGGGCGATACGATCCAGCAATTGCGCGAAATGGTCGAACTGCCGCTGCGTTATCCTGAACTGTTCACCCGCCTTGGCGTCGATCCGCCCAAGGGTGTGCTGCTGCACGGCCCGCCGGGCACCGGCAAGACCCGTCTTGCCAGGGCCGTCGCCAACGAAAGCGAAGCCAGCTTCTTCACCATCAACGGGCCGGAGATCATGGGCAGCGCCTATGGCGAGAGCGAGCGGCGGCTGCGCGAAGTGTTCGAGGAGGCTGCCCGCGCCGCCCCCTCGATCGTCTTCATCGACGAGATCGATTCGATCGCGCCCAAGCGCTCGCAATCTGCAGGCGAGGCGGAAAAGCGACTGGTCGCGCAGCTGCTGACGCTGATGGACGGCCTTCACGCCCGCTCGCACATTGTCGTGATCGCGGCGACCAATCGCCCAGATGCGCTGGACGAGGCACTGCGCCGCCCGGGCCGGTTCGACCGCGAGATCGTGATCGGCGTGCCGGACGAAGGTGGCCGCCGCGAAGTGCTGGGTATCCACACCCGCGGCATGCCGCTGGGTGAGGGCGTGGACCTCGACGAACTGGCGCGCACGACGCACGGGTTTGTCGGCGCCGATATCGCGGCCCTGGCGCGCGAGGCGGCGATCGAGGCGGTGCGGCGGATCATGCCGCAGCTTGACCTTGAAGCGCAGACCATTCCGGCCGAAGTGCTCGACGAATTGTGCGTCACCCGCGAAGATTTCCTCGCGGCGCTGAAGCGGGTCCAGCCATCGGCCATGCGCGAGGTCATGGTCCAGGTGCCGAACATTGGCTGGGACGATATCGGCGGCGCGGACGAGGCGCAGCAGAAGCTGAAAGAGGGGATCGAGCTGCCCCTGAAGCATCCCGATGCCTTCCGCCGGTTGGGAATTCGGCCCGCCAAGGGTTTCCTGCTCTATGGCCCGCCGGGCACTGGCAAGACCCTGCTCGCCAAGGCCGTTGCCAAGGAGAGCGAGGCTAACTTCATTTCGGTCAAAAGCTCGGACTTGCTGTCCAAATGGTATGGAGAGAGCGAGCAGCAATTGTCGCGCCTGTTCGCGCGGGCGCGGCAGGTTGCCCCCTGCGTGATCTTCATCGACGAGATCGACAGCCTGGTCCCGGCCCGCGGCACCAGCGGCAACGAGCCGCAGGTTACCGCGCGGGTGGTCAACACCATGCTGGCCGAGATGGACGGGATGGAGGAACTGGCCTCGGTCGTGCTGATTGGTGCAACCAACCGCCCGGGACTGGTCGATCCGGCGCTGCTGCGCCCGGGCCGACTGGACGAGCTGGTCTATGTCGGTACGCCCGATGCCAGGGGGCGCGAACACATCCTCAAGATCCACACCGGCCGGATGCCGCTGGCCACCGACGTCGATCTTGCGGCGATCGCTCGGGAGCTTGACCGGTTTACCGGGGCCGATCTGGAGGACGTGGTGCGCCGCGCCGGCCTGTCCGCCATTCGCCGCGCCGGAGCCGAAGCGGCGGAGGTCACCGCCGCTGACTTCCGCGAGGCCATGGCCGATTCGCGCGCGACCGTCTCGGCAGAGATGGAATCGGACTACCTCAAGATGAAGGGCGAACTGAAAAAGCGCGCCGCTGAGGTCACTCCGGTCCAGATCGGGTTCGTCGCGCCGGGGATGGTGCAACCGACGCGCGAGCGCAAGCACGACAGTTAGCGATCGGCCTGGCCTGGCTCCGCTAGCGCGACCAAGCATTAGACTGGCTTGGCTCCGCTACCGCGACCAAGCCTTAGACGGGTTTGGCTCCGCTACCGCGACCGCCGCGCAGGGCATATTCCTGCGTGCCGCGGTGGAGCACGTCGTCGACATCGATGATGGCCGAATTGGCATAGGTAAAGCCGGGGCCAAGCGCCCGGTAGAGCCGGTCGAAATCGCGTTCGACCGTGTCGTGGAAAAGCTCGCCGAAGTTCTCGATCACGAAATAGGTCGGCTGCAGATCGTCGATCACATAGTCGGTCCGCATTACCCGGTCGACGTTGAGCATGATCCGGTTGGGGCTCTGCGCCTCGACCGAGAAGACCGTTTCGGTCGGGCCGGAAAGGATTCCGGCCCCATAGGCGCGCAACCCGTCGGCCTCCAGGATCAAACCGAACTCGACCGTGTACCAGTAAAGCGCGCCCAGCGCCTTCAGCCGGTTATAGCGCATCGCCTTCCACCCGGCGCGGCCATATTCCTGCATGTAATCGGCAAAGACCGGGTCGGTCAGCATCGGCACGTGGCCGAACACATCGTGGAACACGTCCGGTTCCTGAATGTAGTCAAAGGTCTCACGCGTGCGGATGAAATTGCCGGCCGGGAAGCGGCGGTTGGCGAGGTGCCAGAAGAACACATGGTCCGGGATCAGCATCGGCACCGGCACGACCGACCAGCCGGTCAGGCCGCTCAGCTCCTCCGACAACCGCGTGAAATCCGGCACGCCGCCGCGTCCGAGATCAAGCCGCTCCAGCCCCGCCAGAAAGGCAGTGGCGGCGCGGCCGGGCAGAACCTGCAACTGCCGGGCATAGAGATCGTCCCAGATCGCATGCTCTGCAGCCGTATACTGGCGCTGGGCCGGCTCCAGCCAGTCCTCCCCGACATGGGAAGGGCGCTGCAGCGGCGCGGTAAACACCTCCGGCCCCGGATCGGGCAGCCGGGCAAAGTCGGTTTCGGAAGAGGCCGTGCGCGTCAACATGGTTTCGATTGTAACTTCTATCATGTTGACCGGCTGCAATCCAGTCCGTTGCAGCAAGTGATTGCGCCCGAACCGAATGTGGCGCAGCCTTGCCGAATCGAGGATCCATCATGGCCAAGAAACTGAAGCGTAACGACTATGAAGAGCTGCTTGAGCCTATGGCCGAGGAGCTGGTGGCGATGTCGCGCTGGGTTGCGGCAACGGGCGCGCGCATTGTCATGCTGCTGGAAGGGCGCGATACGGCGGGCAAGGGTGGGGCGATCAAGGCGCTGTCGGCCCATCTCAATCCTCGCCAGTGCCGGGTCGTGGCCCTGCCAAAACCCAGCGAGGTCGAGGCCAGCCAGTGGTACTTCCAGCGCTATGTCACCCATCTGCCGTCGGCGGGCGAGATCGTCCTGTTCGACCGGTCCTGGTATAACCGAGCCGGGGTCGAGCGGGTGATGGGTTTTGCCAAGCCCGCGCAGGTCTCGGCCTTCCTGAAGGCTGCGCCCCGGTTTGAGCGGCTGCTGGTCGACGACGGCATCCTGCTGTTCAAGTACTGGCTTGGCTGCGATCAGGCCCAGCAGGAAGAGCGCCTGGCCGAACGGCTGGCCGATCCGCTGAAGCGCTGGAAGCTCTCGCCAATCGATCTGGCCTCGCGCGACAAGTTCGACGCCTATACCCGGGCACGCGAGGCAATGTTGCGCGCCACGCACACGCCGCAGGCGCCCTGGACCATCGTGGATTTCAATGACCAGAAGCGCGGGCGGCTGACGCTGATTCGCGACTTCCTGGATCGCTTGCCCGATACCGAGCTCGATCCGCCTGAAATTGCCATTCCGCCGCTGGGCCGCGAACCCGCCAGCGAAACCTATGGCGTGCTGGCGCCGCTGCGGCCGTTCAAGCCCTAAGCAGAGCCTTGACTTTCAGCTTCGGCTGACGCAATGGCCCGACCTTGAGGGCGGCGCGCGATGTGCCGCCTTGCCAGTTTTAGCGGCCTTGCGGCCGATTCGTTGAAAGAACAGGACGCACCGCCATGGCGAAGCCCGCAACCGTCAAGATCCGGCTGGTTTCCACCGCCGAGACCGGCTTCTTCTACGTAACGAAGAAGAACCCGCGCAACACCACCGAAAAGATGGTGTTCAAGAAGTACGATCCCGTCGTGCGCAAGCACGTCGAGTTCAAGGAAGCCAAGATCAAGTAAGGTTCACTGGCGGTTCAAGGCCGTGCTGCTAAAAGCGCGGCCATGAACCTCAGAATGACCTTCGGATCGCTTGCAGGTGCCGCCGTTTCGGCGGCGCTTGTCGTTTCTGCCCCCGCTCCGGTACACGCCCAAGATTCCGCAGACCTCGCCAGCGCGGTAACCGCGCTGCGCGCCATTGCCACCATGCGGGCCGATTTCGTCCAGGCCGATGCAGGCGGCCAACGGGTCAAGGGCGTGCTGACGCTCAAGCGCCCGGGCCGGATTCGCTTCCAGTACGAAAAGGGCGTGCCGATGCTGGTCGTCTCGGACGGCAGCGCCCTCACTTTCGTCGATTACGAAGTCCGCCAGGTCCAGCGCTGGCCGATTCGGAACAGCCCGCTTGGCGCGCTGCTCGATCCCAGCCGCGATATTGGCAAGTACGGACGGGTCATGCCGACCGGCAGTGACCGAATCGTCAGCATCGAAGTGCGCGACAAGGCCCGGCCCGAATATGGCGTGATAACCCTGGTCTTCACCCGCAAGGGCGAAGCGCCTGGCGGGCTTGAGCTATCAAGCTGGGCCGCGCTCGACTCGCAGAAGCGCCGGACCATCGTCACCCTGTCGAATCAGCAGTATGGTCTGCCGGTCCCGGACAACACTTTCCGCTACAACGATCCGCGCGCGCCCATTCGTCGATGAGATTCAACGGCCCGTCGCGGGTTGTGCTGTCCCTGCGACAAATGGCGACAGTTGCCTGACGATTGTTCATGGGCCAGCAAGCCGAAAGGGCCTAGAACAGTTCTCGACGGCGCGGCTTGAGACGGGTTTCCCCCCTGTTGCCCAAGTCTCCTGTAGGCTTCGCCGTTAAAGCGTGACGAACGCACCAAGGAACCCTCGGTCCAATGCCCCCGGACCGAGGGTTTTTGCGTTATGGCGCTGGATTGCCTGAAGCCGGGCTACGAACGGCATCGCGCTGCGCTTCCGGTGCTCACGACCAACAGGTCGCTGCGCGCCGGTACTCGCGCAACGCCATTCTCGCTCCGGCTTGAGCCAATCCAGCACCACAACGCGGCCGTGCTAGAAGCCCACTCCCCTTCAGGGGAGGGGTTTGGGGTGGGGGCGGTCAAGGACCACCTGTCCCACCACCCTTGCCGCCCTGTCGCATCGCACCTAAAGCCCAGTGCATGGTCTCTATCGCCACCTGGAACATCAATTCCGTCCGTCTGCGCGCCGATCAGGTGGTGCGGTTCCTGAGCGAGCAGGGGCCCGACGTGCTCTGCCTGCAAGAGATCAAGTGCGCTGAGCACCTGTTCCCGCACGAGGTGTTCGAGGCCGCTGGTTATACCCACCGCGTTGTCCATGGGCAGAAGGGCTATCACGGCGTCGCCACGGTCAGCCGGATCCCGCTGCGCGAATTCGGGCGGCACGACTGGCAGGACAATGGCGAGGCCCGGCATATCGGGGTCGAACTGCTTGGACCTGGCCAGGGCCTGGTGCTGGAGAATGTCTATATCCCCGCTGGGGGCGATATCCCTGACCGCGCGGCGAACCCCAAGTTCGGCCAGAAGCTCGACTTTCTGGAGCGGATGACGCGCTGGGCTGACAAGCTGGACCGCCCGACCCTGATCGTCGGCGATTTCAACATCGCCCCGCTCGACTGCGATGTTTATGACCACAAGGCGCTGCTCAAGGTCGTCAGCCACACGCCCATTGAAATCGAGGCGCTGTATCGGTTTCGCGATGCCCACGGCTGGGTCGATCTGGGGCGCAAGCACATCCCCGCGCCAGAGCGAAACTGGTCGTGGTGGTCGTACCGCACCTACTGGCAGGAAAAGGATCGCGGCCGCCGGCTCGACCACATGTGGGCCTCGCCCGAACTGGCGGCGCAATCGGTCAGCCACCGCTTTGTCGAGGAAACCCGCCGCTGGGAGCAGCCCAGCGACCATGTGCCGCTGATTACGGAGTTTGCCCTTTGAGGGCGACCCGCCGTGTCGCCCTGGCGCTCGATGCGCTGCGCCACGGCTGGCCGATCGAGGTCGATGGCGTGCTGCGCCTGTTGCCCGCCGAAACCGGCTTTGGCCCGGATGTCACCGCTCCGCGCCTGCTGATCTCTGCCGCCCGGGCAGTGACCCTGAAACTGGCTAACCAGCGCGAGGCCGCCGTCCCCGAAGCGCCGGTGCTGATCCGGGGGGCAGAGCCCTTCACGCTGCCCGCGGCAAGGGTGCTGGCCGATCCGGCCGAGGATCTCAACTGGCCAATGAAGGGCCCGTTCGTGGCCGAGCATATCGACCACCAGCGCGCCACCGAAACCGCGCTGTCGCTGGCCCGGCTGGCCGGGATCCTGCCCGCCTTCCTGGTCGATCCCGATGGCGCGGGTGAGGCCCAGCCGGTCTCGTCAGGCGATCTGGCCGAATTCAGCGATCCCCGCCACCTTGCCATTGCAACCCGTGCCCGCTTGCCGATCGCAGCGGCCGAGGATGCGGAGATTGTGGCTTTCCGCTCGGCCGATGACCTGCGTGAACATATTGCGCTGGTGATTGGCCAGCAAAATGCCGATCGTGCGCCGTTGGTCCGGTTGCACTCGGAATGCCTTACGGGCGACATCCTCGGCAGCCTGAAATGCGATTGCGGGCCGCAGCTTGATGCCGCGCTGCGCGCCATGGCCGAGGAGACCAAGTCCGGCGGCTGGGGGGTGCTGCTCTACCTGCGCCAGGAAGGACGCGGGATTGGCCTGGTCAACAAGCTGCGCGCTTACCAGCTTCAGGACCAGGGCTTCGATACGGTCGACGCCAACAACCGGCTGGGCTTGCCGACCGAGGCGCGCGACTTTCCCGTCGCCGCGCGGATGCTGCAGCTGCTGGGGGTCGGACCGATCCGGTTGATGACCAACAACCCGGCGAAGGTCGAAGCGTTAGCGGCGGCCGGAGTGACAGTGGCCGAACGCGTGCCGCACCAGCTTCCGCCCAACCCGCACAATGCCCGGTATCTCGATACCAAGCGCGACCGGACCGGGCACCTGCTTTAACGGCGGTCAGTGCGCTTGAGGCCCGGGGCCAGGCGGTTCGCGCCAATCTGCACCGGTTCATCGGTCCAGTTGGCGACGAAGGTACTGGTGCGGCTGACGCCAGGGGCAAAGCGGGCGTCGTTGTCCTCGATCACCAGTCCGGCCGAACTGTACTGCCGGCCTTCCGGCGCGACGGTGATGAAAGCGGACCAGTTTTCCTTGTCCTGACCTTGCACGAACCAGTTGTTGGCGATCCGGCCCGAGGCACCGCCGGGTAGGTCGATCATGTAATTGGTGCCGCGCCCGCCCGAATCGTCGAAGCTGTTGCCAACAATCTCGACCGCGCGGCTGCGGCTTTTGGCATAGTGCCCACCGCGACCCTCTTCGAACCGGCTGCGGGTAATCGAGACCGACCCATAGTCGCCGATGTAGATTGAATGGGCACAGCCGCCCGGGCCTTCACAGGTGCCGAGACGCGTGAAGGTCGACTTGTCGATCGAGATGCGTGATTTCGGATCGATCCCGCCGAGGATGCCCTGCTGGCTGTCGCGGAACCACGATTGCGAAACTTCCAGATTGCCCAGCTCGATCCGGATGCCGACCCCGTTGAAATCGTTGACCCGGATGTTGGTGAAGACCAGCCCTTCGACGCGGGCATTATCGCCGCGCAGCACCAGCACGCCCTTGCCCTCGCAGGCCACGCCGTCGAAGATTGCCTGGCCCGGCGTTTCGGCCTGATAAGTGATCGACCCGGCGCCTTGGACCGCGCAATCGGCGTGGCGACCATTGGCGATGCGGATCGTGCCAGTACCGCCGCCGATCGCCTGAACCGCTTCCTGCAGACGGGTAAAACGTTGGCCGGTTTCGACCACGGTATAGGGCGTGAAGTTCTGCGCGCTGGCGAGCGAAACCGGCAAGGTCAGGCTGGCGAGGGCCGAGAGGGCAAGGCTCAGGCGGGCATTCTTTTCCATGCCCGCAGCCTAACCTGGCCCCGGTTAAGATCGCGCAAAGGCGCGACTAATCGCGCCTGCCGCCGCGCCACTTCCATCCGCCTTCGGTGCGCTTGTGGGCCAGCGCGACAAAGGCGGCCGTTGCGACCAGGAACAGCACGGCGCCAATCCCTCTGACGCGCCCGTCCGTCTGGTGATCAAGCCAGGCTACCACCGCGATCACCGCGACATAACCTGCCAGTAGCGCCCAGCCCTGCCAGGCGATGGGCAGGCCGGCGCCATAGCCGAATCGTTTCGCGGCGAACCATGGATTTGGCTCATTCATCGGTCTTCTCCTTGGGTGGGCGTCCGCGCCGCGCCAGCTGGGCGGGCGAGACCTTTATGCCGCGCCGCGCCAGTGCCTCGCGCAGCAGCACTTCGATCTGCGCGTTGACCGAGCGCAAGTCAGCCGCTGCAGCCCGCTCCAGCGCCGCGTAGAGCGCCGGATCGAGCCGCAGGGGGAATGACTTTTTGGACGCGATGGACATGGTGTGAGGTCAGTAGAGGCTGCCCGTGTTGACGACCGGCTGGGTATCCCGCTCACCGCAGAGCACGACCATCAGGTTGGACACCATCGCCGCCTTGCGCTCGTCATCCAGCTCGACCACGCCCTTCTCGGACAGCATGGCCAGCGCCATGTCGACCATCCCGACCGCGCCTTCGACCAGCGTCTTGCGCGCAGCCACCACGGCTTCGGCTTGCTGGCGGCGCAACATTGCCCCGGCGATTTCCTGGGCATAGGCGAGGTGGGTGAAGCCGCACTCGTCGACCGTGATCCCGGCCATCTGCAACCGCGCGATCAGTTCCTTGCGCAGCTCCACGCCAACCTCGTCATGATTGCCGCGCAGGGTGATCTCGGCATGGGCGAAGTCGTCATAGGGATAGCGCGAGCCGATCGTGCGGACCGCCGCTTCGATCTGGACCATGACGAAGGCCTTGTAGTCATCCACGTCATAGAGCGCCTGGGCGGTATCGACCACGCGCCAGACGACTTGCGCGGCCATCTCGATCGGGTTGCCGCGCAGATCGTTGACCTTGATCTTGTCCGACACCAGGTTGTTGGCGCGGACCGAGATCTTGGTCTTGCCCATCCATGGCCAGACCCAGCGCAGCCCGTGATTGCGATCGGTACCGCGATAGGCCCCGAACAGGGTGATCGCGGCGGCCTGGTTCGGCTGGACCATGTAGAATCCGCTGGCGAGGATGACCAGCAAGGTCATGGCCACGCCGGTGGAAACCACGAAGCCGAAGACCTCGCTCTCTTCAGGCTGGCCGCCGGCGAAATTGACGATCCGCCAGATCGTCAGGCTGAGCAGGACAAGGAAGGCAATCAGGATAAGGTAGCCGCTGGTGCTCCAGGCGCGGGTTTCGCGGCTGATGGCCATCGGCGTGTGCGTTTCGGACATGGTAGTGACCCCTGAAAAACTGATATCACATTAATATCGTGATTCGCGGTTCCGTCAAGCGGTTGTGATGGGCCGAAAAATCAGGCTTGAAATGCGAGCGAATCAGTCTTAAAAACAATTCTGCGGGACCGGGCCCCTCTGGCGCGGCGCACTGGCACTATCCCCCCTTCCCAGCCAGGGCGCTACGTGATGTCGGACCGCATCGGATGAAGCCGATGCCTAGGGTCCGGACAACTTGTCCCCCCATCCCAAGGAACCTGGGCTCCAGGCTCGGCTCATCCGATCGAACTCAATCCGTTCGATAAGGGAGCTTATGTCATGTCTGACCGTGTATTCCGCCTGATGGAACGCCATCAGAAGCTGGATGAAGCCCTGCGCCTGGCGCAGCGGCGCATGGCGCGCGATCCGTTCGAGATCGTCCGCCTGAAGAAACTCAAGCTGGCGATCAAGGATCGGATGATGCGGTTGCTGCGCCGTCCGCACACCTCCGGATAACAGCCAAGAAACCACTTACCTCCGCGCCGGAGCAGGGTCAGTCCCCTTGCTCCGGCGCACCTTTTTTTGATTTTCAGGGGCACTGATACATGGAATTCCTCACCGCCGACTGGCTCGGCACGCCGCTCTGGTTCTGGCTGGCCTTCATCGGCATCGTCATTGCGCTGACCGTTTTCGACCTTGGTATCCTGCACAAGGAAGACCGCGAGATGGGCATTGCGGAATCGCTCAAGCTCTCCGTCTTCTACATCGCGATTGCCATGGCCTTTGGCGCCTGGGTCTGGGTGCAGAAGGGCGCTGACCTCGGCATGAAGTACTACACCGGGTACTTCATCGAAAAGGCGCTCTCGATCGACAATGTCTTCGTGATCAGCCTGATCTTCACCTTCTTCGCGATCCCCCCGAAGTACCAGTACCGCGCGCTGTTGTGGGGCATCCTGGCGGTGATCGTGCTGCGCGGCCTGATGATCGCGGCGGGTGCGGCGCTGGTCCAGGAAGCCTACTGGGTGCTCTACATCTTCGCGGCCTTCCTGATCTTCACGGGGATCAAGATGTTCTTCGCCGGGGACCATGATCCCGACGTTTCAAAGAACCCGGTGGTGCGCTGGATCTCCAGCCACATGCGGGTCACGCCGACGCTGCATGACCAGCATTTCTTCGTGAAGGTTCCGGACGACAAGACCGGCAAGCTGGTCACGGCGGTCACCCCGCTGTTCGTGGCGCTGGTGGTGATCAACCTCGCGGACCTGGTCTTTGCGGTGGATTCGGTGCCGGCGATCTTCGCGATCACGACCGATACATTCATCGTCTATACCAGCAACATCATGGCGATCCTGGGCCTGCGCGCGCTTTACTTCGCGCTCTCTGCCATGGTGCACCGCTTCTACTACCTTAAGTATGCGCTCGCTTCAGTGCTGGTGTTCATCGGCTCGAAGATCTTCATCTCCGATTTCGTCATGGGCGGGGAGAAGTTCCCGCCTGGTTACGTTCGCCCTGATCGCGGCGGGCGTGTTCTACTCGCTGTGGAAGACCCGCCATGGCGAGGATGCCGCGCCGCAGCTGCCCCATGACAGCATCCGGCCGTAATCAGTACTGGCGGATCGTGGCGAGGAACGCCTCGCCATAGGCCGCCAGCTTGCGCGCTCCGACCCCGCCGACCTCGCCCAACGCGGCCCGGCTGGCGGGGCGGGCCAGCGCCATCTCGCGCAGGGTGGCATCATGGAAGATCACATAGGGCGGCACCCCGGCTTCGGCCGCGAGTGACCGGCGCAGTTCACGCAAGGCTTCGAACAGCGGATCGCCAACCGGATTGACCGTGTCGCGATCCCGGCGGCCGGTTCGACCACCGGCGCGTTCGCGGCGTGGCTGCAGGGCCAGCAGCACAGCCGCTTCGCCCTTCAGCACATCTCGGGCATTCCCGCCGAGGGCCAGCCCGCCGTGCTCGGTCGGCACCAGACTGCCGCGTGCCTGAAGAGCCCGGACCAGCGGTTTGAGCAGCGGCGCTTCGTCCGCGCCGATAATCCCGTAAACCGACAGCTGGTCATGCCCGCGGGCGAGAACGCGTTCATCCTCGTGGCCCAGCAGCACCTTTTCGACATGGCCGAAACCATAGGTCTGGCCGGTGCGGTAAACGGCTGACAGCAGTTTGCGCGCCAGTTCGGTTGCATCGACGATGCCTGGCGCATCGAGGCAATTGTCGCAATTGCCGCAGGTCTGCGGTGGATCCTCGCCGAAATGGCGCAGCAACACGGCGCGGCGGCAGGCCCCGGTCTCGACCAGGGCGGCCAGCGCATCGAGCCGGGTCCGCTCACCCGGCAGGCGCGCATCCTCGACCTCGGCCAGTCGCATCCGGGCGCGCGCAAAGTCCTCGGCTGCCCACAGCATCAACGCCACGGCATCGTCCCCGTCCCGCCCGGCGCGGCCGGTTTCCTGGTAATAGCCCTCGATCGACTTGGGGATGCCGGCATGAGCGACGAAGCGCACGTCGGGTTTGTCGATCCCCATGCCGAACGCGACGGTGGCGACCATCACCATGTCCTCGCTCGCCACGAAGGCCGCCTGGTTGGCGCTGCGGACCTGCGGATCAAGCCCGGCATGATAAGGCAGAACGCGGCGGCCGGTGCTGGCGGAGAGCTTTTCGGCCAGCTCCTCCACCTTCTTGCGGGTGGGAGCATAGACGATCCCCGGTCCGGGCTGCTCGGCCATCAGGGTTTTGATCTGCTGGAGCAGGCTGTCACGGTGGCGGATCGCATAGCGGATATTGGGCCGGTCGAACCCGGCGACGATCAGCCCGTCCTCGCCAATGCCCAGCTGCGCCAGCACGTCGGCACGGGTGTGGCGGTCGGCCGTGGCGGTCAGCGCCAGGCGCGGCACATCGGCGAACGAGTCCAGCAGCGGGCGCAGCAGGCGATAGTCTGGGCGGAAATCGTGGCCCCATTCAGAGACGCAATGCGCTTCGTCGATTGCGAACAGGCTGATTGGTGCGCTGGCCAGCATTTCGCGGAAATAGGGCTGGCTGGCGCGTTCGGGCGCGACATAGAGCAGGTCGAGCGCGCCGCTGCGGAACCGCTCGATCGTCTCGGCGCGATCGGTATCGGCGCTGGTCAGGGTGGCGGCGCTGATCCCGTTGGCGGTGGCGGCGCGCAATTGGTCGTGCATCAAGGCGATCAGCGGGGAGACCACCACGCAAGTCCCCTCCAGCATCACCGCCGGCAGCTGGTAGGTCAGCGACTTGCCCGCGCCGGTCGGCATGATCGCGAGGGTTGATTGCCCGGCCATCACGCGCGCCAGCACTTGCTCCTGCACCCCGCGGAACGCGGTGAAGCCAAAGGTGGTGTGGAGCTGATCGAGAAGGGCTGCGCGCGTCACCCCTCGCGCCTAGCCGGGCAGGACCGGCAGCGGAAGGGCTAGCGGCGCGATCTCTCCACAACGGCCTCTTCGCGGGCGGTAAAGGCGGAACGCCCTGTCGGCGTATCGTCGGGCACGGCGCTGGTGAAGAAGGCGAGGCCCCTGCCACTCACGGGGTCCCACCACAGGCCGGAACGCAGCCCGTAAGCCTCGCCTGAATGGCCCATCCGCGCCTTGCCGTCGCCGAACAGGTCATCGTTGCAGCCGGGGCCCCCGCTGCCGATCCGCTGCAAGCCCAGGCCATAGGCGCAGAAGAAGCCGTTGTTTTCGCCGTACTCACCCACGCCGCCCTTTCCGGGACCGGCCTGCCACTGCACGCGGGTCATTTCGCGATAGGACCGTTCCGAAAGGAAGCCCTTGCCGCCCTTGGCCAGCATCTGCCCGATCCGGGCCAGGTCGCGCATCGAGATGCGCAGGCCGCCCTGCGGACCGAACAGTGCGCCGTTCTGGCCCGGCTGGTAGCGTGCCAGATCGCAGGAGCCATCCTGCGCGGGAACCACCGGGCAGAGCGGCGGCTGGCCCTTCAGGTCATCGCGCGCCACTTCGCCGCTGGCGCGGTAAAGGATCGCGGCACGCCGGAAAGCACCGGCGGAACAACCTGCGCCCCAGTTGAAGCAGGCATCGAGCTTCAGCGGTTTGAGCACCAGCCGGCTCATTGCGACGTCAAACCGTTCGCCCGTCACGCGCTCGATCACGCTGGCGGCGACGGGGAAGTTGATGTTGCTGTAGGCGAACCAGCCAGCGCGCGGCCCATGTGCTCCGTCCCACATCGCCGGCTCGGCCAGCCGCTCACGCAAGGCCACATCGAGCGGGATGATGTAGCGCTCCCCCCCGTCGCGCAGGCTGGACTGATGGCTCAGCAGCAGGCGCAAGGTGATCCGCTGGTCGGGGAAGGCCGGATTGCGCAGGCGCCAGCCAAGATAGTCGGACACATCACGGTCAAGGCTCAGCTTGCCCTGATCGACCAGCCGCAAGACGCCCAGCGTGGTAACCAGCTTGGAGATGGATGCGATCCGGACCGGACTGTCCGCCGTGACCGCGCGGCCAGTGGCGCGGTCGGCCAGGCCTTCGGCCAGGACCGGGTTGATGGTCTGGCGGTCGAACTGGACGGCGACCGTGGCGGGCTGCGCCGTGGCTGGCAGCGCCAGCAGGGCGAGAAGGGCAGGCAGGAGCAGGCGCATGGCCATACCATAACGGATTGCTTGGCAAGGTCTAATCACCGCTTGTCCGCTGCTGGGCGCTGGTTCAGTCTGCCGCCATGAACCAGCCAGCTTACACCCCGCCGCGCCCTGGCGCAGCCGATCGCCATATTGCCCTGTTGATCGATGCCGACAATGTCTCGCACGCCAAGATTGCGCAGATCATCTCGGAACTTTCAAAATACGGCACGCCCAACATCCGTCGGGCTTATGGAGACTGGACCAGCAGCCAACTGCAAGGCTGGAAAAACAAGCTGCACGAATTCGCGATCCGGCCGATCCAGCAATTCGGCTATACCAGCGGCAAGAATGCCACCGACATTTCGCTGGTCATCGAAGCGATGGAGCTGCTCTATACGCAGCGCCTGGATGGCTTTGCGATCGCTTCGAGCGACGCGGATTTCACTCCGCTGGTGATGCACCTCAGGGCGTCAGGCAACGAGGTCTACGGCTTTGGTGAACGCAAGACGCCCGAACCCTTCGTCAACGCCTGCACCACATTTCTTTACCTGGATACGCTGGGTGTCGATCCTGCCGAGGAGTCACCACCGCCAGCTGCGAAGACTGCGGTCAAGCCCGCCAAGAAGCCCGCCGCTGAGAGCGCTCCACCACCGGTCTCGGCCGCCAAGGCTAAGCGACTGCTTGCGCAGGATGCCAAGCTGGTCACCATCTTGCGAGGCGCGGTGGCTGCCACTCTCCGTGACGATGGCTGGGCGATGCTGTCTACTGCGGGCAGCGCCGCCAAACGGCAAGCGCCGATCGATCCGCGCAATTACGGCGTGAAGAACTTTCCAGCCTTGTTCGAGGAAACCGGCCTTTTCGATATTCGTAAGCTACCCGATGGCCGGGCGTTCATTGCCGACAAACGCAACAAGGACCGGGCTGCAGAACCGTCGCCCTAGTCCAGGTTCGGCCGCAGCCAGCGTTCGGCCGTGGCGATATCCGCGCCGCGCCGGGCGGCATAGTCTTCCACCTGGTCGCGGCCGATC
Organism: Sphingomonadaceae bacterium; assembly: GCA_009926135.1. Classification (GTDB taxonomy): domain Bacteria; phylum Pseudomonadota; class Alphaproteobacteria; order Sphingomonadales; family Sphingomonadaceae; genus Novosphingobium. The sequence continues at coordinate 349,365 of RFPL01000001.1, forward strand.
CGGGCGACGCCGAAGTATTCGGCCTGTGGGTGCCCGAAATAGAAGCCCGATACGGCCGAGGTCGGCAACATGGCGTAGCTTTCGGTCAGGGTGATCCCGGTGCTGGCGGTCGCGTCGAGCAATTCGAACAGGATCGGCTTGAGGCTGTGGTCCGGGCAGGCGGGATAGCCGGGGGCGGGGCGGATGCCGCGGTATTCCTCACGGATCAGCGCCTCGTTGGTCAGCTGTTCGCCAGGTGCATAGCCCCACAGCGTGGTGCGCACGTGCTGGTGCAGCCGCTCGGCAAAGGCTTCGGCAAAGCGATCGGCCAGGGCCTTCAGCAGGATGTCCGAATAGTCGTCATGGCCCGCGCGGAAGCGTTCGAGGTGCGGCTCGATCCCGTGAATGCCCACCGCGAAGCCGCCGATCCAGTCCCCATCGGGGTCGATGAAATCTGCAAGGCAATAGTTCGCGCGCTCGCGGCTCTTGCGGATCTGCTGGCGCAGGAACGGCAGGCGGACGTGGCGTTCTTCCTCGGTCAGGTAGAGTTCGACATCGTCGCCATCCCGCGCGCAGGGCCAGAACCCGCAGACGCCCTTGGCAGTCAGCCACTTTTCGCTGACGATCTTCTCCAGCATGGTAATCGCATCGGCATAGAGCGAGCGGGCGCTTTCACCGACTACCGCGTCGTCAAGGATCGCCGGGAAGTTGCCGGCCAGTTCCCAGGCGCGGAAGAACGGTGTCCAGTCAAACACGCTGACCAGGTCGGCCAGGTCCCAGTCTTCGAACACGTGGAGGCCCGGCTGCTCGGGCGGCGCCGGCTTGTCAGAGAAATCGGCCTTGAAGCCGTTCGCGCGCGCGTCCTCCAGGCTGAGGAGCACGGTCGCTTCCTTGCCGGCGCGGACATCGCGCATGTGCTGATAATCGGCCGCCGTGGTCTCAACAAAGCCATCGCGCTGGGTGTCGGACAGGAGCTGGCTGGCAACCCCAACCGCGCGGCTCGCATCGAGCACGTGGATCACCGGGCCGGTATAGGCAGGGTCGATCCGCAGCGCGGTGTGGAGCCGGCTGGTGGTGGCCCCGCCGATCAGCAGCGGGATGGTCAGGCCAGCGCGTTCCATTTCCTCGGCCACGGTGACCATCTCGTCTAGGCTCGGGGTGATCAGGCCGGACAGGCCGATCATGTCGGCCTTTTCGGCAATCGCAGTTTCGATGATCTTGGGCCAGGGGACCATGACGCCCAAGTCGATCACTTCGTAGCCATTGCACTGCAGGACCACGCCAACGATGTTCTTGCCGATGTCGTGAACGTCACCTTTCACGGTCGCCATCACGATCCGGCCCTTGGACTGGGATTCGGTGCCCAGCAGGGCCTTTTCCGCCTCGATGAACGGGATCAGGTGGGCCACGGCCTTCTTCATCACGCGGGCAGACTTGACCACCTGCGGCAGGAACATCTTGCCAGATCCGAACAGGTCGCCAACCGTGTTCATCCCATCCATCAGCGGGCCTTCGATCACCTGGATCGGGCGGCCGCCATTGGCAAGGATTTCGGCGCGGGCTTCCTCGGTATCATCGACGATATGGGCGTCGATGCCCTTGACCAGCGCGTGCTCGATCCGGCGGGAGACTTCCCAGCCGCGCCATTCCTCGGCTTCCTTTTCGGCCTTGGCATCGGTGCCCTTGAAGCTTTCGGCCAGGATGATCAGGCGTTCGGTGGCGCCGTCGTCGCGGTTAAGGATCACGTCCTCGCAGGCCTGCCGCAGCGCCGGATCGATCGTGTCATAAACGTCGAGCTGACCGGCATTGACGATCGCCATGTCGAGCCCCGCCGGGATCGCGTGGTAGAGGAAGATCGAATGCATCGCCCGGCGCACCGGTTCGTTGCCGCGGAACGAGAACGAGAGGTTGGAAAGGCCGCCACTGAAGTGGACATGCGGACAGCGCTGGCGAATCTCGCGCACGGCTTCGATGAAGTCGACGCCGTAATTGTTGTGCTCCTCGATCCCGGTCGCCACGGCGAACACGTTGGGATCGAAGATGATGTCCTCGGGCGGGAAGCCAATGCCGGTAAGCAGCTTGTAGGCGCGTTCGCAGATCTCGACCTTGCGGTCCTTGCTGTCGGCCTGGCCAGCTTCGTCAAAGGCCATGACGACGACGGCGGCACCATAGTCCATGCACTTGCGGGCCTGGGCCAGGAAGGGTTCTTCGCCTTCCTTCATCGAGATCGAATTGACGATCGGCTTGCCCGAAACGCACTTGAGCCCGGCCTCGATCACCTCCCACTTGGAGCTGTCGATCATCACCGGCACGCGGGCGATGTCGGGCTCGGCTGCGATCAGCTTCAGGAAGGTGGTCATGGCGTGGACCGCGTCGAGCAGGCCCTCGTCCATGTTGACGTCGATCACCTGGGCGCCGTTCTCGACCTGCTGGCGCGCCACTTCGACTGCCTTGGCATAGTCGCCCGCCAGGATCAGCTTCTTGAACGCGGCCGAACCGGTGACATTGGTGCGCTCGCCAATGTTGACGAACCGCGCGGATGAGGATGCGTTCATGGGATCAGGCCGCCATCACGAAGGGTTCAAGCCCGGCCAGGCGGGTCACTGCATCAAGCTGCGGGATCTTGCGGGGCGGCAAGCCCTGCGCAGCCCGGGCAATCGCCGCGATATGCGCCGGGGTGGAGCCGCAGCAGCCGCCCAGCACGTTGACCTGGCCGGCTTCGGCCCATTCGCGGACCAGCGCGGCGGTTTCTTCGGGCAGCTCGTCGTACTGGCCGAGTTCATTGGGCAGGCCGGCGTTGGGGTAGACCATGATTGCGGCGTCGGAAATCGCGCTGAGCGAGCGGACGTGCGGGCGCAGCTGGGTGGCGCCGAACGAGCAGTTGAGCCCGATGGTCAGCGGCCGAGCGTGGCGGACGGCGTACCAGAACGCCTCGACCGTGTGGCCCGAGAGGTTGCGGCCCGACAGGTCGGTGAGCGTCATGGAGAGCATGATCGGTACTTCGCGGCCCAGCTCGCGCTCAACCTCGCGCACGGCCATGATCCCGGCCTTGGCGTTCAGCGTATCGAAGACGGTCTCGATCAGGATGAAATCCGCCCCGCCTTCGACCAGGGCAGCGGCCTGCTCGCGGTAGACATCGACCAGCTCGTCCCAGTCGATTTCGCGGAAACCGGGATCGTTGACATCGGGCGAGAGCGAGAGGGTCTTGTTGGTCGGGCCGATTGCGCCGGCGACGAAGCGCGGACGGCCATCTTCGGCGAATTCATCGGCAACCCGGCGGGCCAGCCTGGCGCTCTCGACATTGATCTCGCGGACCAGTGCTTCCGCGCCATAGTCGGCCTGGCTGATCCGGTTGGCGGAGAAGGTGTTGGTCTCGGCAATGTCGGCCCCGGCCTGGAAATAGGCGCGGTGGATCGCCTCGGGCACGTCGGGCCGGGTGATCGCCAGGATATCGTTGTTGCCCTTCTGGTCCTTCGACAGGCCGAGCGAACCGGCATAGTCGGCCTCGGTCAGCTTGCGCTGCTGGATCTCGGTCCCGAAGGCGCCGTCGATGATCAGGATGCGCTTGGCCGCTTCGGCCAGGAACTGTTCGCGCGGCGTCATGCTGCATTCTCCGGGCGCAGGCCGAGCAGGTGGCAGATCGCGTAGGACAGCTCGGCCCGGTTGAGGGTGTAGAAGTGGAAATTGCGCACGCCGCCCGCATAGAGCCGGCGGCAGAATTCGGCCGCGACCGTGGCGGCGACAAGCTGGCGTGCGGCCGGCTTTTCATCCAGCCCTTCGAACAGGTGGCCCAGCCAGTCCGGCACGGCCGTGCCGGTCATCCCGCTCATCCGCTGGATCGCGGCGAAGTTGGATACGGGCATGATCCCCGGAACGATCTCGGCGTCGATACCCGCTGCCAGGCAGGCATCCTGAAAGCGGAAATAGGTATCCGGCTCGAAGAAGAACTGGGTGATCGCGCGGGTGGCCCCGGCGTCGAGCTTGCGCTTGAGGTTGTCGAGATCGGCGGCCGGATTGGCGGCATCGGGGTGCGTTTCCGGATAGGCGCTGACCGACAGTTCGAAGGGGTGCAGTTCGCGCAGGCCGGCAACCAGTTCGACCGCATTGGCATAGCCTTGCGGATGCGGCTCGAACTTGCTGGCACCACCGGGAGGATCGCCGCGCAGGGCCACGATGTGGCGCACGCCCGCCTGCCAATAGGCGTCGGCAACTTCGGCAATCTCGTCCTTGGTCGCCTCGACGCAGGTCAGGTGCGCGGCGGCTGGAATGCCGGTTTCGCGGACGATCCGGGCGACGGTGTTGTGCGTCCGCTCGCGCGTTGTGCCGCCGGCACCATAAGTGACCGAGACGAAGCGGGGGGCGAGCGGGGCGAGCGTCAGCACCGAATCCCACAGCGTTTCTTCCATCTTCTCGGTCTTGGGCGGGAAGAACTCGAACGAGACGCCGATATCGCCAGGCAGGCCAGCGAACAGCGGCGAGGCGTGGGCACGGCGGGATTCGCTAGCCTGATTCATCGGGCGGTAGCCTTTGCTGGTTTGGCGGCGGACACAGACGCGCGGCGCGCGGTCCAGATCTTCACGGTCAGCGGCTGGCCGGGCAGCGCCACGGGCGCTGCGGGTACGAACCCGGCATCGCTCAGCAGGCCGAGCATCTGTTCGTCGGTAAAGCCGAGCCGGGCATGGGCATGCGCGCTGCGCAGTTCTTCCCGGTCATGCGCGGCGAAATCGACAATCGCCAGCACGCCATCAGGCCGGGCGACGCGGGCGGCTTCGGCCAGCACGATTTCGGGCGCCTGGGCATAGTGCAGCACTTGGTGGAACAGCACCGTATCAAAGCTCTGATCGGCAAAGGGCAGCCGCGCGAAATCGCCCTGGACCAGCGCAAAGGCGCCGGCGGGCAGGTGCTGCAACCGGGCCCGGGCAATGCGGAGCATCTCCGGGCTGTTGTCGAGGCCAGTGACGCGCGCGGCGCGCGGAGCGAACAGTTCGGCCATGCGGCCCGTGCCGGTACCGATGTCGAGCAGGTTGCCCAAAGCTCCGGAACCCAGGGCCTTGTTCAGCGCCGCCTCCACCGGTCCGTCCGGGCTGTGCAGGCTGCGCAGGGTGTCCCATTCGTCGGCATGGCGCGCGAAGTAGCTGGCGGCGCTCGATTCACGCGCCGCCCGGATCGCGGCAAGGTGGCGGCGGTCCTCCTGACAGCGGGCGGCAAACGCAGCATCGCCCTCTTCGGCTACGGTCAGCAATTGCGCAGTCGCTGCGCCGAGCGGCGGGGCGCGATCCTCACCGATGGCGGAGCGCAGGAACACCCATGAGCCTTCCTTGCGGCGTTCGGCCAGGCCCGCATCGCAGAGAATCCGCACATGGCGCGAGACACGTGGCTGGCTTTGGCCCAGCACCTGTGCCAATTCGCCCACGGCCAGTTCCATATGGGCAAGCAGCCGCATGATCCGGAGCCGGGTCGGGTCCGCCAAGGCGCGCAAGGTTGGGTCAATCTTCATTCCTGGGCATCATATAAAGAAATCTTTATATGTTATCAACCGCGCATTCGCAGCGGTGGAACGAAGCCTCGTCGCGGTTGGCAGCGCGGCCGCAACAGCGTAAAAGGACCGAGGGTTAGCAAGGCTTTGCCCAAGGCTGCATGCAGAGAGATTGTCCATGAAGAAGATCGCTTTCGCCGTCCTCGTTTCCGCCAGCTTCGCGCTTGCCGCCTGTGGCAGCAGCGACAGCGCCAATGAGGCTGCTTCGCCGGACAATGTCGAAATGCCGGCCGAAGAAGCAGTGGGTGGGGTCGATGCGGGTGCAACGCCGGCAGCGGATGCGGCGGCAACCGAGACCGGCACTGCCAGCGATGCGGCAGCAACTGCCACGGCAAGCGTCGGCGCAACCCCGGCCGCACCAGCCACGGGTGTGCCTGCCGGCGATGGCGCGCCGCCGCCGCCAGCCAAGCAGTAAGCCTTGCGCCGGCCGGCCCTGCTGACCGTGCTTGCCGCGCTGGCCCTGGCCAGCTGCGGCAAGGCGGATAATGATGCAGGCCCCGGCGGCGTCAGCGTGGGCGAGGCCAAGGCGCTGGATGAGGCGGCGCAGATGCTGGAAGCACAGCGCCTGCCTGCCGAGGCGACGGCAGCCGCAACGGCAATGCCAAGCCAGCCTGCCCCCACTGCGACCCAGTAATCAGTCGAGCGAAACCCGCCCGCGCCCGGCCTTGACTGCGCCGCGCCGCTTCTTGCCCGCCAGCCGCTCGGTCTTGCCGACGCGGTTGAGCCGGCTCTTGGCGCGCTTTTCGGGCAGGTTCTGCGCTTCTTCGAGCAGCTTCGCCAGCCGGTCACGGGCATCGGCGCGGTTGGCTTCCTGCGTGCGGAACCGGCGCGCGGTCAGCACCAGTTCGCCCTTCGCGGTCATCCGCGATCCCGCCAGCAGCTTGAAGCGGGCAAATACTTCGGGTTCCAGCCGCAGCGCATAGACATCAAGCCGCAACTGAACGGCGGTGGCGACCTTGTTGACGTTCTGACCGCCGGGCCCCGCGGCGGCGATGAAGCTTTCGCTCACCAGCGCCAAGGCCCGGTCGATCAGGTCAGCCATGGTCAAATCCGAGGGCGGCGAAATCAGCCGGTAGCGGCGCGGCCGCGTGAATCGGCGGCTTGCCCTCACGCTGGATGATGAGTTCCGCAGCGTGCAGCATGGTGCGCCGCGCGCCCGAAACAGGTCCAGCGCCATAGACGGGATCGCCCAGCAGCGGCGCGCCAAGCCCGGCCAGGGCATGGACGCGGATCTGGTGCGTGCGGCCAGTTTCAGGCCGGAATTCGACCAGGGTCAGACCATCCCGCTCTGCCAGCTTGCGCCAGTGCGTGACCGATGGCTTGCCCTTCTTTGCAGGGATCATCCGCCAGCCCTTCTCGGCACTGCTGATCTTGGTCAGCGACAGCTCGATCGTGCCTTCATCGCCGTCAACCGGCCCGGCGACCACGCCAAGATAGACCTTCTCCACCTCGCGCGCCTCGAAGGCGGCGTTGAAGCGCTTGAGCGCCTTGGGATTGCGCGCCATCAGCAGGCAGCCGGAGGTATCGGTATCCAGCCGGTGAACCGGCACCGGCGAGCGGGCAAAGCCCAGCCGGAACTCGGCCGCGCGGTCTTCGAGGCAGGCGCCGCCGGCGCGGGGGCGTTCGATCGGCAGGCCCGCGGGCTTGTCGATCACCAGGGCTTCGCCGTCCTCGAACAGGACCGGGATGGGGTTCATGTCAGCGCCTTTGCAATGCGCCGCAGCGCTTCCGTAAGTTGATCCTCATCAGCCGCGAAGCTGATCCGGAAGCCGAAGTCTCCCCCAAAGGCCGATGCCGCAACCACGGCAACGCCATGTTCCAGCAAGTGCAGGCACAGCGCGCCGTCATCGCTGAAGCGCTTCTGCAGCGGGGCCGCGTCCACCATGCAGTAGAACGCCCCTTCCGGTACCGGGGTCGAAAGGCCCGGTAAGGCATTGATGGCGGAAACGCAAAGGTCGCGCCGCGCGCGGAAGCGCTCGCGCCAGTCAACCAGAAAATCCTGCGGGCCTTCCAGTGCCGCCACGGCAGCGGCCTGACTCAGTGAGGCCGGGTTGCCCGACGAATGCGATTGCAGTCGCGCCATGGCCTCAATCAGCCAGGCGGGTCCGGTTGAAACACCGATCCTGAGGCCGGTCATCGCATGGCTCTTGGAAACGCCCGAAACGGTCAGCACGCGTTCGGCCAGTCCGGGACAGACGACTGCCAGGGTCGCGTGGGTTCCCGGCGTGTAGCGCAGCGGGGCATAGATATCGTCGCTCATCACCAGCACCTGGGGGTGCTGCGCCAAGACAGTGCCGAGCGCCTTGAGGTCCTCGGCAGAGTAGACTGCGCCGGTCGGGTTGCCCGGACTGTTGAGCAGCAGCCAGCGGGTCTGCGGCGTGATCGCTGCCTCAAGCTGATCCGCCGTGATCCGGAACCCGCCAGCCGCCGTGGTCTTGAGCGGCACTACTTCTGCCCCGGCAAAGCGGGCAATTTCGGGATAGCTGACCCACCACGGCGCCGGTATCAGCACTTCGTCCCCGGGGTTCAGGGTCGCCAGTAGCGCATGGAAGATCGCCTGCTTGCCCCCGGCGCTGACGATCACGCGGTCGGACGTGGTCTCCAGACCGAGGTCGCGGGCGAAATGCAGCGCGGCTGCCGCGCGCAGGCGGGCCGTGCCGGCAACCGGAGTGTATTTGGTATCGCCTGCATCAAGTGCGGCGCGCACCGCATCGGCGACATGAGCCGGCATCGCAAAGTCCGGCTCGCCCACCGAGAGCGAAATGATGTCGCGTCCTGCCGCCCGCAGCGCGGCGGCGCGGTCCGTCATCGCCGTGGTCTGGGAAGCGGCAATCCGGGCCAGCGCGGCGGAGATCACGGCAGCAGCCGCGCCGACACCAGTCCGCGCACTGCATTGCCGATCAGGAAGCCATCGGCGAGATCGGCCAGCTTCAGCTCTGCCTCAATCGCCCGCCCCGCCTCGATCAACGAGCGGCGCAGCACGCCGGGCAACAGGCCAAGCTGCGCGGGCGGGGTCAATAGCTTGCCATCGCGCTCGACAAACAGGCTAGTGATGCAGCCTTCGGTAACCAGGCCATCGTCGCGCAGGAACAGGGCATCGACCGCCCCCGCGGTATGGGCGGCGCGCAGGCCGGCCTGGTAGAACTCGCGGTCAGTGGTCTTGTGGCGCAGCCGCCAGTCCCCGCTATCGACGGGAAGGCGCAGCACGGCCACAGGCGCTTGATCGGGAAACGGTGCCGGCAGCGGGCTGGTTTCAAGGGCGTAGGCTCCGCTTCGGGCTGCCACGAGACGGACGCGCGATGGTGCATCAGCCTCAAAACACAGCGCCTGAATGGCATTGCGCACCGCATGGCGATCAAAGGCAAAGCCCAGCTCGGCCGCGCTGGCCTTGATCCGCTCCAGGTGCAGTTCAAGCAGCGGAATGCCCCCGTCCGGCGTAAAGGCCATGGTTTCGATCAGGTCGAACCCGGCGGCCGAAGCCGGGGAAGCGGAACTGCGCACGAAACCTCCCTTCACCAGGCTCTCGCGCCATTCCGGCAGAGCCTCGGAATCGGCGACAATGGCCGATCCTACCCCAAGTACTGCCGCCCCCTGGTTGTTCTCTACCGGGGTCAGCCGCAGGGTGCGGATTGCCACATTGAAGGCCGCATCGGAAGTGCCATCGGGCTTGGGCGCGTCGATCCGGCCGATTGCGCCGCAATAAGGGCCGCGCGGATCGCGCTCCGCTGCGTTGATCAGCTCCATTGCCCGGATCTTGGGTGCGCCGGTGATAGAGCCGCAAGGGAACAGCGCGCGGATCATGTCGGCCGTGCCCTTGCCGGGTTGAAGGCGGGCGCGGACCGTCGTGACCATCTGGTGGACGGTCGGATAGCTCTCGACCGCAAAGGGGCGATCAACCCGCACTGATCCAGCCTCTGCGACCCGGCTCAGGTCATTGCGCAGCAGGTCGACGATCATCAGGTTCTCGGCCCGGTCCTTGACCGATCCGGACAGTTCGGCAGCCAGGGCCGCGTCCTGTGCCGCATCGCGGCCGCGGGGGCGGGTGCCCTTCATTGGCTTGACCGTGGCCGCGCCGTCCTTTTCGGCAAAGAACAGCTCGGGCGAGAAGCTCAGCAACCAGTGCGACCCGTCGAATACCACGCCGCCATAGCCCGCCCCCGCCGCCGGACGCAGCGCCTTGTAGATCGCCAGCGGCTCGCCGCGCCAGGTGCCGGTCAGCGGAAAGGTCAGGTTGGCCTGATAGATGTCGCCAGCGGCAATGGCTGCCTGCAGTGCCGCGAAGACCTGCGAATAGGCTCCCGCGCTGACGGCTGGGTCCAGCGGGCCGATCCGGGCGGGGCCGCTTCCGCCGTTTTCGGTGAGCCAGTCAGGCACCGCATCCTCAGCAATTTCGGCATAATCGGCAAAGGCCCCGAACCAGACCAGCGGACCATTGGCACCGGTGCGCGCCGCTGCCAGCGAGGTCAGCCGCTCTTCCAGCGCAAGGCCTGCCTCGTAGGCAATGTAGCCAGCCAGGTGATGCCCGGCGGCGCGCAACACTTCGATCCGGTCCAGCGCCGGCGAAACGTCCTCCGCGCGGCGGGCGATGACCAGTTCGACCGGATCGCGATAGAGCCGCGCCGGACTGGCGCCAGTGCCGCGGGCGTCATCGAGCAGGATAAAGGGGCTGTTCATGCCGGGCTGCTTCTAACCGGGTCCGGCTTTCCATGCAAAATCGTACTCGCCGCGAAGCCTAGGTAGTTCTATCTGAATTCGAGTCGCATTTTCAGGAGCATGACATGAGCGAGATTTTTCTCGGCCTTGGTGCCAATGGTGAGCGCCAGGTGCTGCGGCTGGGCCGCGCCAATCGCCACGGGCTGATTGCCGGGGCGACCGGCACCGGCAAGACCGTCACGCTCCAGACTATCGCCGAACAGTTCTCCGCCGCCGGGGTGCCAGTCTTCATGGCCGACGTGAAGGGCGATCTGGCTGGCATTGCGATGGCCGGAAGCCATGATTTCAAGCACGCGGACAAACTGGAAAGTCGCGCCGCGGAACTGGGCATCTCCGACTATGCCTACAGCGATAACCCCGCCGTGTTCTGGGACCTCTACGGCGAACAGGGCCACCCGATCCGCACCACGATCTCTGAAATGGGGCCGCTGCTGCTCAGCCGGCTGATGGGCCTGAACGAGACACAGGAAGGCGTGCTGACTGTGGCCTTCAAGTGGGCCGACGATAATGGCCTGCTGCTGCTCGACATGGACGACCTGCAGCAGACCCTGATCGCCTGCGCCGAAAACGCCAGTGCGCTGGCCACCACCTATGGCAACATTTCCAAGGCCTCGGTCGGCACGATCCAGCGCCAGCTGCTGTCTTTCGAAAGTCAGGGCGCGGACAAGTTCTTTGGGGAGCCAGCGTTCGAGATCAACGATTTCATCCGCGTCGATGAAAATGGCAAGGGCGTGATCAACGTGCTCAGCGCCGACAAGCTGATGCAGAACCCCAAGCTCTACGCCACCTTCCTGCTCTATCTGCTGTCCGAACTGTTCGAGGCGCTGCCTGAAGTCGGCGATCCCGAAAAGCCGACCTTGGTGTTCTTCTTCGACGAAGCCCACCTCTTGTTCGAGGACGCGCCGCAAGCCCTGTTCGACAAGATCGAGCAGGTGGTCCGCCTGATCCGGTCCAAGGGCGTAGGCGTCTATTTCATCACCCAGAACCCGATCGACATTCCGGAGAAGATCGCCGGCCAGCTTGGCAACCGCGTCCAGCACGCGCTGCGCGCCTTTACCCCGCGCGACCAGAAGGCGATCCGGGCGGCGGCCGAAACGTTCCGCATCAATCCCGACCTCGATGTCGAAACCGCGATTACTGAACTGAAGGTGGGGGAGGCGCTTGTCTCGACCCTCGATGATGAAGGCGCGCCCACTGTGGTCCAGCGCACGCTGATCGCCCCGCCGCGCTCACGCCTTGGTCCGGTCACGCCGAAGGAGCGGGCGATCATCCAGTCGATCAGTCCTTATGATGGCAAGTACGACACGCTGGTCGACCGGGAGAGCGCCGAGGAAGTGCTGCTGCAGAAGTCGTCCGATGCCGCTGCCGCCGCGCAGGTGGTTGAGGAACAGGGCGAGGAAGCCCAGCGCGCCCAGCCGCGCAAGACCACCTCGATGTGGGAAAAGGCCGGAAAGGCGGCGTTCGGGGCGGCGGCAGCCTCTGCCGGAACGATGGTCGCGCGACAGATGACCGGGCGCAAGTCGGCCGGCTCGCCCATGGCATCGGCGGCCAGCGCGGCGGCAGGGGCGATCGGCACGGCATTGGGCGGGGCCATGCTTGGCCGCTTTGCGCGCGGGTTGCTTGGCGGGCTGCTCCGCTAGGCATCCGTCGATTGCAGTACCCCACCGGTCGAAGACAGCACTCGCCGCGCCGGCTTGTCGCGCAGGCGCGCGGTTCGATTTTGTTCGGATGGGGATGCCGATGACCTGGAAGTTGACTGCCGCCGCTGCACTGGCCCTCTCGATCAATGCGCCCGTGCTGGCGCAATCCGTGGCCACGCCCGCGCCCGCAGTGCCGGCCGGCAAGCTTACCGGCCAGGTCCAGCCGCAGGCGTACCGGATCGACCTGACCATCGACCCATCGCAAGAGCGCTTTTCAGGCAAGGTCGAGATTGATGCGACGCTGAAGGCGGCGAGCAGCACCGTCGATCTGCACTGGCGCGACATGGACCTGCGCTCGGTTGAAGTGCTGGCCGGGGGCAAGGTGCTGAAGCCGAACTGGCAGCAGATTGACGCGACCGGCGTGGGCCGCCTGACCTTTGCCGAGCCGGTCCCGGCCGGTGCAGTGACCTTCCGCTTTGCCTATGACGCACCGTTCCAGACCGCCCCCGCCGGACTGTTCCGGGTCAAGGTGGGCAGTGACTGGTATGCCTGGACGCAGCTGGAATCGATCGACGGGCGCGGGGTCTTCCCGAGCTTCGACGAACCCGGGTTCAAGACGCCCTTCACGGTTACCTTGCGCACGCCACCGGGACAGACCGCGGTCAGCAATGCCCCGCAGATCGGGGTCACCCGCGAAAGCGGGATGGACGTCCATACCTTTGCCCCCACGCTGCCACTGCCGACCTACCTGATTGCGGCCATGGTCGGGCCGTTTGCCGTAGTCGAAGGCACGGTCCCACCGACCCCGCAGCGCCAGAAGCCGCTGCCGCTGCGGATCATTTCGCCAAAGCCGAACGCCGACAAGCTGGCCTTTGCGCTGGAAGGTTCGAAGGAAGTGGTCCGCCTGCTGGAGGGCTATTTCAACGAATCCTTCCCTTATCCGAAGCTGGACCAGATCACCTCGCCGATCATGCCGGGGGCGATGGAGAACGCCGGGGCCGATCTCTACAACGATGCCCTGCTGGTGATGGATGAGAAGGCCACGACCAGCCAGAAGCGCAGCTTCGGCATGGTCGTCAGCCATGAACTCGCGCACCAGTGGTTCGGCGATCTCGTTACCCCGGCTTGGTGGGACGATATCTGGCTGAACGAGAGCTTCGCTAACTGGATGGGCTTCCGCATCGGCGATGCCTGGCGGCCCGCGCTCAACATCCGCGCCGGGGCCGTGCAGGAAGGCTTCGAAGCGATGCGCACCGATGCGCTTGTTGCCGGCCGCCCGATCCGCCAGCCGATCGAGACCAACTCGCAGATCGACGAGGCGTTCGATTCGATCACTTATGGCAAGGGCGGCCACGTGGTGGCGATGATCGCCGGCTACATGGGCGACGACAAGTTCCGCGACGGCGTGCGCCGCTACATGGCCGCGCACCGCTATCGCAATGCCACCAGCACCGAGTTCTTCGGTGCCATGGCCGAAGCTTCGGGTGATGCCCGGATCGTTCCCGCGATGCAGAGCTTCACGGACCAGCAAGGCGTGCCGCTGTTGACCTTCGCCCGTTCTGGCACTGGACGCGGCTGGCAAGTCAGCCAGAGCCGCTATGCCCGGCTTGGCACCACGGCCCCGCAAACCCGCTGGGGCGTGCCGCTATGCCTGCGCACCACTGGCGCGGCGCGGCAGTGCCAGTTGCTGACCGAAGGCAACGCAACGATCAGTTACAAGGGCAAGGGCGCGCTGGTGCCCAATGCGGGCGGGACCGGCTATTACCGCTTCGAGCTGCCCGCTGCCGAGTGGGACAAGCTGATCGCCGCGGCAGATCGGCTTCCCGGCAGCGAGGCGCAGGCCCTGGCGGATTCGCTCGACGCCAGCTTCCAGGCCGGCCGTGCTACGCCCGCCCAGCTGGTCGCGGCGGCGCGCAAGATCGTGCTGCAGCGTGACAGCTATGCCAATGGAACCGGGGTGGCGGCGCTTGCTGGCTATGCCGATGCCGGGTTCCTGGATGATGCCGGCAAGGCTGGGTTCCAGCGGCTGGTCAATCAGCTCTATGCCCCGCGGCTCAAGCAGTTGGGCTTCGATCCGCGCGCCGGGGCCTATGCCGGGCACGACCCGGAAGAAACGCAGCGCCGCCAGCAGGCGGTGAATTACCTCGTCCGCAAGGGCGGCGATGCGGCGCTTCGCGCCAAGCTGCTGGTGGCGACACGGGCCTGGGTGGCGGGTGAGCGGCAGGCGCTTGATGGCGCCTGGTTTGGACCCGGTCTTGCGGCGCTGGTCGAGGATGGCGGGCTGGCGGCGGCAAAGGATCTGGCCGATCGGGCGCTTGGCTCGACCGATCCGGTCTTCCGCCCGGCGGCACTCAACGCAGTGGGCAGCTCGGGTCAGCCAGTGATCGGTCGCTGGGTGCTGGAGCAGTTCCAGGACAGCCGCCTGCGGACGAGCGAGCGGCAGGGCCTGATCCGCAGCGTGGTTGCCAGCGGCGGGACCCGCGATCTCGGTTGGGACTGGCTCAAGACCAATTACGATGCGCTGGCGAACAGCGGGGGCGGGATCTTCTTCGCGTCGCGCCTGCCGGCGATGGTCGCGGGCTATTGCTCGGCGGCGCGCGCGGACGAGATCGCCAGCCTGCTGCGGCCCAAGCTGCAGGGCAAGACCGGCGCGCTCGGCCTGGAGCGCTCGATCGAGCGGGTCCGTTCGTGCGGCGTGCTGAAAGATGCGCGCGGGGCAGAGCTTTCGGCGGTGCTGGCGAAGATCAAGTAAAGGGCAGGGTCAGGCTGGCTGTCAGGCCGGCCGCCTTGTCTGTGCTTGCAGCACGGTTCGTCAGGGTCAGGCTGCCGCCGTGCTGCTCGGCAATAGCGCGGGCGAGGGTCAGGCCCAGGCCGGCCCCGCCGGTGCCGCGATTGCGCGATGGATCGCCACGCGTGAAGGGCTCCAGCATCCGGGCGAGATCGTCATCGGGGATGCCGGGACCATCGTCTTCGACCGTGATGGTCACGTTGCCCGGCTGACGGCTCAGACCGACGCGAGCTGCCCCGCCGCCGTGACGCAGGGCATTGCTGACGAGATTGCGCAAGGCACGGCGCAGCCAGGTGGGGCGCAGGGCCAGGGTCATCCGCTCGGCTGCGGCAAAGGTCACGGGTTCGCCCATATCCTCGAATTCTTCGACCACTTGGGCAGTTAGCGCGGTGAGGTCGGTCATTTCCAACGGGTCGCCCGGCCGGCCGACCCGGGCCAGCGACAGGATGTCATCCAGGCTGCGGGCGATGTCATCAATCGTGGCGGCCATGCGCGCGCGCTGGGTCTCGTCCTCGACCGATTCTATCCGCACCCGCAGCGCCGCCAGCGGCGTCTTCAGGTCATGCCCGATTGCACCCAGCATCACGTTCTTTTCATCCAGCAGCGCGGCGATCCGCGCTTCCAGTGCATTGTGCGCGGTAATCAACTGCTGGACGTCGGCCGGTCCGACGGGGACCATCGGATTGCTGGCATCGCGGGTTGCCGCGAAGTGGTCCACCCGCCGGGTCAGCGCTTTCAAGGGCCGGGTCAGCCGTTGCAGGATCAAGGCAATCGCGCCGACCAGCAAGGCATAGATCACCAGCGTCTGGATCAGCAGTCCCAGCAAGGGACGGCCCGGCGGGGGCGGCACCAGCACCCGCGCGACGGCCCAGGGCGCGGCGGCATCCCGGCGCACGGCGGCGATGATCACGGTCTCGGGCAGGCGACCATTGCCGCCGCGCCGCAGCCGTCGTTCAAGGCGCCGCTGGGTAATCGGATCGGCGCCGGCGTCGCGGCGCAGGATCTGGATGGACTCGAGCGTAATGCCCTGGTTGGCGAAGATCGTGCGCAGCGTTGCTTCCTGCTCGGCCAGCCGCAGGTCCTGGGGCTGGATCGCCGGCGCGGAAGATTCGCGCGTGCCTGAGAAAGCCTGTGCCATCGTTGCGACAGGTGGCCGGCGGAAACGCCGAGGGATGGCCTCGTCATCGTCGCGCAGGGCGCCATAGAGCTGGAAAGCAACGGTATGCAGCAGCGCCGCCTCGCGCCGTTCGGCCTGGGCCCGGTACAGCAAGGTGGCGTTGATCCCCTGGCCGAGCAGCAGTGCCAGCGCCACTGCCAGCAGCAATTGCCCCTGCAGGCTGCGCGGCCACAGGCGCATGGCTCAGGCCCCGGGGCGCACGCGGCGCACTTCGGCCGCGAGCATGTAACCCCCGCCCCAGACCGTCTGGATCAGCGCCGGGTTGCGGCTGTCCACTTCGATCTTGCGGCGCAGGCGGCTGACCTGGTTGTCAACCGCGCGGTCAAACAGGTGCGCTTCGCGGCCCTGCACCAGGTCGAGCAGCCGGTCGCGGTCCAGGACCTGACGCGGGTGTTCCAGGAAAGCCAGCAACAAGCGGAACTCGACCGAGGAGATCGAGACCATGGCACCATCAGGCGCAGTCAGGCGGCGCTTCAAGGGATCGAGCCGCCAGCCTTCGAATTCCAGCAGTTCGTCTTCGGCGGCCGGCGGGCTGCCCTTGGCGACCCGGCGCAGGACCGAGCGGATCCGGGCAACCAGTTCGCGCGGATCGAAGGGTTTGACCACGTAATCGTCAGCCCCGATTTCGAGGCCGACGATGCGATCGGTCGCTTCGCCGCGCGCGGTCAGCAGGATCACGGGAACGGCCAGCGCCTCGCCGATATGGCGGCACAGCGACAAGCCGTCTTCACCCGGCATCATGACGTCGAGCAGGACCAGGTCGGGCCGGCCATCGCGCAGGCGGCTGCGCGCCTCGGCCGCGCTGGCAGCCTGGACTACGGCAAACCCCTGGCGCGAAAGGTACTCGGCCAGGGGCTCGCGCAGATCCGGCTCATCATCGACAAGCAATAGGCGAGTGGCGGATGCAGCATCCATTCGCGGAATCAGTGGCCTTCGTGGCCGGTCTTGTCACCGGCGGCGTGCATGCCGCGCATGTGCTCGCGCATCTTGGCGCGGGCGGCCTTGCGCTCCTCGGGAGTGACGGTGCCATCCTTGTTGGCGTCCATCATCTCAAAGTGCTTGCCCTGAGCGGCCAGGAACTCATCGCGCGAAATCGCGCCATCCTTGTTGGCATCGGCCATACGGGCCATCATGCCCATGCCGGCATCGTGACCACCATCGCCGCCCATCTTGCCTGGACCACGATGACCTTCGGCCATGCCTTCGCGCTTCGGGCGGCCGGCGGCGAATTCCTCCGGCGAGAGCTTGCCGTCCTTGTTCGCATCCATTTGGGCAAAGTGCTCGGACTCGCGCGCTGCGCGATCGGCCTGGTCAAGCTTGCCATCCTTGTTGACGTCCATCCGCGCGAACATCTCGGCGGCGCGGGCCTGGGCATCGGCCTTGGTCATGTTGGCTTGCGGACCGGGCGCGGGGGCCGGCTGGGCCAGCAGGATGGCGGGGATCGCGGCAAGTGCCATGGCGGCGAGCGCCGAGGTGCGGTTGATCTTGGTCATCGGGTCAAAACTCCATCCACTCAGGGTGACGCCGCGCCGGGACACGAGAAGGGGAAGACGAACCCGGTCGCAGCGTCATCCACACCGGATAGCCACCCTTTGTCGCGCCATTATGCCTGAACAGAGCAGAACTGTCGCCAATTGTCGCAAGATCGCGTCGCCGTTCACCGCGGCGCAAGCCAGCGGGCTCAGCCCATCACGAAGGCGTTGAGCTTGTTCCCGTCAGGATCACGGAAATATCCCGCATAGAACCCTTCGCCGCGCGGCCCTGGCGCACCCTCATCGGTTCCGCCATTGGCCATGGCGATGGCATAGAGCCGGTCTACCTGTTCCTTGTCCTTCGCCTCAAAGGCCACCATCACCCCGTTGCCGACCGTGGCGGCCTGGCCGTCATAAGGCTTGGTCACGGCGATCCCGGCCGGGCCGCCCGGCGTGCCCCAGGCGATGAAGGTTTCAAACTCCATCATCCGCGGCGTATCCATTTCGGCTGCCAGCGCATCATAGAACTTGGCTGCGCGTGGCAGGTCATTGGTGCCGACGGTGACATAGCCGATCATCGCATTTCTCCTTCGATTCGATTGGAGAACAATATAGGAACACAAATTGCTTACAAGGGGGCGCACGCCGCCTGGAGCCAGGCCAGTGCCGCGCCTTCAAGCTGCGGGGCGAGGATTGCCTCAACCTTGGCGTGATAGGCGTTCCACCACGCCACCTCGTCCCGCGTCAGCAGGGACTGATCGACCAGGGTGCGGTCGATCGGGGCAAAGGTGAGCGTTTCGAAGCCGAGGTATTCGCCCTCTGCCCCGTCGATCGCGCGCGGTTCGACCAGCACCAGGTTTTCGATCCGGATGCCGAAATCGCCGGCCTTGTAATAGCCCGGTTCGTTGGAAAGGATCATGCCCGCGAGCAGTTCCTGCCCCGTCCCGGCCTGGCCGCCCTGCGCCTTGGCGATCCGCTGCGGCCCTTCGTGGACCGACAGGAAGCTGCCGACGCCGTGTCCGGTGCCGTGGGCATAGTCCACTCCCGCCGCCCACAGGTATTGCCGGGCCAGGGTATCGAGCTGGCCGCCGATCGTGCCTTGCGGGAAGACCGCGCGATCCAGCGCGATATGACCCTTGAGCACGCGGGTGAAGCGATCCCTGTGCTCAGCGCGCGGTTCGCCCGGACCCACCCAGATGGTGCGGGTGATGTCGGTCGTGCCATCGGCATACTGTCCGCCGGAATCGACCAGGAAGACCGAGTTCGGCTCAATGGGCAGGTTCGATTCCTCATCCACCCGGTAATGCGGGATCGCGGCGTGCGGGCCGGCGGCAGAGATCGTGTCAAACGACAGGTCGCGCAGCAGCCCGGTTTCCTCGCGATAGGCGCGCAGCTGCGCGGCGGCGGAAAGCTCGGTCTGCCCGCCCTTGGGGGCCTCGATCGACAGCCAGTGCAGGAACCGGGCAATCGCCGCCCCATCGCGCGCCTGGGCACTGCGCTGGCCCTGTTGCTCGACCGGGTTCTTCTGCGCCTTGGGCAGGATGGTCGGGTCGAGCAGATCAATCGCCGTTGCGCCGGCTGCGGCCAGCGCGGCATAGACCGCGTGGACCGAGCGTTCCGGATCGACTGCCACTTTCTTGCCGGCCAGCTTGCCAAGACCGGCCTCAAAGCAGCTGTAAGGGGCGATAGTGACCGCATTGCCGAGGTGCGTGCGCAGTTCGGGGGTGACCTTGTCCTCGGCGATGAACAGTTCCGCCGTGCCATCGGCGTGGGCGATCACGAAGGATAGCGCTACCGGCGTGCGATCAACGTCAGCCCCGCGGATGTTGAGCAGCCAGGCCACGCTGTCGAGCGCCGAGACAACGGCTGCATCAAGGCCCTTGGCGGCGAGCCATTCGGCCACTTGGCTGCGCTTGGCTTCGCTCGACTGGCCGGCGAGCGAGGTCGGGTGGACCAGCGCCGGGGCTGCGGACGGAGCCGGGCGGTCAGCCCAGACGACGTCGACCGGATTTGCTTCGACCGGCACCATGGCGGCGCCCTTATCGGCCAGCGCCTTGGTGCAGGCTTCTACCCAGGGCTTGCCGTGGAGCCAGGGATCGAAACCAATCCTCGCGCCCGGCGCAGCATGTTCGCCCAGCCAGGCCGAAACTGGCTCGGCCGGGACCGAACGGTATTCGAACAGGCGTTCGTCCACCTGATCGCGGACCTGGATAGTGTAGCGCCCGTCAACGAAGATCGCCGCGCGGTCAGCCAGCACCACGGCCGTTCCGGCCGAGCCGCCAAACCCGGTCAGCCAGGCCAGCCGTTGGGCATAGCCGCCGACATATTCGCTCATATGCTCATCGGAGATCGGGATAACGAACCCGTCAAGGCCGCGGGCCTTCAGTTCCTTGCGCAGCGCTTCGAGACGGGCTTCGTGAGTGTTCATCAGCATGGCTTGCAGTCCTTCTGCCGCCACCATAGAGCCAGTGCATGAGTCTGACCACACCCCCCAAAGCCGTAAAGAAGCCCAGCACCGTGACCCATCACGGGATCACCGTCACCGATGATTACGCCTGGCTGCGCGATCCCGGCTATCCCGAGGTCAAGGACGCCGAAGTGCTGGCCCATCTCCAGGCCGAGAATGCCTGGTTTGAAAGCCGGATGGCCGGACAGCAGGACAGGATCGACGCGCTGTTCAAGGAGATGCGCGCGCGGATCAAGGAAGCCGACAAGTCGGTCCCGCAGAAGGATGGCGATTACCTTTACTGGATCGAGTTCGAGGAAGGTGCCGAATACAAGAAATGGTGGCGCAAGCCCATCGGTGGCGGCCCGGACGAACTGATCCTAGATGAGGTAGCCCTGGCCGAGGGCCACGAATATTTCCGGCTCGGTGCGATCGCCGTGTCTAACGACGGCAAGTTGCTGGCCTGGTCGGTCGACGACAATGGCTCGGAGCGGTTCACCGCCCGGATCAAGGTGATCGCGACCGGCGAAGTGCTGCCAGACGAGATCCCGGGGACGCTCTCCAGCCTGGTCTGGGTCGGCGACGACAAGGGCCTGGTCTATTCCCTCGCCAACGAGCAGTGGCGCACCGACAACGCCCGTCTGCACTGGCTGGGCCAACCAACCTCAAGTGACCTTGAGCTTTACCATGAGGACGACGAAGGCTTCCGCGTTGGTGCCTCGCTCTCGGCCAATGAAGAATGGCTGATCATCGGCACGTCCGACCATGAGACCAGCGAGGTCCGGCTGGTTCCGGCGGCCGATCCGCTAGCGAAGCCGCTACTGGTCAAGGCCCGCCAACCGGGGGTCGAGTACGATGTCGACCTCAACGGCGAGACGCTGTTCATCCACGCCAACGATAGCCACGAGAACTTCCGCCTGGCCACCGCGCCGCTGGCCGAACCGGGCCAGTGGACCACGGTGGTCGAAGGGACGGACGAGTTCTATCTGACCGGTTTCGATCTATTCCGGGATTTCTACGTCATCGAAGGCCGGGTCCGCGGGCTCGACCGGATTGAGGTGCGCTATTACAACGATCCCGCCCGGGTCGAGCCGATTGCCTTTCCCGAAGCGAGCTTCTCGGCGGGACTCGGCGACAACCCCGAATGGGCAGTGAGCACGCTGCGACTGTCCTATGAGAGCATGGTCAGTCCGGCATCGGTGCTGGACTATGATGTCGCGGCGCAGACCCTGACCACGCTGAAGGTGCAGGAAATCCCATCGGGCTATGACGCGTCGCTCTATGCGACCGAGCGGCTGGAAATTGCCGCGCGCGATGGCACGATGATCCCGGTTTCGGTGGTCTATCGCAAGGACCGCAAAGCCGCTGGCCCGCTCCATCTCTATGGCTACGGCGCCTATGGCATTTCGATTGATCCGGGCTTTTCGACGACTCGGCTCAGCCTGGTCGATCGCGGCTTTGCCTATGCCATCGCGCATATCCGGGGCGGGGATGACCTGGGCCGGGCCTGGTACAAGGCGGGCAAGCTGGAACGGCGGACCAACACCTTCAACGACTTTGTCGATGTGGCCCAGGGCCTGATCGAACGCGGCTTCACCCAGGCCGGCCAGATCAGCATTTCCGGCGGCTCGGCGGGCGGTGAGTTGATGGGGGCGGTGATCAATTCCGACCCCGGCCTGTGGGGCGCGGTCGTGGCGCACGTGCCGTTTGTCGATGTGCTGGCGACCATGCTCGACCCCACCCTGCCGTTAACCCCGGGCGAATGGCCCGAATGGGGCAACCCGATCGAGGATCAGGCGGCGTTCGAGCTGATCCGCTCCTACTCGCCGTACGATCAGGTCAAGGCCCAGGCCTATCCGCCGCTCCTGGTTACCGCTGGCCTCAACGATCCGCGCGTGACTTATTGGGAGCCGGCCAAATGGATCGCGAAACTGCGCGAACTGAAGACTGACGACAATGAGTTGCTGCTCAAGACCAATATGGGTGCAGGCCATGGCGGCAAGTCGGGCCGATTCGAAAGCCTCAAGGAAACCGCCGAGGAGTTTGCCTTCATCCTGTGGCAACTGGGGGTTGAGGGGTGAGTAATCGCTTCGCCCTGACCTTCACGGCCGCGCCGCAGCACATCGACGAGCTGGGCCATGTCAACAACGCGGTCTGGGTGGACTGGATCCAGCAGATCGCCACGGCGCACTGGTCAGCGGTTGCCGCGCCGGAGCATCAGGAAGCCTATATCTGGGTCGTGACCCGGCACGAGATCGACTATCGCGGCAATATCGGCCTTGGTGAAAGCGTGACCGCCGAGACCTTCATTCCCGCGCCGCCCACGGGCGCACGGTTTGACCGGCGGGTCGATTTTCGCGGACCGGACGGCAAGGTGATCGTCTCGGCCCGCACCACCTGGGCGATGCTGGACAAGGCCAGCGGGCGGCTGGCGCGGGTGCGCGACGAAATCACGCAGCCGTTCCGGCCATTCGGTGAAGAGGCCTAACCCAGCACCTCGGCCACCGGGGTGTAATCATACCCCAGCTCGGTTGCGACCGCCTCGTAAGTCACCTTGCCGGCATGGACGTTAAGGCCGTTTGCCAAGTGCGGATTGGCCTTGAGCGCGGCTTGCCAGCCCAGGTCGGCAATCTGCAGGGCATGGGGCAGGGTCACGTTGTTGAGCGCATAGGTGCTGGTCCGTGCGACCGCGCCGGGCATGTTGGCGACGCAGTAGTGGACGATGCCATCGACTACATAGGTCGGCTCGGCATGAGTGGTGGCGTGGCTGGTCTCGAAGCAGCCGCCCTGGTCAATCGCAACGTCGACCAGCACCGCGCCTGGCTTCATGCATTTCAGCATGTCGCGCGTTACCAGCTTAGGCGCGGCGGCGCCGGGGATCAGCACGGCGCCGATCACCAGTTCAGCCTCGCAGATCATCTGCTCGATATTGGCGCGGTTGGAAAAGCGGGTCTTGGCGCGGCTTTCGAAATGGGTGCCGAGCCGTTCGAGCACTTCGGGATCGCGGTCGAGGATGGTCACGTCGGCACCAAGCCCCACGGCCATCTGCGCGGCATTGAAGCCGACCACGCCGCCGCCGATCACCAGCACGCGGCCCGGCAGCACGCCCGGCACTCCGCCCAGCAGTACCCCGCGCCCGCCATGGGCCTTTTCCAGCGCGGTCGCCCCGGCCTGGATCGACATGCGGCCCGCCACCTGGCTCATCGGTTTCAAGAGCGGCAGGGTGCCGCCGGGGCCAGTCACGGTTTCATAGGCGATTGCGGTGACGCCGGATTTGACCAGATCAGCGGTCTGTTCCGGATCGGGGGCGAGGTGGAGATAGGTGTAGAGGATCTGCCCTTCGCGCAGCATGGCGCGCTCAGCGGCCTGGGGTTCCTTGACCTTGACCACCATTTCGCAGCCGTCGAACACGCTCCTGGCATCCGGCTTGATGATCCCGCCGGCGGCGGCATAGGCAGCGTCCTCGGCCCCGATTCCCAGACCAGCACCGCTTTCCACCCAGACCTCATGCCCATGCGTCACCAGTTCGCGGACTGATTCCGGGGTCAGGCCGACCCGGTATTCGTGGTTCTTGATTTCCTTGACGGTGCCGACGCGCATGGGGAGATCTCCTTTGCGGATTTCGTTACAGTTGTTACCGGTTTCAGGCAAGCTGGCTGCGATCAGCCGTGCAATTGCAACGCATTGATCTTGGCTGTGATCCGGCTAAGCTGACCGGCAATGAGCGAGCGCAAGCTGAGAGCCTGGCAGGCAGCAGGGGTGATCGACGCCGATACGGCGCAGCGGATTCGCGCCTGGGAAGCGGACAACGGGCGGCCGCTGGTACTCTGGGCCGTGATCGGGATTGCCGTCCTGTCGATTGCTCTCGGTCTGATCTCGGTAGTGGCCGCCAACTGGGATGATATCCCTGTGCTGGTCCGGTTGGGTGCGCACTTTGCTCTGCTGGCCGCCGCGGCTTTCGCGCTGTGGTATCTGGCCCACGATGCCGACCGACCCTGGCGCGAGGAGGCGCTGCTGTTCGTCTTCGGTGCGCTGGGCCTCACCTTCTTCGGCCATCTTGGCCAGGCTTACCAGACCACTTCTCCGCTGTGGCAGCCGTTGTCGGCCTGGCTGGTGCTGTTCGGGCCACTGGTCCTGCTGCGCGGACAGGGCGCGCCGACTGCACTGGCGCTGATGGGCGTGCTGGTGGTGGCCGTGTGGAACTATGCCGTCTGGAGCCGTTCCGGGCCGATGGAAGTCCTGCGCTTTGCCCTGCCGACGGCGCTGCCGCTGGTCTTTGCGCCGCTGGGCGCAGTGCTGCGCTATTCCAGCCGGCGGACCTGGTTCTGGCAGCGGCTGGAGGAACTGGGCTTTGCCTATGGCCTGGGCGGGGCCAGTCTGTTGGCGATCATTGCCGGGTTCGAGCGCTTCAGCCGCGGCGGCGACAGCCCGCAGATGTTGCAGGCGATCCTGCTGTGGGCGCTCGCTGGTCTTGTGGCAGCGGCGGTAACGTGGCGGGCGCGGCCTGATCCCTCTGGCCGGGCCGCAGCCACGGTGCTGGCTGGAAGCGCCGTGATCCTGCTGCTCACCTGGCCGCTGTCTGGCAACCAGGTGATCGGCGCGCTGCTGTTCATGGCGCTCTGGGCGCTGGTCGGCTGGATGGCGCTGAAGGGCCAGTGGCGCGGGGTGTTCCAACTTGCAGTAGCGGTGCTGGCGCTGCGGCTGATCGTGCTGAGCTTCGAACTGGACGATGATCTGCTGACCAGCGGCTTCGGCCTGATCGGGGCGGGCTTGCTGATCCTCGCCATCGCCTGGGGTGCGCGCTGGGTGGCGCGGACTTATGCCCCGGCCAAGGCCATGCCGGAAGACGCGCCATGAACCGCGCGCTGCTTCATGTCGCTGCCCTCGCCTTGCCGCTGCTGGGGCTTGGCGCAAGCTGGCTTACGACTGCCCGCGCCAGTCGCCAGGGCACGGAATGGGAGGTGCCGGTCAACGGCTATGACCCGCGCGACTTCCTGCAAGGCCATTACGTGATGTTCCGGTACGATTGGCCCGGGCTTGAGCGGGGCAGCGGGCAGGCGCAGGATCTGTGCCTTGAAGGCCGGGCGCCCCGGATCGAGCGGGTCCAGCCTGCCGCCGCCGCTTGCCGCTACCGCATTGCGGTCGCAACTGGTCCCTGGGGCGGCAGGCTCTATGCCTCGCAGGATTCGGCACTGCGGATGCAGCAGCAACTGGTCGATCCGAAGCAACAAGGCGTATTGCGGTTTCGGCTGCGCCCGGATGGCCGGATTGTGCCGCTGGGGCTGACTTTCCGCCCGCGTCCGGCGGAGCCGGCCGTCACGCGCTGAGCTACAGCGCCGTGCCCGCCGCATGGGCGCTGGCCCAGGCCCACTGGAAATTATAGCCGCCCAGCCAGCCGGTCACGTCCACCGCCTCGCCAATCGCGTAGAGCCCCGGCACTTTCTTTGCTGCCATGGTCTGGCTGGACAGTTCCGCCGTGCTGATCCCGCCGGCGGTGACTTCGGCCTTGGCATAGCCTTCGCTGCCATTCGGCGCGAAGTGCCAGTCGCGCAGGCGCGCTTCGGCGGCGCGCAGCACCTTGTCGGACTGGTTGCCGAGTTCGCCGTCCACGCCAACGCGATCCGCCAGCGTTGCTGCCAGCCGTTCGGGCAGAGGCAGAACGCGGCGCAGCGCAGCGCGAGGCTGGGCGCGCTTGGCTTCCAGCAGCCAGCCCTGCGGCTGATCCGGCAGGTAATCGATCCGCACGTCCTCGCCCCGCTGCCAATAGGACGAGACTTGCAGGATCGCCGGACCGGACAGGCCGCGATGCGTGAATAATGCCGCTTCGCGGAAAGCCGCCTTGCCGCATTTGGCGACGACATCGGTCGCCACGCCCGACAGTTCCGTGAATAGCGCGTCCTCGCCGCTCAGCGTCAACGGCACCAGCGCCGGGCGCGGCTGGACCACCTTCAGGCCGAACTGGCGGGCTAGTTCATAGGCGAAGGAAGTTGCGCCCAGCTTGGGGATCGAAGGTCCGCCAGTGGCGATCACCAGCGCGGGCGCGCTGGCCCCGGCGACATGGAACTGCCCGTCAAAATGCTCCACTGCGCCGGTTTCACTGCCCGGCCGGATCGTCACCGCGCCCTTGGCACACTCCTCCAGCAACATGGCGACGATCTGCCTGGCAGAGCCATCGCAGAACAGCTGGCCCAGCGTCTTTTCGTGCCAGGCGATATCATAGCTATCGACCAGCTTGATGAAATCCGCCGGGGTGTAGCGCGCCAGCGCCGATTTGGCGAAGTGCGGATTGGCCGAAAGATAGCGATCCGGCGCGGTGTGGACATTCGTGAAGTTGCAGCGCCCCCCGCCCGAGATCAGGATCTTGCGGCCCACCTCGTCGTTATGGTCTAGCAGCAGCACCCGCTTGCCGCGCTGGCCCGCGGTAGCTGCGCAGAACAGGCCGGCAGCGCCTGCGCCGAGGACGATGGCGTCAAACTGGCTCAACCGACGGCGACCAGCTTTGCCGCCAGCGCCTCCGCCACCTTGATGCCGTCGACCGCAGCGGAAAGGATGCCACCGGCATAGCCTGCGCCTTCGCCGGCCGGGTAGAGACCAGCTGTGTTGATCGACTGGAAATCAGCCCCGCGGCGGATGCGGATGGGTGAAGAAGTCCGGGTTTCAACGCCGGTCATCACGGCGTCGGGATGGTCATAGCCGGGTACCTGCCGCCCGAACACCGGCAGTGCCTCGCGCAGGGCGTCGATTACGAAGGCGGGGAGCACTTCGGCCAGGTCAGTCGGCTTGACGCCGGGCTTGTAGCTCGGCTCCACCACGCCGAATGCGGTCGATGGGCGACTGGCGAGCAGGTCTTCCACCCGCTGTCCCGGTGCGTGGTAATTGGAGCCACCGGCGACAAAGGCCGCCTCCTCCAGCTGCCGTTGCAGCCGCACCCCCGCCAGCGGATCGCCGGGAAAATCGCGCTCAGGATTGATGTCCACCACCAGCCCGGAATTGGCGTTGAACTCGGCGCGCGAATACTGGCTCATCCCGTTGGTAACGACGCGGCCTTCCTCGGATGTGGCAGCGACCACGCGCCCGCCCGGGCACATGCAGAACGAGTAGACCGCCCGCCCGTTGCTGGCCTGGTGCGAAATGGCATAGGCCGCCGGACCCAGGATCGGATTGCCGGCATTGGGGCCGAACCGGGCCTTGTCGATCCAGCTTTGCGGGTGTTCGATCCGCACGCCGATCGCAAAAGGCTTGGCTTCCACGTAAACCCCGCGCTCGTGCAGCTTGAAGAAGGTGTCGCGGGCCGAATGGCCGACCGCGAGGATCACGTGCTCGGCTGCGAGGAACTCTCCGGTCGACAGGGTCAGGCCCTTCATCTGCCCGTCTTCCAGCACAAAGTCCTCAACCCGCGTGCCGAAGCGGTATTCGCCGCCGAGGCTCTCGATCGTCTCGCGGATCGACATGACCATGGTAACCAGTCGGAATGTGCCGACGTGGGGGTGGGCCTCGGTCAGGATGTCCTCGGGCGCTCCAGCCTTGACGAATTCGGTCAGCACCTTGCGGCCCAGGTGGCGCGGGTCCTTGATGCGCGAATAGAGCTTGCCGTCAGAGAAGGTGCCGGCCCCGCCTTCGCCGAACTGGGCGTTGGATTCGGTTTCCAGCACTGCCCGGCGCCATAGCCCCCAGGTGTCCTTGGTCCGCTCGCGCACCGCCTTGCCGCGCTCGATGATGATCGGTTTGAGGCCCATCTGAGCCAGGATCAGCGCGGCCATCAGCCCGCATGGGCCCGCGCCGATCACCACTGGGCGCTGTCCGCTCCAGCCTTCGGGCGCCGTGACCGGGAACTTGTAGGACAGGTCCGGAGTCGGTTTGATGTGCGGATCGCCGTGATGGCGCTCCAGCACTTCGGCCTCGTCGCGAACCACGGCATCGATCATGTAGATCAGCTTGATCGCGCTCTTCTTGCGGGCATCATTGCCGCGCCGGAACACGCTGAAGCGGACCAGGTCTTCCGGCGGAATGCCGAGCTTGGCCAGCACCGCCGCCTCCAGCGCGGGGGCTTCGTGGTCAAGCGGCAGGGCCAGGTCGGTCAGGCGGATCATGGAGCAGCCTTTCGCCGGGTCGACGCACGAAGGCAAGCGTTCAGGCGGACTGGTCGCGCCGCCAGGCTCGCGGTGGCTGGCCGTGGCGTTGGGCAAACCAGGTGGTGAAGGCGGCCGAGCTGGCAAAGCCCAGCAGCTCGGCAATCTCGGCATTGCTGCGCCGCGTCCCGGTCAGCTGCCCGCGCGCCAGTTCGCTGCGCACCGTATCGAGCAGGGCGTGGTAAGTCGTGCCTTCTTCGGCCAGCCGCCGCTCCATCGTCCGCCGCGACAGGCCCAGACGTTCGGCCACCAGCGGGGCGGTGCAGCGCCGCCCGGCCAGCATGGCACGCAGCAGGCGCCGGATGCGCTCGGCCAACGGCAAGTCCGCCAGTCCCGGCAATACCGCCCGTAGCTGGGCGGTATATGGTCGCAGCGCTGCTTCAGCCAGCAGGTTGGGGCGATCAAGGTCGGCCGGATCGAAAACGATCCCGCTGAAGTCCTGGGCAAAGTGGACCCGGGTGCCATAGGCCCGCTCGAACTGGCTGATCCGGACCGGGCGGGGCCGCTCCAGATAGATGCCCTGTGCGTGCCATCCCAGGCCCAGCAACTGGCGCAGGATGCGGTGTAGCATGGCGACGGCGACATCGGTCGCCTGCACACGGGGCCCGTCCCCGGCAACGGTGCAGGCCAGGATGGCCACGCCTCCAGCCTCGGTCAGGTCAATGGTCAGGGCTTCGTTGTGAAGTGGCAGGTACGATGTAAAAATGCCCAGCGCGCTGCGGATGTCCGGTTCGTCCCGGGCTAGCAGGGTCACCGGGCCAAGGTTCGAAAAGCCGCGCAGTTCGGCCAGTCGCAGGCCGAAGTCCTCGGCCCCGGCCAGTTCTGCTGCGCGCTCGAACATCCGGTTCAGGGCACCGGTTGGCAATCGCCGGTCCGGATCGCGCTCTGCGTCGGCTGGCAGACCTGCCGCCCGCAGCAGCCCCGCCGGATCCAGTCCATAGGACCGGGCCAGCGCACTGAACCCGGTCAGGGCCGCTGCTCGGATGGTTGGAATTTGGCGCATTTGAGCAATCAAATGGCGCAAAATATAAATCCTGTCCAGCCGGTCTGGCTATTCTCGGCTGCATTGGGAGAAAAATAATGCCATCCACCACGCCGATCTGTGATGCCGCCCGCGCCAGCGGGCAGTGGAACCAGGCCTGGGACCAGGCCGCCGCCTTTGATGCGGAATGGATGGAAAAGTTCCTCGACATGGGCACTCATGCGGCCCGCAAGGGGATCATCGATCCCAAGACATATGAATTCCTGGCCATCGCCGTCGATGCCAGCTGCACCCATATGTATTCGCCGGGGGTCAAGCGCCACATTGCCAAGGCGCTCGACCTGGGCGCCACGCCTGAAGAGATCATGGCCGTGCTGCAACTGGTTGCGGTGCTCGGTATCCACTCGGTCGCGCTCGGGACACCGCATCTGGTTGACGAAATGACCGCGCGCGGGATGCCCGTACCCGGCCGTACCCCTGAACCATCCGAATCCAAGGAGGACTGAACATGCATTTCCTCGATGACAGCCTGCTGCCCGAAAACCAGGAAAAGCTGGTTATCCAGGTCGCCCCCTATGGCCCGCAGTGGCTGCCGGGCGATTTCCCCGAAGATATCCCGGTTTCAATGGCCGACCAGGTCCAGAAGGCGGTCGATTGCTACAACGCCGGGGCCACCGTGCTGCACCTGCACTGCCGCGAGGCGGATGGGAGCGGCTCGAAGCGGCTGTCGATGTTCAACGAGATGATCGACCGAGTCCGCACGGCTTGCCCCGACATGCTGATCCAGGTTGGGGGCTCGATCTCCTTCGCGCCGGAAGGCGAAGGCGGCGAGGCCAAGTGGCTGTCCGACGATACCCGCCACATGCTGGCCGAACTGAAGCCCAAGCCGGACCAGGTGACCATCGCGGTGAACACAAACCAGATGGACATCTCCGCGCTGATGAGCGCCGACGATATCGCGGGAACCTGCCTGACCAACCCGGCAATGTTCGAAGCCTATCGCAACATGCACTTTGAATGCGGCCCGGTGTTCATGGAAGAGCACCTCAAGCGGCTCGTCGCCAATGGCATCCAGCCACACTTCATGGTCGGTGACATGAGCCAGCTGGAGACAGTTGAGCGGCTGATCCGCAAGGGGCACTACAATGGCCCCCTGGTGTTGAACTATGTCGCAATCGGCAGCGGTGCCGCCGGAACCCATCCTGCGGACCTGATTGAATTTGCCCGCCGCGTGCCCGATGGCGCGGTGCTGACGATCGAGACGATCATGCGCAACGTCGCCCCGTTCAACGCGATTGCCATTGCGCTGGGCCTCCACGTCCGCGTCGGGATCGAGGACAACCTTTGGAGCCGCAAGGGTGAACGGATGACCTCGGTCCAGCAGGTCGAGCAGATGGTGCGCCTCGCCAACGAACTGCACCGCGATGTCGCCAGCGGTCCGGAAGCCAAGGCGATCTACCAGATCGGCACCTTCTACCAGTCGACCGATGAAACCCTGCGCCGCGTGGGCTATCCGCCCAACCGCCAGCCCGGCCAGCGCGGCGTCCCGCGGTGGGAGTACGCGTGAGCCAGCTGGCGGGGCGGGTCTGCATTGTCACGGGGGCGGCACGCGGGCTCGGGCAGGCGATCGCAGGATCGCTTGCCGCCGCCGGTGGTCGCCTCGCCATCTGTGACCTGCGCGAGGCGGACCTGGCGGAGACTGCCGCGGCGTTGCGGGCCAAGGGCGCCGAGGTCTATGCCGCGGCCTGCGATGTCAGCGACAGCGCGGCGGTCGATGCCTTTTTTGCCAGCGTCGAGCAGGAGCTTGGCCCGGTCGATGTGCTGGTCAACAATGCCGCGCTGGTCCCGGGTGGGCCGGAGGACGAGGTGCGCCGCAGCCGCCACTACACCTACCTGACCACGCCCGAACCCCGCGACACGCTGGGCTTCACCAGCGCGATGAGCGATGCCGAATGGCTCAAGTACTGGGACGTCAACGTCCACGGCGTGTTCTTCTGCACCCGGGCCGCGCTCCGGCAGATGGAACCGCGCCGCCATGGCCGCATCGTCAACATTGCCTCGATTTCCGGACTCTCAGCTCTGAGTGCGCACAGCCCGCACTATTCGGCCACCAAGGGGGCCGTGATCGCCTTCACCCGCGCTGTCGCGGCGGAAGTGGCCGGGGCAAATATCTTCGTCAATGCGATCGCACCGGGCGGCGTGGCGACCCCGATGTTCGATGATTACCTGGCCCGGCTCGACCCGGAGGCACGTGGGCGGCTGTTCCAGATGATCCCGGCTGGAAGGCTGGGAACGATGGACGAATACGCTGGGCTGGTGGCCTATCTGGCAGGTGACGGGCACTATCTCGTCGGGCAGATTATCAGCCCGAACGGGGGGATGATCTGAATGGGCGTGCAAGATAGTCGGGGCCTGATGTCGGTCGACGGCATCTGCCACTGCGGCGAGATCGCCTGGGAGGCGCTGATTGATCCTGAACGGCTGGTCATGTGCCACTGCACCGATTGCCAAGTGATGGGCGGCGGCGCCTTCCTGTGGGGCGTGCCAGTGCCTATCGACCGCTTCACTCTGCTCAGCGGCATACCGCGCAGCTACCGTAAACAAGGTAGTAGTGGAGCCTGGCGGCGGCTGCACTTCTGCGGCACTTGCTCCACGCCGCTGTACGGGACTGAGGACGACAACCCAAGCATATGCTCGCTACGATTGGGTTCGTGCCGCCAGGCCCGGCAGTTGCGGCCACGACTGCAACTGTGGCACGCTTCGGCACTGGACTGGGTAGATGGGATCTGCGGGATTCCGTCCCTCGATACACAGCCAGCGGGAGTTTACCGTGACCTCTGAGACCGTGACAGTTTCCGCCAGCATCGGCTCCGGCGATCCCCCCGCTCGAACGGCGTGGGGATTGATCCTGTTCCTGCTGGCGCTCCACGTGCTCAACCAGATCGATCGACAACTAGTGGCGGCCTTTGCGGCCGATATCATGCGCGATCTGGGCCTCAGCCGCAGCCAGTTCGCGCTGATCGCCGGACTGGCCTTCAGTGGGGTCTACGCCTTTGCCGCGTTGTTTGCCGGGGTCCTGGCCGACCGGCTGGGGCGGGTCCGGGTGCTGTCAGGCGGGCTTGGCATATGGAGCCTGTTCACAGCGCTGGCGGGTCTGGCGCAGGGGTTCTGGACCATGCTGGCGGCTCGGCCGTTCGTGGCGGCGGGTGAGGCAACGCTGGTCCCTACCGCGAGCAACATCATTCTCGCGCGGGTCGGCGATTCCCACAAGGCCGCCGCGCTCGGACTGTTTTTTGCGGGCATCCCGCTGGGGATCGGGGGCGGTTTCCTGATCGCCGGATTGCTGGGGCCGGTGCTCGGCTGGCGCGGGACCTTCCTGCTGATGGGCGCGCTGGGCGTGATCGCGCTGGCGGCGCTGATGCGGCTCAAGGATGCGCCGCCCGACCTGTCGCACCGGCCGACGCTGGCAGGAAACCTGACTGCACTGTTCGCCGTGTTCCGGGCCAAGCGGCGGGCCCTGTGGGCTTCGCTGGCGATCATCTTTGCTCATTTCCACACCGCGACCAGCCCTTTCGTCCAGCTCTGGCTGACCAGCGAAAAGGGCTATGCCCCTGCCGCAGCGGCGCAGCTTTACGGGCTGATGTTCGTGACCTTCGGCCTGCTTGGCACGTTTGGCGCAGGCCTGCTGGGCGATTGGGCCAAGCGCCGCTTCGGCTTTGACCGGGCGGCAACCATGTTCGCACTGCTGCTGATCCTCGCGCCGCTGCTGGTGATCTACCGGCTGGCCCCGGGCGGCACGCCGCTGTTCCTGCTTGGCATGGCCGGGTCGATCCTGTTCATGACCGTGATCTACGGCCCGATCTTCGCGATCATCGAGGAGCTGCTGCCACCGCAACTCAAGGCCACCTCAACCGGGCTCAATATCCTCGTGCTCAACATCCTGGCGATTGGCGGCGGGGCGCTGCTGATCGGAGTAGTCAGCGAACGCCTCGTGGTCGCCGGATCGGCGCGAAGCTGGACGCTGCCGCTGCTCGGCGCCGATGGGCTGGCTCTGTTGGCGGTGCTGTTCATCTTCGCGGCGATGCGCAGTCCGCGCCAGATCGCTGACTAGTCCGCGGCGGCTGGACGCGGCCTGATTTGCTATTTCGGGCAAACAGGCGCATAGGGTTCCGGCTACGTCGCCTGCGACGGGACTTTTGGCAGTCGATGCCCCCAGATCCCCTTACACGCCACATTGCCCCAGGCGTAATCTCGCCTGGGTCCTGCAGGTTTCGTGAAAGGACCGCATCATGCCTATTGGCACCGTAAAATTCTTCAATACCGACAAGGGCTTTGGCTTTATTGCGCCTGATGGCGGCGGCACGGACAGCTTTGTCCACATCACTGCCGTCCAGGCAGCTGGCATGTCGACGCTCGACAAGGACCAGCGCGTAAAGTTCGAACTGGAAACCGATCAGCGCGGACGCACTTCAGCCGTCAACCTCGAATCGGCCTGATCGGATGGCCAAAGAGGAGTTAATGACCCTCGAAGGCCAGATCGATGATATCCTCCCCGACGGTCGGTTCGGTGTGGTGCTCGAAAACGGGCACCGCATTGTCGCCTATACTTCAGGCAAGATGCGGAAATTCCGCATCCGGTCGGTCGTCGGGGATCGGGTCAAGGTCGAAATGACGGCCTACGATCTCAGCAAGGGCCGGATCGTGTTCCGCGATCGCGGACCGGGCTTCACAACGGGGGCACCGCCGCGACGCCAACAGCGCCGCTGAGGGGCAAAACCGAGGAGAATGCCAATGTCGACCTCCACCCAGTTCTACCTCGATCAAGCGGACCAGTGCGGCCGCAATGCCCAGTCTGCCGCGCTGCAAAATCAGCGCGACGTTCAGCTCAAGGCGCAAGCCGCCTGGCAGGCGATGGCTGATCGCGCGATCCGCACCGCCACCGAACGCGACCGCCGCGACGCCGAGCGCCGCGATGCCGACACCCGGCTGGCGCTCGTCACAGAAGGAAGCCCCGAATGTCCCAAGACCTGATCCGCCCGTTCCTGATCAGTCGCGACGCAGAGGGCAACGTTCGCCTTTCGGTGCGTGACGTCCGCTACAATTCGCAGGGCTATCCGCTGGTTACCGCCGTGCTGCAGGACACCCTGTTCGAGACGGTTGCCGCAGCGCGCAGCTTTGCCCGCACCAACTTCCAGGCGGTTGCCGGTCAGTACGAACTGACTGCCTGACCCTGCTTCAGAGCGGGCTCCCGTCGCGATCACGATAGATTTCGCGGCGGCCAACGTGATTGGCGGGGCCGACGAAGCCGTCGGCTTCCATCCGCTCGACCCATTTGGCGGCGGTATTGTAGCCCACGCCCAGCTGGCGCTGCAGCCACGAGGCCGAGGCCTTCTGGCTCTCAAACACGATCTGGCAAGCCTGCCGATACTTGCGCTCGTCCGGGCTGTCTGATGCCGTGGCGTCAAGATCATCGAAGCCGAAGCTGCCGTCTTCTGGCTCCTCAGTGACTGAATCGACATAGTCTGGCTTGCCCTGCGCGCGCCAGAAATCGGCCAGCCGCTCCACTTCCTCGTCCGAAACGAACGGCCCGTGGACGCGCATGATCGGCAGAGTGTTGGGCTTGTAGAGCATGTCGCCCTTGCCCAGCAGCTGCTCTGCGCCCTGCTCGCCCAGGATCGTGCGGCTGTCGATCCGGCTGGTCACGGCAAAGCTGATCCGGGTCGGCAGGTTGGCCTTGATCACCCCAGTGATGACATCGACCGATGGGCGCTGCGTCGCCATGATCAGGTGGATCCCGGCAGCGCGACTCTTCTGGCTGAGGCGCTGGATCAGCACTTCGACTTCCTTGCCGACGGTGACCATCAGGTCAGCCAGTTCGTCGACGATCACCACGATCTGCGGCAGCACCGGGTAATCGAGCTGGTGCTCCTCGAACAGTTCCTCGCCGGTTTCGGGATCGAAGCCGATCTGGATCCGACGGCCGAGCGGCTTGCCCCGGGCAATCGCCGTCTGCACTTTCTCGTTGAAGCCGGCGAGGTTGCGGACTGAAATCTCGCTCATCATCCGGTAGCGGCGTTCCATTTCCTCGACCGCCCACTTCAGCGCGCGCACGGCCTTGGCCGGCTCGGTCACCACGGGTGAGAGAAGATGCGGAATGTCGTCGTAGGACTTCAGCTCCAGCACCTTGGGATCGACCAGGATCAGGCGGCACTGCGCCGGGGTCAGCCGGTAGAGCAGTGAGAGCAGGATCGTGTTGAGCCCGACCGACTTGCCCGAGCCGGTGGTGCCCGCCACCAGCAGGTGCGGCATGGTGGCAAGATCAGCCACGACCGGTTCGCCGGCGATGTCCTTGCCCAGGATAATCGGCAGCATGCCCTTGGAGCCAGCGAATGCCTCGCTTGCGACCATTTCCTTGAAGCTGACCATCTGCCGGTCGGCATTGGGCAGTTCGATGCCCATCACCGTGCGGCCGGGGATTGAAGAGACGCGGGCTGAAATCGCGCTCATGTTGCGGGCGATGTCGTCAGCCAGGCCGATCACGCGGCTAGCCTTGATGCCGGGGGCCGGCTCCAGCTCGTACATGGTCACGACCGGGCCGGTCCGCACTGCGGTGATCTCACCCTTGACGTTGAAATCGTCGAGCACGGTTTCCAGCAGCCGGGCGTTGCGTTCCAGCGCCAGCTTGTCGATCTTCTGCTTCGAATGCGGCGGCGGGTCGTTGAGCAGATCGAGCGAGGGCAGCTCATAGCTGTCGAACAAGTCGCCCTGCTTGCCCGAAGTGGCCAGCTGGGCGGCCTTGGCCGGGCGGTTCGGATCGCTGATGACCGGGGGCTTGCGCGGTGCGTCATTGGCGGCAGCCGGCACCGGGCGCGGTTCGCCCGCCGGCTTGGCTGCAGGCTTGACGTTGATCACGTCGCCCGGCGCAGATGAACGGTCACGGCGCAGGAAGGCCGGCAAGGTCAGCAGACTGCCCCAATCGAGCGCAAAGACCCGCGCGGCCAGGACCGAGCCGCCGGCCAGGCAGGCCAGCCCCGCGCCCAGGATCGCCCAGAACCGCCCGCCTTCGGGCAGCAGCCCAGCCAGCGCCTCGATCGCGCGCCCGCCCAGCAGGCCGGAGATGCCGCCCATGCCCGCAGGCAGCGAGCCCCCCGGGCCAGTGAAGACCAGCGTCAGCACAGTGCCCAGCAGGGCCATGGCGAACAGCAGCACGCCAATCGGACGCCACCAGGCGTGATCGGCATGGGGCAGGTCAGCGTCTTCTTCCTCGACCAGCCGCCAGAGCTTGCGCGCGCCGACATAGAGCAGCGGCAGGAACAGGACCGAAACCGGGCCGAACAAGAACAACGCGCGTTCGGCTGCCCAGGCGCCGGCGGTGCCCATCCAGTTGGCGGGTGGGCCGCCAGCGGCGGTCGACCACGATGGATCGGTCTGGTGATAGCTGATCAGGGCCAGCGCGAGGAACACCATCCCGGCCAGCAGCAGTCCCGCTCCGCCGATCTCAGCCGCCCGGCGCGCGGCACGGCGCAGCGTGGCGCGCCAGTTGACCTGCGCGCTGCGGGTTCCCGCGCTGACTGCCCGTGATGCCATCATGCTTCCCTTCGTTCTGGCGCATAATGCGCCTCCCGGTGACTCCGCGTCAAGAATCCTTGAAATTCCTGCGAGTCGCTTCAGCGCAAAAAGGCGTCGATCGCGGCCCAGCGTGGCCATTTGAGGCGGCGCGACCCGGCCGAATTCATCCCGCCAAGCGCGATGACGGGGACCGGCGATTGCGCGGCGAGCAGGCGAAACCGCAGCGGACCAAGCACCCGGCCCCCAGGGTGCGAGCGGGTCGGGAAGACGGGTGAGAGCAGCACGCCCTGCGCGCGCCGCACCTGCCGGAGTTCGCGCAGTGAATGGGCCGTTGCGAGCATGGCACCGGAATGGCTGCCATAGGAACCATCCGCACCCCAGCGCCGCGCTTGGGCTGCACTGCCGG
This sequence comes from Sphingomonadaceae bacterium, assembly GCA_009926135.1. GTDB lineage: Bacteria > Pseudomonadota > Alphaproteobacteria > Sphingomonadales > Sphingomonadaceae > Novosphingobium. The sequence goes on from RFPL01000001.1 coordinate 386,202, forward strand.
ACAGAACCACGCGGATCCCACGCGAACGGGCCATCCGGGCCAATGCCGCGAACCTCTCCCGCCGCTCGACTTCGGGCAGATGGTAATGGCGAAAGACGAACCCGCTGCCACGGGGCAGCCGCTTCAGTGCCCGCTCCAGCGCGGCATCGTTGCGCGCATCGCTCAGCAGCCAGATTCGGGGCAAGGGCTTCATTTGCGGCACGGCATCGCTATAGCACCGCGCCATGACCGATCCAGCCACCCTGCTTGCCGACATCCACGCCCGCATCGCCCGCGCTGCGCAGATTGCGGGCCGCAAGCCCGAAGAGGTAACGCTGGTCGCCGTCAGCAAGACCCACCCGGCCGATCGGATCTCCCCGCTGATTGCCGCTGGCCAGCGCGTATTTGGTGAAAACCGGGTGCAGGAAGCCGCCGAAAAGTGGCCCGCCCTGCGCGCGGCGCACGCCGGCATCGAACTTCACCTTGTGGGTCAACTGCAGTCAAACAAGGCCGAGGATGCCGTGGCCCTGTTCGACTGCATCCATTCGCTTGACCGCCCTTCGCTGGTCAGCGCGCTGGGCAAGGCGATGGACAAGGCCGGGCGGCAGGTGCCGTGCTTCGTCCAGGTCAATATCGGCGCGGAAGAGCAAAAGGGCGGCTGCGTGATTGCTGATCTGCCCGCGCTGCTGGCCGAGGCCCGCGCCGCGCAGATCCCGCTGGCGGGTTTGATGTGCGTGCCGCCACTGGGGATCGAACCCGCGCCGTTCTTCGCCCTGCTCGACAAGCTGGCAGCCGACAATGGCCTGTCCGGGCGTTCGATGGGGATGTCGGATGATTTCGAGACCGCAATCATGCTGGGCGCCACGCATGTCCGCGTCGGTTCGGCCTTGTTCGGCGCGCGCGGCTGACCTAGCCTGTCCTGCAAGGCGGCACAGCGACCGCCGTGGAGGATCATGAGCGACAATTCGATTTTGGATTCGGGCGACAGTTTCAAGGACTGGATTCCCGCCGGCTGGCCGGCGCGAAGCCTGGCCGAGTGCGAGGCAATCCTCTGCGCGCCCGGTGCGCGGTTTGAATATGAAACCATCGATATTCGCGGGGTTCCGACCCGGGTCTGGAAGAACGCCCCCGAAAACCTGGCCGTGCTGGCCCGCGCTGGGCGTAGCCATGGCGATGCGACCTTCCTAATCTACGAAGACGAGCGGGTTTCCTATGAAGCCTGGTTTCGCGCGGTGGCTGCCCTGGCCCGTCATTTGCAGTCGCTGGGGGTGCAAAAGGGTGACCGGGTGGCGCTGGCCATGCGCAACCTGCCTGAATGGCCGGTGGTATTCTTTGCCGCCGTCAGCATCGGTGCGATCTGCGTTCCGCTCAATGCCTGGTGGACCGGGCAGGAGCTGGCCTATGGCCTGTCGCACTCGGGCGCGAAGGTGCTGTTCTGCGATGGTGAGCGGCTGGAACGGATTGCAGCCCATCGCGGCGAACTGCCGGGCCTTGGCCATGTAATCGTCTCGCGCCGCGACGACCTGCCGGCGGGCATCGCGTCGCTGGAAAGTATTATCGGGCCTTCGTCAGCGTGGGGAAACTTGCCCGATCAGGATCTGCCCGACGTTGCCATCCACGCCGATGACGACGCGACGATCCTGTACACCTCTGGCACGACCGGCAATCCCAAGGGAGCGCTGGGCACCCACCGCAACTTCGTGACCAACATCCTCTCCAGCGGCTATGGCGCCGCGCGGCAAGTGCTGCGGCGCGGCGATCCGCTGCCCGAGCCGGCGCGCAAGGTGCTGCTGACGGTGATCCCGCTGTTCCACGCCACCGCCTGCTCGGCTACCATGATGGGCGCGATCGCGGCCGGCCACACCATGATCTTCATGTACAAGTGGGAGCCGGAAAAGGCCTTCCAGATCATTGAGCGCGAAAAGGTCAATTCAACCGGCGGGGTGCCGACCATCGCCTGGCAGCTGATCGAACATCCGGCGCGCGAGAAGTACGATCTCTCCTCGATCGAGGCGATTGCCTATGGCGGCGCGCCCTCCGCGCCCGAACTGGTCCGCAAGATTCGCGAAGTGTTCGGCGCGCTGCCGGGCAATGGCTGGGGTATGACCGAGACCACGGCGACGGTTACCGGGCTGTCTGCCGAGGACTATCTCAATCGCCCGACCAGTTGCGGCCCGCCGGTTGCGGTGGCGCAGCTAAAGGTGCTGGGCGAAGCTGGCCAGGAGCTGCCGCCGGGCGAGATTGGCGAACTCTATGCTTCGGGTCCGATGATCGTGAAGGGCTACTGGAACAACCCGGAAGCCACCGCTGCCACCTTTATCGATGGCTGGGTCCGCACCGGAGACCTCGCCTGGCTGGACGACGAAGGCTTCTGCTATATCGCCGACCGGGCCAAGGATATCGTCATCCGCGGCGGTGAGAACATCTATTCGTCCGAGGTCGAGAACGTCCTCTATGACCATCCGGCAGTGATGGATGCGGCCGTGGTCGGGATTCCGCACCGTACACTCGGTGAAGAACCGGCTGCCGTGGTCCACCTGACGCCGGGCCAGACCGCGACCGAAGCCGAACTGCAGGCTTGGGTGCGCGAACGCCTGGCGGCCTTCAAGGTGCCGGTGCGAATCCTGTTCTACCCGGAAACCCTGCCGCGCAACGCGAACGGCAAGATCCTCAAGAAGGATTTGAAAGCGCTGTTCGATTAGCCCCGGTGACTAACCCTTGTGCCGGTCCAGTTCGTCGCCCTGCAGGGTGACGACGTGGAGCAGGTTGGTCGAACCCGGGGTGCCAAACGGCACGCCAGCCAGCGCGATCAGCTTTGATCCGGCGGTGCCGAAGCCATGGCGCAGCGCCATCCGCTTGCCCTTGGCGATCATCTCTTCAAAGCTGCCGATATCCTTGGTGGTAACCGCCGTCGCGCCCCACAGCAGCGCCAGTTTGCGGGCGATCTTGCTGGACGGGGTGAGCACCAGCATCGGCGCGGCCGGCCGCTCACGCGCGACGCGGCGGGCGGTGCTGCCCGATCCGGTGAACACGATGATGCCGGCGATCGGGAGCGATTCCGCGATCGAGGCGCAGGAATGGGCCATGGCATCGGCGGTGGTGCGATCGGGCAGGACATCGGCAAAGCTGACCTGCTGGCGATAGCCCGGGTCACGCTCCACCTGGCCCGCGATACGGTGCATGATCGTCACGGCCTCAACCGGCCAGGCGCCGCTGGCGGTCTCGGCCGAAAGCATCACCGCGTCGGCACCGTCATAAACCGCATTGGCCACGTCCGACACTTCGGCGCGGGTCGGGGCCGGGCTTTCGATCATCGATTCCAGCATCTGCGTGGCAACGACCACCGGCTTGCCCGAGCGGCGCGTAGCGGCAACGATCCGCTTTTGCAGCGGCGGCACTTCTTCCGGGTTGAGCTCAACGCCCAGATCGCCGCGGGCGACCATGATCCCGTCGGCCAGCTCGATGATTTCCTCCAGCCGATCGATCGCGGCGGGCTTTTCGATCTTCGCCATCAGCGAAGTGGCCGACCCGCCCATCAGCTTGCGCGCTTCGGCCACGTCCTCGGGCCGCTGCACGAAGGACAGCGCAATCCAGTCCGCCCCCTGATCGAGCGCGAAGGCCAGGTCGCGGCGGTCCTTTTCGGTCAGCGCCGGTACCGGCACCACGGCGTCGGGCACGTTGACGCCCTTGCGGTCCATGATCACGCCGCCCACTTCAGCCGAGCAAAGGATTGCATCAGGGCTGGCCTCGATCACCTTGAGGCGCAGCTTGCCATCGTCGATCAGCAGCCGCTGGCCCTTGTGAAGCACGCCGAACAGTTCGGGATGGGGCAGGCAGACGCGGGTCTCATCGCCGAGTTCCGGATTGCGATCGAGCGTGAAGTGACCCGAATGGCGGATCACCGCCTTGCCATCCTTGAACTGGCCAACGCGCAGCTTGGGGCCTTGCAGATCGCAGAGGACGGCGACGGGGCGTCCGACGTCCCTTTCCACTGCGCGGATCGCCGCAATGGTCTGGGCGTGAGTCTCGTGATCGCCGTGGCTCATGTTGACGCGGAACGCGTCGGCACCGGCGCGCAGCAGCTTCTCGATCATCTCGGGGCTGCGGCTGGCTGGTCCCAGCGTCGCCAGGATCTTGATCTTGCGACCGCGCGGATCGAACTTTGCCACGGATTATCCCTTCCTCTTATCACGGTCTCTATGGCAAAGCGGGGCCGAAAACCCAAGGGTATGCCCATGAGCTGTTCCGAAAATACGAATGCGAACCCCGCAGATGCCCTCGAAGCGCTGGATGATGCCATCGCCGCCGCCGCTTTTCGGCGATTGGTGCGGCATCTGCGCCATCGCCACGATGCCCAGAATATCGAGCTGATGGGCCTGGCCGGGTTCTGCCGCAACTGCCTGGCCGACTGGATCCGCGACGCTGGCGCTCCGCTCGACAAGGAGGCGGCACGCGAAGTGATCCATGGGCTGTCTGCAGCGGAGTGGAAAGCGCGTTTCCACAGGGAAGCGACTCCCGAGCAGCTGGAAGCCATGGCCGAGAGCTTGAAGAAGAACGCCCCAGCCCCCTAAGAGCCGGTCAACCGATTCACCTTGTTACCGGAGCTTATCCCAAATGGCCGAAACCACCGACGACCGCCTGCGCCTGCTGATCGAACGCGTGGAACGCCTGGAAGAGGAAAAGAAGGGCATCGCCGACGACATCCGCGACGTTTACGCTGAGGCCAAGGCCGTTGGCTATGACGCCAAGATCATGCGCCAGATCGTCCGCTTGCGGAAGATGAAGCCCGATGACCGCGCGGAAATGGAAGCAATTCTCGATGTCTACAAGGCTGCGCTGGGCCTGGGCTAAGCACGGTCGAGGTTGATCGCCACGTGGGATCCCTTATCTCCGGTCCATCAGAACCGGGATAAGGAGAGCCCCGCATGATCGTTACCACAACCCCCACGGTCGAGGGCCGGCCGGTCCAGCAGTATCTTGGTGTCGTCACCGGCGAAGTCATCGTCGGCGCGAACATGTTCCGCGACCTGTTCGCCAGTATCCGCGACATCGTCGGCGGCCGTTCGGGCTCCTACGAAGACGTCCTGGCCCGGGCCCGGATGCAGGCGCTTGAGGAAATGAAGCAGTTTGCCGCCGGCCTGGGCGGCAACGCCGTGGTCGGGGTCGATCTCGATTACGAAGTGCTTGGCGCCAATGGCTCGATGCTGATGGTCAGCGCCACCGGCACGGCCGTGGTTGTCTGATCGATAGCGGTCGGCTAGGGGGCGGCTCAATTCCAATCCCTAGCTGACGGCATCATTCCATGGCAGGCCATTCCAAATTCAAGAACATCATGCACCGCAAGGGTGCGCAGGATAAGAAGCGGGCAGGCTTGTTCTCCAAGCTCAGCCGCGAAATCACTGTCGCTGCCAAGATGGGCATGCCGGATCCGGACTTTAACCCGCGCCTCCGCGCCGCAGTCAACGCGGCCAAGGCGCAGTCGGTGCCCAAGGACAACATCCAGCGCGCGATCGACAAGGCCAGCAAGGGCGATGCCGAGAATTACGAAGAAATCCGCTATGAAGGCTATGGCCCGGGCGGCGTCGCGCTGATCGTCGAGGCGCTGACCGACAACCGCAACCGCACCGCCACCAATGTGCGCACGGCCTTTGCCAAGAACGGCGGCAACTTGGGCGCATCGGGCGCGGTCAGCCACGGGTTCGAACGGCTCGGCCTGATCGAATACCCGGGCAGCGCCGGCGATGCCGACAAGGTGTTCGAAGCCGCGCTGGAAGCTGGCGCGGATGACGTTGAAAGCGATGAGGAAGGTCACGCCATCTGGGTCGCCATGGAAAACCTCCACCCAGTCGCGCGCGAACTTGAAAAGACCCTCGGCGAAGCCGTCGGCGTCAAGCTGGCCTGGAAGCCCGGCCTCAAGACCGAGGTCAGCGCCGAAGATGCCGCGACCCTGCTCAAGCTGATCGACGTGCTGGATGACGATGATGACGTCCAGACGGTTTGGGGCAATTACGAGATCCCGGACGCGGTCATGGAGCAGTTGGGCTGATCATCATCGGCCTCGACCCTTCCCTCAGCTGCACCGGCTGGGGAATCGTCGCGAAAAGCGGCAACCGGCTGAGCCACATCGCCAACGGCCAGGTCAAGACCGATCCCAAGGCTTCGCTGCCCGAGCGACTGGTCGTGCTCGATCGCGAGCTGGCCGCAGTGATTGCCGAATTTCGGCCCGAAACCGGCGCGGTCGAGGAAGTCTTCGTCAACCAGAACGGCCAGTCTACGCTCAAACTGGGGCAGGCGCGCGGGGTCTGCCTGCTGGCACTGGCCCGCGCCGGTATGCCGGTGGCGGAATATGCGCCGACGCTGGTCAAGAAGGCGGTTGTCGGCACCGGCGGGGCGGAAAAGGCGCAGGTCCAGGCCATGCTGAAGGTGCTGCTGCCGGGCGTGAAGCTGGCCGGGGCCGACGCGGCCGATGCCCTCGCGGTAGCAATCACGCATGCCCATCTGAACCGCGGGTAGCAATCGGGGGTTAAGGTGCGGGGTCGCAACGTGCTGCTTTGGCAGCAAACAGGAGCCGCCCATGACACGAACCCCGATGAAACGAACCCTGGCTCTCGCCGCCCTGTCCGGCCTCGCCCTCTCGGGCTGCACCGCCAGCCGTTATCAAATCTCGGACGCCTTGCAGCGCTATGGGATGAGCGAAAACCAGGCGAGCTGCGCGGCCGAGTTCCTGCGCGGGCACCTCAGTACCGGCCAGGTCAGCCGCCTGACCAAGGCCGCGCGCTATTATGATCGCGACGGGCCGCTGACGTTTGGCGATCTGGTCCGCGTCGCCGGCCGGGTCGATGACCGTGAAGTGCTGTTCCAGGTCGGTGCCGCTGCGCTCGCTTGCCGGATCGCGGCGGACATCCCGATCCCACGCTTCTGAAGCGGTAACTGTTCGCCACTTGTTCCTTTTGCTTGCCGAGTGCGCTGCGGCGGGTTAACCCGCGTGCATGATTGCCCGCCTGTCTGGCCTGCTTGACGATTTCGGTCCCGACTGGGCCGTGATCGACGTCAATGGCGTGGGCTACCTGGTCCATTGCAGCGCCCGCACGCTCGATGCACTGGGTGTGCGGGGGGACCCGGTGACGGTCCATACCGAACTGCAGGTCTCCGAAAACGACATGCGCCTGATCGGCTTTGCCAGCGGGGGCGAGCGCGAATGGTTCCGTTTGCTTACCGGCGTGCAGGGCGTCGGCAGCAAGATGGCGCTGGCAGTGCTTTCGGCGCTGACGGTTGATGAACTCCAGCGCGCCTGCGCCGGGGGTGATGCCGCCATGGTCGCTCGCGCGCAGGGCGTCGGACCAAAGCTCGCCAGCCGGATCGTCAATGAACTGAAGGACAAGGCGGGCGGGCTGCCCTCCGTTGCTGGCGCCGCCATCACCGCCGCACCGCGCGGATCGGCCAGCCAGGATGCCGTCTCGGCGCTTCAGAACCTCGGTTTCAAGCCTATTGTGGCGACCGAAGCCGTGGCGCGGGCGCTGGAGGAACTGGGTGAGGGAGCGGGGCTGAATGACCTGGTGCGGGTCGCGCTCAAGAGGGCGGCGGGGTGAGCAGCTTCTCAAATGAATTGAAAGAGCTGTTCATCGGGCGGGCGATGCAGATTGAAAGGCGGGAGGCCGGCTGGACGCTCTTGTTGGGCGACGAATTCCAAGTCAGCATTGGTGGTTATTGGCGCCTCCGCGACGCGTCTGGAATTCTGGTAACAGACTTAGATGATGGCCATCAATTTGGCCTGCAGTGTCCCGTTGACGCGCAAGCCACGGCCAACAGTGTGCTTTCGGATGCGACAATCACTGACACGGATTTTGATCCGCTGACCGGGGACCTGAAGATTTTTGCTGGACGAGGTCTGATATTCGAAGTTCTTACGATCTCGATGGGGTACGAGACTTGGCAACTGTATTCCGCTAAAGGCTTCGAGGCCGCTGTAGGCAATGGCGGACTAAGATGACTGACAACCCGCTCCTCTCCTCCACCCGCCAGGTCGAAGATGCCGACGCAGCCCTGCGCCCGAAGTCGCTCGCCGAATTCGTCGGTCAGGCGGCGGCGAAGGATAACCTGCGGGTCTTCATCGAAAGCGCCAAGTCGCGCGGTGAGGCGATGGATCACGTGCTGTTCTTCGGCCCACCGGGTTTGGGCAAGACCACGCTGGCGCAGATCGTGGCGCGCGAACTCGGCGTGGGTTTTCGTGCGACCTCCGGTCCGGTGATCGCCAAGGCGGGCGACCTCGCCGCGCTGCTGACCAACCTGGAAGAGGGCGATGTCCTCTTCATCGACGAGATCCACCGGCTCAATCCGCAGGTGGAAGAGGTGCTCTATCCGGCGATGGAGGACCGCGCGCTTGATCTGATCATCGGTGAAGGGCCATCGGCGCGCTCGGTCCGGATCGATCTGCCACCGTTTACGCTGGTTGGCGCAACCACCCGCGCCGGGCTGTTGACCACGCCGCTGCGCGACCGCTTCGGCATTCCGGTGCGGCTGAATTTCTACACCGAGCCGGAGCTGGAACGCGTGGTTACCCGCGGGGCGGGCCTGCTCAACATCGGGATCGAACCCACTGGCGCGCGCGAGATTGCGCGGCGCTCACGCGGCACGCCGCGCATTGCCGGCCGGTTGCTGCGCCGGGTGCGCGATTTTGCCCATGTCGAAGGTCATGCCGCGATTACTCAGGATCAGGCCGATGCCGCGCTGACCCGGCTGGAGGTCGACAAGCTGGGCCTTGATGCCATGGACCGGCGCTACCTGACCATGATCGGGGAGCTCTACAATGGCGGACCGGTCGGGGTGGAAACACTGGCGGCTGGCCTGTCGGAACCGCGCGATACGATCGAGGACGTGATCGAGCCGTTCCTGATCCAGCTGGGCCTGATTGCCCGCACTGCGCGGGGTCGCTGCCTCAATCCGCGCGGCTGGCAGCACCTGGGCCTGGCCCCGCCCGCTGGCAACCAGGGCGCTCTGTTCGATTCTCCTGATTCGACAGGTAAATAGCTGTCCGACTGGGCAAGCCTGTTAGGGAGTTTAGCTACATTCGGTTCCACTTTGGGACAGGTGGTCCGGGCCGGTGCGGTCATTCCGGCAATTCCCGCTGCGGGACGGCAGAAACACGGTTAACGCGATTGTCCCTTAATCATTCCTCTGCGTTTCTCTGCCTATAGGGGCATTTCAGCAGCTTGGCTGCCGGACTTTCCGCCCCTGCCTGAGGCAAAGAGAGCAGAGCTTATGTCGGTACGGATGGCCCTTGTGAAATTGTCCGCGATTGCCGCGGGGGGTGCCGTTGTCGGAGGCGGGGCGGTGCATGTTGCCGAGGCTCCGGCAGCCCAGGTCCAGTACGTCAAACATGCCAAGGCCAAGCCCGCGCCCAAGGTCATGAAGCGCAAGATCGCGCGCACCGCACCGGCGAGCCGGCCGATGAAGAAAATTCGCCGCGTGGTGACCAGGCCAGCGGCCTGTGCCGCCCCGGTCCAGCAGCAGCTGGCGATGATGCCGATGCCGCTCCCGCCGCTTCCGCCGATGCCGACCCCGCAGGGCGGTGGCGGTGAAGTGACCGTGATCGGCGGCTCGGGCGGGTTCGGCTTTGGCGGCGGGTTCTTTGGTGGGTTCTTCGGCGGCGGCTCTGGCGGCGGCGGCAGCGTCGTTGTCTCGACCACCACTTCGGGCGGTTCCACCTCGACCTCCAGCTCCAGCGGCGGTTCGTCGTCGTCCACCTCGGGTGGCAGCACGTCCAGCTCGACCGGAGGTCTGACCAGCACGACCACCACGGGCGGTATCACCTCCAGCTCGACCACCTCGACCGGCGGCGTGTCGACTTCCACTGGCGGTGTTTCGACTTCGTCGGGCAATGTCTCGACCAGCTCGGGCAATTATTCGTCAACCTCGACCTCGTCGGGCAACGTCACTTCGACCAGTTCGTCATCGGGCAATGTTTCGAGCAGCACGTCGAGTTCGGGCAATGTCTCGACCAGCACGTCCAGCTCGACCTCGGGCAACGTGACCTCGTCAAGTTCGACCAGCTCGTCGACCTCGTCGTCGACCTCCAGCTCGACCAGCACGTCTTCGTCCTCGGGAAACACCACGACCACCACGACGACTTCGGGCGGCACCGAAGTGCCGGCTCCACCGATGCTGCTGCTGTTCGGTGCGGCGGCTGCCGCGCTGGTGGGCCGCCGGCGGCTTGCCAAACAGACGGCCTGAGACAAATTCAGTTCACAGGGGGAGGGCGGCCTTGGTGCCGCCCTTTTCCGTTCAGGCGAGCTCGCGCCGCAGCCGCGCGTGATGGGCCTTGTGCCGGTCCTTGCGCGTCAAATCCTTGCCCGGCAGCCGGTGGAGCCAGCCGCGCGCCAGCCAGGGCATGGCGTGGGTTTCAACGTCTTCGGCCAGTTCGGCCAGCACGCGCTCGCAATCGGCCGGATCAACGGCGTCATAGCTGTACCACAGCTGTTCGCGCGCCTCGGTCAGTTCACCGAGATGGCGCGTGGTGCGCCGGGCGAGCAGATAGCGCGGTTCCGCCCAGCGATCCCATTGGCGCCACAGCATTGGCGAGCGGATGATCGTTTCCATCGCCCCGCGCGGCGTGAACGGCAGGAAATGCAGCCGCATGACCTTGGCCGTGATCCGGCAGGGGCCTTGCTCCTGCCGGTATTCACGGTGGACCAGCTTGATCAGCCAGCAGGTCGTGCCGCGGCGGCGGACGAAACCGCGCGATCCGCGCCGCTTCCATCCGCTCGCCGCCAGCCGGGAGGCAAGGTATTCGTCGACCGCTCGCTGAACGGCCGAACGATGCATCAGGCCGCCAGCTTGCGCAGTACGTAGTGCAGGATGCCCCCGTTCATGAAGTACTCGACCTCATTGGCGGTATCGATCCGGCACAGCGCGGTGAAGGTGAAGGTCGAGCCATCCTGACGGGTCACTTCGACTTCCACGTCCTGGCGCGGCTTGAGTTCGGCCACGCCGCGGATGGTGTAAGTGCAATCGCCGTTCAGACCCAGGGTCTCGCGGGTTGCGCCATCCTTGAACTGCAGCGGCAGCACGCCCATGCCGACCAGGTTCGAACGGTGGATCCGCTCGAAGCTCTCGACGATCACCGCGCGTACGCCCAGCAGGTTGGTGCCCTTGGCCGCCCAGTCACGCGACGAGCCGGTACCGTATTCCTTGCCGGCGACGACCACCATCGGCGTGCCATCGGCCTTGTGCTTCATGGCGGCATCGTAAACCGGCATGACTTCGCCGTTGTACTTGCTCATCCCGCCTTCGATCCCGGGGACCATCTCGTTCTTGATACGGATGTTGGCAAAGGTGCCGCGCATCATCACTTCGTGGTGGCCGCGGCGTGCGCCGTAGGAGTTGAAGTCGGCCTTGGCGACCTGGTGCTCCATCAGCCACTGGCCGGCCGGGCTGTCAGCCTTGATGTTGCCCGCGGGGCTGATGTGGTCGGTGGTGATCGAATCCCCCAGCACCAGTAGCGGCTTGGCTTCGATGATGTCCTGCACCGGGGCCGGGGTCATCGACATGCCTTCGAAGTAGGGCGGGTTGGCCACATAGGTGCTGCCCGCGCGCCACGAATAGGTTTCCGAGCCGGTGACATTGATTGCCTGCCAGTGCTCGTCGCCCTTGTAGACATCGGCATAGCGGGCCTGGAACATCTCGCGCGTGACACATGCCGCCATTGTTTCGGCGACTTCGAGGTTGGTGGGCCAGATGTCCTTCAGGAACACGTCCTGGCCATTGCTGCCCACGCCGATCGGGGTGGTGACGAAATCGTCTATCACCGTGCCCTTGAGCGCATAGGCGACGACTAGCGGCGGCGAAGCGAGGAAGTTGGCGCGCACGTCCGGCGAAACGCGCCCTTCGAAGTTGCGGTTGCCCGAGATGACTGCGGCGGCGACCAGTCCGTTCTCGTTGATCGCCTTGCTGATCGGTTCGGCCAGCGGGCCCGAGTTGCCGATGCAGGTGGTGCAGCCATAGCCAACCAGGTTGAAGCCGATGTTGTCGAGGTGGCTCTGCAGCCCGGCCTTGATCAGATAATCGGTGACGACCTGCGATCCGGGGGCGAGGCTGGTCTTGACCCACGGCTTGGGCTTCAGGCCCAGCTCGTCCGCCTTCTTGGCAACGAGGCCGGCGGCGACCAGCACGCCGGGGTTCGAGGTGTTGGTGCAGGACGTGATTGCGGCGATCATTACGTCGCCATCGCCAACGGTGAAGTCCTTGCCGTCTACCGCGACGCGGGTGTTCGTCTTCTTGTAGGTTTCGGCCATGTCCTTGGCGAAGACATCGTCGACGTCCTCCAGGTTGACGCGATCCTGCGGGCGCTTCGGCCCGGCGAGGCTGGGGACCACGGTACCCATGTCGAGTTCCAGGGTCGAAGAGAAGATCGGATCGGCCGCAGCCGGATCGATCCAGAAGCCTTGTTCCTTGGCATAGGCTTCGACCAGCGCGATCTGGCTTTCCTCGCGGCCGGTCAGGCGCAGGTAATCGAGCGTCTTGTCGTCGATCCCGAAGAAGCCGCAGGTGGCACCATATTCAGGCGCCATGTTGGCCAGGGTCGCCCGGTCAGCGAGGCTCAGCGAGGCGAGGCCCGGACCGTAATATTCGACGAAGCGGCCAACCACGCCGTGCTTGCGCAACAGATTGGTGCAGGTCAGCACCAGGTCAGTCGCGGTTACGCCTTCGCGCAGCGCCCCCGTCAGCTTGAAGCCGACCACTTCGGGGATCAGCATCGAAACCGGCTGGCCGAGCATGGCCGCCTCTGCCTCGATCCCGCCAACGCCCCAGCCCAGCACGCCCAGGCCATTGATCATGGTGGTGTGGCTGTCAGTGCCCACGCAGGTGTCGGGATAGGCCACAGTCGCGCCGCTCTGGTCGGTGCTGGTCCAGACAGTCTGCGCGATGTTTTCCAGGTTCACCTGGTGGCAGATGCCGGTGCCCGGGGGAACGGCGTAGAAGTTGTTGAGCGACTTGGAACCCCACTTGAGGAAGTCATAGCGCTCCATGTTGCGGTGGTATTCGATCTCGACGTTCTCCTGGAACGCCTTGGGGTGGCCGAATTCGTCGACCATCACCGAGTGGTCGATCACCAGGTTCACGGGGACCAGCGGGTTGATCCGCGACGTATCCCCGCCCAGCTTGGCAATGGCATCGCGCATCGCGGCCAGATCGACCACGCAGGGCACACCGGTGAAATCCTGCAGCAGCACGCGGGCCGGGCGGTACTGGATTTCCTCGGACGATTCGGTCGGGTTCTTCTGCCAGTCGATCACTGCCTTGACGTGATCGGTCGAGACGGTGAAGCCGCCGTCTTCAAAGCGCAGCAGGTTTTCCAGCAGGACCTTCATCGAGAATGGCAGGCGGCTGATATCGCCCAGCTTGGCCGCAGCCTTCTTGAGCGAATAATAGGCAAAGTCCTTGCCGCCGACGTTCAGCGTGCTGCGCGTCCCGAGCGTGTCCTGTCCGACCTGGGTCATCCCGCTTATACTCCTGTTGGTGGTGCCCGCCTGCGCGCACGCCCCTTTCGCGGGTGCAGCCGAGCCATATCGGCGCCGCCGATGCGCGGGTTTGGCCGATACGTCAAGTAGCTGGGCCGGGAATCCGGCCCGGATCACCTAAAGCGTGGTCTGTTCCGTGTGAGCTGGCGCGGCCTTGCTTGCGGCGATCCAGCAGCCGATCACGATCAGCGCCACGCCCGCCAGTGTTTCGACGGTGACCGGCTCGGCAAAGACCAGCCAGCCCAACAGCGCGGCCCAGACAAAGGCGGTGTACTCGATCGGCAGCAGAACCTGGGCTTCGGCCCGCCCATAGGCCCAGCTCAGCAGCATCAACGATACTGCGGCCAAGACGGCACCCGTGGCAACTTCACCCAAAACCGGCAGGCTGGGCACCACGGCCAGCCACGGCGCGGCGAGCGCCAGGAACAGACCGGCAAAGCCCATCTGGAACAGCGCCACTTCCTGCGGACTGGCAAGCTGGGCCTGCTTGCGCTGGAAGATGAGGTTGAAGGCATAGAGCACAGCCGAGAGCAGCACTGCGCCGATACCCCACATCGCATCCTCGCTCAGCGCCTCGCGGCCCAGCCGCCCGGCGCCGATCACCAGCACTCCGGCAAAGCCGAGCAGCGAGGCGATCACGGCACCGCGCCCGATCTTCTCCCCCAGCATCACGGCAGCGAGATAGAGCGCGATAAGGGGGGCGATGAAGGACAGCGCGATCGCCTCGGCCAGCGGCAGGCGGATCAGGCCCCAGAAGAAGCTGGTGGCGAGGCCGGCACTGATCGCGCCGCGCAAGGCGTGGAGCCGCAAGGCCGCCTGACCAGGCCACCGGCCACCGGTCGCGCGCCACAGCGGCAGCATCAGCAGCACCCCGAAGCCGGAACGAAACAGCATGGCGTTATAGGCGCCGACCTGCAGGCTGGCGCTCTTCATCACCGCGTCCATCACGCTGAACAGCGCGATCCCGCTGGCGGCGACCAGGAACGGCAAGACAGGATGATGGGGTTGCTGGCCGGGCGGCACGATTGTTCTCTCCCTGATCTGCCGGGTAGGGGAGGGCAGAAGGGGTGGCAAGCGGCGGCTGGCTTTTTTGCAGGAGCCTTGTAACCTTCGCGCCGCGCTAGCCGAAAAGGTACCTGATGGATCAGCATTTTCCGCCCGCAGCCGACCGACCGGAACACCAGGGCGGGGATCTTGTCCGTCGTCATGCGCTGGCGACACGGCTGTGGCACTGGACCAATGCCCTGGCGCTGCTGGTCATGCTGATGAGCGGGTTGATGATCCTGAACGCTCACCCCCGGCTTTACTGGGGTCATTACGGGTCGGAGCACGACCACGCCTGGCTGGTGCTGGCCGCGCTGGAGGATACGGCCTTTCCCGGCTGGATGACGATCCCGTCGAATTACAGCTTGGCCGATGCGCGGCTATGGCACTTTGCCTTTGCCTGGGTGCTGGTGCTGGCCTTCACCGGCTATCTGCTATGGGGGCTGCTGCGCGGGCATATCCGCCGCCGGCTGCATATCACCCGCGCGGAATGGAACCCGCGACATATCCTGCACGATTTCGTGGCGCACGTCCGGCTGCAATTCCCGACCGGGACGGCTGCGCTCGATTACAACGTGCTGCAGAAGCTGGCCTATGGCGGCGTGCTGTTTGTGCTGCTTCCCACGATGATCCTGACCGGCCTCGCCATGTCGCCAGCGCTCGACGCGGCATGGCCGTGGATGGTCGACCTGTTTGGCGGACGACAATCGGCGCGATCTATCCACTTCATTGCGGCCAGCGGCCTGGTGCTGTTCTTCGCGGTGCATATGGTGATGGTGGTCCTGGCGGGGCCGGTCAACGAAGTGCGCTCGATCCTGACTGGCTGGTACCGCTTGCCGCGTGAAAAAGGAGGTGCGGCATGATCCTGACCCGGCGCAAGGCGCTGCAGGTGGGCGCGGCGGGTGCCGGCGGGCTGCTATTGTCAGGCTGCGACGCGCTGAATGACAGCGCTCCGTTCAAGGACGGATTGGCCGGGGTAGGCCGGCTGCATGAACTGACCCAGCGGGCGATCATTGGCGACAGCCTGGCCCGCGAGTTTACCGAAATCGACATGTCGCCCGTGTTCAAGGCCAATGGCAGCCTGCGCGTGGCGGATCCGGCCTATCGCGCGCTGCTGGCTGGCGGGTTCGGGCAGTGGGCGCTGCGGGTCGATGGCCTGGTTCACCGCCCGCTGGCCCTGCCGCTGACCGCACTGCGGGCCATGCCGCAGCGCACCCAGATCACCCGGCATGACTGTGTCGAAGGGTGGAGCGCGATCGGCAAGTGGCAGGGGCCGCAGCTTGGCGCAATTATCGCCCAGGCCGGGCTGATGCCGGGTGCGCGCTATGTCGTGTTCCACTGCGCCGACCAGCTGGAAGGCAAGCCGTTCTACGAATCGATCGACCTGGTCGAGGCGTTTCACCCCCAGACGATCCTGGCCTGGCGGATGAACGATGCACCGCTGACCGAACCGCACGGCGCACCAATCCGCCTGCGGGTGGAGCGGCAACTGGGCTACAAGCAGGCCAAATACATCATGCGCATCGAGCTGCGCGAGAGCCTCGCCGGACTCTATGGTGGCCGCGGCGGCTTCTGGGAAGACAACCGCGGCTACCAATGGTGGGCCGGAATCTGATTTACATGATCCGGCGGACCGCCTCGCCTGAATAGAGCCACAGTTCCGCGCCCTCGCGCTGCACGGCGCCCATCGCCTTGTTGAATGCGGCCATGTGCGCACTCTTGCCATGGGCGGCCAGGGCCTCGGCGGTTTCCCAGCGTTCGGTGATGCGGATCAGGTCAGGGTCATTGATATCGCGCGAAAAGGCATAGGTCAGGCAGCCTTCTTCCTTGGCAGTCTCTGCCACCATGATGCGGGCAGCATCTGCCACCTTGTCGAACTCTCCGGTTCCAAGCTTCAGCCAGCCTTCAATGATCAGCATTTCCATCTCCAGATTTTTTCGCAGTTTTCGGGAACTTTTTCGGTTTTTCGGGCCATATCAAGGGCAGCACGGGCTGTCGCTATCGCGTTGTTAACCCAATCTGCGATGCATAGAAATCCTCGTCCTGATCAGAGCCCCCACCCCGTCTGGAATCAGGAGATACCGTAATGAAGAAATTTGCCCTCATGGTTGGGGGGGCCTTGGCCCTTGCCTGCAGTTCGAATGCCAATGCAGCGCTAGTCGTGCTGGTCGGCGGTGATTCCGCCGGGACTTTCCGCAATACCGATGTGGTTTGCACGCCGGCAGCGGGGCCTTGCGCATTCACCGATACAGCGACTTTCGTCACGCCGCAGGACTTCACGATGCTCAGTGCGACGATCTCCTCGATCCTCACTGGCAGTAACCTGTCGACCAATATCGACTTCACGTCGGTAATGATCAACGGCGTGGAGTTCGCCATCGGCGCGACCGGGGCGACCGAGTTTCGCTATCTGACCGATCTGCTGCTTGGGCCGGGCAAGACCAACACCCTGTCTATCTCCGGCACGACCGGTGGCGATGCCTCCTACGGCGGTACGCTCTCGTTCGCTGGTGCCGCCGGGGTTCCTGAACCTTCGACCTGGCTGATGATGATCCTCGGGATCGGCTTTGCCGGCATGGCGCTGCGCCGCCGCCAGGCAGTGCGGGTGTCATATACCTGACGCCATCATAGATAAGACCGCAGAAAGCCCCGGCAGTGCCGGGGTTTTTTGTTTGTGGTGCGCTAGGCGCCCGTGCCGCACCAGCTTGAGCGCCGGCCGCGCCAAGGCTCGGCCAGGCCCTCCGTGACCAACTGTGCGCCAAGACTCCTGCCCTGCCGCGTGACTACGGCGAGGCGCCTGCCATAGCGGTCATGGCTGCGCCGACCGCCGACCAGCAATACCGGACCCCTGTTCAGCAGTTCCAGTAGCCGCAGCTTGGCCGCCTCGCCGCGCTGGCGTTCACTGGCGCAGCGGGCCTGGCCGGTTTCGGGCGCATTGATATCCGCAATCCGCACCTTCTCACCGGCAAGCCAGAAGGTGTCGCCATCGACCACGCAGGTTTCGCACGGGGCGTTGGTGCAGAACGTGAAGAGCGCGGCGGCAGACAGGGCAAGGACTGACATCGCCCGGGCCTGCCCGCGCTGCGCGGACTGGACTATCCGAGAAAACCCGTGGTTCCGCTCGAAAGTGGAGCGATCTGCAGTTTGGCAACAGGCGTTACAGGCTGAGGAACAGGCCGGCCAGCGCGGCGCTCATCAGGTTTGAGAGGCTGCCGGCGATCAGCGCCTTGATGCCGAGCCGCGCGATTACCGGCCGCTGTTCGGGTGCCAGGCTACCGGTTACGGCCATCTGGATCGCGATCGAGCTGAAGTTGGCAAAGCCGCACAGCGCGAAGGTGACCACCGCGACGGTCCGTTCAGACAGGCCTTGGACCTGGCCCAGGTCAATGAAGGCAACGAATTCGTTGAGCACCACTTTGGTGCCGAAAAACCCGCCGGCGCGCAGCGCTTCGGCCCAGTCCGGCGCGGCCAACAACCAGAAGATGGGGGCAAAGACATGGCCGAGGATCATCTGGAAGGAAAGGTTGGGCTGGCCGAACCACCCGCCGATCCCGCCAAGGATCCCGTTTGCCAGCGCAACCAGCGCCACGAAGGCCAGCACCATGGCACCGACCGCAACGGCCAGCTTCACGCCCGTTTGCGCGCCCTGCGATGCGGCCATGATGATGTTGGCCGGTGCCTCTTCCTCAAGTCCGGCGACTTTCACTTCGTCCGGCTCGACCACTTTGTCGTCCTTGGGATCGGGCATGATGATCTTGGCCATCAGGATCCCGCCCGGTGCGGACATGAATGCGGCGGCGACCAGGTAGTCGATGCGGATGCCCATGCTGGCATAGGCCGCCAGGATCGTGCCCGCGACCCCGGCCATGCCGACTGTCATCAGGCAGAACAGCTGGCTGGGGGTGAGCGCGGCAAGGTAGGGCCGGATTACCAGCGGACTTTCCGACTGGCCGACGAAGATGTTGCTGGCCGCACCCAGGCTCTCAACCTTGCTGATCCCGGTGATCTTCTCCAGCCCGCCGCCGATCCACTTGATCACCAGCTGCATGATGCCGAGGTAATAGAGGATCGAGATCAGCGCAGCGAAGAAGATGATCACTGGCAGGGCGGCAATGGCAAAACTGTTGCCGCCGATTTCGGGTCTGGCGAGCGGCCCGAACAGGAACTCGACCCCGGCGTGGGCATAGCCGAGCAGCGCGCTGACCCCGTCGGAGGCACCCTTCAGCATATGCTTGCCGAACGGGACATAGAGCACCAGCGCGGCGAGCCCCGCCTGCAGCGCAAAGGCTGCGCCAACCACCCGCAGCCGGATCGCCTTGCGATTGCCCGAAAGGAGCCAGGCGATGCCAAGGATCAGGACGATCCCGATCAGACTGTTGACGATCAGCATGGCGACGGCGCTCCCCGGTGAATTCCGCCGCCGTGGTAACGGCCATGCGGCTCCCCGCCTAGCCGTATTTACCGGGCCTTCCACAAGCGCGGGAAGGCCGCTAAGCCGTGGCGATGCAGACTGTTACCATCCCGCGCTCGCTCTTCGTGTTCTCCCTGCTTTACGGGGGGCTCTGTGTCCTAGCCGGGGTGATGGGGGTCAAGCTCGCCTCGCTGGGTAACTGGCCGGTGCTGGGCGACCTGGCAGTGGAAAGCGGGATCTTTGCCTTCCTGTTTCTGGTGATCATCTCCAGCGCGGTCGCCGAACTGTTCGGGCAGGACCGCGCCAACCAGCTGGTCCGGTTCGGTTTCGTGCCGCTGATCGTTTCCATGGTAATGCTGACGGTGGTGATCAAGCTGGTGCCGCCCGCGCCCTTCTGGACTGACCAGGATGCCTTTGCCAAACTGCTCGGCCAAGGGGTGCGGATGCAGTTTGCCGGGCTGATTTCCTATGGCACCTCGCAGACGCTCAACGTCTACCTGTTCAGCCGGATCGCCGGCGGACAGGGCAAGGCGCTGGTCTTCCGGGCCTGGATCGCCAGCCTGCTGTCGCAGATCGTCGATACGATCCTGTTCATCACGATCAGCTTCTATGGCCAGGACATTCCGCTGGGGCAGATCATGGAAGGCCAGATCATCTCCAAGCTGGTGCTGTCCACCATCATGGTACCGCCGCTGATCGTGGTCTTCGTCAAGCTGGGGCGCTGGCTTGACCGCGCCTGAGCGCCCGATGCGGCGACAATTTGCTTCAAATCTGCGGGCAGCAGGCTAAAGGCCGCGCATGACCCAGTCCCCCGATCCCGCCCACAGCGCTGCGATGCTGGCCAAGGCCGAAACGCTGGTCGAGGCCCTGCCTTACCTGCAGCGCTATGCCGGGCGGACCTTCGTGGTGAAGTACGGTGGCCACGCAATGGGCGATCCAGAGCTGGCGCGCGACTTTGCCGAGGACGTGGTGCTGCTCAAGGCCGTCGGCATCAATCCGGTGGTGGTTCACGGCGGCGGGCCCCAGATCGGGGCCATGCTCAAGAAACTGGGCGTTGAAAGCAAGTTCATCGATGGCCTGCGGGTGACGGACAAGGCCACCGCCGAAATCGCCGAAATGGTTCTCTCGGGCGCAATCAACAAGGAGCTGGTCGGCTGGATCGCCGGCGCCGGCGGCAAGGCGTTGGGTATTTCCGGCAAGGATGGCGGCCTGGTCACCGCGACCAAGGTTTCGCGCACCACAAAGGACCCCGAAAGCAATATCGAGCAGGCAGTCGATCTGGGCTTCGTGGGTGAGCCGACCGCGGTCGACGTCACGCTGATCGAAACCGCCAGCGCTGCCGGGATGATTCCGGTGATCGCGCCGATCGCTCCGGGTGCCGATGGCGAGACCTACAATATCAACGCCGATACCATGGCCGGGGCGATCGCCGCGGCGCTGGGCGCGGCGCGGCTGTTCCTGCTGACCGATGTTGCCGGGGTGCTCGACAAGCAGGGCAACCTGCTTACCGACCTCACCCCGGCCGACATCGTCAAGCTGCAGCACGATGGCACGATCAGTGGCGGCATGATTCCGAAGCTGGAAACCTGCATCCACGCGGTCGAGGCCGGGTGCGAGGCTGCGGTCGTGCTCGATGGCCGCGTGCCGCATGCCATGCTGATCGAAGTGTTCACCGCGCGCGGGGCAGGCACCCTGATCCGCCGCTAAGGCCCTCCCCACCCAAGGACCAAACCGATGATCAACGAAGTGCTGATCCCGATCCTGGAATTGTTCGCCAACCTGATCATCACCGTGGTGATCGTGCAGTTTGTCCTGGGGCTGCTGATCAGCTTCAACGTGGTGAGCTTTCACAACCAGCTCGTCTCGGCGCTGTGGACTGCGCTTAATGCGATCCTTGATCCGATCCTTGCCCCGATCAAGCGCCGCTTGCCAAATACCGGCGGGATCGATTTTTCGCCGATCGTCCTGATCCTCCTGATCAACGTTGCGCTGATCATCCTTGGCTATGTTGGACGGCAGGTCGGATGAGCCAGGCCGCAGTCATTGATGGCAAGGCCTTTGCTGCCGGTCTGCGCGGCCGCGTCGCGGTTGCCGCCGCCGCTTTCGAAGCAAAAGCCGGGCGCAAGGCGGGCCTTGCCGTGGTGCTGGTGGGCGAGGACCCGGCCAGTCAGGTCTATGTCCGCAACAAGGGCAAGCAGACGATCGAGGCCGGCATGGCCAGTTTCGAACACAAGCTGCCGGCCGACACGGCCCAGGCCGACCTGATTGCGCTGGTCGAGCGGCTCAATGCCGATCCTGCGGTCGACGGTATCCTGGTCCAGCTGCCGCTGCCGGGGCACCTCGATGAACAGGCGGTGGTCGAACGGATCAGCCCGAACAAGGATGTCGACGGCCTCACGCCGACCAGCACCGGCCGCCTGGCGCTCGGCCTGCCGGGGCTCGTCCCGTGTACGCCGCTGGGCTGCCTGATGCTGCTCAAGGATCGGCTGGGTGATCTTTCTGGCCTTGATGCCGTGGTGATCGGGCGATCGATCCTGGTCGGCAAGCCGATGGCGCAGTTGCTGCTGGCCGAGAGCTGCACGGTTACCATTGCCCACAGCCGCACGAAGAATCTTCCCGATGTGGTCCGCCGTGCCGACATCGTTGTTGCAGCCGTGGGGCGGCCAGAAATGGTCAAGGCGGACTGGCTGAAGCCCGGTGCGACCGTGATCGACGTCGGGATCAACCGCGTGCCCGCAGCGGAAGCGGGCAAGACTCGCCTGATCGGGGATGTGGACTATGCCGGCGCCAGCGCCGTTGCCGGGGCGATCACCCCGGTGCCGGGCGGGGTCGGGCCGATGACGATTGCAGTCCTGCTGCGCAACACCCTGGTTGCCGCGCACCGCAATGCAGGGGTGGCGCTGGAGGGCGATGCGCTTTAGGCTGCGGGCTATGAAGCGCTTTTCCGTCGCCGCCGTTTCGTTTGCGCTCGCCGCCTGTGTCGGCGCTGGCGGGCCGCGCGGACAACTCAAGCCCGTCGCCAATCCCAGCGCGGTGGTCGCCGCAGAGCTCGCCTTTGCCCGCCTGGCGCAGGACAAGGGCCAGTGGGCGGCCTTCCGCGCGACTGCGGCGGACGGAGCAGAGATGTTCGTGCCCCACCGCGTCAAGGCGGCTGACTGGCTCAAGGGCCGGGCCGAACCTGCCATTGCGGTCAAGTGGCAGCCCCATGCCGTCTGGTCGAGCTGCGACGGGTCATATGCTGTCACGCGCGGCAACTGGGAAAGCCCGAATGCCAGCGGCACTTTCGCAACGATCTGGCAACGCCAGAAGAACGGCGAGCACAAGTGGGTCGGCGACATGAGCCTCACCTCGGAAGGGCCGATGCCGCCGCCCGAGATGATCGCGGCACGCGTGGCCGACTGCAAGACGCGCCCCGTGGCACCGATCGCCGAACAACCACTGAACAATGGTGACTATGTGCCGGGTGCCTCGGCCGACGGAACGTTGCGCTGGTCCACCTCGGTCGCGCCCGATGGCGCGCGCTCAGTCACCGTCTCGCTTTGGAATGGCACCGCCTTTGAACCTGTGCTGCGCCAGTTGACCCAGGCGGCGCAGCGTTAACGCATGCTCGAGTTGTTTTTCTCCGCGTTCATCGCCCTGTTCGTGGTGATCGATCCACCAGGCTGCGCGCCGATTTATGCCGGCCTGACCAGCGGGGCCAGCCATGCCCAGGCCCGGACCATGGCGCTGCGGGCCACTTTCATCGCCACGATCATTCTGCTGGTCTTCGCCGTGTTCGGCGAGGACTTGCTCGGCGCGCTGCATATCGAGCTTGATTCCTTCCGGATCGCGGGCGGGATCATGCTGTTCCTGATCGCGCTCGACATGGTCTTCGAAAAACGCACCCAGCGACGCGAAGAACGGGCGGAAAAGGTCAAGCTGACGCCCGAGATCGAGGACGTGTCAGTCTTCCCGATGGCCATGCCGATGATTGCCGGACCGGGTTCGATTGCCACGATCATGCTGCTGACCGCCCGGGCCAGGGGCGGCGAAGAGACGCTGGTCGTGCTGGGCGCGTTGGGGGCGGTGATGGTGCTGACCCTGCTGGCGCTGGTCGCTGCCGGTCCATTGATGAAGCTACTCGGCGCGCGGGTCGAGGCGGTCATTACCCGCCTGCTCGGCGTGCTGCTGGCGGCGCTGGCCGCGCAGTACGTGATCGATGGGCTGAAGGCGACGCTTGCCTGAGCCAGCCTATTGCAGGGTAACGCGGCCCTCGTCGCTATCGCGGCGGCCGAAGAACTGCATCAGCTGGACCAGCAGTTCGCAGCGCGCAGCCAGGTCCGGGGCTTCGAGCAGGGCCTGCTTGGCAGCCGCATCGAAGGGCGCGATCTGGCTGACCCCGTCGATCAGCGACATATCGTCAAGCGTGGTCACGGCTTCCCAATCGACGCGGTAACCCTGAGCCTCGGCAAAGCGCCGTGCCTCGCGCTCAAACCCTGCACGTTCGACCGGAGACAGTGCCTGATGCTCCATCTCGGGCAGCAGCTCGGCTTCGATCTGGCGGAAGGGGGTGACGACGTCCAGCTCGCGCAGCAGCCGGAAACGCGATTCGCCCTCTAGCAGCAGATTGAAGCAGCCGTCGTCCAGCGCCTCGACATCGGCAATCTTGCCGATGCAGCCAACGGTGAACAATGGCGCACCCTCTTCGGCGCGCTGCGGCTGGATCATCCCGATCCGCCGATCCCGCGCCAAGGCATCGGTCACCATTGCGCGATAGCGCGGCTCGAAGATGTGCAGCGGCAATTGCAGCCCGGGGTAGAGCAGGGCGCCGGTCAGCGGGAAGATCGAGAGCCGCACGGGTTTGCTCAACCGAACAGGACCAAAGAGAGCTTGCGCCGGGTGGCGGCAACCCAGGGGTCTTCCAGGCCGACTGCCTCGAAGATCTGCAGCAGCTTGGCCTTGGCAGCCCCTTGGTTCCATTCGCGGTCGGCAGTGATCATGGCCAGCAAAGTCTCTGCCGCGGCATCGCGTTCCCCGGCGGCAAAGGCGGCGGTGGCAAAGGCCAGCTGGCCTTCGGGATTGTCCGGCGTCGCGCCTGCGCGCAGCGCGGCAAGCTCGTCATCGGCGGGGCGGTCCTTGGCCAGGTCCAGCGCAGCGCGCGCGCGCGCGACGTCCGCGTCCTTGGTCAGCGCCTCGGGGAGTTCGGCCAGGATGGCTTCGGCCTCGGCAATGTGGCCCGCCGCCACCAACGCGCGCAGTAGCCCACCCTGGGCCGCGCTATTATCTGGGGCCAATTCGGCGATCTGCATGAAGATGCTGGCCGCACGTTCGGCATCACCGCCAGCCAGCGCATCCTCGCCCATTGCGATCAGCGGGCCGACATCCTGCGCCGGCTCGGCTCCGCCTGGCTGGACCGGCAGCTTGGCGAGCAGCTGGTCCAGGACTCCCTTCAGCTGCGATTCGCTGCGGGCATTGGTCAGGTCAGCCACCGGCTGGCCCTGGAACATCGCATAGACCGTGGGGATCGAGCGGACCTGGAACTGTGCGGCGATGAACTGTTCCTCGTCCACATTGACCTTGGCCAGGATCACGCCCTTGTCGGCATATTCGGCCGCAACCTTTTCCAGCACCGGGGTCAGCGCCTTGCACGGCCCGCACCATTCGGCCCAGAAATCGAGAATCACGACATTGGTCATCGAAGGCTCGACCACGTCCTTGCGGAACCGGTCGACGGCCTTCTGTTCGTCGAGGCTTAGGCCCATGCTTGCCAAGGGAGAACTCCAGATGGATTTGCGCTTAACCCCCAATGTGGGCTTTCGGCGGCATTTGTGAAGTCACAAAGCGCTGCTTGCACTTTCTGCGCATTTTCCCCTTGGCAAGCCGTAGGGGCGATGCTAACCGCGCGCCTCTCCCCGGCCCCTGCCACACTGGCAAGCGGGCTTTGGACGTTCAGAGCGGGCGTAGCTCAGGGGTAGAGCACAACCTTGCCAAGGTTGGGGTCGAGGGTTCGAATCCCTTCGCCCGCTCCAGAACACCATTGGGTCTACCGGACGGCTTAGCCAACTCCATACAGGAGCGCTGGCCTTTCCTGCCTCCGGCTTGCTAGGCTTGCAGCATGACCGGTCTGTTCTTCGCCCTGCTGGCAACACTGCTCCTCGGCGTTGGTGCGCGCGATCAGGTGCTGGTGGCACAGTTGTCCGAGCGCCAGGGCGCGCGACCGGGCGTGCTGCTGGTGGCCATCGCCAGCGGCAGCCTGGCGGCTGGCCTGGCGGCCTGGAGCGGGGCGCAGGTTTCCGGGATGATGGCGGCACCGGCGCGGCTGTTTCTCGTGGCCCTGGCGATGGGACTGGCGGGGCTGGAACTTTTGGCGCCGCGGCCTCGTGCAGCAGCGGCCGAGCCGACCCATTCGCTGGGAGCTTTCGCGCTCGTTATATTTGCGGCGCAGTTGACCGATGCTGCGCGGTTTGCGGTGTTCGCGCTGGCTGCCCTGACTCGCGCGCCATTGACCAGCGGGATCGGCGCGGCAATCGGCGCCGCGTTGGTCGTCACTGCCGGGTGGATGGTCGCAAACGTGCTGCAGGCACCTTGGCTACCCGCGCTGCGGCGCGGCCTTGGAGGCTTGCTACTGCTGGTGGCGCTAGGCATCGGGGCAAAGTCGGTCGGACTGGCCTGAGCGGGCGTCAGCAGATCAAATAATCGCTCGCCGCTCGATGTGTCGATGCTATGCGCTGGCGCATGACTTCCCCGCGCATCTTTTCCAATGCCACCGACCGGCAGATTGCCGATTGGCTGTTTGACCTTCTTGCCGCCGCGCTGGCGGCGAATGACGGCCTGGTTGCCATCACCGTGCCGGGCGGTTCCACACCTTTCCCAATCCTGGCCGAACTGGCCCAGCGTCCGCTTGACTGGCATCGGATCGCGGTTTGGCCGGGCGACGACCGGATCGTGCCGGAGAACCATCCTGCCAGCAATGTCGGCCGCATCCGCGCGCTGCTGGATCCGGCCGGGGCGCAAGTTGTGGCTTTGGCAGAAGGTGCGGTCCCCCCGCATTTCGTTGTCGCCTGGCTTGGCATGGGCGGGGACGGTCATATCGCCAGCCTGTTCCCGAACACCGATCCCAAGGCTGATGATCCGCAGGCTCTGCGGCGCCTGACCCCCGATCCGCTGCCGCCTGAAGCGCCGTTCGACCGGCTCAGCCTGACCATCCCGGCGCTGCTGAATGCCGATCAGGTGATCTTCGTAATTCGCGGTGCGGACAAGGTTGCACTGTTTGAAGCGGCCGCGCGCGGCGAGCATGACCTGCCGGTCGCCCGCCTGCTAAAGGCCGCGCATCAGCCGGTGACATGCTTCGCCTGATTCCCAAGCCGCTGCACCGGGTGCTGCTGGTCCAGGCGCACCGGGTGCGGCTGGTCTGGTGGCGGGTCCGCAAGCCCTTGCTGCTGGGTTGCCGGGTGCTGGCCTTTGATGAGGCGGGCCGGATCCTGCTGGTCCGGCATTCCTATGGCAGCGGTCGCTGGTTGTTACCCGGGGGCGGGATTGGAAGGGGAGAGGCGCCGCTGATCGCGGCCTTGCGCGAACTGGCCGAGGAAACCGCCTGCGCACTGCAAGACCCGCGCGAGATTGCCGTGATCGAAGAGCCGCTGGCCGGCACGATCAACCGTGTCCACGTGATCACAGGGCTTGCCCGCGGCTTGCCGCATGGCGACGGGCGCGAGATCGTGGCGGCGGAATTCTTCGCGCTCGATGCCTTGCCGCCGGACCTCGCACAGCAGCTGGAGCGTCAGCTTGAAAGTTGGGTCAGAACAGCGAAAGCTGGCTCGCCGGCCTAATCGGCGCGGCAGTTTCAGGCTCGTCTTCGCTCAATTGCGACAGCGTGAGGCCCATCAGCCGGACCGGCTGGGGTAGCGGCAAAAGCTCCTCCAGCAAGGCATGGCCGATCTCGGCAAATTCGTTCCGGTCGCGTACTGGCTGCGATAGCGAACGCGCGCGAGTCAGCCCGGTGAAATCCTTGAGCTTGAGCTTCAGCGTCACGGTGCGCCCCTCTGCCCTGCTGCGCTCGATCCGGTCCCAGGTCAGGGCGACGATCCGTTCTAGCTGTTCGCGCAGGGCGGCGCCGGACGAGATGTCTTGATCGAACGTGCGCTCGGCCCCGACCGACTTGCGCGCCCGGTCAGCGTTGACCCGCCGCAGGTCGATGCCGCGGGCGGCGCGGTACAGATAGTCAGCCTGGCTGCCGAAATGCTCGCGCAGGAAATGGATGTCCTTGGCCACCAGGTCTGCACCGGTCTCGATTCCCAGCTGCTTCATCTTGTCCGCCCCGCGCGGCCCGATCCCATGGAAGCGTCGCACTGGCATGGCGGCAACAAAGGCGCCGCCTTCGTCGGGGCGGACCACGCAGATCCCATCAGGTTTGTTCTGGTCGCTCGCCAGCTTGGCGATGAACTTGTTGTAGGACACCCCGGCGCTGGCCGTCAGCCCGGTCTCGGCCTTGATCCGCGCGCGGATCAGTTCGGCAATGCGGGTCGCGGAGCCGATGCCCTTCACGTCGGCGGTGACATCGAGATAGGCTTCGTCCAGCGAGAGTGGCTCGACCAGCGGTGTAAAGCTGCGGAAGATGTCGCGGATCTGGTGCGAGATCGCGGTATAGACCGGAAAGCGCGGCCGCACGAAAATCAGGGCCGGACAGAGCCGCTTGGCCGTGACGGAGGGCATGGCCGAACGGCAGCCGAACTTGCGCGCCTCATAGGAACAGGTGGTCAGCACCCCGCGCGGCCCATCGCCGCCCACCGCCACCGGCTTGCCCTGCAGCGATGGATCGTCGCGCTGTTCGACGCTGGCATAGAAGGCGTCCATGTCGACATGGATGATCTTGCGCAGCCCCAATCCCGGGGCGTCATCGAATTCATCAAGATCGGCAGGATCAGCCATATTGTCAGACTTACCCATGCGAATTCAGTCTGGCCAGCGTGGGCGGAACAGGCCAAGGGCAAGGCCATGGCATCAGCGAGTCCTCCTGCCCCCGGCGCCCGACTGGGAGAGCGTGAATTTGTCGCGCTGATGGCAATGATCATGGCGCTGCAGGCGTTGTGCATCGATTCCATGCTGCCGGCGCTGGGGATCATGGCCGAGGACCTGGGGGTGCGCGATCCGAACCAGCGCCAGCTGATCGTGGGGGTCTACCTGATCGCAGCCGGCGTGGGCGCGCTGTTCCCGGGAGCCCTGGCTGATCGCTATGGCCGCCGCCCGGTGCTGTTCGGCAGCCTGGCAGCTTATGTCGCGCTGTCAGTGGCCTGCGCGCTGGTGAGCGATTTCACCACCATGCTGGTGCTGCGCGCGCTTCAGGCGGTTTGCAGCGCGGGCCTCTCCGTGCTGCCCAATGCGATCATCCGTGACCGGTTCTCGGGCGACCGGATGGCGCGGGCCCAATCGACCGTGGCCGTGATCTTCATGATCGTGCCGATGGCCGCGCCCAGCTTTGGTCAGGCCGTGCTGGCAGTGGCGAGCTGGCGGTGGATCTTCGGCGGGATGGCGCTGCTCGGTGTGATGGTCTGGGTCTGGGCCTGGATCCGCCTGCCCGAAACCCTCAATCCCGATTATCGCCAGGCAATCGCGCCGCGGGCGATCCTCACCAACATGTGGACGGCAGCCAGCAATCGCGCCTCGATGGGCTATGTCATCGGTGCCTCGCTGCTGGTTTCTGGCCTGTTTGGCTATATCAACTCCGCCCAGCAGCTGGTGGCCGAGCATTTCGGTGCGGGCACGACCTTCCCGCTGATCTTTGCCTTGATGGCGGGCGGCATGGCGGTGGCAAATTTCTTCAACTCGCGGATCGTCGAGCGGTTCGGGGCGCGGCGCGTGTCGCACACCGCACTGCTGGCGTTCATCGTGGTCAGCACGGTGCAGGTCTGGATGGCGCATCTGCCGCACCAGACGTTGTGGCAATTCGTGCCTGTAATGGGCCTCAACATGTGCCTGATGGGCTTTCTGGGCGCCAATTTCGGCTCGATCGCGCTGCAGCCCTTTGCCCGCATTGCCGGCGCGGCCAGTTCGTTCCAGATGTTCGTGCGGATGGCAATGGCGGCAAGTCTTGGGGCTCTGATCGGCCAGGCCTATGATGGCACGGCACGGCCTCTGGCATGGTCGCTGCTGGCGGGCGGCATCGCGGCGCTGGTGCTGGTACTCTATAGTGAGCAGGGCCGCCTGTTCCGCCGCCTGACCCCGCCGGGCGTCGTGCGGCCGGTTCCGGCCCCGGATGTGCGATAGGATGACGATGCAGTTCGACCTGGCGGTGATCGGTGGCGGCGTGAACGGCACGGGCATTGCCCGCGATGCGGCCGGGCGCGGCGCGAAAGTGCTGCTGCTGGAGGCTGGCGACCTTGCGCAGGGTACTTCGTCAGCCTCGACCAAGCTGGTCCACGGCGGACTGCGCTATCTAGAGCATTACGAATTCGCGCTGGTGCGCGAAAGCCTGACCGAGCGCGAAGCACTGTGGGCCATCGCCCCGCACATCATTCACCCGCTGCGGTTCGTATTGCCGCACGTCAGGGGCCTGCGTCCGCGCTGGCTGCTGCGGCTGGGGCTGTTCCTCTATGACCATATCGGCGGCCGCAAGCATCTGCCGCCGACCCGCTCGATCGACTTGCACCGCCACCCGGCCGGGGTGCCGCTGAAGGCAGAGTTCGGCCCGGCGTTCGAATACTCCGATGGCTGGGTCGACGATGCCCGGCTGGTCGTGCTCAACGCGCTCGATGCGGCGGCGCATGGGGCCGAAGTCCGCCCGCGTACCCCGCTGACCGCCGCCCGGCGCATCGCCGGCGGCTGGGAACTGGAAACGCCATCCGGCACGTTCACCGCCGCCGCGCTGATCAATGCCGCCGGGCCAGCCGTGCTGAAGGTCGATGGACTGCTGGGCGAAGCACCCGAATATGGCATGCGCCTGGTGCGCGGATCGCACATCGTGGTCCGCAAACTGTTCGATCACCCTTACGCCTATTTCTTCCAGCTGGCGGACGGGCGAATCTTCTTCGCGATCCCCTATGAGCGGGACTTTACCCTGATCGGCACGACCGACCTTGATCACACTGCGGGGGAGCCGATCGTCGCCAGCGCGGAAGAGATTGCCTACCTTTGCGAAGGGGCCAGCGGCTACTTCAAGACCGCGATCACTCCGGCCGACGTGGTCTGGACATATTCGGGTGTGCGCCCGCTGGTCGATGATGGTTCGGGCAAGCCCGAATCGGCGACACGCGGCTACCGGCTGGACTTGTCGGACCAGGAAGCTGGGGCACCCTTGCTCAGCGTCTACGGCGGCAAGATCACCACGTATCGCCACCTCGCCGAGGAAGCGGTTGATCTGATGGCGGGGCGCCTGCCTGCCCTCAGCGGCAAGGCCTGGACCCGAAGCAGGGCGCTGCCCGGCGGGGACTTCCCGCTGGACGGGCTGGAGCCGCTTAAGGCCGCGCTAACCGCGCGTTATCCGTTCCTTGATGCCGGCACGGTCGATCGCGTGGCCCGCGCCTATGGCACGCGCGCGGAAAGCTGGCTCAACGGCGCGGAAGGCTGGCAGGCCCTCGGCAAGAACTTCGGCGCGGGACTGACCGCGGCCGAGGTCGAGTTTTTGCGCAGCGAGGAATGGGCGGAAAGCGCCGAGGATATCCTCTGGCGCCGGACCAAGCTGGGCCTTCGCCTGAGCGCGGCGGAGCAGAAGGAACTGGCCGACTACCTGCGCGGCTGATCGGCTCCCAACCTTCGCCAGGCCAGGCCAGCAAACTCGCACAGCAAGGGCCGGGTATCGCGTGGGTCGATGATGTCCTCGACATTGAAGCGCTCTGCACTGCGGAAAGGTGAAGTGACCTTGGCGAGCCGCGCCCGGATCGCCTCCAGCTCGGCTGCCGGATCGGCCGCCACCTCGATCTCGCTCTTGTAGGCCACTTCCAGTCCGCCCGCGATGGGTAGGCTGCCCCAGTCGCCCGAGGGCCAGCAATAACGGTACTGGTAGGTATCGGCGTTCGACATCGCGCTGCCGGCGATCCCATAGGCCCGCCGCATGACAATCGAGGCCAGCGGCACCGTCGCCTTGTAGATCGCGTTCATCGCCTGGACGCCATAGCGGATCGTGCCCGCGATCTCCGCCTCGCGCCCGATCATGAAGCCGGGGTTGTCGACCAGATGGACGATCGGCAGGCGGAACAGGTCAGCCAGCTTGACGAAGCGTTCGACCTTCTCGCTGGTCTTGGCATCCCATGAACCGCCCAGGAAGCTGGGATCGCTGGCCAGCACCATCACCGGCCAGCCATCGAGCCGGGCCAGCGCGGTGATCGCGGCGCGGCCCCATGTGCGCCCGATCTCGAACACGGTGCCCTTGTCGAACAGCAGGTCCATCGCCCGGCGCATCGAATAGACCTCCTTGTCGCCCCTGGGCACGAGGGAGAGCAGGGCCTCCTCGCGCCGGTCAGCCGGGTCGCCGCTCTCGATCCGGCGGGCGGGCTGGCCGACATATTCGGGCATGAACGACAGGAAATGGCGGGCGCGGGCAAAGGCTTCGGCCTCGCTGGCCACCTCGTCATCGACCACGCCGTTGCGGGTGTGGATCGCAGAGCCGCCCAGCGCTTCCTTGGCTTCTTCGTGGTTGGCTGATCCCCCGTCCTTCCAGGCCGTGCCCATGGCATCGACCACGGCGGGACCAGCGGCGAAAATCTGGCTGAGACCGCGCACCATCACCGAATAGTGGCTGGCCGCGATCCGCGCCGCGCCAAGTCCCGCGGTCGGCCCCAAGGCCAGCGCGACGACCGGCACAGTATCAAGGTTCTTCACCACCTCGCCCCACATGTGGACCGCCGGGATGTAGGTTGCGCCGATCATTTCCAGCGTCTTGACCGAGCCGCCGCCGCCAGTGCCGTCGATCATCCGGATGATGGGGAGCTTCAGCTCGTGCGCCATCTTCTCGGCCTGTTCCATCTTGCGGCCGATCCCGGCATCCGCCGCGCCGCCGCGGATGGTGAAATCGTCGGCCGTGGCCACCACTGGCCGGCCATTGATCATCGCCCTGCCAAACAGGAACGGCGCGGGGAGTACGCCGGTCAGGTTGCCTTCTGCGTCATAGGAGCCTTTGCCGGCGATCTTGCCGATCTCGCGGAAAGAATCGGGATCGACCAAAGCCCCCAGCCGCGCCCGGGCGTTCATCTTGCCGCGTCCGTGTTGCCGCGCGACCTTGTCCGCCCCGCCCATTGCTTCGGCCAGCGCCTCGCGGGCGCGCAATTCCTCGAGTTCCCTGGCCCAGCTCATCTCAGATCGCGCCTCTCCGCGGCCACTTGCCGGGCCGCCATCTCGCTCTATCGCTAGGGCCTGTGCTTCGCCGCTGCAATGCCCCTTGCGCTTGCCCCCGCCCGACACTAGAGCGACGCGCAAACCTTCTACCCACATATCCCACGGGGCACGATTGATGGACGACCGTTTCAACACCATCGC
Source organism: Sphingomonadaceae bacterium (assembly GCA_009926135.1). Classification (GTDB taxonomy): domain Bacteria; phylum Pseudomonadota; class Alphaproteobacteria; order Sphingomonadales; family Sphingomonadaceae; genus Novosphingobium. The sequence goes on from RFPL01000001.1 coordinate 418,599, forward strand.
CGGTTGGACGCTGTTTTCGGGCGTTGTTGCGCTTGGTCTCGCTTCGCTGAGCAGCCACTACTTCCGCGCGACCAAGGAAAACCGCCCAGAAAAGATGGGCTACGAGATCGAAGGCGTGGTCCAGGAAGGTGAAGGCGGGGCTGCGGCCGTGCCGCTTGAAACCCTGCTTGCCAGTGCTGACGCTGCCAAGGGTGAAGCCACCTTCAAGAAGTGCGCTTCGTGCCACACGGTCAATTCGGGCGGCGCCAATGGCATCGGCCCCAACCTCTACGCGGTGGTCGGCGAAGGCGTGGCCCAGGGCCGCGGCGGTTTTGCCTTCTCCGATGCGCTGAAGACGCATGGCGGGAAGTGGGACTGGGCAACGCTGGATGCCTGGCTCAAGAATCCCAAGGCCTTCGCACCGGGCACCAAGATGAGCTTCGCTGGTCTGGGTGACGCTGCTGAGCGCGCCAACCTGCTGGTCTATCTCAATACCCAGGGTTCGAACCTGCCGCTGCCCGCCGCGCCGGCTGCCCCGGCCGCCGATGCTGCTGCCGCTCCGGCCGATGCCGCTGCGGCTCCGGCTGCAGGCGCTGCTGCTGCTCCGGCAGCGGAACCCGCCAAGAAGTAATCTTCGCCTGCAGGCTTGAAAAATGGGGCGGCGGTCTGAAGACCTGCCGCCCTTTTTTATCCCTTGAAGCCTTGCGCGATCACATACCACTCCGACGAATCCTTGCGGCTGGCTGGCGGCTTGGCGTGTTTCACCGTGGTGAAGTGGCGCTTTAGCAGCGCCAGCAGATCTGTGTCGGTGCCGCCCGCCAGGACCTTGGCGACGAAGGCACCGCCAATGCTCAGGTTCTCGATCGCAAAGTGCGCGGCCGTTTCAACCAGGCCCATGGTCCGCAAGTGGTCGGTTGCCTTATGGCCGACCGTGTTGGCCGCCATGTCCGAGATCACCAGGTCGGGCGCGCCGCCCAGGGCCTCAACCAGCAAGCCGGGCGCGGCGTCGTCCATGAAGTCCATCTCGAACAGGGTCACGCCGTCAAGCGGCTCGGTCGGCAAGAGATCGATCCCGACGACTGCAGCTTTGGGTGAGACCTTGCGCACCACCTGGCTCCACCCGCCCGGCGCTACGCCGAGGTCGACCACGCGCTGAGCGTTTTTCAGCAGGCCAAACTTCTGGTCCAGTTCGATCAGCTTGAACGCTGCGCGGCTGCGCCATCCGGCTTCCTTCGCGGCCTTGACGTAGGGATCGTTGAGCTGGCGGGTCAGCCAACGGGTTGAGCTGGCGGTCCGGCCCTTGCCGGTCTTGAGCCGTTCACCGGCAGGGCGGCCTGAACGGCTCATCACATTGTTCCTTCGCGTTTGCTGCGGCGCATGGCCGCGCGGGTCCGCTCAGCCATGCCTTCGGCGGTCATCAAGCTCCGCAGGATGCCCTCGCGGATGCCGCGGTCGGCTACGCCAAGCCGGTCTGCGGGCCAGATATCGAGAATGGTCTCGAGAATCGCGCAGCCAGCGACAACCAGGTCAGCCCGCTCACGCCCGATGCAGGCCAGTTCGCGCCGCGCCGGGATCGGCATGGCCGACAGGCGCTCCGATATCCCGCGCATCGCATCCGATGGCACGATCAGGCCATCAACCGCCCGGCGATCGTATTGCGGGAGCTCCAGATGCAAGCTGGCCAAGGTGGTCACCGTGCCGCTGGTGCCCAGCAGACGCAGCGGCCGTGCCCGGTCGGTCTGCGCAAGAGTGGGCTGAAGCCGCGCTGCAAATGGCGCCAGGCTGTCGCGGACCCGGCGGCGCATATCGGCATAACGCGCCGCGCGGCCATCAGCGTCCGCCGGTTCGATTCCGCAGGTCTCGGTCAGCGAAACGACACCCCAAGGTACGCTCATCCAGTCAACAATTCGTGGCAGCGGGGCGTCGCCTTGTTCGACCAGCACCAGTTCAGTCGAGCCGCCGCCGATATCGAAGATGATTGCCGGGCCATCACCCTGCTCCAGCAGGATATGGCAACCCAGCACGGCCAGCCGCGCTTCTTCCTTGGCGCTGATGATGTCGAGCGCGATACCGGTTTCCTGGCGGACGCGTTCGATGAATTCCGGGCCATTCTCGGCCCGGCGGCAGGCCTCGGTCGCGACCGAGCGGGCCAAGTGGACGCGGCGGCGCTTGAGCTTGTCGGCGCAGACCTGTAGCGCGCCCAGCGCGCGGTCCATCGCCGTATCGCTCAATCGGCCCGATCCGGCCAGACCTTCGCCCAGCCGGACCACGCGGCTGAAGGCATCGACCACCACAAAGTTCTCACCTTGAGGGCGCGCGATCAGCAGCCGGCAGTTGTTCGTGCCAAGGTCGATCGCCGCAAAACTTTGCCGTTGGTATGGTGCCGGATCGCGCCCGCCAGCCTGCGGGTCGATTCGTCCGGGTCGGCCGTCCGGCTGGCGGGCTGGCATATCGGGGGCGGTTTCGGAAAGGCTGGGCGCGCCGCGCTGGTCCTGTCCGGGTTCAAACCCCTGTCCTGCCTCCTCGCGCATGGCCGGCGGAAACTTATCCGCCATGACAATCACACTCTTATCTTTATCCCGCCGGATGGGCGGGTACCTGACGCCATGCTAGCGGGGGCGGGCCCCAAGGGCAAGTGCAGCGGCTTGACGCGGGCGCATCGCCCGCCTAGAGGACCGCCCTCGTTGCCCGATCCTCTAATGGTAAGAGAGCGGACTCTGACTCCGTCAATCAAGGTTCGAATCCTTGTCGGGCATCCAAAACTTTCACGATCTGACCGGCCCGCGCTCGGCAACCGAGCGGCGGGCCGTTTGTTTTGGGGGCTTGGCAAGTCTGCATAGGCAAAGGAAAAGGCCTGATGACCGAACCGACCGACAAGCGGCTTAGCCGCCGCCGCTTCTACAAGGCCGAGCAGGAAGCCTCCTTTGTCGAATCGCACATTGCGGCGACTCCCCAGACCCGCAGCCCGGCTTACAAGCTGGCCTTCCGAGACACCGATTTCCTGCTGCGCGAGGAACTTCGACCAGTCCGCTTCCAGCTGGAATTGCTGAAGTGCGAAATGATGCTGGACGAAGCCAGGATCGGCTCAACCCTGGTTTGCTACGGTTCGGCCCGGATTCCCGCGCCGGAAGAGGCCGAAGCGGCGCTCGCCACCGCGACCACCCCGGAACGCAAGGCCGTGGTTGAGCGGCTGGTGGCGAAGTCGAAGTATTATGACGAGGCGCGCAAGCTGGGCCGAATCGCCAGCGAATGCGGGATCGTCGAGAAGGGCATGCGCCAGTTCGTGGTTTGCTCGGGTGGCGGCCCGTCGATCATGGAGGCGGCCAACCGCGGCGCGGCAGACGTGGGCGCGGAAACGATCGGACTCAACATTGTCCTGCCGCACGAACAGGCGCCCAACCAGTATGTGACGCCGGACCTGGCCTTCCAGTTCCACTACTTCGCGCTGCGTAAGATGCACTTCCTGCTGCGCGCGCGGGCAGTGGCGGTGTTCCCCGGCGGGTTCGGCACGCTGGACGAGTTCATGGAACTGCTGACCCTGATCCAGACCGGCAAGATGAAGCCGATCCCGATCCTGCTGTTCGGCGCGGAGTTCTGGAACAAGGTGATCAACTTCGAAGCCCTGGCCGACGAAGGCGTTATCAACCATGATGATCTCAACCTGTTCCACTGGGTGGAAACGGCTGAGGATGCTTGGGCCAAAATTGCCGAGTTCTACGAGCTCGACTGAACTGCCTGATGGCCCAGCGGGCCGCTGCCGGCACCGTAACCAGGGGCAGCTTCGAGCGCGGCGCGGACGAAGGCCCGGGCCTGCTCGATTGCCGGGATCAGGTCGAGTCCAGCACCAAGGCCGCAGGCAATCGCGCTCGACAGTGTGCAGCCGGTGCCGTGGGTGTGGCGGGTGACGATGCGCGGCGCCGACCAGACACGCTGCTCAGCTCCGGGCATGAACAGCACGTCCTCGATCGTGGAGCCTTCCGCGTCGCCGCCCTTGGCAAGATAGGCCACGCCGCGCGCCGCCATTCCGGTGGGCCCGCCGAGTGCTTCAAGTTCAGGTACGTTGGGCGTGGTAAGTGTCGCCAGCTTCATCAAGCGTTCAAACCCGGCAATCGTTGCCGCGTCGGCCAGCACCGACCCGCTGGTCGCGATCATCACTGGATCGAACACCACCGGCACGTCCAACGCCTCAAGCCGTTCGGCCAACACGGCGGCAATCTCGGGCGAGCCGAGCATCCCGATCTTGACTGCATCCACTTCGATATCGCTGATGCAGGCATCGATCTGCGCGGCCACCATGGCGGGTGAAAGCGCTTCGATCATGGTCACGCCAAGCGTGTTTTGCGCCGTCACCGCGGTGATCGCGGTCATGGCATAGCCGCCGAGCATGGTGATGGTCTTGATATCGGCCTGGATGCCAGCGCCGCCCGAGCTATCGGAGCCGGCGATGGAGAGAATGCGCGCCGGCTTCACCCCTTGAACTTCCGTTCGGTCGATGGTGGGTGCTTGCCGTGAAGGGCCTTGGCCCGGGTCGGTCGGTCCAGCAGCTCGCCGCCGCAATTGGGGCAACGTTCGTCGAGCCCATCGGCGCAGTCGGTGCAGAAGGTGCATTCGAAGCTGCAGATGAAAGCGCCGGGCAGCTCGGCCGGAAGGTCCGTGCCGCACTTCTCGCAATCGGGGCGCATCTCAAGCACTGGCGGCTTCCTTCACGGCGTCGCAGATCGCATCGACCACCTGGCTAACCTCGGCGGCATCATCGCCTTCCGCCATGACGCGGATCACCGGTTCGGTGCCCGAGGGGCGGATCACCAGGCGGCCGCGCCCGGAAAGCTGGGCTTCGGCCTCGGCGATCACCGCCTTGACGCGGGCATCATCCAAGGGCTTGCCGCCGGCAAAGCGCACGTTCTTGAGCAGTTGCGGCACCGGATCGAACAGGTGCATCAGCTCGCTGGCGCGCTTGCCGCTCTTCACCAGTGCGGCGAGGACCTGCAGCCCGGCAATCGTGCCGTCGCCGGTCGTGGCGTGATCAAGCATGATCATGTGTCCTGACTGTTCGCCGCCCACGTTGTATCCACCAGCTTTCATCGCTTCGAGGACATAGCGGTCGCCAACCTTGGTGCGGATCAGGCTGAGGCCCTTGCCATCGAGGAAGCGTTCAAGACCCAGGTTGGACATGACGGTTGCCACCACGCCGCCGCCGCGCAGCGCCCCGCGCGCGGCCAGCTGGCTGCCGATCAACGCCATGATCTGGTCGCCATCGACTGTCTGGCCCTTTTCGTCGACCACGATCAGCCGATCCGCATCGCCATCCAGCGCAATGCCGATGTCAGCGCCGCTGGCGACCACGCTCTCCTTGATCAGGTCAAGGTGGGTCGAGCCGCACTTGTCGTTGATGTTGGTGCCGTTGGGCGAAACGCCGACCGCGACCACTTCCGCGCCCAGTTCCCAGATCGCCGACGGGGCCACCTGGTAAGCGGCGCCATTGGCGCAATCGACCACGATCTTCATGCCATCCAGCCGGATATCGTCGGGCAGCGCCGCCTTCACCGCATGGATATAGCGGCCGCGGGCATCGTCGATGCGGCGGGCCCGGCCGATCTGCGGAGCCGGTGCCAGTGGCAGATCCTGCGCCAGCATCGCCTCGATCGCCAGCTCATCGGCATCGGACAGCTTGAACCCGTCGGGCCCGAACAGCTTGATGCCGTTATCCTCATAGGGGTTGTGACTGGCCGAGATCATTACGCCGACATCGGCGCGCAGCTCACGCGTCAGCAGGGCAACCGCCGGGGTTGGCATCGGGCCAAGCAGGATCACGTCCATGCCGACACTGGTGAAACCAGCGACCAGCGCGTTTTCCAGCATATAGCCAGACAGCCGCGTATCCTTGCCGATCACCACGCGGTGCCTGTGCGTGCCGCGCAGGAAGCGGGTGCCCGCTGCCTGGCCCACTTTCATCGCCGTTGCCGCAGTCATCACGCCGGCATTGGTGCGCCCGCGGATCCCGTCCGTACCGAAATAGTTGCGTCCCATCACTTACCCTGTAGCACGCTAGGTCTTGCGAAAATGCTATGTCGCGCCGCACAAGCATTGTCACGCAGACATTGACCAACCGGGGAACCCGCATGACCGACCACAGCCCAGCCGCGGCCAGCAGCTTCATTCCCGATATACGGGTGCCGGTGAAGTGGACCCTGGGCGGTCTGGCTGCTGGGCTTGCGCTGGGCATCGTGCTGGAAGAAACCGCGCTCGCCGGCAATGTGCTGCCAGTTGCAGACGTGGTCGGCACGCTGTGGCTGCGCGGCCTGCAGATGACGATTGTGCCGCTGGTTGCCGCCCTGCTGGTGATCGGCATCGTCCAGACGGTTGCGGCGGCCAAGGCGGGACGCGTGGCGGTTACTTCACTGGCGCTGTTTGCGACGATCCTGACCACCGGCACGGTCTTTACCGCCTTTGCCATGCCGGCGCTGCTCGATGCCTTCCCGATCCCGGCGGCGGCAGCAGAGGCACTGCGCCAGGGGCTGACCACCGCCCAGGCGACCGAGGTGCCGACCATCGCCGACTTCCTCAAGTCGCTGGTCCCGGCCAACATCTTTGCCGCCGCCGCCGAAACGGCGATGATCGCAATCATCATCTTCTTCAGCCTGCTGGCTGTGGCGATTTGCCGCCTGCCCGACCAGCACCGCAAGCTGATGGTGACCTTCTTTGAAGCCGTGACCGGGACCATGCTGGTGATCATCGGCTGGGTGCTGTGGCTGGCCCCGTTGGGGGTTTTCGCACTCTCACTGACCGTTGCCGGACAGAGCGGCGCGGCGGCACTGGGGGCGCTGGCGCACTATATCCTGACCGTTGCCTCGATGGGCGGGGTGGTGCTGCTGCTGGCCTATGTCGTGGCCGTGTTCGGCGCGAGGCAGTCGCTGCTGCGCTTTGCCCGCGCGGCCCTGCCGGTCCAGGCGATGGCGATATCGACCCAGTCCTCGCTTGCCAGTCTGCCGGCCATGCTGGCGGCTTGCCGCACGCTGGACCTGCGCGAGACGACCGGTGAATTCGTCTTGCCGCTGGCCGTCGCCCTGTTCCGCGCGACCGGACCAGCGATGAATCTGGCCGTGGCGATCTATGTCGCCCGGCTGGCCGGTGTGGAGCTGACCCCGCTGATGCTGGCGACCGGGGTGCTGGTGGCACTGGCGACGACCATCGGTTCGGTCTCGCTTCCCGGGGCGATCAGCTTCGTCACCGCGATCGGGCCGATTGCGATTGCCATGGGCGTTCCGGTCGGCCCGCTGGCGCTGCTGGTCGCGGTCGAGGTGCTGCCTGACATCATGCGGACGGTTGGCAATGTAACGATGGACGTCGCCGTCGCTGCTACGGTCGATGAGCGGACCGACGAGCCGGCCGATCACAGCCCCTTGGCGTAGACCACGTATTCCTTGTTGACCTTGGCCTCAATCGCATCGGCGATGGCGTTCATGCCCTGGTTGTCGTCCAGCACCCAACCGATCTCGCCGCGCTTGCCGTCATAGCGGGTCGCGGCGGCGTGGCGGATCGTTTCGATCATCATGAAGGCCAGTTGGCTCGCCATGCGGGTCGACTGCAGGCGCTTGACCACGCCCATCAGCGGCACGCGCATATCGGCCGGCTTGGTCCGCAGCAGCCACCAGCCAAGCTTGATCCAGCCAAGCAGTGACGGCTTGCCGTTGCGACCGACAGCTTTGATCTGGACCCGGTTGAGATCGGGCAGGGTGATCATGAAGGCGACCGGTTCGCCATCGTATTCGGCGATCCGCACCAGGTCGGGCTTGACCAGTGGCTTCATCTTCTTGGCGGTGTAGCTGATTTCCTGCGGGGTAAAGGGCACGAAGCCCCAGTTATCCGACCAGGCATCGTTGAGGATTGAACAGATGATCTCCACCTCGCGGTCGAAGTGCTTGAGGTCGACATCGCGGATGCGGATCCGGGCGTTCTTCTCGCCCGACTGGACGATCCGCTGGATCAGCGGCGGGAACGGCTTGGCGATTTCGAGGTCATAGGTCGCCAGCGTCTTGGCGGCGGCATAGCCGGCACCTTCGATCCAGCCCTGATGGTGGGGCGGATTGTGGCCCATCATGATCATCGGCGGATGGTCATGGCCCTTGACCAGCAGGCCCGGTTCTTCCCAGACCGACAGGGTCATCGGCGCGAGCACGCGGGTCATGCCCTGGCTGCGCAGCCATTGTTCGGCGCGGGCAATCAGCGCGGTCGCCACCGCGGCGTCCTCGGCCTGCAGCGCACCCCAGAAGCCGGTTCCGGGGCCCATGCCCTGATCGGCGGGCTGGGTCAGCGCCAGTTCGTCGATATGGGCGGCGATCCGGCCAACGACCTTGCCGCCGCGCTGGGCGAGGAACAGCTGGCAGCGAGCATGCTCGAAATAGGGATTGCCGCCGGGGGTATAGCGCTCGATCTCTTCGGAGCGGAGCTGCGGTACGAAATTGGGATCGTCGGCATTCAGGCGGTACTGCACATCGACAAAGGCTGCGCGCCCGGCCTTATCGCTGACTTCTGTGATCACAATTTCCGACTGGGCCACGATCTTGCCTTTGTTTTATCGCATGTGCCCCCACCTATGCCCGGCGAGGCGCGGTTAGCCAAGCATCGCGGGCCTCGGACAAGTGAATTACGGAACAAGCATGACTGCGCACGAAGCCATTGCCGACACCACCAAAGGCTCCGCCCGGGGCGTGGGCATTCCTGACGACATGGCGATGTTGCGCGCCGCGGTGGAGCAGACGCGCGATATTTCGGCAGCGAAGGGCAGCATCTACTGGCCGGACCTGCTGATTTCAGCCGCTATTGGCTATGCCGGCCTGGCAAGTGCGATCTTGCTGGTCGTTACCTGGCAGGCCGTGCTGGCAGGGGTGATCTCCGCGCTCGCGTTCTATAGGGCGTTGCTGTTCATCCATGAACTGACCCATATTCACCGCGATGCCCTGCCCGGCTTCCGCCTCGGGTGGAATGCACTGGTCGGCGTACCGATGATGATGCCCTCGCTGATGTACGAGAACGTCCACACCCTGCACCATGCCCGCACCCGCTATGGCACCGTGGAGGATCCCGAATACCTGCCGCTGGCGCTGATGAAGCCATGGTCGCTGCCGATGTTCATCCTGGCTTCGCTGCTGCTGCCGATCGGGCTGCTGATCCGTTCGGCGCTGCTGGTGCCGCTGGGGGTAATCGTGCCGCCGCTGCGCCGGCTGGTGTGGGAACGCGCCTCGGCCCTGTCGATCAATCCGGCCTTCCGCCGTCGCCCGGCCGAGGGCGAATTTGCCCGTCAGGTGTTCTGGCAGGAACTGGGCGCTTCGGTCTGGGCGCTGTTCCTGGTCTGGTATGCGGTCACACAGGACTGGCGGCCGCTGGCCATCGGCCTGGCGGTGATTTCAGTCACGGCTGTGCTCAACCAGGTCCGCACCCTGGTGGCGCATCTCTGGCAGAATGAGGGCGAGCCGATGACGGTGACCGCTCAGTATCTCGATTCGGTCAATGTCCCTCCGCCGGGCCTGTTGGCCGAGCTGTGGGCCCCCGTTGGCCTGCGCTATCACGCGCTGCATCACCTGCTGCCCAGCCTGCCGTACCATTCGCTGCCCGAGGCGCACCGGCGGCTAGCCGCGCAATTGGGCGGAGGGTCGACCTATGCAAAGGCGAACTACCCCGGGTTGCTTCCGTTGGTCGGATACCTGGCGAAGAACACGATGACGCCGCGCTAAGCGCTATTCTTCCGTCCGCACCAGCACCGTCTCGCCCACCAGCGCGAACAGCAGGAACGGTGCCCAAGCGGCAATCAGCGGCGGGTAGCCGCCGAAATTGCCCATCGCCAGCGCGGCATTGTCGATCACGAAATAGGCAAAACCCAGCGCCATGCCGATGATCGCGCGGATCAGCAGCTGGCCAGAGCGCGCCAGGCCAAAGGCCGCAACGGCGCCTAGCAGCGGCATCAGCAGCGCGGCGAGCGGCCCGGAGAACTTGTGCCACCACTTGCCTTCCAGTTCACTGGTGCGGCGGCCCTGCGCCTTAAGCGCCTCGATCGAGCGATAGAGTTCAACGAAGTTTTGGCCGTCGGGATCGACCTTGCTGATCGCAACCTGTTCGGGCGTGATACCCTGGGCCAGAACCGTGGGCGGCAATTCGACCCGGCGGGTGCCAGCCACATCGAACCTGACCGGCTTGTCCAGCCGCCAGCCTGGGTTAGCATAGGTCGCCTGGGGGGCGCGGATCTGCTCCAGCACCATGCCGCTGGCATCGCGGCGATACCAGGTGACATTGTCCATCCGCGTCAGCTTGCCCGTGCCGCTGACCGCGCCGGCGGCCAGGATGTGCGGGCCATCGGGCAAGTAGACGTTGCTGCGCACCTTGGAATCAGCCGGGATCTGGCGGAATTCCACTGCCGTCCAGGCCTTGAGCGTTGCGGTTGAGCGGGTCACCACCGTCTCGTTGAAGGCGAAACTGATCACCGATATCGCTGCCGCCGTCAGCAGCAGCGGGGCCAGCACCTGATGCGCGGAGAGACCGGCCGCCTTCATCGCCACGACTTCGCTGTTCTGGTTCAGCGTGGCGAGGGTGATGATCGTGGCCAGCAGCACCGAATAGGGCAGGAACCGCGCGATCAGCTGCGGTATGCGCAGCGAGACATACTGCCATAGCTGCGCCTCGCCATTGCCCGGCACGCCCAGGATCTTGCCGCTTTCAGACAGCAGGTCGAGCGTCTGGAGCACCAGCACCAGCATCACCAGCACCGCCAGAATGCGAACGATGAACAGCTTGGCGAGGTAGCGCGTCAGCGAGGGCGAGGGGAAGAATTCAAGCTGCATCAGGTCTTCGCGATCCGGTTGCGGTTAAGCCGCGCCGCCAGCTTGCGGCCCCATTTGCTCAGGTTATCGGCAAACCGTTCCAGCGCGCCAATTGGTTGTCCGCCGGGGACATAGGCAATCCGCCAGTACATCCACAGGATCAGCCCGGCAAAGATCACGAACGGACCCCACAGCGCCACCAACGGCGAAACCCGCCCCAATGCGCCGACCGCCATGCCGTATTCGTTGACCTTGTGATAGGCGACCACCATCACGATCGAAAGGAACAGCCCCAGCGCCGAGGTCGAGCGCTTGGGCGGGATCGCCAGGGCCACGGCCAGTAGCGGCAAGAGCAGCATCATCGCCACTTCGACCAGGCGGAAGTTCAGGCTGGCGCTGCTTTCATTCTTGAGCTTCTCGCTTGCCCGGTCGCTCCACGTGATCCGCAGCAGTTCGGGCAGGAAATACTCACGCTCCTTACCGCCGCGCTGGCGGAATGCCTCGACCGCCGGCAAGTCGATTGGCAGGTCGTGGCGTGAAAAGCTCAGCACGCGGGGGGCCTGGCCCGGCGCATCCTGCACGATCTGGCCGTCGGTCAGGCGCAGGATGATCGTGTCGGGATTATCCTTCAACGCGAGGAACCGCCCTTCGCGGGCCGAGATCGACAGGACCTGGCCCTTGGGCGAAGCAACGCGGGCGAATATGCCGATCAGTTGGCGCCCTTCCTCGCGGCTCTGTTCGATCCGCAGCGCCATTTTGTCCTGCAGGGTGGTAAATTCCCCCACCTTGATCGAGGCGCCCAGCGCGCCGGAGCGCAGTTCGAACTGGAGCTGCTCGTAATAGTACCGCGACAACGGCTGGAGGTAGCTGACAATCACCAGATTGAGCGCCGCCAGGACCAGCGTGATCATGTAAGGCACCCGCAGCAGGCGGGTATAGCTGAGGCCGACCGCGCGCATCGTATCAAGCTCGCTGGTGGTGGCCAGCTTGCGGAAGGCGAGCAGGATGCCCAACAGCAGCCCCAGCGGGATCGCCAGACTGGCATACTCGGGCAGCAGGTTGGCCAGCATCCGGAATACCACGGAAACCGGCCCGCCCTCGGTCGCCACGAAGTCAAACAGCTTGAGCATCTTGTCGAGCACGAGCAGTGATGCGGCAATCACGAAGACGCCCAGCATCGGCATCAGCACGAGCCGGAAGATATAGCGGTCAATGGCGGGAATGGACTTCACGTAGCGGCCAGCTGCTATTCCTGTGGGGCGTCCTGGGATTGATCGGGGCCGCCGGGTGGGCTTGATCCATAGCCGGGGCATGGCAAGCGCGGAAGCGGGAATTGCTTTGTCGGCCGAACCGGGACACTGTGACGTCTCGCCAAACAGGAAGGCCATGCCATGTCGATGATCTCACACCATCCCGAACGGCACGTGGTGGAACGGATCGGCTGGCTGCGCGCGGCTGTGCTGGGGGCAAATGACGGGATCGTCTCGACCGCCAGCCTGATCGTCGGCGTCGCGGCAAGCACGGCCGACAAGGCGCCGATCCTGATCGCCGGGATGGCGGGCCTGGTGGCGGGGGCGATGTCGATGGCGGCCGGCGAATATGTCTCCGTTTCTAGCCAGGCCGATACGGAGACCGCCGACCTTGACCGCGAACGGCGCGAACTGGCCGAGGAGCCAGAGCATGAGCACGAGGAACTGGCGGCGATTTATCGCGGCCGCGGGCTGAATGCAGACCTAGCCGATCAGGTCTCGACCGCGCTGATGGCGCACGATGCGCTAGGCGCCCATGCCCGCGACGAGCTGGGCCTGGCCGACATTACCCGCGCCCGCCCGGTCCAGGCGGCGCTGACCTCTGCGGCCACCTTTGCGATCGGCGCTGCCCTGCCGCTGGCTGCGGCGACCGTGTTGCCGCTCTCGCAGCTGGTGATCGGCGTATCAGTCTCGGCCCTGCTGTTCCTGATGCTGCTCGGCGCAGTCGGTGCGCGGGCTGGCGGCGCACCAATCGGGCGCGGCGTGCTGCGCGTGGCGTTCTGGGGCGTTGCCGCAATGGCCGCGACCTGGGCGATCGGGCGGCTGTTCGGAACGGCGGTGGCTTAGGCCCTCAAGCCTTTTCCAGCGTGCATTGCAGCGGGTGCTGGTTCTGTTTGGCGAAATCCATCACCTGGTTCACCTTAGTCTCGGCGATCTCGTAGGGGAAGATGCCGCAGACGCCGACGCCCTTTTGGTGGACGTGGAGCATCACCCGAGTCGCCTGTTCCAGGTCCATGTTGAAGAACCGCTTGAGGACCATCACGACGAATTCCATCGGCGTGTAATCATCGTTCAGTAGCAGCACCTTGAACTGGCTGGGCTTCTTGGGCTTTGCGCGGGTCTTGGTGGCCACGCCGATCTGGTTCTGCCCGCCTGAATCGCCGTCGCCCTCATCCGCGGCGGCGCGGACGGCAAAGGGGGCAAGGGACGCGGACTGGACCATCGAACAAATATCGCACTGTGGGTGGGGCAGGACAAGTCTCTGCGGGCGGAGCGCTTACCAAAAAGCGAACGGCAGCGCCAAAACAAAAACGGCTGGCCGCAAAGCAGACGAGCCGAACAGCATTGCGCTGTCCGGCTCGTCGAATTCGGCTCACGGTCCGGTGGGGAGAGGGATCACCGGGCCGTGAGGAACGGCTGCGCTCAGGCGGCCTGCTTGACCTTCTCGACCGCGATGCTGACGCGGTTCTGGACCGGCGCGAAAGCTTCGTTGGCCAGCTTGACCAGGGCTTCCGAGCGCTTCGAACCCGTCGCCATGGCGGTGTCGAAGTTACGGCGCAGGATTTCGCCCTGCAGCTTGAAGAAGTCAGCCGGCGACTTGACGGTGGCAAGTTCCTTGACGTCGGCGGTCATGGTTTCGAAACCGGTCTTGGCGTCTTCGACATAGACCTTGGTCAGGTCCTGCAGGCCAGCGGCCAGCACCTTGCCCGATTCGACCAGGGCTTCGACATTGCCCTTGGTGAATTCACCGGCATCGGCGAACACGGCAGTGCTCTTTTCCATGGCGGTCTTGGCGCGATCCTGGAGATCGGCAACGGCGTCCTTCACCTTGGCGGTGAAATCTTCGGCGGCTTGCTGGGTCTTGGCCATGATGGTGGTGTCCTTCGACTTGAGGGGAGCAGCCTTCGCGACCTTCTTGGCAGCTGGCTTGGCAATGGTCTTCGCCGCGACCTTCTTGGCCGGGGCGGGCTTGGCAATCTTCTTGGCAGCCGGCTTCTTCGGCGCGGCAACCTTCTTTGCGGGGGCGGCCGGAGCAGCCTTCGCTTCAGGGGCTGCAGCGGCAGCGGCATAAGCCTTCTCGGCCAGAACTTCGGCCTTAGCTTCGTCAATCTTGTTCACGGTGGCGTCGGCCATCGGTTTGATCCTTCGCAGCGTGCCGGAAACCCGATTCCAGCCTCATGTTGCAGTGCACAAAATAGATATTGCACTTGCGAAGTCAAGTGGGTTTTGTTGCAGTGCAGCAAAAAATCGAAAGGGTTGCAAAACTGGAGGCTAGCGGGCCTTTACATAGCTTCCGGGGGCGTCCTCGATCACTGAATCGCCCTTACCTCCGGGCAGGCGCTTGCCGTTGGCTGGCACTTCAGCACTGCCCTGATCGCGCAGCCATTCGATCCAGTGCGGCCACCACGAACCCGGCGTTTCGGTTGCCCCCGCGATGAATTCGGCCAGGCTTTCGACCTCGGCCGGGTTGGTCCAGTACTGGTACTTCCTGGCTGCCGGCGGATTGACCACCCCGGCAATATGGCCGGAACCGGCCAGTAGAAAAGTCTTTGGCCCGCGCAAGTGGTGCATGATCTGCCAGACGCTGGCGGCGGGGGCGATATGGTCCTCGCGCCCGGCCTGGATGAAGGCCGGGGTCTGGATCCGCGTCAGGTCGATCGGGGTGCCGTCGGCTTCCAGCGCATCGGGCACGACCAGCTTGTTGTCGCGATAGAGCTCGGTGAGGTACTGGCGGTGCCACTTGGCCGGCAGGTTGGTAACATCCCCGTTCCAGTGCAGCAGGTCAAAGGCCGGATAGTCGTCGCCCAGCAGGTAGTTCTTGACGACATAATTCCAAATGAGATCGTTGCCGCGCAGCAGGTTGAAGGTGGTCGCCATGTAGCGCCCATCCAGATAGCCGTGCTCCTGCGCGAGCTGCTCGACCACTTTTAATTGCTGGTCGTCGATGAAGATCTTGAGCTCGCCGGCCTGTTCGAAATCGACCTGAGCAGTGAAGAAGGTAGCGCTTTTGACCTTGTCCGCTTGCTTGCGGCGGGTCAGCACGGCCAAAGTGGCGGCGAGCGTGGTGCCAGCGACGCAATAGCCGATGGTGTGGACCGCCTTGACGCCCAGCCGCGCACGCACCGTGTCGATCGCCTCGATCTGGGCGCGGATGTAATCGTCCCAGACCAGGTCCACCATCGTCTCGTCCGCGCTCTTCCAAGAGACAACGAAGACCGTGACGCCCTGCTCCACCGCCCAGCGGATGAAGCTTTTTTCGGGCGTCAGGTCGAGGATGTAGAAGCGGTTGATCCACGGCGGGAAGATCACGAGCGGGGTTTCCAGCACCTTGTCGGTGGTCGGGCTGTACTGGATCAGTTGGAACAGCGAGGTCTGGTAAACGACTTTGCCCGGGGTGGTTGCCAGGTTCTCGCCCAGCCGGAAGGCCTGCGGATCGACGTGGGTTAGCTGCCCCTTTTTCAGGTCGGCCAGCAGATGCTGCATGCCCTTGGCAAGGCTCTGCCCCTTGGTGGCGATGGCGCGCTCCAGCACTAGCGGGTTAGTGACCGGGAAGTGCGCCGGACTAAGCGCGTCCACCAGCGTGCGCGCGGCAAAGCGCAGTTGATCCTGCTGGTGCGGATCGACGCCTTCGACCTGCTCGGCCAGCGCCAGGACCTGCTCGGCCAGCATCAGGTAAGTCTGATGGACAAGGGCAAAGAACGGCTGCTCGCGCCACTTGGGATCGGCAAAACGGCGGTCCTTGCGCGGCAGTTCGGGCGCTTCGCCAGCCGGCTTGCCGTCAATCCCGTATTGGCCAAGCACGGTCTGCCACAGCGCCATGCCATCGGCCCACAGCTTCTGCTGCACTTCGGGCCGGGTCAGCGGCAGGGCGCGGACCCAGCTTTCGTAGATGCCCAGCCAATTGCCGGGATCGGCCAGCGTGGCGGGGGCCTTGCCGGCCAGCGCCGCCGCCTGGTCCTGCGCGAATTCGAGCCACAGCGCCTGCATCGTCTGCAGCGCCGCAGCCCATTCGCCCAGCTCACCCTGCCGGATCCCGGCCGGGACCAGCTGGTCCCACAGCTTGAGCGGCTCGGCGAACATCGCGTCGAAGCTTTTGGTCAGATCGTCGTCGCGCATTGTGGTTTCCCGAGTCATCGGCTGACATCTTGCACCCTAACCGATTTGCAGTCAGGGCTTAAGCGTCTTACAGACGAATTCGCGACAATTCCGCCGCATTCACAAAGTCGAGGTCATGGAAGAAGAGTTCTACCGCATGAAGCGCCTGCCGCCCTATGTCATTGCCGAAGTCAACGGCATGCGGGCAGAAGCGCGTGCCGCGGGCAAGGACATCATCGACCTTGGCATGGGCAACCCTGACCTGCCGCCGCCGGCCCACGTGATCGATAAGCTGTGCGAGGTTGCGCAGAAGGCTGACGCGCACGGTTATTCCGCCTCAAAGGGCATTCCCGGCATCCGCAAGGCTCAGGCCAATTATTACGCTCGCCGCTTCGGGGTAGAGGTCGATCCCGAGACCGAAGTGGTGATGACCATGGGCTCGAAGGAGGGCCTCGCCAGCCTCGCCACCGCGATCACCGCGCCGGGCGACGTGGTGCTGGCACCCAACCCCAGCTACCCGATCCACACCTTTGGTTTCATCATTGCCGGGGCTACGATCCGCTCGGTCCCGACCACCCCGGACGAGCGCTATTGGGAGTCGCTCGAACGGGCGATGGCCTTCACCGTGCCGCGCCCGTCGATCCTGATCGTCAACTATCCCTCGAACCCCACGGCTGAGACTGTCGACCTGGCGTTCTATGAGCGGCTGGTCGCCTGGGCGAAGGAAAACAAGGTCTGGATCCTGTCGGACCTGGCCTATTCCGAGCTTTATTACGACGGCAACCCGACCCCTTCGATCCTGCAGGTGCCTGGCGCCAAGGACGTGGCGATCGAGTTTACCTCGATGTCCAAGACTTTTTCCATGGCCGGCTGGCGAGTCGGCTTCGCGGTCGGCAACAAGCGGCTGATCGCCGCGCTGACCCGGGTGAAGAGCTACCTCGATTATGGAGCATTCACCCCGATCCAGGCGGCAGCCTGTGCAGCCCTTAACGGCCCGCAGGACATCGTCGAGATGAACCGGAACCTGTATCAGAAGCGCCGCGACGTGCTGGTCGAAAGCTTTGGCCGGGCCGGGTGGGAGATTCCCAGCCCCAAGGCCTCGATGTTCGCCTGGGCACCGCTACCGCCGGCGCTGAAAGACATGGGCAGCCTGGAATTTTCAAAGCAGCTGCTGACCCACGCCGAAGTCGCGGTTGCCCCGGGGGTCGGCTATGGCGAAGATGGCGAAGGCTATGTCCGGATCGCCATGGTGGAGAACGAGCAGCGGCTGCGCCAAGCCGCGCGCAATGTTCGCCGCTATCTGGCCAGCATGGGTGTGAACACCACCGCCGCCTGATAACGACACCGCAATCGATATAATCGAGCTTGCAGCACTGGTCGCAGTGCTGTCAGTTTACGCCAAGGGTTTGTTTCGGGAGCAACTCTTGCGTCAGTTCCAGTGGTTTGCGGCGGGACCGGTCCCGGACGGTTGCGACCTGCGCCGGCTGGGCTGGACCCTCGTGGAACCTGCAATCGAGCCGCCTCAGGCTGAAGCCCCGCCGCTGATCGCCATGCCGCACCGCGCCGTGGTGAGCGATTGGGTCATGCTGGTAGGTGCCAGCGCCAAACGCCGCCGCCGGGTGCTGGCGGTCGGGGTGGAGGATGGATCGGAGCGGGCCCGGTTGCTGCGCATGGGGTTTGGCGACGCGATCGGCGGGACGCTGGACCTTGAGGAGATCGAAAGCCGCGCGCTGCGGATTGACGAGGCGATGCGCTCGCTCCCGCGCGATCGCTTGCTTGGGCCGCTCAAGCTCGACCTGCTGGTGCGGGATGCCTTCATTGCCGGGCGCGGGGCCGGGCTTCACCCCCGCGAATTCCTGCTGCTGTGGCGGCTGGCCGAAGAGCCGGGGATCCCGGTGCCGGCAAGCGAGCTGCGCAGCGACGTCTGGCGGATGGCCTTCCGGCCGGAGACCAACAGCCTCGCAGTCCATGTCAGCCGTCTGCGCGCCAAGCTGCGCACTGCCGGCCTCGACGGGCTGGTGGAAACCGCCGCCGATGGTGCCTATCGCCTCGCCGAGGAAATGCTCCGCCCCGCGCTGCCGCTGTCCGATGACTACCTGGGTGTAACAAATGGGGGGCTGGACGCGCACCTGCGTTTGGGCAAGGAAGCGCCAAAGACCAAACAGCAGGACAAAGAGCAATGCGCGAGCTGAAGCCTAACGATCGTGTCAGCATTACGATGGATGCCGATGGCGTCGCTCAGGTCCGGATGATCCGGACCGACAAGATGAACGCGCTCGATCCGACCATGTTCGATACCCTCCTGGAAGCCGGCGAAGTGCTCTATGCCACCCCGGGCCTACGCGCCGTGGTGCTGGCGGGTGAGGGGCGCAGCTTCTGCGCCGGGCTCGACCTGACCTCGATGGCCCAGACCGACCGCCACGATGCCGTGCCGCTGACCGAGCGGACCCACGGCAACGCCAACCGCCCGCAGCAGGTGGCAATGCAGTGGCGCAAGCTGCCCGTGCCGGTTATCGCGGCAGTTCACGGGGTCTGCTTCGGCGGCGGGCTGCAGGTCGCCAGCGGGGCGGACATCCGCGTGATCGACCCGACCGCCCGCCTGGCGGTGATGGAAATGAAGTGGGGGCTGGTGCCCGACATGGCCGGCTATGCGCTGTGGAAGGGCATGGTCCGTGACGACGTGCTGCGCGAACTGACCTATACCAACCGCGAGTTCACTGGCGAACAGGCCGGCGAATACGGCTTTGCCACGATCGTCGATCCCAACCCGGTGGCACGCGCCACGGCCATCGCGGCCGAGATCGCCAATCGCAACCCGCATGCCCAGCGTGCTGCCAAGCGGTTGTTCAACCGCTATCTCGAAAGCTCAACCGACGAAATCCTGATGGCCGAGAGCGTTGAGCAGCACGCGCTGATCGGCAGCCGCAACCAGATCGAGGCGGTGCGCAGCCAGATGGAAAAGCGCAAAGGCGAATTCGTCGATCCCTGACGCGTCCAGCATTGTGGCGAAGGTGCCACAGCCATCGATGAACCAGCATAGGCCCGTATTGTAGAACCGCATAGGTATGCGTATCTGGCGCCCGACAGGCGGCGCCCCCCTTGCCGTACTGTCAGTTCACAGGGAGTGGATTTCCATGAAGACTTTCCGCCGCTCGTTCGGCCGTACCTTGCTGCGCACTTCGGCGCTGGGCGTTTCGCTCGCCATCGTTGCTTCGGCTGCCCCCGCCTTCGCGCGGGACGCTCCGCAGGCCGATGAAGCCGTCGATGGCGACGAAATCATCGTCACCGCGACCCGTCGCAGCGAAGCGCTGTCGGACGTGCCAATCGCCGTTTCGGCAGTCAGCGGCGAAACCCTCGCCAAGACCGGTGCCACCGATGTGCGCCAGCTCAACCAGGTTGCCCCCTCGCTGCTCGTTTCGGGCGCCACCAGCGAAGTCAACTTCACCGCGCGTATTCGCGGCATCGGCACGGTTGGTGAAAACGCCGGCCTCGAAAGCTCGGTCGGCCTGTTCATCGATGGCGTCTATCGCAGCCGTACCGGCGTCGGCCTGTCCGAACTGGGCGAGATCGAGCGCGTTGAAGTGCTGCGCGGGCCCCAGGGCACGCTGTTCGGCCGCAACTCTACCGCTGGCCTTATCAACATCGTGACCAAGGGTCCGAGCTTGTCGGATGGCTTCTCGGGCAATGCTTCGGCCACTTATGGCAACTACAACTTCTGGCGCCTTGACGGTGCGGTCAACGTGCCGCTCAGCGCGACCGCCGCGGCCCGGATCGATGCCGTGTGGCAGAAGCGCGACGGCTTCATCGAGAACGCCACCCCGGGTGAGCCCGACATCAACGACCGCGACCGCTGGCTGGTCCGCGGCCAGTTCGCCTGGGAGCCGACCGACGACATCAAGCTGCGGCTGATTGCCGACTATTCCAAGAAGGCCGAAAACTGCTGCGGCGGGATCCTGCTGAATCCGGTCCGCAACCTGTCGCGCGGGGCCGATGGCTTCCCGGTGGCCAGCGCCAACACGCTGCTGCCGCTGCTGCAGGCCTTTGGCGCCAACTTCCAGGTCGCGCCGGCCAATGAAAGCTTCGTCCGTCGTCAGTCGACCACCCCGGGCGTGACCTATCGCACCGACAGCAAGGACTGGGGCGTTTCGGGTGAACTGACCTGGGATCTGGGCGGCGCCACGCTGTCTTCGATCACGGCCTATCGTGATTACCTCAACCAACAGGGCCAGGACGGCGATTTCCAGGCCATGGACATCCTGAAGCGCTTCGATCTCGATCGTCACTTCAAGCTGTTCACCCAAGAAGTCCGCCTGCAGGGCGAAGCGCTTGACGGTCGGCTCGACTGGCTGGTTGGCGGCTACTATGCCAACGAAAAGCTCTTCGTCGATGACGATATCGTCTACGGCAACGACTTCGAGCGTTATGCCAACTGCCTGGCCGCATCGGCCATCTCGGCAGCCAACGTCAATCCGGCCTCGGCCACCTGCTCGAACCTGCCGACCACGATCTTCCCGGGCTTCCAGGGCCTGGCGGCGGCAACCGGCTCGGCCCGCCTCAACGGCACCGGCAACAATGGCTCCAGCTTCGATCAGCGCAGCAACAACTGGGCGCTGTTCACCCACAACACCTTCGATATCGTCGAAGACAAGCTGATGCTTACGGTTGGTGCGCGCTACACCCACGAAAGCAAGACGCTGGCGGCCAACGCCAACTTCACCAACACGCTGTGCCCGGCGATCCTCAATACGCCGCTCCAGTCGCTGGCCTCGCTGGCCTGCGTCATCAACGGTTCGGCACCTTCGTTCGCGCGCGGCGCCACCGGCACCGAGTTCAGTGAAGGCCAGTGGACCGGCACTGCCGTGCTCAGCTTCAAGCCGATCGATGACCTAATGGTCTATGCCTCGGCGTCGAAGGGCTACAAGGCTGGTGGTTTCAATCTGGACTTCTCGGCACTCGACCGCACCTGCAACACCACCTTCGATGCAGGCTGTGCCGCGCGCCTGGCCCGTCCGGCCTTCACGCCGGGCAACGGGCGTCCGGAAGCGACCGACCTGCAGTTCGCCAGCGAGAAGGTCGATGCCTTCGAAGTGGGCTTCAAGTACGATGGCGACGGGATCGACGTGAACTTCGCGGCGTTCTACCAGCGCTATTCGAACTATCAGCTCAACACCTTCAACGGGGTAAACTTCGAAGTCACCAACATCCAGGCCTGCAAGGACAGCCTGGGCGGAACCGACAAGGATGGCTCTGCCGTCACCGGGACCTGCGCAGCGGATCGCCTGAAGCCGGGCGTGACCTCGAAGGGCTTCGAGCTGGAGGCCTTCCTGCGTCCGGCCCGTCACTTCACGGTCAATGCCGGCCTGACCTATGTCGACACCAAGTATGCCAGCGATCTGGTCGGCACGGGCGGTCGTCCGCTGTCGCCGGTGCTGTTCCAGCTGCCGGGCAACGCCATGTCGAACGCCCCGCAGTATGTCGTGACCGCGGGCCTCAGCTGGACCCCGCCGGTTGGCGACAATGGCATGAGCGCGCTGTTCTACATCGACAGCCGACTGCAGAGCGACACCAACACCGGCTCTGACCTTGACCTTGAAAAGGTCCAGGACAGCTTCGCCACAGTCAACGCCCGCGTTGGCCTGTTCGGCGCGGACCGCAAGTGGGGCATCGAGCTGTGGGCGCAGAACCTGTTCAACAAGCGCTTCTTCCAGATCGGTGCGGACATGCCGCTGCAGGGCGGCGGGACCTTCCGTTCGACCGCCTCGCCGGCCTCGACCGGTCTGGCCGGTACTGCCAACCAGCTGTTCGTGGGCTTCCCCGGCGAACCGCGCACCTTCGGCGTGACGCTGCGCGGCAAGTTCTGACGCATCACAGCGAACGACACGGCATCAAGGGGCCTCTCCGGGAAACCGGGGAGGCCTTTTGCTTTGCCTGGTGAACGCGGCTAGCCTGCCATGATGCGAATATTGCGCGATCCCGATTGCCTCCTGGCCGAGGGCCTGGCCACCCTGCGCACCCAGTTCCAGGTGCCCGCCAGCTTTCCCGCCCCGGTCCTGGCGGCGGCTGGGGCGGCCGCGCAGCGCGCGCCGACTGACCACGTCGATTGGACCGAGCGACCCTTCGTAACGCTTGATCCGGCTGACTCAACCGACCTTGACCAGGCCTTCGCGATCGAGGCGGCGGGGGCGGACTGGCTGCTGCACTATGCCATTGCCGATGTCGGCTGGTTCGTCGCGCCGGGCGACGCGCTTGATGCCGAGGCCTGGGTGCGCGGGGTCACGACGTACCTGCCGGGCGGCAAGGCCGGGCTCTATCCGCCGGTCCTGGCCGAAGGCGCGGCGAGCCTGCTGCCCGATGGTCCGCGCCCCGCCGTGGTCTTCACCGTCCGGGTCGATCCCGATGGCGAGACCGTGCTGGACGGCGTGACCCGCGCGGTAATCCGCAGCCGCGCCAAGCTGGCCTATGAGACCGTGCGCGATGCCGACCTGCCGCCCGGTTTCCTTGCAATTGCTGATCGGATCGAACTGGCCGAGGCCCGGCGCGGGGCGGCCCGGGTCGATCCACCCGAGCAGCAGGTCGAACGGGGCAGCGATGGCAAGTTTGCGCTCCGGTTCCGACCGCTGCTCCCGTCTGAAACGCGCAATGCCGCGCTTTCGCTGGCCTGTAACCTGGCGGTTGCGAAGCTGCTGCTGGAGCACCAGACCGGGCTGTTCCGCGTGATGGCCGGGCCCGACCCGCGCTCCGAGGCGCGGCTGCGCCAGACCGCTCGGGCCTTTGGTCTGACCTGGCCGGATGCTGCGCCGTTGGCCCAGTTTGAAAAGCTGCTCGATCCCGCCGATCCGCGCCACGCGGCCTTCATGCTGGCAGTGCGCCGGGCTGGGCAGGGGGCAAGCTATGCGCCCTATGCGCCAGGCAATCCGCCCTGGCATGCGGCCATTGCCGCGCCCTATGCCCATGCCACGGCCCCGCTGCGGCGGCTGGCTGATCGCTATGTGATCGAGGCAGCGCTGGCCCTCGCCAATGGTCGCGCCCTGCCCGATGCCATCAGCGCTGCCTTCCCGCTGCTCCCCGTCGCGATGCAGCGCGGCGATGCCCGCGCCGGTCAGGTCGAACGCGCGGTGGTCGATCTCGCCGAGACCGCAATCCTGGCAGGCCGCGAGGGCGAGCTGTTCGATGCCGTGGTCACCGATCTTGGCGAGCAAGGTGCACGGATCCAGCTCTGCGACCTGCCGGTCGTCGCTCGCACCACCGCGCATGGCGTGGTTCCAGGCGATCGGTTGCGAGTCAAACTGGAGAGCGCCGACCCCGAGACCCGCCGCCTGGCATTCCAGCGCGTGCAATAAACCGCCGCCGATGAATCGGTTGCACTGCTCCGCCCGCTCGGCTAGTGGCGCGGCTCCCGGAGGGTTCGCCCAAGGGGATGGATGGCCCGATGGCGGAGTGGTTACGCACCGGACTGCAAATCCGTTTACGCCGGTTCGATTCCGGCTCGGGCCTCCACACACCACAAGGTGCAGCGCCGCTTTAGCTCAGTTGGTAGAGCACATCATTCGTAATGATGGGGTCACGTGTTCGAGTCACGTAAGCGGCACCACTTTTCCGCCCTCGCGCTGCTGGCCCTGGCTGGCCCGGCGCTGGCGGATACGCCCGATCCTGAAACGATTGTCGTCACCGGCAAGGCGCTGGACCTCCCGGCTGGTCAGCGCGCCTTTGCCGGCGATGTTCTGACGGCGGAGGACGTCCGCACGCTCGCCTCGGGCCGGATCGAGGACCTGCTGAGCCGCGCGGCCGGCATCCAGCAGTTCCGCCGCTCGGACAGCCGCTCCTCCAATCCTTCGGCGCAAGGCATCACCCTGCGCGGGCTGGGCGGCAATGCCTCCAGCCGCACACTGGTACTGCTTGATGGCGTGCCGCTGGTCGATCCGTTCTTCGGCTATGTCCCGCTTTCTGCCCTGCCGCCCGAGCGGCTGGATTCGGTCCGCGTCCTGCGCGGCGGCGGGGCTGGGGGCTTTGCCGCCGGAGCCGTGGCGGGGACGATCGACCTTTCGAGCGCCGGGCCTGAGACGCTCGGCCTGCTCTCCGCTTCGGCGCTGGTCAACGACCGGGGTGAGAGCGAACTGTCCACCTCGCTCGCCCCGCGCCTGGGTGGCGGCTTTGCCGTGGTCTCGGCCCGGTGGGACCGGGGGCAGGGGTTCTGGACCACGCCCGAAAGCCAGCGCGTGCCCGCCTCTGTTCGCGCGCGATTCGACAGCTGGTCGACCGGCTTGAGGGCTGTCGCGCCGCTAACTCCCGATGTAGAGCTTCAGGCCCGCGCACTGCTGTTCGATGACCAGCGCACGTTGCGCTTTGCCGGGGCTGATACCGGGGCCAGCGGGCAGGATGCCAGCCTGCGCCTCGTCGGCCGGGGGGCCTGGCAGTTCGAAGCGCTGGCCTATGTCCAGGCGCGCGATTTTTCCAACGTGGTCATTTCGGCAACCAGCTTTCGCAAGACGCTTGACCAGCGCCGCACTCCGGCGACGGGCCTTGGCGCGAAGTTCGAACTACGCCCGCCGCTGGGCGAGCGGCAGACGCTGCGGCTTGGCATCGACTGGCGCCGCCAGCGCGGCGAGATGCAGGAAGAGGCCTACAGTGCGGTCACGGGCCAGGTCACCGCGCGGCGCAAGGCCGGCGGGGTCAACAGCGACCTCGGCTTTTATGCCGAGCACGATTTGCGGTTCGGTCCGGCTCTGCTGACCTTGAGCGCGCGAGCTGATCGTTGGGATGTGGCCGAAGGTTTCTTCCGCGAAGCCAATGCCGCTGGCACCGTCACTACTGACCGCACATTTGCGGACCGCTCCGGCTGGCAGGAAAGCCTGCGCGGCGGGCTGCTGGTCGAAGCTGCGCCGGGGTTGGCTTTGCGCGCCGCCGCCTATACCGGACTGCGCCAGCCGACGCTAAACGAACTCTACCGGCCGTTCACGGTCTTCCCCGTCACCACCCGCGCCAATGCTGCACTGGAAAACGAGAGGCTTGAAGGCTTCGAGGGCGGGCTGGACTGGACGCCAGTAGCCGACCTGACGCTCCGCCTGACCGGCTTTGACAACCGGGTGAAGGGAGCGATCGCCAATGTCACCCTAGGGCCCAATCTGCGCGAACGCCGCAATGTCGATGCGGTCCATTCGCGCGGGATCGAGGCTTCGGTTGCGGCAAAGCTGGGCACGGTCAGCCTTGATGCCGCGCTGTCATGGCTATCCGCCAAGGTCCAGGCGAGTGGCGCTTCGGCTGCGCTCAGTGGCAAGCGCCCAGCACAGGTCCCGCGTCTTTCGGCGAGCACGACTCTGGCCTGGCGCCCAGCACCGCGTTGGCTCCTCGCCGCCAGTCTGCGCCACACCGGGGCGCAGTGGGAAGATGATCTGGAAACGGACCGCCTGCCTGCCGCAAACACGCTCGATGCCGTGGCCGAATTGCCGCTCACCCAGCGTCTGCTGCTGGTGCTGCGGGCCGAGAACCTGACCGACGAACGGGTTATCACCCGCAACCAGGCGGGCAGCATCGACCTTGGCGCGCCGCGCACCGTCTGGGCCGGTTTCCGCATTTCCATGTGAGCCAGCTTGGCTTAGGAAAGCCCACAAAGCACAACCGGAGGGATCAGATGGCCACCTCGATCAAGAACGCTCACGCCCGCAACCTCGATTGCAGCGAGGCCGAATGGGCGGCGCGGCAGGAACTCGCTGCCTGCTACCGCGTGTTCGATCACCTGGGGTGGAGCGAGTCGATCTACAACCACATCTCGCTGAAGGTGCCGGGCGAGGACGGGGCCTTCCTGATCAACCCTTACGGCCTGCACTATTCCGAGGTCTGTGCGAGCAACCTCGTCAAGATCGACATCGACGGGAATACCCTCGATGGCAGCCCTTTCCCGGTCAACAAGGCGGGCTTTACCCAGCACGCCTATTTTCACCGCCACGTCGATTGGGCCCATGCGATCTGCCACACCCACACGACCGCGACGATGGCGGTGTGCAGCTTGGAAGGCGGCCTCCAGCCGGTAAACTTCTATGCCTGCAACTTCATCGGCAAGCTGAGCTATCACGATTTCGAAGGCGTCACGGTGCGCGGGGAAGAGGGTGAGCGGCTGCTTGCCAACCTGGGCGACAATCGCATCCTGATGCTGCGCAATCACGGCCCGGTGATCCTCGGCCGCTCGATTGGTGAGATCTTCATCCAGCACTGGTCGCTGCAGCGCGCCTGCGAGATACAGCTGGCGACCATGGCGGCCGGCCAGCCGGTGGTGATCCCGGACGAGGTCGTCGCCGTGCACCAGCGCGATGTCGGACAGGTCCGCCTGCCCGGCGGGCCCGGCAAGGCTGATTTCGATGCCTGGGTGCGGATTATCGACCGGACCGACCGCAGCTGGCGCGACTAACCCCGCCCGATGTCCAGCCTGACTGTCAACGAACGGCCGCTTGCCTTCGACATGGATCCGCAGACCCCACTGCTGTGGGCGCTGCGCGATGGCGCCAACCTGACCGGTACCAAATATGGCTGCGGGGTGGGTGATTGCGGGGCCTGCATGGTGTTGATCGATGGCGAGGCGAAGCTGTCGTGCATGATGACCCTGGCCGAGGCCGAGGGGCGAGCAGTGACCACGATCGAGGGCCTCTCGCCCGATCGTTCACATCCGGTGCAGCAGGCGCTGGTGGCACAGCAGGCAATCCAGTGCGGCTTCTGCACCCCGGGAATCGCCATTACCGCTGCGGCGCTGCTTGCGCGCAACGCCGATCCCTCGCCAGACGACATCAAGGCCGCCGTGCCAAACCTGTGCCGCTGCGGGGTCTATCCCCGGCTGGTCACAGCGATCCAGCAAGCAGGGCGAGTGATGCGGCGGCTGGAGACTATTGCCCCGGTCCCAGCCCCCGGCACCTCGCCAGAAGATGCGGCGCGCGCCGTGCCGGCGATCAAGGCACCCTGACGGGCCGCATCACTTTCAGAACCTGATCTTCGCCCCCAGCCGGGCATTCAGCGGCGCACCGGTGTTGATGTTGTTATCGGTGTGGGCGCTGGGGAAGTAGTCCGTGTCGGTCAGGTTCTCGACATTAAGCTGCAGCTGCACCGCGTCCGAGACCTTGTAGAACAGCGCGGCGTCGATCCGGGTGAAGCCGGGCAGGCGGACCTGGTTGCTGATCGTGGTGAACTGCTGGCTCTGACGGACCGCCCCGATCGCCACGCCCAGCCGATCGGTGAAATCATACCGGCCCCAGACCGAGAACTGATGACGCGGGAGCTGGGCAAGGGTGCGGCCGGCCGGGGCCGAAGCGGTGGTCTTGGTAATTTCACCATCCTGCAAGGTATAGCCAAGCGTCACCTGCAGCCCCTTGGTGATCTGCCCGACCATCGCCAGCTCCAGCCCCTTGGTGCGGCTTTTGCCGGTCTGGACAACTACGCCGGTTACCGGATCGTTGGCGCGAGTATTGGTGCGGTCGATCTGGAAGGCGGCGGCAGTGAAGGCCAGCCGCTCGGTCAGGTCCCACTTTACGCCCGCCTCCAGGTTGCGGAACTCTTCCGGGGCAAGGCTGGCGGTGGTCGCGTCGAGCACGGTGAACTGGTCGCCGGATTGCGGCAGGAAGCTCTTGGCGTAGCTGGCGTAGAGCGAGACATTCTTACGCGGCTTGATGATCAGGCCGGCCCGCGGACTCCACTTGCCGTCGCTGCGGCTGGCGGCAAAGCCGTTAACCCGGTTGGTCGAGGTGATGCGGAAATCGTCATAGCGCAGTCCCACGACCACCTTGATCAAGTCGCCCAGGTCGATCTGGTCCTGGATATAGGCTGACAGTGCCCGAACCTTGGACAGGCTCGAGCGGCTGCTCGCGCCGAACGTGACCGTGGGGAGCGTCAGCCGCTGCGCCAGCGGCACGGTGACGCGGCTGGCGGCAACCACGCCAAAGCTGGCCTCGCTGCGCTTGGCGTCGGTCAGCTGGTCGCTGGCTTCGAAGCCGAGCAGCAACTGGTGGCCGATCCCGGCAGTTTCAGCCTTCCAGACCAGGTTGCCCTGGACAGTCCAGTTCTCGCGGATCGTGTCGCTGTTATAGCCTTCCAGCTCGACTGTCGTCGCCGTGGCCGGCGAGCGGGCGTATACGTTGCCATAGTACTTGTCGTAATGGGCGTATTGTCCGGTCAGGTTGGCAGACAACGCATCGCTGAAATCGTGATCGAGCCGGGCGCGGGCAATGTGCGCCCGGACCGAGCTTTCATTGGCGGTCGGGCTGCCGAACAGCGTTTTGTCATAGCCGGTCAGCGGCGTGCCGCCGAACGAGGGGACCCCGCGGTCGGTAAGGCGCTGGTCGTCCGCATATTCATAGCCGAGGACCACGCGGGTTGCTTCGCCAAGCTTCCAGCCCAGCGTCGGGGCGATCCCGACGAAGTGGCCATTGTAGAAATCGCGGTGATTGGCGAAGTCTTCATAAGTCGCGTTCAGCCGGGCAGCCATGCTCTCGCCGATCTGCTGGTCGAGGTCAGCGGCCAGCGACCAGCCGCCGAAGCTGTCGACTCCGCCGGCAAAGTCGGTGCGGGTCTTGTCAAATTCAGGGGCCTTGGAAACGCGGTTGATCACCCCGCCGCCGCCGCCGCGCCCGAAGATCAGCGCATTGGCGCCCTTCAACACTTCGATCCGGTCAATGTTGTAGAGCGAGCGGTAATATTGCGCGTCGTCGCGCAGGCCATCGAGGAAGAAATCGGCGGTGGTGCTTTGCCCGCGCAGGGTAATCTGGTCGCGGTGGCCTTCGCCCTGGCCCAGCACCACGCCGGGGACATAGCGCAGCGCATCGCCAAGCGATTCGACGCCTTGGTCGTCCAGCTGTTCGCGGCTGAGGACCGTGACGGTCTGCGGCACGTCGATCAGCGGGGTCTCGGTCTTGGTGGCGGTGCGGGTCTTTTCGATATCGTAGCCGTCGGGCACGCCGTAAACGATGATTGCAGGCGCATTGGCAGCCTCGGCCGCCATTTCCGCTTGCGCCGGGGCCGCGATGGCAACGGCTGGCAACACGGTCGAGGCGAGCAGGGCAAGGCGCATGGCAGCAGTGTTCATCGGATCCCCATTTGCGAATGATTTGCAATAACGAGAATGCCGCTAATGCGAATCGCTCGCATTGACAAGGATCAAATTGCTGGCGCGAGCGTTTTTGCTAAGGGAACGCGACGAACCGAAAGGAAGGCTCCCGTGAAAGCAACGATCTGGCACAACCCGTCCTGCGGCACCTCGCGCAAGACTCTCGCGATCCTGCAGGAGACGCCGGGCGTAGACGTGACCGTGGTCGAATACCTGCTCACCCCGCCGAGCGCGGACAAGCTTGCCCAGCTTTATCGCGATGCTGGGATCACTCCGCAGCAGGGTCTGCGCCTGCGCGGTACCGATGCGGAAGAGCGCGGGCTGCCGTCAGCCGATACCGCCACGGTCCTGGCGGCGATGGCCGCCGAGCCGAAGCTGATCGAGCGGCCGCTGGTCGAGACCGACAAGGGCGTGCGGCTATGCCGCCCGCAGGACATGGTGCTGGAAATCCTCTAGCGCTGCTCGAGCAGGTCTTCGTCCTTACCCAGACCCTTGAGGCCCAGCATCAACACCGCAAGGCACAGCAGCTCGATCACCGCAAAGCCGATCCACGAGGAATGGCCATAGAGCCAGACCCCGACCGCCGGTGCGACGATATAGGCGGCGCCATTGACCGAAGCGACGATCCCCGCCGACTGGCCCTGTTCGGCACGTGACACCGCCAGCGAGGCTCCGGCGGTGAAGCCCGGGCGGAACAGGCCGAAGCCCAGGCAGGCGATGGCGGTCCCGATGGTGATGGCGTGCAGGTCGCCCGCCACGGCCAGCAGGGCGACTCCCAGTGCAGCCAGGCTGACGCCCCACAGCGCCGATGAACGCGGACCCAGCTTCCACAGCGGGATAATTCCCCACTGCGCCAGCAAGGTCGCGATCGCGCCCGACATCAGCACCAGGCCGGTCGGCCCGGCCCCTTCCATTGGCGTGGCGCGCAGCCCCAGCCGGTCGAGGATCAGGAAACCGACAATCCCCATGACCATCGCTTGGGCGTGGCCGCCAAGCAGGCCTGCCACCAACCACGGCCGGATCCGCCGATCAGTCCACTTGAGGTCTGGAACCGAGGCCGGGAGCGCGCCGTTGTCCGGTTCCTCACCCGCGCTCTCGCCCTCGCCGCGCATCCGCGAATCGGAATTGGCGCTGAACGGGGCGGCCAGCACTTCGCCGCGCGCGGCATAGGCCGGGGCATCGTCGGGCAGCCGCAGCCGCAAGGCGGTCAGCACGGCAACCGCGATCAGCGTGAAGGCGAAAAAGGGGCTGACCAGGCCAAGGCCAGGCAGGATCAACAATGGGGCCAGAGCCGGGCCAAGCACGGTGCCGAGCCCGAAGCTGGAGGAAATCAGCGAGAGCGACTGGGTCCGCTCCGCCCGGCTGGTGCGACTGGCGACATAGGCCTGGACCGCCGGCGGTGCGGCCGAACCGAAACCGCCGTAAAGCGAGCGGCAGGCGGCGAAGAGCAACAGGGTGCCAATTGCCCCCAGGTAGCCATGCAGCCCCAGCCACAGCGCCATTCCGCACAACCCAAAGCTGGAAATGAAACCCATCAGCCCCAGCGCCATCATCGCCTTGCGCCCGCGCCGGTCGCTGCGCCGCGCCCAGAATGGCGCACACAGCATCCACAGCAGCGCCGACCAGGTGTAGGCGAGGCTGATCCAGAAATCCTGCACCTTCAGCGCCGTGCCGATCGAGGGCATGACCGATTGCATTGCCGTATTGCCCGCTGCGGTCACCAGCATGACGGTGAACAGCAGGGCGACACGCGCCCGCGGCAGCGTGGCCGTGCCGCCGGCCGCGGCCTCTGGCAGGGGGGGTGCGGAATTGGTCATCGCTGCTGTCCCTAAGTCCGTCGCAACTGCCTTGCAATGGGCCGGCAAATTTGGGAAAGCAGTGTGCTATCTGGACAAGACAGGAACCAGCCCCCCGCATGACTACCACCGAGCTTGCCCGCAAGCCGCTTTCGGCCCGCATCAAGCACCGCATCAAGCGCGCAATGGGGCCCTGGGGGGTCTTCCTGCAAGGCTTCATCGAACATCCGGTGATGGTCGGGTCGATCATCCCGTCATCGCGCTTCACCATCGCCCGGATGCTGGGGCCTGTGAAGTGGGATGAGTGCAAGCTGTTCGTCGAATACGGTCCCGGCGTCGGCACCTTTTGCCGCCCGGTGCTTGAGCGGCTGCCGCGCGACGGGCGGCTGATCGTTATCGATACCAACCCGCTTTACATCGATTACCTGAAAGCAACGATTGCCGACAGCCGGTTCATTCCGGTGTTGGGATCGGCGGCCGACGTGGAAGATATCGTCCACGCCCACGGCTTTGACCATGCAGACTATGTCCTCTCGGGCCTGCCGTTTTCGACCCTGCCCGATGGCGTCGGTCCGGCAATCGCGTCGGCGACGCACCGCGTGCTGCGTCCCGGTGGAGCCTTCCTGGTCTATCAGTTCAGCGCCCGGGCACGCGATTTCATGGCCCGGCACTTCACCCGGATCGACGCCGATTTCGAGCCGCTCAATGTCCTGCCCTGCAAGCTGTTCTGGGGCTGGAAAGAGTAGCGTCTATTCGATCGGGATGACCGGCGCGGTCGCTTCCGGGCGAGCCAGCTGGCGATACGTCGCGGCGTAGACCGCCATGAAGAAGATCGCCATCACCGCCTGGAGCGCAGCGGAAACCAGCGTGCCGAGTGCGGTGCCTAGTTCCATCCCCAGCACCAGTCGCAGCAGCAGGTCGGCCAGCCCGCCGACCAGCAGGATCACGATCCCGAAGCCGACCAGCAGCAAGGCATTGAACAGGGTCAGGCGGCCTGCATTGCCCCGGGTCAGGTCCCATGACCGACGCAAGGCGGCAATCGGATTGCGCTCACCCTCGACCATCACCACCGGGGCGATCAGCGAGATCCTGACCATCACATAGACCAGCGCGACCAGACAGGCAGCCACTACCACTGTCGCCAATGCCTGCACGCCAGTCAGTGCCACCAGCATGATCGGAATCAGCGCCGCCAAGACAAAACCCATCCCGGCCAGCAATTGCGCCAGGATCACCGGCAGCGCGCCGCGCAGGGCCAGCTTCAGCGCCTCGGCCACAGTTGGACGGGTGCGATCGGTATACAGTGCCAGCATCGCCAGGGTGCCGATCACCTGGCACACCGCCATGCCCAGCAACCACGGCCAGGCGCTGTCGTAATAGTTGGACAGCATAGCCATCAGCCCGTCGCGATCGATCCCAGCCGGGGGCTCGGGCGGCGGGGCGAGGATGCCCACTGCAAAACTTGGCAGGACTAGGAATACCCCGGCCAGTGCCCAGAGGACATCGCGGTTGGCGGATACGAGCGCAGTCGCTTCCTGCCAGGCCCGGTTGCTGTCAAACCGCATTGCTCGCTCTCCCAAATGATGCCCCTTGATAACAGCAGCGATTGCCGCCACGCAACTTGACTATGATTCAGGGTTTACCCACCTCGATCGAATGGCGGCGCGATAGCGCGCAGGTTCCTTATCGCCATGCGCTCGATTTCATGACCGAACGCAACGCCGCGATTGCCGAAGGCACGGCGGACGAGCTGGTCTGGCTGCTCGAACACCCGCCAGTCTACACTGCCGGAACCAGCGCCGCAGCCGCAGAGCTGCTCGATCCGCGCTTCGAAGTGGTCGAGGCCGGTCGCGGCGGGCGCTATACCTATCACGGACCGGGGCAGCGGGTCGGCTATGTCCTGCTCGATCTCAAGCGCCGGGCGCGCGACGTGCGTGGGTTCGTCCACGCGCTGGAGGGCTGGGTAATCGCGACGCTAGGCGATTTTGGCGTGGAATCCTGGCGGAGTGAGGGGCGCGTGGGTATCTGGACCCGCGATATCGATGGCCGCGAGGCCAAGATCGGCGCCATCGGCGTGCGAATCCGGCGCTGGGTGACGATGCATGGCTTCTCGGTCAACCTGAACCCGGACCTGTCGCACTTTGGCGGAATCGTGCCCTGCGGGATCGGGGAACTGGGCGTGACCAGCCTTGCGCGGCTGGGGCATGACGTGGATATGCCGATCTGGGACGAAGCCCTGCTGGCCCGCGCCCCCGAATTTCTGGCCGCGCTCGAACGGCCATGTCCGCAGGAGTAATGCCGATGCGTAACCTGTCGATCCTGGTCCTGGGCCTGGCACTTGCCGCCTGTGGTTCTGGCAAGAAGGACGACGGCGCGGGCAAGGCCGAGGGCGAGATATTGCCTGCCAGCGCCAGCGATGCGATGCTGCCGCTCGATACGATCCGCAGCCAGGCACCGCTGGCTCCGCAGGCTGAAAGCGCCAGCAAGGGGAGCAAGGCCGCGGACGATACGGCCACCGCTGCCGCAGATGCACCTGCTACCGAAGCCCCGGCCAGCGAGCCTGAGCCCGCCGCAACGCCCGAAGGCTAGGGCCGCTCCTCGGCTTCCAACGCAACGGCTGCCGGACGCTCGGCCACGCGCGCCAGCACAAGTCCGGCGGCAACCAGCGTCATGCCAAGCAGGTCCATGGGTCCCAGCACTTCATTGAACCAGATCCACCCGATCGCGACCGAGACCGTCGGCTGGGTCAGCAGCGCCAGCCCGATTACCAGTGGCGGGAAGTGACGCAGGGCATAGACCAGCAGGCCTTGCCCGATCAGCTGGCTGGTGATCGAGAGGGCGATGACCGGCCCCCAGTTGGTCGGCCAGAATGGCTCACCCAGTAGCAGAGCGCCGCCGGCCATCACCGGCAGGCCAATCAGGCTGGACCAGAACAACAGTGCCCAGCTGCCCAGTACCGCCCGCCCGCGCTGCGCGAGCAGGATGTAGAAGGTATAGAGGAACCCGGCGAGCAGGCATAGCAGGTCGCCAATCAGGGTGCTGTGGTCGATCTCCAGGCTGCGGCCCAGCAGCACGGCCGAACCGACCATCGCCGCGCCGAAGGCCAGCCATTCCGGCGTGCGCGGCCAGCGGCGTAGCGCGATCAGGCCCCAGGCAGCGATCAGGATTGAACCGGCATTGCCGAACAGCGTGGCATTGCCCAGCCGCGTCAATTCGATTCCCAGGTGCCAGCTTGAAAGGTCCAGCGCGAAGAACACGCCGCCCGCCAACACACCCCACAGGACCGTGCGGGGCGCGCCGGTCAGCGGCTGGCGGTTGGCCCGAGCCAGCAGGACGAAGAACGGCACGGCCAGCGCCAGCCGCCAGAACCCGGCTGAAACCGGCCCGCTATCGGCCAGCCGCACCCACATCGGCCCCAATGCCAGCGCGACGTTGCCGCCCAGCAGGGCCGCAAAATGCCACGGTGTCGCTGCGCCCATTGCCTTGCTCATCGTGATGCCTTAGCCGCTCGGTTAAGAAAGCAAAGTCAAATGGTGGAGGCCTTTGTGCACGATGTTCTGTTCCAGCCGATGAACCTTGGCGATATTGCCGTGCCCAATCGGATCCTGATGGCTCCGCTCACCCGCGGCCGCTCGGACCCGGGTTCGGTCCCCAATGCACTGATCGCCGAATATTATCGCCAACGCGCCGGGTCGGGCCTGATCATTTCCGAAGCGACCGGCATCAGCGTCGAAGGGCTGGGCTGGCCCGCCGCGCCCGGTATCTGGAACGATGCGCAGACCGAAGGCTGGAAGCTGACCACCGAAGCCGTGCACAAGGCTGGCGGGCGGATCATCCTGCAGCTGTGGCACATGGGCCGCCTGGTCCACCCGGACTTCCTCGGCGGCAATGCGCCGGTTTCGGCGTCGGCCACCACGGCCCCCGACCACGCTCACACGCCAACGGGCCGCAAGCCTTACGAACCGGCCCGCGCTGCAACGCTCGACGATATCGCGCGGATCATCGATGATTATGGCAAGGCCGCGGCCAATGCCAAGGCGGCCGGTTTTGACGGGGTGCAGCTTCACGGGGCCAACGGCTACCTGATCGACCAGTTCATCCGCTCCTCGTCCAACCTGCGCGACGACGATTACGGCGGCTCGGCCGAAAACCGCGTGAGGCTGATGCGCGAAGTGCTGGAGCGCTTGATCGACGTATGGGGTGCAGGCCGCGTCTCGATCCGCCTGTCGCCCAATGGCGAAACGCAGGGCTGTGATGACGCGACGCCGGCTGAGACCTTCGGTGCTGCGGCCAAGGTGCTGCAGGAACTCGGCATCGGCTTCCTCGAACTGCGCCAACCCGGGCCGGATGGCACCTTTGGGGCAACCGAGGTGCCCAAGCAGGGCGCACACCTGCGCACGATCTACACGGGACCGCTGGTGCTCAACAGCGATTACACCGCCGAGCAGGCCGTCGCCGAAGTGGCCAGCGGGCTCTGCGACGCCGTCAGCTTTGGCCGGCCCTATATCTCCAACCCGGACCTGGCCGAGCGAATCCGCGTGGGGGCCGAATGGGCACCCAACGTCAACGTGCCCAAGACCTGGTACCTGCCTGGGCCGGAAGGCTACACCGACTATCCGACGCTGGCTGAAGCCACCGCCTGAACCAGGAAAGGGTCAACATCGATGCCGCAACGGTCCTGGCTGTTCGTTCCGGGTGACAGCGAAAAGAAGCTGGGAAAGGCTGCCGATACCGGGGCCGACGTGATCATCGTCGATCTTGAGGATTCGGTTACCTTTTCCAACAAGGACCAGGCGCGGCAGATGGCCTGCGCTTGGCTGACCGAGCAACGACCCGTGGCGCAGTTTGGCCGCTGGGTGCGGATCAATGCGCTCGACAGCCGGCTCTGGCGCGATGATCTGATCGCCGTGATGCCGGGCGCGCCTGATGGGATCATGCTGCCCAAGTCCGCTGGCCCCGAATCGATCCAGACCCTGGCGGCAGAGCTTTACGAGTTGGAGGGCCGCTACGGCATTCCGACCGGCTCGACCAGGATCCTCGCGCTGGTCAGCGAGACGGCGGAAGCGGCGATTTCGATCCCCAGCTATGCCTCCGCGCCGCTGCCGCGGCTGCAAGGGCTGGTCTGGGGCGGGGAAGACCTCTCCGCCGCGATCGGCGCTGCGCGCAAGTACGATGCTGATGGCCGCTGGACCGATGCGTTCCGCTTTGTGCGGACGCAGACGCTGCTGACCGCCCATGCCAAGGGCGTGTTGGCGCTCGACACGCTCCACGCCGATTTCGCCGATACCGCGGGGTTGAAGCGCTTTGCCGAGGAAGCCCGCGCCGATGGCTTTGGCGGGATGCTGGCAATTCACCCGGCGCAGGTCCCGGTGATCAATGCCGCCTTCACGCCCAGCGAAGAAGAACTGAGCCACGCCCGCGCGATTGTCGCCGCCTTCGCCGCCCAGCCCAATGCCGGGACGCTGCAGATCGACCGCCGCATGATCGACCGCCCGCATCTGGTACTGGCCAAGCGGCTGCTGGGGATTGTGGATTAGACCTTAGGCCGGGCCGAGATCGCCCTTGCCCACGGTGCCGCTCGCCATGGCCAGCATGGCATCGAGGCTCTTCTTGGCGGCAAGGCGCAGACCTTCCTCAATCTCGATCCGCGGCTGGAGGTCGCGCAGGGCAACGTAGAGCTTCTCGAGCGTGTTGAGCGCCATGTAGGGGCAGATGTTGCAGTTGCAGTTCCCGTCGGCCCCCGGCGCGCCGATGAAGGTCTTGTCGGGGATCGCCAGCTGCATCTGGTGGATGATGTGCGGCTCGGTCGCGACGATCAGCGTGTCACCGGGGAAGGTCTTGGCGAACTGCAGGATCCCGCTGGTCGATCCGACATAGTCAGCGTGATCAACGATGGTCGGCGGGCATTCCGGGTGAGCGGCGATCGGCGCGCCGGGGTGCTGGGCCTTGAGCTTGAGCAGCTCGGTCTCGCTGAAAGCCTCGTGGACGATGCAGACGCCCGGCCAGAGCAGCATGTCACGCCCGAATTTGCGGTTGAGATAACCGCCCAGGTGCCGGTCCGGCCCGAAGATGATCTTCTGTTCGGGCGGGATCTGCGCGAGGATCGTTTCCGCGCTGGAGCTGGTGACGATCACGTCGGACAGCGCCTTCACCTCGGTCGAGCAGTTGATGTAGGTCAGCGCGATGTGATCGGGGTGCGCCTCGCGGAAAGCCTTGAACTTTTCAGGCGGGCAGGAATCCTCAAGGGAGCACCCGGCGTCGAGATCGGGCAGGATCACGATCTTCTGAGGGGACAGGATCTTGGCCGTATCGGCCATGAACTTGACCCCGCAGAAGGCGATCACGTCGGCATCGGTTGCCGCCGCTTTCTTCGACAGCTCCAGGCTATCGCCCACGAAGTCCGCCAGATCCTGGATTTCCGGCTTCTGGTAATAGTGCGCCAGGATAACCGCGTTGCGTTCCTTGCGGAGGCGTTCGATTTCGGCGCGGACGCCGATTCCGGAGAGGTTTGTGGGCTGTGCTGTCATGCCGCCTAAGTGGCGGGTCCGCGCCCCGTGATCAAGGGTGATTGCGGCGGGACCCCAAACTCCAAGCCGGGAATCGCCGCGCCGGGATAGCCGGCCACAACTTCCTGGTAGACCGCATCCCCAACTGGCGAATGCGCCAGGACTTGCGCGCCAATCAGATTTACCGCCAGACCGGCAAAGCCGAACCACCAGGCGGGATGGATCGCACGGCTCAGTCGCCAGTCCCGGATCATGCCGGCAAACAGGAAGACGGTGGTGGCCAGCCCCGCCGCCTCGAACGCATAGGGTTTCAGCAGCGGCATCGGCAGCAGGCGGCCAAAGGCCGGGCCAGTCAGCAAGGTCATGGCACAGATCTGCAGCCGGGCGTGCCAGTCAGTCTCGCGCCGTTTGCGTACCGCCAGCACGGTCAGCGCGATAAAGCAGATCAGCGTCAGCGGATCGGCGATCAGAAAGTGCTGCGGCTGGAAGAAGAACGGCACCGTGCCGTTGCGCGCCATGGCCACGATCACGACCATCGCCGCCGCCATCATCGCCGCGATCCAGCCGAGTGCCAGCCAGCCG
Source organism: Sphingomonadaceae bacterium (assembly GCA_009926135.1). Lineage (GTDB taxonomy): Bacteria > Pseudomonadota > Alphaproteobacteria > Sphingomonadales > Sphingomonadaceae > Novosphingobium. Next base: position 456,699 of record RFPL01000001.1, read on the forward strand.
AGCCGGCGGTGGAGCGCGATCGGCCCGTGCGTTCCCAGCCTGGCCTGAGTTACGAATATCGCGACCCAGCCCATGAAAAGCACGGCGTGGGCATGAACCCGGATGGGTGAGGCGAAGGTCGAACGGCCGGCCAGGAATTGGACCGAAAATCCGGCCACAACGGTCAGCCCCATAATGATCGCCAACGTGCTGAAGAATCGCTCACCCTGTGCGGGCGCGTCATATTGTGCAGCTATGGTAGCCATGGAATTCTCCCCATCCATGTCGCGCGACCAACCGGGCGGAGAATGCCATGGAATGGCGAAGACCGGAAGCGGCTATTGCGGCGGGGCCACCTCGCCTTCGAACCGCACGACGACCGTCGCCGCAGGGTGGCCGCTGACTTGCAAAGGCGCAGAGAGGTTCTGCCGCACGGCATCCTTTGCCGCGGCGCGGGCGAGGTTGAACAGCACCGGGTTGGACGCTTGCTGCACCGCCTGCTGTTCGGCCAGTCTGGTGTTGGCGCGGGTCAGGTCATCCTGTGCGGTGCGGGTGATCCACACGCCTTCGCGCAGGTACTGGGCGCGCCCTTCATCAAGGTTGGGGCGGGAGACGGTGAGTGGGGGGAGAGTGACTGTCAGCCGCTGGGCTTCCTCGTCCCAGGCCATGTTGGCGCGAGTCATCTTCGAGAGGTCGAGCGTGTAATCGACCCGCGCCGGGATCACCGCGATCTGGCGGCTGGTCAGCAGGCCGAGCAGGCGCTCGTCATCCGCGGCGACGACTGGGGCGAGTTGGGCGGAGAACACCGTCAGCCGGTTGGCCTTTTCAAAGGCGGCCAGACTGGTGGCGAGCGGATCGCCATAAGGCGACGGGCCGAACGCCCGCCACAGCAGCCAGGCCCCCAGCGCCAGGTTGGCGAGGATCAGCCCCAATGGCAGCCAGGCCGGTGCCTTGCGGGCCAGGATGGTCAGTTCATCATCTGCCATGTCTCGTCCTCGCAGGTCACGCGCCCCTGCTGCTGCAAATCGACCAGATGCGCCAAGACCGAGCGGCCAGCTGCCCCGGTCAGTCGCGGGTCGAGCCCCTTGTACATCACCGCAACCATTTCCGGGATCGCTTGCGGTTCCTCGCCCAGCAGCCGGAGGATCTGCGCTTCGCGGCTGCGGCGGTGACCCAGCATTCCACGCACCAACTGGCGCGGGCGGTCGACCGCCGGGCCGTGCGCCGGGTAGAACCGCTTGTCGTCGCGGTCATAAAGCTTCTGCAGGCTGGCCATATAGGCGCGCATATCGCCATCAGGAGGCGAGACGACGCTGGTTGACCAGGCCATCACGTGATCGCCGGTGAACAGCGCGCCGCTTTCAACCAGGCTGTAGCACAGGTGGTTGCTGGTGTGGCCGGGGGTGGCAACCGCCTCGATCGTCCAATCCGGGCCGCTGATCCGCTCCCCATCGCGCAGTACGCGGTCAGGGGCATAGCCATGATCGAAAGCCGAATCCGCGCGCGGTCCGTCATCGCTCAGGCTGAGCGGCGCGCAGCCGATGATTGGCGCGCCGGTCAGCGCCTTCAGCGGCCCAGCCGCCGGGGAGTGATCGCGGTGCGTATGGGTGCACAGGATCGCGGTGATCCTGGCAGCACCAACGGCGGCGAGGATCGCTTCGACATGGCCGACGCCATTGGTGTCCGCGCCCTTGAACGGGCTTGGCTCGCTGCCTGCCCCGCCATCGGCCGGACCCGGATCGATCACCGCCACCTCGCTGCCCGCGCCGACAATGTAGGTCTGGGTGCCGGTGAAGGTATAGGGCGAGGCATTGGGCGCGAGCACGCGCCGCACCAGCGGTTCGCACAGTTCCGAAAGGCCGGTCGGCCAGGGCTTGGCAGGGATGTCCATCACTGGGGATATGGGCATTTGTGGCCCGGTAGCCAAGCCAAGATAATTTCGTCATTGCGAGAAGCGAAGCGACGAAGCAATCCTGTGCCCTGCGCGCCGCCGCTCCGGATTGCCGCGCCTCGCTCGCAATGATGAATGGGTGGATAAATTGACTGACCTGATCCTTGTCCTCGACGCCGGCACCACTTCCACCCGCGCGATGTTGTTCGCGCCGGACGGCAAGTTGCAGGGCGTCGCGCAGCAGGAATTGACCCAGTATTACCCTCAGCCAGGCTGGGTCGAGCACGATGCGGGCGAAATATGGGACAAGACCCTGGCCTGCGCGCGCCGCGTGGTCGATGCCGCCGGCGGGGCCAGCAAGGTGGCTGCGATCGGCATCACCAACCAGCGCGAGACCGTGGTGGCCTGGGACAAGACGACCGGTCAGCCGCTGCACCATGCGCTGGTCTGGCAGGATCGCCGCACTGCCGAATTCTGCGCGGCGCTGCGCGATGCCGGGCAGGAGCCGGTGGTCCAGGCGGCGACCGGGCTGCTGCTCGATCCCTATTTCTCCGGCACCAAGATGCGCTGGCTGATGGGTAACGTTCCCGCCGTGGCCGAGGCTGCGTCAGCCGGGCGGCTGGCGCTGGGCACCGTGGAATCCTGGCTGACCTGGAAGCTGTCGGGTGGGGCACACGTGACCGATGCCAGCAATGCCAGCCGCACGTTGCTGCTGCCGCTGGCCGGGGCGAGTTGGGATGCGGGGCTGTGCGAGCTGTTCGATGTGCCGCAGGCAGCCCTGCCCGAGGTGGTCGACAATGCCGGACGCTTTGCCGCCACCACGCGCGATCTGTTCGGTGCGGCGATCCCGATTGCGGGCCTGGTTGGCGACCAGCAGAGCGCGACCATCGGCCAGGGCTGCCTCAACCCCGGCGAGACCAAGGCGACCTATGGCACCGGGGCATTTGTGCTGGCCAACATGGGCAGCGAGGTGCCGCGCTCAGGCCACCGGCTGCTAGGTACGGTCCTGTGCCAACTTGGCGGGACCCGGACCTATGCGCTGGAAGGTTCGGTCTTCGTGGCGGGCAGCCTGGTGCAGTGGCTGCGTGACAGCCTGGGCATCATCGCCTCGGCTCCGGAGACCGAGCAACTGGCGCGCTCCGTGCCCGACAGCGGCGGGGTGACGATCATTCCGGCGCTTTCGGGCTTGGGGGCACCGCACTGGCGGCCCGATGCCCGCGCAGTGATTTCGGGAATGAGCTTTTCGACCACTCGCGCACACCTGGCCCGCGCCGCGCTGGAAGCCATGGCAATGCAAACGGCCGACCTTGCCGCGGCGTTTTCGGCTGACGGGGCAGGCTGGACTGCGCTCAGGATCGATGGCGGGATGAGCGCCAACGACTGGATGGCGCAGGACCTGGCCGATGTGCTGCGCGTGCCGGTCGAGCGACCGGAGTTTGTCGAAACCACTGCGCTGGGTGCGGCCATGCTGGCGGCGGTCGGGGTTGGCCTGCACGGCTCGCTGGACGATGCGGCTGCGGCGATGCGCGGCGCAGTGCAGCGGTTTATGCCAGGACTTGAGCCGGGGGCTGAGCGCCGCGCAGCCTGGGACCGCGCGCTGTCGCTGACCTAGCCCCGGGCGCTGCGGGCGAGCCGTTCGCGCAGCGCCGCAATGGCGCTGGGTGCGCCGGCATCGCGCTCTCGCCAGCTGGCATCGATCCGCTTCAACCGGGCGTGGAACCGCTCGGTCGCCTCGATCAGGTTGCGGGTTTCGGCATCGAGCAGGGCGAGCCGGGCGGGATCGCTTTCCGGATGGTCAACCAGCTTGCCGTAGCGGTGGAGCTGGAACTCCGAGAGCTCACCATTGAAGTAAGCGCGGTGGTTGAGCAGCCAGGCCACCGAGTGCATCATCCGTGTGGTGGTGCGCAGCGCCTCGCATGACAGCGCGATCCGAGCCTCGTCTTCCTGATCCGCCACTTCTTCCAGCCGGCCGGACAGGGTGAAGGCCATGCGTACTTCGTCCGAGAGGACGAGCGCTTCGCAATACAGGCTTTCCACGATCCGCGGATTGATGTTGGTGGGCGTTCCCATAAAGCGGCGGTAACCCCCGGTTCAGGACTTTGTCACCGGCAGTAAGGACAAAATTCACCACCAATTTTGCACTGTCCCGGCGGGGGACGTTTTCACGCCAAGAGGCAGCCTCAGGCGATAATGTCCGGGATCAGGTAGTCCTCAAGCAGCGAAATCTGGTCTTTCAACCGCAGCTTGCGCTTCTTGAGGCGCGCGATCTGGAGCTGGTCGGTGGCGCCGGCGCTGCTCAACGCATCGATCGCCGCGTCCAGGTCGCGATGTTCGATCCGCAGCATTTCCAGGCGCTTTTTCAGCTCCTCTTCGCTCACCAATGCCTCCCTCTGCCCAGTCAGGCGTGACCCCGCTACGACCCACCGCACGGACCTCAACTGAGTGCTTCGCAAGATAGGCTTAATATGCTTCCATGACAATCGCAGTGACCCCCGCCGCATGCCGAGTCGGGAACGCGATCTCGGTCTGGGCCTCGGTCCTGCCCCCTGGGGGCATACGGAGGAGTATCGCCAATGGAAACGTCGCATGTCAGTGCCTTGCAGCTCAAGCACGCCGGTCTTGAACGCCAGATCCAGGACGAGCTGAACCGACCTTTGCCTGACCTCGCGACGGTCCAGCACCTCAAACGCCGCAAGCTTCGCATCAAGGAAGAGCTCGCGCACATCTAGCCGGCTCTGCCCTTGCGCGCGGCCGGTGGCGGGTTGGGCCCTTGGGGCCGGGAGGCCCGCCACCGGTTTCCGCACCCTTGATTGGACGCCCGGTGGGGCGCCGGATTGCGGGCAATGGATCGCAACCGATTGCAGTTGAACGGGATTGGCAACAAATACGGTTGCGCTCCGCCGCAGCGCGTTTGCTTAGTTCGCAGTTTGGGCTAGCTATGGCCCATGCCCGCTTCCGCCGCTTCGGCCGCCCGCACGATCCTGACGCGCCTGCACGATGTCATGGCCTCGCGCAGCCATGCCCAGGCGAAGCTGAACAATGTGGTCGAAGTGATTGGCGAGGGCCTCGATAGCGAAGTCTGCTCAATCTACCTGCTGCGCGAAGGCATGCTTGAACTGTTCGCGACCCGCGGTCTGGCGCAGGAGGCGGTTCACGTCACCCGCATGGCCGTGGGCGAGGGGCTGGTTGGCACGATCGCCCAGGATACCGAGATGCTCAACCTGGCCGAAGCGACGGCCCATCCAGACTTTTCCTATCGCCCCGAAACAGGGGAGGAAAAGTTCCATTCCTTTGCCGGGGTGCCGATTGTCCGGCGTGAGCGCGCGGTCGGGGTGCTGTGCGTCCAGCATGCTGAGCCGCGCCGCTATGAAGAAGTGGAGATCGAGGCGCTCCAGACCGTGGCCATGGTGCTGTCGGAACTGATCGCCAACGCCGACCTGGTCGACGAGGAAGAGGCTCTGCTCAGTCCCGCGATGACCGGGCCGCAGCGGCTGGCGGGCCTGGCCCTGGTCAAGGGACTGGCGATCGGTAGCGCGGTTTTCCACCAGCCGCGCATCACCATCGAACACGTGATGGCCGAGGACCGTGATGCCGAGCTGCAGCGGGTTTACCTGGCCTTCGACAAGATGCGCGAACAGATCGACCGGATGGCCAGTCAGGCCGAATTCGGTGTGGGTGGCGAGCATGAGGAAGTGCTCCAGACCTACAAGATGTTCGCTTACGACGAAGGTTGGAGCCGCCGGATCATCGAGGCGATCGATAGCGGGCTGACGGCTGAAGCTGCGATTGAGCGGGTGCAGCAGCGCACCCGGATGCGGATGCGGCAGATCGACGATCCGCTGCTGGCTGACCGGATGCACGATCTGGAAGACCTTTCCAACCGGCTGCTGCGGATCGTTTCGGGCCAGATGGGCACCGCGGCCACCATGGGGCTGAAGCAGGATGCGATCCTGATCGCCCGCAACCTCGGTCCGGCCGAACTGCTCGAATATGACAAGCGCCGGCTCAAGGGTGTGGTGCTGGAAGAAGGCTCGCTGACGGCGCACGTGGTGATCGTGGCGCGGGCCATGGGCATCCCGGTACTCGGCCGCGTGCGGGGCCTGCGTGGGGCGATCCGCGAGGGTGACCTGCTGCTGCTTGATGCCGATGGGGGCCATGTCACCACCCGGCCGCAACCAGCAGTCGTCGACGCCTTCGAGGCCCGCTTTGCCAAGAGCAAGGAGCGCCAGGCTGCCTATGCCAAGCTGCGCGATGTCGAGCCGTTCACTCGCTGCGGCACGCGCATCACGGTGATGATGAACGCGGGCCTGCGCGATGATATGCCGGGCCTGTCGCTGACCGGGGCCGATGGGGTCGGGCTGTTCCGAACCGAGTTCCAGTTTCTGGTTTCAGCGACATTGCCGGCGCGCGAGCGCCAGACCCGGCTCTACCGCGACGTGCTCGATGCCGCCGGGGACAAGCCGGTCGTGTTCCGCACGGTCGATATCGGTGGTGACAAGGTGCTGCCCTACCTGCGGCATAATGACGGCGAAACCGAAGAGAACCCAGCGATGGGCTGGCGCGCGCTGCGCGTGGCACTGGAACGCGGCGGGTTGCTGAAGGTCCAGGCACGCTCGCTGCTTGAGGCGGCGGCGGGGCGAACATTGAACGTGATGTTCCCGATGGTCACCGAGCCGTGGGAATTCGATGCGGCGCGGGCAGTCTTCGAGGCTCAGCTGACCTATCTCAAGGGGCAGAAGAAGCCGCTGCCTGAAGCGATCCGTTATGGCGCGATGCTCGAAGTGCCGGCCTTGGCCGAGCAGCTGGACGTGCTGGCGCCCAAGCTGTCGTTTCTCTCGATCGGCACCAATGACCTGACCCAGTTCCTGTTCGCGGCCGACCGCGCCAACCCCAAGCTGGCTGAACGCTATGACTGGCTTTCACCCGCGATCCTGCGCTTTCTTAAGCGCGTGATCCAGGGTGTGGCAGGTCACGATGTTGATATTACCGTGTGCGGTGAAATGGGCGGCCGCCGGCTGGAGGCGCTCGCCCTGCTGGGGATCGGCATCCGCCGCCTCTCGATCACGCCGGCCAGCGTCGGTCCGATCAAGGAACTGATCCGCAAGGTCGACCTTGAAGAGATCGGCGGGGCGATGAACGGCTGGCTGATGTCCCCACCGCGCGATCTGCGCAGCGCACTGATCGCCTGGGCTCAGGAACGCGGAATCGACTGCGACTGATCCGGCCCACCGCATAAAGCCGCCGGATTGTCGCGAACGCGGCGTACTGAGCCGAATTTACGTTGACTTGGGGCGGCAAACCGGGATGGTCCGCCGGGCGGGGCAAAGATCGCAAAGACAGTACTGCTTCCGGGGTCGAAATGATTGAAAACGAACAACAAGAGGCGGAGCTTCCGCTGGAAGGCGCCGGGGCACAACTGGCCCGTGCGCGCGAGGCGGCAGGTAAGTCGCTGGCCGATATTGCGCTGGCAACTCGCGTTTCCGAACGGCAGCTCGCCCTGATCGAGGCTGGCAACTTTGCCGCCCTCCCGTCGCGGGCTTATGCCATTGGTTTCTCGCGGACCTACGCCAAGGTAGTCGGGCTCGACAGCAATGCCATCGTAGCCATGGTGCGCGAGGAACTGGCCCGGCAGGAGCCGGACAGCGTCCGCCGAACGGTGCCGGCCTTTGAGCCCGGGGATCCGGCCCGCCTACCTGGGCGCCGGGTAGCCTGGTATGCCGCCGCCGGCGTGCTCCTGGTGCTGATCGCCGGCTTTGTCGCCTGGCCCAGCCTCTATGCACCGGGCGGTTCGCTGCCTTCGATCCTGCCGAGTGAGACGCCAAGTCCGGCAGTGACGACTGCAGCGCCGGCCCCGGTTCCGATCACTGGCCCGGTGGTGTTCACCGCGACGCGTGACCAGGTCTGGGTGCGCTTTGCCGATGGCAACGGTCAGCAACTGCTGCAAAAGGTCCTGGCGGTGGGCGAAAGCTGGACCGTGCCCGAGAACGCCGGTGCGGTTACGCTGACCACGGCCCGCCCGGATGGCCTGGCGGTAACGATCGGTGGGCGCGCGGTGCCGCCGCTGGCTGACCAGGAGCAGACCATGCGCGACGTGCCTGTTACTGCGGCCGCCCTGCTGGCGCGCGGAACGCAGCCGGTTGCTCTGACTAGCCCGCCCCCGGCAGCCACCGGCACTGTTGGTGCGCAGCGCCGCCAGCCGCGCGCGGCCGGTGAGCCGCGCGGCGAAACGCAGCCTGCCCCGACTGCGGTCGAACCAGCGGGGGCCGCGCCGGGCGCGATCACAACTGCCGCAACTGCGGATAGCCAGGGCTGACGCCTCGACAGGGTTAATTCAGCGCGGCTATGCAAGGGAAAATACCGGTAGAAATACCGGCTTTTGTCGCAGAGCCGCTTGATTGGATGGGAATAGGCAGATGAAGACCTTCGCCGCGATGCACCGCCCCTTGCTGGCTGCAATGGCAGTAGTTCTGGCCGCGCCGGTGATTGCGCAGAGCAATGCGGCGGACCCCGCCGCCGAAGCGCGGATCCGCAAGCTGGAAGCCGAAGTCCGGGCACTGCAGCGCCAGGTATTCCCGGGTGGTGATGGCAAATACTTCCCGCCGCTGGCCCAGCCTGGCCAGCCCGCAGCGGTGGCAAGCGGTACGCCTGCTTCTAGCCCGGTGGCCGACCTGCTGGTCCGGGTCGACGGAATCGAGTCCCAGCTGGCGCGGTTGACCGCTCAGCAGGAAGAGAATGGCAACAAGCTGGCACAGCTGGAAGCCAAGGTTGCCGCGCTCGCCCCGGCCGCGCCCGCTGTAGTTGCGGCTTCGCCCGCTCCCAGCGCCACGCCTGGAGAAGCGGGTGCCGTTACGGCGACCAACGGCGCGACCACCAGCGGCAACCTGGCGGTGATGACGGGCGGGGCTTCTCAGCCCAAGCCCGCCGCGGCCCCGCCAGCAGCCGGTGCGGCCAAGCCGTCAGCAGCAGCCAAGCCAATCGCCACCAAGCCGGTCGCCACCAAGCCTGCCGCTGCCTCGGCTGCGCGGCTCGCTGCCGTCCGCGCGATCGAAAAGCCCAAGACTGCCGACGCCGGGGACGATGAATACTCCTACGGCTTCCGCCTATGGGAGGCCAAGTTCCATCCCGAGGCGCAGCAGCAACTGAAGCTGTTCCTCGACAAGTATCCGCGCCATGCGCGACGTTCCTTCGCGCGCAACCTGCTTGGCCGGTCACTGCTTGACGAGGGCAAGCCGGATGAAGCGCAGAAGTGGTTCCTTGAAAACTACAAGGACAAGCAGTTCCGCGACCGCGCGGCTGACAGCGTGCTGTTCCTGGCTGAGGCAACCAAGCGTCAGAAGGACACGGCCCGGGCCTGCATCGCCCTGGCGCAGTTTGTCGACGAGTTCCCGAACGAGGCCGCCGGTCGCCTGAAGAGCCAGTACGATGCAACCCGCGCCGGGCTCAAGTGCGATTGATCTGTCGGCCAGCCTGACTGCCCGCTTCGCGGCCGATATTGCGCCGCTGTGGGCGGGTGAGGGGCTCCTGGGCTTGGCTGTATCGGGCGGTCCCGACAGCCTCGCGCTGCTGCTTCTGGCCAACGCAGCCTTGCCGGGACGGATCGGCGCTGCGACAGTCGATCACGGCTTGCGGAGCGCCAACGCCGAAGAGGCCGCCATGGTCGCGGCGCTGTGCCAGCGGCTTGGCGTGCCGCATGCGACGCTGCCGGTGTCGCTGGCCGAGGGCAATGTCCAGGCCAAGGCACGCACCGCGCGCTATGCCGCGCTGGCCGGTTGGATGGGCGAGCAGGGCGTGACTGCACTGGCGACCGCGCACCATGCCGATGACCAGGCCGAAACGCTGCTGCTACGGCTCAACCGGGGCAGCGGGGTGGCGGGCCTCGCGGGGGTGCGCGCGCGCGGACAGGTGCCGGGCACGCGGCTATCTCTGGTCCGCCCGCTGCTTGGCTGGCGCCGCGCCGAACTGGCTGGGATCGTGACCGCTGCGGGGCTGGCTGCGGCTGACGATCCGTCCAACCGAGACGACCGGTTTGACCGTGCCAGGCTACGAAAATCCCTGGCCGTGGCCGACTGGCTCGATGTCTCGGCGCTGGCGGCGAGCGCGGCGCACCTCGCCGATGCCGACGCTGCGCTTGATTGGGCCGCGCTGCGCGAGTGGCAGGACTGCGTGACCCGCGCGCCGCTTGGGCTGGTCTATCGCCCGCAGGCTCCGCGGGCGATTGCGCTGCGGGTGCTCAGTCGGATCATCACCGAACTCGATGGCCAAGTCCCGCGCGGCAGTGCTGTCGCGCGGCTGTTCGATAGTTTGGTCGCGCGCCAGCCCGCCTCGATCGGTAATCTGGTGGGACGACCGCTGCCCGAAGGCTGGAGCTTTTCGAAGGCCCCGGCACGGCGCGCCTAGCGCCGTTCCATCCCCTGCTGCTGCATCCGCCAGACCAACTGGTCATAGCGGTCCTGCCCGAAGAACGGCTCACCCTGATAGACCATCAGCGGCACGCCGTAGTGGCCACCCAGGCGCTGGTCGGCTTCATTCGCCTTTATTACGTCATCAAGCCGGTCGGCGTCAGCGGCCAGCACTGCATCCATTTCGGCGAGGTCACAGCCCGCGCTGGCCAGCGCTCTGGCCAAGTGGTCACCCTCATGCCAGCCGTCGGTCTCGCCCGACCAGATCAGATGGCTGATCGCACGCAGCACGGCCAGGCCCTGGCCCCGCTCCGCCGCCAGCGCGCCGAGCCTGGTTAGGCGGTGAATATGGGGTTGCTCCTTGGGATAAGTGCGCGTGGCATAGTCCATCACCACCGGGTCCGGGCGCGGCCAGCGCAGCGGCATGCCGGCAAATTCGGCGCTGCGCACGCAGTCGCGCATCAGGTAGCTGGTCCACAGCGGGTCGGCCTGGGCAAAGAATTCCGGTTGGCGCACCGCAATCGGCAGGACGGGACGGACATTCACCTGTGCGTCCCAGTCGCGTTCCAGCTCCAGCAGCTTGGGCACCACGATGTAGGAGTAGGGCGAACGGAACGACCAGTAGAGGTCAACGGTGTGGGTCATTCAGGTCAGCCTTCCAGCGTGCTCATGTCGATGACGAAGCGGTACTTCACGTCGGCCTTCTCCATCCGTTCGTAAGCCCGGTTAATCTCGGCCATCGGGATCAGCTCGATTTCGGCAAGGATCCCTTTTTCAGCGCAGAGGTCGAGCATTTCCTGGGTCTGGGCGATACCCCCTACGCCCGATCCGGCCACGGCCTTCTGCCCGCCCAGCAGCAGGCCGGAATGGAACGGCTCGACTGGCTCGATCATGCCGACGATGCAAAGCGTGCCCTTGCGGTCGAGCAGGAACAGATAGCGCGTCAGGTCGTGTTTCACCGGGATCGTATCGAGCAGGAAGTCGAAACTGCGCGAGGCGGCGCGCATGGCCTCCTTGTCGGTCGAGACTAGCACGTGATCGGCGCCGAGCTTCTTGGCATCCTCACCCTTGGCCGGGCTGGTCGTGATCATCGTCACTTCCGCGCCCAGCGCCTTTGCAAACTTCACGCCCATGTGCCCGAGCCCGCCAAGGCCAATTACTCCGACCCGGCTGCTCGGGCCGACGTTCCAGTTCTTGAGCGGGCTGTAGGTGGTGATTCCGGCGCAGAGCAGCGGTGTGGCGGCGGCCATGTCGAGACTGTCCGGCAGGCGCAGGACATAGGGTTCGGCGACGACGATACTGGCGGAATAGCCCCCATAAGTCGGGCTGCCGTCAATCCGGTCATGGCTGTTGTACGTGCCGGTCGTGCCCTCGCGGCAATAGTTCTCCTCGCCATCGTGGCAGGAATCGCACTTGCGGCAGCTATCGACCACAGTGCCAACCGCGACCCGGTCGCCCACCTTGAAGCGGGTTACCCCGGCCCCGACTGCGCTGACCGTGCCGACGATCTCATGCCCGGGCACGAAGGGATAAGTCGTCCGCCCCCAGTCGCTGCGGGCGACGTGCAGATCGGAATGGCAGACGCCGCAGAACGCGATGTCGATCGCTACATCCTCGTCGCGCAGGGTGCGGCGGTCGATGGTCAGGGCATTGATGCCGGAATCGGGGGCGGTTGCGCCCCAGGCTGCGGTGGCTGTCATGTTCGCTCTCCTGGCAGGCCGTCTGGTCTATTTGTAGGGGTTGCCGCCCTCATCCTCTCCCGGCATTAATCGTTCGATTAAAGGGAGAGTCAAATGAAGATCGATTCGAGCATTGCGGCCGTGGTCACGGGCGGCGCATCGGGCCTGGGCCAGGCGACTGCCGAAGCGCTCGCCGCCGCCGGAGCCAAGGTCGCGATTTTCGACGTGAACGCCGAAAAGGGTGAGGCCGTTGCCGCCGCGATCGGCGGGCTGTTCTGCCATGTCGACATCACGTCCGAGGAATCGGTCGTGGCCGGGTTCACCAAGGCCCGCGCAGCACATGGTCAGGAGCGGATCACGGTCCACTGCGCCATGACCAGCCGCCGCGGCAAGACGCTGGCCTATGACAAGGAAGCTGGCGGGCTGAAGCGGCTCTCGACCGAGGATTACATCTATGGCGTCCAGGGCATCCTGGTCGCCTCCTATCGCATCGCCTCGCTTTCGGCCGAAGGCATGGCCGGGCTGGAGCCGCTGGAAGATGGCGAGCGCGGCTGCATCATCCTGACCGCCTCGGTCGCGGCGCAGGACGGGCAGATCGGCCAGGTGATCTATGGTTCGGCCAAGGCCGGCGTAAATGGCCTGGTCCTGCCGATGGCGCGCGATCTGTCGGATCTCGGCATCCGGGTGAACTCGATCATGCCGGGGATCTTCGCGACGCCGCTGATGCTTGGGGCCAAGCCGCAGGTGCTGGAAAGCCTGGCCGCCTCGGTGCCGTTCCCCAAGCGGCTCGGCAAGCCGGAAGAATTTGGCAGCCTCGCGCTGGAACTGGCGCGCAACACCTATTTCAACGCCCAGTGCATCCGCCTTGACGGCGCGATCCGCATGGCCCCCCGTTAAGGAGCGACCGACATGAACCAATCACCATTCCGCGACGGCATTCTTGACGGCAAGGTTGCTTTCGTCGCCGGGGGCACTTCCGGCATCAACCTGGGAATCGCCAAACGCTTTGCCGAGCTTGGCGCCAAGGTAGCCGTCTGCGGCCGCAACCCGGAAAAGGCTGCCAATGCCGCCGCCGAAATCGGCCACGGCGCGATCGGTCTGTCAGCCGACGTGCGCGATTATGGCGCGATCCGCGGCGCGATGGAGCACGTCCGCAATGAATTCGGGCTGATCGACATCGTTGTGTCGGGCGCGGCGGGCAATTTTCTAGCCCCGGCGTTGGGGATGAGCGCCAATGCCTTCAAGACGGTGGTCGATATCGACCTCCTCGGCACTTTCAACGTGTTTCGCGGCTGCCATGATCTACTCAATGTTCCGGGTGCTTCGCTCATCGCGATCACCGCCGGGCAGGCCGTCAACGCGGTCCAGCTTCAGGCGCATGCCTGCGCGGCCAAGGCCGGGATCAACCAGCTGGTCCGTGTGCTGGCGCTGGAATGGGGCTCGGACGTGCGGGTCAACGGCATTTCGCCGGGACCGATCGCCAATACCGAAGGCATGGCCCGGCTCGCCCCCGATGCCGATACACGCCAGAAGCATTATGACCGGATCGCCATGAAGCGCTGGGGCGAGATCGAGGAAATCGCCGAAGGTGCGGTGTTCCTTTGCTCGAACGCGGCGCGTTACATCACCGGTACGATCCTGGATATCGACGGGGGCAGCCAGCTTGGCGATGCGACGCCGCGCAATATCGAGAAGGGGCTGGCCTGAGCGCCAGCCTCAGCCTCCGATCAGGGAGTCGCCCTTGCCGATCCGTTTGCCCTTGGTGATGTAGACAACGTCACCGAGCTTGCTGACGGCGAACAGTTTCTGGCCAAAGTCGTTCGGCACGCCGATGCAGCCGTGGCTGGCATAGCCCTTTTCCACCTTGGTGCCGTGGATCGCCACGCCATCGTTGGTTAGCCGGTGCGTGAAAGGCATCGGCGCACCGTCGTAAGTGCTGGAATAGTGATCGGCCTTCTTCCAGATGATTGGGAACTTGCCTAGCGGGGTGGGCTTTTCGGTCGTGCCCAGCAGCACTGCCGTCGCCCCGATTTCATAGCCGCCGCGGAACACCGAGAGGACGCGCGCGTCAAGGTCAACGGTCATCACCAGCGGGCCATCGGCGGGTGCGCCTCTTTCATCCCAGTGCCATTCGCCGTATTTGATCGGACCAGTGATCGGCAGGACGTGCTTGATCACGAATCGCTCGTCGCGCGGCGTGGGAGCAGCTGTTAGCGCTACGGCTGGCTTCGCAAAATCAGCCCCGGCCTTTGGCCTGTCGGACTGCTGCGAGACTAGCGCTGCCGCGTGCTCCGGGGCCTTCACCAGCAGATACCCAGCCGCGCCGACCAATCCGACAAAGGCCAGCGCCATGCCCGTCAACGCCGTGAACTTCATTGTCCTGCTAAGCCCCTGATTGCAAATCCGCCGTATCTGCTTCTTGACCACGACCCGCGCCAACGCCAGCGGCGTAACACGGGTGTTTCCTTGCGGGACTGGATAGCGGGAAAGGGTTAACGCGCTGAAGCCGGGGCGAATTCCTCAAACAGGGCGGCGTATTGTTCCACCATCGCGCCGATCGCAAAGCGCTGAACCCGCGCAAAGCCGGCTTCGCGCAGCGCGGCGCGGCGCTCGGGCGCGGCGATCAGGCCAGCCATCCCGCGCGCCAGGGCATCGACATCGTCGACCGGCACCAATTCTCCGCTGACCCCGGGTTCGATCACGTCGCGCGGGCCGAACTTGCAATCGGTCAGCAGCAGCGGTGCGCCGCAGGCCAGGGCTTCAGCCGCGACAGTCGGAAAGCCTTCCCAGCGCGAGGGCAGGACGAAGAGGTCGGCTCTGGCTATCCATGCATAAGGGTTGGCGACGAAGCCGATGAAGCGGACGTGCTCGCCGATCCCCAGTTGCGCCGCCATTCGGTGCAGCTCGTTGAGGCGGCTCCCCTTGCCCAGGATTACCAGGGCATGGGTGCGCCACAGCCCGCTTTGCGCGAAGGCACGCAGCAGCACTTCGTGCGCCTTCTGGTACTCCAGCCGGCCGGCGGTAATGATATAGGGCCGCTTGGGTGCGCCGGGGACCGGCTGGTCCTTGGCCGCGGTAATCGTCCCGAGATCGATGGGGTTATTGATCATCCGCATCTTCGACCGGTCGAGCGAAAGGTCGGCGATAAGTGTTTCGGCCATGTCGGTGGCATTGGCCAGAACGGCATCGGCGCGGTTGTAGGCCCGGCTGGTCAGGCTCAACGAGGCCTTGCGGATGAATTCGTTGGGTGCTTCCTCGTTCACCACGGCCAGCACATTGTTGCCTTCGCGGGCGATCCAGCGCGGGCGCCGGCGGCCCAGGGCCATCAGTGAGAGCCAGGCGAGCAGGTTGGTCCCCTTCAGGAAACTCATCACCACGTCGGGCCGGGTCTCGGTGATCATCTGGCGGAAGGCCAACGGCGCACGAACGGCGCTACCGATCAGCTTGCCGGGGGCGTACTGGTCGGAGTTCGGACCATCGTAATTGAAGTGCGTTTCGCCATCGGGCGCGACGAGCAGCCGGCTCTGGTCATGCACCAGATCGACATAGGGACCAGCCTTGCGCAGCAGGCCCATCCGCGCGTCGATTCGGCCGGGGTCGAGGCCGTTAAGCAGGTGAACGGCCACGCGTTCAGCCCCGCCGCCGTGCAGCGAGGTCAGTAAAAGAAGCACCTTGAGAGGACGTCCGATCGCAAGATGCGGAGGAGCTGGAGCGTGCATATACCACCTTCCTCGCGACCGGTGCGGGCCTTGCCATTGTCGAGAGCGACTGGCAAGGCCCCGCCGCCATGGGTAAAAGACCCTTTCCAAAAGATGAACCAATGCGAGCCGAGTTGCTGGTCGGATCGGCCGCGTTCTGGGCGCGCTGCCGCGCCGATATGGCGGCGGCGCAGCAACGCGTGCTGGTCCAGGCGATGACTTTCGAAGGTGACGCCGCTGGATTGGGCGTGGCCGAAGCCATTGGCCACAGCCTTGCGGCAGACCGCCGCGTGTTGGTCGACGATTACACGCGCCAGGTGATCAACGATACTTTCCTGGTCTTGACCCGCAAACCTGCCATCCATGCCGAAGCGCACGCCACAACCGCGATGTTCGGCCGGCTGCAGCGGCAGGGCGCCGGGGTGCGAGTAACCAACCCGATCGGCCGCAATCCGCTGCGCTATCCCTTGCGCAATCACAAGAAGCTGCTGGTGATCGACAATGTCGCCTGGCTGGGCGGCATCAACTTCTCCGACCACAACTTTGCATGGCACGACATGATGGTGCGGGTCGAGCATCGCGGTCTGGCCGATTGGCTGGCCGGCGAGTTTGGCCGGGACTGGCGAGGCGAAGGCGGCAGTGCCGTCGCCGAAATCGGCGGTGCAACACTGCTCAGCATGGACGGGGCGAACAATCCGGCAGCCTTTGCGCCGCTGATCGAGGCTTTTGCGGGGGCCCGCCGCTCGCTCGAAGTGGTCAGCGCCTATCCAACCTTCCCGTTTGTTGCCGCGATGGGCCGGGCGGCGCGGGCCGGTGCCGAAGTTACGCTTTACACCCCGCGCCCGAACAACAAGCCAATCATTCGCGATTACCTGCTTGGGGTGGCCGAGGCGGCCGGCATCCACATCCGCCTGACCCCGATGATGACTCACGCCAAAGCTGCGCTGATCGATGGCGAAGCGCTGGTGGTGGGATCAAGCAATTTCGATTTCGTCTCCTACCGGGCGAATGCGGAATATGTTTCCGTGCTACGTGATGCCGCGCTGATCGAGGAGTTCCGCGAACACGTGCTGTTCCCCTTGCAGGCCGGCAGCACCGCGCCGCTGGCGACGATCGTTCTGCCTTTCGGTCCTGGCGCGCCCGGCTCGGGCTGGGGATCGCCGACTGGGCGATTGCGCGGCTCAGCCACGGCCCGCGGATCGGACAGTGGCCGCACGACTAAGGCCGGTTTGCAATTCCGGATCGTTGCTCTAGGCACCGCTGCAAAGGAGATAGCCCATGCCCCGCACCGCCCTCTTGCTTGCCGCCACAGCTGCCACCCTGTCTGCCCCGGTTATCGCCGCGCCGCCCAAGGTGCCGGGCGCATCGGCCGAAGCGCAGGTCCTGGAACTGTCGAAGGCGGCAATTGCGCTGCGCTCGGTCCGAGGTGAGGGCAATAAGACGAGCGAAGTAGCGAAGCTCTACAAGACCGCGCTGCTCGGGGCCGGCTGGGCCGACAAGGATATCGAGATCACCCCGGTCGACGATACGGCCTATCTGGTCGCAACCTGGCAGGGCAGCGATGCCAAGCTCAAGCCCCTGATCATCTCCGGGCACATGGACGTGGTTGAAGCCAACCCGAAGGACTGGACTCGCGATCCCTTCACCCCGGTAGTCGAGAACGGCTACCTCTATGGCCGCGGCGCGAGCGACCAGAAGTTCTCGATGATCCTGGCGATGGTCGGGCTGATGGAACTGCGCAAGGGCGGCTACCAGCCCAAGCGGACCATCGTGATCGCTTTCTCGGGCGACGAGGAAACGACGATGAAGACCGGCCGGATCCTGGCCGACCGCTTTGCCAATGCCGAAATGGTGCTCAACACCGATGGCTCTGGCGGTGCACTTGAAGAGGCCACCGGCAAGCCGCTGTTCTGGACCTGGGACGGGGGCGAGAAGACCTATGTCGACGTGAAGCTTGAGGTCACCAACCCGGGCGGCCATAGCTCCGCGCCGCGCGCGGACAACGCGATCGCCCAGCTGTCGCAGGCTCTCGCGAAGATCGGTGCCTATCGCTTCAAGGCCGAGCAGAACCCGCTAACCAAGGCCTATTTCGAAAAGGCCGCTCATTTCGAGAGCGACCCCAAACTGGCCGCCGCGATGCGCGCCTTTGCGGCTAACGTGAATGATGAAGCGGCCGTGGCCACCCTCCGCGCCAACACGGGCTATGTCGGCAAGGTCGGCACGACCTGCGTGCCGACGATGGTTAGCGGCGGTCATGCCGAAAATGCTCTGCCGCAGCGCGCCACGGCCAATGTGAATTGCCGTGTCTTCCCCGGCCACACCCGCGCCCAGATCATCGCCGAGCTGCAGCAGGTGGCGGGCGTGCCCGAAGTGAAGTTTTCCGACATGACCGGCGATACGGCCACCGAAAGCGATGCCTCGCCGATGCGGCCCGATTTCCTGGCTGCCGTGGACAAGGCCATGGCGGTATCTTGGCCGAAGGTACCGGTAATCCCGGCGCAAAGCTCGGGCGCGTCGGATTCGATGTGGTACCGCGCCAAGGGCGTGCCGAGCTACGGCATCAGCCCGATCTTCATCAAGGACAGCGATGATTTCTCGCACGGCCTCAACGAGCGGGTCGAAGTGCGCAACATCCGCCCCGGGCTGACTTACTACTTCAGCTTGCTGCCAGCGCTCTCAAAATGAGCACGGTTAGCGCCGCGCGGGCAAAATAAGCGCGGTCAGTGCTGAGCGAGCGATGGCGGCGGCTTCATCCGCCGCCAGCTCGTGCGGTGAGAGGCACAGTTCCAGCCACAGCCCGTCGACCAGCGCGGTGATCGCGATGGCGGTCCTGCGCAGTTGCGCATCGGGCAGTCCGCAGTGTGCGAGCAGGCCTTCAAGCTGCGCGCGGAAGCCGCGGTATTGCTCGTCATGGAGCGCGGCGATGTCGGGCCGGGCGCGGACCAGGCTCCAGAAGGCAATCCAGGTGGCAAGCAGTTCCGGGTCGGCAATCGGGGCAGCGAAGCTGGCCGTGACAAAGGCTTCCAGCCGGTCGGCCGGATCATTGCCGGCACCTGCGACAGCGGCTTCCAGAGCCGCATCCACCCGCGCCCCGGTATGGGCATAGGTTGCCGCGATCAGCGCATCGACGCCCGCGAAATAGTGCCCGACCAGTCCGGCTGAGACCCCGGCTTCGACCGCGATCGTTCGCACGCTCGCCCCGGCAATCCCCTCACGCGCCAGCACCCGGGCGCAGGCCTCAATCAAGCTGAGGCGGCGGGCGTCGGGTTCTGACCGGCGGAAGGCAGGCTGGGTGGTCACTTGCGGCACCCTAGCACTTGTTGTACGAGCGTCCAATAAGGTTTGGCCAAGTGGGTTTGGAGAGTCGTCAAGTGGGCAAGCTGGACAGCATCGTCGCGGAGATTGATGGGCCCGAGGTCGATCCCGATGCCGATTTCAGTCTGCCCGGCTGGATCTATCACGACCGCGAATTCTTCGACCTCGAGATGGAGCGCGTGATCCGTCCGTCCTGGCAGATCGTCTGCCATGTGAACGAGATTCCTAGCCCCGGTGATTACCAGACGATCGACTACCTGGGCGAGAGCGTGGTGGTGATCCGCAGCGACGATGGCGCGGTGCACGCCTTCACCAATGTCTGTCGCCACCGCGCAATGCGGCTGGTCGAAGGGCCGATGGGCTGCGCCAAGAAGCTGGTCTGCCCTTACCATGCCTGGACCTTCGAGACGGATGGGCGCCTGTCCGGCGTGCCGATGAAGAGCGAGTATCCGGCGCTGAAGCTGGAGGACAACGGCCTGGTCCCGGTCGCGACCGAGGTCTGGCACGGCTTCATCTTCGTGAACCTGGCTCCGGGCGGTTTTCCGACGGTGGGCGAGATGATGGCGCCGTTCGAGGGCGAGGTCAGCCAGTACCGGTTCGAGGAGATGGAGCGGATGGCCCCGGTCCGGTTGCGGCCGCGCGGTGTCAACTGGAAGAACGTCGGCGATAATTACTCCGACAACCTGCACATCCCGGTTGCCCATGACGGCCTGGCCCGACTGGTCGGCAAGACCTATGCAATCGAGGCGCATGGCTGGGCCGACCGGCTCCATGGCGACGTGATCAAGAACGAGAAGCAGAACTTCTGGGAGCGCTTCTACCGCGCTCACTTGCCCCGGGTGGATCACTTGCCCGAAGAGGCCCACGGCCGCTGGCTCTATTACAAGCTCTGGCCGAACATGGCCTTCGACATCTATGCCGATCAGATTGATTTCATGCAGTGGCTGCCGATTTCACCGACCGAATGCCTGCTGCGCGAAGTGGCCTATGCCCTGCCCGACGCTTTGGTACCTGAAGACCGGCGCCGCGAAATGAAGCTGACACGCTATGCCAACTGGCGGATCAACCGCGTGGTCAATGCCGAGGACACCTGGCTGATCAGCCGCGTCCAGCAGGGGATGCAGAGCCGGACCTATGGCAATGGCCCAATCGGCAAAAGCGAAGTCTGTCTGCGCAGTTTCGCCCGCAAGATCCGCACCCTGATCCCGGAAGCCCGCCAACCCTTCGCGCCCGCAGCGGGCTGGAGCAAGCCATGACCAAGACCTACGACGCACTGATCATCGGTGGTGGCCACAATGGCCTGACCTGCGCCTTTTACCTTGCCCGCGCGGGCATGCGGGTGCGCGTGCTGGAGCGGCGGCACATTGTCGGCGGCGCGGCGGTGACCGAGGAGTTCCACCCCGGCTTCCGCAACTCGACCGCCAGCTACACGGTCAGCCTGCTGCGCCCCAAGGTGATCGCCGACATGCGGCTGCACGATTACGGTTACCGTGTGATCGAGCGAACCATCAGCAACTTCTTCCCGTTCGAGAATGACTACCTCAAGCTGGGCGGAGGTCCCGGCCGGACCGAGGCCGAATTCGCACGCTTTTCCAAGAAGGACGCCGAGGCTTACCCGAAGTACGACGCTGCGCTGGAAAAGGTCGCCAACGTGCTGCGCGACCTTTCCCTGCAGATCCCGCCCAATGTCGGTGGCGGACTGGCCTCGCTGGTGGCAGCGGCCAAGCAGGGCTGGCCGATGGCCAATCTGGACCTGTCGGTCCAGCGTGACCTGCTCGACATCTTCACCAAGTCGGCCCGCCAGTTCCTCGACGGCTGGTTCGAGCACGATCACATCCAGACCGCCTTTGCCTTCGATGCGGTGGTCGGTAACTATGCAGGGGTTTCGACCCCCGGCTCGGCCTATGTCCTGCTCCACCACGTCTTCGGCGAAGTGAACGGCAAGCTTGGCGCCTGGGGCCACGCAGTTGGTGGCATGGGGGCGATCACCCAGGCCATGGCCAGGGCTTGCGAGGACCAGGGCGTCGAGATCAGCCTGGAGGCACCGGTGGCCCAGGTGCTGGTCAACAACGGCAAGGTCCAGGGTGTGAAGCTGGAGAGCGGCGAGGAACTGATCGCCCCGATCGTCGCCTCCAATGCCGGCCCGGCTTTGCTCTATCGCCAGCTGGTCGATCAGAGCGACCTGGACGAGGACTTCCAGCGCCGGATCAAGGGCTTCAAGACTTGCTCTGGCACATTCCGCATGAACGTCGCGCTGTCGGAATTGCCGGACTTCTCGGTCCTGCCGGGCAAAGCGCAGGCTGAGCACCACACCGCCGGGATCATCATCGCGCCCGGCATGGATTACATGGACCAGGCCTTCATCGATGCCCAGCAGCACGGCTGGTCAAAGAAGCCGATCGTCGAGATCAAGATTCCCTCGACGGTTGACGATAGCCTGGCGCCTCCGGGCTGCCATGTCGCTTCGCTGTTCTGCCAGCAGTTCGATCCTACGGTCGACTGGGACGCCAACCGCGACAAGGTGGCGGACCTGATCATCGATACGGTCAACGATCACGCCCCCAACTTCCGCAAGTCCGTGATTGCGACACAGATCCACTCGCCGTGGGATCTTGAGCGCAAGTTCGGTCTGATCGGCGGCGATATCATGCACGGCACGATGGGCATCGACCAACTCTGGGCGGCGCGCCCGGTGCTGGGGCATGGCGACTATCGCGGGCCCATCAAGGGTCTCTACATGTGCGGCGCGGGGACCCATCCCGGTGGCGGCGTGACCGGCGCGCCGGGCCACAATGCGGCCCACGCGATCCTGGCCGACCGCCCGCTGATCAGGAAGCTTTTGCGTTCCTGACCAGCAGGTAGACCGGCAGGCCGGCCACGATCAGTAGCGCGGCATAGCCGATTGCCACCCCGCCCAGGCCATATTCGGCCCAGCAGAAGAAGGCGACCGCGACCAGCGCGGCGAGCAGCGTCATCGTATTGTCGCGCACAATCCGCAAGGCGGCCAGCGCCGCCATCAGGTAGGCGACCAGCCCTGCAGCCAGGCTGACCGAGGCGATGAAGCCGAACAGGTCAGTCATGCCTTTCTGATAATTGAGCAGGGTGATTGCCGAAAGCAGGCTGCTGGACACCAGGTGGGAGCGCACCGGGGTGCCGTGCTTGCCCTCCACCCCGAACCAGGCCGGAAAGACCCCGCCCTTGGCCATGGCCCAGGGCATTTCGGCCTGGACAAGCACCCAGCCGTTAAGCGTGCCGAAGGCGCTGATCGCGGCGAACAGGGCCACGACTATCGCCAGGTTTGTACCCAGATAGCGGCCCAGAAAGCTGGCAACCGGAGCAGGGCTGGCCGCTGCTTCACCGACCGGCATGTAGAGCGCGAAAGCGAAGGAAATGCCGAAATAGACGATGCCGGTCAGGATCACGCCCAGCATGGTCGCCCGCGCGATATTGCGACCCGGGTTCTCGACCTTGTCGGCCGGCACGGTCGCTGCCTCCAGGCCCAGGAAGCCCCAGAAAGTTAGACCCGCCGCGATTGCCACCTTGTCTGCAGTGAATGGCACGGCCGGATCGGGTGCCCGTGGCGAACCCGTCAGCCACAGCCAGACTGCCAGCCCGATCAGCGCGACCAGCGGCAACAGTTTCAGTACCACGGTCACTTCCTGCAGCCGTCCAGCCTCGCGCACGCCGCGGATGTTGATGAAGGTCACGATCCAGACGCAGGCCACGGCCAGCACGGCGGGTGCCCCCGTGGTCGTCGCCAGTGCGGGAAAGATCAACGCCAGCGCGCTGACCACAGCCACCGCGACGGCAGCGTTGCCAACCCAGCTCATCACCCAATAGGCCCAGGCCGTGGTAAACCCAGCCAGCGGGCCAAAGGCGGCCGTGGCATAGGCATAGGGGCCGCCTGCCAAAGGCAGTCGCGCACCCAGTGCGGAAAATACCCGGGCGAGCGCCAGCGCGCCGATGATGGTGATCCCCCAGCCGGCAAACTGGTTCCAGCCGAGCGGGGCAAGCTGTGCGGGCAAGATGTAAATCCCGGAACCGACCATATTGCCGATGACGAGCGCCAGCAGCGCCCAGTACCCCAACTTGCGTTCCATCGGCCTTATCCCCTTTGCAGCGCAGACTATCGCTTGATCGCGCTGCGTCACCATGTTTCTTGGGGCCAGCATGACTACCGTATCCACCCAATCCTGGCTGGCCCGCGCGGGCGCCTATCATCCCCGGCTGATCCAGGCCGCGATGGCGATGAACGAGAACGACTTGCCGATGGCCGAGCCGCTGCTGCGCGCACACCTGAAGGAAGATCCGCTCGACGTGTTCGCCATTCGCCTGTTTGCCGAGCTGGCCGGGCGGATCGGCCGCTACGCTGATGCCGAGAACCTGCTGCGCCGCGCGCTGGAACTGGCCCCGGCCTTTACCCCGGCGCGGGCCAACCTGGCGCTGGTGCTTTACCGCCAGAACCGCCCGGCCGACGCCATTGCCGAGCTGAACCGGGTGGTCGAAGAAGAGCCCGACAACCCTGGTCATGCCAATCTTCAAGCCGCGGCGCTCGGCCGGATCGGCGAGTTCGACGAAGCGATCACGCTGTATGACCGCGTGCTGGCCCAGGCCCCGAACCAGCCGCGCGTCTGGATGAGCTTTGGCCATATGCTCAAGACGGTCGGTCGGCTGGAAGACGGGATTGCGGCTTACCGCAAGGCAATCGAGCTGATGCCGGCGCTGGGCGAAGCCTGGTGGAGCCTGGCCAATCTCAAGACGGTGAAGTTCACCGATGCCGATATCGCTGCCATGGAGGCCGCGCTGGAGCAGGGCGGGGTAGCCCAGGAAGACCGCTTCCATCTCGACTTCGCCCTCGGCAAGGCGCTGGAGGACCGGGGCGAGGCCGAGGCGAGCTTTGCCCACTATGCCGCTGGCAATGCCCTGCGCCGGACCGAGCTGGACTACGAAGCTGACGAGACCAGCCGGTTCGTCGACCGGCTGATCGAACTGGCGACGCCGGAATTCTTCGCGGCGCGCGCCGGGCAGGGTTGCGATGCTCCGGACCCGATCTTTGTCCTTGGAATGCCGCGTGCGGGTTCGACGCTGGTCGAGCAGATCCTGGCCAGCCACAGCCAGGTTGAAGGGACGACTGAGCTGCCCGACATCCCCGCGCTGGCCCGGCGCGAGGCAAACTATCCGCTGAGCCTGCCAGAGCTGACGGCCGAGCAGCTGGCCCGGCGCGGCGAGGAATTCCTGAGGCGTACGCGGATCCAGCGCAAGACCGAGCGGCCGTTCTTCATCGACAAGCTGCCCAATAACTGGCTGCACACGGTGTTCATCATGCTGGCGCTGCCGGGGGCAAAGATCGTGGACGCGCGGCGGCACCCGCTGGGTTGCTGCTTTTCCAACTACAAGCAGCATTTCGCGCGTGGGCAAGCCTTCAGTTACAGCCTGGAGGACATGGGGCGCTATTATCGCGACTACGTGCGGTTGATGGCCCATCTCGATCGGATCCAGCCCGGGCGGATCCACCGCGTTATCTACGAGAACATGGTCGATGACACCGAGACCGAGGTCCGGGCCTTGCTGGACTATTGCGGCTTGCCGTTCGAGCAGGCCTGTCTGGAGTTCCACCGGACCGAACGCGCCGTGCGCACCCCCAGTTCCGAGCAGGTTCGCCGCCCGATCTTCCGCGAGGGGACCGAGGCGCATGTGCCGTTTGAGGCCTGGCTCGGTCCGCTTGTGGCCGCACTCGGTCCGGTGCTGGAAGCCTATCCGGACGCTCCGGAAGCGTTGTAATTCTGCCACGCGGCGCGGTTGATCGACGAGCGGCTTGGCGGCGCTGCTTGACCTTCGCGACGCACGAAATCAGACACGGCGAACTGCAATGTTGGATGGGGTATCCATGACGTTTTCTGTTCGTCGCACTGCTGGTGCGCTGCTGCTGGCTTCTACCGCACTTTCCGCAATCCCGGCCTTCGCCCAGGAAACTGCTGAGACCGATCCGGGCGAAATCGTGGTGACGGCGCAGAAGCGCTCGGAAAACCTCCAGAACGTCCCGATCTCCATCCAGGCAATTGGCACAGCCAAGCTTGAACAGCTCAATATTTCGGACTTCAAGGGCTATGCCCAGCAGCTTCCCTCCGTGTCATTCCAGTCGGGCGGCACGCCGGGGACCAACGTGGTCTACATGCGCGGTGTCGCTTCGGGCGGGGACGGCAACCACTCGGGCTCGCTTCCTTCAGTCGGCGTCTACCTCGACGAACAGCCGGTCACGACGATCGGCGGCAACCTTGATGTCCACATCTATGACATCGCCCGGATTGAAAGCCTGTCGGGCCCGCAGGGCACGCTCTATGGCGCCTCGTCGCAGGCCGGCACGATCCGCATCATCACCAACAAGCCCAGCACGGCCGGGTTCGAAGGCTCGCTCGATGGCGAGATCAACACCGTCAAGGGCGGGGCGATCGGCGGCAAGTTCGATGGCATGATCAACGCCCCGATCAATGACCGCATGGCGCTGCGCGTGGTCGGGTTCTACCAGCGCGATGCCGGTTATATCGACAATGTCGCCGGCAGCCGCTGCTTCCTGCCCCAGCCAGGCGGGTTCTGCGTCAACAACAACGCCTATGTCGAAGAGAACTACAACGAGACCGAAACCTTTGGTGCCCGCGCCGCGCTGAAGGTCGATCTGGATGACAACTGGACCGTGACCCCCTCGGTCACTTACCAGAAGATGCTCAGCCAGGGCTCCTATGCCTATGATCCCAGCGTTGGCGATCTCAAGCTGCAGCGCTTCGCGCCGGAATTCCGCAACGACAAGTGGATCCAGGCCGCGCTGACTATCGAAGGCAAGATCGGCAACTGGGACGTGACCTATGCCGGGGCCTATCTCGATCGCAAGACTCTGAGCTCGAGCGACTACACCGACTATTCGGAAGCCTACGATTCGCTCTACGCGTCGGTCGGCGGCCTTGCCGGCTACTTCTATTTCCTCGACTCGCTCGGTCGGAATATCGACCCGCGCCAGAAGGTGATCGGCACCGATCACTTCAAGAAGCTCAGCCAGGAACTGCGCATCGCTTCGCCAGCTGACAAGCCGCTGCGCTTTGTTGGCGGTGTATTCTATCAGCGCCAGTCGAACGAGATCTTCCAGGATTACCAGGTTTCGAACCTCGGCCCGCTGGTCTCGGTCAATGGCCGCCCCGGCACGCTGTGGCTGACACGGCAGGACCGCGTCGACCGCGACTATGCCGCTTTTGGCGAGCTCAGCTATGATCTGCTGGAGAACGTCACGTTCACCGCCGGTGCGCGCGCCTACAAGTTCGACAATACCCTGATCGGGTTCTTCGGCTTTGGCCGCAACCCCAACAGCGACTTCACCGACACGCCTTATAACGGTGCCGGTTCATCGCGCACCGGTGTGGCCGGATGCTTCACCACCACCGGCTCGCGCCTGCGTCCGGTCGCAGGCACCCCAGGGGTCAAGCTGCTGCCAGGCTCGGTCGATGGCACGCCCTGCACCAACCTGGGCGTCTGGAACGGGTCGGGCGTCGATCCGGTCCGCGTGAAGGACGATGGCTTCACTTGGCGCGCCAACCTGTCGTGGAAGGCCACCAGCGACCTGATGGTCTATGCCACCGCATCCAAGGGCTTCCGCCCCGGCGGGGTTAACCGCCGTGCCGACGTCGGTCCGTATGATGCTGACTTCCTGATCAACTACGAAATCGGCTGGAAGTCGACGCTGGCCCGCGGCCTGCGTTTCAATGGTGCGATCTACCAGCAGAACTGGAATGACTTCCAGTATTCCTACCTCGGCGCGAACAGCTTTACCGAGATCAAGAACGGCCCCGACGCCCGCATTCGCGGTGTCGATGCCGATGTCAGCTACAATGGCGGCGGACTGTTCCTGCAGGTGGCAGCTGCCTATACCGATGCCAAGACCACCAAGAACCTCTGCGCCGCTGCCGATCCGACCTTTACCTGTGCTGGCGCAGGCAATTCGATCCAGTCGCCTGCAGGTACGCGCCTGCCGATCACGCCAAAGTTCAAGGCTTCGGGTACCGCAAGGTATACCGCTGACATGGGCGACAAGAAGCCTTACGGCCAGATCAACGTGGCCTACCAGGGTTCGGCCAGCGGCGATGTCCGCGTGACCCAGGCCGCCCAGCTTGGCGAATTGCCGTCCTTCACCACTGTGAACCTCGCGGTCGGGATTGAGTGGGACAGCTTCAATATCGAACTCTATGCCGCGAACCTGCTGGACGAACGAGGCCAGGCCTCGCGCTTTGTCCAGTGTGGCCAGTGCTATCAGCGCCCCTACATCGTGCCGATTACACCGCGCACGATCGGTCTGCGCGCCGGTACCAAGTTCTGACCAGTTGGAGAGGAGGCCTCGGGAGCCGCAAGGCTCTAGAGAAGGCTACTTGATCGAGGGCGGGAGGGGCAACCTTCCCGCCCTTCTTCATTCGGGCAGCTTGCAGATCTCGGTCCAGCGTGCGCCGACGAGTTCGGCCAGCCGTAGCGGTGCCAGCTCGACCGAGGATGTCCGCGACCCCGCCGCCGGGAAGACGGTGGGGTAGGCCAGCAACGAGCGGTCAGCGAGGATGGGTAATTCTGTCGCAAGGCCAAACGGGCAAACTCCGCCAACCGCATGGCCGGTCAGCTTCAGCGTCTCCTCCGGGTCAAGCATCCGTGGCCGCCCGCCCAGCTCGGCCTTGCAGCGGGCATTGTCCAGCCGGGCATCCCCGCGCGTGACCAGCAGGTACGGGGCATCGCCAACCCGGAAGGCCAGGGTCTTGGCAATCCGGCCCGGTTCGACGCCCAGCGTGGCTGCCGCCTCTGCGACCGTTGCGGTAGACTGGGCCTGGTCGATCAGGCGCACGTCTGGCGCGTGCTGCGCCAGCCAGGCGGCCGCGCTCTCGTGGCTCATCGTCGCAGCGCCTCAACCAGCGCCGCAGCAGCGCGGCTGACATCGGCCCAGGTGTCCTCGAAATGCTCTTCGCCGCCGTAATATGGATCGGCCACTGCCGCGCCCTCGCGGCCTGGGACCAGATCAAGCAGCAGCTGCGGCTGGCATACCGCATCGTCCGGCACGATGGCACGGGCGTTGGCGAGGTTCGCATGGTCCATCACCAGCACGTGACTAAAGCGGCGGAAATCCTCTGGCACGAGCTGCCGACCGCGCAGGCCACCGATCTCGGCACCATACTTCCGTGCCGTCTCCTGCGCGCGTGGATCGGGCGGATCACCGATGTGATAGGCAGCAGTGCCGGCGCTATCGATGGCAACTTTGAGGCCAGCCGCTTCTGCAGCGGCGCGAAACGCGCCCTCGGCCATCGGCGAGCGGCAGATATTGCCCAGGCAGACGAACAGGACTGCCGGTTCAGTCATCCTGCTCCCCATAGCGCTCCATCCGGAACGCTGCCTTGAGGTAGTCCTCTGCCGCCGCCTTGAGCAGCGGTTCCTTGGCAAAGGCTTCAGCTGGCAGCGGGGCAACGCCCAGCGCATCCATCAGCGTCCACAGTGCAAACTTGCGGCCTGGCTCGCGCTCTACTCCAAAGCCGATTTTCAGCTTTTCGAGGGCGCGTTCATAGTCCGCTTCGGTCAGTTCGGCCGGGTCTTCGGTCCCGAAAAAGTGCAGGATCAGCGCGTCGAGGTCCACGGGCTATAGCCAGCCTAGCAGGGTCGCGCCCCAGACCGCGCCACCACCCGCCAGCAGCGCGAGCACATAGCCACCCCACTGGCGTCCAGCATCCCCCTGGCGCCGCTCCCAGACCAGTTCGACATCGGGCAGCGGCGGCTGTTCGGGGGCACCGCCCTTCGGCGGGAAGCGCTCCTCCAGCCGGCGGATCAGGCCGGGCAGGCGCAGCAGAGTCTCGCCATCTTCACGCAGCCGGTCGGCCAGTGCGGCTTCGGGGCCCAGCTCGTCGCGGATCCAGCCCTGCACGAACGGGCCGGAGACGTCCCACATGTTGATGCCGGGGTGCAGCGCGGTTGCCAGTCCTTCGACCATCACCATGGTCTTCTGCAGCAGCAGCAGGTGCGGCTGGGTCTGCATGTCGAAATCGCGGGTAATCGCGAACAGTCCGTCAAGCATCTGCCCGACCGACAGCTCGCTGACCGGTTTGCCGCGCATCGGCTCGCCCACGGCGCGCAGCGCGGTCGCGAAATCATCGACCGAGTGATAGCCCGGCACGTACTGCGCCTCGAAATGGATCTCTGCCACGCGGCGGTAGTTGCCGGTGGTCAGGCCATAAAGTATCTCGGCCAGCCAGAACCGGGCGCGGCGGTCGATCCGACCCATGATCCCGAAGTCGATCGCGGCGATGGTGCCGTCGGCCTGCACGAACAGGTTGCCCTGGTGCATGTCAGCATGGAAATAGCCGTGGCTGATCGCCTGGGTCAGGAAGGCGATCACCAGGCGGCCGGCGAGTTCGGGCAAATCGATCCCGCTGGCTTCCAGCGCGGCGCGGTTGCTGATCTTGATCCCGTCGATCCACTCAATGGTCATCACCCGGCCATTGGTGCGGTCCCAGTCGATCCCTGGTATCCGGTAGCCTTCGAAGCCCTGCATCGCCTCGGCGAGCTCCGAGGCCGAGGCTGCCTCGCGCCGCAGGTCGAGCTCGCGCAGGGTCCAGCGCTTGAGATTGGCGATGACCATCCGCGGGCGCAGGCGCGCTGCCTCACCGCCCAGCGCCTCGAGGTGCGCGGCGGCCCATTCGTAGGTCTCCAGATCGGCGGCGAACTTCCTGGCGATGCCCGGGCGCAGCACCTTGATCGCAACCGTCCGGCCGTCGGTGGTGACGCCCTTGTGGACCTGCGCGATCGAGGCCGCGCCGACGGGCTCCGGGTCGATGCTGGAGAAGATCTCGTCGAGGGGTCTGCCGAAGCTGCCCTCGATTTCCGCCCGAATCGCGCTGAAGGGCACCGGCGGCAGGCTGTCCTGCAAGCTCAGCAAGTTGTGTGCGGCTTCATCGCCAACGAGGTCAGGCCGGGTGGCCAGCGTCTGGCCCAGCTTGATCGCGGCCGGGCCGATGGCCTGAAAGGCCCCGGCATAGTCTGGAACGCGCGGCTGGAACGTGCCCAGCCGGGCCAGCCGGAACAGTCGCTTGACCGGCAGCGGCGTGTTGCGGTCCTGCTCAATCCCGCGCAGCGCGCCGTGGCGGGCCAGGATCCGGCCCCAGCGCAGCAGCCGTAGCAGATGAGTAGTCGGACGGGTCAAATCTTCCAGCCGCTGTGAATGGCCACCAGGCCGCCCAGGATCGGTTCGACCTTGGTGCGGGTGAAGCCAGCCTCGCGGATCATGCGCTCGAACTCTGGCATGGTCGGGAAGCGGCGGATCGATTCGATCAGGTAGCGATAGGAATCGGCATCCCCGGCAATCGCCTGGCCGATCTTCGGGACCAGTCTGTGCGAATAAAGATCGTAAATCTCCCGGAAGCCGGGCCACTCGGTGGTCGAAAACTCAAGGCAGAAGAATCGCCCGCCATGCTTCAGCACGCGGTGTGCCTCGGCCAGGGCATGATCGATCCGGGTAACGTTCCGGATCCCGAAAGCGATCGTATAGGCATCGAAGAAGCGGTCCGGAAAGCTAAGCTCTTCAGCGTTCTGGCGCGACCAGACGAGGCTATCCAGCCCTTTGTCCATGGCGCGTTCGATCCCGACATCAAGCATGTCCTGGTTGATGTCGGAAACCGTCAATTGGGCGCCTTCGGCGGCAAGGCGGAAGGCGATGTCGCCCGTGCCCCCGGCCATGTCGAGGATCTGCTCACCCGGACGGGGCTTCACGCGGCGGACAAACTTGTCCTTCCACAACCGGTGCATGCCGACCGACATGGCATCGTTCATCACGTCGTACTTCTTGGCGACGCTTGAAAACACCGCGCCGACGCGGGCCGTCTTCTCCTCGGGGGAGACCTCTTCGTAGCCGAAGGAAACCTGTTCGCTCATGGGGCTGGCCCTTAGGGGAGTTTCGGCGCGGCGGAAAGGATGTATGCAGCATCACCATGCCTGAATTACCAGAAGTTGAAACTACGGTTCGCGGCCTTGCCCGGTATCTCGACGGCGCGAAGCTGGTGCGGGTTGAACCGCGCCGCGCCGACCTTCGTCGGCCGTTCCCGGCGGACCTGGTCCAGGCCATGACCGGGGCAACGGTCACCGGCATGGGGCGCCGCGCCAAATATGGCCTGATCCACACGGACCGGGCGCGGAGCCTGGTATTCCATCTGGGCATGTCCGGGCGCTGGCGGATCGACCCGGAGGACATCGGCACGCACGACCACCTCGTGCTGGAAACAGCCTCAGGTCACATCCTGGCGCTGAACGATCCGCGGCGGTTCGGGTCCGTCGACCTGGTCGATGAGCCACTGCTGCCAGAATGGCCAGCATTCGCCGCCATGGGCCCCGAGCCGCTGGGTGACGAACTGACCGCCGGGCATCTCAAGTCGGCGCTGAAGGGGCGCAGCGCGGCGATCAAGCTGATGCTGCTCGATCAGCGCATCGTGGCCGGGCTGGGCAACATCTATGTCTGCGAGGCGCTGTTCCGCGCCGGCATCGACGCCCGCAAGCCGGCTGGCCTTGTTACCGGACCGGCGATTGAGCGGCTGGTGCCGGCGATCAAGGCGGTGATTGCCGAGGCGATTGAAGCCGGCGGATCAACCCTGCGTGACTATGCCCAGCCCGATGGCCAGTTGGGCTATTTCTCCAAGCAGTTCGACGTCTATGACCGGACGGGCCAGCCC
This sequence comes from Sphingomonadaceae bacterium, assembly GCA_009926135.1. Taxonomy (GTDB): domain Bacteria; phylum Pseudomonadota; class Alphaproteobacteria; order Sphingomonadales; family Sphingomonadaceae; genus Novosphingobium. Next base: position 488,385 of record RFPL01000001.1, read on the forward strand.
TGCACCCGCTGTGGAGCGCCGATCCAGCGCGTGGCCCAAGGTGGCCGCAGCACGTGGTATTGCGCCAAGTGCCAGAAGTGATGTCCGGTCTGATCGGATGGCGGGGTCGCGCCGGCTGGCGACTCTCTCCGGTTGACGATTCGGCTTTGCCCAGTTAAGGGCCGCGCTTTCCGCGGGCATGACTCGTTCAGCGCCCGCGACTTTGTGCGAAATTTCAACCGGTATCGGGCTGGATCATACCAGCCACAAGAAGGACTGACATGGCCAATACGCCGCAAGCCAAGAAGCGCATCCGTCGCAACGAGAAGCGCGCAGAAATCAACGGCAACCGCCTGGGCCGTATCCGCACCTTCGTGAAGAAGGTCGAAGCTGCCTTGGCCGGTGGTGACAAGACCGCTGCTGCCGAAGCGCTCAAGGCGGCCCAGCCGGAACTGCAGCGCGGCGTGGCGCGCGGCGTGCTTCACAAGAATACCGCGTCGCGCAAGTTCGCGCGTCTGACCAAGCGGGTTTCGTCGCTCTAAAAGCGGCAAGCTCCGGGCGGCCGATTCGCGGATCGGCGGCACGAAATGGGAACAACCCAGCAAAGGGGCTGGCGGTTCAACCGCCGGCCCTTTTTGCTTTGTGCCGGAGTGGGAAAATGCGGCGGCGCAACAAGTCCAAGGTTTCCCGCGATTCGCACTTCCGCTTTGGAAAAATCATATGCCTAACAGGTGTTTAGAAATAGCCTGCGGGAATTGCCTGAGCGCAGTTGAGTCAAGGCTATTTATTTCAGTTTTTTTGCAATCGGGCGCTTGCCCTGCGCGATGAGCGGGGCATAACACCCTGCAAGCCCGCCGCGGATTCTTCGAGGCGGGCCTTCACACAGATCAGAGTACCGAACCGGTTTTTGGGGGCCGGATGCGGGCCAGTTCTGCCCTCAGCCGAGGAGCAGGCGGGATAGGTATTTTCGGGGGCCTTGGGGTGTCGGGACCAAATATTGGCAATTCGCGCGGCACAGCCGCGCCGGGCGGAGCTGACGCAGAGCGCATGATGGAAGAACAGGAAGCGCTCGATCTCGCCGCGGACTGGGCTGACATCAGCCGGGGCCTGCGCAAGGATCTGGGGAACCAGCTGTACAGCCAGTGGATCAAGCCGATCCAGCTGGGCGCGCTGTGCAAGCAGGACGGCAAGCTTGATCTCTACCTGCCTAACGAATTCGCGGCCAACTGGGTGGCTGATCGCTTTGCTGACCGGCTCTCGCTGGCCTGGAAGATTGCCCGGCCCGATATCCGCAACGTCCAGATCAGCGTTCTGCCTGGTCGCCGCCCGCTGCCGGGGCTGCGTCTCGGACGGGATGACAATCGCCGCGCCGCCAACGATGGCACGGTCATGTCGCAGCCCGGCGATGCGCTGGGAATGAGCGCGGCCGAGCTGGGGTCGCTTGGCCAGGGGCCGATCGGGCTTGATCCATCGCTGACCTTCGCCAGTTTCGTTACCGGTTCGGCCAACGTGCTGGCCAGCAATGCTGCACAGCGTATGGCCGCGCCTGAAACGCCGCAGTTTGCGCCGCTCTATCTCAAGGCGGCGACCGGCCAGGGTAAGACTCACCTGCTCCATGCAATTGGCCATGCCTATCTCGCGAACCATCAGCGGGCGCGGATCTTCTATTGCTCGGCCGAGCGCTTCATGGTCGAATTCGTCCAGGCGCTTCGTCAGAACCAGACTATCGAATTCAAGGCCCGCCTGCGCGGCTTCGACCTGCTGCTGGTCGATGACATCCAGTTCATCATCGGCAAGGCTTCGGCCCAGGAAGAACTGCTTTACACGATCGATGCACTGCTGGCCGAAGGCAAGCGGCTGGTTTTCGCCGCCGACCGGGCGCCCCAGGCGCTCGACGGGGTGGAGCAGCGGCTGCTCTCGCGTCTCTCCATGGGACTGGTCGCAGATATCCAGCCGGCAGACATCGACCTGCGCCGCTCGATCCTGGAGCACCGGCTGCAACGCTTCTCACCCAGCCACGTGCCGGGCGATGTGGTCGAGTTTCTCGCCCGCACGATCAATCGCAATGTCCGCGAACTGGTCGGTGGCCTCAACAAGTTGATCGCTTATGCCCAGCTGACCGGTCAGGCCGTCTCGCTGCAACTGGCCGAAGAACAGCTGACCGATATCCTGTCGGCCAACCGCCGCCGCATCACGATCGACGAGATTCAGCGCACGGTCTGCCAGTTCTACCGGGTCGACCGGACCGAGATGGCCTCAAAGCGCCGCGCCCGGGCCGTAGTCCGTCCGCGTCAGGTGGCGATGTACCTCGCCAAGGTGCTGACACCGCGCAGCTATCCGGAAATCGGCCGCAAGTTTGGCGGGCGTGATCACTCGACAGTGATCCACGCGGTGCGCTTGATCGAAGACCTGCGGACCCGCGATGCCGACATGGATGGTGACGTGCGCAGTCTGCTGCGCCAGTTGGAAAGCTGATAGCTTCTCCACTCCCAATAGTTCGGTGATCCCCAGCCCTTGCACAGGCTTGTGCACATGGCTGTCCACAGCCAGCTGATCAGTCGCGCGGGCCGGGCTGGTCTGCCAACAGGCAGGAGAGTGCGGCTGCCATTCGTGAGGCAATTTCGTCCTCGCTGCAGATGTCGACCAAGGCGAGGCCGTCGATCACGGCGATGATCGCGGCGGCGGTGCCTTCGCGGTCGGCGCCCTGGGGCAAGTCGAGCCGGGCGTCGACCCAGTGCCGGAAGCCTGCCATGACCTGTGCAACGATAGCCGGGAATGGCGCTTCACCCCGCGCGGCGGCGGCCACCACCTCGACCCATAGCCGCATGAACCGGCGCATTTCCGGCCTGGTCGTGAAGGCTGCAGCGCGGCGGATTAGTTCCGCTGGAGGGAGCGGGGCACCATCGGGGATCGCCTGGGCCAGCCGCACGGACAGTTCGCCAGCCACGCGCGCCATTACGGCGTCCAGAACCTCGGCCTTGTCGGTAAAGTAGTAGAGCAGCATCCGGTCACTTACCCCGGCCGCAGCGGCGAGCTGGCGCAGGCTAGTGCGGGCCAGTCCGTGCTCCAACAGGTGCTCGGCCAGCCGTTCGATCACCGCCTCGCGCTGTTCGTCCCTGATACTCATCTCACCTCTTGTAGCACTCGTTACATCACGATACTATGTAGCGACTGCTACAAGGAATCACCCGTGACGCTCTTCCGTCTGTTCCTGCTCGTCTGCCTGGTCGCGATTATCGCTTACACCTCGGTCACGATTGCCAATCATGGCTGGAACCTGCTGCCGGTCTTCTTCGGCGACATGGCCAAAATGGGCTGGTAGGGTCAGTTCAACCTTGATTTCATGTGTTTCCTCGGGCTGGCGGCGAACTGGGTCGCGTGGCGCCACCAATTCAGCCCAGGCGGTATGGCGCTGGGTCTCACTGCCTTTTTCGGCGGTATGCTGTTCCTGTCGGCCTACCTGCTGTTCCACTCTTATCGGACAGATGGTGACGTAAAGGCGCTGCTGCTGGGGCCAGCCAGGCTTTAGGCAGTCATCCCGCCATCGACGATCAGTTCGCTGCCGGTGGTAAAAGCGGCGCGGTCGCTGGCGAGGAAGACGACTGCATCGGCCACGTTCTGCGGCTCGCCAAGATGGCCCAACGGGTGCGCTGCAGAAACTGCCGCAAGGCTCTCGTTATTGCCCACGCCCTGTGCGCCGGCGAAATCGTCGATCAGCTTGCGGCCCATCGCGGTGTCGATCACCCCGGGGTGGACCGAGTTGACGCGGATGCGCGCCGCCGCCAGCTCCTTGGCACAGCCCTTGGTGAACAAGCGCACCGCGCCCTTGGTGCTGTTGTAGCACGAGCCGCCCGCTGCGCCTTCGATCCCCGCGACTGAAGACAGGTTCACGATCGCCGTGCCGCCGCGCCACAGGTGCGCGCGCTCGGCCAGCAATGGAATTGCCGCGCGGGTGCCCATGAATACCCCTTCGACATTGACGGCATGGAGCCGGCGCCAGTCGTCCAACGTGGTCTCCAGGATGGGCTTGAACAGCCATAGCCCGGCATTGTTGACCAGCACGTCCAGCCCGCCCAGTTCAGCGCGCAGCCAGTCCATCGTTGCGGCCCAGTCAGCTTCGCTGGTTACGTCCTGCGCGCGGGCGATCCCGCCAATCTCGGCGGCGAGGTCATCGGGTTCCTTGAGGTCGGTCACCGCAACCTTGGCTCCGGCTGCGGCCAGCGCCCGCGCCGTAGCGGCCCCCAGTCCCTGCGAGGCTCCGGTAACCAGCGCGATCCGACCGTCCATGTCACCCATTTCTCAGGCCTCCGCAGTCTGACGGGCCAGTTCGTCGCGCAGTTCGCGGCGCAGGAACTTGCCATTGGCATTGCGCGGCAGTGCCTCGTCCAGGAACCAGACGTAGCGAGGCACCTTGTGCTTGGCCATGACGCCGCCGCAGTGCGCGCGCAGGGCCTCCGCATCAAGCGCTTCGCCCGGCTTGAGGACGATGGCGACGCCGACTTCCTCGCCCAAGCGTTCGTCAGGCACGCCGAAGACGCAGCATTCAGCCACGGCAGGATGGCGATAGATCCCGGCCTCGACCTCGGTGCAGAACACGTTCTCGCCGCCGCGCAGGACCATGTCCTTCTTGCGATCGACGATAAAGATGAAGCCATCCTCGTCGATCCGCGCAACGTCGCCGGTGTGGAGCCAGCCATCGGTGAACGAGGCCGCATTGGCGTCTGGGCGGTTGAGATAGCCCTTGATCACCGAAGATCCCTTGACCCACAGTTCGCCCACTTCGCCCTGCGGCACTTCGTTGCCATCATCGTCGACGCACTTCACGTCGAAATTGGGCATCGACGGCCCGGCGCTGCTGGGCCGGTCGACGAAAAAGTCGCCGCCGACCGAAGTGATGATCCCGCAAGTCTCGGTCATCCCATAGCCGGTCGAGGGCCGCGCCGATGGGATCTTCTGATCGATCGCGCCAACTTGGTCTGGCGGAACCTGCGCGCCGCCGCCCGACATGTTGAGCAGGCTGGAGGTATCGTACTTATCGAAATCCGGGTGATTGATCAGCTCGCGCGCCATGACCGGCACGCCCGACAGGCCGTTGCAACGCTCAGTCTCGATCAGCTTCAACGCCGCGCCGGCATCCCAGCGGTACATCAACACCATCTTGCCGCCCTGGGCAGTCGCGGCATAGGCGGCGCAATTGTTGGCGGTGACGTGGAACAGCGGTGTGGTGACAAGTGTCGCCGGGATCGGCGGTTCGGTCGGGATCGCTGCCCCGCCGCCCCGCTCGGTCGCCATGCCGCTCGAAGCGCCAGCATACAGCAGGTTCATCAGGTTGGAGACGCAGCCGCGGTGCGTCAGTTGCGCGCCCTTCGGATGGCCGGTGGTGCCGCTGGTATAGAAGATGCAGGCATCGCTATCTGGGTCGACCTGGACCTCCGGCATGGCGCCCGGATGGGCAATCACTTCGCTCCAGGCCGTGGTGCCGCCGGAATCGGCGCGCACCGCCACGGTCGGCACCCTGGCCGCCGGAGCAGAGCATTCGGCCAGGCGCTTCAGGCGCTCGGCATCGGCGAAGATCACCTTGGGTGCCGAATCGGTCAGCGCGTATTCCAGCTCTTCGGCGGTCCACCAGGCATTGGTGCCAACCGCAGCCACGCCCAGGCACAGGCAGGCCCAGTAGATCAGCATCCATTCCGGGTAATTGCGCATTGCAATGGCCACGCGATCACCGGGGCGCACGCCCTGCTCCCATAGCCAGGCTGTGACCGCGCGGACCTGGTCATGCGCCTGGGTGTAAGTGATCCGTTCCCCTTCATAGACCAGGTAGTCGCGCGGGCCGAAGGCGGCCGTCGACAGCCAGAACTCCCGCCCCGAAGGCGGCGCATTCTTGTAAACCTTCATCCGGTGGCCAAGCACCTCGGCCTCGACAATCTCGAAGGGGCCGCCAGGACCGGTTAGTTCGCTGCGCACCTGGCGCAATTGGGCGTAATGCATGCCTCATCCCGTTTTGATCTTAATTGCCCGATTAAGTGCCGTATCGCCGGGGCGGGAGCAAGAGACTTCCTTTGCGGCGTCGACCAAAGACTTTATGGCCAAACGACCTTAAGGAACGCCGGAATGACACTTGCCCCCGATCGCCTTGACCGCTTTGCCCGCCATATCGTGCTGCCTGAGCTGGGCGGGGCGGGGCAGGTGGCGCTGAGCGCGGCGCATGTGGTGCTGGTCGGCTGCGGCGGAATCGGCTCTCCCGCGCTGCAGTATCTTGCCGGAGCCGGCGTTGGCCGGCTGACCCTGATCGATGACGATGTGGTGGATCTGTCCAACCTCCAACGCCAGACGATCTTTGGCGAAGACGATATTGGTCGTCCGAAGGCCGAGGCGGCAGCGCAGTGGGTCATGCGGTTCGATGGTGCCGTCGAGGTGCGGGCGGTGTCAGGGAGGTTGGGGGGCGATAACGCCGCGCGGCTCCTCGAAGGCGCGACCCTTGTGCTCGACGGCTGTGACAACTTCGCGACTCGGCTGGCCGTGTCGGATGCCTGCGTGCAGCTGGGCGTGCCGCTGACCAGCGCCGCGCTGGGCCGGTTCCAGGGTCAGGTGGCCAACTTTGCCGGGCACTTACCGGACCAGAGTTGCTATCGCTGCTTCGTTGGCGATGCCTTTGATGCCGAGGATTGCGACACCTGCGCTGCCGACGGCGTGTTGGGGGCCATGGCGGGCTGGGTTGGCACCTTTGCCGCCATGCATGCGGTGCGAGCGTTGACTGAGGGGCATTCCGCAATGGGCGATCCGCAGTGGGGCAAAGTCCACCTGCTCGATGGACTGGCCCCGGCACTGCGGACGATCCGGATCGTCAAGGATCCGGAGTGCCGGGCCTGTTCAGCGGCCTAGCAGCTCCGCCACCCACTGAGGCACGACTTCCGTCGCCGGGCCCAGCCGGGTTTCGTGAAACAGCGCCGAACCCTGCGATCGCTCCAGATTGAGCTCCAGCGTCTGGATCCCCAGTTCGCGGGCTTTCTGGACCAGTCCCGCGGCGGGATAGACCGCGCCCGAAGTGCCAATCGAAACGAACAGGTCGGCCTCGCGCAGCGCACCATAGATCTCGCCCATGCGGTAGGGCATCTCGCCAAACCACACCACATCGGGCCGGAGCGTGCGGGCCTGGCAGACCGGGCACGGTGGTCGGTCAATCAGGGGAGCGGTCCAGCGGCTGCGGACATCGCAGGACGTGCACCAGGCATTGAGGTGTTCGCCGTGCATGTGAAGCACCCGCCGCGCCCCGGCGCGGGTGTGCAGGTCATCGACGTTCTGGGTAACGATCAGCAGATTGCCCGTCCACTTCGCGTCCAGCTCAGCCAGCGCGAAGTGGGCCGCGTTGGGCAGCTTCTCCTGAATTGCGGCACGGCGCATGTCATAGAACCGCAGCACCAGGTCCGGATCACGGGCAAAGCCTTCGGGCGTGGCGACATCCTCGACCCGGTGTTGCTCCCACAGACCGCCGGCGGAGCGAAAAGTATCGATGCCGCTTTCGGCGCTGATCCCGGCGCCGGTCAGGATCACGATGTTGCGGATTTGGCTCATGTCGCCCATGAAGCATGGCACGAGTGGGGACGGCAATGGCAAGAATCGGGATTATCGGCAGTGCAGGGCGGATGGGGCAGGCATTGGCCGATGCAATCGCCGCTGCGGGCCATGAACAGGCCGGCGGGATCGACCAGGGCGGTGACCTGGCAGCGCTGGCGGCACAGAGCGACGTGCTGGTGGACTTCTCCGCCCCGGCCGCATTGGAGGGCAACCTGGACGCCGCCGTGGCGGCAGGGGTGCCAATCGTTGTCGGCACCACAGGCCTGGAAGAGCGGCACCACTGGCTGTGCGATAGCGCGGCCGAGCGGATCGCCGTGCTGCAGACCGGCAATACCTCGCTTGGCGTCACCCTGCTCGCCCATCTGGTCCGCGAGGCGGCAAGCCGCCTCGGCGAAGACTGGGACATCGAGATTTCGGAGACCCATCACCGGATGAAGGTCGATGCGCCATCCGGCACGGCGCTGCTGCTGGGCGAGGCGGCTGCGGCTGGCCGCGGGCTTGACCTGGCCGGACACAGCGCCCGCGGGCGGGACGGGGTCACCGGCGCACGCCAGTCCGGCGAAATCGGCTTTGCTGCCTTGCGCGGCGGTTCCGTAGCGGGCGACCACACGGTCCATTTCCTCGGCGCGGATGAGCGCTTGTCGCTCACCCACCTGGCAGAGAACCGCACGATCTTCGCCAAGGGTGCGGTGCGCGCCGCCCAGTGGCTGGTGGGCAAGCCGGCTGGCCGATATGGCATGGGCGAGGTGCTCGGCCTTTGAAGCGCGACCAGATCTTCGAATTCTTTCGCCGCCTCGCCGAGGACAACCCTTCGCCCGAAACCGAGCTGGAATTCGGCAACACCTACCAACTGCTGGTCGCCGTGACGCTTTCCGCCCAGTCGACCGACGTGGGCGTCAACAAGGCGACCCGCCGGCTGTTCAAACTGGTCAAGACTCCGGCGGAAATGGTCGCGCTGGGTGAGGCAGGGTTGAAGGAACACATCAAGACGATTGGCCTGTTCAACACCAAGGCCAAGAACGTGATCGCCCTCTCGGAAATTCTGGTGCGCGATTACGGCGGTGAGGTTCCCGCAGATCGCGATGCGTTGACCGGGCTACCCGGCGTGGGTCGCAAGACCGCCAATGTCGTGATGAACTGCGCTTTCGGGGCCGAGACTTTTGCGGTCGATACCCATATCTTCCGCGTTGGCAACCGCACCGGGCTGGCCAAGGGCAAGACGCCGCTGGCGGTCGAGAAGGGCCTGGAGAAGAAGGTGCCGCAGCCCTTCCGGGTTGGCGCGCATCACTGGCTGATCCTGCACGGCCGCTACATCTGCAAGGCGCGCACGCCCGAATGCTGGCGCTGCCCGGTGGCGGACCTCTGTGCCTACAAGCCGAAGACGCCAGCCCCGAAGGGCAAGGTTAGGCCAGCTTAAGGTCCGCTCTACTTGCGGTCGTCCTCGAAGTTCGAGGGATCCAGATCCAGCCCCGCCCGGCCATCGGCGGCGGTATGCGCCCGGGCGTGGGGATGCTCGACGAATTCGGGTTCCTCAACCTCCAGCATGCCTTCCCACTTGGTGATCACCGAAGTGGCGACCGCATTGCCGACTACGTTGGTGGCGGTGCGGCCCATGTCGAGGAACTGGTCGATCGCCAGGATGATCGCCACGCCTTCGACCGGCAGGCCGAACATGGCGAGTGTGCCGGTAATGACCACCAGCGAAGCGCGCGGCACGGCGGCCACGCCCTTGGAAGAGATCATCAGCGTCAGCAGGATGGCGATCTGGGTGCCAATGGGCAGGTCGATGCCATAGGCTTGGGCGATGAACAGTGTCGCGAAGGACATGTACATCATCGAACCATCAAGGTTGAAGCTGTAGCCCAGCGGCAGCATGAAGCCAGAAATCCGGCGCGGAACGCCGAAGCGGTCAAGCTGTTCGAACAGCTTGGGCAGGGCGGCCTCGCTCGATGCGGTCGAGAAGGCGATCATCATCGGTTCGCGGATATAGCGGATCAGCGTGAAGATCCGCTTGCCCAGGAATACCCCGCCGATCGAAAGCAGGATCGCCCAGAGCAGCGCCAGCGAGAGGTAGAATTCAGTGACCAGCTCGACATAGGTGGCAAGGATGCCCAGTCCGCTGGACGCCACGACCTTGGCCAGCGCGCCAAACACCGCGAAGGGGGCAAAACGCATCACATAGCCGGTGATCTGCAACATCATCTCGGCCAGGGCATCGGCGCCGCGCACCAGCGGCGCACCCTTTTCACCGATGGCGGACAGCGCCACCCCGGCGAATACCGAGAAGACCAAAATCTGCAGGATATTATTGGTCGCCATCGCATCGAAGGCGTTCTTGGGGAAGATGTGCAGGATGAACTCGAAGAAATCGAGCTTGGCGACTTCGCCGACCGAGGCCGCTGTTGCTGCCGACACGTCGACCCCGATGCCCGGCTGGAAGAAGTTGACCATCACCAGGCCCAGCCCGATCGAGATCAGGCTGGCGAGGATGAACCAGGTGATCGCGCGGAAGCCGATCCGGCCAAGCGCCGCGCTGTCACCCATGTGGGCAATCCCGACGACGATGGTGGAGAGGATCAGTGGCGCGACCAGCAGCTTGATCAGGTTCAGGAAGATGCTGGACAGCAGCCCGAAGGACTTGAGGTACAGTTCCTTGAGATCGGCCTCGACCCCGAATGGCCAGACCGTGACCGTGCCCTTGGGGATGAAGGCGAAGACCAGCCAGCCGGCCACGACGCCCAGCACCATGCCGATCAGGATGTAGAGTGTCAGGCGCCGGTCCATGGCTTGCGTCCCCCGGTTTGAAAGATTGTTGCTGTGCAGCCTAACAGGCTGTCTGCCCTATCGCAATCAGCCCGCCAGCGCCTCGGTGGCGATGCGGGCGTAGATCCGGGCGAGGGTGTCCAGGTCCGGCACAGCGACGGCCTCGTCGCGCTTGTGCATGGTCGCGTTGCACAGGCCGAATTCGATCACCGGGCAGAGGCTTTTCAGGAACCGCGCATCGCTGGTGCCGCCCGTCGTGCTGGCTTCGGGCGTCACTCCCGTCTCGGCCTCGACCGCGCGGGCTACCATCGCCGAGAAATCGCCCGGCGGGGTCAGGAAGGCTTCGCCGGAGATCACCGCGCGCGCGGTCCCGCCGTGCTTCCCGGCAATCGCGCTGACGCGGTCAGCCAGGCCCTGCCCGGTGTGCAGATCGTTGAAGCGGATCGAGAGACGGGCATGAGCGCGGGCCGGGATTACGTTGGTCGCCGGATTGCCGACGGTGATGTCGGTGATCTCCAGGTTCGATGGCTGGAACCATTCGGTCCCCTCGTCGAGCACCAGTGCGTTCAGCTCGGCCAGCATGCTGACCAGCGGACCGATCGGATTGTTGGCAAGATGCGGATAAGCCACGTGGCCTTCACCACCTTCGACAGTCAGCCAGATGTTGACCGATCCGCGCCGACCGATCTTCATCATGTCGCCCAGCCGGTTGACCGATGTCGGCTCGCCCACCAGGCACAGGTTGGGCAGCTCGCCCACCGCACGCATGTGTTCGATCAAGGATACGGTGCCGAACCGGGCCGGCCCCTCCTCATCGCCGGTGATGATGAAGCTGATCGTCCCGGCATCCTGCGGCACTGCGGATACGGCGGAGACCATCGCCGCGATCGCACCCTTCATGTCGACCGCACCGCGGCCGTAGAGCAGTTCACCGCGCACTTCCGGGGCAAAGGCGCCGCTGGTCCAGCCTTCGCCCGGCGGCACCACGTCAAGGTGACCGGCAAAGGCAAAGTGGCGGCTGCCCGGTGGGCCCTTGCGGATCGCAAACAGGTTTTCCACCGGCCCGTCGGGTGCTTCACCGGCCAGGAACCGGTGTACCGCAAAGCCCAGCGGGGCGAGCTGGCCTTCGAGGCAATCGAACACCGAACCCGTCGCGGGGGTGACGCTGGGAGCAGCCATCAAGGCCTGGGCGAGCGGAAGGACGGGGGGCAGATCTCCGCTCATTGGCCCAGCGCCCCATCCAGCAGCCTGGCCAGCCGCAGCCCGGCCTGGCTCACGCGCTGGCGCAGGGCAGGCAGGCTGGCTTCGATGTCCTCGTTGCTCCAGACGATCTCCTTGGGCGCTTCACCTGCGGCGCAGGGATCGCGATCGAAGGCCTTGGCATAGACCAGGCCGCGCGCCAGTTCCCAGCTTTCGCGGCCCCAATCGGCCACTTCGCCCGTGTCGAGCGCGGCGCGGTCTTGCGGGGAATAGCGGCGGATCAGCGGCGGTACGGCGCTGGTGATGCCGCGCTCGGCCAGGGGGCCGTCCCAGATTGCGTGGAGATTGCGCCCCGGCGCAATGCCATACTGCGCGGCGACCTGGTTGCCGCCAAGATCGTTGTTATCACCGGAATGCAGCGGCATGTGCAGATCGCCTACGAAGTGCGTCAGCCAGGCCAGTGCCTCAAGCCGCTGCGCTGCGGGCAGCGCCTTGTCGGCCAGCACGCGGCGATTGCGCTCGATCTGCCCGGTCACGCAGTTTCCTCCGGCGCAATTGGCGCGGGGATCATAGGGCTTGCAGATGTTCATGGTCTGATAGTGCCAGGCAAATGAATAGCCCCAGCGCCAGCCTTCGCGGCGGATGCAATCGGGCCAGTAGCTGGCCTCTTCCAGGCTCCGCACCCGGCAGTAGGCTGTGCCCAGGCCTTTTTCGGCCTTGAGCAGTTCACGCACCGCAGCCCGGGTCTGCGGCGAGACATTGGCCCAGGCGATGCTGGCGGTGGACTGGTGGCCGAATTCACCCCAGGCCAGTGCGGGCTGCGCTGTCAGTGCGGCCAGGGCGGCCAGCAGCAGGGCGATCCAGCGGCTCATTTGCGGTTTCCCTTGCGGGCCGGGATTTCCCATTGTTCGATCACCCAGTCCTCATCCTCGGCCGCGGCAATCCAGGCCTGCAGCCATTCATGTTCCCAGATCGCCTCCATATAGGCCTTGCCAAAGCCCGGAACACCTATCCCATAGGTCATGAACCGGCTGACCACCGGAGCGTAGAAGATATCAGCGGCGCTGAACGTGCCGAACAGGAATGGCCCGCCCCGCCCGAACCGCGCCCGCGCCTCAGCCCACAGGGTCAGAATGCGGACCACGTCTCCGCGCGCCTCCTCGTCGATCTCCCAGCCTTCGACCTTGCGGCGGATGTTCATCGGGCACTGGCGGCGCAGCGCGCCATAGCCGGAATGCATTTCCGCCACCATCGAACGGGCCATCGCGCGGGCATCGTCGGCCTTTGGCCAGAATCGCTCCCGCCCAACCCGGTCGGCAAGGTATTCAATGATCGCCAGACTGTCCCAGACTACCGCATCACCGTCCCACAGCACCGGCACCTTGCCGGATGATGGTGCGATCTCGTCATGCTCCTTCTTCCGCTGGTCCCAGTCCTCGCCATAAAGCGGGACCTGGATTTCCTCGAAGGCGAGGCCCGACTGTTTGCAGGCCAGCCAGCCGCGCAGTGACCAGCTGGAATAGTTCTTGTTGCCGATGATGAGCTTCATGGGGCCGAGCTACCCGTTCACCTTGACGCTGTCGAGGCTGAACGATTAGGGCCTGATCATGGATTCCGCCAGCCTGCCGATCTGCGTTGCGGCGCTCTACCGCTTTACCCCGTTTGCGGATCATGCGGCGCTGCAAGCACCGCTGCTGGCCTGTTGCCGCGCCAACGGCGTCAAGGGTACGCTGCTGCTGGCGCATGAAGGCATCAACGGCACGATTGCGGGCAGCGACGCCGGCATAGCGGCCGTAATCGACCACATTCGCGCTCTGCCCGGCTGTGCCGAGCTGGACAGCAAGTTCTCCCGCGCGCCGGCCATGCCTTTCCACCGGATGAAGGTGCGGTTGAAGCGCGAGATCGTGACCATGGGCCTCGCCAAGATTGATCCGCTCGCCTCGGTCGGCACTTATGTCGCGCCTGCCGACTGGAATGCACTTATCGCCGATCCTGGCACGATCGTGATCGATACCCGCAATGACTATGAAGTGGCGATCGGTACCTTCCAGCGCGCGATTGATCCCCAGACCGCCAGCTTCAGCGACTTTCCGGAGTGGTTCCGCGCCCGGCGCGAGGAACTGCTGGGGCAGGGCGAGACGCCTCGCATCGCGATGTTCTGCACCGGGGGCATCCGCTGCGAGAAGTCGACGGCCTTCCTCAAGGCTGAAGGGGTGGATGAGGTCTATCACCTGCAGGGCGGCATCCTGAAGTACCTGGAAGAGGTGCCTGCCGAGGAAAGCCTGTGGCAGGGCGAATGCTTCGTCTTCGACCAGCGGGTCAGTGTCAGTCACGGGCTGGTCCCGGGCAGTTATGCATTGTGCCACGCCTGTCGCCGCCCAGTCAGCGCCAGCGATCAGGCGGCGGCAGAGTTTGAAGAGGGTGCAAGCTGCCCCGCCTGCTTTGCCGAACGCACGGAAGAACAGCGCGCGGGTTACCGCGAACGCCACCGCCAGGAACAGCTTGCCGCCGCGCGCGGCGCCGCCCATGTCGGGGCCGTCATGTCCGAGGAAACGCCATGAGCCTGCGTCCCTTCCACCTTGCCTTTCCAGTTCACGATCTGGCTGCTGCGCGCGCATTTTACGGTGACGTGATGGGTTGCGCGGAGGGGCGTTCGTCCGACGAGTGGGTCGATTTCGATTTCTTCGGTCACCAGCTGGTCGCCCACCTTGCTCCGGACAATGCTGGCCGCGATGCCGCGCGCAATCATGTCGACGGCCACGGCGTGCCGGTGCCGCATTTCGGGGTGGTGCTGACCTTGGCCGATTTCGACGCTCTGGCGGAGCGGATGCGCCGCGCTGGCGTGACGTTCGAGATCGAACCCTACACCCGCTTCAAGGGTCAGGCTGGCGAGCAATCGACCATGTTCTTCCGCGATCCCAGCGGCAATGCGATCGAGATCAAGGCTTTTGCCGACCTGGGGCAGCTGTTCGCGAAGTAACCGCGCGGGAACAACTCGGCGCTGCTTCGGTTGCGGGGCCTGATGCTGGAACAGTTCGCCATCGATGCCGCCCACCTGGCGACGCGGATCGTGGAACTGACCGGCGTTACCATTATTGCGGCCGGTGCCTTCTCGACCTTGCTGATCTTCCTTTACCGGCTCGCGGCGAAGCAGGACCGCGACGAGAGCATTACCAAGCTCAGGTCAAGTCTGGGCCTGCCGATCCTGCTCGGGTTGGAGTTTCTGGTCGCCGCCGACATCATCAACACGGTGGCCGTGCAGCCCACGTTGGGCAGCGTTGCAGTGCTGGCGGGGATCGTCGCGATCCGGACGTTCCTGAGCTTCAGCCTTGAAATGGAGATCGAAGGGCGCCCGCCGTGGCGCCGCAACGCGCCCCGACCGGAATAGGCAGTCCGCCGCTTACTGGATCAACGCGTCTTCGAAGATCGCGCCGCGCAGTTCGGCGATTCCCATGCCCTTTTCGCTGCTGGTGACGTGGACCAGCGGATAGGCGGCGGAATGCTTGCGCGCCTCGGCTTGGGTCGCTTCGGTCACGGCGGCGAGTTCGCTGGCCTTGATCTTGTCAGCCTTGGTCAGGACGATCCGGTAGCTGGCGGCAGATTCGTCAAGCATCTTCATCATGTCGATGTCGACCGGCTTGGGGCCGTGGCGGCTGTCGATCAGCAGCAGGGTGCGCTTAAGGACCACCCGTCCGCGCAGGAAATCGCGAACCAGCCGCTTCCACTGCTCGACCACCTTTAGCGGGGCCTTGGCAAAGCCATAGCCCGGCATGTCGACCAGCCGGAACACCAGCGGATCGCCCACGTCGAAGAAGTTGAGTTCCTGGGTGCGCCCCGGCGTGACCGAGGTGCGGGCCAGTGACTTGCGCCCGGTCAGCGCGTTGAGCAGCGAGCTTTTGCCGACGTTCGAGCGCCCAGCAAAGGCAATTTCCGGCACGTCTGGATCGGGCAGGTATTGCAGCCCGGGCGCAGACTTCAGGAATTCGATCGGCCCAGAAAACAGGCGGCGCGCCTGCTCGACCGCATCACTTTCCGGATCCATCCTACTTCGCCCGCTCACGCGCCCGCTTGGCGTCGGCGGCGTCCTTGTTTGCCTGTTCCTTCAGTTGCGGGTGCTTGGAATAGAGGTACTTCTGCTGCGCGATGGTCAACAGGTTCGAGGTGATCCAGTAGATCAGCAAGCCAGCAGCGAAGGGGGCCATGATGAACATCATCATCCACGGCATCAGCGCAAAGACCTGCTGCTGGACGGGGTCCATCTGCGCCGGCTGGAGCTTGAACTGCAGCCACATCGTGATGCCCAGCAGGATCGCAAGCACGCCAATGCCCAGGAAGGCCGGGGGATTGAAATCAAGCAGGCCGAACAAGTTCAGGATGTGCAGCGGATCGGGTGCCGACAGATCCTTGATCCACAGCGCGAACGGCTGGTGGCGCATTTCGACCGCCAGGATCAGCACCTTGTAGAGCGCGAAGAATACCGGGATCTGCAGGAAGATCGGCAGGCAGCCCGCGAGCGGGTTGACTCCTTCCTTCTTGTAGAGCGCCATGATCTCTTCCTGCTGCTTGGGCTTGTCGTCCTTGTAGCGGTCCTGGATTGCCTTCATCTTCGGCTGGATCGCGCGCATCGCGGCCATCGAGGCGAATTGCTTCTGCGCGACGGGGAACATCACCCCGCGCACGATCAGCGTTAGCAGGATGATCGCGACGCCAAAGTTGTTGACGGTGCGGAACAGCGCATCGAGCAGCATGAACAGCGGGCGTTCGAACCAGCGGAACCAGCCCCAGTCGATCGCCAGGCTGAACTTGGCAATGCCGTCCGCCTCATAGCGGTCGAGTACCTTGATTTCCTTGGCACCCGCAAACAGCCGCGTGGTGCGGGTCAGGTTCTGACCCGGGGCGACGTTGCTTTCTGGATAGAACAGGTTGGCCAGGAAAATATCGCGGCCCGGCGTGCGGAAATCGGCGCTGGCGGGCACCTGGTTTTCTGGGATCAAGGTCGACATCCAGTAGACGTCGGTAAAGCCGACCCAGTCGGTCCGGCCGTCCTTGGTGACCTTGCCCGACTCGCTGACGTCGCTGTAGTTGGTGCCGAAATCGACGGCCTCGTTGAAGGCGCCGAACGGACCGGCGTGGACGTTGAAGCTATCCAGCGCAGCGGTCTTGCTGGTTCGATTGAGCTGGGCGACCGGCTCAAGCGTCAGCGGCGCGGTGCCGGCGTTGGTCACGCCCTGCTCGACCGTAAGCATATAGTCGGCATCGATCTTGTAGGTCAGCGTAAAGGTTGCGCCGCCGCGGTTGGTCCAGCTTAACGTCACCGGGGTCTGCGGGGTCAGCTTGGCGCCAGCGGGCGCGGTCCATGCGGTTTGCGGACCGGGAACCTGCCCTGCCGCGCCGAGCCAGCCGAACTGGGCGTAGTGCTGCGCCGGGGTGCCGGCGGGCGAGAAGATCCGCTGCGGCCCGCTCTTGGGATCGATCGCGGCGGTGTGCCGCACGGTCACGAGATCGTCGACCACGCCGCCCACCGGATTGAGCGAGCCGGTCAGGCCCGGGGCGGCAATCGCGATCCGGCCCGGGGTGGCCAGGATCGTCTTGATGTCGCGGGCTTCCTCCGCGATGTCGGCGGCGTTGGTTAGCCCGCCTTCGCGAGTTGGCTTCACCTTGCCCGAGGCGCTGGGCGCCGGACCATCAATGGCGCTGGCACTGGCCACCGGCTTGGGCTTGCCGGTGTTCGGGTAGAAGTAGCGGATGCCCGCCTCCCAGCCGAACAGCAGCAGCGCGCTCAGCACCACGGCCAGGATCAGGTTGCGCTGGTTCTGGTTTTCCAAGGAAATGCCTCTAGTGATCTTGATGTCGGTGAAAGTGGAGAGCCATGCGATGCCGTTCAAGGCACCGGGTCATAGCCATGCCCACCCCACGGGTGGCAGCGCATTAGCCGCTTCGCCGCCAGCCAGCCACCTTTAATCGCGCCGTGCTTCTCGATCGCCTCGATCGCGTACTGCGAGCAGGATGGGGCATAGCGGCAGGAGGGTGGCAGGATTCGCGAAGGCCCCAATTGCCAGCCGCGCGCGATCAGGATCAGCACGCGCTTCATCGCCGTTTCCGGGGTGGATCGCCCTTGCCTTCAGCAGCGCGGGTCAGGGCTGCAGCCAGTTCATCGCGCAACAGGGCGAAATCGCGTTCCACGCCGCCTTCGCGGCCAATCAGCACGTGATCGTGATCGGGTAGGCCTGCGGTGGGCAGCGCTTCGCGGAGTAGTTCGCGAAAGCGGCGCTTCATCCGGTTGCGCACCACCGCATTGCCGATCTTCTTGGTCACGGTGATGCCATAGCGCAGGCCCTGGCCTTCGTTCGGGCGCGCCAAAAGCACGAAACCGGGACGTGCTATGCGCAAGCCCCGGTTGGCAGCCAGAAAATCTGCCCGTCGCGAAAGGACGGACATTGGCATTGATTCGCTCAGGCAGAGAGCTTCTTGCGGCCACGCGCGCGGCGGGCAGCAAG
Organism: Sphingomonadaceae bacterium; assembly: GCA_009926135.1. Taxonomy (GTDB): domain Bacteria; phylum Pseudomonadota; class Alphaproteobacteria; order Sphingomonadales; family Sphingomonadaceae; genus Novosphingobium. Next base: position 506,402 of record RFPL01000001.1, read on the forward strand.
CACCTTGCGGCCGCCGACAGTGGCCGTGCGGGCGCGGAAGCCGTGGCGGCGGGCGCGGACAAGGTTGCTGGGCTGGAAGGTGCGCTTCATGATAACCTCGGAAAATCGAACAAAACGGGCCGCCACGAGGACGACCGCATCACAGGGGCGGGCCGTTAAGGGACGCTGGCGAGTGAGTCAAGGGATTCGCGCCGGTTCAGGCTGACCCAGCGCGCCATTTCCGCCCCGTTGAACCACTTGGCATCCTTGAACGGGACCGAATTGGTCATCGCGTAAAAGGCCTGCGCCTGGCCCGGTGCCATGCCCATTTCGCGGTAGTAATCGATATAGGCCCGATTCTCGGGCGCATCGGCGGGATAGTCGCGCGCCTCGCGCCCGTCCTCGTCGGCCCACGAATGGACCGCGAACTCGGCCGCAGGGTCGGCAATCCGCTGCGCACCGGCGAGGAACAGCTCTACCCCGCCGGACCGAACCGATCCGCCAGCCGGAACCAGCGTGGCGATCCCGCGCGCCCGGATCATCCGCCCGAGCCGCAGGTTGGCGCGGTCATCTTCGGTGCCCGGGCATTCAATCATCTCGATCAGCGCGATGTTGGGATAGGCCCGCAGCATCGCGGCGAACTGCGCCGGGCTGGCCCCATCGGTTACGTCGACCAGCGCGGCGCGAGTGCGATCAAGCACCCGGAACGGCCCGTAGGCAGCAATTCCCCGGGGCACGGCCGCCTGGATCGAACCAACGTACCGCTCGGAGCCAGCCGGCTCGGCGATTACTTCCTGGGTGACTGCGGGGTCAGATGCGATTTCCTGCGCGCGCAGCGGCTGGACCGAGGCGGCAAGGAGGGCACAGAGCAGAACAAGGCGGCGCAGCATGGCAACCTCCATCGCTGACCCGGGTTGCCGTAAGCACAACGCCAAGGGTTAAGTTCCGGTAAGCACCGGACCGGAGTCTCTTTTCCTCGACAGCGCGTTGTCGCCGGGGCATCACCTAAGTGTTTGTAACAGGGGGTATGCTTGGTCGCGCTGGTCCAGACAGTTGCCTATCTCGGGCTTGAGGCTCGTACCGTGGAAGTCCAGTGCCAGATCGCGCCCGGCCTGCCGCGTTTCAATCTGGTCGGCCTGCCCGACAAGGCGGTGAATGAAAGCCGCGAACGGGTCCACGCTGCGTTGGCCGCGATGGGCCTGGCGCTGCCGCCCAAGCGGATCACCATCAACCTTTCGCCCGCTGACCTGCCCAAGGAAGGCTCGCACTATGACCTGCCGATCGCGCTGGCGCTGCTGGCAGCAATGGGCGTGACCGATGCCGAGCAACTGGTCGATTTCGTTGCGGTCGGCGAACTGGCGCTTGATGGCCGGATCGTGCCGACGCCGGGTGTGTTGCTGGCGGCGCTCCATGCTTCCGGCGCGGACAAGGGGCTGATCTGTCCGGCGGCGCAGGGCGGGGAGGCACGCTGGGCCAGCGGCATACCGATCGTGGCCGCGCCGGACCTCGTCAGCCTGCTCAACCATCTAAAAGGCACGGCGCGCCTGCCTGATCCGATCCCCGGCGAGGTATTGGCAGCGGCCCATGGCCCGGACCTCAGGCAAGTGAAGGGCCAGGAAGTCGCCAAGCGCGCGCTCGAGATTGCTGCGGCGGGCGGCCACAATCTGCTGATGATCGGTCCGCCCGGCGCGGGAAAAAGCCTGATGGCGGCCTGCCTGCCCGGGATCCTGCCGCCGCTGACTCCGGCCGAGGCGCTGCAGGTGTCGATGGTTGCTTCGGTCGCGGGCTTGCTGGAGGAAGGACGGATCAGCCGGTCGCGGCCGTTTCGCTCGCCCCATCACTCGGCCTCGATGGCGGCGCTGACCGGCGGCGGGCTGCGGGTGCGGCCGGGCGAGGTGAGCCTGGCGCATCTTGGCGTGCTGTTCCTGGATGAGCTGCCCGAATTCCAGCGCGCCGTGCTCGATTCGCTGCGCCAGCCGCTGGAAACCGGTTCGGTCGATGTCGCCCGGGCGAATGCGCACGTCACTTATCCGGCGCGGGTCCAGTTGATCGCGGCGATGAATCCGTGCCGCTGCGGCTATCTCGGCGATCCGGCACTGGGCTGTTCCCGCGCGCCGCGCTGCGGGGCGGACTACCAGGCCAAGGTATCGGGGCCGATGCTTGACCGGATCGATCTGCATGTCGAAGTCGATCCGGTCAGCGCGGCCGATCTCTCCCTGCCGCCGCCAGCCGAAGGGAGCGCCGAGGTAGCTGCGCGGGTCGCGGCGGCGCGCGCAGTGCAGGTTGAGCGGCTGGCTGGAACCGGCAAGACCAGCAACGCCGAGCTTGATGGCGACCTGCTGGAAACCCACGCCACGCCGGATGAGGCGGGGCGCAAGCTGCTGATGCAGGCGGCCGAGGCGATGCGGCTGTCAGCGCGCGGCTATACCCGGATGCTGCGCGTGGCGCGGACCATTGCCGATTTGGCGGGCAGCCAAGGGATCGGGCGCATCCACGTGGCCGAAGCGCTCAGCTATCGGCGGGTGGTCGGGCGCAGTTAAAGCGCCCGCAGCTTGCGCGAGGTATCGTCAGCCGGCCAGGTTACATCGGACTGGTCGCGCCATTCCAGTTCCATCGGGCTAAGGATGCGGCCGTCCTGCGCCTGGATCGTGATCAGCCGGATCGGCATGCCATCGCGTTCGTCGCACAGCACTGGGTTGGATGGCACGCCGGCACCATACTTTTCCCCCCACTGACGCAGCGCCAGCATGGCGGGGAGCAGGTCGAGCCCTTTTTCGGTCAGGCGATATTCGATCTTGCGGCGGTCATCCGGCAGGGCCTGGCGCTTCATGATGCCATGTTCGACCAGCCGGGCCAGGCGATTCGACAGGATATTGCGGGCGATCCCCATCGCGCCGAGGAATTCCTCGAAATGATGCAGGCCATTGAAGGCCGCACGCAGGATCATGAATGACCAGCGTTCGCCCATCACTTCCAATGCGGCAGGCAGGCCGCAGTTGCCAATTTCGTCGAGCGGCTCACGAAGGTTGCCCATCGTCGTAATCCCCTTGGTCCCTGGGTTTGTAACCTAACCCAAAACTGGCTCGCTTGCCGACAAGAAAATCTTTGCTGCGCTGCACAGTTTTTAGTTGCAACTGAAAACCTACATTGATAGGTAGTGTTTCGCAACGTAAATCGGTGTCTCCCTCCCAGGACCCCTTCGATCCCTGCGTGCAGACTTAATCGTGATGAACCAAAAACCGCATAGGGGAAGAACCATGACTGCCACTGCCAGCCCGCTTTCGCGCACGCTGCTTGCCGCCGGCCTTGCCGTTGTCGGCACCATCGCCAGCTTCGCCGCCACCACCAGCACTGCCCAGGCCCAGACTGCCCGCACCTATAGCGCGACCCTCGCCGCGCCGGCTGCGGAAGCCATCAAGGTCGTCAACGGCGTGAACTGGACCTGCAATGGTACCGAATGCAGCGGCCGCATCGATGGCGCCGCTCCGATCAACACCTGCACCCGGGTCGTGAAGGCCTTCGGTCAGGTTACCAAGTTCGCCACCCCCAAGGGCGAATTCGACGCCGACAAGCTCGCGCGTTGTAACGCGGCCGCCTGACGCATTTTCCGGCAAGCGCCCCGCACTCCGGGCGCTTGTCGACAGGCAACTCTTACAGCCCCCCAAATAGCTGGGCCTCCGTCGTCAGACGGGGGCCCTCTTTTTTGACGTTCAGATCAGGCTGCGGGTTCGCAAATCTGCAGCGAGCAGATCGGCCGATATGAAGTGGTGTGCGTGCCAGCCGCAGTCGCGCGCCGACATCACGTTGGGCAGACTATCGTCGATGAACAGCATCGTCGCCGGATCGCGGCCGAACCGCTGCGCTGCCAGCGCATAGATCGCTGGATCAGGCTTGGCGACCCTCTCGACTCCTGACACGACGATATCGCCGAACCGCTCAAGCAGCGGAAAGGTCGGGCGGAACCCGGCCCAGGTGTCGGCCCCGAAGTTGGTGATCGCATAAAGGGGCACGCCGCGCTCATGCAGTGCCTCGACCAGCTCGGCACTACCGGGCACGGGGCCGGGGATGGTCTCGTTGAAACGATCAGCATAGGCCTGGATTACCGCGGCGTAGCGGGGAAATTCGGCGCTGCGTTCCGCGACCATTTCAGCAATCGGCCGGCCGGCATCGTGCTGGCCGTGCCAGGCTTCGGTCACGACGTTGCGGTAGACCCATTCGACTTCCGCCTCGTCGTCCAGCAACTGACGAAACAGCACCCGCATGTCCCACTGCACCAGGACCCGGCCGATATCGAACACCACGGCTTCGATTCGCTCGGTCATGCGCTGTCCCTGATCGTCAAAATGGGTTCGGCCCGCACCCCTTGACGGAGGCGGGCCGATTTTTATCCAGCGCAGGGCAATCGCCCCGCACCGCCGCAGGCTTTAGCCCTGGCGCGCCTTGAAGCGGCGGTTGGTCTTGTTGATCACATAGGTCCGGCCACGACGGCGGATCACGCGGTTGTCCCGGTGGCGGTCCTTGAGCGACTTGAGGCTGTTGCGAATCTTCATGATGTCCTCGGGTGCGGCAGGGCCGCTGAAAACTGAAGCCGGGCCGTTACGGGCGAGTCAGGGCAAAGTCAACCTAGAGTCTCTCGGTGAGTGTGCTCATCGCCGGTGCGAATGGCCGGTTGGCCGTGGCCGGGGGCAGGACCGATGGCCTGCCCGGGCGCCTCAAGTTTCCCGGACCTCGGAGAGTTTCCGTTCCCACGCGAGCGCGTGCTGCACGATGGTGTCGAGATCGGCATATTTCGGCACCCACGGCAGTGTCGCTTTGATCCGGGCATTATCCGAGATCAGCGAATCGGCATCGCCGGCCCGGCGGGGGCTGAGCACCCGTTCGATCTTCTGGTTGGTGACCCGGTCGACCGCGTCGAGCACCTCCAGCACCGAATAACCCTGGCCATAGCCGCAATTCATCGTCAGCGATCGGTCTGGTTGCTCGACCAGCGCCTCAAGCGCCAGAACGTGTGCATTGGCGAGGTCCGATACGTGAATATAGTCCCGCACGCCGGTGCCATCCGGGGTGGCGAAGTCGGTCCCGAACACCTCGACCCGGGCGCGTTTGCCCAGAGCCGCTTCGACCGCGACCTTGATCAGGTGCGTGGCTCCGGCGGTCGATTGCCCGGTCCGGGCCAGCGGATCGGCTCCGGCCACGTTGAAATAGCGCAGCGCGCAGAAATTGAGCGGGTGGGCCTTCGCCACGTCGCCCAGCATGATCTCGGTCATCAGCTTGGACATGCCATAGGGATTGATCGGCACCCTCGGGCTGTCCTCCTGGACCGGCGAAACTTCAGGCACGCCATAGGTCGCGGCGGTCGAACTGAAGATAAAGTGCGGCACACCGGCCCTGACCGCGGCCTCGATCAGTGCGCGGCTCTTCGCCGTATTGTTCGAATAGTACTTGAGCGGATCGCTGACCGATTCGGGCACGATGATCGAACCGGCGAAATGCATCACCGCCTTGATCCCCTGCTCGGCGAAGATGCGGGCCAGCAGATCGGCATCGGCGATATCGCCTTCGTACAGCGGCACGCCCTCCGGCACGGCAAAGCGGAAACCGGTGGTCAGATTGTCGATTACGGCGACCGGCCAGCCGGCATCCTTGAGCGCGAGGACGGCATGACTGCCAATATAACCGGCACCGCCGGTGACGAGGACGGGGAGTTTCTGCGACATCGGTACTCCGCTAGCATAGGGTGCCGGAAAATTGGTTAACGATGGTGAAAGCCTTGCTTCGACAGGGGCTGTCGGTCCATCATCGCGCAAAGGATGCTGTCGATGACCAAGCTGTTTCGCGCGTTTTCCCTTGCTGCCGCTCTGGCCCTGGCCGGGTGTGTCGCCCCGACCGGCCCGGTCGAGATCACGCGTTTCCATGCGCAGGACATTTCGCAGCTGGGCAAGGGAACCATCGCCGTCGAACCGGCGCCGGGGCATGATGGTTCCTCGCTGGAATGGAAGACCTATCAGGCAGCGATCGAGCGGCAGCTGGCGCTGCAAGGATACAGCACGGTTCCCGCCGGCACAGCCAGCGGGCAAGTCGCCCAGTTGCGCCTTTCGCGCGAGAACTTCCGGCCCGACCGGTCGGGCAGTCCGGTCAGCGTGGGGGTGGGCGGTTCGACCGGCAGCTATGGTTCAGGGCTGGGCGTGGGCATTGGCATCAATCTCTCGCCGCGTCCGTCCGAGCAGGTCCGCACTGACCTGGGCGTAATAATTCGCGACCGGGCGAGCGGGCTGGCGCTCTGGGAGGGCCGCGCGAACTTTACGGTGCGCACCGGTTCGCCGCTGGCCGCGACTTCGCTGGGTGCGGCAAAGATGGCGGAAGCCTTGTTCAAGGGCTTCCCCGGACAATCGGGTGAGACTATCGCGGTCAAATGACCGCATCCGACATCCAGATCGACGCCGCCTTTGACAGCGGCAATATCGAAGTCCTGTCCATCACCGGCTCCACCGCCCGGCTGGCGATCCGCAAGGATACCAATTCGGACTTCTTCCAGTGGTTCCACTTCCGCGTCGGCAATGCTGCCGGGCGTGCGTTGGAATTGAAGATCACTGGCCTTGCCGCATCGGCCTATCCCGATGGCTGGCCGAGCTATAACGCCGCGGTCAGCGAGGACCGTGAGTACTGGGGCCGCGCTGCCAGCAGCTATGACAAGGCCGAAGATGGCGGCGCGCTGACGATCCGCTACCAGCCGGCCGGCAACCTTGCCTGGTTCGCCTATTTCGCGCCCTATTCATGGGAGCGGCACCAGGACCTGATCGCCGGCGCGGCGCTGGCTCAAGGCGTTTCGCACCGCGTACTCGGCCACAGCCGCGACGGGCGCAGCATTGATTGCCTGGATTTCGGCGCTGGGTCCAAGCAGGTCTGGCTCTACGCCCGCCAGCATCCGGGTGAATCGATGGCTGAATGGTGGATGGAAGGCGCACTCGATTGCCTGACCGATCCCGCCGATCCCGTCGGCCGTGCGCTGCGCCAGCGCTGCACTTTCCATGTCGTGCCCAATGCCAATCCGGACGGTTCGGTGCGGGGCAACCTGCGCACCAATTCGGTCGGGGTGAACCTCAATCGCGAGTGGGACAATCCCAGCGCCGAGCAATCGCCAGAGGTACTGGCCATCCGTACGGCGATGGACGCGACTGGCGTGGACTTCGCCATGGACGTTCACGGGGACGAGGCAATTCCGGCGGTGTTCCTCGCCGGTTTCGAAGGTATCCCGTCATGGAGCGAAGCGTTGCAGGGCGGGTTTGATCGCTTCAAGTCGATCCTCGATCGCCGCACGCCCGATTTCCAGACCCGGCGCGGCTATCCAGTTGCGGGCAAGGGCAAGGCCAATCTCGCGATGAGCACCAACCAGTTGGCGGAGCGTTTCGGCGCGGTCTCGATGACGCTGGAAATGCCGTTCAAGGACAACGACGACCTGCCCGATCCAGCGCAGGGCTGGTCGCCAGAACGCTCCGCCCAGCTTGGCCGCGATTGCCTGGCGGCGCTGCTGGAGTGGCTGGAGACTGCGGCCTAGGCCGCACCGCTCTGTCGCGCGCGGCGTCGTTCGAGCCACGGCAGGGCCGGGAACAGAAATTGCTCGCGGATCGACAAGCGCCGTCGCTGGTCCTGTCCGACAAGGGCTGACTCGCCTTCGCGGAAGGTTCCGAACAGCCGGTCGAACACGATCACGCAGTTGCCATAGTTGCAGCGCGTGTCCTCGAAGCTGAGCGCGGTATGATGCAGGCTGTGATGCTGGATCGTCGTGAATAAGAAGGAGAACCACTTCGGCGGGTCGGACCGGACATTGGCATGAGCATAGAAGGAAATTGCGCCTAGCGCGTTGAAGGCGGCGAACATCGGTGCCTTGTCGAAATCGAGCAGGGCGATGACGCTCAGGCTGATCAGGAACAACTCGATCGGATTGCCGACATAGCCCTTCATCGCGTTGAGCTGCGTGATATGATGGTGCGGGGCATGGGTGGACCAGAGCCAGGTGTTGTTATGCATCCAGCGGTGCATCCAGTACTGGCCGAATTCGACCAGCAGCATCACCACCGCGACCTGGACCAGGAATGGCGCCTGAGCGAGCCATGGCGTGGCAATACCCAGTGCCTCCTTGGCCTGTGACAGCGGCGTATTGGCGAGGGCATCGCTGACCCAGGAAATCGCGGATATGCCCAAAACGACATAGAACAGGTCGGTCACCAATTCCTGGCGTTTGATCCGCCAGCCCACGTGTCGCTCAGCGATCCATTCCATGAATTGAACAAAAGCCAGGACAACCAGACTGACCACTGTGATCGTCAGGGGATTTTCCACCCATGCCTTGGGCGCGAAAACCCAGAATGCCAGGATGGCAGCCACGGTTGCCGGCGGCAACAGATTGAGCAGCGCTTGCTTCATTGGTCGTCTCCCCCACCCACAGGCCGGTGCAGACCTGCGGGAAATTCGCGAGCGACCCCGAATTTCTGTTTCAACTCGGCGCAGCCTATCCGAGCTGTCACCAGCCGTCGAACGTAAACTTCGGTGGACCGGACCGGCCGATCGGGCGCATTATGTCTTGCGCCAAAGGGTGGGGAGCCATTGCAATGCACAAATTGCCTGTAATCGCCCTGTTGATTGGTGTGGCCAGCTTCGCCGTGCCAGTCGCCCCCGCCGATGCCAGTGCAGATCAGACGCTGGCCGCCGCAGAGCGGATTATCGACGCCTTCTATGCATTCGATCCGCACCCGCTCCGCGAAGCCATGGCCGATGCCGCCGCTTCGCAGCCGCAGATCCTGTTTTATCAGGGCTGGGCCCAAGGCGGGAACTATGCGGTGCTGGAGCGCAAGCCATGCCGTTTCGCGAGCGCGGACGAGGTGACCTGCGCGATCACCGTGCGGGACGACCTGATCCTCGCACTTGGGACCGGATACTGGGTCACGGATACGTTCCATCTGACCATTGCGGATGGGCGCATCGTCAAGGTCGGGACCAGTTCGGACGACCCGCCCGATTTCGCTGCGGCATTGGCCTGGCTGCAGCGCGAACAGCCTGCGATCATGACGGGGCCCTGTCAGGGCTTCTTTGCTGGCGGTCTGACCCCGCAGGACTGTGTGCGGGCGATCGTGGTTGGTTTCAGGGCCTATCGAGCCAGCAAGTAGGCGGACTCAGCCGAGGTTGGCCGGGCCGAAGGCGTAAGGCAGCAAGGCAGAGAGCTGCAGTTCAAGCACTTCGTCTGCGCCCGCGCACCAGATCACCGGGTCGGTTCCGCCAAGCTGCGCCAGCTCGTTGAGCACCTGGCGGCAGCGGCCGCAGGGGGTGACCACGGGGCCGGGCTCGCCGCGCGTCCCACCCACCACGGCGACGGCTTCCAAACCGCCGCGGCGGCCTTCGCTCATGGCTTGGGCGACAGCATTGGTTTCGGCGCAGAGCGTCAGGCCGTAGCTGGCGTTTTCGGTGTTGGCAGCGGTCACTACACTGCCGTCGGTAAAGCCAAGTGCGGCGCCGACATGGAAGTTGGAATAGGGGGCATAGGCCTGGGCCTGGGCGGCCTTGGCAGCTGCGATGAGTGCGTCGCGATCATGGGTCATGGTCGGGCGCTATAGTCCGGTCACGGCTGAACGACCACCCAGCGCACTCCGCTGTCCAGTGCCGGGATCGAAAGTCGGTCGTTGGCGGTCCACAGTGCCCAGGGCCGGCCAGCATAGTCGGGCTCGAAGCGCAGCTGCTCAAGCCAGACGTTGCGATCAACCCGGGCGGCGACCTTGTAACGCCGTTCGAAACTGCGCGAGATTTTCAGGATCGCGGCCTTGCCGGTGTGCGTCTCGATCTGGTTGAGGAAAGTGGTGAGCTCGCTCTCCACCGCCGCGTCGCTGACCTTGATCGGGCAATCATCGGCCAGTTGATCGAGCCAGACGGCGGCTGGCAGCATGGCCGCATCGCGTGGCACCACGGTGACGAAATTGGCGGCCTGCTTGTCGGCTGGCTGGCAGGGGTCATAGCGATGAACCGCGCCCCACTGCATTCCGGCCGCCTTGGCCGCTTCAAGGTTCTCGACAAACTTCGGGTCGCGCGCAAAGGCGCTGGCCGACGCATCAAGATAAGCGAAATCGGCGCCGACGGCCTTCAGGGCGACCCAATCGACCGGGCCGTCCTCTCCGCCCACTTCAGCGCCCTGCACCGGATATTCCGCGCGGTCGGGAGTCCATTGCACCAGATGCCACCAGGCCCAGCCACCGCCAGCCAGCAGCAGCAGCAAAGCCGCTCCGATCAGCCGCAGCCGCAGCCGGCCGTTCTTCTTCCTCGCCATGTTGACCCGATGACCCCTCTTGCCTTCCTAGCCCCTGATATGCAGCACGCAGATCAGGGTGAACAGCCGCCGCGCCGTGGCAAAATCGGTCTCGACCTTGCCTTCCAGCCGTTCCAGCAGCAGCTCCGCCGCTTCGTTGTGAACCCCGCGCCGGGCCATGTCGATGGTCTCGATCTCGGCTGCGGTGGCCTTGCGGATGGCCTGGTAGTAGGAATCGCAGATTGCGAAATAATCGCGGATCGGACGGCGAAACCGGCCAAGGCCGAGGATCAGCGATTCAAGCTGTTGCCCGCCCTCATCGGCGATTTCCAGCGCCAGCCGGCCATCAGCGACGGCCAGATGCAGGCGATAGGGCCCTTGGTGACCGGCCTCCCAGGCGCGGACGGGCTTGAAGGTATTTTCCTCGATCAGGTCAAAGATCGCGATCCGGCGTTCCTGTTCGATATCGGCGTTGCGCCACAGGATCGTGGCTTCGTCGAGTTCGATGTGGATGATCCGTGCGTCCCCCATGGGAGGCAGCTTTTCGCAGATGCGAAATGACGGGGCAAGTCTCCACAGGCTGTGGATGAAAAGCCTCTGCCGGACTGCTTGCGCATCGCCCGGTCCCGGCGCATTGATCGCCCCCCATGGCCGATAGCGATCTGATGACCCGTCCCGATGAACTCGCCGCCCGCGCGCTTCCCGCGAACGTGGAGGCCGAGGCAGCGTTCCTGGGTGCGGCACTGATCGACAACCGGGTGATCGAGGAACTGGTCACGCCGCTGCGGCCAGACCATTTCTTCGAACCGGCGCACGTGCGGATCTATGACCGCATCCTGCAACTGCTGGATCGCAAGGCCGTGGTCACGCCAGTCACGCTCAAACCCTATTTCGAGGCCGATGAGACGCTGCGTGAACTGGGCGGTGCTTCCTATCTGGCGCGGCTGACCTCGGACGGGCAGGGCCTGCTGGCCCCGCGCGAACTAGCTGAGCAGATCTATGACCTGGCGCTGCTGCGCGAGCTCGTCTCGGTCGGCCGGACCCTCGTCAACGATGCACTCGACACGTCCGAGAGCGTCGAGCCGCTGGAACAGGTGGCCCGCGCCGAAGCCGCACTTTACCGCGTGGCCGAAGGTGCCTCGGTGGGCAGCGAGGCCCAGCCTTTCCGGATGTCGAGCCTGGCGGCGATCACCCAGATCGAAAAGGCGCTCAATTCAGGCGGGCACATCTCGGGCCGGACCACCGGGCTTGATGATCTCAATGCCAAGGTCGGCGGCCTGCACGATAGCGATCTGATCATCCTGGCGGGCCGTCCGGCGATGGGGAAGACCTCGCTCGTCACCAATATCGCCTTCAACTGCGCCGAACGATACCTGCGCGACCTGGCTGACGGGATCGACCCCAAGAAGTCGGTCGGGGCGCCAGTGGCCTTTTTCAGCCTGGAAATGAGCGCGGATCAGCTCGCCACGCGTATCCTCGCCGAACAGGCCGAGATCAGCAGCGAACGGTTGCGCATGGGCAAGATCAGCCGCGAGGACTTCCAGCGAATTTCATTCGCCAGCCAGCGTCTCGCCGAACTGCCGCTCTACATCGACGATACGCCCGCGCTGTCGATCGCCGCGCTGCGCACCCGCGCGCGGCGGATGAAGCGCAAGCATGACATCGGCCTGGTGGTGATCGATTACCTGCAGCTGCTGCAAGGTTCCGGTCGCGCCAGCGACAACCGCGTCAACGAAATCTCGGAAATCAGCCGTGGCCTGAAGACCTTGGCCAAGGAGCTGGCGGTGCCGGTCATCGCGCTGTCGCAGCTCAGCCGTGCGGTCGAAAGCCGCGAAGACAAGCGCCCGCAGCTGTCGGACTTGCGCGAATCCGGCTCGATCGAGCAGGACGCGGACATGGTCTGGTTCATCTTCCGCGAGGAATACTATCACAACGCCGCCAAGCCGGACGAGCCATCGGAAACCAGCCCGCCCGATGCCATCTCCAAATATGATGCCTGGATGCAGCGCCACCTCGACGTGGTGAACAAGGCCACCGTGATCATCGCCAAGCAGCGCCATGGTTCGACCGGCAACGTCTATCTGCACTTCCAGAGCGAGTTCACCAAGTTCGGCAATCTGGCTTCCGATTCGCGCAATTTCGAGACCTACGAATAATTGTTCTATTACAGTTATTTAACGTGTTTTTTCTTGACTTGCGAATCGCCGCGCGCGTAACAGCCGTCCATTCCCTGATTTCATGAACTGGAGTGCCCGATGGCGCGCGTTACCGTTGAAGATTGCGTCGACAAGATCCCCAACCGCTTCGATCTGGTTTTGATGGCCGCCCAGCGCGCCCGCGAAATCTCGGGCGGGGCGGAACTGACGATCGAGCGCGATCGTGACAAGAACCCCGTCGTTGCCCTGCGCGAAATTGCCGAACAGACGGTTCGCCCCGATCTGCTCAAGGAAACCGTGGTCAGCTCGCTGCAGCGGGTCCTGCCGGAAGACGATGACGAGGTTGATGACATCGGCTCGCTCAGCCAGTCGGCCGAAGCCCTGCGGATCACTGCGGCCGCTCCGGTGCGCAACACCTCGCTCGGCGGCGATTACGACGGCTGATCGCCCGCACTGATACTGCATTCAGACGGCCCGCTGCTCCATCCGAGCGGCGGGCCGTTTGATGTAGTGCATTTAGCGGCAGGGATAGGTCTTGATGAAGTAATCGGCCATTGCCGCCTTCATGTTGATCGCGGCGCGCTTCTCCGCCGGGTAGGTTCGCAGGTGCGATAGCACCTCGTTCGAACCCGGGCGCGCACCCTTGGGCGGGCAGGAACTGGGCTTGCCGGCAGCACGTTCCTGCTGCAGCCGCACGCCATAGGCCATGCCGGCGGCCTGGCCCTCGGCCCGCAGCAGCTTGATATCGGGTGAGCCAAGCGCCATCAGGCCCTTGGCCCGCAAGGCGTCGGCCTTGGACAGGAAAGCTGCGACTGACATGTCACCGGTCGTGGCTGCGGCAGGCACCGCCAGCAGCAAAGCGAGCAAGGCAGTCGGCAATAGTGGGCGGCGCATCGATGTCTCCCGGACCTGGTTTTCCAGAGGATGACTTGACCGAGCGCGGCTGACAATACCATGAACCACGTCGTGGCGGGAGAAACCGATGAGCGGCACGGATTTTATCGGCGAGATTGCCCAGGGCGCACTGGCGGCGCGTGCGGTCGAACCGGCGCATGGCGAAGCATCTGACGATGGCCACACGCACGAAAGCGCCTGTCTCAATTGTGGCGCGCCCCTGATCGGCAGCCACTGTCACCAGTGCGGTCAGGCAGCCCATGTCCACAAGACGCTGGCGGCCTTCTTCCATGACCTGCTGCACGGCGTGTTCCATTTCGAAGGCAAGACCTGGCGCACCCTGCCGCTGCTGGCCTGGCGGCCGGGGCGACTGACCCGCGAATATATCGACGGGCGCCGGGCCAGCTATGTAAGCCCGATCGCGCTGTTCCTGTTCGTGGTGTTCCTGACCTTTGCCGTCTTCAACCTGCTGGGCAGCCCGATCGCCTTCAACAACCAGGGTGAGAACAAGGGTTTCGAGCAAGGAATCGGTGAGGCCGAGCAGCAGGCGGTGCAGAGCCTCGCCACGGCCGAAGCCCGTCTGGCGGAGGCCAAGGCGGGCAAGGGCGGCGATATCGCCCGGCTGGAAAAGGAAGTTGATGGCGCGCGCAATGCCGTTGCCATGATCCGCGCGGCCAAGGACGGGGAATTGCCCAGGCAGATTGCCTCGGCCGATACCCAGGCCGAAAAATCGGTGACCGAGGCGATCAATCGCGCCTGGCAGCACGCCCGCGAGAACCCCGAGCTGACGATCTACAAGCTGCAGACAAGCGCCTATAAATATTCCTGGCTGCTGATCCCGCTATCGGTGCCATTCATGTGGCTGCTGTTCCCCTTCAGCCGGCGTTTCCGCCTTTATGACCACACGGTCTTTGTGACCTATTCGCTCAGCTTCATGCTGCTGCTGCTGGCGGCGATGAGCGCGCTGACGGTCTGGGGCGGGGCGGGCTTTGTGGTGGGTGCGCTGTTCTTCTACGCGCCGTTCCATATGTACCGGCAGTTGCGCGATACCTATGGGCTCGCCCGCTTCGGGGCGTGGTGGCGGACCTGGTTTCTGAGCCTTGCCGCGCTGCTGGTGCTGGTGATGTTTGCGACGATGATGACGCTGCTGGTGGCGGTTTGATTTCCGCCACCAGCGCGCATCGAATCAAGCGCGCTTAACTCAGGCACCCTGGGCGGCGGCGTCACCCGAGAAGCGCTTGCCAGCCTTGGGGATTGCCGAACCCTTCACCGGGGTCGGAGTGGTCGGGCCGCTTGGCCGGTCGGGCCGGTCCAGCTTGCCGCTATCCATCAGCTGGTTGATTTCCTCGCCGGTCAGGGTTTCATATTCCAGCAGGGCATTAGCCAGCAGGTGCAGTTTGTCCTCGTTGGTCTTGAGGATGTCGGTCGCCCGCTTGTGCGCGCCGTCAACCAGGCCGCGAATTTCGCTGTCGATCAGCTTGTTGGTCTCGTTCGACGCAAAGGTGCGCTGTGACCCGCCGGCGCCGAGATAGCCTTCGTACTGGTCTTCGTACTGCAGCGGTCCGAGCTTGTCCGACATGCCCCACTTGGTGACCATGTTGCGGGCAAGGCCGGTGGCGTACTGGATGTCCGAGCTGGCACCCGAGCTGACCTTGTCATGCCCGAAGATGATCTCCTCGGCGACGCGACCGCCCATCGCGACCGAGAGGTTCGCGTGCATCTTGTCGCGGTGATAGGAGTAATTGTCCCGCTCTGGCAGGCGCATCACCATGCCCAGCGCGCGACCACGCGGGATGATCGTGGCCTTGTGGATCGGGTCGGAAGCCGGTTCCTTGACCGAGACGATGGCATGGCCAGCTTCGTGATAGGCGGTCATCCGCTTTTCGTCCTCGGTCATGACCATCGAGCGGCGCTCGGCGCCCATCATGACCTTGTCCTTGGCGTCCTCGAACTCCTGCATCGCGACCAGCCGCTTGTTGCGGCGCGCGGCCAGCAGGGCGGCTTCGTTGACCAGGTTGGCAAGATCCGCGCCCGAGAAACCGGGTGTGCCGCGGGCAATGGTGCGCGGGTTAACGTCGGGCGCCAGCGGCACCTTCTTCATGTGGACGGCCAGGATCTGCTCGCGGCCGTCGACATCGGGCACCGGCACGACGACCTGGCGGTCGAACCGGCCAGGTCGCAGCAGAGCCGGGTCCAGCACGTCGGGGCGGTTGGTGGCGGCGATGATGATGATGCCTTCGTTGGCCTCGAATCCGTCCATCTCGACGAGCAGCTGGTTCAGCGTCTGCTCGCGCTCGTCGTTGGAATTGCCCATGCCGTGGCCGCGATGGCGGCCAACTGCGTCGATTTCGTCGATGAAGACGATGCATGGGGCGTTCTTCTTTGCCTGCTCGAACATGTCGCGCACGCGGCTGGCGCCGACGCCGACGAACATTTCGACAAAGTCCGAACCGGAAATGGTGAAGAACGGCACGCCGGCTTCACCCGCGATGGCGCGCGCCAGCAGCGTCTTGCCGGTACCGGGAGAGCCGACCAGCAGTGCGCCCTTGGGGATCTGTCCACCCAGCTTCGAGAAGCGCTGCGGATCGCGCAGGAATTCGACGATTTCCTCCAGCTCTTCGCGGGCTTCGTCGATCCCGGCGACATCGGCAAAGGTCACGCGGCCCTGGCGTTCGGTCAGCAGCTTGGCCTTGGACTTGCCAAAGCCCATCGCGCCGCCGCCGCCGCCCTTCTGGACCTGGCGCAGCGCGAAGAAGGCAATGCCCAGGATCAGGATGAATGGCAGGGTCTGGATCAGGATATAGACCAGCAGGTTACCTTCTTCGGTTGCCTTGCCTTCATACTTCACGCCGTTTTCCTGCAGCAGCGGCTGCAGGGTGGGATCGTTCGGAACAGGGACCGTGGCAAAGGTGCTGCCATTCTTGAACTTGCCGCTGATCCGGGTTTCGCTGATCTGGACGCTGTCGACCGCGCCTTCGGTCACGCGGCTGCGGAAATCGGAATAACCGATCTGGGTGCCTGGTGCATCGCCGCGCGAGCCCAGCATGGTCACCACCAGCAGCAGGGCAAGGAAGATCCCGCCCCACACCAGCATGGTCTTGATCCACGGATTTCCGCTCGGCTGGTCGTCGTTCATGCGCATTGCATCCTTTCGTCCCAGCCTATGTAGGCGCACGAAGCTTAAGCGCAAGTTTGCGGCGGCTTGTGGGTAGCATGATGCGACGGGTTGCTGGGCGCGGGCGAAGGCGGCACAAGCCTTGCTCATGCAGGCCGCCGCCACACTCGATCGTTTTGCCGGCTGGCCGGCCTGGCTGGCCCGTGCGCTGCTTGCGGTGCTGGCGCTTCTACTGATCGCCAGCGCTATCGTCCCGATCGAGGCGCTCAAGCAGGAAGTGGCCCCGCGCGGACTGGTTGGGGCCGCCGAAGTGGAGCGACCGCGCGACAAGGATCTGGCCGTATACGATGCCGTGATCGCGCGACTGCAGCGCGGCGAAGGCTATTACGATGTGGTAATCGAAGAGCACCGCAAGGCCGCTTTCCCGGTCAAGCCCGGCTTTGCGGTGCGGCTGCCGACGCTGGCCTGGCTGGCCGCGCTGCTGGGCGATACCGGTCTGACCCTGGCCGCGATTGCCCTGCTAGGCGGAACGGTCTGGGCCTGGTGGCGGCGCTTGCGGGCCGAGCCGGGTCTGCAGGCGCAGGTGGCCGTAGGCACAGCGCTGATCCTGTTTGGCGCAGTGCTGGGCTTGAACCGTTATTTCTTCGTGCTGCATGAACTGTGGGCCGGGATGCTGCTGGCCCTTGCGCTCGCGCTATACCGTCCGGGTGAGCGCTGGGGGGCAACCTTCGCTCTTGCTGCGCTGGCCCTGGCGATCCGTGAGCATGTTTTGCCGTTCGTGCTGCTGGCGGGGGCCTTGGCCTTGTGGTGGCGCAACTGGCGCGAGGCAGCGGCCTGGGCCCTGCTGGCAGGGCTGTTTATTGCCGCGTTGATGCTGCACCATCACCTTGTCGCCGTGCGGACCCTGCCCAGCGATCAGCCTTCAATGCCCTGGCTGGTGCTGCGCGGCCTGTCGGGCTGGCTGTCGAACGTGGTGCTGTCAAGCAACCTGCGCTTCCTGCCGCACTGGCTGGCAGGCCCCTTGGTGGTGCTGATGACGTTCGGCTGGGCGGCCTGGCGTTCCCGGCTGGGAACTTTCGGCGCGCTGCTGTTCCTGGGGTACGGGGCGGCGTTCATGATCGCCGGGCGGCCAGACAACTATTACTGGGGCGCCGTGGTTGCGCCGCCGATGTTCCTTGGGCTGGCGTTCGCCGCGCCGGGCCTGCGCTCGCTGTGGCGGGTGGCCAGGCCCTAGAAGTCGATCGCGATCCCGTCGCGCACCCAGTCGCCATAGCGCGTAGGGGACAGGCCCGCCGGATCTTCGCTGTCCGGGGCCGCTTCGGGCTTGGGCGCGGGGGCGTCGCTCCAGTGCGCGGGTTTGGCAAAGGGCTTGGGACGCTCTGTGGCTCGCTTGGTCATGACCCCTATCTGGCTATCGCCGGGCTTCGCGTCTAGGGGCATTGGCAATGGATATTCCCGGCCTCCCCGCGCGCAAGGCTGCGCTCAAGCTTCTCGATGCCGTGCTGCGGCGCGGTGAAACGCTCGATCAGGCGGCCCAGCCGGCCTTGCAGGGCGTCCGCGCCGATGCCGATCGAGCCCTGGCCCGAGCGCTGGCGGGCGAAGCGCTGCGCTGGCTGGTCGATCTCGATGCGCTGATCGACAGCGCGACCCAGCAGGTTCTGCCCGAAGACGCCAAGCCGCGGATGGCACTGCGGCTGATGCTGGCGGGCTGGCTGCGGCTGGAAACGCCGCCCCATGCGGTGATCGCAACCGCCCTGCCGCTGCTGACCGGCGGACCGCGCCGGCTGGCGCACGGCGTTTTCTCGACCCTGGTCAAGCGCGCAGTCAAATTGCCCGCTGCGCCCACCCTGCCCGCGAGGGTGCAGGAGCGCTGGGGTGACCGGGCCAGCGCTATTGCCGCGGGTCTGGCTGTTCCGCCCCCGCTCGACCTGACCTTGCGCGATCCTGCGGCCACGGCGGAATGGTGCGAAAGGCTGGGCGGGACCAGTCTGTTGCCGGGTCATGTCCGGCTGGCGCGCGGTACGGCGGTGGAACGGTTGGAAGGCTTCAAGGATGGCGCCTGGTGGGTCCAGGACCTTGCCGCCAGCCTGCCCGCGCCATTGCTCGGGGCCGGCGAAGGACGCCGCGTGCTGGACCTTTGTGCGGCCCCTGGCGGGAAAACCATGCAATTGGCCGCCGCCGACTGGCAGGTAACCGCGCTTGATGCCTCGGCTAAGCGCCTCCAGCGAATGCAGGAGAACCTCGATCGCACGGGTCTTGCCGCCACATTGGTCCAGGCCGATGCGCTTCAGTGGGAACCGGACGAACCGTTCGACGCGGTCCTGCTCGATGCGCCCTGCACCGCCACCGGGACCTGCCGGCGCCATCCCGATGTGCTGCACCGCATCGGCCCGCGCCAGATCGCCGAGCTGGCCGAATTGCAGGCCGCGCTGGTTGAGCGCGCCCAGCGGTGGGTGAAGCCCGGCGGCAGCCTGATCTACGCCACTTGCTCGCTGGAGCGCGAAGAAGGTGAAGACCGCGCGGCGACGATTGCGCTGACGCCTGATCCGATCCGCAGCGATGAATTGCCAGCCGGCCTTGCGCCAAGGACCGATGGCACTCTGCGGACCGACCCCGGCATGCTGGCAGACGCTGGCGGTCTCGACGGGTTCTACATCGCCCGCTGGCGCAAGGTTTGATGCTGGCTTGGGTTTGGCACGGCTGATCCGGGGGAACGACCAGTCCGGCCGCTATACGGCCGACAAATTGCGCCCGGACTACTTCTATCCCGAGGACCTGACCGGGCAGATCAAGTCCACCACGACAGCAAAGGGCGATTAGTCCTTCAGCTTCGCGGCGAAACCCTTCTGCAGCTTGGCCAGCTTGGGCGGAATCACGGCCAGGCAATAGGGATTGCGCTGGCCTTCACCCTGCCAGTATTCCTGGTGATAGTCCTCGGCCGGATACCATTCTGCGCCTTGGGCTCCTTCGGAGAACCCTTCGATCGTGGTTACGGCCTGCTGTCCGGGATGGGTGGCGTTCCAGCGGGCGATGCCGGCTTCGCATTCGGCGCGCTGGTCATCATCCAGCGGGAACAGCGCCGTGCGGTACTGGGTGCCGATGTCACCCCCCTGGCGGTTCAGCTGCGTCGGGTCGTGGGTGCCCATGTGGATGTCGAGCAGGTCGGCAAATGAGACCACGGCCGGATCGAAGGTGATCCGGATTGCCTCGGCATGGCCAGTCTCACCAGTGCAGACCGCCTTGTAGGACGGGTGCGGCACAGTCCCGCCGATGTACCCGCTTTCGAGCGCCGTCACCCCCGCGATCGAGCGGAACACTGCTTCGGTGCACCAGAAACATCCACCTGCGAAAATTGCCTCAGCCATCTGCTCATGCCTTTCCTGCTTTGGCTGCGAGATAGGAACGAAGGACCGCCTTGTCATCTGGCCTTAGGGCCCTAACTTGTCCGTATTATCCCCAGGAGAGGACTTAATTCATGCGCCGTACCGCCCTGCTGCTTTCCGCCCTTGCCCTTGCCGTCCCGTCCGCTGCTGCCCTGGCCAAGCCCGTCGCTACCCAGGCCAAGGCGATGAAAACCGAACTCGCCGCGGCCGTGGCCAGCCCGCTGCGCGACAAGGACCGCGCCCGCGATCAGTATCGCCGCCCGGCTGAAACGCTGGAATTCTTCCAGGTCACGCCGGACATGAAGGTGGGTGAATATGCGCCCGGCGGTGAATGGTATTCGCGCCTGCTGGGCCTCTACCTTGGCCCCAAGGGCAAGCTGGTCGGGCTCTATTTCGATCCCACCTCTGGCGCTTTCAACGAAAAGTCCCAGCAGGGCATTCGCGATGGGGCGGCCAAGTACCCGGCCGATGTGGCCGCTGCTTCGGGCCAGCCGGCGGAACGCTTCTCCGCCATGACGCTCGAAAAGCTTCCCGACGCGGAAAAGGGCACTTTCGATCGCATTCTGGTGATGCGGATGATGCACAACCTGATGCGCTGGAACATTGCCGACCGCGAGATCAAGGCGATGCGCGAACTGCTCAAGCCCAATGGCATGATCGGGATCGAGCAGCACCGCGCCAAGCCCGATGCGCCCTATTCCTACACTGACGGCAGCAGGGGTTACCTGCGCGAGGCCGACGTGATCAAGTTCATGGAGGTCAACGGCTTTACCTTCGTGGGCAAGAGCGAGGCCAATGCCAACAAGAAGGATCCGGCCAACTGGCCAGGCGGCGTCTGGACCCTGCCGCCGACCATGGGCGGAGCCAAGGAGGCGGACAAGGCCCGCCTGCAGGCGATCGGCGAAACCGACCGGATGACGCTGCTCTTCCGCAAGCGTTCTTGAAGCCGGGAGCGCACTAACCTAAGTGCGGCGACATGAGCACGCTCACTGTCGCCGCCCTCCAGTTGCCGCTCGGTTCGTCCGACGAGGCTGCCAACATCGCTGCCGTCGCCGCGCTGGTCGAGGCGGCGGCGGCGCGGGGCGCGCAGGTGATCCTGCCGCCCGAGCTGTTTTCCGGCCCCTATTTCTGCAAGGTCGAGGATGAGGCGCTGTTTGCGCTCGCCCGCCCGACGGCGGAGCACCCCTCGGTCATCGCGATGCAGGCGCTGGCCGCCAAGCTGAAGGTCGCAATCCCGACCAGCTTCTTTGAGCGCGACGGACATCACTATTACAACACCTTGGCCTGGATTGATCCCGATGGCGCCATCCAGGGGACTTACCGCAAGAGCCACATCCCCGATGGCCCGGGCTATGAAGAGAAGTACTATTTCCGGCCCGGCAATGACGGGTTCAAGGTCTGGAACGCTTTCGGGCACAAGCTGGGCGTCGGCATCTGCTGGGACCAGTGGTACCCGGAAACCGCCCGGGTGATGGCGCTGCTGGGAGCCGAGGTGCTGTTCTATCCCACCGCGATCGGCAGCGAGCCCTATGACGCTGATCTCGACACCAGCCGGATGTGGCGCCGCGCGATGCAGGGCCATGCCGTGTCGAACTGCATGCCGGTGGTCGCTGCCAACCGGATCGGGGTAGAGGATGGCCAGCGCTTCTACGGCCACTCCTTCATCACGGACGAATGGGGCGATCTGGTCGAGGAGTTCGGCGGGGAAGAGAGCGGCGTGCTGCTCCACCGGATCGACCTTGCCCGTGCCGCGAAGCACCGGGCCGGGATGGGCTTCTTCCGGGATCGCCGTCCGCAGCTTTATGGCCGGATCGCGCAGGACATCTGACCCTTGCGCCAGCGCTACCTGATCGCGCTCGGTTCCAATCAGCGCCACCACCGGCACGGGCCGCCAACACGGGTGCTGCGCGCAGCCTTGGTTGCCCTTGAAACGGCGGGTCTCGCGATCAAGGCCGTTGCGCCCGTCCTTGCCAGCGCACCGATTGGCCCATCGCTGCGCCGCTATGCCAATGGTGCAGCGCTGATCAGCACTGACCTGATGCCTGACGAAGTGCTGTTGGCGCTCAAAGCCATCGAGCACGCCTTCGGTCGCCGCACCGGCGGGCAGCGTTGGTCGTCCCGCGTGCTCGACCTCGATCTCGTGCTGTGGAGTGGCGGGGCATGGTCCTCACCCGGCCTGATCGTGCCCCACGCCGCCTTCCGCACCCGCGACTTCGTACTGACCCCAGCCGCTGCACTCGCGCCGCGCTGGCGCGACCCGCTGAGCGGACTTTCGCTCCGGCACCTCAAGGCCCGCTTGACCCGCCCGCGCCCCATGCCTAGGTGAGCGCCACCCGTCGGCACGCACGGCAGGGGCCCTTAGCTCAGTCGGTAGAGCAACTGACTTTTAATCAGTAGGTCGCTGGTTCGAACCCAGCAGGGCTCACCATATCAATAATTTCAGTTGTTTACATGGACGTTTAGTCTATTGTAGCACAGAAAAGTATCACACTCTGAGATCAGCTGATGGTGTCCGGAAAGCGTCGAAAAAGTGGACGTTCGCCAGCCAGGCGCCGTCAAGCACAGCGACTAGTTCGAGATCGGCAGATCTACCGAAAACTGCGGCATGCGATTGACTTGTCCAAGCACTGGCATGACCTTTATCGGCAACCATACGAGCCTCTATCAGTGTTCGCTGGTAAGCCCGGATTTCCAAATGACCTGACGGCATTCCCAGTCACGACCCAGGATAACGGGTTGCCGATGCCGGCGTGGAATGATCTCTCCACTTGGCTCAAGACCCAGCTCTTAGTGATGGCTTTAGATCAATGGCAGCTGCAGACCTTCACCGTTCACCTCCATGGGGGCTTAGTCGCGAAGTCAACAATCGAAGGGCGAGACCTTCGCTCGGTGGTGCGGGATCGCATCCGAAAGAAGTTGTCCAAAGCGCTTGGCCGGAAGGCGGAGTTCTTCTTCGTCGTTGAAGGATGGAGCAAGCGCACCAAGACGAAAACCCAATTGCACATCCATGGCGGCGCCTTCATGCTGGAAGCGCAAGAGGGACCAATCATTCTGTCTGCAGTCGGAAAGGCATGTGGGCAAGGCCTGCGCGGCTCAAAGCCCGAGGCTAGGTCGATACATGGTAAAGTCTACTGGCGAGATGGCGAGACATACGTCAACTACATCTTCAAAAGCGTGAAGAGGCCGGATGATCGCCTGGAGAGACGCCGCAATCACATGTCACGTGAGGCTGTTGGAGCTGCGCGGGAATTTTGGCTCTTACTCACAGCACCACGGTGAGCCGTGACAAAGAGCGGCGGGATCGTTGCTCTAACGCGATGCGTAGATGATGAGCCCGAGCCATTCACTGATGCTTTCAGGCAGCCGACAATTAAAGGTTGAGCGGCAGCTTTGACCATCTGTTGTTCAAAAGCGGATGGGGTGGATGGCTCCCGCTCAAGGCATCTGAGTGCCAAGATGGGTTGCTGTCATGCAAACCCGAGCAAAGGAGCCACCCGCCATGGAGAT
>RFPL01000002.1 GCA_009926135.1 Sphingomonadaceae bacterium
TGCCCGCCATGGCGGGCAAGTGAGCGAACTGCCAATCCACGCCGTCCTGCCGGAACTGCTCGCCGCGTTGCGCGAGCAGTCATCGGCCGTGCTGATAGCGCCGCCGGGGGCGGGCAAGACGACCGCGGTGGCACCGGCACTGCTGTCGGAAGACTGGTGCACCGGTTCCGTCATTGTCCTGTCGCCGCGCCGCGTTGCCGCGCGCGCTGCGGCAGAGCGTATGGCCGAGTTGCTGGGCGAACCGGTCGGGCAGACTATCGGCTATCTCACCCGTCTTGACAGCAAGCGTTCGGGCCAGACCCGCGTGCTGGTGATGACCGAGGCGATTTTCGTCTCGACGTTGTTGAACGATCCCGAACTGTCCGGGGTTTCCGCTGTCCTGTTTGACGAAGCGCATGAGCGGCACCTCGATAGCGATCTGGGTCTGGCGCTGGCGATTGAAAGTCAGGGCGTGCTGCGCGAGGATCTGCGGCTGGTGGTGATGTCCGCCACGCTGGATGGCGCGCGCTTCGCCACTCTGCTCGGCGACGCGCCCGTGATCGAGAGCGAGGGCAAGGCCTGGCCGCTGACCATCCGCTGGCTGGGCGCGCGGCCAGAACTGCGGCTTGATGAAGCCATGGCTAGCGCGATCCTGTTGGCCTGGCGCGAGGAGCGGGGCGATGTATTGGCGTTCCTGCCCGGTGTGGGCGAGATTGAGCGCACGCGCGAGCGACTGGTTCAGCGGCTACCGGACATCCCCGTACTGCCGCTGCATGGACAGTGCGAGCCAGCGGCCCAGCGCGCCGCGATCCGCCGCGATCCTCAAGGGCGGCGTCGGATCGTGCTGGCCACGGCAATCGCGGAGACATCGCTGACTCTGGATGGCGTTTCGGTGGTCGTCGATGCTGGCCTGTCGCGCCGGGCGGAGTTTGACAAGGCAGCCGGGGTGACGCGCCTCGTGACTCACCGCGCCTCGCAAGCGGCTGCTGCCCAGCGCGCCGGGCGGGCGGCACGGCAAGGACCGGGTGTCGCCTACCGGCTGTGGGAAGAAGCGTCCCATGCCGGTCGCCCTGCCTACGAGCCGCCGGAAATCCTGACCAGCGACCTTGCGCCATTGCTGCTCACGCTGGCGCAGTGGGGCGCGACGAGTGTCCCCCAGATGGCCTGGCTGGATCCGCCTCCGCCGGCGGCATTGGCGGCTGCGCAGGCCAGCTTGCAGGCGCTTGGTGCGCTTGATGGCAAGGGAGCAATCACGGCGCACGGACGCAGCATGGCAAGCTTGCCGATGGCCCCGGGGCTTGCTCACATGCTCCTTTATGCTGCCCGGCATGGCGCGGCAGACGAGGCGGCGCGGCTGGCGCTGCTGCTGCAAGAACGCGGCCTCGGCGGACGTGGCGAAGATCTGGCGCAGCGACTGGATCGCTGGAACGGCGATCGGTCGGCGCGCGCCGAAGCCTCGCGCCAACTGGCGCGGCGCTGGTCTGATCGGGCCCGCCAACTTGCCAAGTTGGACCGCAAGGACGCGCCCCCGCTCGCCGTGCTCCTGGCCGAGGGGGCTCCAGAAAGCCTGGCCAAGCGCCGCGACGCCGCCGGGGAAGACTGGTTGACCGCCGGCGGGCGCGGCTTACGGCTCGACCCTGCTTCCTCGCTGGCGCGGGCCGAATGGCTGGCGGTGGGAGATGCCCAGGGCGAAGCCAAGGGTGCGCGTATTACCGGGGCGATTGCGCTGACCGAGGCCGAGGTGCAGCGTTGGCTGGCGCATCGGATCGAGCGCCGCTCGGTGCTGCGCTGGATTGCTGACGAGCGGCGGGTCGAGGCGCTGGTCGAATCGAGGCTAGGCGCGATTGCCCTGGCTCGCGGTTCCGATCCGTCGCCCGATCCAGCGACAATTCGCGCCTTCCTGGTCGACCGGATTCGCGCCGATGGGCTGGACCTCGTGCCGCTCGGCAAGTCGAGTCTAGGTCTGCTGCGCCGCGCGCGATTTGCGGGGATTGCCAGCCTGAGCGAGCTCGCCCTGCTGGCCGAACTCGATGACTGGCTGGGACCGCTGCTGAGCCGGCGGCTGGATGCGCTGGACCCCGGCAAGCTGCATGATGCTCTGCGCGCGCGGCTGGACTATCCGGCGCAACAGGCGCTGGAAAAGCTGGTGCCTGGGCAGTTCATTTCGCCGGCGGGAACCAGCCATGCCATCGATTACGATGATCCGGGCGGCCCCTCTGTCGAGGTGAGGGTCCAGGCGCTGTTCGGGATGGACCGACACCCGACCTTCGGACACGGCGGAGGCGAGCCGCTCCTGCTCAAGCTGACGGACCCCGGCGGCAAGCCGTTGCAGACCACACGCGATCTGCCAGGATTCTGGCGCGGTTCATGGAAAGACGTGCAGCGCGACATGAAGGGGCGCTATCCCAAGCATCGCTGGCCCGACGAACCTTGGGCCGAGATTCCGAGCCTCAAAACGAAAAACGCGTTCGAAGCTGCGCGGCGCACTTGATTCCGGCAGCGATTCGCCCGAAAGCGCGCGCATGTCAGCATGCATCTATCAGCGCCCCAAGAATGCCATGCAGTCCGGCAAGGCCATGCTTGACCAGTGGATCCTTGATTTCGCCCCTGCCGAGGCGCGTAAGCCGGATCCGTTGATGGGTTGGGCAGGCTCTGGCGATACCCAGACGCAGGTGCAGCTCAAGTTTGCCAGTTTGCCGGAAGCGCAAGCCTATGCCGCCAAGTATGGCATTGCAGTTACCGTCCATGCCACGCCGCCGCGCCGACTCAAGCTGCAGAGCTACGCCGACAATTTCCGGTGATCTTGACCAAGCGATGATCGGGGATTTGGAGCTCTGCGCAAGGAACTGCCGCTGGAGCTGGTCTGCAGCCTGGGCATAACGCTGAATTGATACGCGGGGCCGCCGTCCGCCAGGGTCGCGCTGTTGGCGTCCGGCGGCCTCCGCGACAGCCGGTCACATGGACCAGCCGTTAGACCGCTCATGACGAGCGATCATATGCAACATAGGCCGATTCGCCCGCCAAAGACTTGCGCAAACGCGACAACGCCGCCATATGCCCGCTCGGGAGTCGGTCGGACGCTTGCGTCCGCCAACCTGGTCAGGTCCGGAAGGAAGCAGCCACAACGGTTTGCGGCGGGTCGGCCGGCTCCTTTTCCTCCATTCGACAATCGGGGCGCCAGCGCTTACCAAGGACGCAATGGACGATTCACCCGACATTTTCGCTGACGAGCCTGAAGAGGACGGCCCGAGCGCGGCCGAACTGGAAGCAGCCGGACAGGAATCGATGTTCGGTACGCCCGAACCGGCCCCGGTGGCCAAGCCGGTTGTCGCGGCGCCAGTCACTCCGGCGCAGCCTTACCGCGTGCTCGCCCGCAAATACCGCTCGCAGACTTTTGCCGAACTGATCGGCCAGGACGCGATGGTCCAGACGCTGGCCAACGCGATCAAGCGTGACCGGCTGGCCCACGCCTTCCTGATGACCGGCATCCGCGGGGTTGGCAAAACCTCGACCGCGCGGCTGATTGCCAAGGCGCTTAACTGCGTGGGGCCAGATGGGCAGGGCGGGCCGACGATTGATCCCTGCGGCCAGTGCGAGCCTTGCCTGGCGATTGCCGAGGGCCGGCACATCGACGTGATCGAGATGGACGCCGCAAGCCACACCGGCGTCGACGACGTGCGCGAGATCATCGAGGCGGTGCGCTATTCTGCCGTGTCCGCGCGCTACAAGATCTACATCATCGACGAAGTCCACATGCTGTCGCGCAATGCGTTCAACGCGCTGCTCAAGACGCTGGAAGAGCCGCCGGCGCACGTGAAGTTCCTCTTCGCGACGACCGAGGTGGATAAGCTGCCGGTGACAGTCCTGTCCCGGTGCCAGCGGTTCGATCTCAAGCGCATCCCGACCGAACTGCTCGCCACCCACTTCGCGATGATCTGCGACAAGGAGGGCGTTGAGGCCGAGGCTGAGGCCTTGTCGATGATCGCGGCAGCGGCCGATGGATCGGTCCGCGATGGCTTGTCGATCCTCGATCAGGCGATTGCGCATGCCGATCTTGGCGGAGATGGCAAAGTCAGTGCGGCTCAGGTCAAGGAAATGCTGGGCCTGGCCGACAAGACTGCCCAGCGGCGGCTGTTCGCGGCGCTGATTGGCGGGGATGCCGCTGGCTTGCTTGACCTGGTTGACCATCAGTTCGCCTTGGGCGTCGAGCCGCCAGCCTTGCTGCGCGGCGCTCTGGAACTCACGCACCGCGTGACCCTTGCACAGCTCGGGCGAGACGAATCCTCGTTCTCCGAAGAGGAGCGAGCGGCGGTTGGCGAATGGGCACAGCGCCTATCGGCCGGACAGCTCCACCGCCTGTGGCAATTGCTGCTGAAGGGCCATGAAGAGGTCAAGACTGCCCCCGATCCCCTGGTCGCCGCGCGGATGGCGCTGCTGCGGGTGCTGCATGCGTCGGATCTTCCGGATCCCGGCAAGCTGGCAGAGCACCTGGCAACAGCGCTGGCCAACGCACCGCGCGCCGAAAACACGTCGTCATCCCCCGTAGCTGCACCGGTGGCCAGCCTGGGCTGGGAAGACCTGATCGAGACGGTTGACCGTTCCGGCCAGTTGCGCGTCGCTCAGGTCATGCGAGACTGGGTGCGCGTAATCACCCTTGCGCCGGGAGAGCTGACCTATGGCGTCGCACCGGGATATCCCGGTGATCTCGGTCCCGAACTGCGCGATGCCCTGCTGCGCGCCACGGGTGAACGCTGGACAGTCCAGCGCGGCGAGGGGGATGGGGCACCCACTTTGCGCGAGAAAGCCGAAGCGCTGAAGGCTGCCGAGGACGCGGCGCTGCGGCGCCATCCGCTGGTCGAGGCGGCCTTTGCCGCTTTCCCGCAGGCCGAGATTGTCGAGGAAAGCCCTGATGCCCGCGTTGCGAGCATGGGTGGCAGCAAATGGAGAAACTGACGTGAAGTCGATGGAAGAGATGCTCAAGGCCGCCCAGCAGGCCGCCGAGACCATCCAGAAGCAGATGACCCAAAGCCAGACCAAACTGGACGGGATCGAGGTCGAAGGCCGTGCTGGTGGCGGGCTTGTCACGATCCGCGCTTCGGCCAAGGGCCGGATCATCGGCGTCAACATCGACGACAGCCTGCTGAAGCCCGAGGAAAAGGGCATCCTCGAAGACCTGATTGCCGCGGCGTTCAATGATGCACGCGCGAAGGCTGACGAGGTCGCCGGTCAGGAAATGGCGCGGATGCAGTCGGGCATGGGCCTGCCGCCGGGGTTCAAGCTGCCGGGAATGTAGGCCTTGCTCAGGTCCTGGCGCGTTGGTTCTGCCCGGCTCGCTGAGGCAGGAGCAGGACCAGCACCAGGATAACCCCGCCCAGGATGAGCGAGATCGTTGGCCGACCAAGGTCGAGCCCGCCACTTGCCAGAGGCTTGTCGAGGAAATCTCCGACAGTTGCGCCTAGTGGGCGAGTGAGGATGAATGCCGCCCAGAACAGGGCGACGGGGCTTGCCAAGGTACGCCAGTACAGGATCGCGATCACTGCCAGTGCCGCACCAAAGATTACGGCGCCTCCGAGATAACCGGGGCCAGAATCAGCTACCCAGTCACCGAGTGCGGTACCCAGCGTTTGCGAAAACGTGATGGTGACCCAATAGAAGCTCTCGGTCTTTGCGGAAGCTACGGTGTTGACGTCGACGGTCCCCAGCGCTCGGTACCACAAAAACAGGCATCCCATCACCAGGCCAAACAACAGCAGCGATCCGCCGGGATATCCGATCCCAAGCGAACGTGTGGCAAAGTCGGCCATCGTCGTGCCCGCCGTGGTGGAGGCAATGATTGTAGCCCAATAGAGTAGCGGGTGGAATTGAGTGGCGCGAACCTGAAGCACGACCAGTGCGAGCAACGGAATGATGAATATCGCGCTGCTGGCAAGGTATCCGAAATCGTAGGTCATCGATAAGGCGTCACCGCCTGTCTCGCCCAAGGTGGTTGCCAGGATTTTGATCGTCCAGAAGCCAAGCGTCACGGCCGGGACCTTGGCCACCTCAGCCGCTGCCAGACCGCTCGCTGGCGCCGGGTCAGGAGTCACCGCGCTGGTTCGATCTTCTTGCCGCCCTTGATGACCGCCTCCGGCTGTTCGAGCAGGCGGACATTGCTCAGCGGATCGCCGTCTACTGCGACGATGTCAGCGAAGCGGCCGGCTGCGATCTGGCCGACTTCGCCTTCCTGGCCGAGCGCCTGCGCAGCATTGAGGGTCGCCGCGCGGATCGCGTCGAGCGGGGTCATGCCATATTGCACCATGGTCGCGAACTGCTTGCCAACGTGGCCATGCGGCATCACGCCGGCGTCGGAGCCGAACACCATCCGCACGCCTGCCTTGAAGGCCTTGCGGAAGTTGTCGCGCTGGATCTGCGCGACTTCACGGTCCTTGCGCAGGTTGTCTTCCAGCACGCCGTTCTTCTTGCCTTCGGCCCGGGTGTATTCGGTATTGTAGATGTCCATGCTGAAATAGACCGGCTTGGGCCGCGCGGCGGCGAGCTTGATCCCTTCATCGTCGACCAGGCTGACGTGCTCGATCGTGTCGATCCCGGCCTTGATAGCGGCCTTGATTCCGGCGGCACCATGCGCATGGGCGGCCACGCGCAGGCCCCACATCTGGGCTTCATCCACAATCGCGCGCAGTTCGGACTCGCTAAGCTGCTGCTGGCCGGGCTCTGTATTCCGGCTGAAGACGCCGCCCGTCGCGCAGACCTTGATCACTTCGGCGCCAAACTTGCGCTGGCGACGGACCTGATAGCGCAGTTCTTCCTCGCCATCGCCGACGCCTTCTTCCTTCCTCGGCTTCTCGAGCGAGGGGGGCAGGAAAGTTGAATCGCAGTGACCACCCGTCGCGCCCAGAGCATAACCGGCCGGCACGATCCGGGGGCCGATGGCATAGCCGTTGGTGATCGCCTGCTTCAGACCAATGTCGTTGCGATTGGCCGAGCCAACATTACGCACCGTGGTAAAGCCGGCATCAAGCATCGCCCGGGCATTGCCCACGGCGGTCATGGCAAAGAAGCTGTCGGTAAATTCCAGCCCGCGGTAGCCGCCGATATCGGCCGGGCCATCGAGATGGACGTGCATGTCGATCAAGCCGGGAACCAGCGTCTTGCCGGGAAGATCGACATGCTCGACCTCGGCCGAAAATTTCATCGTCCGAGCATCGGCAATGCCGGTGATCCGCCCGGCATCATCGACGAAGATAGCCGGATGCTCGACATAACTGCCCTTGGCGACATCGAGGTAACGCTCGGCGGTGATCACCACTGGCTTGGCAAACGCCGGAACAGCCAATGTGGCGGCTGCGATCGAAAGCGAAAGGGCAAAGCGCTTCATCAGCAATGTTCTCCTTGGAGTGCCTCGTCCTGATGCTTGGTTCGTACGGCAATAGCAATCCTGCGCCGTCCACAGCCCTGAAAGCGCCGCCCATTGCACCGTTAAAGGGGCATCCCCATATCCTCGCTCAAGACCGGGATCCACCCGGATGGTGCCGCCTGGCACCGGATCACTAACGGAAAACAACATGCAATTGCTTCCCCTGCTGCCCCTGCGCGATATCGTCGTGTTCCCAGGCATGGTCGTCCCGCTGTTCGTAGGCCGCGAAAAGTCGGTCTCGGCGCTTGAGGCGGCAATGGCGGGCGACAAGGACATCTTCCTGCTTGCCCAGCTCGATCCGGGTTGTGATGATCCCGAAGGCGACGACCTTTATGACGTTGGGGTGATCGCCACCGTGCTGCAGCTGCTCAAGCTTCCGGACGGCACGGTTCGCGTGTTGGTCGAAGCGCGGCAACGTGCGCGGCTTGAGGATCTGCGGCTTGAGACGACTGGCGCGGGCGAAATGGTAGTCGCCGGGGTTGAGCCGATGGACCAGCCCGAGGCGAGCGGCAACGAGGTCGAGGCGATGATGCGCTCGGTCGTCGATACCTTTGCCGAATATGCCAAGCTCAACAAGAAGCTGCCGCAGGAAGCGGGCGAAAACCTGGGCGAGATTGCCGAGCCTTCGCAGCTCGCCGATGCCGTTGCCGCCCACATCCAGACCAAGGTGGCCGACAAGCAGGCGATGCTGAGCGAGAGCGATCCGCTCAAGCGGCTGGAAATGGCGCATTCGTTCATGGAAGGCGAACTGGGCGTCCTCCAGGTCGAGCGCCGCATCCGCGGGCGCGTGAAGCGCCAGATGGAGAAGACCCAGCGCGAATATTACCTCAACGAACAGCTCAAGGCGATCCAGCAGGAACTGGGCGGCGATGAAGCCGGCGAGGGCAACGAGCTGCAGGAACTGCAGGAAAAGATCGACCGGCTGAAGTTGTCGAAGGAAGCGCGGGCCAAGGCCAACGCCGAGCTCAAGAAGCTGCGCACCATGCAGCCGATGAGCGCCGAAGCGACCGTGATCCGCAACTACCTCGACGTGCTGCTCGGTCTGCCGTGGGGCAAGAAGTCGAAGCTCAAGCGCGACATTCCCGCAGCCCAGGCGGTCCTCGATGCGGACCACTACGCGCTTGAAAAGGTCAAGGACCGGATCGTCGAGTATCTTGCCGTCCAGGCTCGCACCAACAAGCTGAAGGGGCCGATCCTGTGCCTCGTCGGCCCTCCGGGCGTCGGCAAGACCTCGCTTGGTAAGTCGATCGCCAAGGCGACCGGACGGCAGTTCATTCGCCAGTCGCTGGGCGGGGTGCGCGACGAGGCCGAAATTCGCGGTCACCGCCGCACCTACATCGGCTCGCTGCCGGGCAAGGTCATCAGCAATCTGCGCAAGGCTGGCGCGAGCAATCCGCTGTTCCTGCTCGACGAGATCGACAAGCTTGGCCAGGACTTCCGGGGCGATCCGGCGTCGGCCCTGCTCGAAGTGCTCGACCCGGAACAGAACGCCAAGTTCCAGGACCACTATCTGGAACTGGACTATGACCTGTCGGACGTGATGTTCGTCTGCACGGCCAATAGCCTGAACCTGCCGCAGGCACTGCTCGACCGCATGGAGATCATCAGGCTCGAAGGTTACACCGAGGACGAGAAGCTTGAGATCGCGGAGCGTCACCTGGTTGCCAAGCAGGTCGAAGCGCATGGGCTGAAAAAGGGTGAGTTCACACTGGAATCGGCGGCGCTGCGCGACCTGATCCGCTACTATACCCGTGAAGCCGGGGTTCGGACCCTGGAGCGCGAAATCGCGCGGTTGGCGCGCAAGAGCCTGCGCAAGATTCTTGAAGGCAAGGCGTCGTCGGTCACCATCACGCCGGAGAACCTTGGCGAATTTGCCGGCGTACGGAAGTACAAGTTCGGCGAGGCCGAGGAAGAGCACCAGGTTGGCGCCGTTACCGGCCTGGCCTGGACCGAAGTTGGCGGGGAACTGCTGACCATCGAAAGCGTGACTGTGCCGGGCAAGGGCAGCGTCAAGACCACCGGGAAACTGGGCGAAGTGATGAACGAGTCGGTCCAGGCCGCCTTCAGCTTCGTTCGCGCCCGTTCGCCTGCCTATGGTATCAAGCCCAGCCTGATCGGGCGCAAGGACATCCACATCCACTTGCCCGAAGGAGCGGTGCCCAAGGATGGACCGAGCGCCGGGGTGGGGATGGTCACCTCGATCGTTTCGACGCTGACCGGCATCCCGGTGCGCAAGGACATCGCGATGACGGGCGAGGTCACGCTGCGGGGCCGCGTGCTGGCAATCGGCGGATTGAAGGAAAAGCTGCTGGCGGCGCTGCGCGGCGGGATTACCACCGTGCTGATCCCGGAAGAAAACGTGAAGGACCTGGCAGAACTGCCGGCAAATATTACTGCCGGACTGGAAATCATCCCGGTTTCCCACGTCGACCAGGTGCTCGAACGGGCGTTGATCGCACCGCTTGAGGCGATTGAATGGACCGAGGCCGATGATCTGGCGAGCCAGCCGCTGGCCGCTCCCGCCCACGCATCGGCGGACCCGCGCACAGCCCACTGAGGTCAAGTCTGAGCGTCCGGGTCGATTCGCTGCATTGCAGCATCGACCCTGATCGCCCATTTCCTACGCGATGTCCGCAGAGAATGGCTGGAATCGGTGGATAATCGCCCGATATCAGGATGGTTTCGCTTTGACACTGTCCGGAAAAGCGGCTCAATTCCGCCAGCTTTTCGAGGCGAATCAAACCAGTCATCAATTCCCAAAAAGGTAGGGGGTACTCTCCATGAACAAGAACGACCTGATCGGCGCAGTCGCTGAAGCCAGCGGCCTGACCAAGAGCGATGCCACCAAGGCTGTTGAGGGCGTGTTCGACGCCATCACCGGCGCCCTGAAGAGCGGCGACGAAGTTCGCCTCGTCGGCTTCGGCACCTTCTCGGTTGCCAAGCGCAAGGCTTCGACCGGCCGCAATCCGCGCACCGGCGAACCCATGAAGATCAAGGCCTCGGCCCAGCCGAAGTTCAAGGCCGGCAAGGGTCTGAAGGACGCTGTCAACTAAGCAGCAGTTCTGACGGCCGCGCGCCTCGCGGTCGACCAGCTAAATGCGCCGCGTCTGCCCCAAGCAGGCGCGGCGTTTGGCTTTTGGGGAAAGGGTGTCCTGCGCGGGGTGGACGGTTGCCGTGGCCTCGCCTATATCGCTCGCAATGAAGCGCATCCTCCTCGCCCTGCTTGCCCTGATGTCGGGCCTTGTTGCACAGGCTGGCCCTGTCCAGGCGCGGATGAGCAGCACGGCGGACACCGAAATTGGCGTGTCCGATGGGCAGCGCGGTTCGGCCCGGCCGAGCCAGGCGCAAACCCAGGCAGTTGACGCACCAGCAGCCCAGAAGGAACGCCGGGAACGCCAGGCGATCCGCATTCGGCCCAGCCGCGGCCGCGTCTACATCCCTTCGGTTCTGTTCGGTCCCGACCGCGCGCTGGAATAGCGCGCCGCTTTCCCAAATCACGATGATCGCGTGCGGCTGATTGCGGCTGCGCGCCTGCCTCTATACTCTTGAATACAGCAGGAATTGCCCATGATCGGCGCCATTGCCAAGGCTATTTTCGGTTCTTCCAACGACCGCTACGTCAAGTCGCTCGACAAGATCGTTCGTCAGATCAATGCTTTCGAGCCAACGATGGAGGCCCTCGACGACGCGGAGTTGGCCGCCCAGACCATCAAGTTCCGCCGGCAGCTGGAAGAAGGCAAGACGCTTGAAGACATCCTGCCCGAAGCTTTCGCGACGGTGCGCGAGGCCGGCAAGCGCCGGATGGGGATGCGCCATTTCGACGTGCAGATGATCGGCGGGATCGTGCTGCATCGCGGTGAAATCGCCGAAATGCGCACGGGCGAGGGCAAGACTCTGGTGGCGACGCTGGCAGTCTATTTGAACGCCCTCGAAGGCAAGGGCGTCCATGTCGTCACGGTCAACGACTACCTGGCGCGGCGTGACGCCGAATGGATGGGGCAGATTTACACCTTCCTCGGCCTGACAGTAGGCGTGATCGTGCCGAACATGCCTGAGCATGAACGCCGCGATGCTTATGCCTGTGACATCACCTATGCCACCAACAACGAGCTGGGCTTCGATTACCTGCGCGACAACATGAAGCAGGAGCGGGGCCAGATGGTCCACCGCCCGTTCAATTACGCAATCGTTGACGAAGTCGATTCGATCCTGATCGACGAAGCGCGCACCCCGCTGATCATCTCGGGTCCGACCGACGACAAGAGCGAACTCTACATTTCGGTCGATGCGATCGTGAAGCAGATCGCGGAAGAGCATTACGAAAAGGATGAGAAGACCAAGAATATCACCCTGACCGAAGACGGGGTGGAATGGGTCGAGCGTCAGCTTGAGGCCGCCGGTCTGCTGGTCGGCTCGAACCTGTACGACGTCGAGAATACCCAGGTGGTTCACCACCTCGACCAGAGCCTCAAGGCCAATGTCATGTTCAAGCGTGACATCGATTACATCGTGAAGGACGAGAAGGTCGTCATCATCGATGAGTTCACGGGCCGCATGATGGATGGTCGGCGCTGGTCCAATGGCCTGCACCAGGCGGTCGAGGCCAAGGAAGGCGTCCGGATCGAGCCTGAAAACCAGACCATGGCCTCGATTACGTTCCAGAACTATTTCCGGATGTATCCCAAGCTGTCCGGCATGACCGGCACGGCGGCAACCGAGGCGGCCGAATTCTTCGACATCTACCGCATGAACGTGGTGACGATCCCGACCAACGTGACGGTGCAGCGGATCGACGAAGAGGACGAATTCTACAAGAACACCACCGACAAGTTCCAGGCGATAGCCAAGCTGATCCGCGAGAAGAACGAAATCGGCCAGCCGGTGCTGGTCGGCACGGTCTCGATCGAAAAGTCGGAAATGCTGTCGGATTATCTCAAGCAGGAAGGGGTGAAGCACAACGTGCTGAACGCCCGTTTCCACGAAATGGAAGCTCATATCGTTGCCCAGGCCGGGCGACTGGGCTCGGTTACCATCGCCACCAACATGGCCGGGCGCGGTACCGACATCAAGCTGGGTGGGAACACCGAGTTCCTGATCGAGGACGAACTGAAGGACATGGCCGAAGGGCCCGAGCGTGATGCGGCGGTCGCCCGGATCGAAGCGGCAGTTGAAGCCGAGCGGCAGCAGGTCCTTGCCGCCGGTGGCCTCTGCGTGATCGGCACCGAGCGCCACGAAAGCCGCCGGATCGACAACCAGCTGCGCGGCCGTTCGGGCCGGCAGGGCGATCCGGGTCTCAGCAAGTTCTACCTCTGTCTCGAGGATGACCTGCTGCGCATCTTTGGCCCTGACACGCTGTTCTCCAAGATGATGAACTCGAACCTGGCCGATGGCGAGGCGATCGGATCCAAGTGGCTGTCAAAGGCGATCGAGACCGCGCAGAAAAAGGTCGAGGCGCGCAACTATGACATCCGCAAGCAGGTCGTCGAATACGACAACGTGATGAACGACCAGCGCAAGGTCATCTACGAACAGCGCGCCGACATCATGGATGCTGAGACGATCGACGACGTGGTGCTCGACATGCGCCATGACACGATCAATTCCCTGGTCGGCACCGCTTG
The DNA here is from genome assembly GCA_009926135.1 of Sphingomonadaceae bacterium. Taxonomy (GTDB): domain Bacteria; phylum Pseudomonadota; class Alphaproteobacteria; order Sphingomonadales; family Sphingomonadaceae; genus Novosphingobium. The sequence goes on from RFPL01000002.1 coordinate 13,015, forward strand.
CCCGCCCGGCTCCTATCCGGAACAGTGGGACATCGATGGCCTGCGCCAGAAGATGGGCGAAGTGCTGGGCATGGATGTGCCGGTCAACGACTGGCTGCAGGAGGACGGGCTGGAGCCCGATATCATCGAAGAGCGCATTATCGCGCTGGCCGATGAAAAGGCGGACGCGAAGGTTGGGCAGGACGCCGAAATCTGGCGCCAGGTCGAAAAGCAGGTCCTGCTGGAACGGCTTGATCACTACTGGAAGGAGCATCTGGCCACGCTCGATGCGCTGCGTCAGGTCGTGTTCCTGCGCGCCTATGCCCAGAAGCAGCCGATCAATGAGTACAAGCAGGAAGCCTTCGGCCTGTTCGAAAAGATGCTGGAAGTGATCCGCGAGGATGTGACCCGCATCTTGATGAACAGCGAACTGCGGATGCCCGATCCGATCGAATTGCCTGACCTGCCGGACTTCCTGACCAGCCACATCGATCCCTTTACCGGCCAGAACGATGCGGTTGCAACGCCCGGCGCGATGACGATGATGGGGGCCCTGGGCAGCGGCGCGGCGGCGGCAGAGGATCCTTATGCCTCGATGGGTCTGTCGCGCAACGCGCCGTGTCCTTGCGGTTCGGGCGAGAAGTACAAGCACTGCCACGGCGCCGTGGCCTGATCGGCTAGTTTGGGAGAGTGACGATGTTGGCACTGGGCTTCTTCGTCACCGCGCTGCTCTATGCCTCGGTCGGGTTCGGCGGCGGATCGACCTATAGCGCGCTGCTGGCGCTCGCGGGCTTCGATTATCGGCTGCTGCCGATCGTGGCGCTGTGCTGCAACATCGTCGTGGTCAGCGGCAGTACGATCCGCTTCGCCCGCGCCGGCCTGGTGCCGTGGCGCGGGGCACTGGTGCTGTCGCTCATTGCCGCGCCGCTGGCCTTTCTTGGCGGGCTGACCCCAATCCGCGAAACGACGTTTCTGATATTGCTCGGTCTCAGCCTGATCCTCGCTGGCATTGCCCTGCTGCTGCCTCGCGCGCCAGAAAGTGAAGGGCGTCCTGCGCCTGCCGCCCGGTGGATGGGGTTCGCCGTGGCCCCGCTTGGCTATCTAGCCGGGCTGGTCGGCATTGGCGGCGGGATTTTCCTGGCACCGCTGCTGCACCTCACCCGCTGGAACCGGGCCCGGCAGATTGCAGCAACAGCCAGCCTGTTCATCCTGGTCAATTCGATTGCCGGAATGGTTGGCCAATTGACCAAGAATGGGCCGGCCCGCTTTGCGGAGGCGCTTTCGGGCGCGTTGCCGCTGCTGCTGGCAGTGATCGTTGGCGGGCAACTCGGCAATCTGCTGGCTCAGCGCCTGCTGCCCGAACGGATCATCCGCTGGCTGACGGCGGCCCTGACGATCTGGGCTGGATCACAATTGCTGCTACGTTGAAAAAGCAAAGGCCCCGCCGGTCTGGCGGGGCCTTGCTATTGCCCGGGCGGGATGGCTCCCCGAGTAGGATTCGAACCTACGACCAAGTGATTAACAGTCACCTACTCTACCGCTGAGCTATCGGGGAATGCTCCCCCGCCTGCGGGCAGGGGTGGGCCTATAACATCGCATTCTGGTTTGGCAAGCGGGTCAAGCGTCAGAACTGGAATTGTTCTGCGAAGATCCGTTCCTCCAGGCTTTTGCCCGGGTCGAACAGCAGGGTCAGCGACTGAGACGGGGCCGCGCGGACTTTCACTGCCACGATATCGCGCAGTTCCTTCTGGTCTGCGACGGCCGCGACCGGCCGCTTTTGCGGATCGAGCACGCGAAAATCGATCTCGTAGTGGTCGGGCAGGATCGCCCCGCGCCAGCGTCGCGGTCGGAACGGGCTGATCGGGGTCAGTGCCAGCATGCTCGAACCAAGCGGCAGGATCGGGCCATTGGCGGACAGGTTGTAGGCGGTCGAACCGGCCGGGGTCGCCACCAGGATACCGTCGCAGGCGAGATCCGGCACGCGCACCTTGCCATTGACCGACACTTCGAGCCGCGCCGTCTGGCGGGTTTCGCGCAGCAACGAGACTTCGTTGATCGCGTAAAAGCTCTCTTCCTTGCCGCTGCCCGTCGTTGCGGTCATTTCCAGCGGCGCGACAGCGATCCGGCGAGCGCGGGCAACGCGATCGGTCAGGGTGCGGTTGCCGCGCGGATGGTTCATCAGGAAGCCGATCGTGCCCTGGTTGATGCCATAGGCCGGCAAGACTCGCCCGCTGTCGAGCATGTGGTGCAGGGTCTGGAGCATGAATCCATCACCGCCCAGCACAACCACGGCATCGGCCTCGTACTGGGGCACGAAGTCTTCGCGTTCGCGATAAGCCTCGGCGGCCTCCTGGGCACGGGGCGTCTCGGATGCGAGCAGGGCAAGGCGGGGTGGCTGGCTCATCTGCCGCGGTCAATATGGTGCGCCGGCACGTTTGGCAACGCAAAGCCCCCGCAAGGGTTTGGTAGGCAGCACCTGATAAGGGGTTGAAGATGAGCTTGCCGCTTTCCACTGATCCGGCGCGTGATGCGCTGACCGGCCTTGCCGGGCGCGACGCGGCGCGGCTACGGCTGGGCGAATGGCTGGCAGCTGGGGCGCAGGTCCATGCCCTGCTGATCGGGCTGCGCCGGTTCGATGCGGTCAATCTGGCCTATGGCGCCGCCGCTGGCGATGTTGCCCTGGGTGAGATTGCCGCCCGGCTGAAGCATTTCGCTGCGGTGGAACTGGACGGCAGTTGGCTGGCAGCTCGCACGGGGGGCGGCCAGTTCCTGCTGCTGACCCGCGAGGCCTGCAGCCGAGAGCGCTGGCAACTCGTCGCCTCGCAGCTGCTTGACGCCCTCGCCAGACCGATTGCTGCGGCCGGCGCGACGCTGCGGCTGAGTCCGCGGGCAGCGCTGCTGCGCGGCCTGGAGGAAGAGAGCGCGGATTCGATGCTGGACCGCCTGGGGCACGCGCTGGAGGGTCTGGTGGCGCAGCCGGGGCGGCGACTGGCCTGGGCCGATGGCGAAGGGACACGGGCCGGGCGCAGCGCAGCCCAGCTCGAGACGGACTTGCTCAAGGCGCTCGACCGCAACGAGATCGAGGTCCTGTTCCAGCCGCAATATGCCTGCAGGAATGATCGGTTGATCGGGGCCGAGGCATTGGCGCGCTGGAACCATCCGACGCTGGGGCGGATCGGCGCGGGCGGCCTGTTCGCGATTGCGGAGCGGACAGACCATGTTCCCCAGCTTTCCCGCCACATCGCCCGGATTGCCCTGTCAGCCGCAGCGCGGTGGCCGGGTGACTTGCGACTATCGCTCAATGTCACGCCGAATGACCTGGCGGCTGGCGATTTCACGGCCAGCATTGTTTCGTTGTTAAAGGACAGCCGCTTTCCCGGTTGGCGGCTGACGCTGGAAGTTACCGAGCAGGTGCTGCTCGCCGACGTTGCCGGCGCGGCCAAGGCCTTTGCTGCACTGACGGCCAGCGGGATCAAGTTCGCGCTCGACGATTTCGGCGCGGGGTTCTGCAACTTCCGCTACCTCAAGCTGCTGCCGCTGCATTACCTTAAGCTGGACCGCTCGATGATCGAAGGCGTTGCGGCTGATCCGCGCGACCTGGCGGTGCTGCGCGCGATTGTGGCCATGGCCCGCGCCCTTGGCCTTGATGTGGTCGCCGAAGGCGTCGAGAGCGAGGCGCAGCGCCTGCTGGCGGCTGCCGAGGGCTGCGCCGCCTATCAGGGCTTCCTGCGTTCTCCCCCGCTGTCGGCAGGGGCATTCCTGATTGACGCTGCTACCTGACCGCTAGCGGGCCTTGCGCGCAATGGCGCTGAGGCCCTTGGTTAGCTGAAACAGGCCATTCAGCCGCGCGGCGGGATCGCCCCAGGCGCGGTTGACCACCAGCTTGCTGTCAGGGCGAAGCTTGACCGCGCCATTGAGCCGCTCGGTATAGGCAATCAGGCCGGCCGGATCGACAAACTCGTCATTGTGGAACGATACGAGGGTGCCCTTTGCGCCAACGTCGATCTTGGCAATGTTGGCGATGATGGCCTGCTGCTTGATCTGGATCAGCTTGACCAGATTTGCGGTTGGAGCGGGCAGGGGACCAAAGCGATCGATCATCTCGGCCGAGATGGCTTCGACCTCGCCATGGTCCTCGGTATCGTTGAGGCGGCGGTAGAGCGCCATGCGCACTGCAAGGTCCGGGACATAGTCTTCCGGGATCATGATCGGGGCATCGACTGTGATCTGTGGGCTCAGGGAATGGCGTTCCTTGGCAATTCCCATGTCCCCGGCCTTGGCGGCGAGGATCGCATCTTCGAGCATCGACTGGTAGAGTTCAAACCCGACTTCGCGAATGTGGCCCGATTGCTCGTCGCCCAGCAGGTTGCCGGCTCCGCGAATGTCGAGATCGTGACTGGCCAGCTGGAAGCCCGCGCCCAGGCTATCCAGATCGCCCAGCACCTTGAGGCGCTTTTCCGCCACCACGTTCAGCTGCATGTCGGCCGGCGTGGTGAGATAGGCATAGGCCCGCAGCTTGGATCGTCCGACCCGCCCGCGCAGCTGGTAAAGTTGGGCCAGGCCGAACCGGTCGGCGCGGTGAATGATGATCGTGTTGGCGCTCGGGATATCGAGCCCGCTTTCGACGATGGTGGTGGAAAGCAGCACTTCGTACTTCTTTTCGTAGAAGGCGCTCATCCGCTCTTCCACCTCGGTCGGTGCCATCTGGCCATGGGCGGTGACGAAACGGATTTCGGGGACGGTATCGCGCAGCCATTGCTCCACGCTTTCCATGTCGGCGATCCGCGGCACGACAATGAAGCTCTGGCCGCCGCGGTGATGCTCGCGCAGCAGGGCCTCGCGCATCACCATGTTGTCCCATTCCATCACGTAGGTCCGCACCGCCAAGCGGTCGACCGGCGGGGTCTGGATGGTGGACAGTTCGCGCAGGCCGGACATGGCCATCTGCAGTGTGCGCGGGATCGGGGTGGCGGTCAGCGTCAGGACGTGGACATCGCTGCGCAGCTGCTTGAGCGCTTCCTTGTGATTGACCCCGAAGCGCTGCTCCTCGTCCACGATGACCAGCCCGAGCCGCTTGAACTTGACCGACTTCGACAGGATCGCGTGCGTGCCGATCACGACATCGATCGTGCCGTCAGCCAGGCCTTCGCGCGTGGCGGTGGCTTCCTTGGCGGGGACCAGGCGCGAGAGGCGGCCGATGTTGAGCGGGAAACCGGCAAAGCGCTCGACGAAATTGCTGTAGTGCTGGCGGGCGAGCAGGGTGGTGGGGGCAACCACGGCGACCTGCTGCCCAGCCATTGCGGCCACGAACGCCCCGCGCAGCGCGACTTCGGTCTTCCCAAAGCCCACGTCGCCGCAGACCAGCCGGTCCATCGGCCGGCCGGCGGAGAGGTCCTCCAGCACGTCTTCGATCGCGCGTTCTTGGTCCTCGGTTTCGGCCCAGGGGAACCGGTCGGCAAACTGGTCATAGCTGGCCTGCTCGGGTGCAAGGACCGGGGCCTGGCGCAGCGCGCGCTGCGCGGCGGTGCGCAGCAGTTCGTGCGCGATCTCGCGAATGCGCTCCTTCAGCCTGGATTTGCGGCGCTGCCAGCCTTCGCCGCCCAGCCGGTCCAGCGCGACCAGATCGCTGTCGCTGCCATAGCGGCTGAGGACGTCGATGTTTTCAACCGGAATGTAGAGCTTGTCGCCCCCGGCATAGGTCAGCATCACGCAGTCATGCGGCGATTGCCCGACCGGAATTGACTGCAGACCTTCGTACCGTCCGATCCCGTGGTCCATGTGGACCACCAGATCGCCCGGGGCGAGGGCGGCCAGTTCGGCCAGGAAGGCATCTGCGCTTTTCTTGCGTTTCTTGCGGCGGACCAGACGGTCACCCAGCAGGTCCTGTTCGGTGATCAGTTCCAGCGCCGGACTGGAGAAGCCGTTGTCGAGTGGCAGGACCAATGCAACCGGCAAGCCCTTGGCCGCGAAGCCCAGCGCTTCCTGCCAGGTCTCGGCCTCGACCGGCGCGGGTTTGACCGCTTCGCCCAGGATCGCGGCAATGCGCGCGCGGCTTCCGGCGGTGTAGCAGGCGATCAGGGCCTTGCGGCCCTGGGCTGCTTGGCCCGTCAGGTAACGGGCCGCTGCTTCGTAGACGTTGTCGCCCCTGGCGCGCTCCGGCGCAAAGTCGCGGCCGGAAGCGAAGCCGAAGTCGACCGTCGTGGCGCTGTCCGGCTGGGCGAACAGATCGGCGCGGTGGATCGGCCAGCCGGTCTGCCGCGCCGTCAGCTCTTCACGGGTGAGGTAGAGTGCACCGGGGCCAAGCGGTCGGTAGGATCCGGCCGCCTTGCCGGCCGTGTCGGTGCGGGCGGCGAAGTAGTCGGCGATATCGCCCAGCCGCTCGTCCGCCGCACCTTGCGCCGCACTGTCGACCACCACCAGGTCGTCGTCCGAAAGGTGATCGAACAGCGTTACCATCCGTTCTTCGAACAGCGGCAGCCAGTGCTCCATCCCTGCCAGGCGGCGGCCCTCGCTGACGGCCTGATACAACGGATCGCCGGTGGCGTTGGCTCCGAACTGTTCGCGGTAGCGGGTGCGGAAGCGCTTGACGCTGTCGTCATCAAGCAGGGCCTCGCTGGCCGGCAACAGCAGGTGCTGTTCGCGCGTGCCGATCGATCGCTGCGTACCCGGATCGAACAGTCGCAGCGTCTCCAGCTCGTCTCCGAAGAAATCGAGCCGCAAGCCGGCGTCGAGGCCCGAGGGGTGGATATCGAAGATGGAGCCGCGCACTGCATATTCGCCGGCATCGATCACCGTGTCAGTGCGGCTGTAGCCCTGACGCTGGAGCAGGGCGATTAGGCTTTCCCGGCCGATCTCCATGCCTGGCTTCAGAAGCTTGACCGATTCGCGGATGCGGAAGGGCGTAAGCGTCCGCTGCAACACGGCGTTGATCGTGGTGACCAGCAGCTGTGGCCCCTCGGCCTTGGCCTGCAACCGATAGAGTGCGGCAAGCCGGCGGGCGCTGACCGACAGGGCTGGACTGGCGCGGTCGTAGGGCAGGCAGTCCCAGCTGGGGAAGGTGATGACGTCCAGTTCGGGCGCGAAGAAGGCGGCGGCATCGGCCACGGCCTGCATGGCCGCCTCGTCCGGCGCGATGAACACCGCCCGGCCTTTCGCGGCGCGGGCAAGGTCCGCGAGCACCAGGGGCTGGGCACCGCGGGCCAGTCCTGACAGGGTCAGGGGCGATGTCGCCGAAAGAATCTTGTTCAGGTCTGGCATGGTCCGCGCAATAACAATTGCCCCGCGGGCCATTTTTGCGGCCAGCGGGGTGGGAATCGATAAGGCGGCCTTAGCGCGGGCTTAGCGCCGTGTCAGTGCGGGATTTCGACGTAGTCGAGCTTGCGGAAGGCATCCATTTGCACGCCGCGGTATTCCTCGGGCACAACAAGGGTGCCCAGGGCCCAGCCCATGATGTCGACGTCCTCTTCCTCGAGCAGCGCCTCGAACCAGGCGCACTCCACCTCACCCCACTGGGCGTGGTAGCGATCGAAAAAGCCGCCGATCATGTAATCGGCTTCGCGGGTGCCACGGTGCCATGCCCGGAACTGCAGACGCTTGAGGCGATTAAGATCGATCATGTGATCGCCGCTAGGCCGCCGCGCCAGCCAAGGCAAGCGTTCACCGCTCCTCGCGCAGGGCCTCGATCACATCGCGCGGCTGGAAGCCGATCAGGTCCTTGCCCACTTCCTTGCGCAGCACTTCCCTGGTCTTGGCGTGATAGTGTCGGCGCATTTCGCCCAAGGTGCGCGGTGCGGCCATGATCACCAGGTCCTTGATCCGGTGGCTGAGCACCTGATCGTTGAGCCAGAGCGACGCAGCCCGGGCATGGGCATCTTCGTCCATCTGGCGGTCGGCGTGATTGCCCGGACTGGAACGATGCCCGACATCGGAATGCCCGGCGCTGTCCAGCTCTGGCGGGTCAAGCAGCAGGAGCTGGGGTTCAGCCTCGCTACCGGCATTGCGATAGACGTCGAACGATTCGCCATCGACCAAAGCGACGACGCATCCGTGAGGTATAAGCATGTCTGTCTCCCTTCAGCTGAGCTGTATTGATCCAAACCCGTTTCGCCATGCCTTAGGTCCATGTCCATGAGCTACATCAACATCTGGCAAATTGTGCTGACCCCGGTCTATTGACGCCAATGCGCCCCGATCAGCTCAATCCCCTGTTCGTCGCGGCTGACAGCCTGAAGGGCGTCGGCCCCGGTCTGGCGCGTCCGCTGGAAAAGCTGGGACTGACCCGGGTCAAGGATTTCGCCTACCACCTGCCCGATCGGTTCGTGGAGCGACGCGCGGTAGCCAGTCTGGACGATGCCTCGGTTGGTGAGAACATTGTCGTCGCGTTGACCCCGATCGAACATCGCAGTTCCAGCGGACGCGGGCCGTTCCGGGTGCTGGCCCAGGATGCGATCGGCAATGTCTGCGCGCTCAGCTATTTCGGCCGCGCCTCCTATTCCGCGAAAAAGCTGCTGCCATTGGGCGAACAGCGGTGGGTCGCGGGCCGGCTGGAGCAGTACGGGCAGATGCTGCAAATGGTCCACCCCGATCATATTGAAGCGGACAGCGCCGGACTACTCGGCCAGCTGGTGGAACCTGTCTATCCGCTGTCGGAAGGCCTCACGCAGGGCCGGCTGGCGACCTTGGTCGAGCAGGCGCTGTCGGGCGTGCCCGAACTGCCCGAATGGATCGAGCCGGGTCTGTTGGCCAAGCTGCAGTGGCCAGCCTGGCGCGATGCGTTGGCGCTGGCGCATCGGGGTGTTCACGCCGCCGCCCGCGATCGGCTGGCCTATGACGAACTGCTGGCCAACAGCCTGGCGCTGATGCTGGTGCGCCAGTCGAATCGCAAGCAGAGCGGGACGCCGCTGCAAGGCGATGGCTCGCGCCGGACGCGGTTGAACCTGCCGTTCCCGCTGACCGGCGCGCAGCAGCGCTCCATCGCGGAAATAGCGGGCGACCTGGCCCAGAGCGCGCCAATGCTGCGATTGCTGCAGGGCGATGTCGGCTCAGGCAAGACCGTGGTGGCGTTCTCCGCAATGCTGATCGCGGTAGAGGCGGGGGCACAGGCGGCACTGCTCGCCCCGACTGAAATCCTCGCTCGCCAGCATCATGAAACCCTGACCCGGCTGGCAGCCGGGACCGGCGTGGAAATCGCCCTGTTGACCGGCCGGGACAAGGGCCGCGCGCGCGAGGCGATCCTGATGGGTTTGATCGATGGCTCGATCGACATGGTGGTTGGGACGCACGCCATCTTCCAGGACGCGGTTGCCTACCGGAACCTTGCGCTGGTGGTGATCGATGAACAGCACCGCTTTGGCGTTGGCCAGCGGTTGATGCTGGCGCAGAAGGGCCGCCGCGCCCCGCATTGCCTGGCCATGACCGCCACGCCGATCCCGCGGACCCTGACCCTGGCCCAGTATGGCGAGATGGACGTCAGCAAGCTCGACGAGATGCCGCCGGGACGTCAGCCGATCGATACCCGCGTCGTCGCCGTGGAGCGGCAGGAGGACGTGATCGGCGCGATTGGCCGACACCTTGAGAGCGGACAGCAGGCCTATTGGGTCTGCCCGATGGTGCGCGAGCAGGAGAACGAGGATCTGGCCGCCGCCGAAGCCCGCCATGCCGAATTGCAGGCGCGGTTCGGTGATACTGTCGTGCTGGTGCACGGCCAGCTCCGGCCCGAAATGAAGGATGCGGCGATGGAGCGCTTTGCCCGCGGCGAGGCAAGGCTGCTGGTCGCCACCACCGTGATCGAGGTCGGGGTCGATGTGCCCAATGCCACGCTGATGGTGATCGAACAGGCGGAACGCTTCGGCCTTGCGCAGCTGCACCAGTTGCGCGGCCGGGTCGGGCGGGGGAGCGGCAAGAGCACTTGCCTGCTGCTGCGCGGGCCGAACCTTTCGGAAACGGCCCGGCAGCGGCTGGCCCTGATGCGCGAGACGCAGGACGGGTTCCGACTCGCGGAGGAAGACCTGGCCTTGCGCGGCGGGGGCGAACTGCTTGGTACACGCCAGTCCGGTGACACGCCATTCCGGGTCGCCAGTCTTGAGCAAATCCAGAAGCTTCTGCCGCTGGCCCACGATGATGCCCGTTTGCTGATGGAGCGCGACGGCGGTCTGACCGGCGATCGGGGCGAGGCGGCGCGCCTGCTGTTGTACTTGTTCGAGCGCGACTGGGGCGTACAGTTGCTGCGCGGGGGCTAGGCAGCCCTAGGTCCATCTTCCGGTTCTGGATGGTCGGAGCGACACTCTGCATCTAGCCAGGATCGGACAGTCCAGATGAATGCCATGCCCAGAGCCGCCCGCCAGTTGGGCTATGCCGGAATCCTGCCGCAGGCGCTCTGCGCGATTTATGCGTTTGATGGCGGGAAATGGCAGTGGACTGCCCAGGCAATCGCGTTTGGCTATGCTGCGCTGATCTTCAGCTTTCTGGGCGGGGTGTGGTGGGGTATCGGCATCTCCCGGCAGGATGCGCCGCGCTGGATCTTCGGTTGCGCGGTCATGCCCAGCCTGTTGGCCCTGGCGGCCTACGCGCCGTGGATCCTCGGGTGGGAGTGGCCCGGTCCATCCTTGGTGGCGGTCGGCGTGCTGCTGATGGTATCGCCGCTGGTCGATAGTTTGATTGGCGGGATAGACGCCGGCTGGCTGGCCTTGCGGCTGCAGCTGTCGCTGGGCCTGGGCGGCCTGACGACATTCATCGGCTATCTAGCGTTGCTAGGATGATTTGGTCGGGGAAAGAGGATTCGAACCTCCGGCCCCTGCCTCCCGAAGACAGTGCTCTACCAGGCTGAGCTATTCCCCGACCGATCATCGCCCCCAAGACCAATACAGCCGGAGGGGCAAGGCAGGAGCGGGCCTATAGTAGGGCAAGTGCGGGGTGGCAAGCGGGCAATCGCATGTTTATCGTCAACCCATGGCCACAGCCGCGAATCTCTCCTCCGCCCCCCGCCACCCGCACTGGGAATGGCAGTATCTCGACCTCATGCGCCAGATCTGGGAGCATGGGGATGAGCGCGTTGACCGGACTGGCGTTGGCACTCGGTCGGTATTCGGCACGCAGATTCGCTTTGACCTTGCAGGCGGTGCCATGCCGCTGGTCACGACGAAACGCGTCTACTGGAAGACTGCGGCGCGCGAATTCCTGTGGTTCCTGACTGGTGAGACCAACATCCGCCCGCTGGTGCAGCAGGGGGTCAAGATCTGGAACGAGTGGCCGCACGCGAATTACGTGAAGGCCACTGGAGAGGCGATTTCGGTTGAAGCGTTTGCCGAACGCATTGCGGCCGATGCCGGATTTGCGGCGCAATGGGGCGATCTGGGCCCGGTCTACGGCAAGCAGTGGGTGGACTGGCCGGTCTATGTCCCGGCGGGTGATAACTTGTACAAACGCGACAAGGGCGTGAACCAGGTGGCACAGGTCGTAGACAGCCTGCGCAACAATCCCGGCAGCCGGCGGCATATCGTCGAAGGCTGGAACGTGGCTGAGCTGGACCAGATGTCGCTGCCGCCGTGCCACAAGACCTACCAATTCCACGTCGGCAATGGCCGGCTCAATTGCGCGCTCTATCAGCGGAGCTGCGATGTTGCGCTGGGGCTGCCGTTCAACCTGTTCAGTGCCGCGCTGTTCACCCGGATGCTGGCGCAGCAATGTGATCTGGAGCCGGGCGAACTGGTCTGGATGGGCGGGGATACGCACCTGTACCTGAACCATGCGGAACTGGTTGCAGCGCAGCTTGAGCGCAGCCCGTCGGGCCACCCGACCATGACCATGACGCGGCAGCCCGATTCGATTTTCGGTTACGCAATCGAGGACTTCGAGGTGCTCGATTATGCCCCGCAGGCCCATATTTCCGCGCCCGTCGCAGTTTGAGGCGATAGTTGACGCTGTAGCGACTTTGAAATAAAATAACGCTCACGTAGAATATTGCTTCCACCTCGATGGGAAGCGGGAGAGCGCGAAGGATGGCCACCGGACCTGATCCTGCGAAGGCTGCGCGCGGCAATTTGCCGCCGCTGTCGCTGCACGTGCCCGAGCCGAATTTCCGGCCTGGTGACCCGGTCGACTATTCGTTCCTCGACATTCCGCCCGCCGGCTTGCTGCCGCGCCCGGACGAGACCTGTCCGGCCACGGAAACGACCCCGCTCTGCTCTGGCATGGTGCGCGTGCTGGGTGACGATCACCACGCGGTCGGCCCCTGGAATCCGAAGCTGGATCCCGACACGCTGCGGCGGATGCTGCGGGCGATGGCGCTGACCCGCGCCTTCGATGACCGGATGTATCGCGGCCAGCGCCAGGGCAAGACCAGCTTCTACATGAAGTGCACCGGGGAAGAGGCCACCTCGGTTGCCTCGACCTATGCGCTAGCTGCGGATGACATGGTGTTCCCGTCATACCGCCAGCAGGGCGTGCTGATCGCGCGGGGCTATCCGCTGACCGAGATGATCAACCAGATCTACTCGAACAAGGCGGACAAGCTTAAGGGCCGGCAGCTGCCGATCATGTATTCCTGCCGGGACTACAATTTCTTCACGATCAGCGGCAACCTGGCGACGCAGTATCCCCAGGCAGTCGGTTGGGCCATGGCCAGCGCGATCAAGGGTGACAGCCGGATTGCCACGGCCTGGGTGGGTGAAGGCTCCAGCGCCGAGGGTGATTTCCACGCCGCGATGACCTTTGCCGCGGTCTACAACGCGCCGGTGGTGATGAATGTCGTCAACAACCAGTGGGCAATCTCCAGCTTCTCGGGTTTTGCCGGGGCTGAGCGCAGCACCTTTGCCAACCGCGCAGTCGGCTATGGCATTGCCGGCATCCGGGTCGACGGGAACGATGCCCTGGCGGTCTATGCCGCTACCCGCTGGGCCGCCAACCGCGCCCGCGCCAACGGCGGGCCGACCCTGATCGAGCACTTCACTTACCGCGCCGAAGGCCACTCCACCTCTGACGATCCGGGCGCCTACCGCTCGGCGCACGAGCGCGAGGAATGGCCGCTCGGCGATCCGATCATGCGGCTGAAGCGTCACCTGATCGAGCTGGGTGAATGGTCGCTTGAGCAGCAGGAGGCGATGGACACCGAACTGGTCGATCTGGTCAAGGCCGCGACCAAGGAGGCCGAGAAGAACGGCATCCTCGGCCACGGGCTGCATCACCCGTTCCACACCATGTTCGAGGATGTCTACAAGGAGCTGCCCTGGCACCTTGAAGAGCAGGCCAAGCAGGCGATCCGCGAACGGCAGATCAAGTGGCCCGAATGGAAGCCGGAATGACCGAGGCAGCAACCACCACTCGCCGCCTCAACATGATCGAGGCAATCAACGACGCGCTCCACGTGATGATGGAGCGCGACCCCAATGTCGTCGTGTTCGGCGAGGACGTGGGCTATTTCGGCGGGGTCTTCCGGGCAACTGCCGGTCTGCAGAAGACTTTCGGCAAGAACCGCGTGTTCGATACGCCGATCAACGAATGTGGGATCATCGGTGCGGCTGTCGGCATGGGGGCCTATGGCCTGCGCCCGGTGCCGGAAATCCAGTTTGCCGACTATATCTATCCCGGCCTGGACCAGCTCATCTCTGAAGCGGCGCGGCTGCGCTATCGTTCGGCGGGTGAATTCATCGCCCCGATGACAGTGCGCTCGCCCTTCGGCGGCGGTATCTTTGGCGGGCAGACGCACAGCCAGTCACCCGAAGCGCTGTTCACGCACGTGGCCGGTCTGAAGACCGTCATCCCTTGCACGCCTTATGACGCCAAGGGTCTGTTGATCAGCGCGATCGAAGATGATGATCCGGTGATCTTCTTTGAACCGAAGCGGATCTATAACGGCCCGTTCAATGGCTATTACGACAAGCCGGTAGAGCCTTGGGCGCGCCATCCCGATAGCGAAGTTCCCGCAGGCTACTACAAGGTGCCGCTCGGCAAGGCGCGGATCGTCCGGGAAGGCGAAGCGATGACCGTGCTGGCTTATGGCACGATGATCCATGTCGCCGAAGCCGTCTGCCGCGAGAAGGGCATCGACGCCGAGATCATTGACCTGCGTACCCTGGTCCCGCTCGACATCGAGACTGTGGAAAAGTCTGTGAAGAAAACCGGCAAATGCCTCATCATCCACGAGGCAACCCGCACCGGCGGGTTTGGCGGTGAACTTTCGGCGCTGGTCCAGGAGCGCTGCTTCTATCACCTCGAAGCTCCGATTGAGCGCGTGACCGGCTTCGACACTCCTTATCCGCACAGCCTCGAGTGGGCCTATTTCCCCGGTCCCGTCCGCATTGGCGAGGCGGTTGACCGGCTGATGAAAGCGTAACGACCATGGGCAAGTTCACGTTCCGCCTCCCCGACATTGGCGAAGGCATCGCCGAGGCCGAAATCGTCACCTGGCACGTCAAGGTTGGCGACCGGATCGAGGAAGACGGCAAGATCGCCGACGTCATGACCGACAAGGCCACGGTCGAGATGGAAAGTCCGGTTTCGGGCGTTGTCCTCGAAGTGGCCGGAGCCGAGGGCGACATGATCGCGATCGGCTCGCCGCTGGTGGTGATCGAAACCGATGGGGAGGGGGAAGTCGAGGAGACTGCCCCCGCGCCGAAGGCGGAACCGGCCCCAGTGCCGCCGCCGCCGGCTCCTGAACCGGTAGTCGAGGCCGCGCCGGTTGCGCCGCCTCCGCCGCCGCCCACACCGGCCATCGCCCAGCCGGCAGCGACCGCCGCCAAGATCCTCGCCAGCCCGGCCGTGCGGGCGCGTGCTGCGGACCTCGGGATCGACCTTGCCCAGGTCAAGCCGGCCGAGGATGGCCGGGTTCGCCACGCCGATCTGGATGCCTTCTTGGCCTACAATGCGGCTGGCGGTTTTCGCGCACCGGGCGGCAAGCGCGTCGACCAGCAGATCAAGGTTATCGGCCTGCGCCGCCGCATTTCCGAGAACATGGCAGCGTCCAAGCGGAATATTCCGCACTTCTCCTATGTAGAGGAATGCGATGCGACCGCGCTGGAAGAAATGCGCGCGCAGCTTAACGCGGCGCGCGGCGCTGGCAGTGGTGGGCGCCCCAAGCTGACCTTGCTGCCACTGCTGATCACGGCTCTATGCCGGGCGCTGCAGGATTTCCCGATGCTCAATGCCCGCTTCGATGACGAGGCGGGGGTGGTCACGCGCTTTGGTGCGGTTCAACTCGGCATGGCGACCCAGACCGATGGGGGGCTGATGGTTCCGGTGATCCGCGATGCGCAGGACAAGAACCTGTGGCAGCTTGCGACCGAAATCACGCGGCTGGCCGAAGCCGCCCGCAATGGCACTGCCAAGAGCGAGGAACTGTCCGGCTCGACCATCACGCTGACTTCATTGGGCCCGCTCGGCGGGGTGGCACACACCCCGGTTATCAATCGGCCCGAAGTTGCGATCATCGGCCCCAACCGGATCATCGAACGGCCGATGTTTGTGCCCGATGGCATGGGCGGTGAGCGCATCGAGAAGCGCAAGCTGATGAACCTCTCCATCAGCTGCGATCATCGCGTGGTGGATGGCTGGGATGCGGCGAGCTTCGTGCAGGCGGTCAAGCGCCTGATCGAAACGCCTGTGCTGTTGCTGGCCGACTAGGCCTAGCGGACGATTGCGCTGTAGGCGATCCGGCCCTGGCCGCGCGAAGCGGCACGCGGATCGACCCGCCAGCGCACGTGGGTAACGTCTTCGGGCGTTGCGATCCGGTCGCCGGCGTGCATTGCGCCAAGCTTGCCCCAGCTTCTGCCGCCGTCGATCGAGACTTCCTCATCGCCATTGGCGCTGCCCTGGTAATAGACCGAGCGGGGCAGGGGATTGGTGACGACGAAGCCGCCATCGCCGCCCAGCTTGTACCAGCGCACGACATAAACCACGCGGTCGCCGCGGCTGAGTTCGCTGGCTGGTTCGAGCATCCTTCCCGCAGTCGGCGTCACGCGCTCCACGAATGCCGCACTGTCCAGCGTAACAGCTGGATTGGCGGCGGCCGCGGCGCTGGAGATGGCGGTAAGTGCAAGGCTGGCCAGCCCGACAAGTGCAGTCCGATAGGTCACAAATAGCCCCCCGTGGTGTGACCCGGGTTGTTGCAGCAAGGAGCAAATGAATGGTTAACGCCGCCTTAGCCATAACTCGTGCAAGAAGCCGCGCGAAGGCGGTTGACAGCCCCAATCCAAGGCCCTAGTGGCGCGGCTCCCAAGTGGCTGCGCGGGTGTAGCTCAGTTGGTTAGAGTGCCGGCCTGTCACGCCGGAGGTCGCGGGTTCGAGCCCCGTCACTCGCGCCACTTGGGAATTTTTCCTAGAAAGCTTCGGAAAAGTCCACGGCTTGATCGCCGGCCGGAAGGCTCACGATCATGCCGTCGTGCGCCAGGCGCAGATTACCCGGATAGACCTTCGGGGCATCGCCCACGAACAGCCGCTCGATCAGCTTCGCCGGCGGCGCCGGGACCATGTGATACAGCACCAGCGCTTTTGCGCCGGCTTCCTTGGCGGCGCGCGCGGCATCTTCGGGACTGGCGTGATAGCCGGGGATATCGCCCATGATCTTGGCCTGATCGGTACGCCCGCGCTTGGCGAGCTGCGCCTGCATCGCTCGGATCATCTTGGGGTTCAGCGCTTCGTGGAACATCACCTCGGCGCCCTTCGCCGCCTTGACGAAATCGGGGGCGTAAATGGTGTCACCGCTGATTGCGACCGAGCGGCCCTTGTAGTCGAGCCGGTACCCGAAAGCGGGCTTGATCGGATCATGGATGACCCGGATCGCCGTGATTTTCACGCCGCCCTGGTCATAGACCACCTTGCTCGGTTGCCCTTCGGGCAGGTCGATGATCTGCGCCGTGCCGCCAAAGCCACCGGGGCGGGCAACCGCTGCACCGTGGTGCGCGATGCGGTAGCCGCTGTCGAGCTTGTAGGCCTGCACCAGACCGCCAATCACCTGCTCGGTGCCGGCTGGACCGCTGACGGGCAGCGGCGTGCCGCGCGAACCGGCAATCCAGGCCTGCAGCAGCAGTTCGCCCAGGCCATCGATATGGTCGGAGTGGAGATGGGTCAGGTAAGCGCCCTGCAGGCGGTCCATCGGGAAGCCCATCCGGCCCAGCTTGCGGATCGAGCCGGACCCGGCATCGAAAATGAAGCCCTGACGGCCGGCCAGAACGGCCAGGCACGGTCCGGCGCGGTCAGCATCCGGCATGGGCGAGCCAGAGCCGCAAACATAGACATGGATGCCATCGGGGAGGGCGGCGGAACGATCAACGCCGACATTCCGTTCTATCGCTGTGTCAAATGCCCGTTGTGCCAACCGATCGCGTGCTGCGAATAGCCCCACGCCAATCACCAGCAACAGCCCGATCACGCTCAGGCCAACCTTGCGCTTGATGCTCACCCTGTCTTCTCCCCGCCACGACCCGGCACTGAGTTGCCCAATGGGCTGGGTTACGGCAAGCGGATATTGTGACCATCAGACCCAGCCTTGCAGCGACGCTTGAGGCGCTTGAACCCGCGATAAATCTAGCGCGGCATCCGTGGTGGATATTGGGCAGCGCAGCGGCTGCGCTGCATGGTGCCGATCTGGATGAAATTCGCGATGTCGACGTCCTGCTCGACCGCCGCGATTGTCCAGCCGTGTTCGAGCAACTGGACCTTGCGGTTGTGGCTGGGCAGGGGGATGGCCAGTTTAGTTCAGCGGTGTTCCAGCGCTGGAACCAGGCAGCGCTTCCGGTTGAGCTGTTTGCCGACTTCAAATTGCACAGGGGCGGAGCATGGCATCCGGTGTTGCCGCAAACCCGGATGGCTGCGCAGGCTGGCGAGGTGACAGTCTACATTCCCGAGCGGAGTGAATTGATCGCGATGCTCCGGCAATTCGGGCGTCCAAAGGACTTGCTGCGGATCGCCGCACTCAGCCCCAGCGGCCCGTCTCCATCCAGATCAGGAAGCGCCTGAGCGGCAGCAACCAGACCACGCCGAGCAGGATGTAGATCGGAGTCTGAAGCAGCGCGTGCCATTCGCCGATCAGCGGGGCGATGTAACGCGCGATCAGGAGGCCATAGACCGTCAGCACGGCGAGCAGGCCAAGCAGGCCGATTGGAATTCGCCAGGTCGGTTCAGTGCGCATCAGAAAGGTCCGTACAGGCGAGTGGGGGTAATGATGGCGTCCAGCGCGCGGTCATGGGGTTCGGTCGGCAGGTCATCGACCAACTGGCAATCCCAGGCCAGGCCAATGGCAAGGTGCGGCGGATGCGCGGCCAGCCAGCGATCGTAATGCCCTGCTCCCAGTCCCAGTCGCCCACCGCGATCGGAAAAGCCCACCAGGGGACAAAAAACGACGTCTGGGGTCAATGCCGGGCTGTCAGCCGCGGGCTGGCGCGATTTGAACGGATCGGCTTCCAGCAGGTCATCGACAAAGGGATTGGTCCATTCGCGGAATGCCATGGGGGCAGTGCGATGGGCAAACCAGGGCAGCGCGATCTTGTGGCCCCGCTCGAAGAACCAGCGCGCGTAGTGACCTGCCGGAGCTTCGGCCGGCATCTCGTGATAAAGACCGATCACGGCGCTTTCGGGGATCAGCCGGACAATGGCTTCGGGTGGCCGCCGGAACAGCAAGCCAAGCTGCATGGCCGGGATGGCGGCAACGTGGGCGCGGCGGCGGTTCCTCAGTTCGGTGCGCAGCACCTGCTTGTCGATCACGCTCTGCTCCGCGCAGGAAAAGGTGACGGGACCACCATGGGCCGTTGCCAGGAAATCCTCTGACGCGTTCACGTCAGGTGGGGACCATATGTGCCTGACCTCTATGCGAAATAGCGGCCAGACCAGGGACAGCCCCCATGGATTTGCTTATAGCCTCAGGGATTTTCAAAGGCTCGCACCGGGCAGTACCCGTCGCCGCCTAGATAGGGATGATCAGCTCAACCCTCAAGGCCCGATGCGCAGGCTTCGAGTTTTGCGGCGATTGCTTCGAGCCGCTCGGCCTGACTGTCGTCGAATGCGGGTGCGGATGCCGGCATGCGTGGAGCGGTCTTTGCCTCGTGCACCTCGTCCGCCAGCAACAGGGCGGCGAACAGCAGTTGCCGGGTCTCGTTGGTGCCGGCCGCCCCCATCGACTGGATCTTGTCGTCAATGATCTGGCCCAGGCTGGCGACGTGGGCTTCCTCGCCCGAGGCGCAAGCGACCGTGTAATTGCGGCCGCCAATGGTCAGGGTCACGTTGCTCATGCCTGCGCCCCTTCGATCAACTGGTCGAGCTCGGCGAGGGAATCCGTTACAGCTGCACGCAGTTTTTCGTGGCGCGTCAGCAGGTCGGTCAGTTCTTCCGAACCTGCCGAATTGCTCGCCCCCTGGCGCGTAGCGGCCTGAATCCGCTCAAGCGCCGCCTCAATCCGCGCCAGCGCGCGGCTGCTGCGTTCCCCGTTCATGGTTAAGGGCTAGCCCAATTGATTGTGCGCGCAAAGAGCGCGGGCCAAGCTTTCCCACCATTTGCAATGAACAAGGGGTGACCCGTGCTTGACGGGGCGGGGTGCCTCCGCAAAGGAAGCCGGACATCGAATCGGTGGCCTAATCCTGCCCTTTTCGGGAGAGCCCAAGCATGACACTCGACCCGTCCCGCCTCGCGCCCATGGCCAATGCCATCCGCGCGCTTTCGATGGACGCGGTCCAGGCCGCAAATTCGGGCCATCCCGGGATGCCGATGGGCATGGCCGATGTGGCGACCGTGCTTTACTCGCAGTTCCTGAAGTTCGACCCCGCAGCGCCCAAGTGGCCTGACCGTGACCGGTTCGTGCTCTCGGCCGGCCACGGGTCGATGCTGATTTACTCGCTGCTGCATCTGACCGGCTATGCCGCGCCGACGATGGCTGACATCCGCAACTTCCGCCAGTTGCACAGCCCCTGCGCCGGGCACCCGGAAAACATCGAACTGGACGGCGTGGAATGCACCACCGGTCCGCTGGGCCAGGGTCTGGCGATGGCAGTCGGCATGGCGATTGCCGAACGGCACCTCAACGCCACCTTCGGCGATGGCCTGGTCGATCACAACACCTGGGTGATTGCCGGTGACGGCTGCCTGATGGAAGGCGTCAACCACGAAGCGATTGGCCTCGCCGGCCACCTCAAGCTAGGCCGCCTCAACGTGCTGTGGGACGACAACCGGATCACTATCGATGGCGATACCGATCTTTCGACCAGCGAAGACATTGCCGCGCGCTATGTCGCGACTGGCTGGCACGTGACTTCGTGCGATGGACACGATCACGCCGATATCGCCCGCGCCCTCGCTGAGGCTGCCGCCGATCCGCGCCCGTCGCTGGTTGCCTGCCGCACCGTGATCGGCAAGGGCG
The DNA here is from genome assembly GCA_009926135.1 of Sphingomonadaceae bacterium. GTDB lineage: Bacteria > Pseudomonadota > Alphaproteobacteria > Sphingomonadales > Sphingomonadaceae > Novosphingobium. The sequence goes on from RFPL01000002.1 coordinate 33,332, forward strand.
CACCCAACAAGCAGGGTAGCCACAACGTCCACGGCAGCCCGCTGGGCGCCGACGAAGTTGCCGCAACGCGCGAAGCACTGGGCTGGACTGCAGCCCCCTTCGAAGTCCCGGCAGAGATCCTGGCGGACTGGCGCTCGCTGGGTTCCAAGGGGGCTGCAGCCCGCGCCGAATGGGAAAAGCGGATCGCGGCCGACCCGCAGGGCAAGGAATTCGCCCGCAGGATGGCCGGCAAGCTGCCCGAGATGGACGATGCCAATGCGGCCTTCGCCGCCTGGCTCGGCCAGTCGCAAAAGGTCGCCACGCGCAAGGCTTCGGAAATGGCGCTTGAAGTGCTAACCGCGGCCGTGCCGGAAACGGTCGGTGGTTCGGCCGACCTGACCGGATCCAACAACACCAAGACCAAATCGACCGGGCCGCTGACCGCTGCAGACTATGCGGGGCGCTACCTCTATTACGGCATCCGTGAATTCGGCATGGCCACGGCGATGAATGGCATGGCGCTGCATGGCGGGGTGATCCCTTATGGCGGCACCTTCCTGGTCTTCTCCGACTATTGCCGCAATGCGATCCGCCTCTCCGCCCTGCAGCAGCAGCGGGTGGTCTATGTGCTGACCCATGACAGTATTGGTCTGGGTGAAGATGGCCCGACCCACCAGCCGGTCGAGCACGTGATGAGCCTGCGCCTCATTCCCAATCTCAATGTCTTCCGCCCGGCGGACATTATCGAGACGGCGGAATGCTGGAACATCGCCCTGCAGAGCACCGCTACGCCGTCAGTCCTGGCACTGACCCGCCAGAACCTGCCGCAACTGCGCTCTGACGGTGAGATGCTGAGCGCCAAGGGGGGCTATCGCCTTCGCGCCGCTGATGCCGACCGCAAGGTGGTGCTGGTTGCAACGGGCTCCGAAGTGGAACTGGCCTGCAACGTGCGCGATGCGCTAGAGGCCAAGGGCATTGGCGCCGATGTCGTTTCGATGCCCTGCATGGAACTGTTCGATGCACAGGATGCCGCTTACAAGGCCGATCTCCTACCAGCCGATGCCTTGCTGGTCTCGATCGAGGCCGGTGTTACCTGGGGCTGGCAGAAATATGTCGGCAACGGCCTGACCATTGGCATCGACAGCTTTGGTGCCTCGGCCCCGGCCGAAGTCCTGTTCCCGCATTTCGGCTTCTCGGTTGAAGCCATTGTTCCCAAAATCGAAGCCAGTCTGGCTGCTTAGAAGGAGTTCTTCACAATGGCGATCAAGGTTGCGATCAACGGTTTCGGGCGCATCGGGCGCAATGTGGCACGCGCGATCATCGAGCGTGGCGATCACGATCTCGAGCTGGTCTCGATCAACGATCTCGCTTCGCCCAAGGCCAATGCCATGCTGTTCCAGCGCGATAGCGTTCACGGTGCCTTCCCCGGCACGGTCGAGGTCGATGGCAATGACCTGGTGATTAATGGCAAGCGCATCCACGTGACCGCCGAACGCGATCCCGCCAATCTGCCGCACGGCGCGCAGGGCATCGACATCGTGCTCGAATGCACCGGCTTCTTCACCGACCGTGCCTCTTGCGAAAAGCACCTCTCGGCTGGCGCCAAGAAGGTCCTGATCTCGGCCCCGGGCAAGAACGTCGACCTTACCGTCGTTTTCGGCGTCAACCACGACAAGCTGGAAGCCGGTCACACCATCGTTTCCAACGCTTCGTGCACCACCAACTGCCTGGCCCCCTTCGCCAAGGTACTGAACGACGCGATCGGGATCGAGCGCGGCCTGATGACCACTGTCCACGCCTATACCAACGACCAGAAGATCCTCGACCAGATCCACGAGGATCCGCGCCGCGCCCGCGCTGCGGCGATGTCGATGATCCCGACCACCACCGGTGCCGCCCGGGCCGTGGGCGAAGTGCTGCCCGAACTGAAGGGCAAGCTCGATGGTTCTGCGATCCGCGTGCCGACCCCGAATGTCTCGGTGGTTGACCTGACCTTCCAGCCCAAGCGCGACACCACCAAGGATGAGGTCAACGCCCTGCTGAAGGCCGCGGCTGAAGGCCCGCTCAAGGGCGTGCTGGGCTATTCGGACGAGCCTTTGGTCTCGATCGACTACAACCACTGCCCGAACAGCAGCACGATCGACAGCCTGGAAACCTCGGTGATCGATGGCAAGCTGGTGCGCGTGCTGAGCTGGTATGACAACGAATGGGGCTTTTCCAACCGCATGGTCGATACGGCCGGCGCGATGGGCAAGCTGCTCTAAGGATCGGATAAGATGGCCAGGTTCCGCACGCTTGACGATCTGGGTGATCTGACCGGCAAGGTCGCGCTGGTGCGCGTCGACCTCAACCTGCCGATGCAGGACGGCTCGGTCACTGACGATACGCGCGTGCGGGCCGCCGCCCCGACGATCCTGGAACTGGCCGCCAAGGGTGCCAAGGTCCTGCTACTCGCTCACTTCGGCCGCCCGAAGGGTGAGCGGGTCTCTACCATGTCCGTCTCGATGACGCTTGATGCGGTTCAGGCTGTGCTGGGCAAGGAAGTGATGTTCGTGCCCGAGATCGCCGGGCCGGTGGTCGCGCAGTCGGTCGGTATCCTGCGCCCCGGCGATATCGCGCTGCTGGAGAACACCCGGTTCTGGAAGGGCGAGGAAAAGAACGATCCCGAACTCGCCAAGGCAATTGCGGCTAATGGCGATATCTACGTCAATGATGCTTTCTCTGCCGCGCACCGCGCCCATGCCAGCACTGAGGGTCTGGCCCACCTGTTGCCGGCCTATGCCGGCCGGTCGATGGAAGCGGAACTCAAGGCGCTTGATGCCGCGCTAGGTACACCGGAGCGCCCTGTCGCGGCCGTGGTAGGCGGGGCCAAGGTGTCCTCGAAGCTCGATGTGCTGACTCATTTGGTGACACAGGTCGATCATCTGATCATCGGCGGCGGGATGGCCAATACCTTCCTTGCGGCGCGCGGCGTCAACGTCGGCAAGTCGCTGTGCGAGCATGAGCTGGCCGCCACTTGCGAGCAGATCCTTGAGGCTGCCGACAAGGCCGGCTGCACCGTTCACCTGCCTTATGACGTGGTGGTTGCGAAGGAATTCGCCGCCAACCCGGCGTCCTTGCGCACCTGCAATGTCCACGAAGTGGCAGCTGACGAGATGATCCTCGATGTCGGCCCGCAGGCGGTCGAAGCGCTTGCCGATGTCCTCAAGACCTGCCGCACGCTGGTCTGGAACGGGCCGCTCGGGGCCTTCGAGATTTCCCCGTTCGATGCCGCGACCGTCGCGCTTGCGCGCAGCGCTGCTGCGCTCAGCAAGGAAGGTGTCCTTACCTCGGTTGCAGGCGGAGGGGACACGGTCGCCGCGTTGAACCACGCTGGGGTGGCGGACGACTTCACCTATATTTCCACTGCCGGCGGCGCCTTCCTGGAATGGATGGAAGGCAAGGAACTGCCGGGTGTGAAAGCGCTCGAACTAGCCTGACAGCAATAGAATTAGCGCGCTTGCGGCCTATCCGCAGGCTCGCTATGGGCCGCCGCAGCATACGTATGCACAGCATAGGGACCAAGAGCATGAACTTCGCCGACATGACTGCCAAGATGGCCGCTGGTAACGGCTTTATTGCCGCTCTCGACCAGTCTGGTGGTTCGACGCCGAAGGCGCTGGCCGGTTATGGCGTGAGCGAAGATGCCTGGTCTAGCGAAGCGGAAATGTTCGACCTGATCCATTCGATGCGCGAGCGGATCATCACCTCGCCGGTGTTCACCGGGGACAAGGTGATCGGCGCGATCCTGTTTGAGCGGACCATGGACGGCACAGCCGGCGGCAAGCCTGTCCCCGCCGCGCTTATCGAGAAGGGCGTCGTGCCTTTCATCAAGATCGACAAGGGCCTTGAGGCGGAGGAAAATGGCGTCCAGCTGATGAAGCCGATGCCGGAACTCGATGCGCTGCTAAGCCGGTCAAAGGCGCTCGGCGTTTACGGGACCAAGGAACGCTCGGTCATCAACTCGGCCAGTGCTGCCGGGATCGCTGCTGCGGTTGCGCAGCAGTTCGAGGTTGGCCGCCAGGTTCTGGCCCACGGCATGATGCCGATCCTTGAGCCCGAAGTGAACATCAAGAGCGAAACCCGCGCGGACTGCGATGCGATCCTGCTTGAGGAGATGCTCAAGAACCTTGAAGGCATGGATCAGAAAGTCATGCTCAAGCTATCGCTGCCGGTGCAGCCGGGCACGTTTGACGCGCTGGTCGATCACCCCAAGGTGCTGCGCGTCGTCGCGCTGTCGGGTGGCTACAAGCGTCCCGAAGCTTGCGTCGAGCTCAGCAAGAACCGCGGCATCATCGCCAGCTTCAGCCGCGCGCTGCTGGAAGACTTGCGCCACCAGATGAGTCAGGCCGAATTCGACGCCGCGCTGGGCGAGGCAATCGACGCGATCCATCGGGGCTCTACCCAGAAGATCTGACGCTACCCGCTTGAATTGTCGGCACGGCTCGGCTTACCCTGTGCGGTGAGCCGGCTCGCGTTGACGTGCCGGTCAGGGGAGGGCCCATGGCCGGCACATTGCGTTCGGGAAGCAGACACGGTCCGGTTTCGGTGGCCGATCTCGTCAAGCGGATCGAGGCCGGGCCGCAAGGGCCGAAAACCATCGTCGTCTTCGATTTCGATGGCACGCTGATTGCCGGCTATTCCGCCAGCGCCTTCTTCCAGGCGCATCTGCGCAAGGGTGATTACAACGCCTTTGACCTGGCCGAGGCCGGGGTGGCGATCTGGCAATCGGTCGCCAAGGCGATCGAGATGCAGGACCTGCTCAACAAGGCCATCGCCAAGTGGAAGGGCAAGAAGGAGGAAGAACTCGTCGCGCTGGGCGAGAAGATCTTCGACAAGACCCTGTCGGACAAGGTCTATCCGGAAATGGTCTCTCTGCTGCTGGCCCATCGCCGCGCCGGCCACACCATTGCCATCGCCAGCTCCGCCACGCGCTTCCAGGTTGAACCGACCGCGCGGTTCCTCGGCATTGAACACGTCATGACCTCGACCGTGGAGGTCAAGCGCGGAGTGCTGACCGGCAAGATGTTGGAACCGCAGATGTGGGGCAAGGGCAAGGCCGATGCGGTCAAGGCCTTCGTCAAGGCACACAAGGCCAAGCTGGCCGACACCTGGTTCTACGCCGATGGGGACGAGGAAATCGGGCTGATGAAGGCCGTTGGTCATCCGGTCCCGACCAACCCCGGCAAGGAGCTTGAGGCGACTGCCCGCGCTGAAGGCTGGGACATCCTGCGGCATTCCAGCCGCGGTTCCACCACGCCGGAGCTGCTGACCCGCACGGCGACTGGGCTGATGAGCCTGTTTCCGCTGCTCTACACCGGAATCGGTGTCGGCCTGCTGACCCGTAACAAGCGCAATGCTGCCAATCTGACGCTCCCGCTGTGGGCAGACAGCGTGATGCTGGCCTCTGGCGTAAAGTTGCGGGTTTCGGGCCGCGAGCATCTGGCCTCGCACCGCCCGGCGGTGTTCCTGTTCAACCACCGCAACAATTTCGACGCGTTCTTTGTGGGCGCTTTGGTGCGAACCGATCTTGCCTGGGTGGGGAAGGCTGAGCTCAAGAAGAACCCGATCAGCGCCATGCTTAGCCGGTTGGTGCCGGTCGCTTTTGTCGAGCGCAGCGGCGGCTCTCCGGAGGAGGCTGCCAAGGCGCTTGAACCGGTCGCCAAGATGGTGCGCGAAGGCTGTTCGATCATGATTGCCCCGGAAGGTACCCGGGTGCGCGACATGACCGTGGACATCGGCCCGTTCAAGAAAGGCGCCTTTCACATGGCGCGCAGCCTTGGCATTCCGGTGGTCCCAATCGTGATCCGCAACGCGCTGGACGTGGCGGGGCGCGATGCGGTGATGCTGCGGTCCGGGACTGTCGAAATCGCCGTGCTGCCGCCAGTCGAGACCAAAGGCTGGACCGAAAAGAACACTTCGCAAAAAGCTGAAGACGTGCGGCAGATGTTCATTGATACTCTGAAGGACTGGCCCGATGCAGACGACTGAGTTCACCTTTGCCGGTGCGGGCGGGGTCCAGATCTTCGCAACCTCATGGCTGCCGGACGGGGCTTTGCGCGATCATCTGGTGCTCGCCCACGGCTATGCCGAACATCTCGGCCGGTATCGGGGCGTAGCCGAATTTCTCACCAGCGCGGGTTATGCCGTCCATGCACTCGATCATCGCGGGCATGGCAAGTCGGGCGGTACGCGGGCGGTGATTGACAGCTTTGCCAATGCTGATGCCGACATTGATCAATTGGTCGACAGGGTGCGCGCCGAGAGCGGGCGTTCCAAGGTGAAGCTGGTCGGTCACTCGATGGGTGGTTCGCTGGCGCTGAACTATGCACTGAACCATCCGGACAAGCTCTCCGGCCTGGTACTGAGCGGCCCGGCGATTGGCGGTGGTCTGCCGAAAATCCAGAGCTTGCTGCTGGCGTTGATCTCGCGGATTGCCCCGGCGCTGGGAATGATCCAGCTTGATGCCGATGCAGTCAGCCGGGATGCGCAGGTGGTGTCCGCTTACAAGGCCGATCCGTTGGTGTTTCACGGCAAGGTCCCAGCCCGGACTGCGCGCGAAATGATGCACGCGGTCACGACTTATCCGCCCCGCGTCGGCGCGATGCGGGTGCCCTGCCTGCTGATGCATGGCAGCGCTGATACGCTGGTGCGAGCCGAGGATGCCCAGCCGGTGTTCGATGCGATTGCTAGTCCGGACAAGACCGTGCGGATCTTCGACGGTCTCTATCACGAGATATTCAACGAGCCGGAGCGACTGGAAGTGCTGGGCCTGGTCAGGGATTGGCTGGACGCGCGGCCGCCAGCCTAACCGCCCAGCGCCTCGCGGCACTGGGCTTCGATTGCGTCCAGCGCAGCGAGCGTCGCGCGCAGGACTTTCGAGCGGTTCTGGCGCCGCGTGGCCAGGTCTGGTCCCGGCTCAACCAACCGGACGTTGCCCGCCAGCTGCCAGGCAGTGAGGAATAGCTGCCGCGAGACAGCCTCGGGATTGCGGATGGTCTTTTCCAGCAGGTATTGTCGGCCCAGGCCATCGGCCGCCGCCAGTACGTCCTTCTCCTGCGCCGGCGCATCCACGGGTAGAGTGATCAGCACGTCGAGGACGATCCGGTAGGCTTCAAGGAACGGGCGCAACGCGGCATGAGCCAGCCCGACACGAAACAGGCTATCAAGGACCTCGCGGCCCGATTTGGCTTCTGCCAGCTTCCGGCGCCAATCGCGGTCGATCAGGTCCATCTCTTCAGCGAGGCCTGCTTCAAAAGCCGGACGTTCGCGGAAGAAGAATTCGAACTTCAGCGATTCGCGCAGGGCGAGGGCGGTTTCGAAGAAGTGTGCCTCGCGCTTGGCCGGGCTGGCGGACATGGCGCCGAGGGCGGATACTTCCGCAATCGCCCGTTCCAGCACAAAGTGCAGCATCGAATTGCGATAGAAGGCGGCACCGATGTGCTGCCCTTCCGCGATGCCATAGACGGGGGTTGGGCCGCCATCGAAGCGCATGACCACGCCGGATTCCAGCAGCGTCTGCAGCACTGCATCAAGCCTGTCTGGGTCGTGCAGTTCTGCGCTGTCAGCTAAGGGTTGTCCGCGCATCCGGGCGTGGTCAGCCAGCATGGTGACGAACCGCGCAAGCCGGTCACGCGGGATCGATCTGCCACCGGTGGCAAGCAGGGCAAACGTAACCAGCGCAATTCCGGTAATCGGGGTGGCCTGGTTGATCCGCCAGGATACCGCCAGAGAGAGCTTTTGGAGCGCCAGCTGTGCATCAGGCGTTTTGTAGTCGCCCTGCGGATCCGGTGCCCCCAGCGCTTCACGCATCGATAGCGGTTCGGCCACCCTGAGATAGGCCTTGCCGTAGGGCGTCCGCAGGCTGCGCAGGTAGCGCAGCATCCAGCCGAGGTTTTCGGGCTTCTTCTTGCCGCCCTTGGCCTCGTTGGCAAAGTCCTTCGTCTCGTAGACCTGATCATAGACCAGCGCGACCGGAACCAGCATGATGTCCTCGATCCGCCCTTGGCGATAGGCATCGACCACGTAGGTCAGCAGGCCAAGTTTGGGCGGCAACAGCTTGCCGGTGCGTGAGCGGGTACCTTCCGGGAACCACGACAGATTGAATCGCCGCTCGATCAGGTAGGCCAGGTATTCGCGCAACACGAAGCGATAGGTGGCGTTCTCGCGGATATCGCGGCGCAGGAAGATATAGCCAGCCCGCCGCATGATCGGCCCCATCGGCCAGAACGACATGTTGATCCCGGCGAACAGGCTCGGCAGTGGCAGGCCATGATCGGCCAGCACAGTGTTGACGATCGGGGCGTCAACGTTGGCCTTGTGCGCCGGCAGGATCAGGGCAGGGTAGCGGGCGAAGACGTCGTGTAGTTTGGCCAGTTCATCCGGCAGCACGTCAACCGTGCCATAGGCCTTCTCATAGGCCGCGCGGAAAAATCGCAGCATGCCTTCGATGGCGAAGGGATTGTGGCCGGTGCGCAGCTCTTCCAGATAGCCGCGCGCTTCGGCCAGCAGATCCGGTTCCGGACGGCCAGTCTCGGCAGCGAGGCGCGCTAGCCCGGCCGTGAAACCCGGTGCGGCGATCACGTCGGCGGGCTCAACGCGCGGCATCTTGTAGCGCGCGCCGTAGAGCGGATATTCTGCGCGTTCGAGCGAGAGTTCGGCTTGGCGGGCCACGAAATCGGCAAAATCGGTGCCGCGCCCGCCGGTCCGCTGCTTCCACCGCGCGCGCAGCAGGCCAAGCGCGGCGGGCTCGGCAATGACGATGCGCCAGCGCGGATCGGCGGCATCGCGTTCGCGGCGTTTGCTGCTCTCGACAGGTTCGCGCGGATCGCTCAGGCCGAGCAGCGCGCGCCAGCCGCCGGTTTCGCCGTTGCGCGGCAGCCAGGCCACCCGCAGCGGGGCCAGTTCTACCGCGTCATCATCGAGCGAGGCGACCAGCCGGGCCACTTCGATCGAGAACGGCGCGTCGCTGCGCTCGATCGCCACCAGCCGGCCGGATAGCCCGGCCGTGTGCCGTTCCAGCAGCTCTCGCTCGGTCTGGCCGCGGTAAAGCGCCAGGAAGATCCGCTGGATCTGCGGTTCGGTCTCGGGCGGAGATACTGCGGTTGCCATTTCAGCCGGGCTCCGCTTCGGAACCGGCGGCCTTGCCCAGCAACCCGCGGAAGGCGCTGGTGGCGGGTGCACCTTCGTGAACCACGGCATAGACCTCGCAAACGATGGGCAGATCGAACCCGCGATCGCAGGCCATTTGCCAGACCGGGCCAACGCTTTTCACACCTTCAGCGACCTGGTCCATCCCGGCAAGGACCTGCTCGATCGACTTGCCTGATCCCAGCTCAAGGCCAACTGTGCGGTTGCGGCTCTGCGGGCTGGTGCAGGTGGCGAGGAGATCGCCCATCCCAGCCAGGCCCATCAGCGTCTCTGCCCGGCCACCCAGCGCAACGCCCAGCCGCATCATTTCCGCCTGGCTGCGGGTCAGCAGGGCTGACCGGGTGTTGACCCCGGCGCCCAGGGCGTCACCCATACCGGTGGCGATGGCGAAAATGTTCTTCAGGGCACCCCCAAGTTCGGCCCCGACCGGATCGTCATTGGTATAGACGCGGAACAGGCCGGTGCGGAACAGGTCCTGCAACTCGCGGACGATCACGTCATCGTCCATCGCCAGCACCGCCGCTGCGGCAAGGCCGGACATGATCTCCTTGGCCAGGTTCGGACCGGTCAGCACGCCCAGTGGGTGGCCGGGCAATTCCTCGCCGATAACCTCGGTCATGCGCTTGCCGGTGGATAGCTCGAAGCCCTTGGCCAGGCTGATGATCGGCACCCAGGGGCGGATGAACGGGCGGATCGCAGCGGCGGTTTCCCGCGTGACCTGTGATGGCACGCCAAAAACGATGACGTCTGCTCCGCCCACTGCCTCGGCTAGTTCGGTTGTCGCGCGCAAGGCTGGCGTCAGGCGGGCATCGGGCAGGTAGCGGCGGTTGGTGGAATGCAGGTTGATCTCGTCCACCGCATGCTGGCTCCGCGCCCAGAGTGTGGTTGGCGCATTGCGCGCGACCAGTGAGGCAACTGTCGTGCCCCACGAACCGCCCCCCAGCAGTCCGACCTTCAGTTCCCGTGCCAGGACCCGTTTTGCCACTTAGCCCCTCTCATCGTTCTTTTTTTGCAGCTTGATGCAGGATTGGCCTTTGCGCAAGCGGCTTGCCTCGCTGGCGGCTTGCTGCCAAGCGCAAGGAATGACCGAACCTCGCATCCTCCCGCTCGAAGGCATCAACAACTTCCGCGATTATGGCGGTTATGACGCGCATGAAGGGCGAAAGGTTCGGACCGGATTGCTTTGGCGCTCCGCCCAGCACGGCGATGCCAGCGACGCGGACCTGGCGGCGGTCAACGATCTGGGCATCGCGCACGTGATTGACCTGCGCGGACCGAGCGAGCGCGAAGCCAAGCCATGCCGCCGGGCGGACGATTTTTCCGCCAATGTCTGGACCTATCCGGAAGAGACGGCTGGCCTGGCGCTGCACACCGAGGCCGCCGACGGGGTGCTTACCGCTGCCGAAGCGCGCGCTGCGATGATCCGCCTCTATGAAGGCATCGCCTTCCGCGACAACCTCACCCCTATGCTGCGGCTCTACTTCGAGCTGCTGTTGCGCGCCGAAGGGCCTAGCCTGGTTCATTGCGTCGCCGGCAAGGACCGGACCGGGTGGGCAGTTGCCATGGCCCAGCAAGCGCTTGGCGTGCCGCGCGATGCGATCATTGCCGACTACATGCTGACCAATGACGCCAGTCGCCTGGAAGAGCGGATTGCTAGCGAATCCTTCAAGGACCTGCCACGCTATGCCGCGATGGATGCGGACACGGTCCGCGCGCTATGGGGCGTGCGGGAAGACTACATCGCAACTGCGCTCAAGGCGACTGTGGACCGCTACGGCGATCTCGACACCTACCTCGAAAAGGTGCTCGGTATCGATGAGGCTGCCCGCGAGGCGCTGCGGGCGCACTACCTAGAAGGTTAGAGGAAGGCTCGGATTTCGGCCATGAACCGGTCAAACTGGTCATGGTGCAGCCAGTGGCCGGCATTCTCGAACTCGATCACTTTCGGATCGTTCTTGAACACGCTGAGGCGGCCGTCCTTCTCAGGGTTGGATGCCCATGAATTGGCGCCGTAAAGCAGCAGCATCGGGCAGTTGATTGCCGACCACAATTCTTCGGTGCGGGATTCGGGGACATCCTCGAACGGCCAGACATTGAGGTAGGGATCGAATTTCCAGCTCCAGGTCCCGTCCTCGTTCCGGCTGGCGCCGTGAATGGTAAGGTGGCGGGCCTGCTCATCGGTGAGGAACGAGTTCTCTTCCTTCATCCGGGCATAGGCGGCCTCGATGCTGGGGTAGCGGCGCGGGATCCGGCCGGCGGCGGCGCGGCGCTTGTCAATCCATTCGCGGAAGCGGTTGGCATAGCCAGCAGCCTCGCGCTCGGCGCGGGTCTTCGGCGATGGGCCAAGCCCTTCGATATTGACGAAGCGGCGGACCTTCTCGGGGTAGAGCCCGGTAAAGCGCGAGGCGACGTTGCCGCCCAGCGAATGGGCAATAATGGTGACCTGCTCATGCCCCAGGGTGTGGACCAGCTGGGCAAAGTCATAGACCAGGCCGTTGATCTCGTAATTGCCATCAGGCGCCCAGGCGCTGTCGCCATGCCCGCGCAGGTCGGGGGCAATCACGTGCCAGTCCTTCGCCAGTTCCTCGGCCACCCAATCCCACGAGCGGCAATGGTCGCGCCCGCCGTGCTGCAGGATCAGCGGCGGTGCCCCCGGATTGCCCCAGTCGACATAGTGGAGGCGCAGGCGCTGCGAGATGAAGCTGTTGGAAGTAGGGCCATGGATCGTCATGTGCACAGCCTTTGCGCGTTCAGATGAGAGGCGTCAATCTGTGGGGAAAGCACCGCCGTCGGGTTTGCGCCCGGGCAGACCGCTCCCTAGATGGGAGAAAGCTTAACAGGGAACAGTCATGGCCGTCCACACCACCAAGATGCTGATAATCGGTTCCGGTCCCGCAGGACTTTCCGCGGCGATCTATGGCGCGCGCGCCGGGATGCAGCCAATCGTCGTCCAGGGCTTGCAGCCGGGCGGGCAGCTGACCATCACCACCGATGTCGAGAACTATCCGGGCTTTCGCGATGTGATCCAGGGCCCCTGGCTGATGCAGGAAATGCAGGCCCAGGCCGAGCATGTCGGCACGCGGATGCTGTGGGACACGATTGTTTCGGTCGACCTGTCGGGCCCGCCGTTCCGGGCGATCGGCGATGGCGGCGATGTCTATGAAGGCGAAACGCTGGTGATCGCGACGGGGGCTCAGGCCAAGTGGCTGGGCGCGCCGGGGGAGCAGGAATTTTCCGGCAAGGGCGTATCGGCCTGCGCAACTTGCGACGGGTTCTTCTATCGCGGCAAGAAGGTCCTGGTGATCGGCGGCGGCAATACGGCGGTTGAAGAGGCGCTGTACCTGACCAACCATTCTCAGGACGTGACCTTGATCCATCGCCGGGATTCGCTGCGGGCCGAGAAGATCCTGCAGGACCGGCTGTTCGCCCATCCCAACGTCAAGGTCTTATGGAACAAGGCGGTTGAGCGTTTTGTCGGCGAAAGCGGCCTGACCGGGGTCGAACTCAAGGATACGGTTACCGGGGAAACGATGGTCGAACCGGCCGACGGGGCCTTTGTCGCCATTGGCCACGCGCCGGCGACCGAGCTGTTCAAGGGCAAGCTTGAACTAGACAGCAATGGCTACCTGATCGTCGAGGCCGGTACGCCCAAGACGGCCATCCCTGGCGTTTTTGCCTGCGGGGACGTGATGGACCACACATACCGGCAGGCAGTTACGGCCGCCGGTACCGGCTGCATGGCGGCGCTCGACGCCGAACGCTTCCTGGCCGCGCGCGAGTTCGCTGCGCGGGGCTAATCGAGGCTGCGCAGGGCGGCGAGGATCTGGCCTTGCAGCCAGATCCGGGCCTGCGGTTCCACGAAGCTATGGCTGGCGCCCGGGCATTTACGCAGACGGGGGTCGTCTCTGTCCCAGTTGGCCAGAAATGCCTGGGCGGTGCGGTCGTTCTCGGCCAGCAGGATCGTCGCGGAGCCGGTGAAGCCCGCGAGACCACGCGTCAATTGCTGCGCGAGCGGCGTAGGCGCGCCGTCTTCCTTGGCTGCCTGGACCAGGGATGAAGCCATCTGGCCAAGTCGGACCTTACCAGTGAGCAATCGCCATACTGCGCGCGGGTCGGCCAGGCGCTTCAGGTAGTGGCGGCGCAGAACCGAGGGCGGCATTGGCGGGGGCGCTGGGGCGGCTTCGATGTCGGGAGCAACCACTGCTTCTGGCTCGAACGTCCAGGGGTTGGCCAGGACCAACGCATCGCAGCCTGCTCCGCCAGCCAGCATGAGCGCGCTGGCCGCATCGCAATTGCCGAAAGCGACGATCCGCTTCAACGTCGGCACATGGGCCTGAAAGGCGGCTATCGCTGCGGCAATGTCGGAGGCAGCACCGGTGAAGCCCGTGTTTTCGCCATCACTGTCGCCCACGCCGCGGCGGTCGAAGCGAAGCACCGGGAAACCGGCCCGCGCTACCTTGCCTGCGATCTGCGCCTGGCTGCTCCAAGGGCCCGAGCGCAATTCATTGCCGCCGGTCACGATCAGCAATCCAGTCCGCCCAGCCGCAGGATCGAGCGTGCCGGCCAGTTGGCTGCCGTCACAGGCAAAGGTCAGGTGCCGCCGGGTCATTTGCGGATCGCCATGGTCAGGTAGGCCGCCAGCGCATCGGCCTGTGCCGCATCAGCATCCGGTTCGGCGCGGAGCCACAAGGGACTTCCGCCAAGCAGTTCCTGATCGATCTCAGTCAGGTTTTCGGCGGGTTGCGCCGCCTGCAACTGCTGGACCATCGCCGCGCCTAGCCGATAGCCGGCCAGCTCGATCCCGTGTTCCTGCGCTTCGATCAGCAGGCCTTCGCCGCTCTCTTCGCGGCCGGCCTCACGACTGGAGAGGACCCGGGCCCGGATCATGGTGCGGAGCAGGCTTGCGCCCTTGACCGGACCGTAATGCCAGCCTGGCAGGCCCAGCGCCGCCACCAGTCCGCCGCCGCGCAGCGCCAGCACGTGGGTTGCCCCAAAGTATCCAGCGGCGGTGCGGGCTGCACTGGTCCAGTCAGCGAGCGACAGGGTTGCCAGATCGGCAGTGCTCTCGTTGCTGCCGGGCAGGTCGGGCAGGATGCTGTCGATCCCGCTGCCACCCAGCCGCCGCATGACGTCGACGCACAAGCGCCGCAGCCGGTGGCCTTCATCGAACAGCGCGGGAATGATCAGCAATCGCTGCGGCAGGCCCCGGTCGAAGACGAGGGCATATTCGTCTGCGCTGGACCCGTCGGGGAGGGGGCAGGGGTAGCTGCTGGCGTTCACGCAGCGTTGCGCTTGTCCTCGGCGAAAGCGAGCAGGTTGCCGAAGCTCTCCAGCAGCTCGCCATCGACCTCGTCATCGTCGATCACGATGTCGAGCCGGTCTTCCATTTCGGTCAGCAACCCGGCGACGGCCATCGAATCCAGTTCGGGCAAATGACCGAACAGGCCGGTATCGGCGTCAAACGTATCGGCCTGGCCTGGTTTCAGGCCCAGCACGTCGGTCAGGATCCGCCGCAGGAGCTGGTCGGTTTGGCTGCGCATCGATCCCCCATCGCACATGGTTAGCTCTATCGCCGCGCCTCTAGCCACCGCGCCCGCCCGCTGCAACCCTGCGCACGCCCTTGCGCGCGATTGCCGGCCAGGTCCCGGGCCATTTGGCGCGGAAGGCTTCGATCCGGAAGCGCGGACGAATCTGCTCCATCCAGTCCCGCTTGTAGGCGTCATTGCCAGTGCCGAAGTCGACCAGATCGACCCTGTCCTGGTCGATCACTCGCGCAAGCAGCGCGGCCGTCAGGGTCGTGCCTGGCGAAAGCGCCTTGGCTTCCTCAATGTGGGCCAGCTTGTGGATGAAGGCCGTGCCTGCTTCGACCGTCCAGAACTGCGCGGCGACTGGGCGGCCCTGGGCTCGTGCAATCGCCAGGCGGAGCCGGCCCGCGTTGCCCTCTTGCTCGGCAAAGACGCGCAGGAAGCCGGGGCAGCCTTCCTCGGCCTTCCAGCTTTGCGCGTAGATCTCTTCATAAATAGCCCAGCTGTCCGGATTGAAGGCAGTTTCGATCGTGACATCGACCTTGTCAGCCTTGCGCTTCAGCGTCGTCCGGACTGGTCCGGGCCGCGTGGCGAGATATTCGGCGAATGAACGGCCCTTCACTTGGAGTATGTGGTTGACGTCGCACTGTTCCATGAAGGTGGTCCAGCCGGCCTGGCGAAGCGCAGCAGCCAGCGCGCTGGCTTCGCCTTGCTCGTCGGGTAGCGGTGACAGGATAAGGTGCGGGGTCTGGCTGGCGAGACTTTGAGCGAGTTCGGCCAGCAGCGCGGCGCGATCCGCGCCTGCCGTGAACAGCGGTGTAACGCGGAACGAATACCAGTTGGCAAGGCAATGCACCTGGCGCGCGCGGCGCAGCAGCGGCACCACGGTGCGGTGCGGACCATCGCGCACAACCGCGATCAGGGGAAGGAAATCACAGCAATCGACCAACGCCTGCCACCAGGCCAACCGGTCAAAGGGTGCACGGGCTTGCGCCGGGCTCAGCAGTGCAGCAAGCACCGCATCGCCTTGCACTTCCTTAAGATCGTCGTGATAATCGACCCTATTCAATCGCCCACATCCCTGCGTCCGGAGCCCCATCCCCGTGTTTGCCAGCCTGCCGATCGATCCGAAGCCGCTCGATCACCTGGCCTTGATGGGCGAGGGGGAGGCTCCGGCGCTCGTGCTGCGCGATCGTGTCCTTAGCCATAATGACTTAAGGGAACGTGTCGCCCGGCTCGCCGGCTGGCTGAAGGCCAATCTGCCCGAACCAGGAGCGCGGGTTGCGAGCTGGGCCGCCAAAGGCGAACTGACCTGCCTGTTGCCCCTGGCTGCCGCGCGGGCCGGACTGGTCCATGTTCCGATCAACCCGCTGCTCAAACGGGCGCAGGTGGCCTATATCCTGGCGGACAGCGGCGCCCGGATGCTGATCGGAACAGCGGCCCGGCTTGCGACGCTGGAGGAGGGCGATGTCGAACTCCAGTGTATTGTTAAGTCTGAACTGGAAGTAATTGAAAAATGTTCACAGTCAGCGGAAATGGAAATTTCACACGCTGACACGGAGGCACTCGCCGCGATCCTCTACACCTCGGGTTCTACCGGCAAGCCCAAAGGCGTCATGCTGAGCCACGCCAATATGTGGCTGGGGGCGCAAAGCGTCGCGTCATATCTTGATCTGACACCAACTGACGTCACACTGGCGGTGCTGCCACTCTCATTCGATTACGGACAGAACCAGCTGCTTTCGACCTGGTTTGCCGGGGGCTGCGTGGTCCCGCTCGATTACCTGACCCCGCGCGACGTGGTGAAATCGATCGAAAAGTATGGCGTTACGACGCTGGCGGCGGTTCCGCCGCTGTGGGTGCAGCTGGCGGAACTGAACTGGCCTCCCGAGACCGCTGCTCGGCTCAAGCGGCTTACCAACAGCGGCGGCGCATTGACGGTTGACCTCGTTCGCCGGCTTCGCGGCCTGTTCCCGCAAGCGCGGCTCTTCCCGATGTACGGCTTGACCGAGGCATTCCGTTCGACCTTCCTGGATCCGGACCTTGTCGATGCCCACCCCACCTCGATGGGTAAGGCGATCCCGCACGCGGAAGTCCTGGTGATTGGCGACGATGGCGTGGTGACTGCAGATGGCGAGGAGGGCGAACTGGTCCATTGCGGGCCGCTGGTGGCCCAGGGCTACTGGCAGGATCCGCACCGGACTGCAGAGCGTTACAAGCCCGCGCCAGCGGCATCCATTTATGGCGGCATGGCAGTCTGGTCAGGCGACCGGGTCCGGCGCGAGAGCGATGGCCTGCTCTATTTTGTCGGGCGGCGTGACGCCATGATCAAGAGTGCCGGCAACCGGATCAGCCCGCAGGAGATCGAGGATACCGCGCTCGGTTCGGGCCTGGTGGCCGAAGCCGTTGCGCTTGGTGTTCCGGACGAACGGCTCGGTCATGCAGTTCACCTCGTGGTAAGGGTGGCACCCGGAGCTTCCAGTGCGATTGAAGATTTGCCGCGCAAGCTTATGCAGGATCTACCGAATTTCATGCAACCGAAGCAAATTCACTGGCGCGATGCCATGCCGATCTCTCCCAATGGCAAGATCGACCGCGCTCGGCTTTATGCGGAGCTGACGGCGTGAAGCCGCTCGGCCCAATTCCTGCCGGTTTCACCGCCATCAACGGCGAACTGGCGATTGGTGGCCGCAAGGCCAGTGACTTGGTCGCCGAGGCGGGACGCACGCCGCTGTTCGTCTATTCACGCGAGCGGATTGCGGCGCGCGTGGCTCAGTTGCGCGCTGCGCTGCCCAGCGAGGTAACGCTGAATTACGCGGTCAAGGCCAACCCGTTCGCCCCCGTGCTGGGGCATATGGCAGGTCTGGTCGATGGGTTCGACATCGCGTCAGGTGGCGAACTGAAGCTGGTGCAAGGCGCGGGAATTGATCCGGCACGGGTCAGTTTTGCTGGTCCGGGCAAGCGGGATGATGAACTTGAGGCGGCAATCCTGGCCGGGGTCACGCTTAACCTTGAATCCGAAGGTGAGGCCGAACGTGCCCTGGCGATCGCCGGGCGGCTCGGCGTGGTGCCGAAGCTTGCAGTGCGCGTGAACCCGGATTTCGACCTTAAAGGCTCTGGCATGAAGATGGGCGGCGGGGCGAAGCCGTTCGGGATCGATGCCGAACGGGTTCCCGCGCTGGTAAAGCGCCTGCTAAGCGACGGAGCGGACTGGCGCGGCTTCCACATCTTCGCCGGCAGCCAGGCGCTGGATGCCGCGGCGATCATTGAAACCCAGGCACAGACAATTGCGCTCGCAGCCAGGCTTACCACCGAGGCTGGAGCGACACCGCCCAAGGTGAATCTGGGCGGGGGGTTTGGCATTCCCTATTTTCCGGGTGATGAACCACTTGACCTCGGTGCCGTGGGCCAGGCGCTGCGCGAGCAGCTTGGCCGGTTGCCGTCTGTCCTTGCAGGCACTGCGTTCTGCATCGAACTGGGCCGGTACCTTGTCGGCGAATCAGGGGTTTACCTGACCCGCATCGTGGACCGTAAGGTCAGCCATGGTGAGGTTTATCTCGTCACGGATGGCGGCCTGCATCATCAGCTTGCCGCCTCTGGCAATTTTGGCACGGTGGTGCGCCGCAATTACCCCGTGGCAATCGCGTCACGGTTTTCTGCCGAAGTCGAGGAAGAGGCCAGCATCGTAGGCTGCCTGTGCACACCACTTGACCGCCTGGCCGACAAGGCCGGATTTCCGCTGGCCGAAGTCGGTGATCTGGTCGCGGTGTTCTGTGCCGGAGCCTATGGCGCAAGTGCCAGTCCGGCGATGTTCCTGGGTCAGGGACCGGCTGCCGAGGTGCTGGTTTAACCATTCACCGGGGGATTGTCCGGAGTAGGTACCAAGCTGGAATTTAACGGCTAAACGGCCGAAACGGCCGGTAAGGCTAACGCAATATTCACCCTTTTTGCCGATACCGCGGGCTGAACAGCCGGGTCTTCGAGCGGGAAGGGCATTGCCCGATCGACGGCACGGCGCTCAGTTTTGAGGACATGCCCGATGCCGATCGACCGTTTCACTCGCCTCCTGGCTGGCAGCGCCATGGCCAGCATGGCGCTTGCCGGCTGCGCCAGCGGCGGTGGCGGGCAGCAGCTGCCGCCGGCGGCATTCGTGTCGATGCAGGAAGGCCCGGGCGAGGAATACGTGGTCGGCCCGCTTGATGAGCTGACGATCTTCGTCTGGCGCAATCCGGAGCTTGGCGCCCAGGTCCAGGTCCGTCCCGACGGCCGGATCACCACGCCGCTGATCACCGACATGCCAGCCGTGGGCAAGACGCCCAAGATGCTGGCTGATGACATCACCCTGCAGCTTTCGCAGTACATCCAGGAGCCGTTGGTCTCGGTTATCGTCAACAAGTTTGCCGGTACCTTCAGCCAGCAGGTTCGCGTGGTGGGTGCCACCACTAAGCCGGCCTCGATCCCTTATCGCGCCAACATGACGCTGCTCGACGCGATGATCGCGGTGGGCGGGCTGAGCGAGTTCGCCGCGGGCAACAAGGCGCGCCTGATCCGCTTCGACAAGGAAAGCGGTGGGCAGAATGAATACGCGATCAAGCTGGGCGACCTGCTGCGCAAGGGCGACAGCAAGGCCAACGTCATGCTGATGCCGGGCGACGTCATCATCATCCCCGAGAGCACGTTCTGAGGAAGGAGCGCGCCGGGGGCGAGCAATGAGCAACATCTACGACGAACTGCGCTCGGCGCTCCATTCGATCTGGCATCGCCGGTGGCTGGCGCTTGCCGTCGCCTGGGCGGTTTGCCTGCTCGGCTGGCTGGTCGTGGCGATGGTTCCCAATACCTATCAGTCAAACGCGCGGCTCTACGTGCAGTTGGATGATGCCCTGTCCGAAGTGACCGGCGTGGGCATGGGCAACCGCAAACGCGACATCGACCGGGTGCAGCAGACACTGACCAGCGCGGTGAACCTCGAAAAGGTAATCCGTTCCACCGCTGTGGGTGAAGACATCACCTCGCCCAAGCAGATGGAAGCGGCCGTCCTGGGGCTGGCGAAGAAGATCAAGGTCGAGAACGTCAAGGACAACCTGTTCGAGATCAAGGCGGACTTCGGGGATGGCGCGCGTTCGGATGCGGAGAATGCCAAGATCGCGCAGGACATCGTCCAGAAGCTGATCGACATCTTCCGTGAGGAGAACCTTGCCGGCAACCGCGGCGAGATGACCCAGTCGCTCGATTTCATGAATCAGCAGCTGGCCGACCGCCAGAAGGAACTGGAAGCGGCCGAGCAGAAGCGCCTCGCCTTCGAAGCAGCCAACCCGGATCTGATCCAGGGCGGCCCCTCCGCGCTGCAGCGGCTCGAATCGAGCCGGTCCGAACTGCGCGGGATCGACGCTGACCTGGCGGCAGCCCAGTCGGCGCTTGCTGCCATCAATGGCCAACTCGCTGGCACACCGCAGAGCCTGCCGGGTGTCGGCCCGCAAGGCGGCGCGCGCGGTGCACTGGCGGAGGCGCAGGCCATGCTTTCCGGTCTGCGCTCGCGCGGATTGACCGAGAACCATCCCGACGTGATTGCAGCGCGCAATCAGGCCAACGCGTTGAAGGGAGCGGCGGCTTCCGAAAGCGGCCCCGGCGGCATGCCTAACCCGGCCTATTCCTCGCTTCAGTCGATCAAGGCGGAGCGTCAGGCCAACGTCCAGTCATTGCTGGCGCGCCGCGCGGCGATCCAGTCCGACATCAATCGGATCACCGGCGCGCAGATCTCCAATCCGGAACTGGCTGCTGAACAGCAGCGGATCAATCGTGACTATGACGTACTCAAGCAGCAGTACGACAAGCTGCTGCAGGACCGCGAAGAGTTGCGCCTGCGCGGCCAGGTCGAGACCGAGCACAACGCGGTGAAGTTCGAGGTGATTGATCCGCCGACCACCCCGCGCGCGCCTGCTGCGCCAAACCGTCCGCTGTTGCTCTTTGCCGTACTGGTGGTGGGCGTGGGCGCTGGTGTCGCCGCCGCCTTCGCGATCGGCCAGTTGCGCTCGACCTTTGCGACGACCGTCAAGCTTGAGCGGGTGACCGGCCTGCCGGTGCTGGGGGCGATCAGCCAGACGCTGACCGACTCGGCGCGTTCGCTGCGGAAACGCCGGATGAAGCAATTCTACATGGCCAGCGCTGCGCTGGGCGGGATCTTCGTGCTGCTGCTGGTGGCCGAGATGATCCAGGTCAGCATGGTGGCGTGAGGGGCTTGAAATGACCGAACAGACCAAGATCCCCGTTCCGCCGCAGGACGAGCCTTCGAGTGAGCAGGGCTCACTGATCGAGCGCGTGGTGCGCAATTATGATCTGGTGAAACTATCGCCCGCGCCGATCCCGGAGGAATTGATTCCGCCAGCTGCCAAGCGCCGCCGCTATCGCCGCGCGGACGAAGTGGCCGAGGTTGAGGAGGTCGTACCCGTAGCCGCCCCGACTCCTGCGCCGATGGCTGAGGCGCGTCCTGAAGTGGTCGAAGCCGAAGTGATTGCGCCCGCACAAAAAGCGCCTGCGGTTGAACTGGTCCCGGCGGTCAAGCCGGTCCAGTTCAAGGGCCCGGTATCTTCGGTCAACCGCCAGCATCTGCGCGACCAGGGTCTGATCGTGCCGGAAGGCTCCGTCACCGCGCTGCTGGAAGAATTCCGTATCGTGAAGCGGCAGCTCCTGCTCAATGCCGGGCACCTGCAGCAGCAGGGCATGGGCTTTGCCGCCCAGCGCGTGCTGATCTGCTCGCCGCATCCGGGTGAGGGCAAGACCTACACTGCGGTCAACCTGGCTCTGGCGATCGCGGCCGAAAAGGAAACCGAGGTTCTGCTGGTCGACGCCGACTTTGCCAAGCCTTCGGTCTTGTCCTCACTTGGTCTGCCGGGCGGGAAGGGGCTGATGGATGCCCTCGCCGATCCGTCAATCGACGTGGCTGATTGCGTCCAGGGCACCGACATTTCGGGTCTGTGGGTTCTGCCCGCCGGCAACGCCACGACGTCAGACACCGAATACCTCTCCAGCTCGCGCACGCGCCAGGTGCTCGACCGGTTGGTTGAGGGTGCTCCGCATCGTTTCGTGATCTTCGATTCCCCGCCGGCACTGGCCGCGTCACCCGCTGCGGAACTGGCCAAGTATGTCGGCCAAGCTGTCGTGGTGGCCCGCGCCGACCGCACTGCACAGGGCTCGCTTGAAGACGCGATCCGGCTGCTCTCGGGCTGCCCGAATATCCAGCTCCTGCTCAATGCCGTCCATTTCAGCCCAAGCGGCCGCCGCTTCGGATCCTACTATGGTTACGGGGGGTAACCATGACCTCTGACTTTACACGCCTGTTCGCTCTGCTGTGCGCAGGTACCGCGCTGAGCTTGCCGCTTGCGGCTCACGCGCAATCAATCGCCTATGGCGACGTTTCCAGTTCCCCCGGCAAGGGGGCAGGCGAGCGCGGGAGCGATAGCAGCGCAGGCGCCGAAGATGAGGGCGATGTTCGCCCTGCGCGCGGCGCAAGCGGCAAGAAGATCAAAGTTACGCCCTATATCGAGGCGCAGCAGGTGGTCTTCGCCGAACTCAAGCCGGGCGATGAGGTGCTGACCTATTCGGTGCTTGCCGCCGGCGTTGATGCGGCGATTGCCGGGCGCAACAATCAGGCCTCGGTCTCGCTGCGCTATGAGCGCCGCATTGGCTGGGGTGATGCGACCGATAGCGATGCAATCAGCGGCGTAGCGCGGGCTTCGCTCTCGGTCGTTCCGCAAACGCTGAAGATCGAAGCGGGGGCATTGGCCGCCCGGACCAGCGTGGAGAACAACGGCGCTGCCGTGACCAGCGGACTGGAGTTCGGGGACAGCGTTACCCAGATCTACTCGATCTATGCCGGGCCGCAGCTCGCAACCAATGTTGGCGATGTTGCGCTGAGCGGTTCCTATCGCCTCGGCTATACGCGGGTCGAATCCCCGGACGCGATCCAGCTCGCACCGGGGCAGGCCCCGATCGACGTGTTCGACGATTCGGTAACGCACAACGCCGCGGTGCGTGCCGGGGTGAAGCCGGGCGCTGTACTGCCGGCCGGGCTGGGTGTCGGCGCGGGATACAATCGCGAAGATGTGTCCAATCTCGATCAACAGATCGAAGACCGCTGGGTGCGCGGCGATGTTACCGTGCCGGTAACGCCGGATCTGCATCTGGTTGGCGGCGTCGGTTATGAAAAGGTCCAGGTTTCCAGCCGCGATGCCATCCGCGATCCGGTGACCGGCAATCCGGTGCTGGGTAATGACGGACGTTTTGTCACTGACAAGAGCGTGCCGCGCACCATCGCTTACAACGCCGACGGCCTGATCTGGGATGCCGGGGTGATGTGGCGACCCAGCCGCCGGACCGCGCTCGAGGCCCATGTCGGCAAGCGCTATGGTTCGACGAGCTATTACGGCAGCTTTGCCTATGCGCCAAACGCGCGCACCAGCTTCAACATCTCGGTTTACGACTCGATCAATGGCTTCGGCGGGCAGCTCAACAACGCGCTTGCTGCCTTGCCGACCGAATTTGAGGCGGTGCGCAATCCCTTCAACGGTTCGCTTTCCGGCTGTGTTGCCGCCAGCGGGTCGGTTGCTTCGGGTCAGAGCCCCTGCCTGTCGACCGCACTCGGTTCGGTCCGCAGTTCGGTGTTCCGCTCGCGCGGGGTGATGGCCAGCTACACCGTTACCGGCAGCCGGTTCCAGACCGGGTTTGGCGCTGGCTATGATCGGCGCAAGTTTATTGCCGCGCCCGGCACGGTCCTGGCGGCGGCTAACGGGGTGATCGACGAGAATTTCTGGGTGGCCGCCTACCTCAACGGGCGGATCGACCGGAATTCGAGCTTCTCGACGAGCGTTTACGGGAATTTGTACGAAAGCGGAGATGCCTTCTCTGGCGATATCACCGCGATCGGCGCAACTGCCGCCTATTATCGCCAGCTGACCAGCAAGCTGACTGCCACCGCGGCGATCGGTATCGACGGGGTCAAGCGGGAGAACCTGGTCGATATCTGGTCCGGCCAGGCGATGGTCGGCGTGCGGTATTCGTTCTGAGCCTGATGGAGTGATGGATATGTTCAACGACTATTACGGGCTCAGCGGGCGGCCGTTCCAGCTTACCCCTGATCCGACCTTCTATTTCGAGAGTCTGACGCATCGCAAGGCGCTATCCTACCTTTCCTATGGTCTTGCGCAGGGCGAAGGCTTCGTGGTCATCACGGGTGAGGTCGGTGCGGGTAAGTCGACCCTGGTGGCGCACCTGATGGCAACGATCGACCCGGCGCGGCTGACCGCCGCCCAGATCGTGACGAGCAAGCTTGATGGCGAGGAACTGGTCCATGTCGTCGCGCAGGCGTTCGGCCTGATCGTTGACGGGCATGACAAGGCCTCGGCGCTGGGCGCAATCGAAGCTTTCCTGCATGACGAGGCCCGCGCGGGCCGCCGCTGCCTGCTGGTGGTGGACGAAAGCCAGAACCTTGAGCTTGAGGCGCTGGAAGAGCTGCGCATGCTTTCTAACTTCCAGCTTGGCGCGCACCCGCTGCTGCAGACCCTGCTGCTTGGTCAGCCGGAATTCCGCGACATGATCCAGGATCACCCGCAGCTTGAACAGCTGCGCCAGCGCGTGATCGCCGCCCATCACCTTGAGGCGATGGAGCTTGGCGAAGTCCAGGCCTATATCGAGCACCGCCTGAAGTGCGTCGGCTGGGTGGGCAACCCGCAATTCGATCAAGGCGTCTATACTGAGCTTTACGAAGCTTCGGGCGGCGTTCCCCGCCGGATCAACCAGATCTGCAACCGCCTGATGATGCTGGGTGCAGTCGACCAGCGCAGCCGGATTGACCGGGCGATGTTGAGCCAGGTGCTGGACGAGCTTGAGCTTGACGGTACGATGCAGCTCAAGAAGCTTGAGTCCAGCATTGCGGCTGAGGCCGGCCCTCAACCTTCGCCAGTGGCGGTGCCAATCGATGGCGTTGCCCTGGCGCAGCTCCAGGAAATGCTGGCCGATCGTGATGCCCAAATCGCCGAACTGCAGCAGGCCGTGATCGAACTCGCCAACGAGCGCGAGGCCGATCTGGCTCGCCCGGCCCCTGCGACTGAAGGGCTCGCGGCGCTGGAGGCCAGGTTCGCCGGGCTCGAGGCCAAGATGCTGGAGCAGGAGCGGACCATCCGACACACTATGACCATGCTGATTGAGTGGATCGAGGCCGAAGACGCCAACCGCGCGGCCGCCTGAAGCAGGACCGAGGCGTGAGCGAACTTCATCCCCGTTTGGTCAACGGCCTGTCGGTCGATGTCGAGGACTGGTTCCAGGTTGGCGCGTTCGAGAACGTGATCGACAGGGGTAGCTGGGATTCGCTGTCTGACCGCGTTGAGCGCAATGTTGAGCGAATCCTTGAGTTGTTCGCCGCGTGTGAAGTGCAGGGGACGTTCTTCACACTTGGCTGGGTGGCCGAACGGCACGGTTCACTGATGCGCCGGATCGTCGATGCGGGTCATGAACTGGCCAGCCACGGCTGGGATCATGCGCGCGTGTTCACGCTGGGCCGAACCGAGTTTGCTCGCGATGTCGAACGGGCGCGCAAGGTGCTGGAAGATGCCTCGGGTGTGGCCATCACCGGGTACCGTGCGCCAAGCTTCTCGATCGACCAGCGCACGCCCTGGGCCTACGCCGTGCTGGCGGAGCAGGGTTATGCCTATAGCTCAAGCGTCGCGCCAATTACGCACGATCATTACGGTTGGCGCGATGCGCCGCGTTTTGCGTTCCGGCCACTGGCCTGGTCATCGCTGATCGAAATTCCGGTCACCACTGCGCAATTTGCCGGGAAGCGGCTGGCAGCCGGAGGTGGCGGCTTCTTTCGCGTGCTGCCCTATGCCTTCTCGCGCTGGGCGATCCGCCAGGTCAATGGCCAGGACCAGCGCCCCGCCGTCTTCTATTTCCACCCGTGGGAGATCGATCCTGCGCAACCGCGTGTCGCCGGGGCCCCGCTGCGCTCGCGCCTGCGGCACTATACCAACCTGGACGTCATGGCGGATAAGCTGGAGCAGTTGATCCGCGAGTTCAGCTGGGGGCGCATGGACCTGCTGGCCAACCGCGAGGCCCAACAGGCCGCAGAGCTCGCCGCATGAACGCTCCGTTCCGCTACCCCACCGTGCCGGCATTGCTTGACCTGGCCGATCCACACGAGGCGGCGCGGATCGAGCTGTTCGTGGCTGGGCATGGAGAAGCAACGCCGTTCCACCGACCAGCCTGGCTGACCGCTGTCGCGCGGGGATCGGGCAACAAGGCGCTGATGCTCACGCTTGAGCATGGCCCGGATATCCTCGCACTCCTGCCGCTGCTCGAGGTTCATTCACCTCTGTTCGGGCGGGTGCTGGTATCAAGCGGTTTTGGTGTTGGCGGCGGCGTTCTGACAACAGGGCGAGGGCAGGCCGAGACCCTGTTCGCCTTTGCCGAGGACCAGGCGCTGCGGCGTTCTTGCCCGACCATCGAAGTGCGCGGCGGGCTTATGCCCAGCGGCCGCCCGGGTTGGAAAGTTCGCCGCGATTCTCATTGCGGCTATGTTGCGGACCTTGCCGCCAGCGACGAAGCGCAGCTGACCTGGGTGCCGCGCAAGCAGCGCGCTGAAGTGCGCAAGGGCCTTGCTGCCGATCTGACGGTCACGACCGGGACCACGTCTGCTGATCGCGAGGCACATTATGCCGTTTACTCTGAAAGCGTTCGCAACTTGGGGACGCCCGTCTTCCCCCGGCGGCTCTTTGCGGAAGTGCTCAATGCCTTTGGTCAGGACGCCGATATCCTGACGATCTGGCACCAGGGGAAGCCGGTCAGCAGCGTCTTGTCGCTTTATCATAGGGGCACGGTGATGCCCTATTGGGGCGGCGGCACTCACGCCGCGCGCAAGCTGCGCGCCAACGACCGGATGTATTTCGAGCTGATGCTTCACGCTCGTCGGCGCGGCTGTACGCGGTTCGATTTCGGACGGTCCAAGGTCAATTCCGGCGCGGGCGAGTTCAAGAAAAACTGGGGCTTCGAGGCCGAGCCACTGGGCTATGCCAGCTGGACCGCCCGTGGCGCGGAAGCGCGTGACGCCGATCCGACCAGCAGCCGCCACACAGCACGGATCGCCATGTGGAAGAAGCTCCCGCTGCCGGTCGCCAACCTGATTGGTCCGTGGATCGCCCGGGGGCTGGCATGAGCAACGAGATCCTGTTCATTTCGCACCGGATGCCGTTCCCGCCCGACCGCGGCGACAAGATCCGCTCGCATCACGTGCTGAAGCGGCTGGCGGCACTGGCACCGGTTCATGTCGCGACCTTTGCGGATGATGAGCGCGATCTGGCAGAAGAGGTCGAACTGGCTGCGATTGCCCGCAGCTACCGCCTGGTCCGACGGGTCAAGCCGCTGATCCTCGCAGGGCTCCAATCGCTTGCCCAGCGCGCTCCGGTCAGCCTGCCGGCCTTCGCCAATGCCGAGCTGGCGCTTTATGTGGAACAGATTCTGCGCGAACGTCCGATCGCGACAATCTATGCCTTCTCGGGCCAGATGGGACAGTACATTCCCGACTGGTTTACCGGGCGCGTGGTGTTCGATTTCGTCGATGTCGATTCGGCCAAGTTCGAAGCCTATGCCGAGCGCGACACCGGGCTGCGCCGCTGGATCAATGCCCGGGAGGCCCGCTTGCTTCGCGCAGAGGAAGAGCGGCTGGCCCGGCGCGCGGAAGTTAGCGTGCTGGTTTCTGCGGAAGAGACAGCGCTGTTCCGGGCCCGCCTGTCTCCCGACGCAGCAGCGGCTTGCGACGTCAGGCCGCTGCGCAACGGGATCGACAGCAAGTTCTTTGATCCCGCGGCGATCCGCCCGGCATCGGGAATGCTGGAGTGCCAGGGTCCCCGGCTGATCTTCACCGGACAAATGGACTACGCGCCGAATATCGAGGCTGCATTGCGAACGATCGAGCGGCTGATGCCGCGCATTCGCGCGCATCGCCCCGACGTCTCGTTCCATGTCGTGGGCCGCAATCCCCCGGACGAACTGACCCGGCACAATGGCCGCAATGGCGTCCATGTCTGGGGCGGGGTGGAAGACATTCGGCAATGGCTGGGCGCCGCTGACCTGGCGCTGGTGCCCTTGGAAATCGCCCGTGGCATCCAGAACAAGGTGCTGGAGGCCATGGCCATGGGACTGCCGGTGGTTCTGACCAGCGCGGCTGCGACGGGGATCGGCGGCACGGACGGCAAGCACTTCGCCATTGGGGATAGCGACGACGAACTGGTCGACCGCGTGGCGGCCTTCATTTCGCACCCCCGGCTTGGCATGACGATGGGCAAGGCCGCGCGGCGTCACGTGGTTGATAGCTTGAGTTGGCAGGCTAGCCTCGCCCCGCTGACCGAGATGCTCGGGATCGGCGAAGTGCCCAAGCGCGATGCTGCCTGAAGCTGCCCATCCTGCAATCCATTCGAGTGCGCCGAGTGACTGGCGACTGGCCCTTTTGCGTCTCGGTGGTGTCTGGCTGGCCCTGATCGTGGCCTTTGGTAGTGACTGGCTGATGATGGCGCGGCACTGGTGGGACAGCTCGACCTATAACCACATCCTGTTGGTTCCGCCGATCCTGGCCTGGCTGGTATCACTGCGCCTAGATGAGCTGCGCAAGCTGACGCCGCTGGTCTGGGCTCCCGGGCTGGTTTTGGTCGGCGGCGGCGTGCTGTTGTGGGTCCTTGGGCGCTTTGCCGGATTCAGCCTGGTGCAACAGGCCGGTGCGGTGTTGGTGCTGCCGGCAAGCCTGATCGCCTTGCTGGGGCCACGGGTTGCGCTGGGGCTGTCCTTTCCGCTGGCCTACATGGCCTTTCTGGTGCCGTTCGGGGACGAGCTGGTCCCACAACTCCAGATGATCACTGCGGCGCTGACCATTTTCCTGGTCAAGCTTAGCGGCGTTCCGGCAGTTATTGACGGGGTCTTTATTGATACGCCGGCCGGGTTGTTCGAGGTGGCCGAGGCCTGTTCGGGCGTGAAGTTCCTGATCGCGATGGTCGCGCTGGGCGCACTGGTTGCGAACGTCTGCTTCCGCACCTGGAAGCGCCGCGCGGTGTTCATGCTGCTCTGCGTGGCCGCACCGATCCTCGCCAACGGTGTACGCGCCTGGGGAACGGTCTATGCGGCGCAGTACATCGGCGCGGAACAGGCCGGCGGCTTCGATCACATCGTCTATGGCTGGCTGTTCTTCGCGCTGGTCATTGCCGCAGTGCTGGGACTGTCGTGGCGCCATTTCGATCGCGCGGTCGACGATCCGATGATTGATGCTGCGGTAATCGCCGAGATGAAACTGCCCTCATGGGCGCAAGGCCGCACAGGCGCTGCGCCAATCGTGATCTTGCTCTGCGGCTTGTTGATCCTGGCCGGGCAGGTATGGGCCCGCTCGGCCGAAGCCATGCTCGCTCCAATGCCGGACCAGATCTTCCTGCCGGAAGTGCCGGGCTGGAATCGCGTGAACTATGTCCCCGCAGTCCCATGGGTGCCGCGTGCCGCGGGTGCCAACCATCGCCTGCTGGGTCGCTATGCTGACCGGAACGGGCGCACAGTTGACGTATTTCTGGCGCTCTATCCAGCACAGACCGAAGGGCGCGAAGCGAGTGGCTTTGGTGAAGGAGCCTTGCCAGAGAATAGCGAATGGTCCTGGAACAGCGCCGGACCGCCCGTAACTGGTGCCAAGTCCGATCTGCTTCGCGCGCGGGGCAGCAAGGAGCGGTTGGCGGAGACTTATTACCGCACCGGCGAACTGCTGACGGGCAGTGCGCTGAAGCTCAAGCTGGCAACAATCGGCGATCGCCTGATGCTGCGCCGCGAACCCACGGTCATGCTGATCCTGTCGACGGAGGTCACCGGCGATGAGCAGCCTGGCGTGACGCTGAACCGGTTCCGGCAAGCGACGGGTCCGGTCGGTCCGTGGATGGACCGCATCGTGGCGCTCCGCTAGGCGACTACCCCTATGTGCGGAATTGCCGGTATCTTTCACCTGACCACGCCCAAGCCGGTCGATCCCGCGCGGATCGAGCGGATGTGCGAAGTCATGGCCCACCGCGGGCCGGATGGGCAGGGGGTCTGGACCGCGCCGGGCGTCGGCCTGGGGCACCTGCGGCTCTCGATCATCGACCTGGCCGGATCGCCGCAGCCGATGGCGTCCAGCGATGGCCGCGCGATGCTGGTCTTCAATGGTGAGATCTACAATTTCCGCGAACTGCGTGAGGAATTGCGCGCCAGCGGTGCGACTTTCAGCACGGATGGCGACAGCGAGGTGATCCTGGCCGCCTGGCAGAAGTGGGGCCCAGCCTGCCTGCAGCGGCTTCACGGCATGTTTGCCTTCGCGATCTACGATCTTGGTGAGCGGACCCTGTTCCTGGCGCGTGATCGGCTGGGCGTGAAGCCCCTGTTCTATGCCCCGCTGAGCGACGGTAGCCTGGCCTTTGCCTCCGAGTTGAAAGGCCTGACTGCGCATCCGCTGCTGCGCCGGGAGGTCGATCCGCTGGCGGTCGAAGATTACCTCGCCTGGGGATACGTTCCCGATCATCGCTCGATCCTGGCCGGAGTTCAGAAGCTGCCGGCAGGACACGCGATGCTGCTGCACCATGGCGCGCCGTTGCCTGCCCCATCGCAATGGTGGGACGTCAGCTTCGCCGAGCGTCGACAGGGGCGGGCGGCCGATCTTGAGGCCGAGCTGCTCCACCTGCTGCGCCAGGCGGTGACCTCGCGGATGGTGTCGGACGTGCCGCTGGGCGCGTTTCTCTCGGGCGGCGTCGATAGCTCCAGCGTGGTGGCGCTGATGGCCGAAGCCAGCCAGAACCCGGTGAATACCTGCAGCATTGGCTTTGATGAAGCTGCCCTCGATGAGACGGCCTATGCGCAACTCGTCGCCGAGCGCTTCGGCAGCAACCACCGGGCCCGCGTGGTTGGCAGTGACGATTTCGAGCAGGTCGACACCCTTGTTGCCATGTTCGACGAGCCTTTCGCTGATGCTTCGGCTTTGCCAACCTGGCGGGTTAGCCAGCTTGCCCGCGAAACCGTGACGGTTGCCCTGTCGGGTGACGGCGCAGATGAGGCCTTGGCTGGCTATCGCCGCCACCGCTTTCATCATGCCGAGGAGCGGGTCCGTTCGCTCTTGCCCGGAGCGCTGCGCCAGCCCGTGTTCGGGGCGCTGGGCGCGCTCTATCCCAAGGCGGATTGGGCCCCGCGCTCGCTGCGCGCCAAGGCGACGTTCCAATCGCTCGCCGTGGACGGTGCCCACGGCTATGCCCGCGCGGTTGGCTTTACCCCGCCAGAACTGCGCGACCGGCTCTACTCGCCTGATTTCCTGCGTCAGCGCGGCGACTACCTTGCCGAACAGGCCTTCGTCGCATTGATGCGCAAGGCCCCGGCGCGGTCGGGACTGGACCAGGCGCAATATGCGGACCTCAAATTCTGGTTGCCCGGCGATATTCTGACCAAGGTCGACCGCACCAGCATGGCCGTCAGCCTTGAGGCGCGTGAGCCACTGCTGGATCACCGGCTGATCGAATTCGCGGCAGCCTTGCCAGAGGGGCTTCGGCTCAAAGGTGGGCAAGGCAAATGGCTGATGAAGCAGGCGATGCGCCGCTACTTGCCCGATGAAGTGCTGTTCCGGCCCAAGCAGGGCTTTGTAACCCCGATCAGCCAGTGGCTGCGTGGCCCGTTGGCGGGCGCTGCGCGAACCATTGGCAGCAGCGCTGTACTGGCCCGGACGGGCTGGTTCGATAGCGCGGCACTGAGCCGGATTGCCGAGGAGCATATTGCCGGTAGCGCCGACCATGGCCGATTGCTGTGGCAATTGCTGATGCTCGATCGCTCGCTGGCGCGGCTGGGGATCATCGCCTGACGGCCTTGACCGCGTGGCAGCTTCGGGTAGCTTCCACTTGTGAATCCGAGAGATTCCAAGGGGAGGGCATATGGGCGAAACGCCCGCAGCGGTTGGGAGTTCGCGTCGGCTGAAGCTGGCGATCCTGTTGATTGTGCTGACAGGTCTGGTTTATCTGACCGGCCGCTGGGCTGGTTGGTGGGGCGGCGAAGATGATCGCCCGCTCAACCTATACGGCAATGTGGAGATTCGCGAAGTCCAGCTGGGCTTCCGCGTAGGCGGTCGGATCAGCAAGCTGTTGGTTGATGAGGGTGATCGAGTCATGCCCGGGCAAGTCCTGGCTGAACTTGATACGCGCCCACTTGATGACCGCCTGGCCGGTGCCGCTGCTCGGCTGGATGCTGCCAGTGCCGCCGCTGCGCGCGATGCCAATGGTTCGCGCCCACAAGAAGTCGGAGAGGCACGGGCCGCAGTCACGGCGGCGGAAGCCCGCCTGGTTGAGGCTCGGCGCCAGCTCGGACGCCGACAGGCCCTTGTCGACAAGGGCTTTATCAGCAAGGCCGATGTCCAGACTGCCGAAGCGGCGGTTGCTGCGGGCGAGGCGAGCCTGGCGGCGGCGCGCAGTATGCTGTCGATGACAGAAGAAGGCGTCCGGCTGGAAGATCGCGCGGCCAGCGAAGCCTCGCGCGATGCGGCCTTTGCAGACCGGCGTGCCGTCCAGACCGACATTTCCGATGCCAGGATCACCGCTGCCGAGACCGGTCAGGTTTTGACCCGTGCGAGGGAGGTCGGTGCGATCGTCCAGCCGGGACAAACCGTGCTGACTGTCGCACTGACGCAGCCGGTGCGGGTGCGCGCCTATGTCTCCGAGCCGGACCTTCCCAAGATCCGCCCCGGCATGGCCGTCTCGGTCAGTGTCGATGGTAGCAGCAAGCGATGGCCGGCGAAAATCGGCTATATTGCGCCGGTTGCGGAATTTACGCCGAAGACGGTGCAGACAGAGCAGCTCCGCGCCGATCTAGTTTATCGCGTGCGGCTGACAGTTGATGATCCGCAAGGTGAACTGCGCCAGGGCCAACCGGTTACCGTTTCCATCCCCCGCGACGGAAAGCGCTGAGGCGGCGCCATGGCGGAGGCACCGCTCCTCCGGCTTGAAGGCGTCTCAAAGCGCTTCAAGGGCGCACGGCGCCGGGCGCCGCCAGTGGAGGCGCTTCGCGGCGTCTCACTGAGCTTGGCCCCCGGTCGGCGGCTTGGTTTGGTCGGCCCAGATGCCGGGGGCAAAACCACCCTGATGCGAATCCTGGCCGGGCTGGTCACTTCCGACGCGGGTATGGTGGAACTCCTCGGCGCGCCGCCAGAGCAGTTGGATCGCAGCGAAGTGGGCTATATGCCGCAGGGCGGCGCACTTTATGGTGAACTGACGGTCCGTCAGAACCTTGAGCTTTATGCCCGGCTTCGCGGGGTGGAACCTGCGGACAGTCCGGAGCGGATGGAGCATCTTTACCGCCTCACTGGCCTCGCACCGTTTCAGGATCGGGCGGCCAGCAAGCTTTCGGGCGGGATGCGGCAGAAGCTGGCGATGGCCTGCGCCGTGGTGGCCGCCCCGCGCCTGTTGCTGCTGGACGAGCCGTCGGTTGGGGTTGATCCGGTTTCGCGGCAGGAAATCTGGCAGCTGGCGATGGACTTGTCAGGCCCCGGCACCAGCCTGGTCTGGACCACCAACATCCTCGAGGATGCCGCTCGTTGCGATGAAATCGTGCTGCTTCACGAAGGTGAGATCCGCTATCACGGCCCGCCGCAAGGTCTGGCCGGCGGGGCCGAGGGGCGCTGTTTTTCACGCCAGTTGCCACAGGGCGTGCGCCGCAAGGCATTGCAGGATCTGTTGCTTGATCCAGGCGTGATTTCGGGCCGGATTGAGGGCGCGCAGTTGCATGCTCTAACTCGGCAGCCGCGTATTCCCGCCGGGTCTGGATGGAAGCCTGTTGCGGCCCGGCCCGACGAGGGCTTTGCGACCATGCTGGATGACGGCGCGGCGCTGCAGCCTAGCGCTCTGGCAGAAGCGTTTCCGCTGCGTTTTGATCAACCCGACCAGCCAGCAATCGCGGCAATCGGGCTGACGCGGCGTTATGGGGACTTCATTGCCGCGCAGGACATTTCGTTCTCGGTCCGGCCGGGTGAAATCTTCGGACTGCTCGGGCCGAACGGCGCGGGCAAGTCGACCACGTTCCGCATGCTTTGCGGTTTGGCAACGCCAAGTCATGGACGCGGGACCGTTGCTGGGCGCGACCTTTCCGTAGCGCGAGCCGAAGCGCGTCAGGCGCTGGGCTATATGCCGCAGAAGTTCTCGCTTTACGGGGACCTCAGCGTTGCCGCCAACCTGCGCTTCGTGGCCGGAGCCTATGGCCTGACCGGCGCGATGCAGAAGGCGGCGATCGACCGGATCATCGCTGCGCTGGGACTGGAACCGTTCCTTGATTCGGCGGCGGGGTTACTGCCGCTGGGGGTCAAGCAGCGGCTCGCGCTGGGGGCAGCAGTGCTTCATACTCCGCCGGTGCTGTTCCTGGACGAGCCAACTTCGGGCGTGGATCCCTTGGTCCGTCGCGAATTCTGGCACCACATCAATGCCATTGCCGCTCGCGGGACGGCTGTACTGGTGACGACCCACTTCATGGACGAGGCAGAGAACTGCGATCGGGTGCTGGTGATCAACCGTTCGCAGACCATCGCCCAGGGAACGCCTGATGAGCTGCGCCGCGCGATCCCGGGCGGCAAGGTCGCGCCTTCGCTGGAGGCCGCCTTCTTCAGCTTGATCGACACCCAGCGCCGGGCCCTGGCCGAGGTGGAGGCATGAAAAGTCGTGATCCGCTGTTCTGGCGCCGGGCCGCCGCAATCCGGGCCAAGGAATGGGCGCAGATCTGGCTTGATCCTTCGACTTTCGGGTTGGTCGTGCTGATGCCGCTGATCCTGATGTTCCTGTTTGGCAGCGCGGTAACACTGGATGTGCATGGCACCCGGACCGGGTTGATCGACCTCGATCGGAGCAGTGCCTCGCGCGATCTGGCTGCGACCCTGTCCCACAATTCCTATTTCCACATTGCCGAGCATGATAGCGTCGCTGCGGCGGAGCCGGCGCTTCGCAGCGGAGCTTTGCGCGGGTTCCTGGTGATCCCCGACGGGTTTGAGCGTAATCTGGCGAACGGGCAGTCCCCAGCGATCCAGCTCGTGACCGATGGCTCGCAAGTCAACACGGCGGCCTTGCTGGCGAGTAACCTTCGCGGGACCCTGCGTGCCTGGACCGAGGCAAGGGCGCGTGAACAGGATCAGTCCTTTCGGGCCCCGCTCAGCCTGATTGCCCGCTATACCTATAACCCTGAACTGGAGAGCCGCTATATGCTGGTTCCCGGCGCAATCGGCATTGTCATGGCAATGATCGGCAGCCTTCTGACTGCGCTGATCATGGCTCGTGAATATGAGCGCGGGACGATGGAGGGGCTACTTTCGACCCCGATCTCGATCCCGGCCCTCGTGCTCAGCAAGCTGCTGCCCTATTACGTCCTCGGACTGGCCTCGACAGCAATCTGCGTGGCGGTGGCGGTCCTGGGCTATGGCTTGCCGTTCCGGGGCTCGTTCCTGGCGCTGTTCCTGGTCGCTTCGGCCTTTCTCGCGGCCGTACTGGGGCAGGGCTTGCTGATTTCGGCAGGAACCAAAAACCAGTTTGTCTCGACGCAGTTCGCACTGCTGTCCGGTTTTCTTCCGTCCCTGCTATTGTCAGGCTTCCTGTTCGAGATCGATTCGATGCCGGTCGGCATCCAGTGGCTGACCTACATCGTCCCAGCCCGGTATCTGATCCCGCCCCTGCAGAGCGTGTTCCTGGTGGGTGACATCTGGTCGATGTTCCTGCCCAATATCCTGGCCCTGCTGGGCTTCGGGGCGTTCTTCTTCCTGCGCGTCACCCGCGCGATCAAGCGGCAGATTGCATGAGCGGCGCGCTAATCCGGATCCTCGCCATGGCGCTCAAGGAACTGGCCGTGGTGCTGCGGGACCGACGCGTCATGACCACACTGGTTGCCAGCCCGGTGATCCAGCTGGTCCTGTTCGGGCTGGCGACGACGCTGGAAGTGAAGAACGTCTCGCTTGGCGTGGTCAATCGTGATGTCGGGGTGGCATCAGAACAGTTCCTGGCGGCCGTTGCGGCGACCCGGAATGTCGGAGAAGTCATCGTCTATGCCAACGAAAAGGCGCTTGGCGAAGCAATCGAGCAGCGTGAAGTGCTGGGTGGGCTGATCCTCCCGCCAGACCTGTCGACACGGGTTGCGCGCGGCGAAGGGGGCGAGATCGGGCTATTGCTCGATGGCAGAAGAGTTAATGCTGCTCAAATAGTTACTGCCTATATTTCTGAAATTGCCGCAACTACGGGGATGGCCTTGCGACCCGCCGGGCCAACGCCTGATCTGGTTGTGCG
Organism: Sphingomonadaceae bacterium; assembly: GCA_009926135.1. Lineage (GTDB taxonomy): Bacteria > Pseudomonadota > Alphaproteobacteria > Sphingomonadales > Sphingomonadaceae > Novosphingobium. The sequence continues at coordinate 69,351 of RFPL01000002.1, forward strand.
GAACTGGTACAATCCCAACCTCGACTACAGCTGGTTTACCTTGCCGGGCATGATCGCGGTGATCACCACGGTGCTGGTTCTGTCCGTCTCTGTCCAGGCGATTGCCCGCGAGCGCGAATTTGGCACCTATGATCAATTGATGGCCTTGCCAATGCGGCACTGGGAGATCCTGCTGGGCAAGGCGGTGCCGGCTTTTGTGGTCGGCCTGTTCAACGGATCATTTTACGTCGTGATGGTTGCCTGGTTGTCGGACGTGCCGTTCCTCGGCTCCTATCCACTGCTTGTGCTGGCCATTGCCGCGTTCAGCCTCGCCGTCAGCGCGATTGGGCTGGCCATATCCAGCATCGCTGGCAACCAGCAACAAGCTTTTCTGGGCGGATTTCTGGTGATCGTGCCGATGATTCTGCTCTCGGGCTATGCCAGCCCGATCGATGGCATGCCTGCCTGGCTCCAGCCGATCGCAGCGGTCGATCCGCTAAGTCACCTGCTCGCCATCTGCCACGGCGTATTCCTGAAAGACCTGCCTCCCGCAGTGATCGTGGATCATATCTGGCCCATGCTGCTTGTTGCAGTAGTCGCACTCGTGCTTGGACACGGCCTGTTGCGCAGACGCAGCAACTGAACAGAAATGGGACTCGGTTTGCCGCAGCCCTGCAAGATTTCCTTTGCCAAGCGAGTCCACCCTCGGTTAGATTCGTGAAAATAGCAGGTAAGTGGTTTTTACCAAGTACCGAAACGGGTTACGCGCGAGGCATTTATGGATCGACTTTCAGGCGATCTTTCAGGTTCTGAAACGCCTCATGGCGAGGCTGACGGCGCCTATTCCAGTGTCGATAGCCCATCTGGGGCATTACTCCGTCAGGCCCGGATGCGCCTGGCGATTCCGGATGAATTGTTCGCCTTGAATGAGCTTGATGTGCTCTACAGCGAGGGCGAAGAGGCAATCTGGACCTATATGCGGCCTTCGGGGCGGCCCAGCTTCACTCCACCGATGCTTGCCGACTTTGCCAATTGGCAGCGGCTCATTGCAGCCCATTTCGGGCCAGACCGGGTGCCGCTGAAATACCTGATCCTCGGCAGCCGTGCCCCGGGTGTGTTTTGTTTCGGCGGCGACCTGGAATTGTTTGCCAGCCTGATCCGCGATGGCAATCGTGATGCCCTGGCAGCCTATGGCTATCGCTGCGTCGAAATCCTCCACCGCAACATGGATGCACTCGATCTGCCGATCCTGACCATCGGGATGGTCCAGGGGCAGGCCCTGGGCGGTGGCTTTGAGGCTTTGCTCTCGTTCGATTACATCATTGCCGAACGCGGCTCTTCGTTCGGTCTGCCTGAGGTTATGTTCGGCCTGTTTCCCGGAATGGGGGCGCATGCCATCCTCTCGCGGCGCATCGGCCAGGCGATGGCGGACCGGATCATCATGGGTAATGAGACATACTCAGCCGAGGCGATGTACGAATTGGGCATCGTCCAGCAGCTTGCTGAACCCGGTGAAGGGGAGGCTGCGGTTCGCGACTTCATCGCCAGGTCGACCCGCCGACATGCCGGCCTGGTCGGCGCGCGTCGCGCCAGCCGCCGGGCCAACGATGTTTCACTGGCCGAACTTCGCGATATTGTCGATCATTGGGCCGATGCCGCGCTGCAATTGCGCGAGCAGGATCTCAAACTGATGCTGCGTCTGGCGGGCGCCCAAGCTCGCCTCTCGCGCGCCGCCGCTTAACGCCAATCCGCAACGCCAAGTCGGTCGTGCCGATCGTTCATCGGCGCTTCTTCAATCTTGCTCGCCGTGGCCTAGCGCCATGTAGTCGGCGCTCTGCATTTCCATCAGGCGGCTGGTCGTGCGCTCGAATTCAAACCGGCCATCGCCGGCCTCGTAAAGCTCTTCCGGAATGGCATCAGCGGTTGCTAGCAATTTGACCTTCTGTTCGTACAGCGCATCGACCAGGGTTACGAAGCGGGCGGCTTCGTTGCGGTTCTCCGGTCCCATACGTGGGATCCCGACCAGGATTACCGTGTGATAAGTCTGGGCTATCGCAAGATAGTCCGGCGCTCCGCGCGCTTCGGCACAGAGCCGCTTGAAACTGAACACGGCCACGCCCTTGAGGCTCTTTGGCACGTGGAGAATGCGTCCACCGCCGACATCGAGGTCAGCCGAGGGAACGTGCTCGGCATCCTCGGGCGGATAGTCGGTCAGCCGAAAGAACGCCTCACGCACCTGAGCGGTGGCGAGATCGCCCAGCGGGGTGTGCCAGGTTGCCATGCCGCCGAGGCGCTCCAGCCGGTAATCGACCGGACCGTTCAGCGCCATCACGTCGAGTTCACGTTCGATCAGGGCGATAAAGGGCAGGAAGTGCTCGCGGTTCAGGCCGTCCTTGTAGAGGTCTGACGGCGCCCGATTGGACGTGGTGACGATCACCAGGTCATGCTGCGTGATCATCGCCGTGAACAGGCGGCTCATAATCATCGCGTCGGCCGAATTGTTGACCACCATCTCGTCAAAGGCGAGCACTCGCAGTCCATCCGCCAGCGCGGCGGCAACCGGCGGGATCGGATCGCCGGTCTCGCTCTTGCGCGCCTCGCGCAGGCGTGCGTGGACTTCCTGCATGAAGGCATGGAAGTGGACCCGGCGCTTGTCGGGGATGGCCAGGCAATCATGGAACAGATCCATGAGCATCGATTTGCCGCGGCCGACGCCGCCCCACATATATAGACCGCGCGGCGGGGCAGATTTCTTGCCGAAGAGCTTGCCCAGCAGTCCGCCCGCTGGCGGCATTTCAAGCTCACGCTGCAACTGCGCGAGCCGGGCTGCGGCGGCGCGCTGGGCCGGGTCGGGGCGCAGTTCGCCGGATGCAACCAGCTCGTCGTAACGCGTGAGCAGTGCGGTCATCGGGCTGACGGTTTGCGGACGATACCCGAGAATGTTGCGACTAGATGTGCGTCACCTTCGCCCTGAACCACGGTGCCGCGCATGAAAACCAGGCGCTTGGTTTCACGCATGACTTCGACGACTGCGTCGAGGGGCTTGTCGAGCGCGCCGGCACCGATGAACTGGCTCGATAGTTCCAACGTGACCGAGCCACCGGCGTTGCCGTTCAGCAAGGTGCGCATCGCTGCGAACAGCGCAATATCCACCAGGGCCAGGGTGACCGCACCATGGACCATGTCGAGCAGGTTGGAGTGCTTGCGTTCGGGGAACATCCGCACTCGGCATGTACGCTCGGTTTCCGGACGCACCAGCATTCGGCCCATTGTCTGGGCGTTGAAGCGGGTATCGTCGGCCAGTTCCCAGCGATGCCAGCCCGGATTCTCCGGATCAGGTTCGTAAATGAAGCCGCGTTGATCGACCACTTAGCCGCGGTACCCGTTACGCATGCTTGGCAGCCTGCATCTTCTTGATCTCGGCAATCGCGCGTGCCGGGCTCAGGCCCTTGGGGCAGACATTGGCGCAGTTCATGATCGTGTGGCAGCGGTAGAGCCGGAAGGGGTCTTCCAGTTCGTCGAGCCGCTCACCGGTCATTTCGTCGCGGCTGTCAGCCAGCCAGCGATAGGCCTGCAGCAGGATCGCCGGACCCAGGAACTTGTCGCTGTTCCACCAATAGCTCGGGCAGGAGGTGCTACAGCAGGCGCAGAGGATGCACTCATAGAGCCCGTCCAGCTTCTCGCGCTGCTCGGGTGACTGGAGCCGTTCCTTGCCCGAAGGGGTGGTGCTGACCGTTTGCAGCCAGGGGCGGATCGAAGCGTACTGCGCATAGAAGTGCGTGAAATCGGGAACCAAGTCCTTGATTACTTCCATATGCGGCAGCGGGGTAATGCGGATGTCACCCTTCAGATCTTCGATAGCAGTGGTGCAGGCCAGGCCATTACGGCCATTGATGTTCATCGCGCAGGAGCCGCAGATACCTTCGCGGCAGGAGCGGCGGAAGGTCAGGCTGGGATCCTGTTCGGACTTCATCTTGATCAGCGCGTCCAGCACCATCGGGCCACAGCTGTCGAGATCAATCTCGAAGGTGTCGTAGCGCGGGTTCTCGCCGCTATCGGGATCATAGCGGTACACGGTGAATTTTTTCACGTGGGTCGCGCCGTCAGCCTTGTGGTGCTGAGCCTTGCCCGTGATCTTGCTGTTAGCAGGAAGCGTGAAAGTAGCCATGTCGGTCCCTGTCGCTACGCGGCGGAGTGGCCGCATTGGCTCCCCATCTAGCGATTCATCGCCAAGGAGCAAGCACCTCTGTGCGGCTTTCTCAGCTACCTAAACTAAAGCCTACCAGTTCGGTGACAGTTGCTGCCGTCGCCATCCCGGCCAGCACCAGTCCGGCCACCAACATGGTTCTGAGGATGGCGGCGGGAAACTCCTCCCGGTCGAGCCAGGCTAACCCGCCCGGGAGGAGCGAATGGGAAGGTTGCGACCCTGATCCGGGCGGGCCTGACTGCACTTTGGCAGCGGCCTGGCCGGACGGACCCTCCACATCGCCGCTTTGGCTGGATGGTGCTTCTGATTGAACCTGAATTTTCTTCCATGTCGGCGGATAAGTGGCAGCAATCGTTTGCTCCCGCGCAAATTCCTGGCGGTAAAGACGGGCCATCTCACCGCGCGGCAGTCCGCCCAGTCGGGCCCTGATCAGCTCGATCCGCTGGTTGACGGCCGATTCGGAAATGCCAAGCAAACCAGCGATTTCCTTGCTGGTGCGATTGTCCGCAACCAGGGCCATAACCTCCCGCTGCTTGGGGGTCAGTTGGGGCAAAACCACTGGTATGGATGATGGCCGATTCTGCGACTGCATGGCTTTGAAACATACGCAACTGCGCGGGTTCCCGCAATCGCCACAATGGATTGCAGGCAAGTAAATCCACGGCAACCTGCAATATTTTTACTCCGCTGCCCGCGCCGCTGATACAATCGCTGCGGCAAAGCCCTGTGGATCGTCCTCCTGCACGAAGTGCCCGCCATGTAACGCGCAGTGCGGGATCCCTGCCGTGCCTGGCACGCGCTCAAGCCAGACTGCTTCGCCGCCGCGTGTGATCGGATCCCCGTCCGAGAAACAGCACAGGAATGGCTTCTGCCATTGGCGAAACACCTCCCAGGCCCTCAGCTGGTCCGGGACGGCCGAATTGCCCTTGAACGGGACCAGCGGGGGATAGGCCCGGGCGGCGGCCTTACTTGCCGTCGTCGGGAATGGGGCGTCGTAGGCCGCGATTTCTGCCGCAGCGAGTGATCGCTTCGTACCACGTTTGACGATCCCGCCGATCGGGAAAACCGGGCTGTACTTGGCAAAGGCGCGCCAGATCGCAAAGGCGCGAGGCGGGTCTTGACCATCGGGAAGTCCGCCATTGGAAAGGGCGATCGCCGCGAAGCGATCGGGAACCTCGGCGACAACGCGAAGCCCGATCAGCGAACCCCAGTCCTGACAGCCCAAGGTGATGTCCTTGAGATCCAGCGTCTCGACCCATTCGCGGATCCAGGCGACCTGCCCGGCATAGGAATAGCTCTCGCGGTTCAGCACCTTGTCGGACCGGCCGAACCCGATCAGGTCCGGGGCCAGGGCCCGAAAGCCCTGGGCCGTCAGCAGCGGGATCATATGCCGCCAGAGGTAGCACCAGGTCGGCTCCCCATGCAGCAGCAGGACCGGGCGGCCATCGCGTGGGCCCTCATCAAGGTAATGCAGGCGCAAGCCGGACTTCAGTGTGTGGAAGTGCGGGACAAAATCAAAATCAGGCAGATTGCGGAACCGCTCATCCGGCGTGCGATAGACCTGCATTGGCACTTTCCCCCTCGTTCAGTTCTGGCATCATGGCGAGGCAAAACGGGCAAGGGAAGAGGGGCGCCTTATGAGATTCGCGAATTGGTACGATGAGCACGTGGTTCCACGATTGATCCGCTGTGCCTGTTCCGGTCCGGCGATCATGAAGCTGCGCGAGCAGGTGGTGCCACTCGCTGCAGGGGCGGTGTTTGAACTGGGCTGTGGGGGCGGGTTGAACCAGCGATTCTATGATCCGGCGCGGATCAGTTCCTATGCGGGTGTCGATCCTTCAACCAAGGGACTGGAATTTGCCCGGGCCGAAGCCGAGCGCAAGGGCTGGGCTCACGACATCCGATCAGGCACGGGCGAGGCGATTCCCTTTGCCGACGATAGCTTCGATACGGTGGTCTGCACGTTCACGCTTTGCTCGGTTCAGGATCCAGCCCAGTCGCTGAATGAAATGCGGCGCGTGCTGAAGCCCGGAGGGAGGCTGCTGTTCGCCGAGCACGGCGCTGCACCGGATGCAGCGGTGGCCCGGTGGCAGACGCGGATCGAGCCGGTATGGAAGCGAATTGCCGGCGGGTGCCATCTGACGCGGCCCGTTGGTTCCGCGATCAGGCAGGGCGGCTTTGGATTAGAGCCGCTTGGCGGACAATATGCGCCGAAGGTGCCGCGGTTTGCGGGCTGGATGGAGTGGGGTGTCGGTGTGAAGGCCGGGTAGCAAACTGCCACCCGGCCATTCGCCACTTTAGTTGCCGAAGGTCCGCTGCCACCAGCCGCGGCGCGGGGTGCCCGCTTCATCTTCGTCCTGCTGCACAGTAGCCGCAGGTTCCGCATCGGCCGCAACAGCCTTCTTGCGGCTGCGCTTCGGCTTGGCTGGGGCTTCTTCTTCTACAACTTCTTCTGCAACCGGTTCAGCTACCGAAGCTTCGGTTTCGATCGGAGCTCCGTCGGCCTTTTTCTTGCGAGTCCGCTTTGGCTTGGCAACCGGTTCCTCTGCGGCCACTTCGGGTTCAGCGGGTGCTGCTTCCACAATCTCTGCTTCCACAGCGATTGGTGCTGCCTTCTTGCGGGTCCGCTTGGGCTTGGCCGGGACTTCTTCCGTTGTCGGCTCTGCTGTGACTGCGATCGGCTCTTCCGCGGGTTCAGCAGTGGGTTCATCCCCATCCGTCTCAACCGCAGGGATTTCGCCCTGTTCTTCGCGGTTACCGTTGCGGCCTCGGCCACCCCGGCGACGGCGACGGCGACGCTTGCGCTGTTCGTCCGTTTCGCCAGCGGGGCCTTCGTCACGTTCGCCTTCTTCGGTCTCGCCCGCATCGTCACCATCGCGGGCTTCGTCGCCTTCGGCCGTTTCGTCGGATTCAGCGCCTTCGCCTTCCTCGCGGTCACGACCCCCGCGACGGCGCCGACGGCGGCGACGCTTGCCGCGTCCTTCGCCGTCACCATCGCCTTCGCGGCTGCGTGAGCCACGGTCGTTGGCGTCGTCCTCGTCGCGCTCGTCCTCTTCGTCCTCGTCGATCAGGTCAGCGATGTCGTCATCGTCTTCCAGTGCAATCGGTTCGAACTTGGGGACGAATTCAGGGCGCGGGCCGGACGAGCCGACGCGCATCTTGGCACCCTCGTTCTCACCTTCCGGCAGCACCTCGACGCGTACGCCATAACGCTCTTCGATCTCGGCCAGGTCGGCACGCTTAGCGTTGAGCAGATAAATCGCCGCCTCAGTGCTGGCGAACAGCGAAATGATCGAACCGCGCCCCTTGGCTGCCTCGTCCTCGATCAACCGCAAGGCCGAAAGGCCAGCGCTTGACGCAGTGCGGACCAGGCCTGTGCCATCGCAGTGCGGGCACTGGCGGGTAGTGGCTTCGAGCACGCCGGTGCGCAAGCGCTGGCGGCTCATTTCCATCAGGCCGAAGCTGGAAATTCGGCCGACCTGGATCCGGGCACGATCGTTCTTGAGCGCGTCCTTCATGGCCTTCTCGACCTTGCGGACGTTCGAGCCATATTCCATGTCGATGAAGTCGATCACGACCAGCCCGGCCATGTCACGCAAGCGCAACTGACGGGCGATTTCGCGGGCGGCCTCAAGGTTGGTGTTGAGCGCTGTCGCCTCGATCCCGTGCTCCTTGGTGGAGCGGCCCGAGTTGATGTCGATCGACACCAGTGCTTCGGTCGGGTTGATGACGATATAGCCGCCGCTCTTCAGCTGGACGACCGGATCGTACATCGCAGTGAGCTGGTCTTCTGCGCCATAGCGCTGGAACAGCGGCACCGGATCGGCATACTGCTTCACCCGCTTGGCGTGGCTGGGCATCAGCATCTTCATGAAGTCGCGGGCCAGGCGGTAACCGTGCTCACCCTCGACAATCACGTCCTCGATCTCGCGGTTATAGATGTCGCGGATCGCGCGCTTGATCAGGTCGCTGTCCGAATGGATCAGCGCCGGCGCGGTGCTCTTCAACGTGGTCTCGCGGATATCGTCCCACAACCGGGCGAGATAGTCGAAATCACGCTTGATCTCGGTCTTGGTGCGCTGCAATCCGGCGGTGCGGACGATGCAGCCCATCGCCTTGGGCAGATCGAGTTCGGAAATGATCGACTTCAGCCGCTTGCGATCCGAAGCCGAGCTGATCTTACGGCTGATGCCGCCGCCGTGGCTCGAATTGGGCATCAGCACGCAGTAGCGGCCGGCCAGGCTGAGGTACGTGGTGAGTGCGGCGCCCTTGTTGCCGCGCTCTTCCTTCACGACCTGGACCAGCAGCACCTGGCGGCGCTGGATCACATCCTGAATCTTGTAGCGGCGGCGCAGCGCCATGCGCTTCGCGCGCAGTTCGTCGGCTTCCTTGGCCTTGCCGCGGCCCTGGCCTTGCCGGCGACGTCCGCGACCACGACCGCGATTGTCGTCGCCACCTTCGGCTTCGGCAGCTTCTTCGCCTTCGTGGTCGAAGGCGTTGTCGATCTGGCCATCCTCGATGGTGGCCACTTCGTCCTTCTCGCCGGTATCGACCTCGGTCACGCCGTGGTCGTCATCATCGTGATAGGATTCGTGGGTCGTCCCAGCCAGGTCATCGGCCAGGGTTTCGCCCAGTTCGTCGTCGCCAACGAAGTCTTCCTCACCCTCGGCAATGGCGCGCAGGGCTGCCTCTTCCTCGGCATGGGCAGCTTCTTCTGCCAGCAGGGCCTCGCGGTCCTCCTTGGGGATCTGGTAATAATCCGGGTGGATTTCGCTGAAGGCCAGGAAGCCATGGCGATTGCCGCCAAAGTCGACGAAAGCCGCCTGCAGCGAGGGTTCGACCCTGGTTACTTTAGCGAGATAGATGTTGCCCTTGATCTGCTTGTGTTCAGCAGATTCAAAGTCGAATTCCTCAATCCGGTTGCCCTTGAGAACCGCCACCCGGGTTTCTTCCTGGTGGCGCGCATCGATCAGCATGCGCATCGTCATTTATAACTCTCCGTGCGCGCCTGGCCTGGCCGGACCTGAAGAGGTCCCTGCCGGCTTGAGTGGCGCGTTCTTGTGCGAAATAGCCGTCTGCCCGGGAGAGAATCCCGGCATGGCGGACGGCTGCATTGGAATAGCCGGGGGCAAACGCGCGCCCGGCGGCGTGTTGTGTGTCTGCGGTAAGGATCAGGCGCAGTGACATTTCATGCGCCGGTTGCCGCACCGCCACGGCCGCAGCCCCGAAGGGCAGGGTCTTGGCAGGCAACGAACCACTTCTCATTACGGCATCAACCTGTACATCCGGGCCTTGCCCGGGATTACTGGCGAGAACTGCCCGAACAGTGGTTAATAAGTACTGCCGGAAGGGCCTACGAATGAACCATGCGGGTTTCGCGCAGTTGCTGCCTAGCATCATGGTTGGCAGGCGGCAAGGGCGTGGGGATGAGCGGTGGCGGGGTCACAAAGCGCGATCGGCCCATTGCTCTCGCAATTTACCTTGTTTAGCAGGATCGCCTAATGCGTCGGGCCCTTCTGATCCTTGGCATCTTCATTGCCCCGCTGGCGGTCTTCGCGGCGATGGTCGCGGCTGACCGAACCTTTGGCGGCCCGGGTCGGGGCTATGGTTACGTGGTGCAGGTCAAGCTGCCGGGGGACGATGCGCGCCAGGGCCTGCCACCGGTACGTGGTCCGCAGGATGCAAGTCGTCCGCTTGTGGTGATCGATCCGGGACACGGCGGCAAGGATCCGGGGGCGGGGAACGGTGCACTCAAGGAGAAAGATCTCGTGTTGCGCCTCGCGCTCGCCCTGCGGGATGAACTCCTGCGGCAGGGCGGCATCCGCGTGGCGATGACGCGCGAGGATGATCGCTACCTGCTCCTGCCGGTACGGCCGGACATCGCCCGCCGGCTTCAGGCAGACCTGTTCATCTCGATCCACGCCGACAGCACTGAAGTCGGAACCGGCGCGCGCGGGGCCACGGTATATGTCCTGTCCGACCGGGGCAGCAACGAAGCGGCCGAGCGCATCGCCGCCCGCGAAAACGCGGCTGACGAGATCAACGGAATCCGCATGGCCGATACGAGCAATTCCGTCGGCGCGATCCTCGTGGATCTCTCGCAGCGGGAGATGCAGGCTAAGGCCGAATCCTTCGGGCGGTTGATCCTGCGCGAAGGGCAGGGGCGGCTGCCATTCCGGGACGAGGGCGTGCAATCGGCCGCATTCGCCGTGCTAAAGGCACCGGATGTCCCCTCGATCCTGTTCGAAAGCGGCTATATCAACAATGAAGAGGATGCGGCCCGGCTAGCCTCACCAGCAGGCCAGCAGGCCTTTGCGCAGAGCCTGGCCAGCGCGGTCCGGGTTCATTTTGCGCGCGAAGCCGCGCCCGCCCCGCTGCTTCCTTAGCTTGCCGCTGGCCTATCGACATTTCCCCATGCTAGAGCCGCGGCCAAGATGAGCGAGCAATCCGAATCCATTCGCCTGCGCATCCGGCGCGAAGCCGGGGGGCTGCTCACCAGAATGCAGGATCACCCTGCCGGGCAGTGGTTCACGAGCAACTGGCACTCCAGCAAGCGCTTCCGCCAGGTTGGATACGGTCTGGCCGCTCTGCTGGTTCTCTATCTGCTTCTCTGGGTCACGGTGCTGCGCGCGCTGCCGTCGGCTGACCGCCTGCTCAGCTACCAACCGCCCCTGCCGACCATGGTGCGCGGCGTGAATGGCGAGATCGTCTACAGCTATGCCCGCGAGCGCCGCGTGCAATTGCGCTTTGTCGACTTCCCGAAGCCGCTGACTAATGCCTACCTCTCGGCCGAGGACAAGACCTTCTGGAGCCACGGCGGCGTTGACTACACCGGCCTGATCGGCGCTGTGATCGATTACGTGACCAAGTTCGGTTCGGGGGAACGTGCCAAGGGCGGTTCGACCATCACCCAGCAGGTCGCGAAGAATATCCTGATCGGTGACGAGTACTCGATCACCCGCAAGTTCAAGGAAATGGTCCTGGCCCGCCGGATCGAGGGCGTGCTGACAAAGCAGCAGATCCTTGAGCTGTATCTCAATGAAATCCCGCTGGGCCGCCAGAGCTTCGGGGTTCAGGCCGCAGCGCGTGCCTACTTTGGCAAGGATGTCGGCGATCTCAAGCTGCACGAAGCGGCATTCCTCGCAATCCTGCCCAAGGCCCCGGAGCGGTATGGGCGCGAAAAGTATCAGCAGATGGCAATCGACCGGCGCAACTATGTGCTGGACCAGATGGTCGACAATGGTTGGGCCACGCCCGCCCAGGCAGCCGAGGCAAAGGCCCAGCCGCTGGGCCTGATCCCGCGCCGGGCGGAGAGCTATGATCCCTCGGTCGGCTATTTCGTCGAAGACGTTCGCCGCGAGCTGATCGCCAAGTATGGCGAGAAGGCTGAAGACGGCCCGAACAGCATTTACGGCGGCGGCCTGTGGGTGCGCACGTCGCTTGATCCGCAGCTGCAGAAGGCCGCCCAGGATTCGCTTCGCGCGGGCCTGCTGCGATACCAGGGCGGGCGGGGCTGGCAGGGCCCGATCGCCAAGATCAAGGTGGATCCGGACAACTGGCAGACCGAGCTGCTGGCGCTCAACAAGTCGGTATCGTACCAGAACTGGCGGATCGGCGTTGTCGTCTCGCGCAAGGGTAACCAGGCGACGATCGGTTTCGGCGATGGAAGCAAGGCGCCATTGATCGGTTTGCCGGACGCCCTGCGGGCTGGCGATCTTACGGCGGCAGCACCGAACGGCAATGCCTGGGTGGTCAAGATCGTTCCCGAAGTGTCGGGCGGTTTCGTGGTGGTCGATCCGAATTCGGGGCGGGTCCTGGCGCTACAGGGCGGGTTCGATTCCGGACTGGGCAGTTTCAATCGCGGGACACAGGCGCAGCGACAGCCGGGCTCGACGATCAAGCCGTTCGTCTATGCCACCGGCCTCGACAATGGCATGACCCCGGCCAGTGAAGTGCTGGACGGGCAGTTCTGCGTGTATCAGGGCGCCCAGCTTGGCCAGAAGTGCTTCCGCAACTTCGACATGCGCGGTGCGGGCGGGACCCATACGATGCGTTGGGGCCTGGAGCAGTCGCGGAACCTGATGACTGTCCGGATCGCCAACGATGCCGGGATGGAGAATGTCTCGCGCCAGATCGACCGGGTGGGGATTGGCAAGTATCCGCCCTACCTATCGTTCGCGCTTGGCGCGGGTGAGACGACCGTCCTGAAGATGGCCAATGCCTATGCTGCGCTCGCCAACAATGGCGTGCAGTATACGCCAACGCTGATCGACTTTGTGCAGGACCGGAATGGCAAGGTCATCTGGCGCGCTGACAACCGCCGCTGCGAAAAGTGTTCCATGGCCGAATGGGACGGCAAACCGATGCCGCGGCTAGCCAAGCGCGGCAAGCAGGTGATGGATCCGCGTACGGCCTTCCAGGTGATTCACATGCTGGAAGGCGTGGTGACCCGCGGAACCGCTACCGTGCTGCGCGATCTTGGACTTCCGTTGTTTGGCAAGACCGGCACGACGACCGGCCCGACCAATGTCTGGTTTGCCGGGGGATCGCAGGACATCGTCGGGGCGGTCTATCTGGGCTATGACCAGCCGCGTTCTCTGGGTGGCTATGCCCAGGGCGGTTCGATCGCGGCACCGATGTTCAAGCAATTCATCCTGGAGAGCCGCAATCGCTGGTTCAACCGGCCGTTCGTTGCACCGGCAAATATCCATTGGGTCAAGATTGATCGGGTGTCAGGTAGCAAGGTCTTTGCGGGCAACCAGACTGATGATCCCAAGTCTTCGATAATCTGGGAAGCTTTCAAGGCTGACAGTGAAGTGCCGCGAACCACCAGGCAAGATGACCTGGCGAAGCAGCGTGACGCGCTGATTGCGCAGATCCGCCGCGGCTCGCAGGCCCGCTCGGCTGAAAGCGATACGACCGAGACCGCGGCCGAGCCGCAGATTGCCGCCGATAGCCCTATCGCCACTCAGTAACCCGGAGCCCCGACCATGAACCTTCGTCCCGTAATCGCCATCGCTGCCCTCGCAGCCGCTGTCCCTGCCGCCGCGAACCTGCCAGAGGGTGCGCCGGCACCGGCCTTTGCTACCCAGGGGGCCAAGGGCGGCAAACCGTTTGCCTTCAATCTTCGCGCCGCGCTCAGCAAGGGGCCGCTGGTGCTCTATTTCTACCCTAAGGCGTTTACAAAGGGCTGCACGCTGGAGGCCAAGGCATTCGCGGATGCTACGCCGCAATTCGCTGCTGCCGGCGCAACGGTTGTCGGCATGTCGGCTGATGATCTGCCGACGCTGCAAAAGTTCTCGACCGAGGCGTGCCGTGATCAGTTTGCGGTGGCGATCGCAACGCCGGCCATCATCAAGGCTTATAACGTCAATCTTCGCGTTGCGGGCGTCTCGACAGGTCTGACCAGCCGGACCAGCTATGTCATCGGTCAGGATGGACGGGTGCGTTTCGTTCACTCGGATATGGACTATAAGGATCATGTCCGCCTGACGCTTGAAGCAGTGCAGAAGCTGCGCAACGAAAAGCGCTGAGCCGACCGCTTTACAATCGAAGGCCATCCGCTAAGCGGGCGACGAACGGGTACCTGTGCCCGTAGTTACGGAGTTGCAGCATCATGCGTGCCGAAGGGCAGGCCCATATTGACCGGATCGACGCCGCGCTGGCCTTGGTCCGCAAGTTCCTGGACTGGGATCGCGCGCTGCGCCGTCTCGACGAGCTGAACGCGCGCGTCGAGGATCCCAAGCTGTGGGACAGCCCCAAGGAAGCCGAAGCGGTGATGAAGGAGCGCCGGCGGCTTGAGGCGGCGATCGGGACGGTCAAGGATATCTCGGCGCAAAAGGCCGACGCCATCGAGTTCGTTGAGCTGGGCGAGATGGAAGACGACGAGGCAACGGTCAAGGAAGGGCTGGATGCGCTGGCCCGCCTGGCTGACCGCGCCGACGCCGACAAGGTCCAGGCCTTGCTGGCGGGCGAAGTGGACAGCAACGACACTTACATCGAGATCCACGCCGGCGCGGGCGGTACCGAAAGCCAGGACTGGGCCGAAATGCTGTTCCGGATGTATACCCGGTGGGCCGAAAAGCGCGGATTCAAGGTCGATACGATCGAGTACCAGGCGGGCGAACAAGCTGGCATCAAGAGCGCGACGATTCTGGTCAAGGGCGAGAACGCCTATGGCTATGCCAAGACCGAAAGCGGGGTCCACCGCCTGGTTCGGATCAGCCCCTACGACAGCTCGGCCCGGCGCCACACCAGCTTCAGCTCGGTCTGGGTTTTCCCGGTGATCGATGACAACTTCAGCATCGAGATCAATCCCGCCGACCTCAAGATCGATACCTATCGCGCTTCGGGTGCGGGCGGGCAGCACGTCAACACCACGGATTCGGCGGTGCGCATCACCCACGTGCCCAGCGGGATCATCGTTGCCAGCCAACAGGATCGCAGCCAGCACAAGAACCGCGAAATCTGCATGGGCATGCTGAAGTCGCGCCTCTACGAAGAGGAAATGCGCAAGCGCGAGGAAGTGGCCAGCGCCGAACACGCCGCCAAAAGCGACATCGGCTGGGGTCACCAGATCCGCTCCTACGTGCTCCAGCCATACCAGATGGTGAAGGACCTGCGCACCGGCGTAACCAGCCCGACCCCGTCGGACGTACTCGATGGCGATCTTGATCAGTTCATGGCGGCGGCTCTGGCCCAATGCGTGACAGGGGAGAAGGTCGACGTGGAGGATAACGATTGAGGATCGCTGCGGCCCTGGCTGCGCTGATGCTCGTTACGGCCTGCAGCGCCGAAAAGGACGCTGATCGGGCTGAGACCGCGCGCGAGTTCCCGCGGGCCTGGCGGCCGGTGTCCGATCTTTCCGGGACCGAGTTCGGCAACGAGGACCAGCGCGATAACCTGGGCGAAGCAGTGGTTGTCATGGATCTTGCGGCGATCAAGGCCGGGACGACCGTGGCCGACATCGGTGCAGGCGAAGGCTATTATACAGTCCGTCTGGCCGAGCGGGTTGGGGCGAAGGGCCGGGTTCTGGCGCAGGACATCGATCCCGGCGCAATCCAGCGGCTTGGCCAGCGGGTTGAGCGCGAGCGGCTCGACAATGTCTCGATCAAGATCGGTGCGCCCGACGATCCGCGCCTGCCGGCGGGCAGTTTCGACCGGGTGTTTCTGATCCACATGTATCATGAAGTGGGTGAGCCCTACGCCTTCCTGTGGCGGCTACGGCCGGCGCTGCGCGAGGGCGGGCAAGTGATCGTGGTCGACGTCGACCGGCCGACTGATCGCCATGGCATTCCGCCAAACCTGCTGTTCTGCGAATTTCAGGCCGTGGGCTTTCGCCTTGCGGAATTTGTGCGTAGACCAGAGCTCAACGGCTACTATGCGCAGTTTGAGGCCGTTGGGCCGCGCCCCGAACCGGGGGCAATCAAGCCGTGCAATACGGCACAGGGAAAGACTGGGAGCTAATGACGTTCAAGGGTTTGAAGCCGATTCTTTATGGTGGCCGTGAAGTCTGGCCACTGGTTGAAGGCGGCAAGGGCGTGGCAGCTACCAACCACGCCAGTTCGGGTGCCTGGGCGGCAGCTGGCGGAATCGGCACGGTCAGCGCGGTCAACGCCGACAGCTATGATGCCGAGGGCAAGATTGTTCCGCAGGTCTACGATGCGCTGACCCGCAAGGAACGTCACGAACAACTGATCCAGTACGGCATTTCCGGCGCGGTCGAGCAGGTTCGCCGGGCCTACGAAATTTCGAAGGGGCAGGGTGCGATCAACATCAACGTCCTGTGGGAAATGGGCGGCGCTCAGCAGATTCTGGAAGGCGTGCTGGACCAGACCCGCGGCATGGTGACGGGTGTCACCTGCGGTGCGGGCATGCCTTACAAACTCTCCGAGATCGCGGAGCGTTACAACGTCAACTATCTACCGATCATCAGTTCCGCCCGCGCGTTCCGGGCGCTGTGGAAGCGCGCCTATCACAAGGTCGCGCACCTGATGGCGGCCGTGGTCTATGAAGACCCCTGGCTCGCCGGGGGGCACAACGGCCTGTCGAATGCCGAGGACCCGCTGAAGCCGGAAGATCCCTATCCCCGCGTGAAAGCGCTGCGCGAAACGATGCGTGCAGAAGGCGTGCCGGATTCGGTACCAATCATCATGGCCGGTGGGGTGTGGTTCCTGCGGGAATGGGACAACTGGATCGATAATCCCGAACTGGGCAGCATTGCCTTCCAGTTTGGCACCCGACCGCTGCTGACCGAGGAGAGCCCAATCCCGCAGGCGTGGAAGGATCACCTTCGGACGCTGGAACCAGGCGACGTGTTGCTCCATCGCTTCTCGCCCACGGGCTTCTACTCCTCGGCGGTCAAGAACCCCTTCCTGCGGATGCTGGAAGCCCGCAGCGAGCGACAGATTCCTTATTCCAAGGTCCAGGCGGGCGAGCATACCGTCCAGCTTGATGTCGGCGTTCGCGGCAAGAACTTCTGGGTTGCTCCGCGCGATCTGGAGCGCGCCCGGAACTGGGCGGCGGCCGGCTTTACCGAAGGCTTGCGCACGCCCGACGATACCATTGTCTTCGTCGCCCCGGCCGAACGCGCCGTGATCCAGCAGGACCAGAAGGATTGCATGGGCTGCCTGAGCCATTGCGGGTTCTCGTCATGGAAAGACCACGACGATTACACCACGGGTCGCCTCGCGGATCCGCGCAGCTTCTGCATCCAGAAAACCTTGCAGGACATCGCCCACGGCGGGCCGATCGACGAGAACCTGATGTTCGCCGGCCATGCTGCCTATCGGTTCAAGCAGGACCCGTTCTATTCGAACAACTTCACGCCGACGGTGAAGCAACTGGTTGACCGAATCCTGACCGGGGATTGAGTGCAAGCGGTGACAACGCTGCCGGCCAGAGCTCCATCGCTGGGGCTGTTCGCCGCTGAACTGCTGGATGTGCCAGGCCTAATGGCAGCGCCGCTGCTGCCAGCGGTGCCGGTCGCGCCTGGTCGTGGTGAGCCGGTCCTGGTGCTGCCCGGCTTTCTTGCCCACGATGTCACGACCATCCGTCTGCGACGCTCTCTGGCGGCAGCGGGATATGCCACGCAGGGCTGGGGACTTGGCCTGAACCTTGGCGCGCGGAGCGATCTGCTTGATCGACTGGCTGCGCGTGTCGCGACCCTGGCCCGCGAGAGTGAACAGCCCGTGACGCTGGTAGGCTGGAGCCTTGGCGGCGTGTTCGCGCGCGAAGTCGCCAAACTGGCCCCGCAGCATATTAGGTTGGTTGTCACGCTAGGCAGCCCGTTTTCCGGTGATCCGCGCGCTAACAATGCCTGGCGTCTTTATGAACTGGTCAATGATCACCCGGTCCATGCGCCGCCGGTGGCTGTCGAGCTTGCGGCCAAGCCGGCGGTGCCGACCGTGGCCCTTTGGTCGATGCGCGATGGCATCATTCCGCCGGCCTGCGCCGCGGGCCTCGATGGTGAACGGGACGCAGCAGTTGAGGTCGATTGCCGCCACCTTGGCTTTGCCTGTTCGCACAACGGAATAGCGGCGATCGGGGCAACGCTCACGGATTGGCTCGCCCGGTCAGGCTGAGCGCTGACGAGGATCAGGACCATACCGGTTGGGACCCGCTGTGCCGGGCAGGATCGCCAGGATTACCGCTGCGAGGTTCGCAAAGATCACCGCCCAGTCGAGCAGCCAGGTCATGCGATCGAACCCGATCCGGGCCTCCATGCCCAGTGTATTGGAGATTACGGTTCGCACCAGCCAGACCCCGAATGCCAGAACGGCCAGCCACACCAGCCGGCCCGATCGGCCTTGATCGTGCAGCCTGCGGACCAGCAGCGCCGGGACCGGAATGGCGAGCAGCATGGTCAGCCCGTCGCTGACGAGCGCCCGCACCGCGTAGGGTGCAGCCAGCGCCGAAGCAAAGGACACAGCCAGCGTGACGAACACAGCGCTCAGGATATAGCTTGCCAGCTCGGTCCGCGTCGCCCGCCCGTGCAGCGTAAAGCTGAGCGCCGCGGTGCGCCGCGCGGTAGTCGGTTGAGACAGCGCGGACCGGGCTTCGCTCACCACCGCCGCCTCAGTCCAGCTCCCAGGCCCGTTCGCCATGGCTGGTGATGTCCAGCCCTTCGCGTTCGGCGTCTTCGCTGACCCGCATCGGGAAGGCCAGGCTGACGAGGACCGCAATCACGGCGCTGGCGATGGCCGAGTAGAGCGCTACCGCGCCCACGCCGACCGCCTGCGCCGCCAGCTGGTTGATCATGCCTACGCCTTCGGCATAGCCGGTGCCGCCCAGCGCGGGAGACATGAATACGGCCAGCAGAAGTGACCCGGTGATCCCGCCAACGCCATGGACGGCAAACACATCCAGCGAATCGTCGATCTGCAATTTCTGCTTCACCAACTGGATCATCGGATAGCAAACGCCTGCCGCGATCGCGCCCAACAGCATGGCCGATCCGGGGGAGATAAACCCTGCTGCCGGAGTGACCGTGGCGAGACCGGCAATGGCGCCAGTGGCAAAGCCGACCGAGGTGGGCTTGCCGACAGTGAACCGCTCGATCAGCAGCCACACCAGTGCCGCGACGCTGGCGGCAAGGTGCGTGTTGATGATGGCGCTGGCCGCGTCATCGCTGGCTGCAAGGGCGGAACCGCCGTTGAAGCCGAACCAACCCACCCAAAGCAGGGCGGCACCAGCCATTGTCAGCGATGGACTGTGCGGCAGCATCAAGGTCTTCGGGAAGCCCTGGCGGCGGCCGAGCAACAGCGCGGCGACAAGTGCCGACACCCCGGCCGTGGTATGGACGACAATGCCGCCAGCAAAGTCGAGCGTGCCCATCGAGGACGCGAGCCAACCCTGGCCCCAGACCCAGTGCGCGACCGGGGCATAGACCACGAGGCTCCATAGCGCGCAGAAGCCCATCACCCAGCCGAAGCGAGCGCGATCAACCCAGGCACCCGCCATCAGGGCCGGGGTGATCGCGGCAAAGGTCAGCTGGAAAAGGGCGAAGGTGCGTTCTGAAATGGTCAGTTCGCCGTGCATCAACTGCTCAGTGCCGATCAGCATCCAGGCGTTGCCCGCACCCAGCCAGCCGTTGGTGACTTCACCGAAGGCCAGCGTGTAGCCGGCAATGATCCAGAGGGTCGATGCCATCGCCGCAATGGCCCCGACCTGCACCAGCACGGACAGAAAGTTCTTGGATCGGACAAGCCCGCCATAGAACAGCGCGAGACCGGGCATGGTCATCAGCAGCACCAGCGCGGAAGAGGTCAGTATCCAGGCCGTATCGCCAGTATCGATGGTGGCATCGGTCACCGTCTGCGCAATGGCCGGGGAAGTGCCTGCCAGCATTACTCCCGCGAGGACCAGGCCCAGTCGTTTGCGCATCCCTGTTCTCCCCTGCCGCCACTGGGCGTGATTCCGCGCGCAGGGTTAACGCAACAAACAAGGCCTCGGCAAGCGATTGCGCTGCCGATTTGTTGCGCCATCCGCCGGGTTATGCCCAGCCTTGCAGCACCTGGTCCGGCGGCCGGTGCCCGTCTGTCCAGAAGCGAATGTTGGCAATCACCTTTTCACCCGCCAGCGAGCGTCCCTCGACAGTGGCGCTGCCCAGGTGGGGCAGGGTGATCACGTTCGGAAGGGCAATCAGGCGCGGATCGACACTCGGCTCACGGGCATAGACATCCAGCCCCGCACCGCCGAGCCTGCCGTCCTGCAGCGCCGCGATCAGCGCATCTTCATCGATCAGATCACCGCGGGCCGTGTTGATGATGAAGGCCTCAGGCTTCAACAGCGCAAGCCGCCGAGCGTTTAGCAACTGGTGCGTTTCGGCGCTCGCGGGACAGTGCAGGGAGATGATGTCCGCTTCAGCCAGCAGCTTGTCCAGGTCCGGCTCATATCGCGCACCAAGCATGTTTTCGATTGCGCTGGTCAGTGGGCGGCGGTTGTGGTAGGTCACTTCCAGCCCGAAGGCTCTGGCGCGGTGCGCCACGGCCTGACCAATCCGGCCCATCCCGACAATTCCCAATCGCTTGCCGCCAATCGAGCGACCCAGCAGATGCGTCGGAGCCCAACCGGTCCAGGCGCCATCGCGAACCAGCCGGCTGCCTTCTCCGAGCCGGCGTGGCACCGAGAGGATCAGCATCATGGTGAGGTCCGCCGTATCGTCAGTAAAGACACCGGGGGTGTTAGTGACGATGATCTTTCGGGCGCGGGCGGCGGCCAGGTCAATATGATCAACCCCGGCACCGAAGTTGGCGATCAGGCCCAGCCGGTCGCCCGCTTCCTCAAGCATCGCGGCGTCGATCCGGTCGGTCACGGTCGGGACCAGTACATCGGCATCGCGCATTGCGGCAAGCAGCCCGTCGCGCCCAAGCGGTGCGTCAGCGGTGTTGGTGACCACGTCGAACAGTTCGGCCATGCGGGCCTCGACAGCGGGCACCAGGCGGCGGGTCACGTGGACCCTTGGTTTGCCCGAAACCCGGCGGGCGAGCGGCGTATCGGAGACAATCGGCATGGGCATGCGCTAAGCCGGGGCAGGGGTGGGGGTCAAGCGGCTTGAACCATGCGGCCCCTCGTCGCTATCAGCGAATCATGATCACCCGAGTCCATTTTCTGATCGCGCTGGCCGTGATGGTCCTTGCCGCACCCGCTGCGGCGCAGGATGCCAAGGTGCCGTACTGGGCCTCGATTCGTTCCGAAGAGGTCAACATGCGGGTCGGCCCGGCCGAGGAATACCAGATCGCGTGGGTCTATCGCCGTCCGAAGCTGCCCTTGAAGGTGCTGCGCGTCAAGGACGGTTGGCGCCTCGTACAGGACCCGGACGGCGCGAAGGGCTGGATGAACCAGCGGTTCCTGACCCGGCAGCGCACCGGCTACGTGACAGGAAAGGACCTCGCCGAAATGCGCCAGTCTGGCGAAGCATCGGCCAAGCTGCTCTGGCGGCTTGCTCCCGGCAATGTCGGCCTGCTTGGTGATTGCGACGCGGGCTGGTGCCAGTTCGAACTCGGCAAGCGTAAGGGCTTTGTGGCGCAAGATCGGTTGTGGGGTGCCGGGGAGCCCTGACCCGAGTGGACGGGGAGGGCACAATGCCGCTCCCCGCCGGCAATCGTCTTAAGGCTTGGCTGGAGCGACCGTCACGGTCATCTTGCCATCAGGAGTGGTCGCTTTGAAGGCACCGTTCGCGTCGGGCGGAGTGATCGTCCAGCAGACCTCAGGTTCATCACCTTCAGGATCGAAGCAGTCCTTGCCATCCTTGCTGGCGAATTTGCCCTTCACTTCCTTTCCGTCGGCCGCCTTGTCCACATAGGTCCCGTCGGCATTGATCACGGTGGTGCCGGCAGGGCCCTTGTCATCCGTGACAGTGTAGGTGCCGGGCGCAGTCGTTGCCGTGGCCGCGGTTTCGGTTGCCGCGGCAGTCTCGGTTGGAGCAGGCGCTTCCTCGGCTTGCTTGTTGCAGCCGGCCAAGGCCGCCACTGCGGCGATCAGGATTAGCTTCTTCATGACAGTCTCTCCCCTTCACTGGGAGTCACTGGCTATCCCTGATTGCCGATAGTGGCAAATACCTAAACCAGCTCGATCGCTACGGCCGTTGCCTCGCCGCCACCGATGCACAGGCTGGCAATGCCCTTGGTCTTGCCGTGACGTTGCAGCGCCGCGATCAGCGTCGTGACGATCCGGGCGCCCGAGGCACCGATCGGGTGCCCAAGCGCGGTCGCGCCGCCGTGAACGTTGATTTTATCGTGCGCGATGCCGAGGTCGTGCATCGCGAACATGGCGACGCAGGCGAAGGCTTCGTTGACTTCGAACAGGTCGACATCGGCCAGAGCCCATCCGGCGCGTTCCAGCACCTTGTTGATCGCGCCGACCGGGGCCGTGGTGAAGTCCTTCGGCTCCTGCGCGTGTGCGGCAACCGCTACCACGGTAGCCACCGGCTTGGCGCCCTTGGCGGTGGCAACACTCTGGCGGGTCAAAACCAGTGCGGCTGCGCCGTCCGAGATCGAGCTGGAGGTTGCCGCCGTGATCGTGCCGTCCTTGGCGAAGGCTGGCTTGAGAGTCGGGATCTTGTCAGGGCGGCCCTTGCCTGGTTGTTCGTCGGTATCCACCACGGTCTCGCCAGCACGCGATACGACTGTGACGGGTGTGATCTCACCGGCGAAGGCGCCTTCCGCAATTGCGGCCTGGGCACGGCGCAGGGACTCGATCGAGTAAGCGTCCTGCGCTTCGCGGGTCAGCTGATAGGCATTCGCGGTGTCCTGGGCGAACGTACCCATGGCGCGACCGGGCTCATAAGCGTCTTCAAGACCATCGAGGAACATATGGTCATAGGCCGTGTCGTGGCCGATCCGCGCGCCGGAGCGGTGCTTCTTGAGGAGATAGGGGGCATTGGTCATGCTTTCCATTCCGCCAGCGACAACCAGATCGATCGATCCCGCGGCAAGTGCCTCGGCGCCCATGATCAACGTCTGCATTCCCGACCCGCAGACCTTGTTGACGGTGGTTGCCTGGACCGACTTGGGTAGCCCAGCCTTGATCGTCGCCTGGCGGGCAGGGGCCTGGCCAAGGCCGGCCGGCAGCACGCAGCCCATGTAGACGCGCTCGATATCCTCGCCTTTCACGCCAGACCGCTCGACCGCAGCCTTGATCGCGGTTGCCCCCAGATCAGTGGCGGAAACATCGGCAAGGGCGCCCTGCATGCCGCCCATCGGGGTGCGGGCATAGGACAGGATGACGATCGGATCGGCGGGGGAGAGCTGCGGCATGGCACGGGCCTTTCGCTGGAAGGGAAGCGGCCTCTTAATGCTGCACCGCATCATTGGCAATTGTGAGTGGTGGGTGTGCTTGCCAAGCTGGCATTCTTGCAGGAGAAGCTTGGCAAACAGAAACTGGAGAGAGCCGATGTCTGCCAACACCACTGCCATGATGGCCACGCTGCAGCGCCAGCGCGATGCCTTCACTGCTGCCCGTCCGGAATCGATGTCGGTCCGCAAAGATCGCCTGAAGCGGATCATCGCGATGATGAAGGAAACGGGAGAGGACTTTGCCCGTGCCATCAGCCGCGATTTCGGTCATCGCAGCCACGAGCAGAGCCTGATGACCGATATCATGCCTTCGGTCACGGCCGCCAAGTATTGCCTCAAGCACATGGACGCCTGGGCCCGCACTGAAAAGCGCAAGCCCAATTTTCCACTGGGCTTGTTCGGCGCCAGGGCCGAGCTGCGCTATGAGCCGAAGGGCGTGATTGGTATCGTCAGCCCCTGGAACTTCCCGGTTGGACTGACCATCGGCCCGGTCGCGCAGGCGTTCGCCGCTGGCAACCGGGTAATGATCAAGCCGAGCGAATTCACCGAAGACACCTCTGAAATGATGAAGGAGGTCATCGGCCGCTATTTCGCTGAAGAGGAAATGGCGGTGTTCACGGGTGGGCCAGACGTTGGTCAGGCCTTCTGCGGCCTGCCATTCGATCATTTGCTGTTCACCGGTGCGACTTCGGTCGGCAAGCACGTGCTGCGCGCAGCGGCGGACAATCTGGTTCCGGTGACACTGGAACTGGGCGGAAAGTCCCCGACGATCCTTGGCCGAAGCGCCAATGTCGAGCGGGCCAGCGAGCGGATTGCGATGGGCAAGATGCTCAACGCCGGCCAGATCTGCCTGGCACCGGATTACATGATCGTGCCGCAGGAACTTGAAGAGCGGGCGATCAGCGCCGTCAGCAATGCCGTGAGCGCGATGTACCCTACGCTACTCAACAATGATGACTACACCTCGGTGGTAAATGCCAAGCACCGCGATCGGATCCAGGGGCTGATCGACGATGCAAAGGCCAAGGGTGCCGAAGCAATCGAGATCAATCCTGGCAACGAGGATTTCTCCGCTTCCAATGGTCACAAGATGCCGCTGACCATCCTGCGCAATGTCGATGATGACATGAAGGTGATGCAGGACGAAATCTTCGGCCCGGTCCTGCCGATCAAGACCTACAAGGGGATCGACGAAGCGATTGACTACATCAACGCGCATGATCGCCCGCTGGGTCTTTACTACTTCGGGGAGGACGCTGGCGAGCGCGAGCAGGTCCTGACGCGGACGATCTCGGGCGGGGTCACGGTCAACGACGTGATCATGCATGTCTCGATCGATGACCTGCCATTTGGCGGAGTCGGCCCCTCAGGCATGGGTTCCTACCATGGACCGGAAGGGTTCAAGACCTTCAGTCATGCCCGCTCGGTCTACACCCAGCCGAAGTTCGACCTAGCCAAGCTGGCCGGACTCAAACCGCCCTATGGGCCGACCACACGCAAGACCCTCGCGCGCGAACTGGGTTGAGCGGAGCAATTGCCGCCGCCAGCGCATTACTGGCGCTGCGGCGGCATTTTCCGGTAAATTCCGGGCTTGCCCTACTTGCGCGGGGCGACTGGCGGGACTAGGGCGCGGGCAATCGTCCGCAATGCTGAGTCAGTCCCTTGGTAGACCTGTCGCAATACCTGCCGATCCTGATTTTCCTTGGGATAGCCCTGGCTCTTTCAAGCCTGTTCGTGTTCCTGCCGATGGGGGTTGCCCGCCTGACCGGCGCGCATAACCCCAACGCGGAAAAGCTCAGCGAATATGAGTGCGGCTTCCCTGCCTTCGAGGATCCGCGCAGCCAGTTCGACGTGCGCTTCTATCTGGTCGCGATCCTGTTCATCATCTTCGACCTTGAAGCAGCCTTCCTGTTCCCCTGGGCAGTCAGCCTTGATCTGACCGGCTGGCCGGGCTGGATCACGATGATGGTGTTCCTGGGCGAACTGGCAATCGGTCTGGCCTATGCCTGGAAAATGGGGGCTTTGGATTGGGAATGAGCACGCTCGTGAATGCCCAGGGTCTGCCGCTTGGTGCGGCACAGGCAGGTTCGACGGCGATCACGCCGCCGGATCAGGCCTTCTTCAATGATCTCAACGCCGAGGTGAATGACAAGGGCTTCCTCGTCACCAGCACCGAGGACCTGTTCCAGTGGGCCCGCACCGGCTCGCTCTGGTGGATGACCTTTGGCCTCGCCTGCTGCGCGGTCGAGATGATCCACGTCAACATGCCGCGCTATGACATGGAGCGCTTCGGCGTCGCCCCGCGCGCGAGCCCGCGCCAGTCGGACGTGATGATCGTGGCCGGCACGCTGTGCAACAAGATGGCCCCGGCGCTGCGCAAGGTCTATGACCAGATGTCGGACCCGAAGTACGTCATCTCGATGGGCTCCTGCGCCAATGGCGGTGGCTATTACCACTATTCCTACTCGGTGGTGCGAGGCTGTGACCGGATCGTGCCGGTCGACATCTATATCCCGGGCTGCCCGCCAACTGCTGAAGCGCTGCTTTATGGCGTGATGCAGCTCCAGCGGAAGATCCGCCGGGTGGGGACGATCGAGCGATGAGCCTCGTCCTGCATTCCGCTCCACGCTTTGCCAGCAGCGAAGGCGTGATCGATGCCGTCTGCGCCACGCTGGGTGACCGGCTGATCGCCGCGCGTGAAGAGCACGGTGAAATCGTGCTGACCATCGACCGCCCGGCCATCGCCGAGGCGCTGCAACTGCTGCGTGACAATCACGAATACCAGCAGCTGATGGAAATCGCCGGGGTCGATTACCCGGACCGCGCGCTGCGGTTCGAAGTGGTCTATATGCTGCTGTCGCTGACCCACAACCATCGCGTGCTGGTCAAGGTCAATGCCGCCGAGGATACCCCGGTGCCGACCGTTACGCACCTCTGGCCGGTCGCCGGCTGGCTTGAGCGTGAAGTGTTCGACCTTTATGGCGTGATCTTCGAAGGCAACAGCGACCTGCGCCGGATCCTGACGGACTATGGCTTCGAAGGCCATCCGTTCCGCAAGGACTTCCCACTGACCGGCTATGTCGAACTGCGCTATTCGGAAGAAGACAAGCGCGTCGTTTATGAACCAGTCAAGCTGGCCCAGGACCTGCGGAGCTTCGATTTCATGAGCCCCTGGGAAGGCGCGGACTATGTCCTGCCGGGCGATGAAAAGGCGGTACAGACCCCGCCGCCGCCCGCTGCGGCACCTGCAGTGCCCAAGACCACCGAGAAAGCGGCAGACACCGGTGCGGGCAAGGAAACGAACAAGGCTGCGGCGAAGAAGGTTGCGAAGCCCGCTGCTCCGAAGGTTACCAAGACCAAGGAACCCGGTGCGCCCAAGCCGACGTCATCGCGTCCGGACCGCAAGCCGCGCAAGAAGTCGGCCGATGCCAAGCCGTCGACCGCGCCCGAGGGTAGCTGATCATGAGCGGACTTAGCCTCGAACAGTCGCCCACCACGGGTGACGATGTCATCACCAACTACACGATCAATTTTGGGCCCCAGCACCCCGCCGCGCACGGCGTGCTGCGCATGGTGATGGAGCTGGACGGCGAAGTGATCGAACGCGTCGATCCGCACGTCGGCCTGCTCCACCGCGGCACCGAAAAGCTGATCGAGCACAAGACCTATCTCCAGGCCTTGCCCTATTTCGACCGGCTCGATTACTGCTCGCCCCTGGGGATGGAGCATTCCTACGTCCTGGCAGTCGAAAAGCTGCTCAATGTCGAAGTGCCGGAGCGGGCGCAGTACCTGCGCGTGCTGTTTGCCGAACTGACCCGCATCTGCAATCACATGCTGAACCTCGGCAGCCATGTCATGGACGTCGGCGCGATGACGCCGAACCTCTGGATGTTCGAAATCCGCGAGGACTGCCTCAACTTCTTCGAACGCGCCTCGGGCGCCCGCATGCACGCCGCCTGGTTCCGCCCCGGCGGGGTCCATCAGGACGTGCCGGAAAAGCTGCTAGTCGATATCGGTCAGTGGCTCGACACGCGTCTGCCCGAACTGTTCGAAGACGCGATGAGCTTGGTCGTCGACAACCGCATCTTCAAGCAGCGGAATGTCGATATCGCCACGGTCAGCAAGGCAGACGCGGTCAAGTGGGGCTTTTCGGGCCCGATGATCCGCGGCTCGGGCATCGCCTGGGATATCCGCAAGGCACAGCCGTACGACGTCTATGACCGGATGGAGTTCGACGTTCCCGTCGGCACCCGCGGCGATTGCTATGACCGGTTCATGGTCCGCGTCGAGGAAGTGCGCCAGTCGGCCCGGATCATGAAGCAGTGTCTGCGCGACATGCCGTCCGGCCCGGTCGCCTCCACCGATCGCAAGGTTTCGCCGCCCAAGCGCGCCGAAATGAAGGCATCGATGGAAGCGCTGATCCACCACTTCAAGCTCTACACCGAAGGCTTCCACGTGCCGGCTGGTGAGGTCTACGTGGCGACTGAAAGCCCCAAGGGCGAATTCGGCGTTTACCTGGTCAGCGACGGCTCGAACAAGCCGTACCGCTGCAAGATCCGCCCGACCGCCTTCAGCCACCTCCAGGCGATGGACTTCATGTGCAAGGGCCACATGCTGCCCGACGTGACCGCCATCATTGGCGCGATCGACGTGGTGTTCGGGGAGTGTGACCGGTGACACGGCTCGCCATCGCCGAGCAGATGATCGCGCACTACAACGCGCAGGATGCCGACGCCTATGTCGCCCTGATGACCGACGACGCCTGCGAAGCGGGCTATTGCGGCGCGGTTCTACGTGAAGGCAAGGAAGGCGTTCGCGTGGGCCTGAAGGCGATGTTTGCCGAATTCCCGCAGAACCGCGCAGAAATCATCCAGGGCTGGCAGCTGGGCGATACCGCCGTACTGCACGAAAAGGTTGCGCGCTCGCCTGAGAGTGAGCCGTTCGAAGTCATGTCCATTTACTCGTTCGAGGGCGACAAGTGCTCTCGCGTGGAGTTTGTCCGGTGAAGCTGAGCACTTTCGACATGGTGCGCGTATGGGCGGCCCTGACCGGGCTGGTCCTCGCGGCCGTCTATTTTCTGGTCCTGATGCTGGGGCACGAACCGAGCCAGGTGATCACCTTGCTGGTGGGCGGGATCGGCGGATTTGAGCTGTTCCTGGTTGGCCAGGACTATCTTCTGCGGGGCCGCGAACATGGCTGATCGGCATCTTGAACCCGACACCCCGGAACTGCGCGCACGCTGGGGGACCTTTGCCTGGACCAAGGAAAACGCCGCCAAGGTCAAGGAAATCATTGCGCGCTATCCGGCCGGACGGCAGCGTTCAGCAGTCATGCCGCTGCTTGATCTCGCCCAGCGCCAGGTCGGGGCGGAAACCAATACCCAGGGTTGGCTACCCCTGCCGGTGATGGAATATGTTGCAACTCAGCTCGAGATGCCGATCATCCGGGTGGTCGAGGTGGCGACGTTCTACTTCATGTATAACCTTGTTCCGGTTGGTAAATTCCACGTCCAGGTCTGCGGCACCACGCCGTGCATGCTGCGCGGTTCGGACGCGATCATGGCCGCCTGCAAGAAGCGCGGGATGGAGAAGGGCCACACCACCGAAGACGGCCTGTGGACGCTGACCGAGGTCGAATGCATGGGCAACTGCGCTTCGGCCCCGATGGTCCAGATCAACGATGACAATTACGAAGACCTGACGGCTGAGCGCCTTGATGCCGTGCTCGACGCGCTCGCCGCGGGCAAGATGCCCAAGGCCGGCACGCAGGAGCCGGGCCGTCATACCGTTGAACCGCTCGGCGGGCCGACCAGCCTCAAGGACATGGTCAAGGCCAATCACGATTACCGGAAGGAGTGGTAAGCCATGTCGCTCCAGGACAAGGACCGCATCTTCACCAACCTCTACGGCTATCAGCCGTGGAACCTGAAGGCCGCCCAGGCCCGCGGTGATTGGGACAATACGAAGAAGATCCTCGCCAAGGGCAAGGATGCGATCATCGATGAGATCAAGGCCTCGGGCCTGCGCGGTCGCGGCGGCGCGGGTTTCCCGACCGGCCTCAAGTGGTCGTTCATGCCCAAGGAATCGAAGGACGGCCGTCCTAGCTTCCTGGTCATCAACGCGGACGAATCCGAACCAGGTTCCTGCAAGGACCGCGAGATCATCCGCCACGATCCGCACAAGCTGATCGAGGGCGCGCTGGTTGCCGGTTTCGCGATGGGCGCGCGCGCGGCCTATATCTACATTCGCGGTGAATATATCCGCGAAGCCCAGGTCCTCGAAGCCGCAGTCCAGGAAGCCTATGCCGCCGGTCTGATCGGCAAGAACGCCTGCAAGAGCGGCTACGATTTCGATGTATTCGTTCATCGCGGCGCGGGCGCCTATATCTGCGGTGAAGAAACCGCGATGATCGAGAGCATCGAAGGCAAGAAGGGCCAGCCTCGCTTGAAGCCGCCGTTCCCGGCTGGCGCTGGCCTCTATGGCTGCCCGACCACGGTGAACAATGTCGAATCCATTGCCGTTGCGCCGACGATCATCCGGCGCGGCGCCTCGTGGTTCTCCAGCTTCGGGCGCGACAACAACAAGGGCACCAAGCTGTTCCAGATCAGCGGGCACGTGAACAAGCCCTGCGTGGTCGAAGAAGCGATGAGCATCCCGTTCAGCGAACTGATCGAGAAGCACTGCGGCGGCATTACCGGAGGCAAGGACAACCTGCTGGCGGTGATCCCGGGCGGGTCCTCGGTGCCGCTGGTTCCGGCCGCCCAGATCTGGGACGCGCCCATGGACTTTGACGGCCTGCGCGATGTTGGTTCGGGTCTGGGCACTGCGGCGGTCATCGTCATGGACAAGTCGACCGACATCGTCCGCGCGATCAGCCGCCTGTCCTATTTCTACAAGCACGAAAGCTGCGGCCAGTGCACCCCCTGCCGCGAAGGCACGGGCTGGATGTGGCGCGTGATGGAACGCCTGCGCACCGGCGATGCTGACGTGGGTGAAATCGATATGCTGTGGGACGTGACCAAGCAGGTCGAAGGCCACACCATCTGCGCGCTGGGCGACGCGGCGGCCTGGCCGATCCAGGGCCTGATCCGCCACTTCCGTCCTGAACTTGAACGGCGGATTGCAGACAATGTTCGCGAGGCTGCCGAGTGAAGTTGGCTGCCCGTCTTCTCCCCCTGGTTGCGCTGCTCAGCGCGCCGGCATCCGCTGCGGAGCCACCGAGCCCGCAACAGATCCGTGCGTTCCTGGCCGAATATGGCACCTGCGTGGTCAAGCGCGAGCCTGAATTGGCGCAGAAGTCGGTGCTGAGTGGCGCAAGCTTCAGCCGCGACAGCGCCGAGGGCAAGCGCCTGATGCAGCGTGAGTGCCTCAACGAAGAACTCCTTCGCAACATGGCCGATGGATTTGCCGGCCGGCTGCGGATGCGGTTTGATGAAGACACCTATCGCGGCGTTATCGCGGAGGCGTTGATTGGCAAGACCGGTTCCGAAGTCAACCAGACCGCCCTCCCGGCGATCCCTGCGCTGAGCTACGAAGAGCCGCGCCCGCTGCGCATGGTCGATCGCGACGGCCAGGCGATCCCCGAAGAGAGCCTCGCGCGCCAGCGCCTCGCCATCGCTCGCAAGACCCAGGCCATGCTGATGGGCAAGCTTGGTGAATGCGTGGTCCGGGCAGATCCAGCGCAGTCGCGCGCCGTAATGGCAACCGCGATTGATACGCCGGCCGAACTTCAGGCCCTGAACGCACTGGGCCCGACGCTGGGCCAGTGCGTCAAAGCCGGTGAGACCGTCGCCCTGGACCGCGTCAGCGTCCGCGGCGCGCTGGCCATTGCCTATTACCGCCTGTCCCAGGCCAAGCCTTCCGGAGCGATCCAGTAATGCCAAAGGTAACCGTCGACGGCGTGGAACTAGAGGTCCCGGCAGGGGCCACGGTCCTGCAGGCCTGCGAAATGGCCGGCAAGGAAATCCCGCGCTTCTGCTATCACGAGCGCCTCAGCATCGCCGGCAATTGCCGGATGTGCCTGGTCGAAGTGAAGCCCGGACCGCCCAAGCCGCAGGCTTCGTGCGCGCTGCCCGCCGCTGAAGGGCAGGAAATCCGCACCGACAGCCCGATGGTCAAGAAGGCGCGTGAAGGGGTGATGGAGTTCCTCCTGATCAACCACCCGCTCGATTGCCCGATCTGCGACCAGGGCGGCGAGTGCGACTTGCAAGACCAGTCGGTCGCCTATGGCCGCGGCGCCTCGCGGTATGACGAGAACAAGCGC
Organism: Sphingomonadaceae bacterium; assembly: GCA_009926135.1. Classification (GTDB taxonomy): domain Bacteria; phylum Pseudomonadota; class Alphaproteobacteria; order Sphingomonadales; family Sphingomonadaceae; genus Novosphingobium. The sequence goes on from RFPL01000002.1 coordinate 100,596, forward strand.
GCCGTCACAGAAAAGTACATGGGTCCGCTGATCAAGACAGTGATGACCCGCTGCATCCATTGCACGCGCTGCGTGCGCTTCTCGGAAGAGATCGCCGGGGTGGACGAAATCGGCGCGCTCTATCGCGGCGAGGCGATGCAGATCACGACCTACCTCGAAAAGGCCGCGGCGCATGAGTTGTCGGCCAATGTCATTGATCTCTGCCCGGTCGGCGCGCTGACTTCGCGGCCCTATGCGTTTGAAGCCCGCCCGTGGGAGCTGAAGAAGACGCTGTCGATCGACGTTTCGGACGCGGTCGGCTCGAACATCCGGCTCGACAGCCGCGGGCGCGAAGTGCTGCGCATCCTGCCGCGCATCAACGATGACGTGAACGAGGAATGGCTGTCGGACAAGGGCCGTTATCAGGTCGATGGCCTGACGCGTCGCCGGCTCGACCGCCCCTGGATTCGCCGCGACGGCAAGCTTGTCGCTGCGACCTGGGATGAAGCCTTCACCGCTGTTGCCAAGGTCAATCCCGGCAAGTCCGTTGCGGTGGTCGCAGGCGATATGGTCGACTGCGAAACAATGTTCGCGGCCAAGGCCCTGGCTGGCGCGCTCGGCAGCAAGCTGCTCGAAGGCCGCCAAACCGGGCTGGACTATGATTGCTCGAACCTGGCTGCGGTGAACTTCAATTCGACCATTGCGGGCGTCGAGAACGCCGATGCGGTGTTGATCGTCGGCAGCCACGTTCGTTGGGAAGCCCCGCTGGTCAACACCCGCCTGCGCAAGGCAGTGAAGCGCGGCGCGAAGGTTTTCGTGGTCGGTCCGGAGTGGGACGCCACTTATCCGGTCACCAATCTGGGCAATGACCTGACGGTGCTCGACAAGTTGCCCAAGGACGCGGCCGACGCACTCAAGAACGCACAGCGTCCGGCGATCATCCTCGGCGGGGCTGCGCTGGGCAAGGGCGCGCTCGGTTCGGCGCTAGCGCTGGCCGAGAAGTACAAGCTGGTCCGCGAGGACTGGAACGGCTTCAACGTGCTGCACATGGCGGCAGCACGGATGGGCGGGCTGATGCTGGGCTATGCCCAAAAGGGCGGCATTGCGGACCTGGTCAAGGCCAAGCCCAAGTTGTTGATTTCGCTGGGAGCGGACGAAGTGGACTACACCAGGTTCGCAGACTCCATTGTCGTTTACATCGGCCACCACGGTGACAAGGGTGCCCACGCCGCAGACATCATCCTGCCGGCTGCTGCCTTCAGCGAGAAGGCCGGAACCTACGTCAACACCGAGGGCCGGGTGCAGTTCGCTGACCAGGCCGTCTTCGCGCCGGGCGACGCCCGCGAGGACTGGACGATCTTGCGTGCGCTGGCCGATGCGCTCGGCGTCAACGTCGGTTTCGACAGCTTTGCCGAGCTTCGCGGCGCCATGACCAGAGCCGTTCCGGTGCTCGGCAATGAAGGCCTCGCGAGCTACGGCGCGCTGCCCAAGGCTGAGAAGGCCAAGGCCAGCGGCACGATCGAAGCCTATCCGATCAAGGACTTCTACCTCACCAACCCGATCGCCCGGGCGAGCGAAACCATGCAGCGCTGCTCGGCCGAACTGCTCCATGGTGAGCACTTCGCGGAGGCTGCGGAATGACCGAGTTCTTCCAATCGATCGGCATGACCTATGACTGGGCGTGGTTTACCGCGACCATCGCCGGGATCCTGTTGATCGCCTTGCCGCTGATGCTGGCCGTGGCAATGATCATCTACGTCGACCGCAAGGTCTGGGCGGCGATGGCACTGCGGCGCGGGCCGAACGTGGTGGGTCCCTGGGGCCTGCTTCAGTCGTTTGCGGACGGCCTGAAGGTGTTCCTGCAGGAAACCATCATTCCTTCGGCGGCGAACAAGGGCCTGTTCCTGATCGCGCCGATCATCACCTTTACGGTCGCGCTGCTCGCCTGGGCGGTTATCCCGTTCAATTCGGGCGCAATCCTCGCCGATATCAACGTCGGCCTGCTCTACATTCTCGCGATCTCCTCGCTCGGGGTTTACGGCGTGGTGATCGCGGGCTGGTCGTCGAATTCGAAGTATCCGTTCTTCTCGGCCATGCGGGCTTCGGCGCAGATGATCTCCTACGAAGTCTCGATCGGCTTCATCCTGATCTGCGTGGTCCTCTGGGCCGGCAGCTTCAACCTGCGGGATATCGTCGAGGCGCAGCGCAGCCACGTTGGCCCGATCAATGGCTTCGTGGCGAACCCCCTGCTGTTCCCGATGTGGGTGATGTTCCTGATCTCCGGCATGGCAGAAACCGCCCGCGCGCCGTTCGACCTGACCGAGGCCGAGAGCGAGCTCGTCGCCGGTTACCAGACCGAATACTCGTCGATGAGCTTCGCGCTATACTGGCTGGGTGAGTACGCCAACGTCCTGTTGATGTGTGCGCTCAATGCCGTGCTTTTCTGGGGTGGCTACCTGCCGCCACTGGATTGGGCACCGCTCTACCTGGTGCCGGGCTGGCTGTGGCTGTTCGGCAAGATATTCTTCTTCTTCTTCATCTTCTCATGGGTCAAGGCCACGGTCCCGCGCTATCGCTATGACCAGCTGATGCGACTGGGGTGGAAGGTGTTCCTGCCGGTCTCGCTGGGCTTTGTGGTCCTGGTTAGCGGTTATCTGATGCTTACGAGGTACGGCGCATGAGTGTCGCTCAGCTCATCAAGAGCTTCACCCTTTGGGAATTCCTGAAGGCGCACTGGCTGACCCTGAAGTACTTCTTCAGGCCCAAGGCGACCATCAACTATCCTTTCGAGAAGAACCCGCTGAGCCCGCGCTTCCGCGGTGAACATGCGCTGCGCCGCTATCCCAACGGCGAAGAACGCTGCATCGCCTGCAAGCTGTGCGAAGCGGTCTGCCCGGCGCAGGCGATCACGATCGAAGCCGAACCGCGCGACGACGGCAGCCGCCGCACGACGCGCTATGACATCGACATGACCAAGTGCATCTACTGCGGCTTCTGCCAGGAAGCCTGCCCGGTTGATGCGATTGTCGAGGGGCCGAACTTCGAATACGCGACCGAAACGCGTGAAGAACTGCTTTACGACAAGACCAAGCTGCTGGCGAACGGGGACAAGTGGGAGCGGGCAATCGCCGCTAACCTTGAAGCCGATGCGCCGTACCGGTAGGGGGCCGCGTCAATGATCCAGGTGCTATCCTTCTATCTGTTCGCATCGATCATGCTCGCCGCCGGGGCGTTCACGATCCTTGCGCGCAATCCCGTCCATTCGGTGCTGTGGCTGATCGTGGCGTTCTTCAACGCGGCCGGGCTGATGGTACTGGCCGGGGCTGAGTTCATCGCCATGCTGTTGGTGATCGTCTATGTCGGCGCGGTCGCGGTGCTATTCCTGTTCGTGGTCATGATGCTCGACATCGATTTTGCCGAGCTGCGCGCCGGGTTCATCAAGAACTTTCCGCTTGGGTTGGCGGTCGCGCTGGTTTTGCTGGCCGAGGTCGTGCTGGGCATGGGGGCCTATCAGGCCGGTTCGCTGAAGCTTGGGACGCCCGACGGCACTGCCGCGGCGGTCGTCGGCGCATCGAACATCAAGTCGATTGGCGCGCTGCTTTATGGCAAGTACCTGTTCCTGTTTGAAGCTTCGGGGATCATCCTGCTGGTGGCGATGGTCGGCGCGATCGTGCTGACCCACCGCCAGCGCGGCGGCGTGCGCGGCCAGAACATTGCCGATCAGGTCGCGCGCCGTCCGGAAGAGGCGGTGATCAACATGCAGCCGGAAGTCGGGCAGGGGGTCAAGCTGTGATTGGCGTTGAGCACTATGTCGTCGTCAGCTCGATCCTGTTCGTGCTGGGCGTGCTGGGGATCTTCCTCAACCGCAAGAACGTGATCATCATCCTGATGGCGATCGAACTGATCCTGCTGTCGGTGAACCTGAACCTGGTCGCCTTCAGCAGCTTCCTGGGTGACCTGACCGGTCAGATCTTTGCCATGTTCGTGCTGACCGTGGCCGCTGGCGAAGCGGCGATCGGCCTCGCGATCCTGGTGATCTATTTCCGCCGCCGCGGCACCATCGCCGTCGACGACGTCAACCGGATGAAGGGGTAAGCGTCCGTGGATCCGATCCTCTTCATCGTCTTCCTGCCGTTACTTGCCGCGCTGATCGCGGGGCTTGGCAACCGCATGATCGGCAATGTGCCGGCCAAGCTGGTGACCACGGCCGGCCTGTTCATCTCCTGTGCACTGTCCTGGCCGATCTTCATCGCCTTTCTGGGCGGGAATGCCGAAGCCCACGTCGTGCCGGTGCTGCACTGGGTGCAGTCGGGTAGCCTGAGCTTTGACTGGGCACTGCGGGTCGATGCGCTGACTGCCGTGATGCTGGTGGTGATCACCACCGTCTCGGCGCTCGTGCACCTCTATTCGTGGGGCTACATGGACGAGGACCCGGATCAGCCGCGGTTCTTCGCCTATCTCAGCCTGTTCACCTTCGCCATGCTGATGCTGGTGACGGCCAATAACCTGGTCCAGATGTTCTTTGGTTGGGAAGGGGTGGGCCTCGCCTCGTACCTCCTGATCGGCTTCTGGTTCCGCAAGCCCTCTGCCAGCGCTGCCGCGATCAAGGCCTTCGTGGTCAACCGCGTGGGCGACCTTGGCTTCATGCTGGGCATCTTCGGCACCTTCCTGGTGTTCAACACTGTTTCGATCCCGGAAATCCTGGTGCGCGCGCCGGGCATGGCTGGATCGACCATCGGCTTCCTCGGCTATCGCTGGGATACGATGACGATCCTGTGCATCCTGTTGTTCATTGGCGCGATGGGCAAATCGGCTCAGCTTGGCTTGCACACCTGGTTGCCCGACGCGATGGAAGGCCCGACCCCGGTTTCGGCGCTGATCCACGCGGCGACGATGGTCACCGCCGGCGTCTTCATGGTCTGCCGTCTCTCGCCGATGTTCGAAGCCAGCCCGATTGCGCTGGACGTGGTGACCTATGTCGGCGCGGCTACCTGCTTCTTTGCCGCAACGGTTGGCCTGACGCAGTGGGACATCAAGCGGGTGATCGCCTATTCGACCTGTTCACAGCTCGGCTACATGTTCTTTGCTGCGGGTGTTGGGGCTTACAACGCGGCGATGTTCCATCTGTTCACCCACGCCTTCTTCAAGGCGCTGCTGTTCCTGGGCGCGGGCTCGGTGATCCACGCGATGCACCACGAACAGGACATGCGTTACTATGGCGGCCTGCGTAAGCACATCCCGCTGACTTTCTGGGCAATGATGGCCGGTACGCTGGCGATCACGGGGGTCGGCGTCTACTGGCTGCATGCCGGGTTCGCTGGCTTCCACTCCAAGGACGCGATCCTTGAAGCGGCGTTTGCCAGCGGCAAGGAAGCCGGCCAGTTCGCCTTCTGGGTAGGCGTGACCGCCGCACTGATGACCAGCTTCTATTCGTGGCGCCTGATCTTCCTGACCTTCTTCGGCAAGCCGCGCTGGGCCGGGTCCGAGCATATCCAGCACGCGGTTCATGACGATCACCACGGCCATGACGACCATGCCCATGGTGGCACCCATCATGACGACGGCACGGCGGGCTATCACCCGCACGAAAGCCCGCTGGCAATGCTGATCCCGCTGGGCGTGCTGACGCTAGGCGCGGTCTTCGCGGGCTGGGTATTCAGCCACGCCTTCCTGGAAAGCGCCGAGTTCTGGAGTGGCTCGATCTTTTACAATGAGCACCTGATGCACGCGATGCATGAAGTACCGCTGTGGGTGAAGCTATCGGCCACGGTGGTCATGATGCTCGGTCTGACGGGCGCTTGGTACGCCTATATCCGCAATCCGGGGTTCCCGGCCAAGGTCGTCGGCCAGATCGATGTTCTGTACCGCTTCGTCTACAACAAGTGGTACTTCGACGAGCTGTATAAATTCCTGTTTGTCCGCCCGGCCTTCTGGCTTGGCGACAAGTTCTGGAAGCTGGGTGACATTGGCTTCATCGACCGCTTCGGTCCCAATGGCGCGGCCTGGACCGTGCAACAGGGCACGCGCTTCGCGCAGAAGGTCCAGTCGGGTTACCTCTATTCCTATGCTCTCGTGATGTTGCTCGGCCTGACCGCGGCAATCACCTGGATGATGGTGCGCTAAGATGGCCGGTTTCCCAATCCTTTCGGTCATGCTGCTGGTGCCGCTGCTGGCGGCCGTGGCCTGTCTCCTGGTCGAAGCCCGCACGGCGCGCTGGACTGCGCTGATCGCCACCCTGGTCAACCTGGGGCTCGGCATGGTGCTCTGGGCCAACTATGACATTGGCGGGGCGCAGTGGCAGTTTGTTGAGCGCGCTGCGATCTTCTCGGGCTTTGAATGGAAGCTTGGGATCGATGGCATCGCACTGATGCTGATCATGCTCTCGGTCTTCCTGATGCCGATCTGCATCGGCGCCAGCTGGGAAGCGATCGAGAAGCGCGTTGGCGAATACATGGCGGCGTTCCTGCTGATGGAAACGCTGATGATCGGTGTGTTCGCGGCGCAGGATATCTTCCTGTTCTACATCATGTTCGAAGCGGGCCTGATCCCGATGTATCTGATTATCGGCATCTGGGGCGGACAGGACCGGATCTACGCCAGCTACAAGTTCTTCCTCTACACCCTGCTGGGTTCGGTGCTGATGCTGATCGCCATGCTGTGGATGGTGCACGAGGCCGGGACGACCGATGTCCCGACCCTGATGGCCTACGATTTTGATCCCAAGGTCCAGACCTGGCTATGGCTGGCTTTCTTTGCCAGCTTTGCGGTGAAAATGCCGATGTGGCCGGTACACACCTGGTTGCCAGACGCCCACGTGCAGGCGCCAACTGCCGGTTCGGTGATCCTGGCGGGCGTGCTGCTGAAGATGGGTGGTTACGGCTTCATCCGCTTTTCGCTGCCGATGTTCCCGGAAGCTTCGGCGCAGTTTGCGCCGCTGGTGTTCGCCTTGTCGATGATCGCGGTGGTCGTTACCTCGCTGATCGCGCTGGTGCAGCACGATATGAAGAAGCTGATCGCCTATTCGTCGGTCGCGCATATGGCGATCGTCACGATCGGCCTGTTCGCTTTCAACCCGCAGGGGCTGGAAGGCGCAATGATCGTGATGCTCAGCCATGGCCTGGTTTCGGGCGCGCTGTTCCTTTGCGTTGGCGTGATCTATGATCGCCTGCACACGCGCGAGATTGACCGTTACGGCGGTCTCTCGATCAACATGCCCTACTATGCGCTGTTCTTCCTGCTCTTCACCATGGCCTCGATCGGCCTGCCGGGGACCAGCGGCTTCGTGGGTGAGTTTCTAAGCCTGGCCGGTATCTACCAGATCTCGACCTGGGTGGCGCTGGTCTGCACCACCGGGATCATCCTGGGCGCGGCCTACATGCTCTATCTTTACCGCCGCGTGGCCTTTGGTGAGCAGAAGAACGCCGATGCCGCCGCCATGCCCGATCTCGACAAGCGCGAGTGGCTGCTGCTGGCGCCAATCGCTGCGGTGGTGCTGTGGATGGGGGTCTATCCAGAGAGCTTCATGGCCCCGATGCGGGCCGACATTGCGGCGCTTGATGCGCGGCTTGCCCGGGCCAAGCCGGAAGGCGATGCCCACCTGACCGCGCCCAAGCCCAAGGCTGCGACCACCACTGAAGAACATGCCGCGCACGGGGGAGCGCACTGATGGATTTCGTCCAGTCTTTCCGCCTGACCGCGCCTGAAGTACTCTTCAGCCTGTCCGGGCTCGTGCTGCTGCTGGCCGCCGCCTGGTCGCGTAGCGACACCAGTGCGCGCGTCATCACCTGGCTTGCGGTTGCCGTCATGGCCGTCGGTGCTGCGCTTGTCGCGCCGACGTTGCTTGGTGGTGCGTCCGGTCCGCAGACGCTCGCCTTTTCCGGCCTGTTTGCCGCAACCGCCTTTGCCGCCTTTGCTAAGCTGCTGATCATTGCTGCCGCAGCCGGTTCGCTGGTGGTCGCTCCGGCCTTCTTCCAGCGTGTGGGTGCCTATCGCCCGGAATATCCGGTGCTGGTGCTGTTTGCCGTGCTCGGCATGTGCCTGATGGTCTCTTCGACGAACCTGCTGACGCTCTATATCGGCCTCGAACTCAACTCATTGGCGGCCTATGTCCTGGCGGCGTTCCTACGCACGGATGACCGTTCGGCCGAAGCTGGGCTCAAGTATTTTGTGCTCGGTTCGCTTGCTTCGGGCATCCTCCTGTTCGGCACCAGCCTGACCTATGGCTTTGCCGGAACGATAGACTTTGCCGGGATTGCCGCCGCGCTGAATGGCAAGATTTCGACCGGTGCGATTTTTGGCCTGGTCTTTGTCTTCGCTGGCCTAGCCTTCAAGATCAGTGCCGTGCCGTTCCATATGTGGACACCAGACGTTTACGAAGGCGCACCCACGCCGGTCACCGCCTTCTTTGCTTCGGCTCCCAAGGTTGCCGCGCTGGCGCTGACGGTGATCGTAGCCATGACTGCCTTCGGCCATCAGGTTGCCGCCTGGCAGCCGATTGTGATTTTCGCCGCGCTGGCCTCGATCGTGGTCGGAGCCCTTGGTGCGATCGGCCAAACCAACCTGAAGCGCCTGCTGGCCTATTCTTCGATCAACAACGTCGGCTTCCTGCTGATTGGACTTGCTGTCGCAACGCCTAAGGGCGTGGCAGCGCTGCTGACCTATCTGGCGATATATGTCGCCATGACGATCGGTGGCTTTGTTGCCCTGCTGATGTTCAAGGGTGCTGACGGCGAACCGGTCGAGGACCTGCGCGACATTGCCGGCATTTCACGCCACCGCAAGGTGCTCGCGGCCTGCTTCGCGATGATCATGTTCAGCCTGGCCGGCATTCCGCCGCTGTTCGGGTTCTGGGGCAAGTTCGTGGTCTTCCAGGCCGCGGTTGATGCCGGGATGGTGGCGCTTGCTGCCGTCGGGATCGCTGCGAGCGTCATCGGCGCCTTCTATTACCTCAAGGTTGTGAAGGTGATGTACTTTGACGAACCCGCCATGAAGGTGACTGGCAAGAGTGACTGGATGCACCAGGCGCTGCTCGCGATCTGCGCGCTGGCGATCTCGCCCGCCGGCTATCTGCTGACCAAGTGCCTCGATGGCCTGTCGACCTCGGCAGCCGCATCGCTCATTACCCCCTGAGCCAGCACTTGATCGAAGTCTTCGAGGAACTCGCTTCGACCAGCGGGACACTGCTGGAGCGCCTATCTTCTGGTGCGGCGGTTCCTGAAGGGCAGTGGGTCGTCGCCAACCGCCAGACCAGCGGTCGCGGACGGCAAGGTCGGGCCTGGTTCGATGGCAGCGGCAATTTCATGGGATCGACCTTCGTCGCCAGCCATGCGGGCGATCCTCCGCTTGGAACCCTGGCCCTGGCTGCAGGCCTGGCGGTGCGCGATGCTGTGCTGAAGCATCTTCCGGCCGGCCGCGAAGTCTTGCTCAAGTGGCCAAACGACTTGCTGGCCGATGGGGCGAAGCTGTCAGGCATCCTGCTTGAAGGTGCCCGTGGTGGAGTCGTCGTCGGTATTGGGGTGAACCTCGCGGTGGCGCCGGAACTCCTGGACCGTCCAACTGTGTCGCTCGCACAGCTTGGTGCCCCTGCTAGTCGTGACGCCTTCGCGCAAGACCTCGCCGTTTCCCTGAGCCACGAAGTGGAACGCTGGCGGACCTTCGGGCTTGAGCCGCTGATTCGCCGCTGGGTCGCGGCGGCTCATCCGCTCGGCACACCATTGCGCGCCGGGGAGGGGAGTGACAGCGTCGATGGCACCTTCGCCGGGCTCGCGCTGGACGGCGCCCTGCAACTACGCTTGGCGGATGGCACTTTGCGTGCCATCCACGCTGGCGAAATCAATCTGTCCAACCGGAGCTAAGCCATGCTGCTCGCCATTGATGTCGGCAACACCAACGTGGTTTTCGCGCTGTTCGAGGATCGCGTCATCAAGGCTCGCTGGCGCATCGCCACGGACCCGCGCCGGACCGGCGACGAATATGCTGTCTGGTTGATGCAGCTCCTCCAGATCGAGGGTTTTGATCGCACTGCGGTCGAGAAGATCATCGTGTCGACAGTCGTTCCGCGGGCACTTCACAACCTGGAGGTACTGGCGGACAAGTACTTTGGCGTTAAGGCGCTGGTCGCCGGAGTGGCGCCGGTCGATTATGGCATGGAAATCGATGTCGATGAGCCCCGGTCGCTGGGGGCGGATCGTGCCGTTAATGCAATAGCGGCCCACGCGAAGTACCAAGGCGATCTGATCGTCGTCGATTTCGGCACGGCAACAACCTTCGATGCGATTGATTTCAACGGCGCTTACAAGGGGGGAATCATTGCCCCCGGCCTTAATCTGTCGCTGGATGCCCTTGTCGGGAACACGGCCAAGTTGCCGCGAATTGCGATCCGCAGTCCGGAATCGAACAGCGTTATCGGACGGAATACCGAAGACCAGATGCTGATCGGGGTATTCTGGGGTTATGTCGCCATGATGGAAGGACTTATTGCCCGCATGCGCAGTGAAATTGGACGCCCGGCGCGCGTCATCGCAACGGGTGGCCTTGCTATCCTGTTCGACCAGCACACCGACATCTTCGATGTGGTTGATGCCGACCTGACCCTTGAAGGCATGGCCATCCTGGCCGAGAAGGCAAAGTGAAGCCCGGCAAGGAACTGCTGTTCTGCGCGCTCGGCGGTTCGGGCGAGATCGGCATGAACGTCAACCTCTATGGGGCGGACGGAAAATGGCTGATGGTCGATCTGGGCATGACCTTTGGTGCCAACGAGTACCCCGGCACCGAGTTGGTCTTTGCGGACCTGCAATTCATCGAGGAACGCAAGAAGGACCTGATCGGTGTGGTGCTGACCCACGCGCATGAGGACCATATCGGGGCCGTCCCCTACTTCGCGCAGGAACTTGGCGTGCCGCTTTACGCCACGCCGTTCACGGCGCGGCTCGTGGCGGACAAGCTGCAGGAAGCCGGGCTGCTCAAAGAAGTCCAGCTCAAGGTAATCGATCACCTCGAGCCGTTCCAGCTTGGCCCGTTCGGAATCCGCTATGTCCCGCTGGCCCATTCAATTGCCGAAGGCAACGCGCTGGTCATCGAGACGCCTTATGGGCGTATATTCCATACCGGCGACTGGAAGCTCGATGACGAGCCACTGGTCGGCACGCCGGCAACCCAAGCAGAACTGACGGCTATCGGCGATCAGGGTGTGCTCGCGCTCGTTTGCGATTCCACCAATGTGTTCAACCCCAATCCCTCGGGTTCCGAGGGGGCTGTGCGGACCGCCTTGCTTGAGGAAGTGGCGCGCCATCATGGTAAGCGGGTCCTGGTCACGACCTTCGCGTCGAACGTTGCCCGCCTGCAGACCCTGGGAGAAGTGGCGGTGGCCACGCGGCGCCGGCTTTGCGTTGCGGGGCGGTCGCTCGATCGGATCATTCGCACGGCTCAGGCCAGCGGTTACCTGAAGGACCTGCCGGACCTGGTCGATTTCGATACTGCGATGAACCTGCCCCGCGGCGAGGTGCTGATCCTGGCAACGGGGGGGCAGGGGGAACCGCGGGCCGCCCTGTCGCGGATTGCCGAAGACAATCACCAGATCGCGCTTGAGGCTGGTGACGTCGTGCTGTTTTCCAGCCGGCAGATCCCCGGCAACGAGATCGCGATCGGCCGGATCCAGAACCGTTTGGCTGGCCGTGACATAACCATGGTCACGGACCGGCAAGCCGAAATACACGTTTCCGGCCATCCGGGCCGACCCGAGCTTGAAGCGCTCTATGACTGGATCAGGCCCGAGATCCTGGTGCCGGTCCATGGCGAGCTACGGCATATGCGTGAACAGGCCAAGGTTGGTCGGGCGAAAGGTGTTCCCAAGGCTGTGGTCCAGCAAAATGGTGACATGGTTCGCCTTGCCCCAGGCAAGCCAGGCAAGATTTCCGAAGTGCGTGCCGGTCGGCTCGTGCTCGACGGCGATATACTGGTGCCGGCCGATGGCGAGGCGATTGTCATGCGCCGCCGGCTTGCTGCCAATGGCCTCGTGATAGTGGTGCTCGATGGCAAGGGCAGGGTCCATGTAGAAGGCATCGGCCTGCCGCTCGATGAGGACTATGACGATTTCACCGCCGAGGCGCGCGAGGACGTGGCCGTGGCGCTGACGAAACTGAAGGGTGGCGCGCGGCATGACCGCGAAGCGATCTCAGAAGCGGCCCGTCTTGCGGCTCGCCGCGCCGCGCAGCGCTGGTCGGGCAAGAAGCCCCAGGTGCGCGTGATCTTGCCGGAGGCATGATGCCATGAAGATTACTTCGATTATCGCGATCTATGCCATGTTCTGGGTGCTGGCCGCATTCCTGGTCCTTCCGTTTGGCATCCGGACACACGAGGAAGCCGGCGAAGCGACGATCAAGGGGCAGGCCAACAGCGCGCCTGCAAACTTTCAGCCCCGCAAGATCGCGCGGCGAGCCACGATCCTTTCCGTGCTGATGTTCGGCCTTTACTACGCCAATTACGTCAATGACTGGCTTGGTCCGCAGGACTTCGACCTGACCAGGGTCATCGCCGACAAGCCGGACCTGCCCAACTAATTCGGTATCGCATAAAAAAAGGGCGCGGTACCCAGTGGTACCGCGCCCTTTCGTTTGCCTGTGGGCTGACTGATCAGCCGAGGTTCGCGCTGGTCATTGCATAAAGCATTGGTAGCGAGAGCAGCAGGTTGGCGCGGCTTGCGATCAGAGCGCGCGGTGCCAGCTTGGCCTTTTCCTCGGCCGTCGCTTCGACGATGCCCAGTAGGCGCTTCTGCGCCGGCCAGATAACGAACCAGACGTTCGCCGCCATGATCAGCGCCAGCCACATGCCAAGGCCGATCAGGTTGACGTTGCCTTCACCGGAGAAGGTCATGGCCTGGTGCGCATAACCATTGACGGCAGCAATCACGAGCCCAGTCACGACAGTCAGGAGTGCAGCCCAACGGAAGAAGAAGAACACCTTGGGCGCGATAAAGCCGGTAACACCCTTCTTCAGTTCATCCGGCACGGTCGGCATGGTCGGTACCTGCACGAAGTTCAGGTAATAGAGCAGGCCGATCCACAGGATGCCGAAGAACACGTGCAGCCAGCGGAACACTGAGTTGACGTCAAGCGTGGCCGAACCGGCCCAATGAAGCATCACGGCCACTGCCGCAATCAGCCCAACCACCAGTACAAGGTGCAGGTTTCCGAAAAACTTAGCCATTTGCTTCCCCCTAGAATTGAAGCTTTTGGTTGGCCCACGGGTAATGTGGGCAGGCTTGTAGTATCGCCCGTTCAGAGAGCAATGTCACACGCTTTTTGGCTGCTTTCCCCTGTCCTTTGGAACAGGCTGCTTTACTCGTGCGGCGGATTTTCCAGCACTTCCGCCTGTTCATCGGCGGCCAGCCCGTGGCGCATCAGCATCGGGATCTGGGCAAAGGTGAACAGGAAAGTGGCCGGCAAGAAGACCCACAGCTTGGCTGCAATCCAGTCTCCAAAGGACAATGAGTGACGCAATCCCTCGTTCACTGCGGCCAGAACGAGGAAGTAGATTCCCCAATTCCGCGATAGCTTCATCCAGCCCTCGTCGCTCAATCCCTCGAAGGCCGCTTCCAGCAGGATCTTCAGCAGCGCCTTGCCGCGCCATACGCCAATGAGCAGTGCCACGCCGAACAGCAGGTAGATCGCGGTTGGCTTGACCTGGATCCAGATCGGATCGTGCAGCAGCACAGTCAGCCCGCCGAAGCCAACGATCAGCAGGGTCGAGAGCCACAGCATCGGGGAAATCTTCCCAAGCTTCCACCTGGAGACGAGCAGCGCAACAACCGCAGCCACCATGAAGCTGACCGTGCCCTTGATCACCGCCAGCACTTCCGCAACGCTGTTCTCGCGGTCGGTGGGGGAGTAGTATTTGTAGATCGCAAAAAAGATGATCACCGGACCATAATCGACGGCCAGGTTCAGCCAACCGGACTTTTGCTTGCTTGCCTCTGCCATCATGCCACTCCGGCAATGACGCGGGCGACCAGGTCCGGGTCAAACGGGCGCAAATCGTCCAGCCGCTCACCCACACCGATCGCGTGGATCGGCAGGCCATACTGCTCGGCCGCAGCGACCAGCACGCCGCCGCGCGCCGTGCCATCCAGTTTGGTCATGATCAGGCCGCTCACACCAGCTACCTCCTTGAAGATCTCGATCTGTTGCAGCGCGTTCTGGCCGTTGGTGGCGTCGAGCACCAGCACCACATCGTGCGGCGCTTCAGGATTGAGGCGGCCCAGGACCCGTCGGATCTTGGCCAGTTCATCCATCAGTTCGCGCTTGTTCTGCAGGCGCCCGGCGGTGTCGACGATCAATGCGTCGATCCCCTGGTCAGTTGCCGCCTTGACCGCATCGAACACGATCGAGGCCGGATCGCCGCCCTCTGGTCCCGTGATGATCGGCACGCCAACCCGGTCAGCCCAGACCTTGAGCTGGCCGATGGCGGCAGCACGGAAGGTGTCACCCGCAGCCAGCATCACGCTGTAGTCGAGTTCCTGGAAGTAGTGCGCCAGCTTGGCGATGGTCGTGGTCTTGCCCGAGCCATTAACGCCGATCACCAGGATTACCTGCGGTCGCGGGAACGCGACGATGTCGATCGGCTTGGCGACCGGGCGAAGAATCTTGGCGATTTCCTCGGCCACAGCTTCCTTGATCGACTGTTCGTCCGCTCCGCGCTCGAAGCGCTCGTTGGCCAGCCGATCGCGAATTCGCGCGGCGACGCGCGGACCAAGATCGGAGAGGATCAGCGCATCCTCGATCTCGTCAAGCTGGGCGTCATCAAGCCGCGTCTTGCTGACGATGCCGGAGAGATTTTCGCCTAGACGCTCCGAGGTCTTGCGCAGACCGCCAAAGACCCGGTCGGTCCAGCTTGTGCCTTCGCTCATTCCAGCAGCCCTTCGACAACCTTTGTCGGCGTAACGGTCACTATAGTTCCAGCCTGTGTTTGCGGCGCGAGCCTTACCCGCGCGAAGTTTGGCGCATGGCCTGTCCCGTCGCGTTCGGCAAGCACCTGTTGGGTCTGGCCGAGCAGTGATTGAAGCCAGGCCGCGCGCTCCCGCGCAATGGCTTCGCGCAGCTCGGTCGCGCGCGCCTTGATGGTGGATGCTGCAACCTGCGGCATCCGGGCAGCCGGTGTGTTGGTGCGGACCGAATAGGGAAAGACATGACCATGGACGATGGCCAGATCGCGAATGATGGAAAGGTTGGCAGCATGCGCCGTGTCCGTTTCGGTCGGAAAGCCGGCGATCAGGTCGGCCCCGATGGCTATTTCAGGGCGGGCGGCCTTAAGCGCGGCAACCAGTGCCATCGCATCCTGGCGCAGGTGCCGACGCTTCATTCGTTTGAGTATCAGGTCATCGCCATGCTGCAGCGAGAGGTGAACATGCGGCATGACCCGATGTTCGCCAGCGAGCAGTTCGAACAAGACCGGATCGATCTCGATCCCGTCTAGCGAAGACAGCCGCAGTCGAGAGAGGTCAGGGAACGCTGCGAGAATGGTGGAGACCAGACTGCCAAGCGAGGGACTGCCAGTCAGGTCGTGGCCCCAGCTGGTCAGATCGACGCCGGTCAGCACAACCTCCCTGGCGCCCGCGGCCAGGTGCCTTTCCACCTCTTTCAGGACATCGGTCACCGCCATGGAGCGGCTTGCCCCCCGCCCGTGGGGAATGATGCAGAACGTGCAGGCATGATCGCAGCCGTTTTGGACGCCGATGAAAGCCCGCGTGTGTTGTGACCTGGCGGCTACTTGCGGTGCGGCGATGTTCCAGGCCCGCGGATCAAGCTTGGCGGAGTTGGCGATCAGGCCATCGACTTCCGGCATCGCGGCCAGCAGCTCTCGCTCAACTTCGGCCGCGCAGCCTGTCACGATCAGTCGCGCATCCGGGCGGGCGCTGCGAGCGCGGCGGATCGCCTGGCGGGTCTGCCGGACCGCTTCTCCCGTTACCGCACAGCTGTTCACAACCACCAGGTCCGGCTCACTCGGGAGCAAGGCGCGCAAGTCCTCGCTTTCGGACAGGTTCAGCCGGCACCCCAGAGAAATCACCTCTGCGGCCATCTCAGGCTCCGAAAGCGGCGGGATCAAAAGTGCCGCGAAAGCTTTCGGTGGCTGGTCCGGTCATGGCGATCCGGTCGTCAGCCCCCCAGTTGATTTGCAGGGAACCGCCCGGAAGCCAGACCGTAACCATCCCGCGACCCACCAGCCCGCGCCGCATGGCCGCCACTGCTGTCGCGCAGGCACCGGTGCCGCAAGCGCGGGTCTCGCCAACGCCGCGTTCCCACACCCGCAAGCGGATTTCGCTGCGCGACACGATGGTCGCAACGTTCACATTGATACGGGCAGGGAATAGCGGGTCGTGTTCTATCAGCGGTCCAAGCCGTTCGAGATCGACTGCGTTGTTGTCCGGTACGAAGAACACAACGTGCGGATTGCCAACATTGACCGCCGCGGGACTATGCAGATCTTCCCAGCCAGTCGGCATGGTCAGCGTGTCGAGCGCATAGGCCAGTGGGATGGCATCCCATTCGAAGCGGGGCACGCCCATATCGACAGCGACACCGCCTGGCACCGGATCGGTCGTCAGCATGCCGCCAAGCGTTTCAATCGATGCCGGTTGGCCCAGTAGCAGCCCGATTGCCCGGGTAGCATTGCCGCAAGCCTCGACCTCGCTGCCATCAGCATTGAAGATCCGCATTCGCACATCAGCCAGAGTCGAAGGCTCCAGCTGGATCAGTTGATCGCAGCCGATCCCGGTCTTGCGATCGGCCAGCGCAGCGGCAAGCCGGTTCGTCATCTTGGGAAGACCGCCGTCGCGCCCATCGAGCACGACAAAGTCGTTGCCCAGGCCATGCATCTTGACGAACGAAACACGCATGTCGCGCGTCTATGCGCTGCGAAGCGGCGCGTCCAGTGTCAGGCGCTGCGCGCGCGGCGCGGCTTGACTGGCGTTGCGGCCGCCGCCTTCTCCTTGCGCTCCAGCGCTAGGTGGAGCTGGCGCAATCCGGCCAGCGTTACATCCGCGGGCTCAGGGTAACCGTAAAGATAGCCTTGCGCCTTAAGCCCCTCAAACCCGCCGAGCGCCGCGAGCACTTCCTCCGATTCGACACCTTCGGCCGTCACCGGCATGCCCAGACCCTGCCCGAGCGACACGATCGACTTCACGATCGTGCGGTTTTCCTCGCTGTCGGGCAGACTGGAAATGAAGCTACGATCAATCTTGATCCGATCAAACGGCAGACTGCGCAGCTGCGCGAGAGAGCTGTAGCCGGTGCCGAAATCGTCGAGGCTGACGCGAATGCCCTGATTCTTCAGACTGGTTATCATCGAGCGCACCAGGCCGATATTCTCGTGCAGGCTGCTCTCGGTAATCTCGATCTCCAGCCGGTGCGGCGGGAAGTTCGCCTCGACCAGAAGCTTGAGTAGTTTCTGGGCAAACCAGGGATCGCGCAGCTGCACCGGGGATATGTTGACCGCCAGGGTCAGTCGGGGATCCCACTCGCGCGCATCACGAAGCGCCTGGCGAATGACCGATTCGGACAACTCGGCAATCGCGCCGATTTCCTCTGCGACCGGGATAAAGATGTCCGGCCCGACCCGGCCCAGCGAAGGCGAAATCCAGCGCGCCAGCATCTCGAACCCGACCAGTTCGCCGGTCGCAAGGTCGATCTGCTTTTCGTAATAGGGCACAAACTCCCCATTACTGACCCCGCGACGAATGCCGGCTTCCAGTTCGCTGCGGAAGCGTAGTTCGCTCTCCATGGCCGGGACAAACCAGGCGATGCGGTTACGTCCCTCGCGCTTGGCGTGGAACATGGCGATATCGGCCTTGTGCAGCAGGGTCTGAATATCGTCGTTCGCTGCGCTATCGCTGCGTGACAGGCCGAGCGAGACGGTCGCTTCAATCTCCATGCCATTCCATTCGACGACCTGGCCGACCTGCTCCACCAGTCTGGCGCAGAGCAGGTCGATCTGATCGGGAAGTCGCGGATCGAACGGGATAATGCAGGCAAATTCATCGCCGCCGATGCGGGCGACGAGCGATCCAGCCGGCAGCAGACCGCGCAACCGTTCCGCCGCAGCGCGCAGGATCGCGTCGCCAGCCTGGTGGCTGTGCAGATCGTTGACGTGCTTGAAATTGTCGAGATCAAGCAGGGCGAAGGCCAGGGCACGGCGTTCGGGTCTGATGGCCTCCAGCAGTTTTTCCGCGGCAGCATTGACGCTGCGGCGGTTGAGGCAGCCAGTCAGTGGATCAGTCTCGGCCAGTTCGAGCGCCTCGGCCGCAACCTTGCGCGAAACCACGACCTCGCGGGCAAGCGCCTTAAATCGCCGCCAACCCAGCAGGATCAGCGCGATATTGAGCAGCATGGCGCTGGCCAGGATCTGGTCGGGTCCTTCGCCATGGCCAAAAGTCGCGCGCAAAACCTTGGGCAGGACCTGCCCGCCAGTCACGACAAACATGATCACGGCAGCCACAGCAGTGGCCCGCGTGATCAGGTCACGCCTGGTTCGTCCGGTCGATGGCATTAACCCCGCCATAGTCAGCCCTGCAGCTCCAAGAACATGCAGTGTCCCAGACTATGCTGAAGTTTGGGTTAAAGGCCCCGCTGCTACTTCTTCAAGCCGATCTCCCGCAGTCGCTGCTGCAGGAACTCGTCGGCCGTGATCGGTTCCGGATAGTGGTCCGGGTTCTCCGGCGTGATGCATTGGGGCAAAGTCCGGATCGGAAAATCGCTGCGCAAGTGCAGGAAAAACGGCATCGAATAGCGACTGAACCTGGCCCGTTCCGGGTTTGGATTGCGTACCCGGTGGATCGTGGATGGCAGGTAGTGATTGGTGAGCCGTTCCAGCATGTCGCCCACGTTGATAACCATCGCACCTTCCGGTGGTGAGGCGCTGATCCACTCCTTGCCCTGGAATAGCAGCTCTAGCCCGGCTTCCTCCGCACCCAGCAGCAAGGTGATCAGGTTGATGTCGCCATGGGCCCCGGCGCGGATCGCCTCGCCTTCCAGGTTTGGGATCGGCGGGTAATGCAGCAGCCGCATGACCGAATTGCCATCCTCGATCCCCTGGTCAAACCAGTTTTCGTCAAGTCCGAGATATAGCGCGATCGCCGAAAGGATCGTCGCGCCGGCCTCATCGAACTGGCGATACAGCTCGCTGAAGACCTCCTTGAAACCCTGCGGCCGAGCCGGCCAGACATTCGGCGGCATCGAGGCATCAGCGAGCGGGCTGCCTTCCGGCAGATCGCGCCCAACGTGCCAGAACTCCTTCAGATCGTGATGCTTGGCGTCCTTGGCGATCTCGACCCCGAACGGGGTGTAGCCGCGCGCGCCAGCAATGGCGGGGTTGTGGTAGCTGCGCTTTTCATCCTCTGGCAGGGCAAAGAATTCTTCCGACATCTGCCAGGCCCGCTTGATCAGATCGTGATCAATGCTGAAGTCCTTGACCATGGCAAAGCCGAAAGTCCGGAAACTTTCGCCAATCGCCTGAGCGAATTCTGCCTTGGGCATCGTCAGCGAGAGGACGGGAAGCGAGGTCAGGGACATAGGTGGACGCTTTCGAGATTCTGGGGCAATGGCCGGCGCCATAACCCCTTTCGCGAGTTCTGGCATGAGCAAAATCAAATCATATTGGCTGATGAAATCGGAGCCCGACGTCTATAGCTGGGACGATCTGGTGGCGGAGGGGGAAGGGACCTGGGACGGGGTTCGCAACTATACCGCGCGCAACAATCTGCGGGCCATGCAGCCGGGTGATCAGGTATTCTTCTATCATTCGAACATCGGGGTGGAGATCGTTGCAATCGCTGAGATCACTGCGTCCAACATCTCCGATCCAACCGATGATACCGGACGCTGGTCGGCCGTGAAGCTCAAGCCGGTCCGCAAGCTGAAGCGGCCCGTGACGCTCAAGGAGATCAAGGCCGATCAGGCGCTTGCCGACATGGATTTGCTGACCAAGTTCCGCCTGTCGGTCTCGGCCGTAAAGCCGTCGGAATGGGATCATATCCTCAAGCTGTCGGGCGACGCCTAACCCTTCGCCTTTGCGCGCAGACCAGACACACTGGCGCCGCCAGCGCTGAGCTGCTCGATATCGATCACCAGGTGCAGCAGGCGCAGGCCCTGGCGTTCGATCGCTTCGGCCAGGGCAACTTCAAACTCGGCATTGCTTTCGACGCGTGCGGCCCAGCCGCCATAGGCCCGGGCGAGGGCGGCAAAGTCCGGGTTGTGCAGGGTCGTGCCTGATATGCGTTTGGGGAACTCACGTTCCTGGTGCATCCGGATCGTGCCGTAAGCGCCATTGTCCACCAGCACGACCAGGAGGTCGCAGCCGTACTGCACGGCTGTCGCCAGTTCCTGTCCGTTCATGAGGAAATCGCCGTCACCGGCGAGTGCGATCACGGTGCGTTCGGGGAAGCGCTTTGCGGCGGCGACAGCCGCTGGCACGCCATAGCCCATCGCTCCCGCGGTCGGAGCAAGCTGGGTCGGGAAGCCGTTGTAGTGCCAGAAACGGTGCCACCAGCCCGAGAAGTTGCCCGCGCCGTTACAGATAATCGCATCGTCCGGCAGCGCCTTGCGCATTGCTGAAACGACCTGGCCCATATCGAGCTTGTGTCCGTTGGGCTGCGGGGTCGACCATTCCAGCCATTGCTGGTGTGCTTCCGGACCGGCATCAAAGGGGACGATATCGTCATCCCACAGATCGGCTGCTTCGGCGAATTCAGCCATGTCGGCGCAGATCGCCAGATCGGCTTGATATACCCGGCCGAGCTCTTCCGGATCGGGATGAACGTGGACCAGGGTCTGCCCGGGATGTTCCGGCGTGACCAGTGTGTAGCTGTCGGTCGTCGCTTCCCCAAGACGGGCGCCGACCACGAGTACTAAGTCGGCATGCTTGATCCGCTCGACCAGCTTTGGATTGGGGCCATAACCCAGGTTTCCAGCCCAGGCCGCGCTGGAATTGGGAACGGCATCCTGGCGGCGGAATGCCCCGGCGACGGGCAGGCCGATTCGTTCGGCGAAACTGGTGAAGTGCTCGCGCGCCTTGGCGTGCCAGCCAGCGCCGCCGACAATCGCAACCGGGGCGCAGGCATCTTCCAGCATTCGCATCAGGGTGCCCAGCGCATCGGGACAGACGGCCTGGGCCGGACGGGCAATCTGCGTGCGTGGCGCAAGGCCTGCCACTTGTTCGAGCAGCATGTCTTCGGGCAGGGCAATCACGACGGGGCCGGGCCGACCGGCCACGGCAGTCGCCCAGGCTCGCGCAACGTATTCCGGGATGCGGCGCGGATCATCGATCCGCAGGACAAGTTTGGCCAAAGGCGCAAACATCGTGCCGAAATCGACTTCCTGAAAGCCTTCGCGGTCTTTCATGCCCCGATCGACGTCACCAATGAACAGCAGCAGCGGCTGCGAATCTTGAAAGGCTACGTGGGCACCGATGCTGGCATTCGTCGCCCCGGGCCCCCGCGTTACGAAGCAGACTCCCGGTTTGCCGGTCATCGTGCCATCGGCGCAGGCCATGAAAGCTGCTCCGCCTTCCTGGCGGCAAATCACGGTTTCAATCTGCGGCGTATCATGCAGGGCGTCTAGCACGGCGAGAAAACTCTCACCCGGGACCGTGAAGATCCGGTCACATCCTTGCTCGATCAGGCAATCGACGAGCAGGCGTCCCCCGGTAATACTGGTTTGTTCAGTCATTGCCGCTTTTTAGCGAGTGCAGGCCGAGGCGGCAACGCGGTCGAGCCATTTATGACCATCGGGGTGACTGTCCCGGATTGGGAAAGCGCAAAAAGGACAAGGTTACCGAGCTGGCGCGATGGTGAACGCTTTCTTAAGCCGAGGCTATGAGACGCTCACTGGTCATAACCGACGAAGGCGCCCGCCACCCATTCCTGGCGAGCCTGCCCCCCCATGTCCGCCACGGCAGCGAGCCGGTCCGGCGAGGCATTTCGGGGTTGTTTACCCTGCAGGACGTCAAGGAATTCCTGATGGCCTATTGCGCTTGCTTCCTGGCAGTCACCGCTTTCCTTATCTGACGGCTGCGGCCTCTTCGGCTGCCACCAGCTTGCGGCCGAGCCAGGCTGAAACCAGGCACATGGCTGCGCCCAGCAGCAATTGATCGACCATCGGTACGCCTGCTGCGCTCATGCCCAACGCGATGACCGAGCCCAAGACCATCGCGCCGGAATTGACGATATTGTTGGCCGCGATGGTCCGAGCCGTTTCCGACTTGTCGACGAAAGTAGTCAGGAAGGCATAGAGCGGCACCACGAACATCCCGCCGGAGATGGCGATGCCCAGCAGGCTCAGCAGCAACGGAATTGCCAACGGTTCGTTGAGGAACCCGGCGGTATCGAGCAAGCCATCCTGCGGATGGGCATGCCACGTGTGGCAAACCCACCAGAACGCGACGACAAACACGGCCATGACGATGACTGACACCGGCGAATAGCGCGCCGAAACAGTGCCGCGCAGCAGCGCGTTGACTGAGAGGGATCCGATCGCCACGCCAATCGAGAAGATCACCAGGAACAGGCTGGCTACTTCCTTGCTGGCCGAAAGCACGTTCTTGGCCAGCGGCGG
This sequence comes from Sphingomonadaceae bacterium, assembly GCA_009926135.1. Lineage (GTDB taxonomy): Bacteria > Pseudomonadota > Alphaproteobacteria > Sphingomonadales > Sphingomonadaceae > Novosphingobium. Next base: position 123,173 of record RFPL01000002.1, read on the forward strand.
GAACTGGATGAACAGCACGGCGCCGATCGTCCAGAAGAAGCTGATCGCCATGATCGCAAGGAACACGCGCCGATCTTTCATCGTGTGGCGGATCAGCGTCACGGAAGATCGCCAGACATGGAAATCCAGTGGCTGATCGGCGGTCTGCGGCGGCGCCGGGGGGACGAATTGCGCTGTGCCGTAACCGATCAGAGCGGTCAGAACGACGCCCACAGCAGCCCATTCGACCGGGATCCACCCCGCCAGGATCGTGCCGGATAGAATCGCGATATAGGTTCCGGCCTCGACCAGTCCGGTCCCGGCCAGCACTTCGTTTTCGTGAAGGTGCTGCGGCAGGATGGCATATTTGATCGGGCCGAAGAAAGTTGAATGAACACCCATCGCCAGCAGTGCGAGGAGCATCAATCCGACCGTCAAGGTCTGGCTAAGGACACCCTGCCAGGCCAGCAACAGGCCCGTTCCCCCAACCAGCATGATCGCGATTTCGGAAGCCTTGACGATCCGGATAATCCGGGCCTTGTCGCGCATGTCTGCCAATTGGCCAGCCAGCGCTGAAAGCAGGAAGAACGGCGCAATGAACAGCGCCGAAGCCACTGCGCTGAACAGCCCTTCCGCCGCTTCGGAATTGTACAGCGTGTAGACGACAAAGAAGACCATCGCATTGCGAAACAGGTTGTCGTTGAATGCGTTGAGCAGCTGCGTCACGAACAGCGGCAGGAAGCGGCGGCTGCGGATCAAGTGGGTCGAGGTGGTCATGCGGCCCTTGCAGATATTGCGCTCCACCTCGGCTCTAACGAGAGAAACGCTGCGGACAAGCCTACTTGCGCCTCTTTTGCACCGACGCGAAGCCCGCTAGGCTCTCCTTGCGATGTGGACTTTGCCTAATATCCTGACGCTTTCGCGGATCGTGGCCTTGCCGCTGCTCGCGTTCCTGCTGTGGTGGCCTGATTGGCGGTTTGGTTATGGCCTGGCCTTCATCCTCTATGTGCTCATGGGGATTACCGACTATTTCGACGGCTATCTGGCGCGGACCAGTGGCGCGGTGTCGCGCCTTGGCGTCTTCCTCGACCCGATTGCCGACAAGATCATGGTCGCGACCGTCATCCTTACCCTGACGGCCCAGGGCATCCTGCGCGGCCCCTATGTCGGCGATATGCACGTGATTGCTGGTCTGGTCATCCTGGTGCGCGAAATCGCGGTTTCCGGGCTGCGAGAGTTTCTTGGCGGCCTGCAAGTATCGATGCCGGTCAGTCGGCTCGCCAAATGGAAGACGACCTTCCAACTGGTCTGCCTCGGCGCGTTGATCCTTGGCGTCGCCCTGCCGCAATGGACAATGAGCGTGATGGGGCTGACCATCAACTTCCCGCACACCGTCGGACTGACAACCCTCTGGGCGGCGGCGGCCCTGACCGTGATCACGGGGTGGGATTATCTGCGGGTCGGTCTCAAACACATGGATTGAGCTATCCGGCGCGGAGTTCCTCGGCCAGCAGCCTGAATTCCTCGCCACGCGGACTGTTCTTCCGCCAGACCAGCGCGATCTCGCGATTGGCGGATTCGCTGCGCAGGGGACGGGCGACGACCTGGGTTCCGTTGAGAATGCCCGCATCCAGCGCCATTTCGGGGAGCATGGTCAGGCCAAGGCCATTGTCGACCATCTGCACGAGGGTGTGGAGCGATGTGCCGATCATCGTCGCGCTGGCCCGCAGTTCGGGTCGGTTGCAGGCGGCGAGCGCGTGCTCTTTCAGGCAGTGCCCGTCTTCGAGCAGGAGCAGGCGGTTCTCGTCGATCAGGTCGGCGGTGATTTCCTCGGGCGGATCGCGCGGGTCGTCCTTGGGAAAGGCGACGTAAAGCGCGTCGAGCTCGATCGTCTCCTTCTCGACCTCGCCAGTCGGGAAGGGCAGGGCCAGCAGCACGCAATCGCTGCGGCCATGGTGCAGGCTCTCCATCGCCGCCTGGCTGGTTTCCTCGCGCAGGAAAAGCTTCAGCTGCGGACGTTCACGGCGCAGCCGTGGCAACATCCGCGGAAGCAGGAACGGAGCAATGGTCGGGATGACGCTCATCCGCACTTCGCCCGACAGCGGCTGCCCGGCGCTTTGGACCATATCCGAGAGTTCTTCGGCTTCACGCAGTAGCCGATGCGCCTTGGCGACCACGGCGTTGCCGAGCGGCGTAAACCGTACCGCGCGCTTGGTGCGCTCCACCAGCACGACGTCGAGCAAGGTTTCTAGGTCGCGCAGGCCGGCCGAAAGCGTCGATTGCGAGACAAAGCAGGCATCAGCCGCGCGGCCAAAGTGTCCATGCTCATGCAGGGCAACAAGATACTGCAACTGCTTGAGTGTGGGTAGGTAGGTTGTCATCGCTTCCTACTCCACCGGGGCGATCTTGCTTTCGCTATCGTCCCCGATCCGGTCGATGTGAGCCATCTTGAGGCGGCCCTTGACCACTGCGAAGGCCAGACGGCCTTCAACCAGTTCCAGCGCATCGCGTCCGAACTGATCATAGCGCCAGCCTTCCAGCAACGGCAATTCACGCACCCCGGCGGCAAGCAGTTCCAGGTCTTCGCTGCGCGCCAGCAGACGGGCGGCAACGTCGATCTCGCGGCTGCGGATCTTGAGCAGCAGCTTCAGCAAATCGGCTACCAGCGCGCCTTCCTTGCCCAGCGGAGCGCCGCGCGGCGCACGGGGCGGCAACTCGTCATCGCTCAGCGGCTTGGCGGCCTCAAGCACTGCCATCATCCGCCTGCCGATTTCATTATCCTTCCAGCCAGCGGATAGGCCGCGAACCTTGGCCAGATCGGCCTGCGTCTTGGGTGGGTGGCTGGCAATGTCAGCCAGCGTTTCATCGCGGGCAATCCGGCCGCGCGGGATATTCTTGTCCTGCGCCTCGGCCTCGCGCCAGGCCGCGAGGGCTTTAAGCCGACCGAGCATGGCCGGGTTGCGGCCGGCCGCCTTGATGCGATGCCAGGCAATCGAGGGATCGTTCCGGTAATTGGCCGGATCGGCCAGCTTTTCCATCTCGATATCGAGCCAGGCACCGCGTCCGGTCTTGATCAGCCGGGACAGGATCTTCGGAAAGATCTTGGCTAGGTAGGTCACATCGCCGATGGCATATTCGATCTGGCGTTCGGTCAGCGGGCGGCGCGACCAGTCAGTGAAGCGCGCGCCCTTGTCGATCTGCAGGCCGATCCAGCTTTCGACCAGGTTCGAATAGCCGATCTGCTCGCTCTGGCTGATCGCCATCATGGCAATCTGGGTGTCGAAGATCGGATGCGGAGTCTTGCCAGTCAGGTTGTAGATGATTTCCACGTCCTGGCCGCCAGCATGGAAGATTTTGAGGACGTCTTCGTTATCGACCAGCAAGTCGAGAAGCGGGGACATATCCAGCCCCTTGGCCAGCGGATCAATCGCCGCGGCCTCTTCATTATCGGCGATCTGGATCAGGCAGAGTTCGGGCCAATAGGTGTTCTCGCGCATGAATTCGGTGTCGACGCACACGAAATCCGCCTTGGCGAGCCGTTCGCACAGCGCAGCCAGTTCCGCGCTGTCAGTGATGAGGGGGTGTATTTTCATGCTTCTTTTCTGTAGTTGGGCCCGTGCGAGCCCCCGGCTTGACAAAAGTGCGGCCATCGCCTGTTAGCCGCGCCTTCGCCCCTGCATCATTGCAGGCCGATTGGAAAGAGTTTCGATGCATCTTTATCGTTCGCACAACTGCGGCGCCCTGCGCGCCAGCGATGTAGGCCAGACCATCCGCCTGTCGGGCTGGGTCCACCGCAAGCGCGACCATGGCGGCGTGCTGTTCGTCGACCTGCGCGACCATTACGGCATGACCCAGATCGTCGCTGATGTGGATAGCCCGGCCCTGCTGATCCTCGAAGGTCTGCGGGTAGAATCGGTTGTAACGATCGATGGCGAGGTCAAGGCCCGCAGTGCCGGGACGGTCAATCCGAACCTGCCCACTGGCGAGATCGAGGTCTATGCCCGTTCGGCAACCGTGCTGAGCCGTGCGGAAGAACTGCCGCTGCCGGTGGCGGGCGAGCAGGAATATCCCGAGGATATTCGCCTGCGCTACCGCTTCCTCGACCTGCGCCGCGAGACGCTGCACGCCAACATCATGACGCGCACCGCAATCATCCGCGAAACGCGCCGCAAGATGGAAGACATCGGCTTTACGGAATTCTCGACCCCGATCCTCACCGCCTCCAGCCCCGAAGGCGCGCGCGACTTCCTGGTCCCGAGCCGCATCCACACCGGCAAGTTCTTCGCGCTGCCGCAGGCCCCGCAGCAGTACAAGCAATTGCTGATGGTTGCTGGGTTTGACCGCTACTTCCAGATCGCCCCGTGTTTCCGCGACGAAGATCCGCGCGCTGACCGCCTGCCAGGCGAGTTTTACCAGCTCGACCTGGAAATGAGCTTCGTTACCCAGGAAGAGGTCTGGGAAACGATGGAACCGGTCATGGCCGGGATTTTCGAAAAGTTTGCCAACGGCAAGGCTGTAACGCCAGCCGGCCAGTTCCCGCGCATTCCCTATGCTCAGGCCATGCTCGACTACGGCACTGACAAGCCGGACCTGCGCAATCCAGTGATCATCCGCGACGTAACGAGTGAATTCACCGCGTCGGGCTTCGGACTGTTCGAGAAGATTGTCGGCGGTGGCGGGGTGGTCCGCATGATCCCGGCACCCGAGACTGCCGGTCTCAGCCGCAAATTCTTTGATGACATGAACGAATGGGCCCGTAGCGAAGGCCATGCCGGCCTTGGCTACGCGACCCGCAAGGACGGCGTGTTCGGGGGCCCGATCGCCAAGAACCACGGCGAGGACAAGATGGCCGCGCTCTGGGATTCGCTTGGCCTTGGGCCGAACGATGGGGCGTTTTTCGCGGCCGGCAAGGAAGAACAGGCGGCCAAGCTGGCCGGAGCGGCGCGCAGCCGCGTGGGCGAGCAGCTTGACCTCATCGACAAGGATGCCTTCCGCTTCTGCTGGATCATCGACTTCCCGTTCTATGAGTGGAGCGAGGAAGAGAAGAAGCTCGATTTCGCGCACAACCCCTTCTCAATGCCGCAGGGCGGGCTGGACGCACTCGAGAACCAGGATCCGCTGACCATCAAGGCCTATCAGTACGACATGGTCTGCAACGGCTATGAACTCGCTTCGGGTTCAATCCGCAACCAGCATCCGGACCTGATGGTCAAGGCGTTTGAACTGGTCGGCCTGTCAAAGGCTGACGTCGAAGCGCGCTTTGGCGGAATGTACCGGGCCTTCCAGTACGGTGCACCACCGCACGGCGGCATGGCAGCCGGCGTCGACCGGATGGTCATGCTGCTTTGCGGCGTGCAGAACCTGCGCGAAATCACGCTGTTCCCCATGAACCAGCGTGCAGAAGACCTGCTGATGGGTGCTCCGTCTCCCGCCGAACCGAAGCAGCTGCGCGAACTGGCGCTGCGAATTGTCGAGCAGCCGAAAGCCTGATTTCCGGCACGGGTTGCCGAGCTACATACGTATCGTGGATAATCCCGATGTGTTGATGCTGCGCAGCCTCTTGCCAGCCGCCGCGCCGTTCTCTAGGGCGGGGTGCAACACAGTTTAATCTGCCGTTCACGAAGGGGTAAATCCATGAGCGACACCGCCGACCGGGTTAAGAAGATTGTCGTCGAGCACCTCGGCGTCGAAGCCGAAAAGGTGACTGAGGACGCGAGCTTCATCGACGACCTGGGCGCTGACAGCCTCGACATTGTTGAGCTCGTCATGGCGTTCGAAGAAGAATTTGGCGTTGAGATCCCTGACGATGCGGCTGAGAAGATCGGCACCGTGTCGGATGCGATCAAGTACATCGACGAGAACAAGGGCTGACCCAGCCTGCTTTCCGCACTGACCCCAAGCCTGTCTGGGGGTTGAACTGCGGAAACCTTGATACGAAATCTGACAGGCTCAGTCCCGCACCGGGTCTGGGCCTGTCGCATATCCGGAGAAGTGCATGCGCCGCGTAGTGGTCACAGGATTGGGCCTGGTTACCCCGCTTGGGGCCGATGTCGAAACCACCTGGGCAAACTTGCTTGCCAGCAAGTCCGGTGCCGGTCCGATCACACGATTCGATGCGTCCGACCAGAAGTGTCAGATCGCCTGCGAAGTGAAGCCAGCCGACCATCCGTATGGGTTCGATCCGAACAAGCGGGTTGATCACAAGATCCAGCGCCAGGTCGATCCGTTCATCATTTACGGTCTCGATGCAGCCGGCCAGGCGCTTGAAGACGCGGGCCTGATCGACATGGACGAAGACCTGAAGCTGCGTACGGGTTGCTCGATCGGTGCCGGGATCGGTGGTCTGCCGGGGATCGAGGCAGAATCGATCGTCCTTCACGAAAAAGGCCCGTCGCGCGTCAGCCCGCACTTCGTGCACGGCCGGATCATCAACCTGATCTCGGGCCAGGTCTCGATCAAGTATGGCCTGATGGGCCCGAACCATGCTGTGGTCACCGCCTGTTCCACCGGAGCCCATTCGATCGGCGATGCAGCCCGGATGATTCGCGATGACGATGCCGACATCATGCTGGCCGGCGGCGCTGAAGGCACCGTCAATCCACTCGGCATCGCCGGCTTTGCCCAGGCCCGGGCGCTCAACTGCAGCTACAATGATCGTCCCGAACAGGCCAGCCGCCCCTATGACAAGGATCGCGATGGCTTCGTGATGGGCGAGGGTGCAGGCGTGGTCGTGCTTGAAGAATACGAACACGCCAAGGCGCGCGGTGCGAAGATCTATGCCGAAGTGGTCGGTTACGGCCTGTCCGGCGATGCCTATCACGTCACCGCGCCGCATCCGGAAGGCAAGGGTGCGGAACTGGCGATGCGGATGGCGCTCAAGAAGGCCGGAATGGGGCCGGGTGACATCGACTATGTCAATGCCCACGGCACGTCCACCATGGCTGACACCATTGAACTCGCGGCCGTGAAGCGCGTGCTGGGTGCCGACCTTTCGGGTGCTTCGATGAGCAGCACCAAGTCCGCGATCGGTCACCTGCTTGGTGGAGCGGGCGCGGTTGAGACAATCTTCTGCATCCTTGCGATCCGTGACCAGATCGTGCCGCCGACGCTCAATCTCGACAATCCGGACGAGGGCACCGAAGGCGTCGACCTGGTGCCGAAGGTGGCGCGCAAGCGGGCGGTTCGGGCTGCGTTGAATAACAGCTTCGGCTTCGGGGGAACCAATGCCTCGGTGATCGTCAAGGCGCTGGAAGACTGATGCTCGGCAGGCGGGGGTGCTGGCCGCTGTTCGCGGCGGGTCTGCTTGCGCTCGCCGCGCTCGGGTGGCTGGTCGCCGGTTGGTTCACCGCTGGCCCGCTCAAGCAGGAAACCGCCTTTATTGTCCCCGATGGATCAAGCCTATCGGCCGTAGCCAACAAGCTCGAAGCCGAGGGGGTGATCGGCAATGCCGATGCCTTCCGGTTTCGCGCCCGGATCTTCGGAGCGGGCGCGCCGGTCAAGGCCGGGGAATTCATGTTCCCCAAGGGTGCCAGCGCATCACGGATTCTGTCGATCATCCAGGGCGATGAGGTTCTGCGGCGCTTCGTGACCATCCCGGAAGGGATGCCATCGATCATGGTCCATGAGCGGCTGATGGCGAACAGCCAGCTGACCGGCTCGATTCCGGTCCCGCCCGATGGTTCCATCCTGCCCGATACTTATGAGATTGAACGCGGCGAAAGCCGGCAGGCGGTGCTGCTGCGGATGCAGGCTGCGATGCAGCGGACCCTGGCCGAACTCTGGGCCAAGCGCAGCCCGGCAACCGCAGTCGCGACCCCCGAGGCGGCGCTTTCGCTGGCAGCAATCGTCGAAAAGGAAACCGGCAAGTCGAGCGAGCGCCGCACAGTTGCAGGCCTCTATTCCAATCGGTTGCGCCAGGGGATCATGCTCCAGGCTGATCCGACGATCATTTATCCGATCACCAAGGGCAAGCCGCTCGGCCGCCGCATTCGTCAGAGCGAAATCCAGGCGGTAAATGACTACAATACTTACACCATGATTGGCCTGCCCAAGGGGCCAATCACCAATCCCGGCCGGGCCTCTATCGCTGCGGTGCTAAACCCGGCCCAGACCGATGTGCTCTACATGGTTGCCGATGGCACTGGTGGCCACCTGTTCGCCAGGACACTCGACGAGCACAACGCCAACGTCGAACGCTGGTTCGCAATCCGCAAGGCCCGCGGGGACTTCTGAAGAAGCCCCCGCCGGACCGATCTAAGGTTCGATGATATTGAACGCTCCGGGGATCGGCTCAATCGCATTGAGCCAGGCTTCCACTGCCGCGCGGTCACCTTCCACTTTCACACCCATCATCTCAAGCTGGGCAAGCGGCAGCTTCAGGAACAGCAGGCCAAGCAGTGCCCGGCGCGGACCAGTGATCGTTGCTGCGGGTTGGGCCACGGGCTTCATGCGCCCGATCATGGTGGTGCGGGTCAGCTCTACTCCGACCGTTTCCTGCCGCTCTGGCATGACCAGGTTGATGCCCATGGTCCGGCCGCCCAGCTTGATCGGATCAAAGCGGGTGGATACCGAATCGAGCAACTCCTGCGTCGACACTGCCGCGATCATATCAGCATTCTGGGCTGAGCTCGGCCGCGCCACGACGCCCTGCCGCAGCTCCTTTGCGCCCATCAGGAACTGGTTGCGCCAGATCGCGCTTTCCGCCTGATACCCTTGTTGCTCAAGGCTGTCGGCCAGCAACAGGCGCGCCGCCTTGTTGGCCGGATCGGCAAATACCACCTGACTGAGCAGGTCCGATGACCAGCGGTAGTCCCCGGCGTCGAACGACTTGCGCGCCGCAGCCAAAGCCTTCTTTGATCCGCCGATTGCGGCGACAAGGCGCTTGGCCCGCTCCGCCGGCGGGTGAGCGTTAAGGTTTGCCGGATTGCTGTCATACCAGCCCAGATAGAACTGGTAGACGGCCTTCGAATTATGATTGTAGGTGCCGTAATAGCCGTGATTGAACCAGTCCTTGGCGATTTCCGGCGGCTGCTTCAGTTCCTCGGCGATCTCATGCATGGTCTCGCCCTTGTTCATCAGGCGCACGGTCTGGTCATGCAGGTACCGGTAGTTGTCGCGGTTTGAGGCGAGTGCACCGGTCACTTCGCCCGTGCCAAAGCGCGGCCAGCAGTGACTGGAAATCAAGCTGTCGCTGCGGCCACCCCAGGTTTGCAGGGCCTCATCGATGTAATTCGCCCAGATTCTCGCATCGCGGACTTTTGCCCCGCGCGGGGTCAGGATGTTGTGAAGTGAGCAGGTCGTCATCTCGGCTGACAGGAAGGTCCGGGTCGGGGCGATATAGACGTTGAGTTCAGACGGTGCCTCGCTCCCAGAGACGATCTGGAACTCCATCGGCACGCCATCGACCACGCGGCTCTCACCGGTCTTCCCGATCGTGTCCGTCGGGGCAATCAGCGTGATTTCCGCGCCAGACACGCCCGCGCCGATCCCGCTGCCGATCTGGCCCTGGGCCCCGGGGCTGAGCATGGTGCCGAACTGGTACATCACCCGGCGGCCCATTGCCGCACCGGCCATGATGTTTTCCGAAACGGTTTCAGCCATGAAGTGGGCAGGGGCGATGATCGCGACCTTGCCGGCCTTGACGTCAGCCTCATCGACTACGCCGCGCACGCCGCCAAAGTGGTCGCCATGGCTGTGGCTATAGACCACGGCTGTGACCGGCCGTTTGCCCAGCTTTTCATTGACCAGATCCAGGGCGGCCCGGGCCGTTTCGCGGCCGGTCAACGGATCGATCAGGATCCATCCCGTGTTGCCGCGCACGACAGTCATGTTGGAGATATCAAAACCGCGCACCTGCCATACGCCATCGGCAACCTGGAACAGACCATGCTGGCGCAGAATTCCTATGTGGCGCCACAGCGAAGGGTTGACCGTGTCTGGCGCAGCTCCGGCTACCCAATCGTAGGCGGCGAGGTTCCAGACGGGCCGGCCATCGGCGGTCTTGATCAGAGGGTCAGCGCGAGTGCCAAGGAACCCCTGGTGAGCAAAACTGACATCGCGCTCGTCATCCTTTGGCAGCGCTGCCGCAGCGGCGCGCTGGGCGGCCAGGGTCGCTGCCGTGGCCGCCTTGGGCGCATCGGGTGCCGGGGCTTGGGCAAGCAAGAGTGGAGCAAAGGCGAGCAGGGCAGTTCCGGCGAGCCGGCGATGGCGCAAAGCAGTCATGTGAAATCCTCCCTCCAGCAGCCTGTAAGCGGCGCGCGATTCGGGCAAGCGGCTTTGCTGATCGACTGCGGCGATCACTTAGAACGGAACCTTTGGTTAGTGCCCCGGTGAGTTGGATCGTACCCACCCTGCATCCCTCGTATGCCGGAGCGGCTTGGCGGCGCTTCGGTCAGGGCGGCAGACCCAAACACCCCTCCCAGTCTGCCGCCCCCCGGGGTATGGTGCCGCGATGGCTTTTGAACCTTTCATCGTCACGGCTGAGTTGCCGCCAGATTTGCTTGCCTGGGCCGACGCCCTGCGCCGGGACCATTACCCGCCTGAACGCAATCACTTGGCGGCCCACGTGACGTTGTTTCATTCGCTGGCCCCGTCGCTGCGAGGGGAACTTCCTGCTGTCCTCGCTCGGATGGCTGGTGAATATGCTGCGCCTGCAGCGGAGCTGACCGGACTTATGAACCTGGGCAAGGGCACCGCTCTGGCGCTCAGCAGTCCGGCCATGCTCGCAATCCGGGCCGAGATAGCCAACCTGTTTCACGGCATGCTGACCGCGCAGGATCAGCATAACCCTCGCCTCCACATCACGATCCAGAACAAGGTCATGCCCAATGCGGCTCGCGCGCTCCAGGCAGAGCTGCAACCAGTCATAGTGGCTCGGAAATTTGCGTTTACCGGGCTTGGCTTGCACCGCTATTGCAACCCGCATTGGGAAGCGGTTGGCGTCTGGCCGTTCCGCGGTAAAGTGAGTGGTTGACCGCGGCCGCGCCGCACCCTATGTGGCCCGCCTGCCGGGGCACCTTGTGGTGCCAAAGCCTGTTTGGGGCGGAGTAGCTCAGCCGGTTAGAGCAGCGGAATCATAATCCGCGTGTCGGGGGTTCGAGTCCCTCCTCCGCTACCAACTTTCACCCAGTATCAGTGGCAAGCTGCACTACCGCGCTGCGCGCGATTGGGTGCAACGCGCCAAGGTCTGCCATCAGGATTGCCGCCTTCATCCGGGGGTCCCAGAAATCGCGCAAGTGTTGAGCAGTGGCGGCGATTGCTACTTCTTCACCTTGTGCGGCCAGATTGCGGGCGATCTGGTTGGCCATGTAGATCAGGCGAGCCGTGTCCATGGCTATTCCGCTGCCGAAGTCGTTATGCGCCGGCTTTTCTCTGACCAGGAAGCGTAACTTTCCTGCCATTCGGTCGGGCCGTTGCTGGGTGCCACCTGAACTGCGGTGACCTTGTACTCCGGGCAATTGGTGGCCCAGTCGGAGAACTCGGTGGTGACGACATTGGCCTGGGTCGCGGGGTGGTGGAAGGTGGTATAGACTACGCCCGGCGCCACCCGGTCGGTAACATCTGCACGCAGCGTCGTTTCCCCGGTCCGGCTCGCCAGGCGAACCCAATCGCCGCTCTTGATCCCGCGGTTTTCGGCGTCGGTCGGATGGATCTCCAGCAAGTCTTCATCATGCCAGACCGTGTTGCCGGTTCTGCGGGTCTGGGCACCGACGTTGTACTGGCTGAGAATCCGCCCGGTCGTGAGCAGCAGCGGGAAGCGCGGGCCGGTCCTTTCGTCGGTCGGGATATAGTCCGTTACGACGAACTTGCCCCTCCCTTTGCCATCCGGGCCGCGCGCGAAGCCATCGACATGCATGATCGGGCTGCCATCAGGATGGGCGGCATTGACTGGCCATTGCAGCGAGCCTTCGTGATCAAGCTTGTCAAACGTGACGCCTGCGAAAGACGGCGTTAGCCGAGCAATTTCATCCATGATTTCGGATGGGTGCGTGTAAGCCCATGCGAGGCCCATGGCCCGCGCGAGCTCCTGCGTGATCTCCCAGTCCGCCTTGCCATTGGCGGGTTCCATCACCTTCCGCACAAGCTGGATTCGCCGTTCGGCATTGGTGAAGGTGCCGTCCTTTTCGAGGAACGTCGATCCGGGCAGGAATACGTGGGCGTAGCTCGCGGTTTCATTGAGGAACAGGTCGTGGACGATCACCAGTTCCATCGCCTTGAGCCCGGCCGCGACATGATGCGTATTGGGATCGGACTGGAGGATATCCTCACCCTGGATGTAGATCGCGCGAAACGAGCCATCGAGCGCGGCATCAAGCATGTTGGGGATCCGCAGCCCCGGTTCGGGATCGAGGGGCACGCCCCAGTCCTGTTCGAACAGGCTGCGGGTCGCCGTGTCGGAGATGTGGCGGTAACCGGGAAGCTCATGCGGGAAAGAGCCCATGTCGCAGGCACCCTGGACGTTGTTCTGTCCGCGCAAGGGGTTCACCCCAACGCCGCGCCGGCCGATGTTGCCGGTAACCATGGCGAGGTTGGCAATTGCCATGACAGTCGAGGAACCCTGGCTGTGCTCGGTCACGCCAAGGCCGTAATAGATCGCGCCGTTGCCGCCGGTCGCATAAAGCCTGGCCGCTGCGCGCAGCTCGGCCGCGGGGACACGGGTGACCGCTGCAAGCACTTCAGGACTATGCCGCTCATCTGAGACAAACCGCGCCCAGTCCTGATACTCGTCCCAATCGCACCGCTCGCGAATGAAGGCTTCATCAGCGAGGCCTTCGGTAACGATCACGTGGGCCAGCGCGGTCAGCACGGCCACATTGGTCCCTGGTTGCAGCGGCAAGTGATGCGCAGCCTTGATATGGGGTGAGCGGACCAGGTCGATCCGCCGCGGGTCGATCACGATCAGCTTCGCGCCTTGCCGAAGCCGGCGTTTCATCCGGCTGGCGAAGACAGGGTGCGCGTCGGTTGGGTTGGCGCCGATCACCACGATCACGTCGGCATCCATCACGCTGTCGAAATCCTGCGTGCCGGCTGAGGTACCGAACGTGGTTTTCAAGCCATAGCCGGTCGGCGAATGGCAAACCCGCGCGCAGGTATCGACATTGTTGGAGCCAAAACCAGAGCGGACCAGCTTCTGCACCAGGAAGGTTTCCTCGTTTGTGCAACGGCTTGAGGTGATCCCGCCAAGTGCCCGCGGACCATGTTCGGCCTTGATCGCTTTAAGTTTACCGGCGGTATAGGCCAGGGCCTCGTCCCAGCTGACAATGCGCCAGGGCTGCTCGATCGAATCCCGGATCATCGGCTCCAGGATGCGGTCCTGATGGTTGGCATAGCCCCAGGCAAAGCGACCCTTGACGCAGGAGTGGCCGCGGTTGGCCTTGCCGTCCTTCCAAGGCACCATCCGCACCAGTTGCTCACCACGAAGTTCAGCCCGGAAGGTGCAGCCTACGCCGCAATAGGCGCAGGTTGTGACTACCGCGCGCTCTGGCTTGCCGATCTCCTTGACCTCTTTTTCCTGCAAGGTCGCGGTGGGGCAGGCCTGGACGCAGGCCCCGCAGGAAACGCATTCGCTGGAGAGGAAATCATCGTCTGATTGCCCGGCACTGACTTTGGACTCGAAACCGCGTCCTGAAATGGTCAGGGCCAGCGTACCCTGAACCTCGTCGCAGGCGCGCACGCAGCGCGAACAGGCGATGCATTTGCTGGGGTCGAAATCGAAGTAAGGGTTGGAGCTGTCAGTTGTCAGGCCAAGGTGGTTGGCGCCCGTATAGCCATAGCGCACATCGCGCAGGCCGACTTCGGCGGCGGTGTCCTGCAACTCGCAATCATTGTTGGCGCTGCAGGTCAAGCAGTCGAGCGGGTGGTCGGAGATGTAGAGCTCCATCAACCCTTTGCGCAGCTTCTGCAGCAGGGGGGTTTGGGTATGGACGGCCATGCCCGGTTCGACGGGCGTGGTGCAGCTGGCCGGTGTGCCGCGCCGACCGTCGATCTCGACCAGGCACATCCGGCAGGAGCCGAACGCCTTGACGCTATCAGTAGCGCAAAGGCTGGGGATTGAACCGCCACATTCCGCCGCCGCGCGCATGACGCTGGTGCCGGTGGGGACTGTAACCGTGCGCCCGTCGATTGTCAGCGTAACGGACTGGTCCGACTGGACTGCCGGCGTGCCAAAGTCGGCTGGCCGCTCATAGCCCATGGTGGGTCTCTACCGCCCGCAGATCTTCGGGCGTGTTGATATTGGGCGGGACGGCAGCCACTTGCACTGCCCGCGCGCCGACAGCTTCAGCAAAGGCGCGCATCGAGTGTTTGCCGTCACCGTGCAGGATCGCCTCGATTGCAGTCACGGCGCTGGTTGGCCAGAGCCCGATCACTGGCTGCGCGGCAAGATAGGCCGGGCCGGGGCTAAGCAGGGCAAGCAGGTCTTCGGGCAGATGCGGGGCATCGACGCCGCAGGTGAGTACGGCGTCGTAGCCTTCGTCCGCCGCCAGATGCAATGCCGCAGCCACCCCGCCAAGTGGCCCCATGTTCGGGTGCGGCCAGTCGGGCAGGGTCGGAGCAGGGGCCTCGGCACGGCCGACCACGACAACATGCTCGCACCAGCCCGACAGTGCATCGACAGCGCGGGCGAGCAATGTCCGGCCATGCAGCTCGGCCACGGCCTTGTCGCTGCCAAAGCGGCTTGATTGTCCACCAGCAAGAACACATCCCAGGATCATGCGAAGTCCTCCGGCCAATGCTTCAGCGCCGAGCGCACCGGATAGGGCGTGAACCCGCCCAGCGCGCAGAGCGATCCATATTGCATGGTTTCGCACAGGTCTTCCAGCAAGGTCAGGTCTTCGGCTCTGCTGGGCGCTGATTTCCGGGCGTTGTGCATCTGGGGCAGCGCGGTGACCGGATCCGCCACCGGCGCGCTGCCCCGGATCCGGTCGATCAGTTCAACGCCGCGAACCGAGCCGATCCGGCAGGGGGTACACTTGCCGCAGCTCTCCGCCGCGCAAAACTGGAAGGCAAAGCGGGCGAGGGCGCCCATGTTGGCCGTATCGTCAAACACGACCACGCCGCCATGGCCGATCAATCCATCGGCCTGTGCGAAGGCCTCGTAATCGAAGGGCTGGTCGAATTGACGCGGGTGAATATAGGCCCCCAGCGGGCCGCCGACCTGGGCTGCCTTGACCGGACGACCCGAAGCAGTGCCACCGCCGATTTCGTAAACCAGCTCGTTCAGCGTGATCCCGAAGGCGGTTTCGAACAGCCCGCCGTGGCGGATATTACCGGCCAGCTGGATCGGCATGGTGCCCCTGGAGCGGTCAATGCCGAGGTTATCATAGCGGCTGGCTCCGCCTTCGCTGAGGATATGCGGAATGGCGGCCAAGGTCAGGACATTGTTGACCACGGTCGGGCAGCCAAACAATCCCTCAAGCGCTGGAAGTGGCGGCTTGGCGCGCACTTCGCCGCGCTTGCCCTCGATCGAGTTCAGAAGCGAAGTTTCCTCGCCGCAGACATAAGCGCCCGCGCCGACGCGCACTTCGATCCGGAAGGGTGCAATCTGCGCCTCTGCCAAGGCGATCGCAGCGTTCAGCTTGCGGATTGCGTGCGGATATTCGCTTCGGAGGTAGATGTAGCCTTGGGCTGCACCTACGGCGTGGGCGGCAATCGCCATGCCTTCGATCAACTGGAAGGGATCGCCTTCCATCAGCATCCGGTCCGCGAAGGTGCCGCTGTCCCCCTCGTCTGCGTTGCAGACAACATACTTTCGGCTGCCCGCAGCTGAGAGCACGGTCTGCCACTTTATCCCGGCGGGGAAACCAGCACCACCACGGCCGCGCAAACCGGAGCGGGTAACTTCGGCGACAACTTGTGTGGGAGCCATCGACCTGGCTCGCTCGAGCGCCGCCCATCCACCCGAGGCAGTGTAATCTTCCGGGCTAAGTGGGCGGGTCTTGCCAGCGCGAGCGAAGGTCAGCCGCTGCTGACGGGCGATGAACGGGTGTTCGGCGATCCGGCCGATGGCTTTCGCAGAGCGGCCCGACAGGATCGTAGCGACATCTTCGGGCGTGGCCGGGCCGAAGCCCATGCCGCCGATCTCGACCAGCGGTTCGAGCCAGTGCATCCCCCAGCTTGAGACCCGTTCGACAGTGCATCCCGCAGCGGCAAAGGCAGCAGCAACGGCATCGGCACCACAGGCCAGTGCCAGGGCGTCGTCGCTGATCCGCACGCTGGTCATGCCGATTCCACCAGCTTGACCAGGGTTGACGCATCGAGCCGCGCGTGGAGCGTCTCGCCGACCCGAGCGGCTGGGCCGACGCTACACAATCCCAGGCAATATACGGCCTTCAGCTTCACGCGATCGCCCGCGGCGGCCTCGGCCGGGGCTACTAGTGCCTCGACGCCGCGAGCCTGACATGCCTCGGCCCGGCAGAGCTCGATGAAGGGGCGCGGGTCGGCTTCGGGGAGAAAATCGTGGTAGAAGCTGACCACCCCGTGCACTTCGGCGCGGCTGAAGTTCAGTTCATGGGCGATGACCTGCTCGGCTTCCGCATCCACGCAGCCGAACTCCGCCTGCACGGTATGCAGGATGGGCAGAAGTGGGCCTTCTAGCGCGGCGTGGGCGGCGCATATTTCTGCGATGCGTTCGGCCCGCGTCACGCTTTCAAGCGGGCTGCGTGCCAGCCAACGTGATCGGCCATGAAGCTCGAGATGAAATAGTAGGAATGGTCATAGCCCGGCTGCATCCGGATCGTCGCTGGAATGCCGGCCTTTTTGCAGGCCATTACCAACAGGCCGGTCTTGAGCTGCTCGTGCAGAAAATTGTCGGCGTCGCCTTGGTCAACGAGCAGGTCGGGCAAGTGCGCCCCATCCTCGATCAGCGCACAGGCATCGTAATCGCGCCACGCAGCCCTATCAGGCCCGAGGTAACCGCCCAGAGCCTTTTCACCCCACGGGCAATTCAGGGGATTGACGATGGGGGAAAAGGCGCTGACCGAGCGAAAGCGGCCGGCATTGCGCAGGCCAATGGTCAGCGCACCATGCCCGCCCATCGAATGGCCGGTGATCCCCTGCCGCGCCATGTCGACGGGGAAATGCCCAGCCACCAGAGCGGGCAGTTCCTGCTCGATATAGCTGCGCATGCGATAATTGGTCGCCCAGGGGGCCTCGGTGGCATCGACGTAAAAGGCAGCGCCCTTGCCGAAATCATAACCATCGTCGTCTGGCACCGCATCGCCGCGCGGGCTGGTGTCAGGGGCGATGAAGATGATTCCGTGCTGCGCACAGGCCGCTCGGAACTCACCCTTTTCGGTGACGTTGGCGTGGGTGCAGGTCAAACCGGAAAGGTACCACAGCACCGGCAGCTTTTCGCCGGGTGCATGGTCCGGCACGAAGACCGAAAAGGTCATGGGTGTGCCGGTGCTGCCCGACAGATGGGTATAGACCCCTTGGGTGCCACCATGGCTGCGGTTGGTTGAGACAGTTTCCATTACTTCACCCGGTGAAAACCACAGAGCTTGTTGCCTGAGGGATCGCGGAGATAGGCAAGGTACAACACGCGGCCATCGGGCGGATGACGCTCACCCGGCGGGTCTTCGATCGCGGTGCCGCCATGGGCGAGGCCCGCCGCATGCCAGGCATCGACTTCGGCGGGCGAGGCTGCCTGAAAGCCCAGAGTGTGCCCATTGCCGCCGTCCGTGGGGTGACCGTTAAGCGGGTTGGTGATCAGCAGCCGACCACCAGCGTGGTTGTAAACCAGCCGGCCACGCACATCGATCTGTCCGGGCGGGACGCCCAGCGCCCCAAGAGTGGCGTCGTAGAACTGCTTGGTGGCCGCGATATCATTCGCGCCGATGGTGACGTGGCTGAACATCAGAACACCACCACCGAACGGATCGACTGGCCAGCATGCATCAGATCGAACGCGGTGTTGATTTCTTCCAGCCCCATGACGTGGGTAATCATCGGGTCGATCTCGATCTTGCCGGTCATGTACATGTCCACGATCTTGGGCACGTCAGTTCGGCCTTTGGCTCCACCAAAAGCGGTTCCGCGCCAGTTGCGGCCAGTTACCAGCTGGAACGGCCGGGTCGCGATTTCCTTGCCGGCTTCGGCCACGCCGATGATGATCGAGGTGCCCCAGCCGCGGTGGCAGGCTTCCAGCGCGGTGCGCATGACTTCGGTGTTGCCAGTGGCGTCGAAGGTATAGTCGGCACCGCCATCCGTCATCGCCACGATCTTCGCGACCACGTCCTCGCGGCTCATGCCCTTCGAATTGAGGAATTCGGTCATGCCGAAACGGCGGCCCCATTCTTCACGATCGGGATTGATGTCGACGCCGATGATCTTGCCGGCACCGGCCAACCGAGCGCCCTGAATGACGTTGAGCCCGATCCCGCCAAGGCCGAAGACCACAACGTTATCACCGACCTGAACCTTAGCGGTGTTGATCACCGCGCCGACGCCGGTGGTGACCCCGCAGCCGATGTAGCACGAGGACTGGAACGGCGCGTCTTCCCGGATCTTGGCAACCGCGATTTCGGGAAGGACAGTGAAGTTCGAAAAAGTGCTGCAGCCCATGTAGTGATAGATGGTCTGCCCCTTGTAGGAAAAGCGGCTAGTCCCGTCCGGCATCAGGCCCTGGCCCTGGGTTGCGCGGATCGCGGTGCAGAGATTGGTCTTGCCCGACAGGCAAGACTTACACTGGCGGCATTCCGGCGTGTAGAGCGGAATCACGTGATCGCCGGGCTTCACCGACGTCACGCCTGCGCCAACCTCGCGTACGATCCCGGCGCCTTCGTGGCCGAGGACTGAGGGGAACAGGCCCTCGCTGTCCAGGCCATCGAGGGTATAGGCATCGGTATGGCAGACGCCGGTTGCCATGATTTCCACCAGCACTTCACCGGCCTTGGGGCCCTCCAGGTCAAGCTCGACAATCTCGAGCGGCTGCTTGGGCGCAAAGGCAACGGCGGCGCGGGTCTTCATGGGTATTCCCCTCCTGGATATGGTTTGCGCGGCCGGTCAGGGCCGAGTCGATTTGGTTGCTTGTGGCGCGGCGGCAGCGGCTTGTGAAGCGGAAGGCGTTAGCCCTCCCACGCCGCAATCGTGGTACGATGGAGTTCGCGGCGATAGCCTTCGTAGCCGCCGGTCGCCTTGTGCAGGACAGAGCGGTTGTCCCACATAACCAGCATTCCAGGCTCCCACTTCTGGGCGAAGACAAAGCGTTCATCGCCCTGCCAGGCCTGGAGCTCCATCAGCAGGGCGATAGCCTCGTCCTGCGCCATACCCTCAATGCCGATGATATAGCCGAGCGTGGAATAGAACCCGCGCCGGCCAGTTTCGGGGTGGGCGGGAACCAGCAGGTGGGTCTGGGTTGCCAGTGCTGCTTCGCTTGGCCGGATGTCCATGCTGCGGCCGGTGTCTTTCGCACCATAGGTTCCATCCGGCGCATAGGGCAGCTTGGCGGAGTGGACCGCGATCAGGTCGGCATAGCGAGCCTGCTGGGCGGGGGAGAGCGCTTCCCAGGCGCGGTGTTGATTGGCGAACAGGGTGTCGCCGCCAACTGGCGGGATCTCGATCGCGTTGAGGCAAGTGCCCGAAGGCGGCCGCGCCTGGAACGACCAGTCAGCGTGCCAGTTCTCGGCAAACAGCGGTGATTGCTCGTCAGCCTCGCGGCGGATCGCAGCGATGTGCTGGCGCCCTGCAATTGGCGCAAAGAAGGGATCTTCCCCGAACTGGCCGAACTGCAGCGTGAAGCGCTCCAACTGATCGTCATCGAGGTGCTGGTCGGGGAAAGCCAGAACGTGGTGTTCCAGCCAGGCCGACCGGACAGCCGCAACTGTCGCGCTGTCTAACGGGGCCTTCAGGTCAACCCCGGTGATGCGTGCGCCGCACGCCCCGCCAGAGGGTTCGACCCGCAGCCCCATCAGTGCACCGTGTCCCCGTCAACCGTCACCGCTTCGCCGCCATCCTCGCCATCCGCACCAGCATCTGCCAGGCGCACGGCGCTGACGACGTGCTCCTGATCAGCAACGTTGAACAGGCGAACACCCGCCGAACCGCGCCCGATTACGCGCAGGCTCTCAAGCGGCAGGCGGATCAGCTTGGCTTGGTCAGTCACCAGCATCAGTTGATCGGCCTGGCTGGCCGGGAAGCTCGCGACGACCGGACCATTGCGGCCGATATTGTCGATATTGGTGATGCCCTGGCCGCCGCGACCGGTGCGGCGATACTCGTAGGCGGAGCTGAGCTTGCCATAGCCGTTGGCACAGACTGTCAGGATGAACTGCTCGCGCGATTGCAACTCGGCATAGCGTTCTGGCGACATGGATGGTTCGCCTTCCTTTTCGCCCTTCCACGGGGCGAACTTGACGTATTCCTCGCGCTCTTCACTGGTGGTGCCGACGCGGTGGAGGATCGATAGGCTGATGACTTCATCATCGCCCTTCAGGAGCATCCCGCGCACGCCAGTGGAGGTGCGGCTGGTGAATTCGCGCACTTCGTCGCCAGCAAAGCGGATGGCCTTGCCCGACCGGGTTGCCAGCAGCACGTCATCGCTGGCTTCCAGAAGGTCGACGCCGATCAGGCGATCATCCGAGCCGTCCTCGAACCGCATCGCGAACTTGCCGTTTGACGGGATATTCGCAAACGCATCCATCGAGTTGCGGCGGACGTTGCCCTTTGCGGTGGCAAAGACGACCGACAGGTTCGCCCATTCCGCCTCATCCTCGGGCAGGGCCAGCACGGTCTGGATCGTTTCGTCCCTATCGAGCGCAGGCAGCAGGTTGACGATCGGGCGGCCCTTGGTGGCAGGCCCGCCTTCAGGCAGGCGCCAGACCTTGAGGCGATAGACCTTGCCCGCAGTGGAGAAGAACAACACCGGGTTATGGGTGCTGGTCACGAACATGTTGGTGACGACATCCTCTTCCTTGGTCGACATCCCCGCGCGGCCCTTGCCACCGCGGTTCTGCGCCCGGAAAGTGGAGAGCGGCGTGCGCTTGATGTAACCGTCCATCGTCACGGTCACGACCATGTCGTCGCGTTCGATCAGGTCTTCATCTTCGATCCCGTCGGCCGCGGCAGTGATCTCCGACACGCGCGGCGTGGCATAGGCCTGGCGGATTTCGACCAGTTCGTCCTTCAGGACGCCGTACAGCTTGGCCCGGTCACCCAGGATCGAGAGATATTCCGCGATCGCGATCGACAGCTCCTTGAGCTCGTCACCGATCTCGTCGCGGCCCAGGGCAGTCAGACGGTGCAGGCGCAGGTCAAGAATTGCCTTAACCTGGACTTCGGACAGGCGGTACGTCCCGCCTTCCTGTTCGGCGCTGGGTTCGATCGCCTCGATCAGCTTGATGTAGGGCGCAATCTCGCCAATCGGCCATTGACGGGTCGAAAGGGCTTCGCGTGCGGCCGCCGGATTGGGCGAGCCGCGAATGATCCGCACCACTTCGTCCAGATTGGTGACCGCGACGACCAGCCCAAGCAGGATGTGGGCCCGGTCGCGCGCCTTGTTCAGTTCGAACTTCGTGCGCCGCGTAATCACTTCCTCACGGAAGGAAATGAAGCTGCTGATGATGTCGCGCAGCATCAGCACTTCGGGCCGGCCGCCGCGGATCGCCAGCATATTGGCGGGGAACGAGCTTTGCGCGGGGGTGTTGCGCCACAGCTGGTTGAGTACGACTTCCGGAGTCGCATCGCGCTTGAGGTCGATCACCACCCGCACGCCGAGCCGGCTTGATTCGTCGCGAATGTCGGAAATGCCCTCGATCCGCTTGTCCTTCGCGGCTTCGGCGATCTTTTCGACCAGTCCGTTCTTGCCGACCTGGTAGGGGATCGCGGTCAGCACGATCGAGCGGCGGTCACCCCGGCCTTCCTCGATCTCGTGCCGCGCGCGCATGATGATCGAGCCGCGTCCTTCGGTGTAAGCCTTGCGTGCACCGTGGGTGCCAAGAATCAGTGGAGCAGTCGGAAAGTCCGGCGCCGGAATATACTCGATCAGCTCTTCCGAGGTGATTGCCGGGTTTTCGATATAGGCGAGGCAGCCATCGATGACTTCACCGAGGTTGTGCGGCGGAATGTTGGTCGCCATGCCGACCGCGATCCCGCCCGCGCCGTTGACCAGCAGGTTGGGGAAGCGGGCGGGGAGGACAGTCGGCTCCTGGCGCGAACCATCATAGTTGTCCGCGAAATCGACCGTATCCTTGTCAAGATCGTCAAGCAGCGAGTTGGCCACCCGGGCCAGCCGCGCTTCCGTATATCGCATCGAGGCCGGCGGATCGGGGTCCATCGACCCGAAGTTGCCCTGGCCATCGATCAGCGGCAGCCGCATCGACCAATCCTGGGTCATGCGCGCCAAGGCATCATAGATCGCGCTGTCGCCGTGCGGGTGGTAATTGCCCATCACGTCGCCAACGATCTTGGCGCTCTTGCGATAGGGCCGTCCAGCGACAAACCCGCCTTCCTGGCTCGCGAAGAGGATGCGGCGGTGGACCGGCTTCAGGCCATCGCGGACATCCGGCAGGGCGCGACTGACGATCACGCTCATCGCGTAATCGAGGTAGCTGGCCTTCATTTCGTCGACGATGTCGACGCGCTGGAAATCGCCCTCCGGACCGGTGGGTTCGCTGGGTTCGAATTCGGGAATGTCTTGGTTATCGCTCACGCGGAATATCGGCCGATTGTTGGCGGGAAAGTCTCATCTTTGCGCCTAGGCCAAGGCTGCTCGAAAGGCCACTGCAACCGCCCCCAGATCGCAATTTTTCCACACCCGCGGCGCCTCGGCTGAACGAAGGCGGTGAAGTGCATTCAACGCGGGTTCAGTACCCGTGCCCCAATGCGCACTGACAGTTGCCAAACTGGCGTTTTGCCGTCAGTAGCTGGCCCGGTGGAAGTTGCGCCCCGCACCCCAGCGGTGGCGATCGAGGAGTGAAGTGAACGATGCGTCGCACCCAGTTTCTGACCCGTCCGGCCTATGCCCTTGCCCTGGGCCTGGCCTCGCTTGCCGCAGTCGGCGTGGTTGCCTCCCCGGCAGAAGCGCAGAAGAAGGATGACAAGAAGGCCGCCGCCACCAAGGGGCCGCAGCCAACCAAGGCCTTCATTCCTGTCTACACCGAATTCAAGACCATGCTTGATGCGGCGGGCAAGCGCCCTGACGTGATCGCGGCCAAGGCCAAGGTCACCGAAACCGAGCGCGCCTATCGCTCGGCTCGCGGCCGCGCCGCGCAGGAAGCTGCGCGCGGGCAGTATGACGCCGCCGTCGCCGCGCTGGCAGGACTGCTGAGCGCCGAGAAGGCCAAGGCTGACGAGATCTACACCAAGGTCGGCAATGACGCGGACAAGTTCTTCGCGGGCCAGCTGGGCTTCACTTACGGCGGGCTTGCCGTTGATAAGGCGATGCAGCGCCGCGGCCTGGTTTCGATGATCGAAAGCGGCAGCGTGCCAGCCACCGAAGTTGGCAAGTACAATTATTACGCGGCCGGCTTTGCATTCGACCTCAAGGACTTTGCTGCTGCCGAGTCATCGCTCAAGGCGGCCATCGCTGCTGGCTACAACGGCGACGACGTCAAGGGCCTGCTGGCTGAAGCGCAGAACTCGGCTGGGCGCCCGGCCGATGCCCTCGCCACGATCAAGGGGATGGTCGACAGCGCTGCCGCTGCCGGGCAGACCCCTGCTGCTGACTGGCTAGAGCGCGGCGTGCTGATTTCGTACCAGAGCAAGAGCCCGGACGCCGTCGACTGGGCGATCCGCCGGGCCGAGTTCTACCCCACTCAGGCGGGCTGGGTCGCTGCCGGCCAGATCCTGCGCGAGCGGGCCAATTTCGGGGCGATGGATTCGCTCGACATCTCGCGGGCGCTCGATCGTGCCGGTGCGCTGAGCACCAGCACCCAGGCGGTCCAGCGCGAATACATCGAATATCTGCAGTCGGCTGTCGGCAAGGTAGGCGTGCTTTATCCGGGTGAAGTGATCAAGGTCGCCAACCAGGGGATCAAGGCTACCGCTTTGCAGGCAACCGATCCGTTTGTCCGTGACGCGTTGGCCGAGGCGAACCGCCGGCTTGCTGCCGACAAGGCCTCGCTGGCTGGTCTGGAGCGGGACGCGCGCGCACCTGCGGCGGCGGCCAAGACTGTGCTGATCGGTGCCGATACGCTGCTGAGCTATGACATGGCCGACAAGGCAGCCGACCTGTACCAGATCGCGCTCGGCAAGCCGGGTGCCGATGCGGCCGGCATCAACCTGCGGCTTGGCATCGCTCTGATCAAGCAGGGCAAGATGGCCGAAGCCGAGGCCGCGCTGGCCAAGGTTGATGGTCCGCGCAAGGGCATCGCCCAGCTCTGGGCCTTGATCGCCAAGGGGAAGACCATCCCGGCGGCGTGATCAACGGAACGCGATTGAAGGAAGGGCGGCGGGCAACTGCCGCCCTTTCTGTTTGCGCTCAGTCGGCGGAATGGAACTCGCCGGTTGCTTCGTCGAGCACGTGCAACACGCCGTCGCTGATGGCGAAGAACACGCCGCGCAGCTTCAGGCTGCCTTCGCGTTCCTTGGCCAGGACTTGCGGGAAGGTTCGCAGGTTGGACAGGCTGACCTTTACCCCGGCCATCTCCATGGCGCGTTCGGCTTCTGGGCCTTCGGTCCCGTGGCGCAGGGCAACCATGTGCCGCGCGCCGTCAAGCAACCCGATCCAATCGGCCACGAATCCGCCTTCGCCCCGCGGGGCCCCATGCAGTTCCTTGGTTAGCGCGGCCTTGCAGCCCCCGCACATCCCGTGGCCCATCACTACGATCTGCTTGACCTGCAGCTTCTGCACCGCAAATTCGAGCGCGGCGGAAACGCCATGCAGACCTGGCGCAGTCTCGAACGGTGGAACCAAGGCCGCAACATTGCGGACGACAAAGATCTCGCCCGGATCGACATCGAACACCTGCGCCGGATCGACGCGGCTGTCGGAGCAGGCGATTACCAGCAGCTTGGGCGATTGC
The DNA here is from genome assembly GCA_009926135.1 of Sphingomonadaceae bacterium. Lineage (GTDB taxonomy): Bacteria > Pseudomonadota > Alphaproteobacteria > Sphingomonadales > Sphingomonadaceae > Novosphingobium. The sequence goes on from RFPL01000002.1 coordinate 148,111, forward strand.
CCCTCTTCTGCCAGGCGGTTGTATCGTTCTTTTTGTTCACGATAGGCGCCTCGGCGAAAGCGGCGATAGCCTTCGAGCAGTGTGGCGAATTCTGGCATCAGAAGCGCTCCCCGCGAATAACTTCGACGTTCCACATCGTCAGCAGCAGACCGTGACTGGTCAGCAGCGGTGCGAGCGCATCGACCAGGACTTCTGCCTTTTCAGCCGAAGCGATCGACAGGACGAGCGACTTGTCGGTGCCCATCACGCGCTCCTCGCGCCAACGCCCGTCGCGGCCGCTGCCGGAAGTTACTGGCAGCACTGACCATCCCGTGATCTCCGCCCGGTCAATCGCATCGGTAACCCGGCGGACCAGCGGCGTATCGACCAGGATCTCGATGCGTTTGCGGATGACGGTTTCCATCGGGTCAGTCCTCAGTGCGCGCTCAACCAGACGGAGAATTCGCCAAACAGGCTGATCCCGATCAGGATGTTGAAGGGAAATGTGATCGACAAGGACATGGTCAGGTAGATCCCCGGATCGGCTTGCGGCAGGGCCAGGCGCATGGCCGCTGGCACGGCAATGTAGCTTGCGCTGGCGCACAAGACGCCAAGCGCAGCAGCAGTAGCCACATCAAGGCCGATCAGGTTCCCGACCATGACGCCCAGCAGGCCGTTGAACAGCGGGAAGGCAATGGCCAGGATAACCAAACGCAGGTTGAGCGCCCGGGCATCGATCAGGCGGCGGGCCGCGATCAGCCCCATGTCGAGCAGGAACAGGCAGAGCACGCCCTTGAACCCGCTCTCGAACAGCGGTTGGACTTCGGAATAGCCCTTGGGTCCAGCGATTAGGCCGATTGCAAAACTGCCCAGGAGCAGAACGACCGAGGCATTCAGGAATACTTCGCGCAGCAGTTCGCCCCGTGACTGTCCTTCGCCGTTCTGGCCGCGCCGGGCCAGCATCAGGCCAGACAGGATTGCCGGGGTTTCCATCACCGCCAGCACCGCAACCATGAACCCGGCAACCACCAGCCCGCTGGCCCCGAGCAGTTCATTCGCGGTCACGAAGGTGACGACGCTTACCGAGCCATAGTGTGCTGCGACCGCGCCGGCGTTGGTCTGGTCCAGCTTGGCAAAGCCTCGCAGCACCGCATAGGCGAGCACCGGAATGAGAAAGCTGAATGTCAGACCCGCAAGCAAGGCGGCAGCCACCTCGGCATTCACGCCCGATTTCGCGACGGCCACGCCGCCCTTCAGGCCGATCGCGGCCATCAGGTATAGCGACATGCCCTTGGCAATAGCTTCCGGGATCGCAAGGTCGGAACGCAGCGCTGAAGCCAGCAGGCCCAGCAGGAAGAACAGGATCACCGGTGAGGCGAAGGGTGCAAATGCGGATACTTCCATGAGCCCAGCGCGCTAGCGCCATTGGCAAGCGCTGGCAAGGCGACTAGAGGGCGGAACATGAACGACCTGGCGAATCCTCCCAAGCCCGAACGTCAACGCAAGCCGGACTGGATCCGGGTCAAAGCGCCGACCAGCAAGGGCTATGGCGAAACCCGCCAGTTGATGCGTGATCTGAACCTCAACACGGTGTGCGAGGAAGCCGCCTGCCCGAACATCGGGGAGTGCTGGACCAAGAAGCACGCAACCGTAATGATCCTGGGCGATGTCTGCACGCGGGCCTGCGCGTTCTGCAACGTCAAGACCGGGATGCCGCGCGCGGTCGATCCGCTTGAGCCGGAACACGTGGCAACGGCTGCCGCCAAGATGGGGCTGGAGCATATCGTCATCACCTCGGTCGACCGCGATGACTTGCCAGACGGCGGGGCGGGGCAGTTCGTCAAGGTGATCGAGGCGCTGCGCCGCAACACGCCGCAAACTACGATCGAGATCCTCACGCCCGATTTTCGGGGCAAGATGCACGCCGCGGTCGAAGCGATCGTTGCCGCCGGTCCGGACGTCTACAATCACAACCTGGAGACCGTTCCCCGGCTCTATCCGACGATCCGGCCCGGTGCGCGGTACTACGCCTCGTTGCGGCTGCTTGAGGAAGTGAAGCGCCACAATCCTCTGATCTTCACCAAGTCCGGAATCATGCTGGGGTTGGGCGAGGAGCGGCTCGAAGTCCACCAGGTGATGGACGACATGCGCAGTGCCGGGATCGATTTCCTGACCATGGGGCAGTACCTTCAGCCAACGCCCAAACATGCGAAAGTGATCGATTTCGTGACCCCCAAGGCCTTCGATGCCTATGGCGCGATCGCCCGGGCGAAGGGGTTCCTGCAGGTCGCAGCCAGCCCGCTAACCCGGTCGAGCTACCATGCCGGCGACGATTTTCGGCAGATGCGGGAAACCCGCGAGGCGCAGCTGGCCAAGGCCGTTGCGCGCGGCTGATGCCGGGAATCCACGAAGTCCGCCGGCTGCCCTGGTCGGCCGAGCAAATGTACGACCTGGTGGCCGATGTCGCCCGCTATGGCGAGTTCCTGCCGTGGGTAGTCGCAACCCGGGTGCGCTCGGACAACGAGACCGAGATGATCGCCGACATGCTGGTCGGTTTCAACGCGTTGCGCGAGAAGTTTACATCACGGGTCATCAAGCAGCGGCCAGCACGGATCGAGGTGATCTACATCGACGGGCCGATGCGCGATCTGGACAATGTCTGGCAGTTCCGCCCTACCGAAAGTGGCGGCTGCGAAGTGGAGTTCATGGTCAGCTTCACCTTCCGCAACGCCATGTTCGAAAAGCTGGCTGGCGCCTATTTCGACCGGGCGTTTCGCAAGATGGTAAGTGCTTTCGAAACGCGGGCCGAGGCGCTTTACGGCAGCAGCAAATCGAGCGCGACCAGCGCCGCCTGATGGCGCACGGTCGACCGACTTGAGCCATCCAGCAGTCGCTCTTCAGCCAGGGCCTCTTCCTCGGTCTGGCCGCGGATGGCACGCGCGAAAACCACGGTCCCGACCGGCTTTTGCGGCGATCCACCGTCTGGCCCGGCGATCCCGCTGATCGCCACGGCAACATCGGCCCCACTGCGCTTCAGCGCGCCTTGCGCCATCGCCCAGGCGCAAGCGATGGAGACCGCGCCGAACGTGTCGATGATGTCCGGGTTGACCCCGAGCAGTTCCTGCTTGGCCTCGTTCGAGTAAGTCACGAAACCGCGATCGAGGACGGCGGACGATCCGGCAATCTCGGTGATGGCAGCCGCCACCAGGCCGCCCGTGCAGCTTTCTGCCAGGGCCACGGTACGGCCGGCAGCAATGTTTGCCGCAACGACCCGTTCGGCGAGTTCGGCAATGTCGGCGGGAAGCAGGTAATCCATATTTAAGCCTTGCACAGTGCGAATTTGCCGACGCGGGCCTGGCCGGATTGGGCACCAAGCCCTGCGGCGAGACCGATCACTTCCGCCGTGCTCTCCGCCGGTAGGGGCGAGAGCAGCATGACGAGGCGATCGACGACTGAACAGCGGTCGGTCGGCAATTGCTGGCCGACCATCGTCGTCACCGCGCCTTCAACAAATGGCTTGAGGCTCTCGTCCGGCATGGACTTGAGCAGTCCGGCAGACTGCGGATCCATCCCGCCGCCGAGCTTGAAGAACGCCGCCTTGGCTTCTGGCCAGGCGCGGTCGCGGCCTGCTGAATAGCGCTTGGCCAGGTTTTCGGACTGGCTGCGCAGGAACGCGTCGCTCGGCAGGACCGGCATGCAGCGCTGGGCAGCACCCCGAATCACGCCGGGCAGGGCGAAGGTCGAAACCGCCGTGAATTCCTGCGCCGTCAGGCAGGGTGTTTCAGCGGCTGCCGCCAGGGCCGGGGCGGGGAGCGCCACGGCGAGGATGGCGGCGAAAGTCCGGTTGAGAACAGCGGGCATGGCAGGAAACTCCATCAATCGCGCAGCAGAGTCGCGACCGCCTGCGCGGCGATCCCTTCGGCACGGCCGGTAAAGCCAAGCCGCTCGGTCGTGGTGGCCTTTACGCTGATTGCATCGATCCCGGTAGCAAGGATTTCGGCCAGTCGTGCGCGCATTGCGGCCCGGTGTGGACCGATCTTCGGCGCTTCGCAGATGATCGTCAGGTCGATATTACCAATGCGATAGCCGGCCTCGGCTGCCAGCCCCGCTGCGTGGGCCAGGAAACGGTCCGATGCGGCACCTTTCCACTGCGGATCGCTCGGCGGAAAATGGCTGCCGATGTCCCCCTGGCCGATCGCGCCGAGGATCGCATCGACAAGCGCATGGATCGCAACATCGGCATCGCTATGACCCGCCAGGCCATGTGAATGGTCGATCTGCACGCCGCAAAGCCATAACTCTTCGCCAGCAGCCAGCCGGTGGACGTCATAGCCGGTCCCTACGCGCATTGGGGGCAGGTCTGCGGCAAAGTCGCTGGCGAAAGTCAGCTTGTGCAAGCGCTCATCTCCTTCAACCAAGGCGATTGCCAGGCCGGCGGCGCGGGCCACCTGGGCATCATCACCCGCCTCTGCCGTGTCTTGCCAGGCACGATGTGCGGCAAGGATCTCTGGATAGCGAAACGCCTGAGGGGTCTGGACGCGCCGGAGGGTTTCGCGCCGCGCCGGGTTGCCCATCAACCCGCCACTCGCTTCGGCCAGACTATCGACAACTTGCAGGACCGGAATAGCGCCGGGATGATCCGCCAGCGCCGCAACCAGGCGGTCAATCACCGCGACTGGTAGAATCGGACGCGCGGCATCGTGTATCAGAACCAGCTCAGGCGCAGCCGGATTCAAGGCTTCAAGGCCGCGACGGACCGACGCCTGCCGGGTCGCGCCGCCGGCGATCAAATGGATCCCGGCAATTCCAGCAAGGCACTCAGCAGCGACTGCCTCGGCCCCTTCAGGAATCGCGACAACGATCGGGTTGGCCCCTGCGGCAAAGAGCGCTTCGGCCGAGTGGCGCACCACGGGCTTCCCCCGCCAGCGCGCGAACTGCTTGGGCAGCGGCTGGCCTGCGCGCAGCCCTTGCCCGGCCGCAACAATCACGGCGGCAAAACGGGGCAGGGTGGGGCTGGCATAGTTCATGGCTTCCGCGCCGGTAAAGACTTGCCGTGTTTCCGGCAATTCCCTATGTGCTGCCCAAATTTTAGGCAGATCATGATGTCCCTTCCGCTCCCTCCCGCTTTGGCTCCGATCTCGATCGGCCCCGAACGGATCGACTGCCCGGTCATCCTGGCACCGATGACTGGCGTCACCGACCTGCCGTTCCGGCGGATGGTGCGGCGCTATGGCTCGGGCCTCAACGTTACCGAGATGATCGCCAGCCCGGCCGCGATCCGCGAAACACGCGTTTCGGTGCAAAAGGCAATGTGGGACAAGATCGAGGAGCCGGTCTCGATGCAGCTGGTCGGCTGCGATCCGGTGCAGATGGGCGAAGCGGCCAAGCTGGTTGAGGATCGCGGCGCCGCGATCATCGACATCAACATGGGCTGTCCCGTGCGCAAGGTGGTCAATGGGGACGCTGGTTCGGCGCTGATGCGCGACGTGCCCCTGGCCGCGAAGCTGATCGAAGCAACTGTCAAGGCAGTGTCCGTGCCGGTGACCGTCAAGATGCGGATGGGTTGGTGCCATGACAGCCTGAACGCGCCCGAGCTGGCGAAAATTGCCGAGGACCTGGGTGCCAAAATGGTCACGGTCCACGGCCGTACCCGCAACCAGATGTACAAGGGCGAGGCAGACTGGGCCTTTGTCCGCGAGGTCAAGAACGCTGTATCGATCCCCGTGATCGTCAACGGCGATATCTGCGGGATCGAAGATGCGGCGCGGGCGCTGGAGCAATCCGGGGCTGATGGCGTGATGATCGGCCGGGGTGCCTATGGCAAACCCTGGTTGCTGGGGCAGATCATGCACTGGCTGCGCCATGGCGTGCAGGTGGCCGATCCGTCGATCGACGAGCAACTTGCCGACATTCTAGAGCATTACGAGGCAATGCTCAGCCATTATGGCAAGGACACCGGGGTCAAGATGGCCCGCAAGCACCTCGGCTGGTATACCAAGGGACTGCATGGCTCGGCCGAGTTTCGCAATCGGGTGAATTTTGTCGATGATGCCGACGAGGTGGTTCGCAGCCTGCGCGAATTCTACGCGCCGTTCATTTCCAGGCTGGCCGCCTGATCATGGCCGATGCGGCCCGCCAGCTGGCCTCGCTGCCGCTGGCGGTGGTTATGCTGTCGCCCGGGCAGCGGATCGCCGCCGCCAATCCGGCTGCCGAACAATTGCTGGGGCAAAGCGCGCGCCGCCTGGTCGAGCGGCCGCTCGGCGAAGTCCTGCATTTTGAAGAGCCGCGCCTCGCCGAGCGGCTGAGTGAGAGCGAGGCCCAGGTTTCCGCCCGCGCCACCCCAGTTTCGATCCCGGGGCAAGGCGCGCGCCGGCTTGATGTGACGGCAGCGCCGGTAATCGATCAGCCGGGCTGGCAAATGGTTACCCTGCAGGACGCGGCTGGAGCCGAAGCCTTGCGCGGCGAGGGCGCAGAAGATTCCGTGCTCCGCGCGCCCGATGTCCTGGCCCACGAGATCAAGAACCCGCTCGCCGGAATCAGAGGGGCGGCGCAGTTGCTGGGCCGCAAGCTGGAGGGATCGGATCTGGCGTTGACCGGCTTGATTGCCGATGAGGTCGACCGGATTGCCAAGCTGATCGACCAGATGCAGACCCTGTCGCGCCGCACTCCGCCGGAACTGGAGGCGTGCAACCTGCACGAAGCCGTGCGGCGGGCGCGGGCCGTGATTGAAGCTGGTGGCAAGGCCCCGTCAGTGATCGAGGAATTTGACCCTTCGCTCCCACCTGTTCTCGCCAATGGGGATGCCTTGGTGCAAGTGCTCATCAACTTGATCGCCAATGCGGCCGAAGCCTGCGCCGGGACGCCAGAACCAAGGATCATCGTTAGAACGCGCTTCGCCAGCGGGTTGCAGTTGCATCGCACGATTGAAGGCGTCCCGGTGCGCTTGCCGATCGAATTGCGCGTCAGCGATAATGGTCCGGGCGTCGATCCGGCCATGGCCGACCACCTGTTCGAGCCGTTCGTGACAAGCAAGAAGAGCGGGCAGGGCCTGGGGCTGGCGTTGGTCCGACGCATGGTTCGCGACATGAATGGGCGGATCAGCCATGATCGCGAGCAGGCGACTGGCCTGACCCATTTCCGCATCCACCTGCAGGTCGCACCACCGCCAGCGGCCCGGGCAACCAGCAAGAACAAGGAGCAGGTTGCATGAGCGTGCTGCTGGTCGAGGACGACATGTCCATCGCCATCGTGATCACCGCCGCGCTCGAAGCAGAAGGTTTCGAGGTGGTGCGTTGTGATTCGATCGCCGAGCGGGATCGCCTGCTTGGTCAGCAGCGCTTTTCCGCTCTGGTCACCGACGTGATGCTGACTGATGGCGATGGTATTGCCACGATCGATCGCGTCCGTGCTGTCGATCCGGACCTGCCGATCATCATCCTGTCGGCCCAGAACACGCTGGATACCGCGGTTCGTGCCACGGACACCGGGGCGTTTGAATACTTCCCCAAGCCGTTCGACATCGATGATCTGGCGCGGACCGTCCGTCAGGCCGTGGGCAGCAATGCCGCCAAGTCGGGTGCGGAAGAAGAGGGCCCCCCGGCCGGGCTTCCGCTGGTAGGTCGCAGCGCGCCGATGCAGGCGGTCTATCGCATGATAACGCGAGTGCTGCGCAACGACCTGACCGTGCTGGTGCTTGGCGAGAGTGGGACGGGCAAGGAACTTGTTGCGGAGGCGATCCACCAGCTTGGCCAGCGGCGCGATGGGCCGTTCGTTGCAGTAAATACCGCTGCCATTCCCGGCGAGCTGATCGAAAGCGAACTGTTCGGGCATGAAAAGGGCGCTTTCACCGGCGCGGTGGCCCGTCATGTCGGCAAGTTCGAGCAAGCCAATGGCGGCACGCTGTTCCTTGACGAAATCGGGGACATGCCGATGCAGGCCCAGACCCGCCTGCTCCGCGCGCTGCAATCGGGTTCGATCCGGCGCGTGGGCGGGCGCGACGAGATCAAGGTTGATGTCAGGATCATAGCGGCAACCAACCGCGATCTTCAGCCAATGATCGCGGCGGGGACCTTCCGCGAAGATCTCTTTTACCGGCTCAATGTCGTCCCGATTACCTTGCCGCCGCTGCGCGAGCGGGCCGACGACATTCCGGCGCTGGCAAGGCATTTTCTGGCGCTGGCCGCGCAGGAGGGCTTGCCGCGCCGGCAATTGTCCGAAAATGCCGCTGCGCTGCTCTCGCGCCAGCCGTGGCGCGGCAACGTGCGCGAACTGCGCAACTTCATTTACCGGTTGGCCCTGCTGTCGCGTGAGGATGTGGTCGATGCCGCATCGCTGGCGCCCTTGCTGGCAGACGTACCCCGCAGTGAGGGCGGTGCTGAGGGGGAAGGGCTCGATGCTGCTGTACATTCCTGGCTTGCCAGCAACAGTCCGGCGGTCGGCACCGTATATGATGCCGCACTGGCAGCCTTCGAGCGGCCGTTGTTTGAAGCCGTGCTCCGCGAGACGCATGGTAACCAGCTGCGCGCCGCGCAGGTGCTGGGGATCAACCGCAACACGCTGCGCAAGCGCCTCAGCGAATTGGGCATCGCCCCAGGTGAGCTAGTTCGTTAAGTCACCCTTGCTTTTTGGCAACAGTGGTGTTGTAACGAAGCAACGATGACGCTGAGCGGCCCCTCCTCACGCAATAGCGGCTGGCCCCGGTGGTGGCGCCGGTTCCAGGTGGCGGCTCGGCGCGCCAACTTCTTCGCGGTCATGGAAATTGCCGCGGTCCTGAGCTTCATGATCATGACCGCGATCACTTGGTATGTGATCAGCGCCCAGACCCGGTCCGATCAATTGCTGCCGACCGACCTCACCGCTACGCTGCTGGTCGGCACACTCATTCCGGCGCTTGGGATTCTCGTTCTGCTGGGGCGCCGCCTGGCTCTCCAGCGCGCGCGCGAAGTGGCGGGCGGTTCCGGCCAGCTCCACGTCCGCCTGGTCTTCCTGTTCTCGCTTATCTCGGCTGTCCCAACGCTGCTGGTGGCGATTTTCGCCTCGTTTTTGTTCCAGTCCGCGGTAGAGTTCTGGTTCTCGGACAAGTCACGCGGCTTGCTGGAAAATTCAAACAAGCTGGCGCTCGGCTTCTACGAGCAGACCGAGAACGACATGAAGTACTCGTCGCTGGCGATGGCTGCGGACCTGCGCGACTTCCTCAGCCGGCAGAGCCCGGTGAGCCCGGAATTCATCGGCTACTACCAGTTCCAGATCACCAACCGGAACATCAACGAATCCACCATCCTGCAGAAGCTGCCGGATGGATCACTGAGCCGGGCCGCCTTTGCCCGCGGTGAGAACCCGTTGGGGGAACAGGTTTCCCTTGAAGTCGTCCGGCAGCTTGATAGCGGCGCGGATATCGTCGTCGATACCAAGCCGGACAAGATTGAGGCGCTGACGCCAATCGATCGGCGGACCGGCATCTACCTTTACACCGCACGCAAGTCGGATTTGCTCAGCCTGTCGCAGGGTCAGCGTGCGCAGAGCATCGTTCGGGACTACGCGGAACTGACCGAGCGGACGAGGGTGCTGCAATTGCAGTCCATCATTGCGTTGTTCGTCGCCTCGCTGGCGTTGGTGGGGCTTTCGGTCTGGTTTGCGCTGCGCTTCGCCGACCGGCAGGTAAAGCCGCTGTACGATCTGGTGGCCGCAGCGCGCGAAGTCGGCGCGGGGAATTTCTCGCTGCGGGTCGAAGGGCGTACGGGCGCTGACGAGATCGGCCTGCTCAACCGGGCGTTCAACCGGATGACGCAGCAGCTGGAACGGCAGACACAGGCACTGGTCGGGGCGAACCAGCAATTGGATGAACGGCGCGCCTTTATCGAGGCGGTGCTGGATTCGGTGACTGCGGGGGTCGTCTCGACGACTGCCAGCGGCGAGGTTCGCCTGATCAATGGCGCGGCGCAGAAGCTGCTGCTCGGACCAGGCGCGGAATCTCCGGTCGGCCAGCCACTGGCCGAACTGGTGCCGCCGATTGCCGAACTGGTCGGCAGCGGGAAGCACAGTGGCATTGTGCAATTCTCGAAGGGTTCGGAACTGCTGACCCTGGCGGTCAAGGCCAGTGCCAGCCCCACCGGCTTTGTGGTGACGTTTGAGGATATCACGCGTCAACTGCTCGACCAGCGCCAGGCGGCGTGGTCCGACGTGGCAAGGCGCATCGCGCATGAAATCAAGAACCCGCTGACCCCGATCCAGCTGGCGACCGAGCGGCTCAAGCGCCGCTACCGCAAGCTGATAACCGCCGATGTCGACCTTTTCGATGAGCTGACCAGCACCATCATCCGCCAGGTCGGTGACCTCCGGAAAATGGTCGACGAATTCTCGTCATTCGCCCGGCTTCCCAAACCGGTATTCCGGGGCGAGGATCCCGTCGATCTGGCCCGGCAGGCGCTGTTCCTGCAGGAAGTGGCGCGGCCAGAGATCAATTTCACGTTTTCGGCCGATCGCAATATCGGGATCATCGCCTGTGATAGGCACCAGTTCGGCCAGGCCATGACCAACGTGCTCAAGAACGCCACAGAAGCGGTCGAGGCGCGACAGAAGTCGGCTGATGCCGATTACCGCGGACGGATCAGCCTGTCGCTGGCCCTTGATGGCGACGATCTGGTTGCCACCGTTACCGACAACGGCATCGGCCTGCCGCAGGATCGGGAACGGATCATCGAACCCTATGTTACGACCCGCGAGAAGGGGACCGGCCTGGGCTTGGCGATCGTCAAGAAGATCGTCGAGGAGCACGGCGGTGACATGACCTTCGGCCCGGCGGAGGGGCAGGGGACTATCGTAACCATGAGATTCGCACGCGATCCGCTGGGCGGCGGCCGTGCCAGTGAAGCAGCAGAATAAGGGCGGGATTAGGACAGGTAATGGCACTCGATATTCTGATCGTCGACGACGAACGCGACATCCGCGACCTGGTGGCGGGCGTGCTGAGTGACGAAGGCTATGAATGCCGCACCGCCGGAGACAGCAACACCGCGCTGGAGATGATCGACCAGCGTCGGCCAAGCCTGGTCTTGCTCGATGTCTGGCTTCACGGCAGCCCGATGGACGGATTGGAAGTGCTCGACGCGATCAAAGGCCGCGAGCCTGAGCTGCCGGTCATTATCTTCTCCGGCCACGGTAACATCGACACAGCTGTCTCGGCCATCGGCCGCGGAGCCATGGACTTCATCGAAAAGCCGTTCGAGGCCGAACGCCTGTTGCTGCTGGTCGCTCGCGCTACCGAAACCGAGCGTCTTCGCCGTGAAAATGCCCGGTTACGCGAAGGGTTTGTGACCTCAGACGAGTTCACCGGCAACTCGAGCGCGATCAACCAGGTGCGCGCCACATTGAAGCGCGTTGCCAACACCGGCAGCCGGCTGTTGATCTCGGGGCCTGCGGGGGCGGGCAAGGAAGTGGCCGCGCGGCTGCTCCATTCGTGGAGCCCGCGCGCGGATCATGCCTTTGTCACGGTCAATTCGGCCCGGATCACGCCGGAACGCTTTGAGCAGGAGCTGTTTGGCGAAGAATCGGACGGCAAGCTGGTGCGCGCCGGGTTGCTGGAACTGGCCGATGGCGGAACGCTCTATCTGGACGAAGTGGCGGATATGCCACTTTCGACCCAGGCAAGGATCCTGCGCGTCCTCACTGAACAGAGCTTTGTGCGGGTTGGCGGTAACCGCCAGATCCGGGTCGACGTTCGGGTCGTGTCTTCGACGGCGCGAGAGCTGGAGACCGAAATCTCTGAGCGCCGTTTCCGGGAAGACCTGTTTTACCGGCTCAACGTTGTGCCAGTCACGATCCCATCGCTCGCCGAGCGGCGCGACGATATTCCGGCGCTGGTCGATCACTTCTTCGCCCGCTTCGCCGCAGACCAGGGCGTGCCTCCGCCCGAAGTGACGACCGAGGCCATGGCCGCGCTGCAAAGCTATGAATGGCCGGGTAACGTCCGCCAGCTGCGCAACCTGGTCGAGCGCACGATCATCCTCACCCCGCGCGAGCGGCTTGAGCGGATCGAAGCCGATATGCTCCCCAATGAGCTGCTGGGCGGGCGCATCAATGGCGATACGGGCATGTCGGCGCTGATGGGCGTTCCGCTGCGCGAAGCCCGCGAAAATTTCGAGCGAGAGTACCTGCGCGTGCAGATTCGCCGTTTTTCCGGGAACATCTCCCGCACGGCGGCCTTCATCGGGATGGAGCGCTCGGCCTTGCACCGCAAGCTCAAGCTGCTGGGCATGGTGGACCGGCGCGAAGACGACTGTGAGGATGACATTGCCGAATAACGCCGCGGCAATTGTGCATTGCGGCAAAGGACAAGGCGAGATAGTCTCCAGCCACTGAATACCGGTTGCCTTCGGGCAACCAGAATGCGGACTGCCAGCAAGGCGGCCGCCAAGAACGAAGGAGACCATAATGAACTCTCGCACCCTGACCGCGCGTCCGCGTCCGGCCAAGGCAGAACCTGAAGCGTCGGTTACTGAAACTCCGCTTGTGGCTGCCGCTCCGTTAATTGCCGGAAAAGGCCAAAATCTTCAGGACCAGTTCCTGAACCTGCTCCGCAAGCACAAGGTCCCTGTCACCATGTTCCTGGTGAAGGGCGTGAAGCTGCAGGGTATTGTCACCTGGTTCGACAATTTCTCGATTCTGCTGCGCCGTGACGGGCAGTCGCAGCTGGTCTACAAGCACGCAATTTCGACAATCATGCCCAGCCAGCCGATTGATGCCGCCCAGTTCGGTGCACCGGCCGAAGGTGGCAAGAAGACCCGCTTGCTGCAGGATGTGTTCCTTTCCAGCCTGCGCAAGGAAGCGGTCCAGGTCACCATGTTCCTGGTCAACGGGGTAATGCTGCAGGGCCGGGTCGCAGCCTATGACCTGTTCTGCATGTTGCTGGAACGCGAGGGCTATGTGCAACTCGCCTACAAGCACGCGGTTTCCACGATCCAGCCCGTCACCCCGGTTGATCTGACCGGTGAGTGGGACGGGGACGAGGATGACAACACCTGAGCTTTCTTGACGATAACCGCGAAGACGTAGCCCGCGGAGCACGGGCCGTGATCGTCTGTCCGACATTTCGGACCCGCGGGGGAGTGGCAGACCCCGAGGCCCGGCTTGAGGAAGCCAAGGGCCTTGCATTGGCCATCGGGCTGGTCGTGGTGGAGGCACTCGTCGTGCCGATCCGCGAAGCGCGAGCCGGCACATTGTTCGGGGAAGGGCAGATCCAGAACATCTCGGCGACTTGCGAGATGGAGCAGGCGGAGCTTGTCATCGTTGATGGCGCACTGACGGCGATCCAGCAGCGTAACCTGGAAGACAAGTTCAAGCGCAAGGTAATCGACCGGACCGGGCTCATTCTGGAGATTTTCGGTGAGCGGGCAGCAACGGCCGAGGGCCGCTTGCAGGTTGAGCTGGCGCACCTTGATTATCAGGCCGGCCGTCTCGTTCGCTCCTGGACCCACCTTGAGCGGCAGCGCGGCGGCTTTGGCTTCCTGGGTGGTCCCGGCGAAACGCAGATCGAGGCTGACCGCCGCATGATCCGTGACCGGATGGCCCGTCTGCGGCGGGAGCTTGAACAGGTCCGCCGAACCCGCGGGTTGCACCGGAGCCGGCGCGAAAAGGCGCCATGGCCGGTAATCGCGCTGGTCGGCTACACGAACGCCGGTAAATCGACGCTATTCAACCGGCTGACCGGTGCCGGAGTCATGGCGGAGGACTTGCTCTTCGCAACGCTCGATCCGACGATGCGCCGGATCCGCTTACCCGGTGTCGACAAAGCGATCCTGTCCGACACGGTGGGGTTCATTTCCGATCTGCCGACCCAGCTGGTCGCCGCCTTTCGCGCGACGCTGGAAGAGGTGACGGCCGCCGATGTGATTGTCCACGTGCGTGACATCGCCAATCCCGATAGCCTGGCGCAAAAGCGGCAAGTGCTTGAGGTGCTCGAGGAATTGGGACTGATCGAAGGGGAGGGCGGCCAGCCGACCGTCCCGATTGTCGAGGCCTGGAACAAGTGGGACCTGCTTCCACCAGATCGAGCAGATGAGTTGTCCGCGCAGGTTGCCTTGCACCGCGACGAGGTGATTGTCCCGGTGTCAGCGCTGACGGGCGAAGGCTGCACGGAGTTGCTCACTGCCGTTTCCAAGCTGCTGACTTCAGGCGCGCGGCCGCACGAATTTGTTGTGCCGGTTGGCGACGGGCAGAGAATCGCCTGGCTTCACGCACATGGCGAAGTGGTTGCGGATGACGATGGCGGCGAGGATGAGCGCGGCCCATTGCGGCGGCTGACCGTCCGGCTTGAACCGCGCGACCTAGGACGCTTTGTCCGCCTCTGACGCCTTGACGTCACTCCAGAGCGCTTCCTGTTCGTCCAGGGAGAGGTCTGCAAAGACTTTGCCGCGCTGCTGGGCCAATGCCTCCATGCCGCGATAGCGCCGTTCGAACTTCAGGTTCCCCTTGCGCAAGGCATCCTCAGGCGCGATGCCATAGGCACGAACCAGGTTGACGGCGGCGAAGAGCAGGTCGCCAGCTTCCTCCAGGGATTCCGCAGCAGTTTCGGCACGAGCCAGTTCGGCCATCTCTTCGCGAAGTTTGTCGGCCGGGCCATCGCGATTTGGCCAATCGAAACCCTGGCGGGCAGCGCGTTTCTGGAGCTTTTCGGCACGCAGCAGGGCCGGAAGCGCCAAAGCCACGCCGTCCATCGCACTGGTCGCGCCCTTGGCCTCGCGTTCTTGGGCCTTCAGGCTCTCCCAGCGTTCCTCGCGGGACTGGTCGTCATTCACGGTATCGCCAAATATGTGCGGATGGCGCGCTTCCATTTTCGCGCTGATGGTCTCAGCTACCGCATTAAAGTCGAAGTGACCGGCTTCCTCGGCCATGCGGGCATGGAAGACGACCTGAAGCAGCAGGTCTCCGAGTTCTTCCTTGAGCGCCGGTAGATCGTTGCGCTCAATTGCGTCGGCCACCTCATAGGCTTCCTCGAGCGTATAGGGCGCGATGGTCGCGAAGCTTTGTGCCAGATCCCAGTCGCAACCCTGCTGCGGGTCGCGGAGGCGGGCCATGATCTGGAGGAGGCGTTCGATAGGGGGCACAGTTGGCTCGATCATTTAAGGATGATAATATATATTATGTTAAACTAAAGGCGCCATCACCCAGCAAAGCGACTGATCAGCAGGGTCCCCGCCAGAATGATCACCGCCCAGACCAGCGCCATCTTGATCGTGGCATTGACTGAAAGGCCATGGCTACGAAAGCCGCGCGTAACCAGGTAAAGGCTCGCCAGGACCGAAATCAACGTCACGATCTGGGCGGTCGTGCTCACAGAGTGATCTCCAAGCCATCGTAACCAACCGCGACGTGCGACGGCACTTCCAGCGACAAGGTTGCATAATCCATCGACTTGTCGAGATGAGTCAGCACGGCCTGCTGCGCCCGGCATGCTTCCACCAGTTCCAGCGCCAGAACCAGACTAGCATGGGTCGGATGGGGTTCACGCCGCAGGCAATCGACCACCAACAGGTCAACCCCGGTAAACAGCGTCACCATTTCCCGCGTAATTGCACTGAAGTCTGTGGCGTACCCCAATGTTTTCCCGTCACATTCGAACCGCAAGGCGGTAGACTGCGCCGGGCCATGCGGCATCTGGCAGTGCCCGATCGCGAAGCCTGCGCAGATCCGCAGCCGGTCCAGCGTGTCGACCTCAACGATGGTGTGATAGCCATGCTGGCCGGCGAACACGTAATCGAACCGCTGCCTTAGCCGCCGGACGGTTTCTCCGATGGCATAACCCGGGATTGGTCCCCCACGGCCATAACGCAGCGGCCGCAGGTCATCGATGCCGTGAACGTGATCAGCATGGTCATGGGTCCAGAAAACCGCATCGATCCGGTCAATCCCATTCGCCAGGAACTGATTGCGCAGATCGGTGGAGGTATCGACCAGAATGCGCTGGCCTGCCTCGCTTTCAACCAGGATTGAGGCACGCGTCCGGCGGTTGCGCGGTTCATTGGGATCGCACAGACCCCAGTCGTTTCCGATCCGCGGCACCCCGGTCGAGGTGCCAGAGCCAAGCATCAGCAGCTTCACAGCGCAGCCTTGGCAAACAGCCGCCGGAAATTGGCGGTCGTCGTTTCAGCCAGTGCTTCCGGGGACGTTCCCCGGAGTGCAGCGATAAAGCGCGCTGTGTCGGCCACGAAGGCCGGTTCGCAGACCTGGCCGCGATGCGGGATTGGCGCGAGGAATGGCGCGTCGGTTTCGACCAGCAGTCGCTCCTGCGGAATGTCCGCCGCAATGGCCTGCAAGTCTCTGGCATTCTTGAAGGTAACAATGCCAGACAGGGAAATTGACAGACCCAGATCCAGCACAGTTCGGGCGAAATCGGCGGATGCGGTGAAGCAGTGGATCAGGGCCGGAAAGGCACCCTGCTCCATCTCGTCCCGCAGGATTGCCGCGGTATCATCCTCGGCATCGCGGGTGTGAATGATGATCGGCAGCCCGGTGGTACGGCTGACCGCAATGTGGCGGCGAAACAGCGCCTGCTGCGTTTCCCGGTCGGAGTGATCATAATAGTAATCAAGCCCGGTCTCACCAATCGCGATCACCCGGGGATGCGCTGCGGCTTCCAGCAGGGCCGCCTCGCCAAGGTCGGCATGACCATCGGCTTCATGCGGGTGGATGCCCACGCTGGCCCAGACATCGGCCTCGCGCTCGGCCGTGGCGATGACCTGGCCCCATTCGCGCTGGCGGGTAGAGATCGAGAGAAACCCGCCCACCCCGGCTTGCCGTGCCCGGTCCAACACTCTCGCCTGATCTTCAACCAGGCCCTTGTATTCAAGGTGGCAGTGCGAATCGATCAGCATCAGTCGGCCGCCTCGTCAGCCGGCAGTTCGAGCCGCGGGAATACGCCAACCGGCTGTTCCAGGACAAAGCCCGAGTTTACCAGATCACCCAGCCAATCAAAGTTGCCCAACGCCGCATAATCGCGCGCCGACGCCGGAATGCCCATCTGATCGAGCAGGCGGTCGGCCGAAGCCGGGACCACCGGACGGATCGCGATGGCAAGGCCGCGGACCACGCTGAACAGCGTCATAAGCACCACGCGCATCCGTTCCGGATCGTTCTTGCGCAGTGCCCAAGGCGCCTGTTCGTCGACATACTGGTTGCAGGCAAATACCGCCTTCATCCAGGCCTCAATCGCGCCTGACAGGTCCAGCGCAGCAAAGGCTGCAGTGAATTCCTGCGCGCAAGCGGATTGGACAAGCTCAAGCAGCACCTTGTCGGCTTCTGCCGGTTCAAAGGTCGAGAGTTTGCCGTCGAGGTTCTTGAAGATCATCGACAGCGACCGCTGCGCCAGGTTGCCGAAGCTGTTGGCGAGTTCGGCATTGCAGCGCGTGACGATCGCTTCAGCCGAATAGGAACCGTCTTGCCCGAAGCTGACCTCGCGCAGCAGGAAATAGCGCAGCTGATCGACGCCGAACCGCTCCGCGAGTTCGAGCGGATCGACCACGTTGCCGAGCGATTTCGACATCTTTTCGCCGCGATGCAGCAGGAAGCCATGGCCGAACACCGCCTTGGGTGCTGGCAAGCCGGCGCTTTTCAGGAAGGCCGGCCAGTAAACCGTATGGAAGCGAACGATATCCTTGCCGATCAGATGCAAGTTGGCTGGCCAGAACCGGGCGAATTCGCCATCCCGGTCGGGAAAGCCGATCCCGGTCAGATAGGTGGTCAATGCATCGACCCAGACGTACATGACATGGCCGGGGCTACCGGGCACCGGGACGCCCCAGTCGAAGCTGGTGCGCGAGACTGACAGGTCCCGCAGTTCGTTGCCCTTCAGGAAGGCCAACACTTCGTTGCGGCGGCTCTCGGGCTCAAGGAATCCAGGCGTTTCGTTGAGTTCGATCAGATACTCGCGGTACTTTGACAGCCGGAAGAACCAGCTTTCCTCGACCGTCCACTCGACCGGCGTGCCCTGCGGCGAGAGGCGCTGCCCCCCTTCCCCATCCTTCAGCTCGCTCTCGTCATAGAAGGCCTCATCGCGAACCGAATACCACCCCTCGTAGCGATCCAGATAGAGGTCGCCAGCTGCAGCCATTGCTTCCCAGATCGCCACCGAGGCCGCCTTGTGCTGGTCCTCGGTGGTGCGGCGAAACGCGTCGAAACTGATGTTAAGAGCACCGCACATTTCGCGGAAATAGTTCGACATTTCTGTCGCAAATTCGAGCGTATCACGCCCCAGCTTCCGGGCGGTCTGATCCATCTTCAGGCCGTGTTCGTCCGTTCCGGTAACCAGGCGGACATCGCGGCCCATGGAACGTTGAAAGCGGGCGATCGCATCGGCCGCAATCGCTTCATAGGCATGGCCAATGTGCGGGCGGCCATTGGGATAGGCAATCGCGGTGGTGATATAGAAGGGTTCGGCCATGGCCGTGTGCAGTCTTTCTGGCTTAGTTAAGCGGCCTCTCTAGGCATCGCGGCGGAGGCCAGCAACCCGCCAATTTCCATCGCTGCCAGCCCTGGATCGAAGTTATAGGTCGGCAATTGCCCGGACAAGCGAACCAGCTCGGCATGAGCGGCAATAATCCGCGCTTGCCGGGCGCGCGGAGCAGCCGCCAGGTCGGCCGCGATCACGGCTCGGGCCAGTTCCGCAACAGCCTGCATGCGGTCCCGGTCAGGGCGCGCGCCAATCTCTGCCGCCAGAATTCCACGCAGGGCAAAATCATCGTCGCCGCCGGCAAGGATCGCCTGCATCCCTCTCAGGATTGCGCCTAGGTTCTGATCCAGGAATTCCAGCGCCACCCCTGGTGCGCCCTGGGCAGCGGCGACCGCGGCCTCGCGCGCCGCAGGCTCGGCCTCTGGCGAAACTTCACGCAGCACCGCATCGACGTCGGCGTCGGCCAGCGGCGCAAACCGCAGCATCCGGCAGCGCGAACGGATGGTTGGCAGCAAGCGGCCGGGGCGATGCGCGACCAACAGAAAGTAGGTTCCGGCCGGCGGTTCCTCGAGGCTCTTGAGCAGCGCGTTGACCGCGCCCTTTTCCAGGTCATCCGCAGGATCGATGATCACCGCACGGCGCGAACCGAGCGTCGGGCGGGTGGTCAGCCGGTGCTGGATCATCCGGATTTCGTCGATCGGGATCGAACGCTTGCGACGGACATCTTCCTGCCCATCGGCGCGCTTCTTCTCCTCTTCCTTGTTTTCGGGCGGATGCTCCGGGATCAGGATATCGGGATGGCGATCCGCCGCCGGCTGCGACACGCCCGGCTGCGCGACCAGTTCCGCAGCCGCAGCGCGGGCGAAGGCCCCTTTGCCCAGTCCGCGCGGACCAGCCAGGATCCACGCATGATGCATTCGCTCAGAACCCAGCGCCGCGCGCCATTCAGCCCAGGCCGCTTCGTGCCCCCGCAGTTTCATGGCAGCAGAGGCCCCAGCGCAGCCATGACGCTGGCATGGACCTGCTCAGGAGATTCATTGCCATCAATCCGGGCGAAACGTGCTGGCTCGGCTTCGGCAAAGCGCCGGAAGGCGGCGCTGACGGCAGCGTGAAACTGCGCATCGCGGCCGCCAATGCGGTCAGCCTCGTCGCCATCGCGCGCAGTCAGGCGTTGTTCGACGATTTCTGGCGCAACCTCGATCAGCAAGGTCAGGTCAGGAAGCAGGCCGCCACTTCCGATCCGGTGCAGATCGAGCAGTTCCGCATCGGACAAGCCGCTGCCACCGCCCTGATAGGCCCGGCTCGAATCGACAAACCGGTCGCAGACCACCCAGTCGCCGCGCTCCAGCGCCGGTACGATCAGTCGCTCGACATGATCCGACCGGGCGGCGGCGAAGAGCAGGGCTTCGGCTCGAGGGTGCCAGCCATCGCCTTCGGTGCCGAGCAGCAGGGCGCGAATTGCTTCGGCTCCCACGGTACCTCCCGGTTCGCGAGTAACGACGCAGGCCTGGCCCCGCGCACGCAGGGCTTCGGCGAGCAACCGCGCCTGGGTGCTCTTCCCAGCCCCTTCGCCACCTTCCAGGGCAATGAACTTTCCACGCATCATGGCACCAGCCCTAGCAGGCCATTGACCACCCTGTCGAACGGTCCAGCCCGCGTTTCCCCGCTGCCGCGTTGCCTGTGGCCTGAAACAGGATCAGTCGGAGCGTTGAATCCTGGCGTCGGCATAACCCGCTGCCTTGGCCTTCGCCAGCGCCGCATCGGCAGAGGCCTGCGAAGCGAGACCCACCATGCGGACGCGCCAGAGCTTGCCAGCCGGATCAACCTGCGCGCCGATTGCCCTTGCTGCGGCTTCGGCGCGCGCCTTGCTTGAGAATGCTCCGACCTGGACCAGCCAGCCGGCTTTGGCAGGGGATGCGATTGTGGCCTTTGGCTCGACCTTGGCTGCCGCAACCACCGGCTGCGGAACCGGCTTGGCTGCAACCGCCGGCACCACCACTGGCGGCGGCATTTCCGCGCGAGAACCGGGAACGGCCTGCGGCACGGGGGGCAGTTTGTCAGGCGTTGGCATTGGGCCGGGGCGTGAGACCTGCACGCCGGGCCCTTGCTGTTCAAGCCGGCGCATCAGCACGGCCCGCAGTGAAGGCGGCGTATCCATCCGGGCGGGCGCTGAGCGGCCAGCGCGCAGCGCAGAACGCTCGGGCTCAGGCGGATTGACCCGCCGCACCCGGACGGGGGCACGGGCCTGACCGGCAATGCCAAGCTGGACAGCGGCGCCGGGTGAAAGCTCGGTCAACAGGGTACCGGACATCGGTCCGCGCCGCTCAAGCCGCACCAGGATCGTCCGCCCGGTGTCGAGCGCGGTGATCTCGACATAGCTGGGCAAAGGCAGGGTGCGGTGGCTAGCCGTGATCGCACCGCCGCCTTCGGCTGCAGTCGCCGCATGGCCGACCACATCATAGTTCAGCGTATCGGCAGGTGTATATGTCACACCATCGACGGTGAAGGGTTGACCCAGCACCATGGGATAGTCCGATTGCGGACCATTGATCGCGATTGGCGCGGGCCGATCCTTCGCCCAGGTCGGATCCCCGGCAACGACCAGCAAGACCAGCGCCGCAAACGGCAAGTTTCGGCTAACGGGCAATCTCATCTGCAAGCAACCCCACGGACAGTGCGTAGTAGTTCGAGCAGTTATAATGCAGGATAACCCGATAATTACCGGTTAAGAGGAAGGCCCCGTTCCCCGGCCCATCGGGCTCGAACAAGGTGGCCATGGTCGCATCGCCGATTCCGGCCAGCGGGACGATGCCGACCGACCGCCATTCCGCCACGGTTTTCCAGACCGAATGCCGGGCATGGACACGCGGACAGGCCGGTGATTCCAAGCGGGTGGTGAGTTGGCCGCGGTCAAACCCGGTGGGAACCGAAGCGCGCACGCCCCAGGGCTCGCCCGGGCGCCAGCCGGCATCACGGAAATAGTTGGCGATCGAGGCAAAGGTATCGGCGCGGTCGTTCCAGATATCGGCATCGCCATCGCCGTCACCATCGCGCGCAACCCGCAGGAAGACCGAGGGCAGAAACTGCGGATTGCCAAATGCCCCAGCCCAGCTTCCCAGCATCCGCCCGCGCGGCACCCCGCGATCGATCATTTTCATGAGGGCGATCAACTCGCCCTCGAACAAGTCGCGCCGGCGCCCTTCATAAGCAAGGGTGGCAAGCGAGCGAGCCAGATCGAAATCGCCCTTGATCCGGCCGTAAAAGGTCTCCTTGCCCCAGATTGCGACGATAATCTTCGCCGGAACGCCATATTGCGATTCGATCTGGCGGATCGCTTCCAGGTTTTCGGCCAAGGCAGAGCGGCCGCCATTGATTCGCGCGGAACCGATGTGACGCTCATAGTAGCTCTGGAATGGCGGCGGGGTGCCGGGGGCCGATCCGGGCTGCGCATGATCGAGGGCTACAACCCGCGGATTGTAGGTCAGGCCGCTCAGCACGCTGTCGACCGCCTGCTGGCTTACCCCCTGCCCCCGCGCCTTGGCTGCAACGAGCTGGAGATAGGACTGGAAGCCATCAACCGCCACGGCATCGGTCGGCACTGGCTGAACTATGGGTACCGAAGCGTCCGGCTCTGACTGAGAGATCGACGGCATCGAAAATGCCGCAGCTGCCGCACCCAATGGAAAAGTAACCCAGAAACGGCGCAGCAAGCTCATGAGGCTGACCTTGGCACAGCGCCGCCGATTCGGAAAATCCATCGGGCGTGACAATCCCGCGCTTTGGCGCTAGCGGGCATTCCCGAGGACAGGTGGCCGAGTGGTTTAAGGCAGCGGTCTTGAAAACCGCCGTGGGTGCAAGCTCACCGTGGGTTCGAATCCCACCCTGTCCGCCAGGGTTGATTCAACCCGGCACTTCGATGTGCGTTACACTCTAAAGCCGGTGTTCGACCGTCAGGTGTGCAATCTCGTGCACGTCGCGCAGTCGGGCACGAACGCTGTCGCCGTCGATTCCCATTACGGCCACAATTGCGGCGTGCGCCCCCGGACCGACGCGCCAGACGTGCAGGTCGGTGATCCGGGCGTCCCCGGGCCCTTCGACGAATTCGCGAATCTCATCTTCAAGATGACTTTCATGCGCATCGAGCAGGACGCTGGCCGTGTCCCGGATGAGCGTCCATGACCAGATCGCGATAACGGTCGCGCCGACCAATCCCATGACAGGATCAAGCCAGACCCAACCCAGATAGCGGCCGCCCAGCAGTGCAACGATAGCCAGAACGGATGTCAGCGCGTCGGCTAGCACATGGACGTAGGCAGACCGCAGATTGTTATCGTGGTGGTCGTGGTCATGCGCATGGCCATGGTCGTGATGATGGCCGTGTTCGTGGCCATGCCCATGATGATGATCTGCCCCCAGCAGCCAAGCGCTTGCGAGGTTCACCAGCAGGCCGACAACGGCGATGATGGTGGCCTCCGTGAACGCCACGGATTGCGGACTGAGCAGGCGCTGCCCGGATTCCACCGCGATCCCCAGTGCCACAAGACCAAGCGCCATCGCCGAGGCAAAGCCGGCCAGGTCCCCGACCTTGCCCGTACCGAAGCTGTAGCGCCGGCTGTTGGCGTGCTTCCGGGCATAGGCATAGGCGAGTGCCGCAACCCCAAGCGCACCTGCGTGCGTTGCCATATGGAAACCATCGGCCAGCAGGGCCATCGAATTGAAGATCACACCCGCAACAATCTCGACTACCATCATTCCGGCAGTCAGCAGGACGACCCAAAGTGTCCGACGGGCGTTGCGATCATGGGCATCACCCAGGAAGACGTGGTCGTGCGCCAGTTGATCGAGGTCGGCATCAAAAGACATGTCGGCGTCCTATTTCGCGTAACGGCGGATCGCCGCAATGATATCTTGGGCCGCTTCGGCGCGCTCAGCGTCGCTAAGACCGGGTTGCGCCAGATGCTGCTGGATGTGGTCTCCGACCAGCTCATCCATCAACCCGCCCACCGCGCCGCGCACCCCAGCCACCTGGTGCAAGATGGCGTTGCAGGCCGCTTCGTCTGCAATGGCCTTTTCGATCGCCGCCAATTGACCAGAGATCCTCCGGACGCGGGCGAGGAGAGCTTCCTTGTTTGTTGCGGTATGCGCCATAGGGTAGCCCCCTACCCTATACTGAAGAGCACGGTAAGGCCTTCTCAACGAGCGGGCTGATCGATCGGTTTTCACTGACCGCGAATGAACGAGCGCCAAGACGGACCGCCCGCTGCACCACCCTAGCGACCGACGAGATGGCTTTCGAGCCTATGTTCCCAAATCTGCCCATCTTCAGCCGCAGAAATTCTGCGCCGGAAATTTCGATAAATGGGCCGAACCGAACTTCAATCTACCGCCAGTTCTGCTAATAACGGCCCAGAAAACAAGTCTAAAAAATCCAGACAGATTGCAGGATCCACGTTGAATCACGTATTTTTACTACATAATCCAAAGGCTGCGGGCAGTGCGCTTCGTGCACTTCTGGCCTCCCGATTTGTTGATGCTGAAGTCGCGCCGGTATTCCTGAACTCACCGTTCGATCCTCGCCCAATTCAGAATATCTCCCGCGAGTTCAGTGGCTTCTCTTTTTACGCAGGTCACTATGGCTTCGATGCCTATGCAGCCTTGGCCAACGATCATATCCTGGTCACCAATTTTCGTGATCCTGCAGCCCGAATTCAGTCCGTCTATCGCTATTGGCGGAATAATGTCGACGCGGCACAGTTGGCGGCCAACGAACGTGGCCCGATTGAACTGGCTCAGACGCTTTCGTTTGCCGATTTCATCCGGAATCCCGATCCCGGACTGCGCCTCTACATCGAGAACTTCCACTTTCGCCAACTGCTCGGCTCGGGCTGGAAGGCGCGGAATTGCACGATACTGGACCGGGTGATTGTGCGGCGCAGAATCGCCCGGATGCGCTGGTTCTTCATTCAGGAAATGGCGGCCGCGTCGCTTGAACTGCTGCGGCACGAGCTGCCAATCTACCGCGGGCGGGCGCTTGAGACCATCAACGTCAGCTCTGGCGAAAGACCGCCGATTGCCGACGCGGACTTGCGCTACCTCAAAGCCATCAATCGCCTTGATTATGCGATCTATGCCTTCGCGGTCAGACTGCAGGAAAAGCGCGCAGCGTCATTGGCGGCGCGCTGACCCGCAACGATCAGATGTGCAGCGCTCGTCCGTAAGCGGCGAGGACGCTTTCGTGCATCATCTCGCTCAGGGTCGGGTGCGGGAAGACCGTGGCCATGAGCTCGGCCTCGGTGGTCTCCAGCGTCTTGCCCACGACATAGCCCTGGATCAGCTCGGTCACTTCCGCGCCGACCATGTGCGCGCCCAGCAGTTCGCCGGTCTTGGCGTCGAACACGGTCTTGATGAAACCTTCGGGCTCGCCCAGCGCGATGGCCTTGCCGTTGCCCATGAACGGGAAGGTCCCGGCCTTGACTTCATGCCCAGCTTCCTTGGCCTTGGCTTCGGTCAGACCGACCGAGGCAACCTGCGGGTGGCAATAGGTGCAGCCGGGGATATTGCGGCGATTCATCGCGTGGGGATGGACATCCTTGTTGCCCAGTTCCTTGGCAATGCTTTCCGCCGCAATCACGCCTTCGTGACTGGCCTTGTGCGCCAGCCACGGCCCCGGCGTGACGTCGCCGATCGCCCATAGACCCTTCACATTCGTGCGGCCGTAATCGTCGATCGCGATGATCCCGCGCTCCGCCTTCACGCCCAGGCTCTCAAGCCCGATCGATTCGGTGTTGGGGACGATGCCGACCGCGACGATCACGTGGCTGAAATGGCTGCTGACGACCTTGCCGTCCTTGCCCTTGATCGCGGCCTTGACGCCCGACGCCGTGACATCGAGCTTCTCGACCCCGGCCCCGGTCATGATCGTCATGCCCTGCTTGACCAGCGCTTTCTCCAGGAAGGCTGAGACGTCGGCATCCTCAACCGGCACGATCCGGTCCATCATCTCGACGACGGTAACCTGGCTGCCCATGTCGTTGTAGAAACTGGCGAACTCGATCCCGATCGCGCCCGATCCGATCACCAGCAGTTTGCTCGGCAGCTCCTGCGGAACCATCGCGTGGCGATAGGTCCAGACGCGCTTGCCGTCGGCCGGAGCGAAGGGCAGGTCGCGGGCCCGCGCGC
Organism: Sphingomonadaceae bacterium; assembly: GCA_009926135.1. Lineage (GTDB taxonomy): Bacteria > Pseudomonadota > Alphaproteobacteria > Sphingomonadales > Sphingomonadaceae > Novosphingobium. The sequence continues at coordinate 173,711 of RFPL01000002.1, forward strand.
CCGTGGCGACGATGATGTGCTTGGCGGTGAGGGTTTCGGTCCCCTTGTCGCCAGTCACTTCCAGCTTGCCCGCACCCTTCAGTATCCCGGTGCCCATGTGGACCGTGATCTTGTTCTTCTTCATCAGGTGAGTGACGCCCTGATTGAGCTGCTTGGCCACGCCGCGGCTGCGCTTCACCACGGCGTCGAGGTCGGCGCGGATATTGTCCGCAGCCAGGCCATAGGCAGCCGCGTGCTTCATGTTGTGTAGCACTTCGGCCGAACGCAGCAGCGCCTTGGTGGGGATGCAGCCCCAGTTGAGGCAGATCCCGCCCAGGTTCTCACGCTCGATAATGGCAACCTTGAGGCCCAGCTGGGCGCAGCGGATCGCCGCAACATAGCCGCCTGGACCAGAACCAAGGACAATGACGTCGTACTGCTCAGACATCGAACTCTCCGGAATTTGTCTTGGTATGCTTATGCAAGCAGCCCGAGGGGCTGTTCCACTAGCTGTTTGAAGGCCTGCATCAACGCGGCGCCATCAGCCCCGTCGATCGCGCGGTGATCGAAGCTACCGGTGGCCGACATGACCGTGGCGACTGACAACGCGCCGTCGACGACATAGGGCCGCTGCTCACCCGCGCCGACCGCGAGGATCATCGCCTGGGGCGGATTGATTACGGCATCGAACTGCTTGATCCCGAACATGCCGAGGTTGGATAGGCTGGCCGTGCCGCCCTGATACTCATGCGGCTGCAGCTTGCCTTCGCGGGCCTTGCCGGCGAGCGCAGACATTTCCTTTGAGATCTGCGAAACGCTCTTGGACCCGGCATCGACGATGATCGGGGTGATCAGGCCCGAGGGCGCAGCGACCGCAACCGAAATGTCAGAGCGGGTGTACTTGCGCAGTTCATCCCCGGCAAAGCTGACGTTGCACTTCGGCACGATCTCCAGCGCCTTGGCCAGGGCCTTGATCATCAGGTCATTAACCGAGAGCTTCACGCCCTGCGGCTCAAGCGCCTTGTTCAGCTCTCCGCGCAGCTTCAGCAGTGCATCGAGCCGGACATCGACCGTGAGGTAGATGTGCGGAATGGTCTGCTTCGCCTCGGTCAGGCGGCGGGCGATGGTCTTGCGAACGTTGTTGAGCTTCTCGGCCTCATAAGGAATGCCGAAGTCGGAAACCACTGGCGCCGCGGGCGCAGTGGTCGCGGCAGCGGAGGGAGTAACGGCCGGAGCCGCGGCGGTCGGTGCGACAGCCCCCCCGGCGGCCGCTTCGATATCTGCTTTGACGATCCGTCCATTCGGGCCGGTACCGGCAATCCTGGCAAGATCGACGCCCAGTTCCGCAGCCATGCGCTTGGCCAGCGGCGATGCCACCACACGGTCATCGCTGGTGGCCTTCGGCACGGCAGCTGCGACAGGCGCCGCCGCGATTGCAGCGACAGGAGCGGGAGCCGGATCTGCTTTCGGCGCTGCAACTGGTGCGGCCGGCTTGGGTGCGGCAGGGGCGGCCTCTTCATCGTCGCTGGCCAGCGTCGCGATAACCGCACCAACCTTGACCCCTTCGGAACCCTCGGGAACGGTGATGGCGACGATCGTGCCTTCATCGACAGCTTCGAATTCCATCGTCGCCTTGTCGGTTTCGATTTCGGCCATGATGTCGCCGGATGAAACCCTGTCGCCAACCTTCACCAGCCACTTGGCGAGTGTGCCCTCTTCCATGGTGGGAGAAAGGGCGGGCATCTTGATCTCGATCGGCATCGGTCGGGTAAGTCCTGCTGGGGTGGATTTGCCCTTACGTCTCTGGCCAAAAGTGCGCCGCAGGGCAAGGTTCTTGCGCGGAATACGATTGTAGCAGATATGATAAGCGCTGAAGGGGCAGGCCAATGCGCGTCTATCTGGTGATCATGGATGAGACCGACGAGGCCGGCACAGCGCTGCGGTTTGCTGCACGGCGTGCTGCACGCACCGGCGGCGCACTACACCTGCTCGCGCTTGTCCCGCGCCAGCCTTTCGTGGCGTTTGGCGGCATCCAGGCAACCATCGAGGAAGAAGCCCGGGTCCGGGCCGAAGCCTTGGTCACTAGTGCGGCGGGTTCCGTGATGGCGGACAGCCCCAATCCGCCGACCATTTCGGTCCGGCAGGGTGAGGGTGTCCAGGTGATCCGCGACTATCTTGCCGATCACCCGGAAGTTTCGGCCTTGGTCCTTGGAGCAGCGGCAGGCGGTGGTCCCGGCCCGCTGGTCAGCCACTTCGTCGGGATCGCCGGCCAACTGCCCTGCCCGGTCTATGTCATCCCAGGCGGCGTCAGCGACGCGGACCTCGAACGGCTCGGTTGACCCGAATTCAGCGCTTCTTGCCGCGCCCCTGGTGGCGGATGTTGCCCGGCCGCCCACGTTGACCGACGAGGTGATTGCCGCGCTTCTTGAGCGGCGTTTCCATCCGCCGCCCACGTGGTTCAATCACCGCGCCATCATGATCTTCCGGCTCGAACTTCAACGCTCCGGTCAGCGGGTTGGCCTCGGCCAGGCGCAGTCGCAACCGGTCACCCATGGCAAAACGGGTGTGGCCGCTGTCTCCAACAAGGACCTTGGCGCGCTCGTCAAAGTGGAAGCGCTCGTTGCCCAGGGTCGAGACTGGCACAAGGCCATCGCCGCCCAGGCTGATGATCGTGGCGAACAGACCGAATTTCTGCACACCGGTTACGCGGCATTCAAAGACTTCGCCCACGCGGGCGGATAGCCAGGCAGCAACATAGCGGTCGATCGTCTCACGCTCTGCTTCGATCGCCCGGCGCTCGGCAGCACTGATCGCGTCAGTGATGCGAGACAAATCGCTGCGGTCGCGTTCCGACAGGCCCGAACGTGGCGGGAGATCGCCCTTTGGCTCCGGCTGCTCCAGACCAAACCCGTCGACCAGCGCGCGGTGCACCAGCAAATCGGCATAACGCCGGATCGGCGAAGTGAAGTGCGCGTAAGAACCCAGCGCGAGCCCGAAATGCCCGGCATTGCGCGGACCGTAATAGGCCTGCGTCTGGCTGCGGAGCACCGCCTCCATGATCAGGGCCTTCTCGGCCTCGTCCGCCACATCCTTGAGCAAGCGGTTGAACAGCCCCGGCGTGATCACCTGGCCCAAGGCCAGCTTGCGCTCAAAGGTGGAAAGGTAGTCCTTCAGCGCAACCAGCTTCTCGCGGTTTGGCGGCTCGTGAATGCGATAGACAATCGGCGCGACCTTGCTCTCCAGCGCCTTGGCCGCTGCGACGTTGGCGGCGATCATGAAGTCTTCGACCACGCGGTGCGCATCGAGCCGTTCGCGCAGCGCAATCTCGGTGATCCGCCCGGCCTCATCCAGCTTGACGCGGCGCTCTGGCAGCTCGAGTGCCAGCGGGTCGCGATCATTGCGCGCGCGTTCCAGAGCGCGCCAGGCATCCCACAGGCTGACCAGATGCTGCGCCGCATCGCCCTCGTCGATCCGCCGCTGCGCCTCTTCGTAAGCGATTACTTCATCGATCCGAACCAGGGCGCGGGTAAAGCGCCAGTCGGTAACCTTGCCATCTGCCGAAATCGAAAGATGGCAGGCCATGGCGGCGCGGTCTTCGCCCGCCCGCAGCGAGCAGACGTCAGCGCTCAGCACCTCCGGCAGCATCGGCACAACGCGGTCAGGGAAATAGACCGAGTTGCCGCGTTCCCGCGCGGCGCGGTCCAGCGAACCGCCGGGACGGACATAGAAGCTGACGTCAGCAATGGCGACAAGCGCGCGGAAGCCCCCTTCCCCGTCCGGCTCGGCCCAGATCGCATCGTCATGATCGCGCGCATCGCTGGGATCGATCGCGACAATCGGCAGGTGCCGCAGGTCCTCGCGGTGATCAGGGCTCAGCGGCAGCTTCGCCGCGCGTTGTGCTTCTTCAATCGCTTCGGGGGAGAAGGCATAAGGAATGCCATGCTTGTGAATTGCGATCAGGCTGAACGCCTTGGGTGCCAGCGGATCGCCAAGCACGTCGGTAACCTTGACGCCCGAACGCGGACTGCGTCCGGCCGGTTCGGCCAGTACGAGCTGGCCTACCTCAGCCCCGCCCAGATCGGCAATCGGCTGCGAATGACGCTCGCGCTTGTCGACGGGAGCTAGCCAGCCCTTCCCGGCGCCGTCGATCTCCACCACGCCCATGATCTGCTCGGTTCGGGCCGGCAGCTTCTTCATCGGGTAGGCGATCCAACCCGTTGCGGTTTCTTCAGTGCGCGCCAGGACACGGTCCCCGACGCGCAGGGCCGCCTGCCGTTCACGTTTTTCGCCGCTGCGCTCAATCAAGCGCAGACGCGGCGGCGGCAGGGCCTCTTCTGGCTGCCAGCTGTCCGGCACGGCCAAGGCCTCGCCATCCTCCGTACCAACCACGCGCAGGACCGTGACTTTCGCCACCCCACCCATGCGGTGGAAGGCCGTCCGGTTGCCGTCAATCAGGCCTTCCTCGGCCATGTCCTTGAGCAAGGACTTGAGCTGGATCTTCTCCTGCCCCTTCAGACCAAAGGCGCGGGCGATCTCGCGCTTGCCCGCGGGCTCTTCGCTGCTGGCGATGAAATCCAGAATCTGCTGGCGGCTCGGCAGGCCGGGCTGGGGCTTGGGGTGCTTGACCAAGTCAATAAGCCCGGGCGACGAAGATGCGTTCCACCGCCGGCTCGCCTGTGAACAGGCAGGTGCCGCTGACCGGCTCACTGTTCATCGGCGTGTTGCGGATCGTCAGCTTCAGCCCCTTGAGCTTGGCGACCACGGCTTCGAGCGCAGCCCCCGTCGGGCGGGACCACAGCACTTCGACCCAACCTGGGTAACGCTTGTCAGTGCTGAAGAATGTTTCGAGGCCCGCAAGGTCGGTTACCCCGCGATGGATCTGCGCATCGCGGCGCTCCGTAGCCTCGGCATGGAGTGCGCGCTGGATGTCCTCCAGTTCAGCTGCCGCAGATGCCACAAAGTCTTCACGCGACTGGCCGATGAAATTGACCTTGCCGTCCTCACGATAGAGCCGGTCACGGCGCACGGCGGAAACCTGCCCGCCGGCAGCATCGCGGCCACCGATTTCCAGCACCAGCGGCACGCCCTTCTTGACCCAGCCCCAGCGCTTGGCCGTGGCCTTGCCGGCCCGCTTGTCGAGCAGGACGCGGATCGGCTCGTCGAGAGCCCATTGCTTGGCCAGCGCAGCACGCAGTTCCTCGCAATAAGCGAGCAGGGCCGCGTCACCATCGTCCTCGCGCAGCATTGGCAGGATCACGATCTGGTGCGGCGCGATGCGCGGCGGCACGCGCAAACCATCGTCATCGCCGTGAGTCATGATCACGCCGCCGATCAGGCGGGTCGAGACGCCCCAGGATGTGGTGTGGCACAGCTGCTGGCCGCCTTCCTTATCCTGGTAGCGGATATTGGCGGCCTCGGCGAAACCGGTGCCTAGATAATGCGAGGTGCCGGCCTGGAGCGCCTTGCCATCCTGCATCATCGCCTCGATCGAATAGGTCGCGACAGCGCCAGGGAAACGCTCGTTCTCCGGCTTTTCACCGGCAACCACCGGCATGGCGAGATCTTCCTCGGCGTGGCTGCGGTACATTTCGAGAGCCCGCAGCGTTTCCTCCATCGCATCGTCGCGGTTGGCATGGGCGGTATGACCTTCCTGCCAGAGGAACTCGCTGGTGCGCAGGAACATCCGGGTGCGCATTTCCCAGCGCACCACGTTGGCCCATTGGTTGGTCAGCAGCGGCAGATCGCGCCATGACTGGATCCACCGGCTCATCGCCTGGCCAATCACCGTTTCGGAGGTCGGTCGCACGATCAGCGGCTCTTCCAGCTTGGCCTCGGGATCGGGTACCAGCCCGCCCTTGCCGTCCTGGATCAGGCGGTGGTGCGTGACTACCGCCATTTCCTTCGCAAAGCCGTCAACGTGTTCGGCTTCCTTGGCGAAGTAGGACAACGGGATGAACAGCGGGAAATAGCAGTTCTGGACGCCCGCGGCCTTGATCCGGGCGTCCATGAGGTGCTGGATCCGCTCCCAGATGCCATAGCCCCACGGCTTGATCACCATGCAGCCGCGCACGCCGCTCTCTTCGGCCATCTCCGCCTCGGAGATGACTTCCTGATACCATTGGGCGAAATCGTCGGCGCGGGTGACGGAAAGGGCGTGTTTCATGGGGCCGCGCGATAGCCGAGCGGCCCGGTGCGGGCAAGCGGCGTGACTTGCGCTGGCTTACTTGCCGAGTTCGTCGAGCTTCTTTTGCATCGCGGCCATCTGGGCACGGAGCTGGGCGATCTCATCGTCCTTGCTCTCGCCACCGGCCGGCTTGCTGTCATTGAGGCCCGGAACAAACGCCGAGGCCGCCGCCTTGAACATCTCAAGATTGCGCTGCGCCAGCTTGGCGAGCGGATTGTTGCCCAGGCTGGTCTCGAAGGCTTCGCGCAGCTTCACCTGGTTGGAACGGAAATTGTCCATCGAAGCTTCAAGGTAGTGCGGCACCAGGCTCTGCATGGAATTGCCGTACATCCCGATCAACTGACGCAGGAAGTTCACGGGCAGCATCTGCTCGCCGGTTGAGCTTTCCTCTTCCATGATGATCTGGGTCAGGATCTGATGCGTGATGTCAGTCCCGGTCTTGGCATCGAGCACTTTGAATTCCACGCCGTCCCGCGTCATCTTCGCGAGGTGCTCCAGCGTGATGTAGCTTGATGACTGGGTGTTGTAGAGCCGCCGATTGGCGTACTTCTTGATAATCACGGTATCGCCTTTGGCCTGGGCCATGGGGTTCCCCTAACTGTGCAGTTGCAGCGAGTGTTAGCACTCGCAGCAACGGCATTGCAACATGAGTCATGTTGCGCAGCACCGGCCCCTAACGGGTGAAGCGGCCACCCAGCAACGTCAGCAGTTCATACTGGGACAGGCCACTTGTGGCAGCGGCTTCGGGCAAGCTGTAATCTACCGCCAGCCAGTCCCCTTCGCGCAGGTCAGGAACTTCGGTCAAATCGAGAACTGTCATGTCCATCGAAACGCGGCCGATCACTGGAACTGGGCGGCCCATGCTGCGCAGCATGCCCTTGTTCGACCAGATGCGCAGATAACCATCGGCATAGCCCAGGCTGGCCACCCCGATCCGCATCGGGCGGTCTGCCTGGAAGGTTGCATTATAGCCCACGCACTCCCCCACAGCGATGTCCCGCACCTGGATCAAGGCCGCTTCCGGAGTAACGACCTGGCAAATCTCGTTTGCCAAGGCAGCGCAGGGCACACCGCCGTAAAGCGCCAGGCCAGGCCGGGTGAGTTCGCCATGATAATCGGCCCCCAGCATGATGCCCGCGCTGTTCGCCAGGCTGGCACGCTTATGCTGCACCATCCCGCGCGCCGTATTCCAGCGACTTTGCTGCGCAGCATTGAGTGCGGAATCTTCCTCCGCAGCAGCCAGATGCGAATGCAGCACATCGACCTGTAATCGGCCGATCAGCGGGTCGGTCAAGTCAGCCATACCAAGACCAATCCGGTTGATCCCGGTATCGACCATCAGATCGCAGACGCCGCCCCCGGCATCGATCCAGAGCTGCGCCTGATGCAGCGAATTGATGACCGGCCGGACGCCGGTGGCTTTGGCGAATGCTGCGTCCGCAGCGGTCAGCGGCCCGTGCAGCACGCTAACGCAAGCGGCGGAGACATGCGCCAGCAGCGCGGGCACCTCCTGCCAGTGCGCCACGAAGAAATCCTCGGCCCCTGCATCCCGCAGCACCGGGGCAGCCACTGCCACCCCGACGCCATAGGCATCGGCCTTGACTGCCGCCCCCGCCCGCGCCCGTCCGGACAACCGGTCAAGCGCCCGCCAGTTGGCGGCGAGCGCTTCGCGGTCGATCGAGAGGCGCAGCGTGGATGGTGGCAGTTCAGGCGGCATCATCAGTAAAGTCGCGCGGCTTTCCGTCGGGCAGGCCCCACCAGGCGACGATCATGGCCATGAGGACCACGCCCCAGGTGTACCACAGCCCCGAATACGGATCGCCGGTGCGGGCCACGATAAAGCTGGCGATGAACGGCAGGAACCCGCCAAAATAGCCGGTGCCGATGTGATAGGGAATCGACATCGAGCTGTAGCGGACCTTGGGTGGGAACATCTCCGCCAGCAGTGCCGCGACGGGGCCATAGGTGGCTGCCGAAAGCGCCATCAGCACCAGCAGGGCACCGATGATCAAGACGGACTGGATCAGGCTGGGTTTGTGCTTTTCGAAGTTGAACACGGTCTTGCCGGCCCGCTGCTCGATCTCGGCCTTGCGGGCCTTGGCATCATCCCAGTTGAGCCCATCAAGCGTGATTACCTGGGTGCCGGCCATGACCAGTTCAAGGGTATTGCCCCGTTCCAAGGTATAACCGATCCCGGCTCCAGCGAAGTCGCCCATCAGCTTGCCACACTGGGTTGTCTGTTTGGTCGCGAAGGGATCATATTCGCAGTCGCTGCCGCGGATCGTCCATTCGATTGCAGCGTGCTGCGCCGGGTTCTTGGCGACGGAGCCGATGAACCAGAAGGTCGGGAACAGCAGCAACAGCGTCAGCGCATAGCCGATCACGATCGGCTTCTTGCGCCCAATCCGGTCCGAAAGACTGCCGAAGTAGATGTATAAGCCCATTCCGATCAGCGCGGCGATGCCAACGATGATTTCAGCCGTGGTGCTTTCTACGTGCATTGCGTTCTGCAGGAACGAAAGACCCGAGAACATCGCCGTGTACCAGATCACCGTCAGGCCGGCAGCGATGCCAAACAGCGCGATGAATATCCGCTTCTTGTTACCGGGATAGGTGAAGCTTTCGACAAAGGGATTGCCGGCCGTTTCGCCCGCTTCCTTCATCGCCTGGAAAACCGGGCTCTCGGAAAGCTTGAAGCGCATCCACAGGGAGACGGCAAGCAGCAGCAGGCTGAGCAGGAATGGCACGCGCCAGCCCCACGCATTCCAGGTCGCGTCGCTCATCATCGCCTTGCAGCCCAGCACGACCACGAGGCTCAGCACGAAACCGCCAACCACGCTGGCCTGGATGTAACTGGTGAAGTAACCACGCCGGCGGAACGGCGAATGCTCGGCCACGTAGATCGCCGCACCGCCGTATTCGCCGCCAAGCGCGAGCCCTTGCAGGATGCGCAGCAGGATGACGATGGCGGGTGCCCACAGGCCAATCTGGGCGGCAGCCGGAATCAGGCCAACGCCCGCCGTGGCAATGCCCATCAGCGTTACCGTCACCAGGAAGGTATATTTGCGCCCCAGCTTGTCGCCCAGATAGCCGAACAGGACCGCACCAAGCGGACGGAAGCCGAAACCGACCGCGAAGACCAGCCAGAACAGCAGCATTTCCAGGGTGGCATTGCCGGTCGGGAAGAACGTCTTGGACAGGATCACGCCAAGCGCGCCGTAAATGAAGAAGTCATACCATTCGAACACCGTCCCCGCCGAAGACGCCGCGATAACCAGGCGCATGTCGGAGGCGGAGGGTTCGTGATCAACTGGCTGCGTTGCCATGGCTTCCCCTGCTATATTGTCTCGTTAACCGCCCTCTAGCGAGGGTTTGGCCGACTGGAAAGCGCCTCAAGTGCGGCTTGCCAGGCCAGCGTGATCGCGCCATGCCGGGCAGGATAGTCCCGCGCCGCGGCAATGGCCTCCAGCCCCGGCCAGCCGGGCAGCGCGCCGCCTTCTTTCAGCCAGTGCCGGATTGCCGCAAGTTCAGTGGCAAGATCGTCTGCCTCGCGCCCAGCGGCCGCGGCGGCAAACAGCGCTGCGCTGGCCTGACCGATGGCGCAAGCCTGCGCCTTGATGCCAACCTGCGCAATCCGCCCAGACGTGTCGACCGCCAGGGAGAGCGACACGGCGCTACCGCAAGTGGGTGAGCGGGCTGAACCGCTCAATGGCATGTCAGGATCAAGCGGCCATTGGCTGAGGCTGGTCGCCAGCGCGAGCACTTCGCGCGTGTAGAGGGTCACGCTGCTGGCCAAGGATCAGGGCTTGGCCTTGCCCAGGCGCTTGGCTTCGGCTTCGGCCGCTTCCTTGCGGCGTTCGGCGATCATCTTAACGAGCGCTTCGCTGCCGGCGTTCACGATGGGGTAGCTTCGAGCCTGCGTGATCCACGTCGGCCGCCCACCAATCCCCCAGACAGTGTCATAGCCCAGAACCAACACCGAAAACGCCAGGACCGCGATGACTACGCCCTTCACCGCTCCAAAGCCGAACCCGAGCAGCCGGTCGATCGGACCCAGCACGGAATCGCGGCTGGCCTCCCCCATCCGGTTGGCGACCAGCTTGACGATGGCGTAAGGCACCAGCAGCAGCAACGCGAGCGCGAGGACTGTCGCCCCGGATTCATTGCCGACATAGGGCACCAGTGCCGCCGATAGTGGGGTATGCAGATTGTGGATCGCGAACAGCGCAATAACCCACGCGGCCAGCGCCAGGATTTCCTGCACGAAACCGCGCAGAAAGCCCGTGATAGCGCCCAGCCCGACCAGGACCAGCACTGCAATATCAAAACCTGTCATGGTTTCAAATCTATGACCCGCCCATCACCTGGTCAACGAGATTCCGGAGCAAGGTTACCTCGCGGTGGCCTTTACCCATGGCCGCGCCGTCACCCGGGCCGAACGCCTTGGTAAACCCAAGCTTCGCGGATTCCTTCAAACGCAGCCCGCCATGCGCCACCGGGCGGACTTCACCTGCCAGCGACACCTCACCATACCATACGGCATCGTTTGGCAACGGGCGGTCCGCCAAGGCCGAAATCAGCGCTGCGGCCACGGCCAGATCAGCCGCCGGATCGCCCAGGCGGTACCCCCCGGCCACGTTCAGATAGACTTCGCAGGACGAGAAGTTCAGGCCGCAACGCGCTTCCAGCACGGCCAGCAACATGGCCATACGACCATTGTCCCAACCCACGACCGCGCGGCGCGGCGTTGCACCGCTGGCGAGCCGCACGATCAGCGCCTGAATTTCGACCAGCACCGGGCGGGTGCCTTCCATTGCCGGGAAAACCGCGCTGCCAGGGATCGGGTTCTCCCGGCCGGAAAGGAACAGCATCGACGGATTGCCAACCTCCTCCAGCCCGGCCCCGGCCATGGCAAACACGCCGATTTCGTCCACTGGGCCGAACCGGTTCTTGAGGTTGCGCAGGATCCGGTACTGATGGCTGCGCTCACCCTCGAAGCTCATCACCACGTCGACCATGTGTTCCAGCACGCGCGGGCCGGCGATCGAGCCATCCTTGGTGACATGCCCGACCAGCACCAGCGCGCAGCCGCATTCCTTGGCAAAGCGGATAAGTTCAAAAGCAGAGGCCCGCACCTGGCTGACCGTGCCGGGCGCGCCTTCGATCTGGTCTGAATGCATCGTCTGGATCGAATCGATCACCACCAGCGCAGGCGGGGCCATAGCGCCCAACGTGGTCAGGATATCCCGCACCGAGGTGGCCGAAGCGAGCCTGATGGGTGCATCGGCAAGCCCCAGGCGCTCTGCCCGCAACCGGACCTGTCCGGCCGCTTCCTCACCACTGATATAAACCACCTCACCGCCGGCCCGCGCCATCTGCGCGGCGGCCTGAATCAGCAGGGTCGACTTGCCGATCCCGGGATCACCCCCCATCAGCACTGCCGAACCCGGCACCAGACCACCGCCGAGCGCCCGGTCAAACTCGGCAATCCCGGTGCTGCGCCGGACCAGCTTTTCACCCGGCTTGTCGAGCGGTTCAAAGACGATCTTGCGGCCGCCACCGGACAAATCATGCTTGGCGGAAAACACCGTTTCGGGCGCTTCCTCGCTCAGCGTGTTCCATTCACCGCAGTCGGCACATTGCCCCTGCCAGCGGAAGGAGACGCTGCCACAGGCCTGGCAGACATAACGGCGTTTGGGCTTGGCCATGCCGCCGCGTTAACCGGAACGAAGAGGGAACGCAAGTCCGCCTTACCCTGATACGACTAGTTATCGCCAAGACACAATTTGTGCCTATATGAATGCCATGCGCCAGAAAGAACTCCGCATTGCCCTCGTCTGCTACGGCGGGGTCAGTCTTGCGGTCTATATGCATGGTGTCACCAAGGAGCTGTGGAAGCTGGCCCGCGCCAGCCGCGCACATATCGCTGGTGAAGATGCACCGAAAGGGATTGAGGCAGTCTACCTCAAACTGCTGCGTAGCATTACTACCAACCAGAAGCTGCGCCTGCGGGTGATGCCGGATATCGTGGCGGGTGCCAGCGCCGGCGGGATCAACGGAGTGTTCCTGGCCCAGGCGATCCATTCCGGGCAGAGCCTTGAACCGCTGACCGACCTGTGGCTTGAGCGCGCCGACGTTGACGTGCTGGTCGATCCGGATGCCCGGCCCTGGTGGCGGTTCGCGAAGTTCTGGGCGATGCCGATTGTCTGGTTCCTGCTGTCGCGCCCGGGCAACGTCGTTACGCAAAGCGTTGCACCGGAGACGCGCGGCGAGGTGCGGGCCAAGCTTTCCCGCCTGATCCGTTCGCGCTGGTTCGAACCGCCCTTCTCCGGTCTCGGCTTCTCGCGCCTGCTGGCCGAAGCACTCGACATCATGGCCAAGGGACCGGCTGATATGCCGCTGCTTCCACCGGGCCACCCGCTCGACCTCTTCGTCACGGCAACCGACTTCAAGGGGCATCCCCAGCCCCTGCGCCTCAACAGTCCGGCAGAGGCCGAGGAAAGCGAGCATCGCCTCTCGATCGGTTTTCGCAGCAAGACGCCGGTCAGTGGTTCGCATCCGCTGGCACCGACGTCCGAGCTGGTCTTTGCCGCGCGTGCCACCGCCAGCTTCCCCGGCGCCTTTCCCGCGCTCCAGCCTGCGGAGATCGACGCGCTGGTGAGCGAGCGCGGCGAAGAATGGCACAGCCGCACGGCCTTCTTCACCCGGATCATGCCCAATCACAGCAAGCTGGGTGATCTGGCCGGAGTGTCGCTGATCGATGGGTCGGTGCTGGTCAACGCCCCCTTTGCCGAGGCAATGGGCGTGCTGCGCGATCGGCCCGCCCAACGCGAGGTCGACCGCCGCTTCGTCTATGTCGATCCGCACCCGGACCGCGTCGGGGGCATGCGCCGCAACGATCCGCGCCCGCCAGGGTTCTTTTCGGTGATTTTCGGTTCGCTTTCCTCGATCCCTCGTGAACAGCCAGTGCGCGACAACCTGGAAGCCATTGCCGAACGGTCGCACGAACTGGATGAACTGAAGCGCGTGGTTGAAACGCTGCGACCCGATGTCGAAGCCGAGGTTGAGCGGTTGTTCGGGCGTACGCTGCTGTTCGAATGGCCAAGCCAGCGGCGGCTGACGTCATGGCGCAAGAAGGCGCAGGCTGCTGCGGCGAAGGGGGTCGGCTATGCCTATCACGGCTATGGCCAGGTCAAGCTGCGGGCAATCGTGCAGGATCTGGCCCAAACGATCCACGCTGCCGCACCCGATCTGGCTGGCGGCCCTGATGCGATCGAGCGCCATCTTGGCACCTGGCTCAGCACAATCGGCTTCGATCATCTCGCGCTGCTGAAAGGCGGTGCTTCGGCCGAGGCCGTGGCATTCTTCCGCGATCATGATCTGGGTTACCGCATTCGGCGTCTGCGGCACCTGGCGCGGCGCCTGTCGGAAGACTGGGACGATATCGACCGCGAGTATCCCCATGCCCGCGAGGATGCCCGCGATGCGGTCTACCGCGCACTGGGCATTCATTTCGAGCGCGAGGCCGCGGCGTTCCTCGGCCAGGACTTTTCTGCGCTGGCGCGCGGTGTGGTGGAAGACCCCGGTGCTGTCCTTGCCGCCATGGCCGAGCGGCGCGCGCTTGCCGAACTGGACCCGCAGGTCGATGCGATTCTGGTCGAAGCCTTGAAGCCCCTGCCTCGCGAACTGCGGCGGCGGATCCTGCTGACCTATCTTGGCTTCCCGTTCTACGACACCGTTACCTTGCCGCTGCTGCGCGGCGAAAACATCAACGAACTCGACCCCGCCAAGGTTGACCGGATCTCCCCCGACGATTGCCCGGCAATCCGGTCAGGTGGGGCTGCCGAGACGTTGCGCGGCGTCGAATTCTACAACTTCGGAGCCTTCTTCAGCCGCGCTTACCGCGAGAACGACTACCTGTGGGGCCGGCTGCATGGGGCTGAGCGGATGATCGACCTCGTCGCTTCGGCGCTCCCGGCCGGAAGCATAGTTGATCCACAGGAACTGGCCGCGCTGAAGCGCGAGGCTTTCCTGACGATCCTGGATGAAGAAGAACCGCGCCTCCGCGCCGATCCGGGCCTGGTGCCGCGGATCAGGGCCGAGGTGATGGCGTCCTGACGATTACTCGGTCAGGTCGTTCCAGGCTTCCTTGAGCTTATCGAAAAACCCCTTCGAGCCGGGGCATTCCTCACCAGTCTCGGTCTCCTGCAGCTCGCGCAGCAGTTCCTTCTGGCGGGCGGTCAACTTGCTGGGGGTTTCGACCGTGATTTCCATCACCAGATCACCGCGTCCGCGCCCTTGCAGCACGGGCATGCCGGCACCGCGGCGGCGCAGCTGCTTGCCGGACTGGATCCCGGCCGGGATCGGCACGGTGTGGCGTTCGCCATCGATACCGGGCAGCTCGATCTCGCCGCCCAACGCCGCCGTCGTGAAAGTGATCGGCACGCGGGTCAGCAGCGTGGTACCATCGCGCTCGAACACCGCGTGGCGGCGGACGTGCACGAAAATGTAGAGGTCGCCAGCCGGAGCGCCAAACGGCCCGGCCTCGCCCTTGCCGCCCAAGCGGATGCGGGTGCCGGTATCAACGCCGGGCGGAATGGTGACATCGAGCGTCTGCGGGCGATCCACCCGCCCTTCCCCGCCACACTTGCGGCAGGGCTTCTCGATCACTTCGCCGCGACCGTGGCAGGTCGGGCAGGTCCGTTCGACCATGAAGAAGCCCTGCTGGGCGCGAACCTGGCCGTGGCCGCCGCACAGATTGCAGCGGCGGGTGCCAGTGCCGGGTTCTGCGCCCGAGCCATCGCAAGGCTCGCAGGCCGCAGCGACCTCGATCTCGATCTGGGCCTGCTTGCCGTGGAACGCCTCCTCCAGGCTGACTTCCATGTCATAACGCAGGTCGGCACCGCGGCGGGCCTGTTGCCGCCCGCCACCGCCGCCAAAGGCGCTGCCGAAAATGGTCTCGAAAATGTCACCCAGGTCGGAAAAGCCGCCGCCGGGTCCGCCCGCGCCGCCGCCCATCCCACCGTTCTGGAACGCCGCATGGCCGAACCGGTCATAGGCTGCGCGCTTCTGCGGGTCCTTCAGGCAATCGTAGGCTTCGCTGATCGCCTTGAACCGGGCCTCGGCCTCGGCATCACCGGGGTTCTTGTCCGGGTGCCAGCGCATCGCAAGCTTGCGGTACGAGGACTTGATCGCCGCGTCATCCGCGCCGCGCTCAACCTCGAGCAACTCGTAATAGTCGATTTCTACTGACATCGCCCCACCCCGATGCAGCACCCACCACCGCGCTGGTCAGCACGGTGGTGGGCATCATGCATGGCTTGCTCAGCCCTTGTTGTTTTCGTCGACTTCCGAGAATTCGGCATCGACCACGTCTTCACCGCCCTCGGCTGCGGCAGCGCCAGCACCCGGGCTCGCGGCTGCGGCCTGTTCCTTCTCGTAGATCACCTGGCCCATCTTCATGGCCTTTTCGGTGAGCGCCGTGGTCTTGGCCGTCATCTCGTCAGCGTTACCGCTTTCGATCGCGGTCTTGGCTTCGGCGATGGCAGCTTCGATTTCAGCCTTCAGGTCAGCGTCAAGCTTGTCCCCATGCTCGGCAAGCTGCTGCTCGGTCGCATGGACCAGGCTGTCGGCGTTGTTCTTCGCCTCGGCAGCAGCACGGCGCTGCTTGTCTTCCTCGGCAAAGCGCTCGGCGTCCTTGACCATCTGATCGATATCCGCGTCGGACAGACCGCCAGAAGCCTGGATCTTGATCTGCTGCTCCTTGCCGGTGCCCTTGTCCTTCGCGCTGACGTTGACGATGCCGTTGGCGTCGATATCGAAGGTCACCTCGATCTGCGGCACGCCGCGGCGGGCCGCCGGAATGCCAACCAGGTCGAACTGGCCGAGCATCTTGTTATCGGCCGCCATTTCGCGCTCGCCCTGGAACACGCGGATCGTCACCGCCTGCTGGTTGTCCTCGGCGGTCGAATAGACCTGGCTCTTCTTGGTCGGGATCGTGGTGTTGCGATCGATCATCCGGGTGAACACGCCTCCAAGCGTCTCGATCCCCAGCGACAGCGGGGTCACGTCCAGCAACAGCACGTCCTTGACGTCGCCCTGCAGCACGCCGGCCTGGATCGCCGCGCCCATGGCGACGACTTCATCCGGGTTGACGCCCGTGTGCGGTTCCTTGCCGAAGAAGTCCTTCACGACTTCGCGGACGCGCGGCATGCGGGTCATCCCGCCGACCAGCACGACATCGTCGATGTCAGAGGCCTTCAGGCCCGCATCGGCCAGCGCCTTGCGGCACGGCTCCAGCGTGCGCTGGATCAGGTCGGCAACGAGCTTTTCCAGATCGGCGCGGCTGATCGTTTCGACCAGGTGCAGCGGCGTGGTGGTGCCACCTTCCATACGGGCCGTGATGAACGGCAGGTTGATTTCGGTGGTCTGGGCGCTCGACAGCTCGATCTTGGCCTTTTCGGCGGCTTCCTTGAGCCGCTGGAGGGCCAGCTTGTCGGTCTTCAGGTCCATGTTTTCCTTGGCCTTGAACTTGTCGGCCAGGTACTCAACCAGCTTGGAATCGAAGTCTTCACCGCCCAGGAACGTATCGCCGTTGGTGGACTTCACTTCGAACACGCCGTCCCCGATTTCCAGGACCGAGATGTCAAAGGTGCCGCCGCCAAGGTCATAGACCGCGATGGTCTTGCCGTCATTCTTGTCGAGGCCATAGGCCAGCGCGGCCGCAGTCGGCTCGTTGATGATGCGCAGCACTTCAAGGCCGGCGATCTGGCCGGCGTCCTTGGTCGCCTGGCGCTGCGCGTCGTTGAAGTAGGCTGGCACGGTGATCACTGCCTGGGTGACGGTTTCACCGAGGTAGCTTTCCGCGGTTTCCTTCATCTTCTGCAGGATGAAGGCCGAGACCTGGCTGGGCGAATAGTCTTCGCCGCCCGCCTTGACCCAGGCATCGCCGTTCTTGCCCTTGACGATGGTATAGGGAACCAGCTCGGTGTCCTTCTTGGTCACCGGATCGTCGAAGCGGCGGCCGATCAGGCGCTTCACCGCGAAAATAGTGTTGTCGGGGTTGGTCACCGCCTGGCGCTTGGCCGGCTGGCCGATCAGGCGTTCACCATCCTTGGTGAAGGCAACGATCGACGGGGTGGTACGCGCACCTTCCGAATTTTCGATGACCTTCGGCTTGCCGCCGTCCATCACAGCCACGCAGCTGTTGGTGGTGCCGAGGTCGATACCGATTACTTTAGCCATATTACTGCCCATCCTTGGTCATATTTTGGACACCGCCTCTACACCTTCCCAGTCCCGGCAAAGGTGCCCTGCGGCTCGTTGACGAAGGCGATATAGGTGTGGTTTCGCTTGGCACAAGGGCAGCGCGGGATTAGTCAGCGCTGCAATTTCAACCCCCTGATCCGAGGTTCCCGATGAAGCGTCTTGCCCCCCTGTTCCTGGCCGTTTCGATCGCCGCGCTCTCCGCCTGCGGCCAGCAGCCAGCCAAGGACGATGCAGCCAGCACTGCCCCCGATGCCAAGCCAGGCCTTGCGCTGAGCGAAGGCGTGCTGGTTCTTCCTGCGGTCAAGGGCAATCCGGCGGGCGGCTATTTCACGCTGGTCAACAATGGTGACAAGGCCGTTACCCTGTCTGCCGTCAGCGTGACCGGCGCCGCGCGGGCCGAAATGCACGAGACCACTGGCGAGAGCATGGCCGCGCTGCCCAGCCTCCAAATCAAGCCGGGCGAAACGGTGAAGTTCGAACGCGGCGGCAAGCACGTCATGGCCTTTGAACTCGATCCGGCACTGACCGCTGGCAACACTGGCGAGATTACCCTGACCTTTGCGGATGGCGACAAGGTTTCCGCGCCACTCAAGCTGGAAGCACCCGGCGGCGGCATGGACGATATGGCCGGAATGGATCACTCGGAGCATTCCAACTGAGCGACCTTGGCGCAACCCCCGGCTGTCCGGTCGGCGGCGAGCGGCCACTGACGGCGGGCGAGGTTGCTTTGGTGCAGTCGGTCTTCGGTAGCGCGATCGACTGCACGAAGGTCCGCATCCGCCGCCGCCGCTGGTTCCCGTTCCAGCCCCGCAAGGTCACGATGGCACCCATGGGGCACCTGCACTTCCACCCGGCATCAGATAGCTACTGCGATGATTTTGCGGCCGCGGACCTGCACCGCCAAGGGCACTTCATCCACGAGATGGTGCACGTCTGGCAGGTTCAGACCAGAGGCCGCTGGCACCTCGTCCTGCGCCGGCATCCACTGTGCCGCTATGACTATGCCCTTAAACCAGGTTGGCCGCTGGAACGATACGGGCTGGAACAGCAGGCCGAGATCGTGCGGCATGCTTTTCTGCTGCGGAACGGAGCCAAAGTGCCCGGAGCAAGCGGCCCCGGCGCCTATGCCACCCTGGTGAATTTTGCGGGTTAATCCGGCTTCTTCGCCACCGCCACCATTGCCGGACGCAGCAGGCGGTCCTTGATCATGTAACCGGCCTGCAGTTCCTGGATGATCGTGCCTGGCTCGGCATCGGCCGAAGGCACTTCGATCATGGCCTGGTGCTGGTTCGGGTCAAGCGGCAGGCCCATCGCAGCGATGCGGCTGATGCCGTGGGCGGCAAAGGCCTTGTCGATCTCACGCCCGGTGGCTTCGATCCCGGCGACGAGGTTCTTCAGCTTGTCGTCTTCGCGCAGTTCCGCGGGAATGGAATCGAGCGCGCGGGCCAGGTTATCCGAAACCGAGAGGATATCGCGGGCAAAGCCGGTTGCGGCATAGGCGCGCGCATCCTGGATATCCTTTTCCAGCCGGCGGCGCACGTTCTGCGTCTCAGCCTTGGCGTAGAGGACTTCCTGCTTTGCCGCATCAAGGTCCTCGCGCAGCCGGTCGAGCGCCTCGCCCAGCTTGTCGGATTCCTTGTCCAGCAGTTCTTCGGGAACGCCAGCCAGTTCGGCTTCCACCGCGGGATCACCGTGCGGCTTGGTATCGTCAGTCATTTCAAAACCTGTCTATCGGATCAGTTGGTCCCCAACCCCCATCTTGAAAGGGTCTGGGCTGTGAAATCCACCATGGGGACTAGGCGCGCATAATTCAACCGCGTCGGGCCGATAACCCCCACCACGCCGACCACTCGCCCGTCGCGATCGCGATAGGGCGAAGCGATCACGGCCGAGCCCGATAACGAGAATAACCGGTTCTCCGCACCGATGAAGATCCGCGTCGATTCGGCTTCGCGGGCGGCATCCAGCAGGTCGGCCACCGACTGGCGGTTTTCGAGATCATCGAGCAATTGCCGGACGCGCTCGATGTCCGTCAGCGCCCCTTCATCCAGCAGGTTGGCCTGCCCGCGCACGATCAGGACAGAACGCTGCGTCGCATCCTCGCTCCACACGGCCAGGCCGCGTTCAACCAGATCGCGGCTGGCGGCATCCAGCGCCGAGCGCCCTGCCGCAAGTTCGGCCCGCATGGCCCGCGCCGCCTCGGCCAGGGTCCGTCCGGCCAGGTGCGCCGTGATATAGTTTGAAGCCTGCTCCAGTGCGCCTGGAGCCAGCCCGAGCGGCAATTCGACCACCCGGTTCTCGACCGCACCATCAACGCCCACCAGCACCGCGAGCGCGCGGCCCGGCGCCAGTGGCACCAGTTGAAGATGCTGGAGGCGTGGTTCGCGCCGCGGGACCATCACTACGCCTGCGGCTGCGGAGAGCTCCGACAGGATCGCACTGGTTGCTGTCAACGCGGCTTCGATCGGACCGGGCTGCCCGACGCGGCTTTCGATCGCGGCGCGCTCTTCCGCGGTCGGTTCGGCTACCTGCATCATACCATCGACAAACAGTCGCAGGCCCTGGTCGGTCGGCATTCGCCCGGCGCTGGTATGCGGCGCGGCGAGCAGGCCGAGCATCTCCAACTCATGCAGCACCGAGCGGATCGAGGCAGGCGAGAGGTTCACGCCGCCCGGCCCCGCCAGGGTCTTGGATCCGACCGGTTGCCCGGACGTGAGGTAACCTTCCACCACCAGGCGGAAAATATCCCGGGCGCGAGAGGTCAATTCGGTGATCGGCGCAGTGGACATGGCAGGCCTAATGTAAAGGCTGGGCTTGCAGCCTCAAGCCCATTGCGCCTAACGCCGCGCGAAACCAAGCGAGGATTATTTATGCGACCTTCCGGCCGTGCGCCCGACGAGATGCGTGCCATCAGTTTCGAACCGCACTTCACCAAGCACGCCGAAGGATCGGTGCTGGTTAGTTTCGGACACACCAAGGTGATTTGCACCGCCTCGATCGAGGAACGCCTGCCGCCATGGCTGCGCGGCAAGGGCGAAGGCTGGGTGACGGCTGAATATTCGATGTTGCCCCGCGCCACGCACACCCGCGGCAGCCGTGAAGCGGCCAAGGGCAAGCAATCTGGCCGCACCCAGGAAATCCAGCGGCTGATCGGTCGCAGCCTGCGCTCGGTTACCGACCTCAAGGCACTGGGCGAGCGTCAGATCACGCTCGATTGCGATGTGATCCAGGCCGATGGCGGTACCCGCACCGCCGCGATCTCTGGCGCCTGGGTGGCTCTGCGCCTGGCGATTGATGGCTTGAAGAAGCAGGGCCTGATTACCGGCGATCCCCTGCCCCGCAAGGTCGCGGCAGTCAGCTGCGGCATCTATCAGGGCAACCCGGTTCTCGATCTAGACTATGACGAGGATTCCTCGGCCGATGCCGATGCCAACTTCGTGCTGATCGAAGGCGGCCAGATTGCCGAGGTCCAGGCGACCGCCGAAGGCGCAACCTACGACGAAGAAGGCCTGCTGCGCCTGCTCCGCCTTGCCCGGATCGGCTGCAACGCGATCTTTGCCGCGCAGGACAAGGCTGTCGGCCAATGACCCAGCGGCTGGGCGGCGGAACCCTGGTGATTGCCACGCACAACGCAGGCAAGCTCAAGGAAATCGGCGCCCTGCTCGATCCTTATGGGATGAACTGCATCTCCGCCGGCTCGCTCGGGCTGGCGGAGCCCGCCGAGACCGGCAAGACCTTTGCCGAGAACGCCCTGATCAAGGCGCGGGCCGCAGCGGAGGCTTCTGGTCTGCCTGCCCTGGCTGACGATTCCGGCCTTTGTGTCGCAGCCCTGGGCGGACGGCCCGGCGTCTACACTGCCGACTGGGCCGAACGGCAGTGGTTCGAAGGTCCGCCCGGACGCGACTGGTTCATGGCCATGGGCAAGGTCGAAGGACTGCTCTGCGAACTTGGTCCAGATGTCGACCGGTCATGCCATTTTGCTTGTGTCCTCGCGATTGCCTGGCCGGACGGCGAAAGTGCGGTCTATGAGGGCCGCGCCAATGGCACCCTGACCTGGCCGCCGCGCGGCACGC
Organism: Sphingomonadaceae bacterium; assembly: GCA_009926135.1. Taxonomy (GTDB): domain Bacteria; phylum Pseudomonadota; class Alphaproteobacteria; order Sphingomonadales; family Sphingomonadaceae; genus Novosphingobium. The sequence continues at coordinate 195,215 of RFPL01000002.1, forward strand.
TGGGCTTCGGTTATGATCCGGTGTTCGTGCCGCTTGGCGATAGCCGCACCTTTGCCGAACACGACCCTGCTGAGAAGCACGCGATCAGCCACCGCGCCGATGCCTTTGCCAAGCTGGTCGCGGAGCAGTTTGGCGCGTAAGACGTCGCCATGGCCCGCTCTCTCTACATCCATTGGCCATTCTGCCTCGCAAAGTGCCCCTATTGCGACTTCAACAGCCATGTCCGCGACAGCGTGGACCATGCCGTGTGGGAAGCTGCGCTGCTCGCAGACATGCGGCACGAGGCGGGGCTGGCGAGCGGTGAGCCGCTGGACAGCATTTTCTTTGGCGGCGGCACCCCGTCACTGATGCCGCCGGCGCTGGTCGCGTGGCTGCTGGCAGAGGCGGAACGGCTGTGGAGCTTCGCGCCGGGCATCGAGATCACGCTGGAAGGCAACCCATCATCGGTTGAGGCTGCCAACTATGCCGACCTGGCCGCGGCCGGGGTCAATCGCGCTTCGCTGGGGTTGCAGGCACTCGATGACCAGACGCTCCACTTCCTTGGGCGGCTGCACAACGCGGCTGAAGGCCTGAAGGCGGTGGAAACGGCACAAGCGGTTTTCGGCCGCGTCTCGATCGACCTGATCTATGCGCGTCCTGGTCAGACCATCGCGGACTGGCAGGCCGAACTGGCCCAAGCCATCGCCCTCGGCACCTCGCACATGTCGCTCTATCAGCTGACCATCGAGCCCGGCACGCGGTTCGAAACGCTGGTCCGCAAGGGAGACTTCATCCCGCTGGATGACGATGCCTGCGCTGATCTGTTCACGCTCACCCGCGAGCAGACCGCCGCAGCCGGCCTCCCCGCTTACGAGATCAGCAATCACGCCCGGCCGGGTGAGGAAAGCCGCCACAACCTGACCTATTGGCGCTATCAGGACTATGTCGGGATCGGTCCCGGCGCGCACGGGCGGCGCGGCGGTGAGGCAACTGTTCGCCACAAGAAGCCGGAGAACTGGCTGGCTGCCGTTGGCGCCACGGGTCACGGCATCATGGAGACGCGCCCGCTGGGCCTGCGCGAACAGGCTGCCGAAGCGATGCTGATGGGTCTGCGGCTCCGCGAAGGGATTGACCTGTCAGCAAAGGCCAGGCGCTTTGCCCTGGCCGAGGCCGACTTGCTCAATCCAGCCAAGGTCGCTCTGTTCGAAGAGCAAGGGCTGGTCTGGCGCAATGGCGAGCTGCTTGGAGTGACAGAGGCGGGCATGCCGCTGCTGGATGCATTGCTGGGCGAGCTGGTTCCTGCCGAGCTGGTCGAGGCATGAGCGCCAGCGCGGTCCTCAACGCCTGGCATGATCATTTGGCCCAGAGCCGCCGCCGCTCCCCGCACACCGTCCGCGCCTATGTCGCCACGGCCGAACGGCTGATCGAAGCCACCGGCCTGACTGACTGGGCCGCCCTCGCCCGGATCGATGCCAGTGCGCTGCGCCAGCAATTGGCTCGCCGCCGGGCCGATGGGTTGGGCAATGCGTCAACTGCGCGGGAACTCTCTGCGCTGAAGGGCTTCATCGCCTTCGCTCGTGCCCAGGCCGGCATGGCCGATCCCTCCGCGCCGCGGATGCGCGGGCCGCGAATCAAGAAGGGCCTCCCGCGCCCCGTTACGCCGGATGAAGCGGTCAACCTCGCCGCCGGGGTCGAAGAGAACGCCGCAATCGAGTGGATCGGCGCACGCGACCGGGCTGTGCTCCTGTTGCTCTATGGCGCGGGCCTGCGCATCGCCGAGGCACTTTCGCTGACCGGTGCTGCATTGCCGCTGGGCGAAGTGCTGACTGTCACGGGCAAAGGCGGCAAGCAGCGCGCGGTGCCGATCCTGCCACTCGTCGCCGAGGCGGTAGCGGACTATGCCGGCAAGTGCCCCTGGCCGCTGGAGCGCGACAAGCCGCTGTTTCGCGGAGCACGCGGCGGTGTGCTTGCCCAAGGTATGGTGCAAAAGGCCATGGCCCGCGCGCGGACAGCACTGGGACTGCCCGCCACGGCCACGCCGCACGCGTTGCGCCACTCCTTTGCCACCCACCTGCTAAGCGCGGGGGCAGACTTGCGCAGCCTGCAGGAACTGCTGGGACACGCCAGCCTTGGGTCGACCCAGATCTACACCAAGGTAGATGCCGCGGTGCTGCTGGACGTCTATCGCCATGCTCACCCGCGTGAACACGGCGATTGAGTGAGCGCCTCAATGGTGGTGTTCAGAATGCTCCACCAGTTCGGCGTTAACCGGCCCTTCAAAAGCAATAAACAGCAGGCAGGGCTTCTTGCTTTGACAGGTTGCAACGTGCGGAGATCCAGCAGGGCCATAAGCATAGTTCGTGGGATTGAGGATCGCGGCTGGCGCTCCGTCGTACTTGACCATCAAGCGCCCAGTCAGCAGAATCATGCGCTCCGCTGAACTGTGCTTGTGTCTGGGCAAGGTCGTCTGCGGGCCAATGCGCAAGACCACATCGCAATTCGGCTTGGCCGGATCGCCCTGCAAGACAGTCATGGCGCAGGCCCCCGGAAAGATCGGCGGGCAAGCGCCCCATTGCACTCCGGGGCCCGAAACATCGATTGCCAGCGGGGCAACCGGCGCTTGCGCCACACCTGGTGCCGCCACTGCCCAAGCGAGTGCAACAAGCGGGATCATCGTCAATCTACTCATCTGCAGAGCTCCTTGGCGACCCATGCCGGAGCAATTTGCCCGGTGTAATCTGCTAAGCTCTTTGCCGGGGATGTTCCACAGCAATCGCGTCGCCAGACTGCTACCCCTTCGGCCGCCAGGTCAGCACCCGCCAGAGATAGGTCAGCGCAATTAACGCGAACACACCATTCGAAAGCGGCCCAAGCCAGGCTTCAACCTCGCCGAACTGCGAACCCAGGAAATAGCCGGCCCCGGCCAGGGCCGCACTCCATCCCAGGGTGCCGATGGTCGAGAAGATCAGGAACCGCCCTAGAGATAGCTTGAACAGTCCGGCGGGAACCGAAATCAGCGAACGCAGCGTGGGGATCATCCGCGCTACCAGCACGATGATCGCGCCGTGCCGGTCGAACAGCCGCTCACCGCGCTCAACCTCGTCCCAGTCGAGCGTCAGCCACCGGCTATACTTGTCGATGAACACGTGCATCCGCGCTTCCCCGAACTTGATCGCCAGCCAGTACCAGAACCAGTTGCCCATCATGGCACCGGCGGTCCCAGCCAGAATGGTCCCTTCCAGCGTCATGTTGCCGCGCGCAGCAGAGACGCCGGCCACGGTCATGATCACTTCCGATGGCACCGGCGGAAACACCGTTTCGAGCAGCATCAACAAGGCGACGCCCCAGTAGCCGGCCCATTCGACCAGCTGGATGATCCAGTCTTCCATGATGGTCTAACCCGCTGTGCGCGCCGCCAGTCGGGCCTCGATGGCATCCCAGATCTTGCCCGGCGTATCGGTACCATTGAAGCGGTCGATCGCCAGGATGCCGGTGGGCGAAGTGACGTTGATTTCGGTCAGCCACTGGCCGCCGATCACATCGATCCCGACGAAGATCAGGCCCAGACGCTTGAGCTCCGGCCCCATCGCGGCGCAGATTTCCAGTTCCCGGGCCGTTAGCTCGGTTGCCTCGGCGCTGCCGCCAACGGCCAGGTTGGAGCGGAACTCGCCCTCGCCAGGCTTGCGGTTGATCGCGCCGGCCACTTCGCCGTCGATCAGCACGATCCGCTTGTCGCCCTGAGCCACTTCAGGAAGGAACGGCTGGACCATGTGCGGTTCGGGCCAGGTCTGGTTGAACACCTCGAACAGCGCGGAAAGATTGTCACCCTCGGCTGGCACGCGGAAGATCGCCTTGCCGCCGTTGCCGTGGATCGGCTTGACGACGACGGCGCCATGCTGCGCCTGGAACGCCTTCACTTCATCGACCGAGCGGGTCACCAGCGTCGGCGGCATGAAGCGGCGATAGTCCAGCACCATGACCTTTTCGGGCGCATTGCGGACCGAACGCGGATTGTTGACCACCAGTGTCTCATGCTCGATCCGTTCGAGCAGGTGCGTGGCAGTGATATAGCCCATGTGGAACGGCGGATCCTGACGCATCAACACCACGTCGATATCACGGCCCAGGTCGAGCCGGACGGGATCACCCTTCGTGAAATGGTCGCCGGGCACGCGTTGCACCGTTACCGGATGGGCAACCGCCGTCAGCCGGTCATCAGCGTCGAGCGTCAAGGCGTTGACGTCGTAATGCCAAACCCGATGACCCCGTATCTGGGCGGCCAGCATCAGCGCAAAGCTGGAATCGCCGTTGATATTGATCGTTTCGATTGGGTCCATCTGGACCGCGACACGCAGGGTCATGCAATTTCCTCAAGGCGCCAAGGCATTCTCCAGATGGCGCGGGAAGCGCCAAGGCGCAAGCAGGAGTACGTCGATCCGGACGATATCGTTCGCCCCAGCATGGCGATGAGCAACCGCCTCGGCCGCCGCCGCAACGCGCCGCAACCGCCAGGGATCAATCGCCTGCTCCAGCAATTCGGCGGAACGACGCCACTTCACCTCGACAAAGATCACGGTCCGGCCGCGCCGGGCAATTATATCAATTTCGCCGCGCGGGGTCTTCAGGCGCCGGGCAAGGATGCGCCACCCCGTAAGGCGGAGGTACCAGGCCGCGAGCGCTTCGCCGCGCCGCCCCTGCGCCTCGCGCCGGGCCCGCTGGTTCATTTGAGCTCCATCGCCCGGGTATAAAGCACCTTGCGATCAAGCCCGGTAGCCTTGGCTACGGCGGCGACCGCCTGTGATGCCTTGTCCGTTGCCAGCGCGGCGCGCAGCAGGGCGTCGACATCATGCTCCACCGCTGGCGCATCGCCCGGCGGGGCGATCACCAGCACAATTTCGCCTCTGGGCGGGCTGGCCGAGTAGTGCGTGATCAGCTCTGCCGGAGAGCCGGTGCGGCATTCCTCGAACCGCTTGGTCAATTCGCGCGCCACGGCCACTTCGCGCCCGGCAAGCTCCTCGCCAATCGCGGTCAGGGCATCGGTCAAGCGGGGCGATGTTTCATAAAACACCAGCGTCGCATTGACGGCCCCCAGTTCGCGCAGCACATCGCGCCGCGCCTTGTCCTTGTTGGGCAGGAAGCCCGCGAACAAGAAGCGGTCGCTGGGTAGGCCCGCCAGGGTCAGCGCCATGATCGCCGCGCTTGGACCAGGCAGGCTGAACACCGCCACGCCGCGTTCCCGCGCCGCGCGAACCAGCTTGAACCCGGGATCCGAAATCAAGGGTGTGCCCGCATCACTGACCAGCGCGACCGGCTGTTCGGCCGCCATCGCCAGGATGTGATCCCGTGTCGCTTCGCTGGCGTGATCATCGTAGCGGATCAGCCGCTGTTTTATTTCGAGGTGATGCAACAATTTGCCGGTGACCCGGGTATCCTCACAGGCTACCGCAGCCACGCCACGCAACGTCGTTATGGCCCGCAGGGTGATATCACCCAGATTGCCAATCGGCGTAGCGACAATGTAAAGTCCAGGAGAAAGCGGCGCGTCCATAACCGGTTAATGGACCGCCTCGAAGGGAGCGGCAAGGTATGACCTTCAATCGGCGCAACGTCGTCATGATCGGCGCCATCGTGCTGCTGGCTGGCTGCAAGGTCATCCCCAAGGGCGTTCCGACCCCCACCCCGCCGCCGGAGGACCGCCCGACCGATGCCCTGCCGGCGGATCAGCTGCGCCACCGCGTCGCCCTGCTGGTGCCGATGAGCGGGCCGAATGCCGATGTCGGCCAGTCGATCGCCAATGCCACGACCATGGCGCTGCTCGATACCAATGCGCAGAACCTGCGGATCACAACCTACGACACCTCGGCCGGCTCTGCCGCTGCTGCCACCAAGGCGATCCAGGATGGCAACAAGCTGATCCTGGGCCCGGTGCAGGGCGACGAGGTTCCGACTGTTGCCACGGTGGCGCGCGCGGCGCGGATTCCGCTGATCTCCTATGCGGGCGACACCGGGGCCGGGTCCCGCGATGTCTTCGCCATGGGTACGGCCCCGGTCAATTCGATTGGCCGCACGGTTGCCTTCGCCAGGAGCCGAGGGATTGCCCGGTTCGCACTGCTGGTTCCCAATGGCGATTATGGCGCGCGGGTTCGCGTGGCTTACGATCAAGCCGTCAAGGTGACCGGCGGAAACCTGGTGGCGGCGGAATCCTATGACCGCTCAAACCCTTCGATCGTCAGTGCGGCGCGGCGCCTGCGGACGCGGGGCGGGTTTGATGCCGTGCTGATTGCCGATGGCGCGCGCTTTGCCGCGCTGGCCGCACCGCAGCTCAAGACTCCCGGCGCGGCAAGCCCGCGGATCCTGGGAACCGAACTGTGGAGCGGAGAAAGCGTGATCAGCTCTACACCGGCCCTGCGCGGCGCGTGGTTCTCGGCGATTGCCGACACGCGCTTCAAGACCTTTGCCGACAGCTATCAGAGCCGCTTCGGCTCCAAACCTTTCCGCGTGGCCACCCAGGGCTATGACTCTGTTCTGCTGACGATCCGGATCGCGCGCGATTGGCGCCCCGGCACCCCCTTCCCCACCGCACGGCTGGCCGATGCGGGCGGTTTCCTGGGCCTGGACGGAGCTTTCCGCTTTGCCCCGTCGGGCCAGATCGAGCGGGCGCTGGAAGTGCGCGAGGCGCGGGCCGGCAACATTGCGGTGGTCAGTCCGGCGCCAGACAAGTTCGCGAACTGACCGCTCCGGATAGGAAAACCCCCACCACCGCCTTGCTTAGCGGAATCCACGCGTTCTATAGCCGCGCGCATGGCTGATGACCTGTTTGAGAAACTGCCCGCCAGCAATGGCGATTCCTATGATGGTTCTGCGATCGAGGTGCTGGAAGGGCTTGAGCCTGTCCGCCGCCGGCCCGGCATGTACATCGGCGGGACCGACGAACGCGCGCTGCACCATCTGGCTGCTGAAGTTCTCGACAACGCGATGGACGAAGCCGTCGCTGGCCATGCGAACCGGATCGAAGTCACGCTCGAAGAAGAACCGGGCTGCGCTGGCCGCCTGACCATCACCGATAACGGCCGCGGCATTCCGGTTGACGAACACCCTAAGTATCCGGGCAAGTCGGCGCTCGAAGTGATCCTGACCACCCTGCACTCGGGCGGCAAGTTTTCGGGCAAGGCCTATGCCACCTCGGGCGGCTTGCACGGCGTCGGCGTCTCGGTGGTCAACGCGCTGTCCAGCCTCACGCGGATCGAAGTGGCCCGGAACAAGGAGCTTTACGCGCAGGAATTCTCGCGCGGGCTGCCAACCGGGCCGCTGCAACACCTTGGCGGCACGCCCAACCGGCGGGGGACCTCGGTCACCTTCGTCCCCGATACCGAGATTTTCGGCGAAGACGCGAAGTTCAAGCCAGGCCGCCTGTTCAAGCTGGTGCGGTCGAAAGCCTATCTCTTTGCCGGAGTCGAAATCCGCTGGAAATGCGCACCCGCGCTGGCAAGCGACGATGTTCCGGCTGAAGCCGTGTTCCAGTTCCCCGGCGGGCTGGCCGATCACCTGAAGGACCAGCTTGGCACCCGCGAGTGCGTGACCACGCAGTTCTTCTCGGGCAGTCAGGACTTTCCCGGTGACCAGCAAGGCCGGGTCGAATGGGCGGTAGCCTGGCCGCTGTGGAGCGACGGGGCCTATTCCTGGTACTGCAACACCATCCCGACGCCGGACGGCGGCACGCATGAGGCCGGCCTGCGCGCCGCGCTAACCAAGGGCATCCGCGCCTTTGCCGATCTGGTGGGCCAGAAGAAGGCCAAGGACATTGTCCCCGAAGACGTGATCACCGGCAGCGAGATCATGCTATCGGTCTTCATCCGCGATCCCCAGTTCCAGAGCCAGACCAAGGACCGCCTGACCAGTCCTGAAGCGGCGCGCATGGTTGAAAACGCCGTACGCGATCACTTCGACCACTTCCTGGCTGACAACATGGAGCGCGGGAAAGCCCTGCTCGGTCACGTGCTTGAGCGAATGGACGAGCGCCTGCGCCGCAAGCAGGAGCGCGAGGTCAAGCGCAAGACCGCGACCAACGCTCGCAAGCTGCGCCTGCCCGGCAAGCTGACCGACTGCACCGGCGAAGGTGATGCCGAGACCGAACTGTTCATCGTCGAAGGTGACAGCGCCGGCGGCAGCGCCAAGCAGGCGCGTGATCGCAAGACGCAGGCGATCCTGCCGATCCGCGGCAAGATCCTCAACGTCGCCAGCGCCACGGCCGACAAGATCCGCGCCAACAGCGAAATCGCCGACCTGGGCCTGGCGATGGGCTGCGGCTTCCGCAAGGACTGCAACCCTGACAACCTGCGGTATGACCGGATCATCATCATGACCGATGCCGATGTTGACGGGGCCCATATCGCCACCCTGCTGATGACCTTCTTTTTCCAGGAAATGCCCGAAGTCGTCCGGCGCGGGCACCTCTACCTGGCCCAACCCCCGCTCTACCGCCTGACCGCCGGCAAGGAGAGCGCCTATGCCCGCGACGATGCGCACCGGGCCGAGCTTGAAGCCACCAAGTTCAAAGGCAAGAAGGTCGATGTCGGCCGCTTCAAGGGCCTGGGTGAAATGAACCCGGGACAGCTCCGCGAAACCACCATGGACCCGGCCAAGCGCAGCCTGATCCGCATCACCCTGCCGCCTGAATACGAAGGCCGCGCGGCCGTGAAAGATCTGGTCGACCGGCTGATGGGCCGCGACCCGGCCCAGCGCTTCATGTTCATCCAGAACCGCGCGGCGGACATCGATCCGGAGCTGATCGACGCCTGATCGGTCAGCCCGCGGTCCTCAAGCGCATTTCGCAGCGCAGACCCTGCGGAGCGAAAATGACATTGGATGGCCCAAGCACCGGGTGCGCAAGCAGAGCGCTCCCCAGCCCCTCGTGCGCAGGAGGAACGACCGGTGGGCCGCCATCTTCCTGCCAGCGCAGCCCAGCGCCATGACCGCTATCGGTAATCAGCTCAATCGTGACAGAGCCATCCGGCACCGAAAATGCGCCATATTTGACCGCGTTTGTGCACAGTTCATGGATCGCCAGCACCAGCGGAATACAGCTATCAGCGGGTAGCATCGCGCTCGGCCCTGCGATCCGGATCCGGTCCTCGTGAATGAACGGCCGGCACGCCTGATCAACCGTTTCGCGCAGGTCGCACAGCTCTCCCCCTTGCCGCGACAGCAGCTCCAGCCCACCCGCCAAGGCAGACATCCGCTTGGAAAAGACAGCCGAAAAGTTCGTCGGCTCGGCATCAAAGGTAAGTGCCGCCAGTGAATTGACGACCGTCAGCGAGTTGCGCACCCGGTGCAGCAGTTCCTGGTTGAGGTATTCCGCCCGGTCGGTTGCGGTCTGCAGTCTGGCAACTGTGGTGCGCAGCGCCTGGGCAATCGCCACCAGCAAGCCGCAAGACACCATGAACAGAGCCAGCATCGCGGCGCTTTTCCAGTTCTCTGTGGCCCCGAACGAGTGGTCAAGGAACACCACGTTCACAGCGGTTATCGCCACAAACATGCTCGCCACACCGGCGCGCCATCCGGCCAGCAGCGTGCAGATGACGATGGCCGGATAATAGGTGACGAAAGGAACCAGATCAGCCGCCGATCCCAGCATCCAGCGCACGGCTGTGGCGATGCCGATCGTGACAGAAACTACGGCAATGCTGTTGCTAACACCGGGCGGGCGCAGCAGTCTCGCTCGAACGACGTCTAGCCGCACCATACTGGCCTCCCCAACAGCGTGGAGATACCGCCTGGATGCATGACCTGGCAATCACTTTGACGGCTATCGACACGCTGATTTGGGCGAAGCAGGGGGCGACCTGCGCGAACGATGTGAGCCCCCCATTTTTGTTGCTTGCCTCACCCTGCTGGTCTGCCTATCGTTTAACCGAACGATTAATGACCGGGGATGACCAGTTCCATGCAGCGCTTCGAAGGTACTTCCAATTACGTCGCCACCGATGACCTCAAGGTCGCGGTCAATGCTGCGGTGCTGCTGCGCCGTCCGCTGCTGGTGAAGGGTGAACCGGGCACCGGCAAGACCGTGCTGGCCCACGAAATCGCCAAGGCCGTGAATGCCCCGCTGATCGAGTGGAACATCAAGTCAACCACCAAGGCCCAGCAGGGACTTTACGAGTACGACGCCGTGGCCCGCCTGCGCGATGGCCAGCTGGGTGACGAGCGGGTTCACGACATCGCCAACTACATCAAGAAGGGCAAGCTGTGGGAGGCCTTCACCTCGTCCCAGCTCCCCGTGCTGCTGATCGACGAGATCGACAAGGCCGACATCGAGTTTCCGAACGACCTTCTCCAGGAACTCGACCGGATGAGCTTCGACGTTTACGAAACGAAGGAGCGGATCGCGGCGCAGGAACGCCCGATCGTCGTGATCACCTCGAACAACGAGAAGGAACTGCCCGACGCCTTCCTGCGCCGCTGCTTCTTCCACTACATCAAGTTCCCCGATCGCGAGACGATGCAGGCGATCATCGACGTCCACTTCCCCGGCATCCAGAAGACCCTTGTCTCCAAGGCGATGGAAATCTTCTACGAAGTCCGCGAAGTGCCAGGCCTCAAGAAGAAGCCGAGCACCAGCGAACTGCTCGACTGGCTCAAGCTGCTGCTGAACGAGGACATGCCGCTCGACGTGCTGCAGAACCGCGATCCGGCCAAGGCAATCCCGCCGCTTCACGGCGCGCTGCTCAAGAACGAGCAGGACGTGATGCTGTTCGAACGCCTTGCCTTCATGGCCCGCCGCCAGAGCTGATCCGGGATCAATGAGCCAGCCGCCTGACCGGACGGAGCACACGCGCTTCGCCGCCGTTCGCGCGCGGCTGGAAGCGTATGAGCCTCGTCCCGGCTGGCAAGCGTGGGTTTTTGAATTTCTGCTGTTCGGGTTCAAGCAAGGCTGGGCCTGCCTGTTCGGTGGGTTGATGCTGGCCCTGCTGCTCGGGACGCATCTGTTCTACCCACTCGATGCCCCAGTGGCGCGCTATGATTTCCTGACGCTGGGCGCTCTTGCGATCCAGGCCGGGATGCTCGCCTTTCGGCTGGAAACGCTTGAGGAGGCCAAGGTTATCCTGGCCTTTCACCTGGTGGGCACCGTGATGGAGCTGTTCAAGACCCATTTTGGATCTTGGCTTTACCCAGAGCCCAGCCTGTTGCGGATCGGCGGCGTGCCGCTGTTTTCAGGTTTCATGTACGCGGCGGTAGGCAGCTATCTCGCCAGGGTCAGCCGGATCTTCGACTTCAGGTTTTCGCATTACCCCAATCCGCTGCTGGCCGGATTTCTTGCCGTGGCGATCTACGTCAACTTCTTTGCCCACCACTGGCTCCCCGACCTCCGCCTCGCACTGTTTGCGGCGTTGGGTCTGCTGTTCTTGCGGACGCGGGTGTGGTTTCGCGTCTGGCGCGAGGATCGCTGGATGCCGCTGCTGCTCGGCTGGCTGCTGGTCGCGCTGTTTATCTGGTTTGCCGAAAACATTGGCACCTACAGCCGCGCCTGGCTGTACCCCAGCCAGCGGCTGGGCTGGGCGATGGTTAGCCCGGCCAAGCTCGGAGCTTGGTATCTTCTGATGTATATCTCGTTCATTCTCGTCGCAGCGGTGCGCCAACCGCTCAGCTACGTGAGACCGGAAAAGGCCTGATCCGATGTTCTTCAACTTCATCGACGAACTGCGCAGTGCAGGCATCCAGGCGAGCTTCAAGGAGCACTTGGTGCTGCTCGAAGCGCTCGACAAGGATGTGATCGAGCAGACGCCCGAGCAGTTCTATTACCTGTCGCGCGCCATTTTCGTGAAGGATGAAGGCCTGCTCGACAAGTTCGACCAGGTCTTCAACAAGGTTTTCAAGGGCATCCTGACGGACTACGGCCAGAACCCGGTCGACATTCCCGAGGACTGGCTGAAGGCCGTCGCGGAGAAGTTCCTGACCCCCGAGGAAATGGAAGCGATCAAGTCCCTCGGGTCCTGGGAAGAGATCATGGAGACGCTCAAGAAGCGGCTCGAGGAACAGCAAAAGCGGCACCAGGGCGGCAACAAGTGGGTCGGCACGGGTGGGACCAGCCCTTATGGCAATGCCGGCTACAACCCCGAAGGTGTGCGGATCGGCGGCGAAAGCAAGCACAAGCGCGCGCTGAAGGTCTGGGAAAAGCGCGAGTTCCAGAACCTCGACAACACCCGTGAACTGGGCACCCGCAACATCAAGGTCGCCCTGCGCCGGCTGCGCCGCTTTGCGCGCGAGGGCAATCCGGACGAGCTGGACCTTGAAGGCACGATCGAGGGCACGGCCAAGCAGGGCTGGCTCGACATCCGGATGCGCGCCGAACGCAAGAACGCGGTCAAGGTCCTGCTGTTCCTGGACGTTGGCGGATCGATGGACCCGTTCATCAAGCTGGTCGAAGAGCTGTTCAGCGCGGCGACAACCGAGTTCAAGAACCTGGAGTTCTTCTACTTCCACAACTGCCTGTACGAAGGCGTCTGGAAGGACAACAAGCGGCGCTGGTCAGAGCGGACCAATACCTGGGATATCCTCCACAAGTACGGCCACGACTACAAGGTGATCTTCGTCGGCGATGCGGCGATGAGCCCTTACGAAATCACCCATCCGGGTGGCTCGGTCGAACACTTCAACGAGGAAGCCGGTGCAGTCTGGCTGCAGCGCATGGCGCACGTCTATCCGGCCACCGTCTGGCTCAACCCGGTGCCTGAAAAGCAGTGGGGCTATTCGCAGAGCACCAAGGTGATCAAGGAAATGGTCGGCGGCAACATGTTCCCGCTGACGCTGGACGGCCTGGACGGCGCAATGCGCGAGTTGACCCGCAAGAAGCACTAGGCCGGTAGCGGTAAGCTCTACCGGCGCTGGTCAAGACAGCCGACCAGCGGATCCGCTTCCTCGTAGTCCCTGATCTGGGATAGCTGCGCAGCAAGCGTCCGGCGCTCCTCGGGGGTCCATTCGGAGATTTCCCGGATCAGCACCGCGGTGAGCTCGGCGCGGCTGAAGGTCGGGGCCTTCTGCTCACGCCGGATGGCTTGCCGGACAAAGGTGATCGCGAAGTAGCCGCCGACGGCTGCGGCAAAATAGCCAAGCCAGACAAGCACCCAGCGCAGGTTGCGGGAGAACACCGCCTCGGTGCGATTGTCGACCAGCAGATCATAGCCGACGCGGAACGCCAGCAGGGCAAGTATGCCCGCACCCGCCACCCACGCCACCGCCAGCAGCCGCTCAGGCCAGCCTCTTGCCGGAACGCGGGCCGCGCGGCCGACCGCAAGGATAAAGAACCCTGCGCCCGCGCTGGTAGCGATAAAGCGCTGAAGGCTGAACAGGTCGCCCGGGTTCGCCGGGTCGAGCACGGCGCGAAGCGAAAACACCAGATAGGTCGCAACCAGCAGTCCTGCGCCAATTAGCAGGGCGATCTGGCGATCATGCTGGAATCGGTTTGCGGCAAGCATTGGTCGGGAGACTCCTGTAAGAACTTGCAGGCCGCTTGGCGGGTCTTGCCCCAGCCCGCCAAGCCCTTTTCGACGGACGGCAGGTACAGCAGGGATGAACCCCCGCGACGCCGCTTCGGGTTTCGGCGGCCAAAGAAAAGCTTGGCTTGATTGCGCAGCCACCGGGTCCATCTAGAACCCATGATAAACCGCCTCCCCACCCTGTTCCTTGGTCACGGCTCACCGATGACCGTGATTACCGATGGCCCAGAACGCCGCGCCTGGCAGGCACTGGGTCAATCCCTGCCTCGTCCCAAGGCAATTCTGGTGATCTCGGCGCATTGGGAGACGCAGGGCAAGACCCACCTGACTGCCGGCCCTGCTCCGCGGACGATCCATGACTTCGGTGGCTTTCCGGATGAACTCTATGCGATCCAGTATCCGGCACCTGGCTCGCCCGAACTGGTCGACCGGATCATCGAATTGCTGGGCGCGGACCGAGCGACTGCCGACGATACCTGGGGCTTCGATCACGGGGCCTGGGGGGTGGTGCAGCCAATGTACCCGGCGGCCGATGTTCCGCTGGTGGTAATGAGCCTCGACCGCGCGCTGTCGCCGGAGCAGCACCTTGAAGTGGCCAGGTCGCTCGCTCCGCTGCGGGATGAAGGCGTGCTGATCATCGGCAGCGGCAATGTGGTTCATAACCTGCGCCTGTGGCGGCAATTCGCCGGCACTGTGCCGGATTGGGCCCGCGCTTTTCAGGACAGGATCAACGCAGCGGTCGGCAATGCGGACCATGCGGCCCTAACCACATTTGCGGCAGACGATCAGGCTGCCAGCGCCGCGATCAACAGCGGCGAACACTATCTGCCTTTGCTCTATGCGGTCGGAGCGCGGCTGCCGGGTGACGGTACGGCGGCATTCAGCGACTCGATCGATGGCGCGCTCTCCATGACCAGCTACCTGATCGGTGACACTGCGCTGCTGTCGACCTGATCCGAAACTGTGGACCGAACCCGGCGCTGCTGGCCGCGGCGCGGCGCGCGGGCTAACAGGCAGTCATGGACAGCCAACTGCTTATCATCTGCCTGCTCACGGCGGCGATCAACCTCATCGGCACCCTGGCTTATGCCGCGCGGATCGCCGGCGTGCGGACGCGCCGGATCGCGATGAGCTTTGCCCTGTTCAACATCCTGGTCCTGGTCAGCCGCACCTCTAATTCGTTCCTCGGGCCGTTCCTGGCCAAGCGGATCGAACTGCGCATCTCGCAGGGCGGCGGCGAAGCCCTGCTGTTCGATTTCCACCTCGTGCTGACTTCCGCATCGCTGGCGGTACTGATCGGGATCCTGCTGGTGCCGACCGGACAGCGCCTGTTCGCTTCGGCCATTGCCTATTTTCAGGAGCATCGCTCCACCACGCGGATGCTGCTGCGCACCGCGACCCCGGCGGGCCTCAGCACCCTGCGCCGCGCGCTGACCCCGCCCAGCCCGAAGGTGCTGCGCGAGCTGGTCAAGAAGCGCGGCGTCGGCTGGGGCGTACTGCTGGCCAATTGCCTGGCCCAGGCACTTATCACGGTGGGCGTGGTCGCCTCGCTTTACGCCGGATACTTGAACCCCGAATTCCGCGTGACAGCCTCGCAGCTATCGGCCGTGGTCAACGGGTTCGCGACGATCCTGCTGTTCGCACTGATCGATCCGCAGCTTTCGGTGATGACCGACGACGTGGTCGAAGGACGGGTCAGCGAGGCGCTGTTCCGCCGCACGATCGTCTGGATCAGCCTCAGCCGGCTGGCGGGTACCGTGCTGGCACAACTGCTGTTCCTGCCGGCCGCCCAGGCCGTCGCCTGGATCGCCAACTACGTCTGAAGCCTCAGCCCTTCTGGTCAAGCTCCGCATTCAGCCGCAGGCTGCAGCGCCAGAAGAAGAAAGCCGGGATCAGCCCCAGCCAGGCTGCGCCGAACAAGACGTAGCGCACGGAGTCTGCCCCGTATTCCGGCTTCAGCCATTGCGAGATCATCCCGAAGAACAACGGCCCCAAGCCCAGCCCGATCAGGTTCTGGCAGAACAACATCAAGGCTGCGGCAATCGCCCGCGCCCGCATCGGCACCAGGCCCTGGGTGCTGGAATAGCACGGACCATAATAGAGCGAATTGAGCACGGTCGGGATCATCAGCATCAGCAAGGCGATGCGCCAGTCGGTCATGAAATAGGCAGTAAAGGCCATCGGCGCGGCGACGACCATGCCAATCGCCGGCGCTGTCATCACATGACGGCGATTGATCTTACCGAACCGGTCGGCCAGCCAGCCACCGAGCCAGGTGCCGAATGCGCCGGCCACCCCGCCCCACAGCCCGAACCAGAAGCCAACCTCGCCGGGGGTCAGGCCGTGGCTGCGCTGGAAGAAGATCGTGGTCCAGGTCGCCTTGCCATAGGACAGGAACGCCGCCGACGAGCCGGCCGCGACCAGCAGCACATAGGCGCGCGAAGACAGGATGCTTTTCAGCGCTTCGCGCGTATCCAGCGTCGGCGCCGTTGATCCTAGATTGAGCGAGGTTCCGTCCTGCCGCGGCTCCTTGAGCAGCAGCAGCACCACCAGTGCCAGCAGCAGGCCGGGAACGCCCACCCAGATGAACGCCCCGCGCCAGCCCACCGTATCGGCCAGCACGCCGCCGATCAGCATGCCCAGCAGGCCGCCCAGCGGAATGCCGAGCGAATAGAACGCCAATGCCGATGCCCGGCGTTCAGGCGGAACCTTGTCAGCAATCAGCGAGTGCGCCGCCGGGGTGCAGCCCGCTTCGCCGACGCCCACGCCGATGCGCGCCAGCAGCAGATGAGCATAGGTAGTTGCCAGCCCACACAGCGCCGTCATGCCTGACCACAAGGCCAGGGCCCCGGCGATCAAGCGGCCGCGATGGGTAGTGGGCTTGTCGGCATAGCGGGCAATCGGCAAGCCCAGCACGGTATAGAACAGCGCAAAGGCGATCCCGGTCATCAACCCGATCTGGGTATCGGACAGGTCCAGATCCTTGGCGATCGGTTCTGCCAGGATGTTGACGATCTGCCGGTCGATGAAATTGAAGATGTAGACGATCAAGAGAAGCCACATGGTCAGCCGGATCGAATCTCCGGCAGCCACGGCCGTGCGGGGTTGCCCCGCCAAGGCATCACTCATCGATAATCCTCTCAACCAGGCGATCTTGTGCCGCCGCGAATCCCATCGGTGGCCAAGGTGACGAGCCAGACTGGCGGGGTCAACCCTGCCATGCAGTCAGTCAGGTTGCGTCCACCACCCGGAACAGCGTTTCGATCTGCTGCTGTTCAACCTCGCTCACTTCGGGCCGCCAGACGTCGAAGATCAGCACCATCCGGTCATGGTCGCTGTCGTTCCAGGCTTCATGCTCGACGGAGTCATCGAAGACCATCAGTTCCCCGACCTTCCACTCACGAGTCTCCTCGCCAACCCGGAACCCGCAGCCCGGCGGCACCACCAGCGGCAAGTGGCAGATGAAGCGGGCATTGATCATGCCGGTATGTGCCGGAATCCGCGAATGCGGCCGCAGCAGCGAGAACATTGGCGTCGGCGCGCGGTTGGGGATGCGGCACAGCGGCACCTGACCCTCCAGCGCGGCATGGGTCTGCGGCGTGCGCGCCGTCCGCTCGGGCAGCGGCGCGCCCTTGTCCGTCAGCTCCCAGGTGCTCCAGTCGGCATTGCCGAGCAGGCCGTGGACATCGCCCTGCGGCCGCCCTTCCTGCAACTTGGCATAGGGCGTGAACGCTTGCTGATCGGCCAGCAGGTTTAGTGCCTCGGCCAGGATTGTGTCGGTCTTGGCTTCCAGCCCTTCGCGCCAGGGGTAGTCCGCCGGATCGGCGAACTGCACGTAGGGCATATCGGGATAGTAGTAGGTCTGCGGCAATTGCGGGTATTTGCCGCCATCGCTGGCGCGGGCCCGCTCGCCCAGCATGATTTCCAGCGATTGCTGGAAGCGCGGATGACGCTCGGCCCTTGTCAGCCCGGCTTGGTCGAGCCCTTCAAGCAGCAACTGGCGTTGACGCCGGCCGATCCATTCGACGGCAGCCTCAGCCTTGGCCCGCTCACCAAACGAGACCGCGCGACCTTCGAAAGCAAGGTTCACCACACCGCGATACCAGGCCCCTGCCCCGCGCAGATCGCCCGCCAGCAGCAGGTGATCGGCCTTGGCCAGCATGGCGGCGGAATCGGTCCGGTTGCGGTCGAGGCGGCGCTCGGTCTCGGCCAGGTCAAAGCGGGGTTCGGGGCGGTCAGGGGTCATCGTCAATAGAGCCTGAAAGGTGCGGAGGTTTCGATCCAGCTGGTCTCATCCCGGCCAGCCAGGTGTTCCAGGTCCCCGGCTTCGGCACTGGCGTCATCGACCCAGTCGCGCAAGGCAGGGCCGCCGTTGATCACGTCGATTGCCAGACGGTCGAACTCGTACTCATAGGGAAAGTCGCGCCACAGCGCGTATTCGGGATAGATCTGCCGGATCGCCTTGAAGGCCAGCGCCTGCAGCCGCCAGGGCCGGAAGGCGTGATGACCATAGAAATCGCCCTCAGCATGGATCATCAACCCGTTGCAAAGCGTCTTGGCGTGCTTGTGGAAGGTTGGCTCGAACCACACTTCGCGCACGGCACAGCCTGCCAGCCACTGCGGGGCCAGTCGCCGCATTTCCGCATGGACCGCTTTGGCATCCACGTCCGGCGCGCCGAACAGCACTTCAAGCGGGCGGGTCGTGCCGCGCCCTTCGGACAGGGTCGCACCTTCCAGCATCACAGTCCCGGCATAGGCACGGGCCATGTTGAGGCTGGCTGCATTCGGGCTGGGATTGATCCAGATCCGGCTTTCGGGCCAGCCCCAGCCCGGTCCAGCTTCCGGCATCCAGCCCTGCATGGTGATGACGCGGTACGGCACGTCGAGCTTGTTCTCGGCAATGAACCACTGCCCCATCTCGCCCAGCGTCAGCCCGTGGCGCATCGGCATTGGTCCGGCGCCGACAAAGCTTTCCTGCCCTGGCACCAGCAGCGTACCTTCCACCGGACGACCGGCGGGATTGGGCCGATCGAGCACCCAGACTTCCTTGCCGGTGCCCGCGGCGGCTTCCAGCAGGTACAGCAATGTCGTGACGAAAGTGTAGATCCGGCAGCCCAGGTCCTGCAGATCAAACAGGAAGACATCGGCAGTCGACATCATCTGCCCGCTCGGGCGGCGCACTTCGCCATAAAGGCTGAACACCGGGATATTGTAGTGCGGGTCAAGCTCGTCGGCGCTCTCGACCATGTTGTCCTGCTTGTCGCCCTTCAGGCCGTGCTGCGGGCCGAAGGCGGCCGTGACGTTGATCCCGGCTGCGATCAGGGCATCGAGCGAATGGGTCAGATCAGCGGTGACGCTGGCCGGGTGCGCCACCAGCGCCACCCGCTTGCCCGCCAGCGGCGCGCGCAGTTCCGGTTCGGCCAGCAGGCGGTCGATTCCGAACAGCACGCTCATGCCGCCAGCTCCACCGCGCGGCATTCACTGGCGTGGAATTCGGGTGCGCCCGGGCGGAAGGCCAGCGCCCAGAAGCGGTTTACACCGTCCTCGTCCTCGATGATCCCGTTCAGCGCGACAGTCGCCGGCAGTTGCAGGCCTGAGCGGATGTCGGCAACGAGGCGCAGTTCGGTGTCGCTGACTTCGATCGTGATCCCCACTTCGGCCGGGGCATCGCGCATCCCTTCGCGAAAAGCGTCGAAATCGTAGCAGGCCCAGCGGGTTGACGGCGAAAGGTTGAACTCGCGGTAGCTGGTGCCATCATGGCTCCAGAAGATCTCGAAGCAGGTCGTCTTCCAGAGATTGTCATAACGGCCCGGCGCGGCAATTGTCGGCACGGCAATCTTCGCAATATCGCCGCGCGCCACGAAAGTGGCGCGGCAGCCATCGGCGGTGGAGACGATCTCCGCTTCGATCGTATGGATCGAACCGGGCGCGCAATCGGGGTGGAGGACAAGGCTGTGCATCGCCGCCTAATGCCCGCTGCCCTATCCGGCATCAAGCGGCACGTCATGCGGCACTTGGGCTTGTCCGCAAGCGCTGCTATGGGCGCGGCGCAATGACTTACCAATCCAGCCTCCTGCGCCTGCTCGATGAGCGTGGCTACGTCCACCAGATGACCGATCCCGCGGGCCTTGATGCGCTCGCCGCCAGGCAGGTCGTCCCCGGTTATATCGGCTTTGATGCGACCGCACCGTCGCTCCACGTCGGCAGCCTCGTCCAGATCATGCTGCTGCGGCGCCTGCAACAGGCCGGTCACAAGCCGGTGGTGCTGATGGGCGGCGGAACGACCAGGATCGGCGATCCCACGGGCCGCGACGAAAGCCGCAAGATGCTGAGCGATGCGGTGATCGAAGCCAACATCGCTTCGATCCGCACGATCTTCGAACGTTTCCTGACTTTCGGCGACGGACCGACTGACGCGATCATGGTCAACAACCACGATTGGTTGGGCCAGCTGGGCTACATCCAGCTGCTGCAGGAAGTGGGCACGCACTTCACGGTCAACCGGATGCTGACCTTTGATTCGGTCAAGCTGCGGCTGGAGCGCGAGCAGCCGATGACCTTCCTGGAATTCAACTACATGATCCTCCAGGGTTATGACTTCCGCCATCTGGCCAAGAATGACGGTGTACGCCTCCAAATGGGCGGCAGCGACCAGTGGGGCAATATCGTCAACGGGATCGAGCTGTCGCGCCGGATGGATGGTACCGAGGTGTTCGGTGTCACCACCCCGCTGCTGACCACGGCCGATGGGGCCAAGATGGGCAAGACGGCGGCAGGTGCCGTGTGGCTCAACGACGACGCCCTGCCGGCCTACGATTTCTGGCAATACTGGCGCAACGCCGATGACCGCGACGTCGGCAAGTTCCTGCGCCTGTTCACGGATCTCCCGCTGGACGAGATTGCCCGGCTAGAGACGCTGGAAGGTGCCGAGATCAACCAGGCCAAGATCGTGCTGGCCAACGAAGTGACCCGGTTGTGCCGCGGCGAGGAAGCCGCAGCCGCTGCCGAAGCGACTGCCGCTGCCACTTTCGCGGGTGGCGGCGTCGGCGAGGACCTGCCCGAACTGACCTTGCCGGGCGATGGCATCAGCCTGGTCGACGCACTGGTCGGGATCGGCTTTGCGGCCAGCCGGGGTGAGGCCAAGCGGCTGATCACCGGTGGCGGCGCCCGGTTGGACGGTGAATCCGTTACCGATGAAGCGCATCATATTACGGGTGGTTCCGAGGTACGGATTTCAGCCGGAAAAAAGAAGCATGGGGTGCTCCGTCCATAGTAACCGGCTGCGATATAGTAGTTTTTACCAGTTTACCCTTTATTTGCCCATTGCCTGCACAATAGCATCAGTTTCAACCTGATGGAGGCGCGCCGAGCATGGCTTCGGGAGCACAACTGACCGTTACCGATCTGCGCCGGGCGACCCGGCATCCGGTCGATCACAAGGTCATCGGCGAACATCGCCGCCTCGGCGACGTGCATCTGCACATCGTCAACCTGTCGGCTCATGGCTTCATGACCGAAGGCGAACTGGGGTTGGAGCGCGGCGAACGCGTTGTCATCCGCCTGCCGCAGGTCGGCCGGATCGAGGCGCACATGATCTGGTCCTCGGGCGATCGCGCCGGGTTCCAGTTCGAACGCATCATCCGTCTCGAGGACTTCATGCAGATGATCGACACGCTGCAGCCCAACCCCCGGTTGCGACCAACCCGCCGCTAGGCCGCGCCGACCAACTGCGTCGCCCCATCGACCAGCGGCGCAGTAGCGACTTGATATAGTATAACATGGCGTTTAGAGGGCGCGTCATGTTGAAGCACACGCTGAGCCTTGCGGCACTCGCCATCGCCCTCCTCCCCACCGCCGCCTTTGCCAACGAAGAGCAAGGCGATGATGCCCAAGCCAAGTCGCATGACGAGGGCGAAGGCATCGTCGTCGTCGGCCACCCGCCGGTCGACTTCAACCTTCTCAACAGCACCAGCACGATCGAGGGTGACAAGCTGGAGGTCAGCCTGCGCGGTCAGCTGGGCGAGACCCTTGCGAGCCTCCCGGGCGTTTCCGCCACTTCGTTTACTCCCGGCGCGTCACGCCCGGTCCTGCGCGGCTTCGATGGTGACCGGATTCGCGTGCTGACTGACGGGATTGGCGCGATCGACGCCTCCAGCGTCTCAGCCGACCATGCCGTAGTCTTCGATGCGCTGACGGTTGATCATATCGACGTGCTGCACGGCCCCGCGGTCCTGATCTTCGGTGGCCAGGCGATTGGCGGCGCGGTCAATGCACTCGACAAGCGGATTCCGCGCAATGTGCCGGACGGGATCAAGCTCGATGTTCTGACCTCCTATGGCTCCGCCGCGAACGAACGCGCCGCCTCAGGCGCGGCGCAATTCCGCCTCGGCGATCGCTGGGCTGCCAGCATCGATGCCGGCTGGCGCAAGAGCGACGACCTCAAGGTTCCGGGCTTCGTCAATTCTCCGACCTTGCGGGCCGACCTGCTGGCCGATGCCGCCAGCTACCGCGCAGCGGGCGAAGCCGCCGAGGCTGACGAGTTCGAGGCGCTCGCCAATCTGACGGGCAAGGTTCCCAATACCGCCGCGCGCAGCACCACCTTCGGCGCGGGCGTGGCCTTCATCGATGCTGGGGGCAATCTGGGCCTGTCCGTCCAGCGTCAGGACATGCGCTATGGCCTGCCTTCGCGGCCCGGTGCGGGCGATCACAGCAGCGGCGGCGGCAGCCATGCCGCAGAGGATGTGTCGATCAAGCTGGGCCAGACCCGGGTCGATCTGCGCGGCGCGGTTGAACTCGGCGACGGGCTGTTCGATTCGCTCCAGGTCCGCGGTGCCTTTGGCGATTACCAGCACATCGAGTTTGAAGGCGACGCCGTTGGCACCACCTTCACCGGACGCGGGGTCGAGGCGCGCGCCGACCTGGTCCAGAACAGCCGCGGCGGCTGGCGCGGCCGCAGCGGGGTGCAATACTTCACCCGCAACCTCTCGATCATCGGTGACGAGGCCTTCGCCCCTTCGAACGACGTGACCCGCTTTGGCGTGTTCACGCTGCAATCCTACCGCTTCGGGCCGTTCGAAATCGAAGGTGCGGGCCGATATGAGCGCGCGACTGTCCGCGCCAACAGTGTCGGCTTCCAACAGGCCTACGACCTGTGGAGCGGCGCTGCTGGGGCAACCTGGCGCTTCGCCCCGGGCTGGAAGCTGGGCGCAAGCTACATCCGCGGTGCCCGCGCCCCGGCGCCTGAAGAGTTGCTGTCCGATGGTCTCCACGTGGCCACCCAGTCCTATGAACTGGGGAACGACACCTTCCGGCCGGAAACCAGCAACGGCGGCGAAGTGTTCGTGCGGTATGACGGGGGACGCTATACCCTGGCCGTCACCGGCTACGTGACCGATTTCAAGAGCTTCATTGCGGCCCTGCCCAATGGCGCTGAACTGGATGGCTTCCCGGTCTTCGAATACAGCCAGAGCCCGGCGCGGTTCCAGGGCTTTGAAGCCGCGGCCAGCGCCAAGGCCATTGAATGGGCTGACGGCGGCCTGACGCTTGATGCCCAGGCCGACTATACCCACGCTGAACTGAAGGGCATCGGCCCGGTCCCGCGCATTCCGCCGCTCCGCGTGCGCGGCGGGGCAGAGTTCGAATTCGGCCCGCTGCACCTGCGCGGCGAAGTCGAATGGAACGATCGCCAGGATCGCGTCGCCAGCTTCGAAACGCCGGTCGACGCCTTCACGCTGGTGAACTTGTCCGCCGTCTGGCACCCGATGGGCGATGAAGGCCCGCTGACGCTGAGCCTTGCCGCCAACAACCTGCTCAACGTCTCGGCGCGGCGGGCCGCATCGTTCACGCGTGACTTCGTGCCGCTGGCCGGCCGCGACATCCGGGTCAGCGCAAAGCTATCCTTCTGAGGAAAGAAGCAGGTCTCGGCTTGGCAAGCGTCATTGGCGCTGCCATGCCGGGACCGTGAGCACACCGACCCACCCGCTGCAGATCCGCGACTATCGCCTGGTCTGGCTGGCGCGGTTCGCATCGGTCGCCGCCACGACTGCCATGGTCGTGGTTGTCGCGGCCCAGACCTACCAGATTGCGCGGACCGATTACGGTTACGATACCAAGCAGGCCGCTTTCCTGATCGGCACCCTTGGGCTGGCGCAATTCATTCCATTCCTGGTGCTGACCCCGGTGGCCGGGCTGGTTGCCGACCGGATGGATCGGCGGTTTGTCGGCGCGGCCTCGTCGCTGCTCGACCTGCTGGTCGCGCTGACCCTGGTTGCCGCCAACACGGTGGGGCTGGTCAGTCTGCCGCTGCTGTTCGTCATGGCCGCACTCCACGGGGCCGCGCGCGTCTTCATCGGCCCGGCGATCAGTTCCATCGTGCCAAACGTCGTCCCGGCCGATATCCTGCCCAAGGCGGTAGCAACCGGGTCGATTGCCTGGCAGAGCGCTTCGGTACTTGGCCCGGCGCTGGGCGGGTTCCTGCTCGCCCGCGGCGATGCCCTGCCCTACATCTGGTCGGCGGTCCTGCTGTCGATCGGAACCACCGCGCTGCTGTTCATCAAGCCGCTGCCAATCAAACCCAAAAGCGCTGAGCCGCCCTTGCGCCAGATGGCCGAGGGCGCGCGCTTCGTCTGGCGTGAGCGGTTTCTGCTCGGTTGCGTTTCCCTTGATCTGTTCGCTGTGCTGCTGGGCGGAGCGACCGCCATGCTGCCGGCTTTTGCCTATGACGTGCTACACGTCGGCGATGAAGGGCTGGGCCTGTTGCGCGCCGCCCCGGCGCTGGGCGCGGCGCTGGTCGCGTTGTTCCTCGCCTTCTTCCCGCTATCCCGGAACGTCGGGCCGAAAATGCTCTGGGCAGTCGTCGTGTTCGGCGCGGCCACGATGGCGTTCGGCCTGTCGACCAGCTTCCCCTTCTCGCTCGCCATGCTGGCGCTGCTGGGGGGTGCCGATCAGGTTTCGGTCTTCGTGCGCGGCACTTTGGTGCAGCTCAACACGCCTGACGAGATGCGGGGCCGGGTCTCCTCGATCTCAGGCCTCGCCATCTCGGCCTCGAACGAGCTGGGCGAGATGCAATCCGGCCTGGCGGCCGGCCTGTTCGGCGCGGTCTGGGCGGTTGCGCTCGGCGGCGTGGGTGCCATTGTGGTAACGGCTGCTTGGGCTGTGCTATTTCCCGAACTGCGCCGCGCAAAGACATTTGCACCGCAGTATCGTCATGCCCCTCGAAAGGAAGGACCTGCGCCATGAAGGCTGATTCCGTTCTCGCCACCATCGGCAACACCCCGCACATCCGCCTGGCGCGGATGTTCCCGGACCATGAGGTCTGGATCAAGTCCGAACGGGCCAACCCCGGCGGCTCGATCAAGGATCGCATCGGCTTGGCCATGATCGAAGCAGCTGAAGCTGATGGCAGCCTGAAGCCCGGCGGCACGATTATCGAACCGACCAGCGGCAACACCGGCATCGGCCTGGCCATGACCGCCGCGGTAAAGGGCTACAAGCTGGTGCTGGTCATGCCGGAATCGATGTCGGTTGAGCGTCGCCGCCTGATGCTGGCCTATGGCGCGACCTTTGACCTGACCCCGCGCGAAAAGGGCATGAAGGGCGCAATTGAACGCGCGCATGAACTGGTCGCCAGCACTGCCGGGGCCTGGATGCCGCAGCAGTTCGAAAACCCCGCCAACATCGCGGTCCACGTGCGCACCACCGCGCAGGAAATCCTCGCCGATTTTGCCGATACGCCGATTGACGCGCTGATCACCGGAGTCGGCACTGGGGGGCACCTGACCGGCTGCGCCGAAGCGCTCAAGATCAAGTGGCCGGCAATGACGGCCTGGGCGGTGGAGCCAACCTTGTCTCCGGTGATCTCCGGCGGCCAGCCCTCACCCCACCCGATCCAGGGGATCGGCGCGGGCTTCATCCCGGCCAACCTGCACACCCAGGCGATCGACGGCGCGATCCAGGTCGATCCGGCCGATGCCAAGGAAATGGCCCGCCGCTGCGCGCGCGAGGAAGGCATGCTGGTCGGCATCAGCTCCGGCGCGACGCTGGCTGCGATTGCCCAGAAGCTGTCCGACCTGCCAACTGGCAGCCGCGTGCTGGGCTTCAATTACGATACCGGTGAGCGTTACCTTTCGGTGCCGGACTTCCTGCCGGAATGACCGCGCTGGAGCGGATCGAATACTCAGACGGCGAGACAGCCCTGACCGGCTGGCTCGCCCGTCCCGGCAACACACCGCGCGCGGCCGTGGCCGTGTTTCCAACCTTCATGAATACGACGCCCGCCGTCGAGGCGAAGGCGCGCGCGCTGGCGAGCGCGGGGTATCTGGCGCTCGTCGCTGATTTCTATGGCCCCGATACGCCGCATGACATGGTTGGTGCCAATGCCGCCATGACCCGGCTGCGCGCCGATCCAGCGGCCATGCGAACGCGGCTAAGGGCAACCTTGACCGCGCTGGCGGGTCTGGCCCCCGGCATTCCGAAGGTCGCAATCGGCTTCTGTCTTGGCGGCATGGCCGTGCTGGAACTGGCCCGCGATGGCGCGGACCTGGTGCTGGTCGCCAGCTTTCACGGTCTGCTGCAATCGCCGCTCCCGGCAACAGCGCCAATCAAGCCGCGCATCCTTGTCTGCCACGGCGATATCGACTTCCTGGTGCCGCGCAGCCACGTGGCCGCTTTCTGGGAGGAAATGGATGGCGTGGGCGCGAACTGGCACTTTCACAGCTATGCCGGGGTCGATCACGGCTTCACCAACCCGCTGACGCCGACCGGCCAACCCAATCCAACCTACAATGCCAGCGCCGATCGGCAGTCATGGAGCGCCTTGCTCAGTCTGCTGGACGAGGTGCTGGGCTAGGTTCAGCCGGCCAATTGCAGACCGATCTGCCTACAGCGTTTTCCTACACGGCAGCCGCCTGATAAACGCGCCGCTGCTCTTTCCAATCGTTGACCCAGACCGCAGGCTGACCGGCCACGCCTTGCTGCTCGTTTTTTATTCGCCCAGTTCTGCACTCACCGCAACTATGAGCCAAAGGCGCACAATTCCGCCAATTCCGGCCTGTTGGAAGAAGCGGACTCAGTGTCAACTGTGTCAAGTCCAGCGCGGCGCTGCCCACGCCGGAATCAGGCCGTGGCAAAGGCCTCCACCGGCAGCGCCATCACGGCTTCGCTACCCGCCTCGATCTTGCGGCGCAGGGCTGCCGCATCGGGGCAGAAGCGTTCGCCGAAGTACCGCGCGGTGGTCAGCTTGGCCTCGTAGAACGCCTTGTCGACAGCACCCCCGGCCAGGGCCGAAAGCGCCGCAGTGCCCATCCGCAGCCACTGGGAACCAAGCGCGACGACGCCCATGATGTGCATGTAGTGGTGCGCGCCGGCCCCGACCTGGTTGGGATTGGCCATGCCGTTGGCCATGAACCACATGGTCGCCGCCTTGAGCTCGCCATTGGCCGCTTCGACCGCCGCCGCCAGGCCGGCCAGTTCGGGCTTGTCCTTCGCCGCCGCGCATTCGGCATCGACGATGGCAAAGAAGGCTTGCACTGCCCGCCCGCCGTTCTGGGCAAGCTTGCGGCCGACGAGATCCATCGCCTGGACCCCGTTGGCGCCTTCATAGATCATGGCGATGCGGGCATCGCGCACGAACTGGCTCATGCCCCATTCCTCGATGTAGCCATGTCCGCCGAAGACCTGCTGCATGTTGGTGGCAACGTCATAGCCCTTGTCGGTGCCATAGCCCTTGATGACCGGAGTCAGCAGGCTGATCAGGTCGTCAGCCGTTTGGCGCTCTTCCTCGGTTGCGGCCTTGTGGCTGAGATCGACCTGAAGCGCGCCCCACAGGCACAGTGCACGCATCCCCTCGGTAAAGGCCTTGGCGTCCATCAGCATCCGGCGCACGTCAGGGTGGACGAACAGGGTGTCGGCCTTCTCTGCCGGTTCCGCCGCGCCGGTCAGCGCGCGGCCCTGGCGGCGCTCGCCGGCATACTTGACCGCGTTCTGATAGGCGGCTTCGGCCTGGGCCAGGCCCTGGATGCCGACGCCAAGCCGGGCTGCGTTCATCATGATGAACATCGCGGCCAGGCCCTTGTTCTCCTCGCCCACGAGGAAGCCGGTCGCACCATCATAGTTCATCACGCAGGTGGCATTGCCGTGAATGCCCATCTTGTGTTCGATCGAACCGCAGGAAACGGCATTACGCGCGCCGAGCGAGCCATCGTCGTTCACCAGGATCTTCGGCACGATGAACAGCGAGATGCCCTTGGTCGAATCCGGGGCATCTGGCAGCTTGGCCAGTACCAGATGAATGATGTTCTCGGTCAGGTCGTGCTCGCCCGATGAGATGAAGATCTTGGTGCCGGTGATCGCGTGGCTGCCATCGGCCTGCGGCACGGCCCGTGTCCGGATCAGGCCCAGGTCGGTACCGCACTGCGGCTCGGTCAGGTTCATCGTGCCAAGCCACTCGCAAGTGACCATCTTGGGCACGTATTTGGCCTTCTGCTCCGGCGAACCCTTCGCGAGGATCGCCGAGATCGCTCCGGCGGTAAGACCCGGATACATCGAGAAGGCCTGGTTGGCGGAAGACATGAACTCTTCCATCAGCATGCCCAGCACGTGCGGCAGCCCCTGCCCGCCAAACTCCTCGGGCACCGAAAGCGTCGACCAGCCCGCCTCGCGCAACTGCGCAAAGGCCGGCTTGTAGACCGCAGGTACAGTCACCGAACCATCGGCATGGCGGGTGCAGCCCGCCTGATCGCCCGCCAGGTTGATCGGCGCGAGCACCTCGGAACAGAACTTGCCGGCCTCCGTAACCACTGCTTCGACCATGTCCGGCGTCGCGCCCTCAAAGCCGGGCAGCGCCGCATAGTCCTGCAACCGCAGGACTTCGTTGATCAGGAAAAGGGCGTCACCGGTCGGTGCCTTGTAAACGGGCATGGATTCCTCACTGCAATCGGCGGATCAGGCGCGGGGCGCGCGATCGATGTTTTCGACAAGCGTGATGAAGTCGTTCAGTTCCTTGATCGCCGCATCGATATCGGCGCGCTGGGCCTGCATCCGTTCCACCTGCTGCTTGCAGCGCGCCACAGTCACTCGGCGCTGCTCAACCCGACCATCCCCCAGGTCGTAAAGGTCGATCATTTCCTTGATCTCGGTCAGGCTGAAACCGACGTTCTTGGCCCGCATGATCCAGGCAAGCCGGGCGCGGTCGCGCTTCGAATAGACCCGGCTGAGCCCCTGCCGGGCCGGAGCGATCAGGCCCTCGTCCTCATAGAAGCGCAGCGCCCGGGCGGTCAGCCCGAACTCGGCGGTAAGATCGGAAATGGTGAAGTGCTCGCGCGCCAAGGCATCCGGACGCTCAAGGTGAGCGCCGTCATGGGCGGGAGGTGCAGAAACCGGCGAGTCCATCGCCGCTCCCTCTAGGTTCCCCTTACGTAAGCGTCAATCGTCGATGCGGGTCAGCGACTCACCGTCGAGCTTGCGGTAAAAACAGCTCGGCGCGCCCGTATGGCAAGCAGGACCTGCTGGCCGCACGACCAGGACCAGCGCGTCCTGATCGCAATCAACCCGAATTTCCTCAACGCGGAGGACGTGCCCCGAAGTCTCCCCCTTCATCCACAGCCGCCCGCGCGAGCGTGAATGAAAGTGGGCAAGACCCGTCGCCCGCGTCTGCGCCAGCGCTTCGGCATCCATATGGGCTAGCATCAGGATTTCACGGCTGTCAGCATCGACCGCTACTGCAGTCAGCAGACCGTTGGCGTCAAAACGGGGTTGGAACACTGTGCCCTGCTCGCGGTCGTCAATCTCGGTCATGGTGCTCCCTTGTTGCACGATAACCACATGTGTCGACCAAAATCTGCACGGCTCCAGCTTCGCCCTTTGCAGCGCGTCATTCTTCGGAGAAAGAAGTGCTGCGGAAAAGCAAACGGCCCAGGTTCAGGGACCAAGGCCGGCTCCCCGGATAGGTGAGCCACCGCATGAGGGATTGGCGAGGTGGTCAAAGGGGGACTGCCTAATCGCGCAAGCGGCGCCTAAAAGTTTCGTCACGAGGACGCCCGGAGCCCAGCTCCGGGCGTTTTCGTTTTCAGACAAGGTCGAGGGCTTCGTCCAGAACGCGGGCAAAGCAAGCAATCTGGACCTTGGCTGCGCCGGCCCGTTTCAGCGCCTTTACGCAGGTCTCGCTGGTGGAGCCACTGGTCAGCACATCGTCGATCAGCAGGACCGACTTACCCTTGATTTGCGCCGCCCGTGAGGGATTGATCGCGATTGCCCCGCTCAACGCCCGCATTCGCGCCGCGCGGCCCAGACCGCCAAGCATCGGGGTTGCCTTGCGGCGGACCAACCCATCGACGAGCAGCGTGGCACCGGTGGCCCGGGCAATCTCGCGCCCCAGCAAGGCCGACTGGTTGAAACCACGCCGCCACAGCCGCCAACGGTGCAATGGCACCGGGACGATCACCCAATTCGCATCCACCGCAGGCAATTTGGCGGCAATCAGTCTTGCAAGCAGCGGCGCCAAGGCGATGCGGCGACCATGCTTGAAGGCCAGGACCAAGCGGCGCGAGCCTTCGGTATATAGCGTTGCCGCCGCGATCCCGTCATGCGCGGGCGGATTTGCCAGACAAGGCGCGCACAGCATATCGTCTGGCGCGCCCTCCCCGAATGGCCGCTGGCACGCAGAGCAGCAGGGCTCCCCCGGGATGGCTAGTTCTGACCAGCAGCTAGAACAGAGCCCGCCCTGACTGGCCAGCGCCTCGCCGCACAAGGGGCAGCGCGGCGGAAAAACGAGGTCGACGAGCGGAGCAAGGGCGGCAGGGACCTGCATGGGCTGCGACTATCGCTTGCGCCTACAGCGAGCGCAAGGCAGTGCGGCCGCGTGACAACCCAGCCCCCTCCCCAGATATTCTCGCCGGCTCGCCGGCTCGCGGTCCGCCGCAGGGCCTTGTCTTTGCAGGCCCGGCCGGGCGCGGCCAAATACCTGGCCGATGACATGACCGAGGATCTGATTGAGCGGCTGGCTTTCCTGCGCCACGAGCCAAGGCGCGTGCTGCTGATCGGCATGGTTCCGGATAGCTTGCACGGCGGCCTTGAAGCGCAGGGGGCCACCGTCACCCGCGCCGAGCCTGCGTCCGGGTTCAGCGATGAGCAGCCCTTTCCCGAGACCGGGTTCGACCTGATCGGCAGTTTCGGCACGCTCGACGCGGTCAATGATCTGCCCGGCGCGCTGATTCACATCCGCAATGCACTAGCCCCCGGCGGTCTGGCGATTGCCAGCTTTGTCGGCGCAGGCAGTCTGCCAGCCCTGCGCGCCGCCATGCTGGAGGCGGACGGCGACCGCCCCGCGCCGCGGCTTCACCCTGCGGTGGACGTCCGCGCCGGCGGGCAACTGCTGCAACGTGCCGGTTGGGCCGATCCGGTGATCGACAGCCGCCCGCTCGACGTGCGCTTCAGCAACCTGTCGAGCCTGCTGGCCGATCTCCGTTCACAGGCACTGACCAACGTGCTTTCGCAGTCTGGCCCGGCACTAACCCGCAAGCAATATTCTATTGTGAAAGAGCTGTTTGGCTCGGGAACCTTGGAGCGTTTCGAAATTCTGACCCTCAGCGGCTGGAAGCGTTAAGCGCCGCTTGCGCTGCGGCCAACCGCGCGATCGGTACCCGGTAGGGCGAGGCGCTGACGTAATCGAGCCCAACCTTTTCGCAGAATGCGATCGAGGCCGGATCGCCACCATGTTCGCCGCAAATGCCCAGCTTCAGGTCGGCACGGGTCTGGCGGCCACGTTCGGCAGCCAGTTCGACCAATTGACCGACGCCTTCGATATCAAGGCTGACGAAGGGGTCACGCGGGTAGATCCCCTGCTCGACATAGGGCGTCAAGAACCGCGCCGCATCATCGCGCGAAACGCCTAGAGTTGTCTGGGTCAAATCATTGGTACCAAACGAGAAGAACTTCGCTTCCTCGGCAATTTCACCCGCCATCAGCGCCGCGCGCGGCAATTCGATCATCGTGCCGACGAGGTACTCGATCCGGCGGTCCTGCTCGGCGAATACCGCCTCCGCCGTGCGTTCGACCAGTGCTTTCAGGATCGCCAGTTCCTTGCGGGTCGCGACCAGCGGGATCATTACTTCCGGCACCGGCGCTTCGCCGCTCTCCGCCGCGACCGCACAGGCAGCCTCGAAGATGGCCCGGGCCTGCATTTCGTAAATCTCCGGGAAGGTAATTCCCAGGCGGCAGCCGCGATGGCCCAGCATCGGGTTGAACTCATGCAGCTCGCCTGCGCGGCGCTTTAGCGTGTCGACGCCGATCCCGATCGCATCGGACAATTCACTGAAGTCCGCCTCACTGTGCGGCAGGAATTCGTGCAGCGGCGGATCAAGCAGGCGGATTGTTACTGGCAGTCCCGCCATAACCGCGAAGATTGCCTGGAAATCGGCCCGCTGTTCCGGCAGCAGCTTGGCCAGCGCCGCCCGGCGGCCGGCTTCGTCTTCAGCCAGGATCATCTGGCGAACGGCCGAGATGCGGCCAGCATCGAAGAACATGTGCTCGGTGCGGCACAGGCCAATGCCCTCGGCTCCGAACTGGCGCGCCATGCGGCAATCTTCGGGCGTTTCTGCATTGGTGCGCACCTTCATTCGCCGGTGCGCATCGGCCCAGACCATCAGTGTCCCGAAATCGCCCACCAGTTCAGGCTCGATCGTTGCAACCTTCCCGGCCATGACTTCGCCATTGGCGCCGTCGAGAGTGATGACGTCACCTTCCTTGAGCTCGCGGGCGCCGATCTTCAGCGTGCGGCTGGCCATGTCGATGGAGACTGCCGAAGCGCCGGAAACGCACGGCCGGCCCATCCCACGCGCGACCACTGCCGCGTGTGACGTCATGCCGCCCCGCGCGGTCAGGATGCCCTTGGCGGCATGCATGCCGTGGATGTCCTCTGGGCTGGTTTCGACCCGGACCAGGATCACCGCTTCGCCCATCCCGGCGCGCTTTTCCGCCGTATCTGCATCAAGCACGATCGCACCAGAGGCCGCACCGGGGCTGGCCGGCAGGCCGCGCGCCAGCACGTCACGCGTGGCCGAAGGGTCAAGCGTCGGGTGGAGCAACTGGTCCAGCGCCATCGGATCGACCCGCAGGATCGCCGCACGCTCGTCAATCAGGCTTTCACCCACCATGTCGACCGCCATCTTCAGTGCGGCCTTGGCAGTGCGTTTGCCCGAGCGGGTCTGAAGCATCCAAAGCTTGCCGCGTTCCACCGTGAACTCGATGTCCTGCATGTCGCGATAGTGCTTTTCGAGCAGCTCGAAGACCGCCGCCAGCTCGGCGTAAGCCTCTGGCATCGCCTCTTCCATGCTGAGCGGCTTGGCCCCGGCGCGTCCCCGCGCCGCTTTGGTCAGGTACTGCGGGGTACGGATGCCGGCGACGACGTCCTCGCCCTGGGCGTTGACCAGCCATTCGCCGTAATAGGCCTTCTCGCCGGTCGCCGGATCGCGAGTGAAAGCAACGCCGGTGGCGCTGGTATCGCCCATGTTGCCAAAGACCATTGCCTGGACGTTGACAGCCGTGCCCCAGTCACCCGGAATGTCATTCAGGCGGCGATAGACCTTGGCGCGGTCGGAATCCCAGCTATCGAACACGGCGCGGATCGCGCCCCAGAGCTGTTCATGCGGGTCCTGTGGGAAGGAGCGGCCAAGTTCGCTTTCGACGATGCCCTTGTACTCGCGCACCAGCGCCTGCCAGTGCGAAGCCTCCATCTCAACATCGGCGTAGAAGCCATTGTCTTCCTTGGCTATCTCCAGCGCGTCCTCAAACAGATGGTGATCAAGGCCCAGCACCACGTCGGAATACATCTGGATGAAGCGGCGATAGCTGTCCCAGGCAAAGCGTTCGTCACCCGACGAGGCCGCGAGACCTTCGACCGTGGCGTCATTGAGGCCCAGGTTCAGCACCGTATCCATCATGCCGGGCATCGAGACGCGCGCGCCCGAACGGACCGAGACCAGCAGCGGATCGCCGGCATCGCCGAATTTCTTGCCGACAGCCGCTTCGATATGGACGAGAGCGACTTGCACTTCGGCCTTCAAGCTGTCCGAGAAGTCTCCTCCATCGGCCAGATAGCGGACGCATTCCTCGGTCGTGATCGTGAAACCCGGAGGAACCGGCAGGCCGATCCCGGCCATTTCGGCCAGGTTGGCACCCTTGCCCCCAACCACGGTCTTGTCCTTCGCCCGGGGATCAGCGTGGCTCACCCCGCCACCGAACGCGAATACGTATGCAGTCATGGAAATCTGCCGATCAGGAACCGGCGATTCGGGTGCCGGTGTGGGTCCGCCCTAACCTTCGATGCGCGAGAAGTCAGCCACTTTGTGCACCGCAGCACGGAAAGACGCCAACAGGCCCAAACGGGCCGACCGCTTGGCCGGATCGGCATCGTTGACGGTTACCGCATCGAAGAAGGCATCGATCGGTGCGCGCAAGGAGGCCAGCGCTGCCATCGCGGCGGCGAAGTCCTCAGCCGCTACGGCCCGTGCCGCCGCAGGACCGGCCTCGTCGAGCGCATCGATCAGCGCCTTTTCTGCCGGTTCGGGGGGGTAGGAAAGCGCATTCTGCACCGCGATCCGCTCACGCATGGCATGCGCGACATCGGGATCATCGACCATGGCGAAAGGATCCTCCTCGCCATCGCGCGGGATTGGCGTGCCGCTAGCGGCATCGTCCCAATTTTCCTTCTTCAGGATATTGGCAGCACGCTTGTAGCCCGCCAGCAAGTTCGCGCCGTCCTCGGTGCCGACAAAGGCCTGGAGCGCGTGGACGCGGGCAAGCAGGCGGACGAGGTCATCCTCGCCGCCAAGCGCAAAGACAGCGTCAATCAGGTCATGGCGAACACCGGCTTCGCGCTGCTGAACCTTCAGGCGGTCGGCAAAGAAGCCGAGGACATCGCCTTCGCCAACGCCGAAGCGCAAGCCATTCACCGTAACGATCTGGATGATGCCAAGCGCTGCACGGCGCAGCGCAAATGGATCCTTCGAGCCAGTTGGCTTCTCATCGATCCCGAAAAAGCTGCGGACGGTATCGAGCTTATCCGCCAGCGCCACAGCCACGGTCACCGGCGCAGTCGGCACATCGTCGCCCTGCCCAACCGGCTTGTAATGATCGCGGATGGCGTCGGCGACGGCATCGCTCAGCCCTTCGGCGCGGGCGTAGTAGCCGCCCATCAGCCCCTGGAGCTCGGGGAATTCACCGACCATTTCGGTGACGAGGTCCGCTTTGCACAGCTGCGCGGCGAGTTCTGCCTCGTCGGCGCTGGCGTCCTTGACGATCCCCTCCTCCACCAGCCAGCGGGCCAGCTTGGCGACGCGCTCGACCTTGTCGGCGAGACTGCCGAGCTTTTCGTGGAAGGTGATCCGCTCCAGCTTCTTACCATGGTCGGACAGCGCGGTCTTGCGGTCCTGCTCCCAGAAGAAGCGGGCATCGGAGAGACGCGCAGCGAGGACCTTGCGGTTGCCGGCAACAATCGCCGCGCCGCCATCGACCGCGGCGATATTGGCGGTGCAGACGAAGGCATTGGCCAGCCTGCCCGCGGAGTCTTCGCAGACGAAGTACTTCTGGTTGGTCCGCGCAGTCAGCTGGATCACTTCGGGCGGGACTTCGAGGAACTGCTCGTCAAACCGGCCCAGCAGCGGGACCGGCCATTCGGTCAGGCCGGCGTTCTCGATCACCAAGCCTTCGTCTTCGACCAGCGTGAAGCCCGCAGCCGCTGCTGCTTCGCGGGCCTTAGTGCGGATCAGGTCTCGCCGCTCGGCATGGTCGACGATGACCTGGGCGGCGCGCAGCTTGGCGGCATAGTCATCAACGCCATCGATGCTGATATCGCCGCTGGAATGGAAGCGGTGGCCCTTGGTCAGTCGGCCAGCCTTGATGCCACCCACTTCGCAATCGACGACTTCGCCATCGAACAGCGCGACGATCGCGGAGAGCGGGCGGACCCAGCGCAGGCTTTCGGTGCTGATCGAAGCAGTGCCCCAGCGCTGGCTCTTGGTCCAGGGGAAGGCGCGGACGATCGCGGGGATCGCTTCGGCCAGAACCTCGGCGGTGGCGCGGCCCGGCTTTTCGGTAATCGCGAACAGCACGCCATCGCGCTCGACCAACTGGTCTTCGGCCAGCCCGGTCTTGCGCAGGAACCCTTCCAGCGCTTGCGGCGGCGCGCCGACGCGCGGGCCCTTCACTTCCTCCGAAACAGCCGCTGTCGCCGCCGGCAGTCCGCGTGCGATCAGCGCCAGGCGGCGCGGGGTCGACCAGACGGTGACTTCGCCCACGGCGACGCCAGCCGCATCCATTTCCTTGCGGAACAGCTTTTCCAGATCGGCGCGGGCGCCGGCCTGCATCCGCGCGGGGATTTCCTCGGAGCGAAGCTCAAGCAGGAAGTCGCTCATACAGTCCACCCCGGGTACTTCGCTTCCCATTCGGCCTTGTTCTTCTCGATCCAGGCTGCACACGATCCCTTGGCGAGATCGCGGACCCGGCCGATGTAGCTGGCGCGTTCCTGCACCGAGATCACGCCGCGCGCCTGGAGCAGGTTGAACAGGTGGCTGGCCTCGATCGCCTGGTCATAGGCCGCCAGCGGTACCTCGGCACCGATGCAGCGCTGGCATTCCGCCTCGGCGTGCTGAAAGCCCTTGAACAGCTGTTCTGTGTCGGCCACCTCGAAGTTGTACTTCGATAGCTCCTGCTCGTTCTTCAGGAACACGTCGCCATAGCTGACGCCTTCGGCATTGAACGCCAAGTCATAGACGTTGTCGACGCCCTGGATATACATGGCGAGGCGCTCAAGCCCATAGGTCAGCTCGCCGGCAACCGGCTTGCAGTCGAACCCGCCGACCTGCTGGAAATAGGTGAACTGGGTAACTTCCATCCCGTCGCACCAGACTTCCCAGCCCAGGCCCCAGGCGCCCAGCGTCGGGCTTTCCCAGTCATCCTCGACGAAGCGGATGTCATGGGCGAGCGGATCGACGCCGATCTCGGCCAGCGATTGCAGGTACAGTTCTTGCAGGTTCTCCGGGTTTGGCTTCAGGATCACCTGATACTGGTAATAGTGCTGTAGCCGGTTCGGGTTCTCGCCATAGCGGCCATCCGTGGGTCGGCGGCTGGGCTGGACATAGGCGGCCTTCCACGGCTCCGGCCCCAGCGCGCGCAGCGTGGTGGCGGGGTGGAAGGTGCCAGCGCCCATGCGCATGTCATAGGGCTGCAGGATCAGGCAGCCCTGCGCGCTCCAGAACGCATGGAGCCGCAGGATCATCTCCTGGAACGAGAGCGGGCGAGTATTGTCCGACATGGTCGAGGCCTTTGGCGGATGGGCCGTTTCCGGTCAACCGGCGAGGCAAGGTTACGGCAACCCTGATCATTCATCGACGCGCCCGAAAGCTGCGCTATATCGTTACCATGATCGCTCGCATCCTAACGCCCCTCGCCCTGCTGATGGCCACTGCCGCCCCGGCCCAGCAAACCCTGCCAACGCCGCAGCCAGTCGTCGCTGAACCGGTTCCGGCGGAGGCCCACCCGGCATTGTGGAAAGTCAGCGATGCTGACACGACAATCTACCTGTTCGGTACAATCCACCTGCTTCCCAAAGGCCTCGACTGGTTCAAAGGTCCGCTCGCACAGGCTTTTGCCGGCGCTGACGAACTGGTGACGGAAATTCCGGAAATCGATCCGCAGACCAGCCAAGGCGTGCTGATCAAGCGCGGCATCCTGCCCACCGGGCAAAGCTTGCGTGATCAGATGTCTCCGAAGGAGCGCGCAAAGTTCGAGCAGACGCTGACCGGTTTCGGCCTGCCGGTGGCGGCGTTTGACCGGTTCAAGCCCTGGTATGCCGCAGTCGTGCTGGCCACCTTGCCCTTGCAGCGCACCGGTTATTCCCTCGCCAACGGGGTTGAGACCGATCTGGCCGCACGCAATGTGACCCTCGGTCGGCCGCGGACCGGACTGGAGACGCTGGATTACCAACTGTCCCTGTTCGATGGATTCTCACCAAAGGTGCAGCGCCGCTACCTGTTCGAAGTGATCGCCGCCCTGCCTGACATCGAAAAGGATGTCGGCGGAATGGTCGAGGCCTGGCGGATCGGCGATGCGGCCAAGCTTGCCGCCCTGATGAATGCCGATGAGGATGATCCAGCCATGATTGCCGCCCTGTTGACCAACCGCAACAAGGCGTGGGCGACGTGGATCAAGGTCCGGCTCGATCGGCCCGGAACGGTGTTCCTCGCCGTCGGCGCCGGTCATCTCGGCGGCAAGGGATCGGTCCAGGACCAGCTTGAGGGGCTGGGGGTGAAGTCCGCTCGTGTTCAATAGGTTCATTGCAGCGCTGCTTGCGCTGCTGCTCGCCGCCTGCCAGCAAAAGGAGGAGGCGCGGCCAGCACTGTGGCAAGTGGACGGCCCCAATGGGGAACGCGCCTGGCTGCTTGGCACAATCCACGCCCTGCCGCGACCAATCACTCTTGAGGGTCCGGCCTTTGCCCGCGCGACAAGCCAGGCCAGCCAGCTGCTGGTCGAAGTTGCCGCACTGGAAGACGATCAACATACCGCCCTCGCCTTTCACAAGCTTTCGGCCGTGCCTTCCGCCCCGCCGATCGCTGCGCGGGCCAGCGAGGCCGACCGATCTACCCTGACCAAACTGCTCGCCGACGAAAAGATTTCGCCGGACCGCTTCAACCAGATGGACACCTGGGCGGCGGCATTAGCGCTTGGTCAGGCCATCTCTGCCCGCAGCGGCGATGATAGCGGCAATGGGGCCGATCGGCTCGTCCTGCGCGAAATGAAGGGCAAGCCGTTGGCTGAGTTCGAGGGTGCCGAGCGACAGCTCGCGATATTCGACGCGTTGCCCGAAGCAGAACAGCGCGATCTGCTGTCCGCCGTGATCCGTTCCGCACCGACCGCGAGAGAAGACGCAAGACGCCTTCAGCAGGCCTGGCTGCGCGGTGACGTCGAGGAGCTGGCTGCGCTCGATCATCAAGGGCTGCTGGCCGACCCGGAACTCCGCGAGGCACTGCTGGTTCGCCGCAACGAGGCCTGGATCAGTCAGTTGGTGCCATTGCTGAACCGCGGCGATAAGCCACTGGTGGCAGTCGGCGCGCTCCATCTCGTCGGCCGCGACGGCCTCGTTGCCCGGCTCGAAGCGCAGGGGTTCAAGGTTACCCGGCTGCAGTAGCCTTGCATTTCCGGCGTATTGCCGCTAACGGCGCCGGCTTCCCGTCATGGTCATCCCTGGAGGCGTGACGGAGAAGTACTGTAATCCAGAGTTTTGAAAGGCAATGCAATGAGCGATACGCTGCACCTGCCGGCCGAGACGCGCGAACGGGCTGGCAAGGGAGCCTCCCGTGCACTGCGTCGTGAAGGCCGCGTCCCCGCCGTCGTCTATGGTGGCAATGAAGAGCCCCTGGCGATCCACGTCGAAGAAAAGCTGCTGCGCAAGCAGCTTGGCACCGGTCACTTCCTGAATTCGATCGTCGAGATCGAAATCGGCGGCAAGACCGTGCGCACGCTTCCCAAGGACGTTGCCTTCCACCCCGTCAACGATCGTCCGCTGCACGCTGACTTCCTGCGCCTGTCGAAGGACGCGACTGTCCACGTCAACGTGCCGGTGATCTTCGCCAACGAAGAAGCCTCGCCGGGTCTCAAGCGCGGCGCTGTGCTGAACATCGTCCGTCACGAACTGGAACTGGTCTGCCCGGCAGACAAGATCCCTGATGACATCTCGATCGACGTGACCGGCCTCGATATCGGCGCTTCGATCCACATCAGCCATGTGAAGCTGCCGGCTGGCGTCAAGAGCGCCATCACCGACCGCGACTTCACCATCGCCACCATCGTTGCCCCTTCGGGCCTGCGCAGCGAAGAAGGCGATAACGCAAAGACCGACGCGGCTTCCTAAGCCCTTCAGGTTGACCGGGGCAGCCCGCCTGCCCCATCAGAAGCCGGACCGCAGCGATGCGGTCCGGTTTTTTTTGAGCGAACCAGATTGGGAGGACGCGCGTGCAGCTTTGGGTCGGCCTTGGCAATCCGGGTCCGCAATATGCCCTGCACCGGCATAATGTGGGCTTCATGGCGCTCGACACCATTGCCGAAGTGCATCGCTTTGGTCCCGAAACGAAGAAGTTCCAGGGTTGGCTCTGCGAAGGTCGGATCGGCGGACAAAAGATCCTGTTGCTCAAGCCCGCGACCTTCATGAATGAAAGCGGCCGTTCGGTGAGCGAGGCTTTGCGCTTCTACAAGCTGGGCGTCGAAGCGCTGACTGTCTTTCATGACGAGCTCGATCTCGCACCCTTCAAGGTGAAGGTGCGGATGGGCGGTGGCCTTGCTGGCCACAACGGACTGCGTTCGATCGACCAGCACCTCGGCCCTGACTTCCGGCGGGTGCGGATCGGGATCGGCCATCCGGGACACAAGGACCGGGTGACCGGCCATGTGCTTGGGAATTATGCCAAGGCTGAGCAGGACGATCTGGTGGCCATGCTGGGCGGCATCGCGGCCGAAGCCGAATGGTTGGCCAGCGGCGACGATGCCCGGTTCATGAGCGATCTTGCCCTTCGCCTGCAAGACTGAGCTGCGTGCAACGGGTCCTCGTCATTGGCTCGCCGGGTGCGGGCAAGTCCACCCTGTCGCACGAACTGGCGGCGCGTACAGGATTACCGCTGTTCCATCTCGACAAGCTGTTCTGGCGGCCCGGATGGGTTGAGCGCGATCGCGATGAGGGCTGCGCCGAACTGGCGCAGGTTCTGGCTGGAGAGCGTTGGATTATCGACGGAAACTATGGCTCGACCATGCCGATGCGCCTGGCCCGCGCTGATACCGTTGTGTGGCTCGATTACCCAACTTCGCTGTGCCTGGCGCGAGTGTTCCGGCG
The DNA here is from genome assembly GCA_009926135.1 of Sphingomonadaceae bacterium. Taxonomy (GTDB): domain Bacteria; phylum Pseudomonadota; class Alphaproteobacteria; order Sphingomonadales; family Sphingomonadaceae; genus Novosphingobium. The sequence continues at coordinate 235,559 of RFPL01000002.1, forward strand.
CTGATGGCAATTTCGCGGCAAAACCCGTCCCGACATGACCCAGGACTGCCAGGAAAATCTCAATCTCGAATTCCTGGTTTATGTCCTGAACTTCAGGAGCGCCTGGCAGCATCGCAACGCTGCAGCGCTGGCTGGTTTTGCCGGAACGCTCCATCGCTTCACTCGGTCCGGCGATACTTCACGGTGGCTGGAAATACTGTCGGTTTCACTTACAAACCTGACACTTGATCACCGACGTTAACCACCGCCTACCCTGACTTTCCTGACTTGGCACGACCATTGCGAGCTTGGACGTCAACCATTTGGTTTGCAGGGGGTTTCGATGCGTATTGCCCATCAGATTTCGAAGCTGGCCGTGATTGCCAGCCTGGTCTTTGCCAGCGCTCCGGCCCTGGCTGACGCCATTACGCTTGATTCCAGCGACGTCGGGCAAAGCTGGGATTTTGCTTTTGACGGCTATTCCGGCAGCACCACGGTGGCTGGGCTAACCTCGACCGGCAAGTTCACGCTGACCGGCGTTACTTCGAACAGCTACACCTTCAGCTACAGCATGGCGAACACGACCAGCGATCCGGTCAATTCCCGTCTGTCGGGCTTTGCCTTCAACACCGATCCCAACATCTCGAGCGCCAGTTCGACGGGGGCATTCAGCTACACGACAATTGGCGGAAGCTACCCGAACGGCATCGGCAGCGTTGACGTGTGCTTCAAGGATGCCTCGACCGGCGCTTGCTCGGGCGGCGGCAGTGGTGGCCTGCTCGATGGCGAGACAGGCGCCGGCAGCTTCACGCTCAACTTTGCACAGCCGCTGACCTCGCTGACGCTCAGCGACTTCTTCGTTCGCTATCAGTCGATCACCGGTGCGGGCAATGTCTCATCGGCCAGCGGCACGGGCACCCTCACCAGCAGCGGCAGCACCAGCACGGGCGGAACTCCGGTTCCCGAGCCGGGCATGATTGGTCTGCTCGGCGGCGCACTCGCCGGCCTGGCCTTTGCCCGACGCCGCCGCAGCCAGCAGCGTCTCGCGCTGGCCTAAGCCTTACCCGCCAGTGCGCGTGGCTTCGGCCAGGTGCATCTGGATGGTCTTGTTCTGAGGCGCCTGTTCTGCCGCACGGCGGAGCAGGCGTTTCGCATTTTCGAGGTCCTGCCCGGCCCGGAAGCGAACCCAGCCCGCCGTATCGAGTACCGAGGCATTGTCGGGCATCCGCTTAAGCGCCTGGTCGGCATAACGCAGCGCCGCAGCGTGGTTGCCCAGCATCAACTGGGCATAGGCCATGTTGTTCAGCACCAGCGGGTTGCCACCCTTGGTCACAGCCAGGATCCGTTCATAGGCAAGTGCCGCCTTGGCCCAATCGCCACGCTTGATTGCGGCATCGGCCTCGGCCAGATCGCCGCCCACCACTTGCGGAGAGGGGCTTTTGGCGCGGCGGTCATAACCATCTGCGCGCGAATCACCGGCGGCCTTGGCAGCGCGGGCCATCATGGCCAGCTCTTCCGGGCGCGCCTGGGGGCTATCAGCAATCGCCTGGAGCGCGGCCATGGCGCCCTTGGCATCCTTCCCGGTCAGCCGGGCTTCGGCCAGCAGTAGTGCAACCTGGCGGTTGCCGGGCTGAGCCCGCACGATTGGCGTCAACTGCGCGGCGGCCAGTTCGCTCCGGTCAAGCCTGAGCAGGGCTTCGGCATAGAGCGCCCGCAGGGGGTGAATCGCCGGCAGTTCTGCTTCCAGTGGCTGGACTGTCGCACGGACGAGATCCCAGTTCTTCATCGCCACGCCCGCCCGGGCGCGCAGGTAGGCGACTTGCAGGTTGCGCGGGGCCACTTCCGCCGCCGTGTCCGCCACGGCCATCATCTCCTTATAGCGACCCAGATCGCCCAGTGCCGCTGCCTCCCCGGTTAGCGCCGCCAGACTGGTGGGATAGCGCTTGGCCGCATTGCTGTAGGTATCGAGCGCGACTTTCAGATCGCCCTTCGTCAACGCGATCTGGCCCTTGATCAGCAGGGTATCGATCCCCTGCGGCGCAAGCGCTGCCGCCTGGTCGGCCAGCTGCGATGCAGTCGCCACATCGCGCTCCATCAGCCGCAAACGCGCCAGATCGGCAAAGGCGCGGGCATTGTCTCCCACCGCAACGGCCTTGGCAAAGAACCCGGCGGCCGCCGCGGTGTCACCGTCCTGGATCGCAGCCAGCCCGCGCAGCCGGTCGGCTTCGGACGAAGTGCTGGCCGCGAGGGCATCGCGCGCCACTTGCGGCGCATTGCGAAGCAGTGCCGCCTCGGCCGTCAATTCAGCCTGGTCCGGCACACCGCCACTTGTCGCCAGTTTCTGCAAAGTGGCTCCCGCTCCGGCACCATCGCCCAGCGCCAGCAGGCTCCTGGCCTGGAGCAGCAGCAACTCCTTGTTCCCAGGCATGGCTTCCAACGCCGAGGCGGCAAGTATGCGCGCCTTGGCATAGTCATTGGCGGCAAAGGCGGCGCGCGCATCGGCGGCCTGTTCTTCCGGTGAGGCAGAGCAGGCGGCAAGCGCCAGCAGGGCGGGCAGGATGATGATCTTGCGCATCGGGCATAAATGCCACCAACCCCTGAAAATTCGGTGAAACGCCCCTGCCATCCCGCCGCAACTGGTCAAACCCGCCCTGCCCCGCTATGGGCCGCCGCGCATCAGTTCGATCGGAGTATGAAATGGGTTTTCGTTGCGGAATCGTCGGTCTGCCCAATGTCGGCAAGTCGACCCTGTTCAATGCGCTGACCGAGACCCAGGCCGCCCAGGCCGCTAATTATCCGTTCTGCACGATCGAACCGAACGTCGGCAATGTCGGCGTGCCCGATCCCCGGCTCGACAAGCTGGCCAAAATCGCCGGCAGCCAGAAGATCATCCCGACCCAGCTGGGCTTTGTCGACATTGCCGGCCTGGTGCGCGGCGCCAGCAAGGGCGAAGGCCTGGGCAACCAGTTCCTGGGCAACATTCGCGAGGTTGATGCCATCGTCCACGTGCTGCGCTGCTTCGAAAACGATGACATCCAGCACGTCGATAACCGCGTCGATCCCGTGTCCGACGCCGACACGGTCGAGACCGAACTGATGCTGTCCGACCTCGAAAGCCTCGAGAAGCGTGTCCCGGCCGCGCAGAAGAAGGCCGCCCAGGGCGACAAGGAAGCCAAGCTGGTCGCCGCTGTCCTCACCCCGGCGCTTGAGCTGCTGCGCGATGGCAAGCCCGCCCGGCTCGCCCGTCCGGAAGGCGAGGATGAATTGCGCGTGTTCAACCAGGCCCAGCTGTTGACCGCCAAGCCGGTGCTATACGTCTGCAACGTCGAGGAAGAGAGCGCCGCCAATGGCAACGCCTTCTCTGCCGCCGTGTTCGAAAAGGCCAAGGCCGAAGGCGCCAATGCTGTAATCGTCTCGGCCGCGATCGAAAGTGAGCTGGTTGGTATGGCCCCGGATGAACGCCTCGTCTTCCTGGAAGAAATGGGCCTCCACGAAACCGGCCTCGCCCGCGTGATCCGCTCGGGCTACGATCTGCTGCACCTGATCACCTTCTTCACCGTCGGCCCCAAGGAAGCCCGCGCCTGGACCGTGCATCGCGGAGCCAAGGCCCCGGACGCCGCCGGCGAGATCCACTCCGACATGCAGCGCGGCTTCATCCGGGCTGAAACCATCGCTTATGACGATTACATCACCCTGGGCGGCGAAGGTCCGTGCAAGGACGCCGGCAAGCTGCGCCAGGAAGGCAAGGAATACGTCATCCAGGATGGCGACGTGCTGCACTTCAAGTTCAACGTGTGAGGGGGCGATGAGCGACGACCTACTCTACTTCGAAGACCTGGTGGTAGGCACCAAGGCCAGCTTTGGCCGCTACGAAGTGACGCGTGAGGAAGTGCTGGAATTCGCGGCCAAGTACGATCCCCAGCCCTTCCACCTCAGCGATGAGGCCGCCGCCCAGACCCATTTCGGTCGCATCTCCGCCAGCGGCTGGCACACCTGCGCCATGACCATGGCCATGCTGGTCGAAAACCTGAAGAACAACCGGCAGGCCGGACTGGGTTCACCAGGGCAGGACGAACTGCGCTGGCACCACCCGGTCTATCCCGGCGATGTGCTGCGGGTTGAAACCGAACTGCTGGAAACGAAGCGCAGTCGATCGCGCCCGGAAATGGGATCGCTGCGCTCGGCGATCCGGGTTTACAATCAGAACGACCGGATGGTGATGAGCATGACCGGTATCGGCCTGATCGCGGTGCGGGAGCCGGAAAGGCGGGACTAACGCCTCCCGAACAGCTTCTCGACATCGCCCAGCGCCAGCTTCACCCAGGTTGGCCGACCGTGGTTGCACTGGCCGGAGCGCGGCGTGCGTTCCATTTCGCGCAGCAAGGCGTTCATTTCTGCCACGGACAGCGTCCGCCCCGCCCGGACCGAGCCGTGGCAGGCCATGGTCGCCAGGACGTGGTCGAGCCGCTCACCCAGCAGCAGGGCAACGCCATTGTGGGCAAGGTCGTCAGCAATGTCGCGGACCAATGCTTGCACATCACCGCCCGCCAGAGCGGCGGGCACGGCGCGGACCAGCATGGCGTCTGGGCCAAAGCGTTCGAGCGCAAGACCGTGTTCGGCGAGTTGCGCGGCGGCTTCAGCCAGGCGGTCACAGTCCGGTTCGTCCAGTTCGACCACCTCGGGGATCAGCAGCGCCTGTGATGCGGCCATGGTTCCTTGGGCACCCGCGGCTTTCAAGCGTTCGAGCACGAGCCGTTCATGCGCGGCGTGCTGGTCGACGATCACCAGTCCATCTTCGGCCTCGGCGACGATGTAAGTGTTCGCCACTTGCCCGCGCGCCACGCCGAGCGGGTGCGACGCCGCCGGTTCAGGAGCAGTCTCGGCCATTTCGGCCCGTGCCGCCGGGGTCAGCACTGACGCTTCGTAACCGCGCCACGCCTGCCCAGCATCGCGCACAATGCCGGGTTCGGGTTGGCGCGCAAACAGCGAACCGAGCCCTGGGGCAGCCTCGACCCGCGAGATCGGCTCTGACTGCCAGTTGGCCATGGCCGGAGCAGCCGGACCCTGGGCCGAACGCTGCCCTGCCCCCTCCAGCGCGTGACGCAATCCTGAAACGATGAAGCCGCGCACAAAAGCCGGATCGCGGAAGCGAACCTCGGTCTTGGCCGGGTGGACGTTCACGTCTACTTCCTCGGGCGGCAGGTCCAGGAACAGCGCCAGCACAGCGTGGCGATCGCGCGCCAGCATATCGGCATAGGCCCCGCGCACCGCGCCGACGAGCAGCCGGTCCTTCACCGGCCGGCCATTGACGAACAGGTACTGGTGATCGGCCACGCCGCGATTAAAGGTCGGAAGGCCGGCCACCCCGGTCAGGCGGACCGGGCCGCGCGCCAGATCGATCACGACGCCATCCTCGGCCAGCTCACGGGCAATCAGTTGCGCAACCCGGGCAGCCAGCGTCTGCCTGCCCTGCACCGCCAGCACCCGCCGGCCATCATGCTCAAGCGTTACCCCGATTTCGGGCCGCGCCATGGCGAGGCGGCGGACGACATCGAGACAGGCGGCATATTCGCTGCGCGGTGAGCGCAGGAACTTGCGCCGGGCCGGCACTTTGCCGAACAGGTCCTCGACCCGGATCCGGGTGCCAGGCGGCAGCGCCGCCGGCCCCTCGGCAATCGCCTGGCCATGGTCGACCACCACTTGCCAACCACTTTCCGCGCCGCGCACCCGGCTCTCCATCGTCAACCGCGCGACACTGGCAATCGAAGGCAGTGCCTCGCCCCTGAAGCCCAGGGTGGCAACCAGCTCGATGGCCTCGTCCGGTAGCTTGGAGGTGGCGTGTCGTTCCAGCGCCAGGGCCATGTCGCCGCGGGTCATGCCGCAGCCATCGTCGGTCACCTCGATCAGGCCGAGTCCGCCCTCGCCAAGGCGCACCGCGATACTGGTGGAAGCGGCATCGATTGCGTTTTCGACCAGTTCCTTAAGCGCAGCCGCCGGCCGTTCCACCACCTCGCCAGCGGCAATGCGGTTAACCAGGGTCTCGGGCAGGCGGCGGATCACGGGCATCTGTTCCCGACCCTAGCGGTGAAGCGCGCCGAATTCGAGACGGAAGCGCACCGGCAATCCCCCACTTTCGGACAATTTTTTGGCCTTTGTTGGCCCCTTGCGTTAATGAGCCGCGATTCATGCCAACCTACCGGCTTTTGACTTCTGCAGACTTTGCAGTAAGTGGCTGGAAACAATACGGATTTGCCAATGGCCTCGTTCATGTCCCGATTCTTCAAGTTTGGTTCGCAGAACATGGCGATCGACCTCGGGACAGCAAACACGCTGGTCTATGTTCAGGACCGGGGCATCGTGCTGAACGAACCCTCGGTGGTGGCGATTGAAACCATCAACGGCATCAAGCGCGTCAAGGCCGTGGGTGACGATGCGAAGATGATGATGGGCAAAACCCCGGACAGTATCGAAGCGATCCGTCCGCTGCGTGACGGCGTTATCGCCGACATCGAAATTGCGGAAGAAATGATCAAGCACTTCATCCGCAAGGTGAACGGCAAGCGGACCTCGATGTTCTCGCCGCCGGAAATCGTCATCTGCGTCCCCTCAGGCTCAACCTCGGTCGAACGTCGCGCCATCCGCGATGCTGCCAGCAATGCCGGTGCCAGCCAGGTCTATCTGATCCTGGAACCGATGGCTGCCGCGATCGGGGCGGACATGCCGGTAACTGAGCCGGTCGGCTCGATGGTCGTCGATATCGGCGGTGGCACCACCGAAGTTGCCGTGCTGTCGCTGCGCGGCCTCGCCTATACCACCTCGGTCCGCGTGGGCGGGGACAAGATGGACGAAGCCATCGTCTCCTACGTCCGCCGCCACCACAACCTGCTGATCGGTGAAGCCACGGCGGAACGGATCAAGAAGGACTATGGGGTTGCGTCGGTGCCGCTCGACGGCATCGGCGAATCGATCCAGATCAAGGGCCGCGACCTGGTCAACGGCGTGCCGAAGGAAATCACGATCACCCAGGCGAACATCGCCGAGGCACTGTCGGAACCGATCGGCGCGATTATCGAAGGCGTGCGCATCGCGCTGGAAAACACCGCGCCCGAACTGGCGGCCGACATTGTCGACCAGGGCATCGTGCTCACTGGTGGCGGCGCGCTGATCAAGGGCCTCGACGACTATCTGCGCGAAGAAACCGGCCTGCCCGTCTCGATCGCTGAGGATCCGCTGTCCTGTGTTGCTCTCGGTACTGGCCGGGCGATGGAAGATCCGATCTACCGCGGCGTTTTGATGACGGCCTAAACAAGGGAGAAGGCACCGCATGGCGCCGTCGTCGAACCGGCGCCCCGGCAGTTCCCGCAGGGCGCAGTACTCGACATTTATGGGCTACGTGATCGCCTTTGCGGGCGTGATCGCTGGCGTCGCCGTGCTGCTCTTTTCGACGAGCAACGCCGGTGCCTTTGCCGCGCTGCGCGGCGGGGCAGCTGATGCCGTGGCGCCTGCCGCCGAAGCCGCAGCCGCAAGTCGCAGCGAAAGCCAAGGGGTCTGGGCGGCCCTTCAAGGCTACTTCACCTATGGCGTCCAGGTTGCCCGAAACGAACAGGAACTGGCCGAGGCCCGCGTCCGCCTGACCGAGGCGGCGGCCCTGCGGCAAGAGAACCAGCGGCTGAAGGCGCTGCTCGACCTGCGCGAAAGCGAGCCCAAGCCGGTCGCCATGGCACGCCTGATCGGCTCGACCTCCACCAGCACCAGGCGCTTTGCGCTGCTCGGGGCCGGCCGCAATCACGGCGTTACGATCGGCATGCCGGTCCGCTCCCCGCTCGGCCTGGTCGGCCGTGTGCTTGAAACCGGAGATCGCACCGCACGCGTACTGCTGATCACCGATACGGTAAGCGTCGTGCCGGTTCGCCGCGCTGCCGATGGCCTGCCGGCCTTTGCCACCGGGCGGGGCGATGGCACGCTCCAGCTGCGCCTGATCAACATTGGCACCAACCCGTTGCGGGTTGGGGATGCCTTCGTCACTTCCGGTTCGGGCGGACTATACTGGCCCAACACGGCGATTGCCGTCGTGACCCGGCTGACGCGCGATGGTGCGATTGCCCGGGCACTGAGCGACCCCGGTACGACCGAGTTCGTCCAGGTCCAGCCGCTGTGGGACGAGGGCAAGGCTGCCCAGGAATTATCGGCACCGCCTGCCGCCGGAGCGAAATGATGCCCGTTCCGATCCCGGAACAGCTCAAGGACCTTACGCGCCCGCGCATCAATCGTGCGCCCTCGCCGCTGCTGGCGATATCGTTGCCGTGGATCCTGGTGATGCTGGGCAGCCTTAGCCCTGCATGGCCGATCATTTCATCCGCGCCGGTCATGCCGCCGCTCGGCTTTCTGTTCCTGCTCGGCTGGCTGCATCTGCGCCCCAGCCTGTTCCCGGTCTGGGCCGGTCTGCCGCTGGGCCTGTTTGACGATCTTTACAGCGGCCAGCCAATGGGCTCGGCCATCCTGTTGTGGTCTCTGGCCACTATCGCGATGGACTATGTCGAAGCCCGGTTCCCCTGGCGGGGCTTTGTCCAGAACTGGGTCGTCGCCTCGGCAGTGATTGCGGGTTACCTATTTGTTTCTGCCTGGTTTGCCGGGGTCCAACGCCAACCTGACCTGTTGCTGGCGATGCTTCCGCAGATTGCCTTGTCGATTCTGGTCTATCCGATCGCGGCACAGATTGTCGGGCTGGTCGACCGGCTGCGGCTGATTCCGGTGCGGGAAGTGTAATGCTGAGCGGATCGGCACCACACGTCAGCTCGGGCACGCTCAAGAACGCTTACGATCGCCGCTCGCTGGTAATCGGCGGGCTGCAGGCAGCGGTCGGGATGCTGCTGGCCGGACGGGTGGCCTGGATCAGCCTTGCCCAGAACGAAAAATACACGCTCGCGTCCGAAAGCAACCGCGTCAATCTTACCCTCATCTCGCCGCGCCGGGGTGCGATCCTCGACCGCAATGGCGCACCGATTGCCGCCAACCGCGCCGACTTCCGCGTCGACCTGATCCCGGACCGGCTGGTGGATGCGGATCGCACCCTGGGCGAGCTGCGCAGGCTGCTCAAACTCAGCGACGTGCGGATCAAGGACCTCAAGGACAAGCTCGACAAAGCCCACGGCTTTCAGCCAGTCGAAGTCGCCGCCGGATTGGATTGGGACAGCTTCGCGGCAATCTCGGTCCGCCTGCCGGACCTGCCCGGCGTGTTGGCCCAGCGCAGCTTCTCGCGCTGGTATCCAACCGGCCCGTCGGTCGGCCACCTGATCGGCTATGTCGGCCCGGCATCGGCTGAGGATTACGAAAAAGAACGCAACCCGCTGCTGGTGACCCCGGGCTTCAAAATCGGTAAGGATGGCCTGGAGAAGCGTTTCGAAACCAACCTGCGCGGTACGCCGGGTGCCCGCCGGGTCGAGGTTACCGCGAGCGGCAAGGTCGTCCGCGACCTTGAAATGCGCGAGGATATTCCCGGCCAACCCTTGCGCCTGACGATCAACGCACCCCTGCAGGACTATGCCGCGCGCCGCCTCGGCGTGGAATCGGGGGCGGTGGTGGTGATCGACTGCCTGACGGGCGATATCCTGACCATGGCGTCGATGCCCAGCTACGATCCCAACAGCTTTTCCGACGGGATTGGCCGCATCGAATGGAAGATGCTGTCAGAAGATGACCATGTCCCGCTGCGCAACAAGGTGTTGCGTGGGCTCTATCCCCCGGGCTCGACCGTCAAGCCGATGGTCGCAATGTCGTTCCTCGAAGCCGGGCTCGATCCCGATGAAAGCGTGTTCTGCGGCGGCGGCCTGCGCGTTGGCAACCGCGTGTTCGGCTGCTGGAACCGGCGTGGGCATGGCACGGTCAACATGGCCAAGGGTATCTACCAGAGCTGCGACGTCTATTTCTATCACTTCGCCCAGCGGATCGGGATGGACCCGATCGCAGCCATGGCCAGGCGTCTGGGCCTGGGACAGAAGTTCAACCTGCCAGTGGTCGGCCAGTCCTATGGCACGGTCCCCGATGCCGCCTGGAAGCAGCGCAAATATGGCAAGCCCTGGGCCGTTTTCGACACGGTGAATGCCACGATCGGTCAGGGCTACATGCTGGTAAACCCGTTGCAGCAAGCCGTGATGGCGGCGCGGATCGCCAGTGGCAAGCTGCTGCAGCCCCGGCTGATGCTGGACCAGAAAGCAACCAACGTGCCCAGCATGGGCTTCAGCCAGGAGCACCTGGCCTATGTCCACAAGGCGATGTTCGACGTGGTCAACGGCCCGGGCACCGCCGGCCGGGCGCGCCTGCCCTTTCCGGACATCCAGATCTCGGGCAAGACAGGGACGGCCCAGGTGGTTGGCTTGAACATTTCCAACGGCAAATCCGGCCCGTGGAAATATCGCGACCACGGCCACTTCATCTCCTTCGCCCCCTTCGACAACCCGCGCTACGCCTGTGCAGTGGTGATCGAACATGGTGGTGGCTCGTCAGCCGCCTATCCCGTTGCGCGCGACGTCATGACCTTCCTGTTCGATCCGGCCAAGGCGATGGAAGTCCTGCTGGAGATGGAGAAAGGCTGGGGCGGAACGCCGCAACAACGCATGGCGACGCGTTACAACGAGTATGAAGCGCGCTATGGCACCAGCGCGCCGAAAGCTGCCGACGACAACCCGGTGGCCAGCGCGGATGCCGTGGCCGAAGCTGCCGGAGCCCGGCCGCAGCCCGAACAGACCGAAGCTGCGGCACCCCGGCCCGAAGACAGCACCAGCACTGCACCTACGGCCAATCCAACGGCTTCGACGCCTGCTACAGCGAGCCCGCCACAATGAGGGCCGGCGTCATCCCGGCCGCGATTGCCCGGCAACCATGGGGCATCATCCTGCCGCTGAGCGTGCTGACCACCTTTGGGTCCGCAGTGCTGTATTCCGCCGCTGGCGGAAGTTTCCAACCCTGGGCCTTGCAGCACCTGGTCCGGTTCCTCGTCTTCCTGAGCATGGCGATGGTGATCGCCCGCCTGCCCCAATCGCTGTTCAAGCTGGCCGCATACCCAGCCTATGCTGCGTTGGTCGTCTTGTTGATGCTGGTCGACCTGATTGGCGCGGTTGGCGGTGGCAGCCAGCGCTGGCTGAACCTGGGCTTCATGCAATTGCAGCCATCCGAGATGATGAAGCCCGCGATTGTCCTCGCCTACGCCCGCTTCTACGATACCCTGCCGCCGGCGATGACCCAGAACTGGCGCTCGTTGATCCCGGCAATGGGCTTGCTTGGCGTTCCTGCGCTGCTGGTCATGCTCCAGCCCGATCTGGGAACTGGACTGGCTATCACGTTTGGCGCCGTCGCGGTGATGTTCCTGGCTGGCCTGCCGATGAAGTGGTTCCTGGGCGCCGGGGCCGCCGGAATTGTCGCTGCCCCTGCCGCCTTCTTTACCCTGCTGCACGATTACCAGCGCAAGCGCGTGCTGGTATTCCTTGATCCGGAGGGTGATCCGCTGGGTTCCGGTTACCACATTTCACAATCGAAGATCGCCATCGGGTCGGGCGGATTGTTTGGGAAGGGTTTCGGCAACGGTTCGCAGAGCCACCTTGAATACCTGCCCGAAGCCCACACCGACTTCATCTTTGCCACGATGGGCGAGGAATGGGGCCTGCTGGGCGCACTATTCGTGCTGTTTGTCTTCATGCTCGTCCTGCGGTGGGGCTGGAGAGTGGCGCAGAACGCGCCAGATCGCTTTTCCCGCCTGCTGGCTGCCGGGATGACCTGCACCGTGTTCTTCTATGTCGCAATCAACCTGCTGATGGTTGTCGGCCTTGCCCCGGTGGTTGGAATTCCCTTGCCGTTCATGAGCCATGGGGGATCATCGATGATGACCAACATGATTTGCCTGGGCACGATCATGGCGGTGGATCGCTGGAGCCGGCGCAGCGACGGCATCGCTCGCTAGAAAAACGCGACTTGCCCCTTTTCACCGGCGAAACAGTCGCTATAGGGGGCGCTCCCGACGATTCGGGACCTCGCGGAGTACCGCCCGTGTGGACGCATAGCTCAGTTGGTAGAGCAGCTGACTCTTAATCAGCGGGTCCTAGGTTCGAGCCCTAGTGCGTCCACCAAACCCTTCTCGGCATTCGTGACCTGACCGGCCTGCCCCTCGGCGAGTCCAATTCGCATGCGGCGCCATTGCAGGGGGCTTTTGGTACTACGGCCCCCCGCCTTCCGCACGATCGACCAGTTCCAAATAACCTGACGCGTCTTGGCGTGCTGGCTCGTGATCGGTCTCAACCTGTCCAGCCGCTTATTTTTTCCAGGCCATGCATCCAGTCGGCAATCGGCCCCGTATCTCCCCTGCAATTGCGCAAACAGGGAGTAGAAATCATGCGACGAAAGGACGGCGTCCGCTTCGGACTAAGCCTGATGGCAGCATTGGCGGGAATTTGTCCCGCGGTGGCAATCGCCGAGGATTCGAGCAATACCGAGAGCAATGCAGCGAATAGCGCGGCGGAGCCAGACACTGAAAGTGCCAGCCTGACCGATGGCGGCTCTGCGGAGCGATCCTTCCTGGATGGCGGTGGCCGGCTGCTGTTGACTGGCGGGGTCTCCACAATTGAAGGCGCAGGCGGCGGCGGTCTCGTCCCCTGGGCACTGATTGGCGGCTATGGCACCCGCGACGAGATCGGCCTGCAGGCCTTTGCCACTGGCGTCGACAGTCAGGACTTCACCCTCGCCTCCTACGGTGGCGCGGTGAACCTTTACAACCGGGTCGAACTCTCGATTGCCCGGCAGAACTTCAACCTGCGGGAAGTGGGTAACGCCCTGGGACTGGGGAACCGTTACACAATCAGCCAGACCATCATCGGCGCCAAGGTACGCCTGTTCGGCAATGCCGTGCTCGATCAGGACACGATCCTGCCGCAAGTCTCGGTCGGTGCGCAGTACAAGATCAACAACAACGCGCTGGTGGTCGGAACAGTCCTGGGTCTCAAGCGCAAGAACGTCGACTTCTATGCCGCGGCAACCAAGGTAATCCTGTCGCAGAGCCTGCTGCTCAACGGCACTGTCCGCCTGACCCGCGCCAATCAGTATGGCATCCTGGGCTTCGGCGGCCTTGGCGGCAAGGACCAAGGCTACAAGGCCCAGTTCGAGGGATCGGCAGCACTGCTGCTGACCCGCAAGTTCGCGGTGGGCGGCGAATACCGCACTAAGTCGAACCGGCTTGAAGGCGCACTGGGTGGCTCGACCTTCCGTGAGGAAAACGCGTGGGATCTCTTTGCGGCCTTCGCCCCGAGCCGGAATGTCTCGATCACCGTGGCCTATGCCCGGCTCGGCCAAATCGCCTTGCGCCGGCAGAACGCCGCCTATGTTTCGCTTCAGATCGGGTACTGAACCCAAGTCAGGGAATACAACAATGCGAACACCAACCCTTTTCTTGCTGCTGGCGGTCCTTGCCGCGCCGCTGCCCGCTCTTGCCGCCCCGGCGGAACCAACCGTTTCGGATCCCTCCATCAAGCCCAAGGCACCGACCTTGCCGGTCATTACCGATGACGAAAGCCTTTACCAAACCTTCGGGGAACGTGAAGGTCTGGTGCAGATCATGGATGACGTGATGGTCCGCTGGCTGGCCAATCCGCGCACCCGCCCGTTCTTCGAAGGGGCCGACCAGGCGCGGCTCAAGAACCATCTGGTCGAGCAGTTCTGCGTGATCATGAAAGGGCCGTGCACTTACACTGGCCGGACGATGGCAGAATCCCACATGGGTATGAACGTCAACGAAGGCAGCTTCTACGCTCTGGTCGAAGAGCTGCAGAAGACGCTCAACGCCAGGAACGTCCCGTTCCGTGCCCAGAACCGCTTGCTTGCGGCCCTGGCGCCGATGCACCGCGACATCATCGGCAAGTGATCCCGATGCTGGCCCGATTATTACTCCCCATCTCGCTGATCGGGCTGGCATTGGCGAAGCCTGCAGGGGCCTCTTCGCCTCCCGGGGCCCCTGCAGTCGACCCCGCAACCATCTACCGGTCACGCTGCGGGTCATGCCATGCGCCTGATCAGAACCGGGTTGGACCAAAGCACCGCGGTGTAGTCGGTCGCAAAAGCGGCAGCGTGCCGGGTTACGCCTACTCCCCTGCCCTAAAGGCTGCCGGGATCGTGTGGAGCCGCGAGGAACTCGACAAATGGCTGCAGGGTCCACGCAAACGCGTTGCGGGCACTCGCATGGTCACAGCCGTTGCCGATCCCACTGATCGTAGGGCAATCATCGATTACCTCGAAACCCTGCGTTAATGTTGCCGCATTAGCTCCGCACTGGTCCCTGCATTCGGTGGTCTTGTACTATGTTCTTGTCGCGCCGATTTAGCGGCTTATTGCTTCGCAATCATGCTTGATCCCGATCCTCATGCGGCCAATCGTGCCCGTCTGGTTGCGGCGCTTTCGCGCACGTCGGGCGGCGATCGCTCCGCGCTGCGTGAGGTCTATGATCTGACCGCCGGCAAACTGTTTGGCATTTGCCTGCGGATCTGCCGTGACAGGGACGCGGCAGAGGACGTCCTGCAGGACGTCTATCTCAAGGTCTGGAATCGGGCCGGACGCTTCAACGTCGAACGCGCCAGCCCCATTACCTGGCTAAGCGCTATTGCCCGAAATGCAGCGATAGACTGGGTTCGATCCAATAACCCCTCCTCGGTCGCCGCGACGCCCGGTGGGGACAGCTGGCAGGCGGAGCCCACCAGCGAGGAACTCGGCGCATTTGAAACACTTGAGGCCGCCCAGACACGGATGCGCCTGGAGCGCTGCCTAGATCAACTTGGTCCGCAGCAAGGCGGAGCGATCCGCGCTGCATTTCTGGACGGCTTCACCCACAGCGAGCTGGCAGCGCGACTGTCGGTCCCGCTGGGCACGATGAAGAGCCTGGTCCGGCGCGGGTTGCTGCATTTGCGGGAGTGCCTGGGCGATGCGTAACGGCCTTACCCCTGAGCAGGATGCACTGGCGGCAGAGCTGGCGCTGGGCGTGCTGGAAGGCGCAGATCGCGCTGAGGCGCAGCGGCTGTACTTGGCCGATCAAACGTTTGCGGAAGCGGTCGAGGGCTGGCGATTCCGGTTTGGCGCTCTGCATGAAACGATTGGCACCGAAGCTCCGCCGCCCGGCGTCTGGCCCGCCATTGAAGCCCGGATCAGTGCAGCCGAAAATATCGCAACGGTCAGCAAGTTGCGCTTCTGGCGCCGCTCAGCCGTGCTCAGCGGCGCTGTTGCCGCAGCACTAGCGGTAGCCTTGGTGCTACCAGGTGCGCCGGACGTGCGCACCGTCGTCTTGCCGCCGGACCAATCCGCCATCGCCCAGCTAAACGGCGAAGCAGGCGCAATCCTTGCCGCGAGCTACACCCCCCAGGCCGGGCAGCTGCAAATCCGCCCGGTCGACTTGCCGGCCAGCGAACTGACCCCGGAACTGTGGCTAATCCCGGCCGATGGGGTGCCGCGCTCGCTTGGGCTAATCGAGACGAAGGGTACCACCCGGATCAACGTGCCGCTCGCGCTGCGGGCCTATCTGACCGATGGAGCAGTCCTGGCGGTTTCCCTCGAACGGGCTGAATCCGCGCCGCACAAGGCACCCACCAGCACACCGATCGCGGTCGGGAAAATTTCGACGATCTAGGCGGCGCCTGCATCCGCTTGCCTTACTGCTCCGTATCTTGCTGAGCATCCATCCCGGATGCACAGCTGGAGCATCAGACATGTCAAAGAAGTATACGCGCCTGGCGATTGCACTGGCTGCGGCCAGCGTTCTGGGAACCGGCGCCGCGGCAAAGACCAACCCGGTGGTTGGTGGCGCCGCGATGTATCCGACCCGGACGATCGTTGAAAATGCGATCAATTCGAAGGATCATACCACCCTGGTTGCCGCAGTGAAGGCGGCGGGCCTCGTCGAAACGCTATCGAGCCCCGGCCCGTTCACGGTCTTCGCGCCGACCAATGCCGCCTTCGCCAAGCTGCCTGCGGGTACGGTTGAGACATTGGTGAAGCCCGAGAACAAGGCAACGCTGACCACAATCCTGACTTATCACGTGGTTCCGGGACGCATCACTGCCCAGGACATCGCGGCGGCTGCCAAGCGCGGCGGCGGCAAGGCCACCTTTGTCACGGCCAGCGGTGGCAAGCTGACGTTCTGGAAGAAGGGCATGGGCTGGCAGGTCCAGGATGCCAAAGGCAACTATGCCAACATCACCATCCCCAATGTCATGCAGTCCAACGGCGTGATCCACGTCATCGATACAGTGCTGCTGCCCTGAACTGCAGCCGGGCTGGCGGGCCCGGCTGCCCCTACTGAATTCCGACTTGATACTTGAATGGAGGCTAACATGCGTAAACTACTCGCGCCGCTGGCGTGCGCCCTTGCCCTACCCGCTCCTGCCCTGGCGCAGGACACCTTCGACGGCTTCTATGCGGGGGTCTCTGTTGGCTACACAGCCCTGCAGAACCGGGATGAAACCATCACCTTCGATCGCGGTTCGAACGGAAGCTTCGGCGAAACCGTGACGACCGCTGCTGGCGCGAATGCGTTCTCCCCGGGCTTTTGCAGCGGTGCGGCAACTTCGGCCCAGAATGCTGATTGTCGAGAGGATTCCAATGGCGCGTCCTATCACCTGCGACTTGGCTACGACCGGCAGATGGGTGGCCTGGTGGTCGGTCTGGTCGGTGAAATCGGCAAGTCGAAGCTGCGTGACAGCGTCTCGGCCTTCAGCACGACCCCGGCGTTCTATACCATGACGCGCGAAGTCGATCTTGATGCTGCCCTGCGCCTACGCCTTGGTACGACACTGGGCGAAAAGACGCTGGCCTACGTCACCGGGGGCGGCACCTATGCGAAGCTGGATCACAGCTTCACGACCAGCAACACGGTGAACGCCTTCACCCTCCTTGGCGATGACCATGTCTGGGGCTGGCAAGCCGGGACCGGGCTGGAACGCCGCATCAGCAAGAACTTCGCGATCGGCGCGGAATATCTCTACAGCCGCTATAGCGACAACAATGCACTGGTGCGGGTTTCGCAGGGAACTGCCGGGGCGACCAATCCCTTCGTCCTTGCCGGCGGTGTCGACTTCAAGCGCGCCAGCGACCGCTTCGATCACCATTCGATGCGCATCGTTGCCAGCTACCGTTTCTAGAGGCCGCGTCTAGCAGGCGCGAATTGGGGAAGAAGGACCGGCAAGCGATCAGAGTGGCCGAAGCCGCCACCAAATTAGCGGCGAAGCGGTTAGTCGATCTGGCTGAACCGGTCCTTCAACCCGACCATGCCAAGCTCGTCGATGGCCTGTTGGCTGAACACCCTCGTGACCAGCTCAGCGATGGCGGCCTGCGTCTGGGAAATCCGGTCGATTGCCTGGAGTTCATCATGATAGCGGTTAGCGACGACCGGGTCCGAACAAAGCGCAAGGCCGAGCCTTTCGATCTCGTGACTTAGCTCGGCGAGGATGTTTCCAGCTGCGGCGTGGTGCTTCGCGCTCATGCGGCCTCGCGCTGGCTTTCGACGTCGCCCAGTTTAGTCAGGTCCAACACCATCACCATCTGCTCCTCGACTGCGGCCAGACCTTCAAGGAACGAAGCGATCGCGTCGCCGGCGATCGCGGTCGGCTGTTGCAGCGCATCGCCGGAAATGGTGACGATATCGCTGACCGACTCCACGATCAGGCCAAAGGCCTGACCGCCAAGTTGCGCCACAATGATGGCATGGCGCTGCGTTGCCTGGGTAGTCTCCCAGCCAAGCCGCGCTGCCAGATCGATGACCGGCAGAACCGCGCCGCGCAGATTGACGACGCCGGCGACATAGGCCGGAACGTTTGGCAGGCGCGTTACCGGCGACCAGGCCCGGATTTCACGGATGGCCATTATGTCGAGACCGAACAGCTGACCAGAGACTTCAAAAGTGATGAGTTCGCGATGCATGGTTAGCCCCTTGGCTGCAAGGATCAGTATGTGACGCGCCGCACGGCGGCGGCGAGCTTTTCCGGGTTGAAGGGTTTGACGATCCATCCGGTTGCCCCGGCCGCCCGGGCACGGGCACGCTTTTCTTCCGAACTTTCGGTGGTGAGCACGACGATCGGCCGGTTGCGGTGACTGGTATTGCCGCCGCGCAGCTGCTCGATCAGGCCAAAGCCATCAAGGCGCGGCATGTTGATATCGGTGATGACCAGATCGACCTCATTACCTTCAAGCCAATCAAGCGCGGCCAAGCCATCCTCGGCCTGGGCCACCTCGAAGCCTTCCGCGCTGAGCGCATTGAGCAGCAGGGCGCGCATCGAGGCGCTGTCGTCGACGGTAAGAATGCGGGTGGGTTTGTTCATGACATCTGCCTTCATCAGAACAGTTCGACATCGCCGCTAGCGGCCGGTGCACGCACGGATGGCGCAGGAGTTGGCGCCTGGGCGGGATCGACGGTCCGGCAACGCACCTGACCAAGTGCCGGACGAAATTCCACCCGCCGCGCCGACGTGCCGCCCAGATCTTCGCGCAAGAGCTCGATCCGCTCACGGATCAGGAAGCGACGGGCAAATTCCGAATTCATGGTACCAATCCTCGCCATGCCGGAATGCATGTTCGCTCCGCCGTAAAGATGCGCGCGCAGGCGCGACTTGGCCGCGCCCTGGGCAATCATTTCATTGATCAGCACTTCCATCAGGTAGACTCCGTAATGTTCATCCACCCCGGCAGCGCCTGGCCCCGGCTCGGCCAGCAGAAAGTGGTTCATGCCGCCGAGTTGGGCTTCGGGATCGAAAAGACAGGTCGCAACACAACTGCCAAGCACTGTGCTGAACAGGACACGCGGCCCTGCGCTGACCCGGGCCTGACCCTGCAACACGGTCAGCCGCATGACGGGCAGCGCGTTCGAGATTGGGGCATGGAGCATGCGATCAGGCCGCCTTTCGGAAGGTATGGCGGGCGATATGGTCAATCGGGGAAACCACCCTGGCGGCTCCGAGGGCGATTGCAGCGCGAGGCATGCCGAAAACGGTGCAGGTCGCTTCGTCCTGGGCAATGGTATGGGCACCAGCATTGGCCATGGCCAGCAAGCCGCGGGCGCCATCCGCACCCATCCCGGTCAGCAGGATGCCAACCGCTTTGGCACCGATGGTCTGGGCCACCGATTCAAACAAGACATCGGCGCTCGGCATATGGCCCGAAATCTGTGCGCCCTGGCGCAGCTTGATATACTGCCCGACCGAGCCGCCGACTGTCATGTGCCGGTCATCGCCCGGGGCAAGATAGATATGCCCCTTGCGCAGCGGCAGGTCCGACTGGGCCAGCATCACCGTGGCAGGGCAGACGGCGTTCAACGTCTCCGCAATGGCCGGGGCAAACCGGGCATTGACGTGCTGAACGATCAGCGTCGGCGGACAATCGGCCGGAAAATCACGCAACAGGATCTGCAAGGCCTCGACGCCGCCGGTCGAGGATCCGACCGCGATTAACCGGGTGTCGTCCAGCATCACGTTGCGGCTGCTGGCAGAAAGCCGCTTCGCCACCGGCCAGCGATTGTTGAAGCGCACTTGCGACGCTTCGCGGATCAGCGCGGCAAGTCGGCCATTGTCGTCCAGCGGCAGGCTGCCGGACCGATCAGCCTTGGCATAGCAATCGACCGCCCCCAGTGCGAGCGCCCGCGCAGTAACCGAGTTGCCCTCCTGGGTTGCCCCTGAAACGACAATGACCGGCGTCGGGCGCAGGGTCATGATCTTCTCGAGGAAATCGAGCCCGTTCATCCCGGGCATCTCGATATCGAGGGTGACCACGTCCGGGTTGAACCGCTTGATCAGCTCGCGTCCCTCGGCGGCATTGGCGGCAGTGCCAATTACCGAGATGTCGTCTTCGGCCGCCAACCGCGACATCAGGATGGCACGCATGGTGGGCGAATCGTCGATGATGAGAACGCGGATCGTCATCAGGCTTTCCTGCGATAGATGGTGTGTCCGACGGGCTCGAGCAGACCGGTGGCAGGGCCAGTGACCCGTTCACTGTGGCCAATGTAGAGATGCCCGCCCGGGGCGAGCCGGGCCGCGAAGCGCGCGATCAGGCGCTCCTTCGTCGGGGTGTCGAAATAGATCATCACATTGCGGCAGAATATCACGTCGAACTGGGCCGCCATCGGCCAGTCCCCCAAGAGATTGAGCGAACGAAACCGCACCACGCTGCGGGCTTCAGCGGCAATTTCGACCTGGCCGTCGACTTCGTGCGTCCAGGCCCTGCGGAGCCCTTCAGGTACTTTGCGAAGTCCATCATCGTCGTACCTCGCCGCGCGGGCCTTGATGAGCGCGTGCGGAGCAATGTCGCTTGCCAGCACCCGGCCGTCCCGCTGAGCGATATGGCGGCCGGCCACCCGGTCCTCACCCAGCAAGGTCATCACCAGCGACCAGGTTTCCTCGCCGCTGGAGCAGCCGGCCGACCAGATCCGCACCGGGATGTTGGCTTCAAGCCGGCTCAACAGTGTGGGCCGCACAGTTGCCGCGAAATGCTCGAAATGGTGTGCTTCGCGATAGAAATAGGTGTGGTTGGTGGTCAGCGCGAACACGGTCCGGTTGCGCTCGACCGCATCGTTCCGGATCAGCGTGACATAGTCCGAGAAGGTGCCGCAACCGCTTTCACGGACCAGCGGAGCGATCCGCGAATAGACCAGCATCGACTTGCCGGCCGGCAGGACAATTCCGGCGGTATCATGGACGATCTCGGCGATTGCCCGAAAATCGTGCGCGCCATAGACCCCCGGGCTCACGCCGGGCATTTCGCTGGACAGGGCTGCCGCGATGTTCACGCCGCCTCCGGCGTTGCAGCAGCGAGCATGGCACCGGCGACCAGACCTTCAACATCGAGGATCAGCGCGACCTGGCCATCGCCCAGGATCGTCGCCCCGGCCACGCCGTCGACGGCGCGGTAATTGGTATCGAGGCTCTTGATGACGAACTGGCGTTGATCGCAAATCTCGTCGACCAGTAAGGCAGCCTGCCCGGCGCCTTCGGTATCGACCACCATCAGCACGCCCGGACCTTGTGCATTGGCCGGTACGCCAATCGCCGCGCCGACCGGCACGATAGGCAGAAACCTACCCCGCACATTGAGCATGCGGCGATGAGCGCCCAGCCCCTTGATATCGTCATTGTCGGGACGCAGGCTCTCAATCACATTGGCAAGCGGCACGACCAGCGTCTGCCCGCCAGCCTTGACGATCATTCCATCCGAGATGGCGAGCGTGAGCGGCAGGGTCAGGATGAAGTTCGTGCCGACCCCTTCGGTGCTCTCGATCGAAATGCGCCCGCCCAGCGCTTTGACGTTCTGCCGCACGACATCCATGCCGACACCGCGCCCCGAAATATTGGAAACGGTTTGCGCCGTGGAAAAGCCGGGCGCGAAGATCAGCATGTCGATCTCTTCGTTCGACAACTGCGCATCAGCTGCAATCAGGCCTTTTTCAACGGCCTTGGCGAGGACTCTTGCCCGGTTGATGCCCCGGCCATCGTCGGAAATGCGGATGAGGATGCGGCCTGATCGATGCTCCGCCGAAAACCGCAGGGTGCCTTCGGCACTCTTGCCGACTGCCTCGCGTTCCGCAGGCGTCTCAATGCCGTGGTCGACCGCATTGCGCATCAGGTGCGTCAAAGGCTCGCCCAGTCGCTCGATCACGGTCTTGTCCAGCTCGGTGGCTTCTCCCGACAGTTCCAGCCTGACCTGCTTACCGGTCGAGGCGGTCAGTTCGCGCAGGATCCGCGGCAGCCGGCTGAACGCAGTGCCAATCGGCTGGGCGCGGATCGACATGGCGCTTTCCTGGATGTCGCGCACCAGTCCGTCGAGCAGCGCCAGTTCCTCACCGGCCGAAACTTCGGTGCCGAGGCGTTGGGTCAGCATCGCCTGGGCGATGACCAGTTCGCCCACGGTGTTGATCAGCCGGTCAAGCTTGGTCAACTCTACGCGAATTGTCTGCCCCCCGCCGGCGGTCGGCTGCGCCGCTGCCACCGGAAGCGCGGTCGCGCCTTCGCCCGAAGATCTGTGCGACGCATTGGTCGCCCCCGGCGCAGTCATGGCGATCTGCACTGCGGGCATCGCCGCGTCCGATCCCACGGCCAGTCCGCAATCGTCGCCGATGAATTCGAAGATGTCCCGGACAGTGCTTTCCGGGACGTTCGCAGGCACCTCGAAAGTCCAGCCAAGATAGCCCTGCGAGAGATCAAGTCGGTCGAGCGGTGGCACTGCGGTGTGGTCGCAACCGATGCATCTTGCCCCGGTCCCGGCCAGTTCGCGCAGCAGCAGCAGCGGCTCGCCGCCATTGGTCATCGCGCCAGCGTGGGGACGCAGCCGAACGATCCAGCTAAGCTCTGGCTCTTCAGGCACGGTGTCACCCGAAATGTCGTCAAGCAGGGCATCCAGATCAAGACCGAAACCCATTTCGCTCTCGTCGGGGACGGGCGCCGGTTCCGCTGCAATCGCTGACGGAGCCGGTGGGTCATTTTGAATGGTCGTGCGAGCGCAGCAGGCCTGAGCCGCCGTCAGCTCTTCCAGCATGGCAGCGTCATCGGGCGCTTTGCCCTGCCCCCGCGCGGCCGTAACATGATCGCTCAGGATATCGAGTGCGCGCAGCATCAGTTCGATCAGGCGGTCGGTGAGCTGTACCGATCCGTCGCGCACGTCGGACAGCAGCGTTTCGAAGCAGTGCGTGAAAGCCTGGAGCCCGACAAACCCGAAGGCCCCGGCACCGCCCTTGATCGAGTGGACGCCCCGGAAGACGGCGTTGATCGTGTCGGCATCCTGTGTGCCGCACTGGCACGCCAGCAGTCCAGCTTCGGCGGCAGCCAGCGATTCCTCACATTCGACGAAGAAGATCGCCTGGATTTCCTCGCTGGTCATGCCTCATCTCCGGCAAATAGCACGTCACTCAACCCGGTCAGGCCAGCCACCTCCCGCAGCGCGGCCGACGGAGTGATTAGCGCTCCGCCAAGCCGTGCACTGATCAGCAGTTGCAGCATGGCCTGGCTGATCTGCCCGGCCTGCGAACCGTCGATCCGGTGCGCCCCTGATCCTGCAGCAATCAGCTGACGCTGAAGATCAGTGGCGGCGCCCTGATCGCAACAGGCCGGCAGAGTGAAACTGGCCATGCTCAGAACTCGCTCCAGTCCTCGTCATCCTGACGCTTGAGCGCCAGATTGCCCGATACTGCCTGGGGGGCGCGCTTGCGGCTGCGGGTCGGCTGGTGGGCGAGAGGCACCACTGCTGCGAACGATTCTCCGCCCGTGCGGAAGCGTGAAACCATCTTGGTCAACTCGGACGCCTCTTCCGCCAGGCTGCGGGCGGCGGCGGTCGATTGCTCGACCATTGCCGCGTTCTGCTGCGTCATCCGGTCCATCTCGCCCACAGCGCTGTTGATCTGGACCAGGTTCGCCGCCTGGTTCTCCGCCGAGGCAGCGATTTCGTTGACCAGCGTGCTGGCTTCGCCGACGCGGGTCACGATCTTCTCAAGCACTGTTCCAGTCTCGCCGACCAGCGCCACGCCTTCGTCGACCTGGGCCGAGGAAGTGGTGATCAGGCCCTTGATGTCCTTGGCCGATGCTGCCGCGCGTTGCGCCAGGGCGCGAACTTCATTCGCAACGACCGCGAAGCCCTTGCCGGCATCACCGGCACGGGCCGCCTCGACCCCGGCGTTGAGTGCCAGCAGGTTGGTCTGGAAGGAGATCCCGTCGATCACGTCGATGATCTGGGTGATTTCCTGCGACGACCGCTCGATCGCGCCCATTGCGGCGATCGCCCGGCGCACCACATTGCCGCCATCGGTCGCTTCGCGCTGGGCCTGCCCGATCGATTGCTGGACTTCAGAGGCGCTTTCCGCCGTGGCCTTCACCAGCCCGGTGACCTCATTCATCGCTGCCGCGGTTTCTTCAAGGCTGGCTGCCTGCTGTTCATTGCGCAAGGCAAGATCATCGGACGCGGCGCGAATTTCCGATGCCCCGGTGCTGACCGAATCCGCGCCAGCGTTGACGGCCTTGATCGTCTCCGCGATCGCGGAAAGGGCCTCGTTGAAGTTGCGGCGCAGGCTGTCTGCTTCGCCAGGAAATGGTTCGTCAATCCGGTAGACCAGATCGTTTTCGGCCAGCTTGGCCAGGCCAAGGCTGATCGACTGAACGATTCTCTCTTGCACGGCGCGCGCTTGCTGCACCTGCTCGGCATTGTCCTTCGATGACGCCATCGCGGCGTTGAAGTTGCGGCGCAGGCTATCTGCTTCGCCGGGGAACGGCTCATCGATCGTATAGGACAGGTTGTTTTCAGCCAGGTTGGTCAGGCCCAGGCTAATCGATTGAACGATGCGTTCCTGGGCCGTCCGTGCCTGCTGAACCTCGACAATGTTGGCCTTGAAAGCGGACATCGCGGCAGTCATCCGGCCAACGCAATCGGCATGGTCGGTATACAGGATCGGGCTGTCCGTATCCCCCGCTGCCAGGGCCTCCATCCGCAACACCGTATTGACATAGGGCGTACAGATTTGCCGGGAGGCATAGAGGAGCATCGCCACTGTCATGGCGAACCCAGCTGCCGCGATTCCCATCAGCCATGATAGTCCGCCGGCATACCAGGTGGTGGCGACGCCAATCGCGGACAGTCCGGCCTGGACTGTCACCAGGAACCGGAATTTTTCCCGGATCGGTGCCACCTTGTAAAACCAGTTCAGCATTGCATGGTCCCCTTGTTGCTGCTGCGGTCAAGCGTGCTTAACCGCTTGGTGGCGGTCACTAGGATCGAGTGACGAAGAGGCTGTTTTACGTGAACTAGGCAGACCTACGCAGGCGCGGTTCATGCTTTCCCCGACAGTATTGGATAGCCGCCGGCGGCAACGGCAGCCGCGCTGGAACGCGGCAATGGGGAGCAAACGAACATGCACGATGCCCGGGTACTGGTGGTCGACGATTCAGCAGCAATGCGCGCACTATTTTGCGATGTGCTTGAACAGGCGAAAAACGTTCGCGTGGTCGGGACTGCCGCCAGTGCCGCCGAGGCTCGCGACAAGATCGAGGAGCTGCTGCCCAATGTCTTGACGCTCGACGTCGAGATGCCGGGCATGAGCGGAATTGACTTCCTGGAAGAGATCATGACGCACAAGCCGATCCCGGTGATCATGCTTTCAAGCCTGACACAGAGCGGCACGGAGACTTCGCTAAGGGCCTATGAACTTGGCGCGGTCGAGTGCTTCCCCAAACCGCTCAAGGCGACCCCCGAACAGTTCGCCAAGACCGTCGGCAAGCTCGGCAAGATCGTCGTGGCTGCCGCCAATGCCAACGTCCGAGAGCGCGGCGGGGCCCGCCAACGCGAGCCCAAGCCGGATGCCGAGGCACCGTTCACCTGGAACGGTCACTATGTCGCAATGAGTGCCTCGATGGGCGGGATCGATGCATTGACCAAACTGCTGGCCGACTATCCGTCGCGCTGCCCGCCGACGGTTATCGTCCTGAACACCGATCCGGCCCTTGCGGAGGCTTTTATCGCGCGGATGGACGCCGATGCACGCTGCTCGATCAAGGCTGCCCGCGATGGTGCAGCCCTCACCCCGGGCACTGTCTTCATTGCCGCCGATCCCAACCATCACGTTGTCCTTGAAGCTGGCCAACCGGCCAAGCTGCGTCTGGTTGCGCGCGATCCGGTCGATGGGGCACGGCCTTCCGCAACGCTGCTCTTCGCCTCGCTGGCGCGGGCGGAGGTTCCGGCGGTGGGCGCCGTGCTTACCGGCACCGGCTTGGACGGCGCCAAGGGTTTGAAGCTGATGCGCGATGCAAGCTGC
The DNA here is from genome assembly GCA_009926135.1 of Sphingomonadaceae bacterium. Lineage (GTDB taxonomy): Bacteria > Pseudomonadota > Alphaproteobacteria > Sphingomonadales > Sphingomonadaceae > Novosphingobium. The sequence goes on from RFPL01000002.1 coordinate 261,336, forward strand.
GATACCTTTGCCCAGTCCCTGGCCTCCGCCACTGTCCCGGAAGCCCCGCAGGCAGCGATCGAAGCAGGCGCAGTCCAGCGCGAAATCGCGCTTGAGGAGATGTGTGCCGAAGTGTTGAAGTGCTGCAACGTCGGTTGACGCCAAAAGGCCAGCAGGCCCGCCCGTTACGGTAATGCCCTCAGGCGTCAGCTGACCTGCGGTAACTCGGGATTGACGCTCTGTTTTCCCGTGGCATGATGCATTGCAAAGCAAAACCGAATTGGGAAGCGGAGGGGATTATGCGGCGCAAGATCACGCTAGCAGCATTGCTGCTGGGAACTACCGGGCTGGTTGCGGGATGCGATCAGATCAAGCACGCGGTTGGGGGGGCCGAGGTTGCGGTCAAGGAAACCGAATATCCGGAGAAGGTCCTGTGGGGCGACACGCATCTGCACACCGCCAATTCGGTCGATGCCTTCGGCTTTGGTGTACGGCTCAGTCCGGAGGATGCTTTGCGCTTTGCGCGGGGTGAGGAAGTTACCTCTACCACCGGACTTAAAGCCAAGCTCCCTCGCCCGCTGGATTTTCTCGTCGTCACCGATCACGCAGAAGGCCTGGGCGCAACCAAGGCGCTCTACGATGCGCCGCGCCTGCTCATCACCGATCCCCGGATGCGCCGCTGGTACGACATGATGCATGAAGGGCCTGCAGGCTCGCAGCGTGCCATGGCCGAGCTACTCGATGCGCGCGGCCGCAATGATCTGCCCGAAGCGATGCTGAACGCCGGCGATGCAGCGGAGCGGACCAAATCGGTCTGGAAGTCGAACATGGAGACGGTGGAGGATTACAACGAACCGGGTAAGTTCACTGCCTTCCACGGCTTCGAATACACCCTGATGCAGGGCGGCAACAACTTGCACCGAAATGTCATCTTCCGCGACGGCGCGGACAAGGTCGGCACGGTTGCCCCGATCGACCCGACCTACAAAGCCACTCCGGACGAGATCTGGAACTATATGGAAGCCTACGAAAAGGCGACTGGCGGGCGGGTGCTGGCAATCCCGCACAATTCGAACCTGTCCAACGGCCTGATGTTTGAGCTCACCCAGCCTGGCGGCGGCCCCATGACCGCTGCCTATGCGAAGCGCCGCGCCAAGCTTGAGCCGGTTGTCGAAATCACCCAGATCAAGGGCGACAGCGAAGCCCACCCCTTCCTTTCGCCGAACGACGAGTTTGCGGGCTTTGGCGTGGCCGGGTGGGAACTGACCAACCTGCTTGGTAACCAGCCCAAGACGCCAGATATGTTTGCAGGCGAATACGTCCGCGAAGCCTTGAAGCGTGGCCTGCTGCTGGAAGCACAGATGGGGGTCAACCCCTACAAGTTCGGGGTGATTGGCTCGACAGACAGCCACACCGCGCTTTCCACGGCTGACGAAAACCAGTTCTTTGGCAAGCATTCAGGTAACGAACCGAACCCCAACCGCGCAATGCAACCGCAGAACCTCGGCACCCGCAAGGGCCGCTTTGGCTGGCATTACCTGGCCAGCGGCTATGCCGCGGTGTGGGCCAAGGCCAACACCCGCGCCGCCATCTTTGATGCGATGGAGCGGCGCGAAGTCTATGCCACCACCGGTCCGCGCATGACCGTGCGGTTCTTTGGCGGCTGGGACTTCAAGGCCGACGATCTGAAGGGCAACTGGGTCCAGGCTGGCTACAAGCGCGGCGTGCCGATGGGCGGGGAATTGTCTGGCAGCAAGCAGGGCAGGCCCAGTTTCATCGTCTCGGCACTGAAAGATCCGATCGGCGCCAATCTGGACCGCGTCCAGGTGGTCAAAGGCTGGGTCGACAAGGCCGGCAAGGCCCAGGAAAAGGTCTTCGATGTGGTGTGGAGCGATCCTGCCAAGCGCAAGGCAACCAGCGGCAAGGTGCCGGCAGTGGGCGATACGGTCGATGTCGCCACCGCAACCTACAAGAACACCATCGGGGCGCCCACTCTGGCCACGGTCTGGACCGATCCCGAATTCGATCCCTCGGTGCGCGCGTTCTATTACCTGCGCGTGATAGAAATCCCGACCCCCAGCTGGCCGGCCTATGATGCGGTTCGCTACAAGCTGAAGCTCACCCCGGAAGTGCGGGTCAAGCAGCAGGAGCGGGCCTATACCTCGGCGATCTGGTATAACCCCGCCAAGTCATAGGACGTTTTCATGATCGCCTGGCGCAATCGCGCGGCAGCCTTGCTGCGCGAACCTCTCGTGCACTTCCTTGCCGCAGGTGCGCTGATTTTCGTTGTCCTGTCGGGCCGTGCGCCAGATGCGGGTGAGCGGCGGATCGTGGTTGACGAGCCCGTGGTTACGGGGCTCGTCAACAACTATGTCCAGTCTTTCCGACGCCCGCCATCCGATGAGGAACTGGACGGCCTGATCCGAGACTACGTGCGCGGCGAGGTTTATTACCGGGAAGCTCTGCGCCTCGGCCTCGACCGCGACGACGACGTGGTCAAGAAGCGCCTGCGCAACAAGATGCTGGCGATCGCAACGGCGGAAGCAGAAGCGGCGGAGCCCAGCGATGCGGACTTGCAGGCGCTGCTCGACAAGGATCCGGGCCGTTATGCGCAGCCGCCGCGATATACCCTGGAGCAGCGTTATCTGGGGCCGGATAGTCCTGCGCTGCGGGCATCGGCGCAAACCGCCCTGGCTGCACTCAAGCCCGGCGCTGCGCCGGCCGTGCCGACCCAGCCGATACCCCTGCCTGGCCGGCTCGATTCCACCACGGCATTCGACATTGCCAGCGAGTTTGGCGATGATTTTGCGGCTGCGCTGGAGAAGGCACCCGTCGGGCGGTGGAGCGGTCCGGTCCTTTCTGGTTTCGGCTTGCACCTGGTGAAGATCGAACGCCGCGAAGTTCCTCCACCCCCTAGGCTGTCGGATATCCGCCAGCGGCTGGAAAATGACTGGCGCAGCATCGCTGTGCGCAAGGCTGAGGACGATAATCTCAACGCCTTGCTGAAGGGCTATGACGTCGTGATCGCGCGGCCGCAGTGATCCGCTTGCTGCGCCTGTTCCTGGGACTATTCCTGCTGGCGGCAACCGGGCCGGTCCGAGCCGACGAGCTCCGTCCTGGTTACATCGAGTTGACCCAGCAGACCCAAAGCGAATGGAAGCTGGTCTGGAAGGCGCCGATCCTCGGCGGGCTGGCAACCCGGGCGCGGCCATTGGTGCCGGACTTCTGCCAGCTGAAGCTCGATCCGCCACGCCTTTCCGGTCCCGCCGTGGTGGCAACCGGCAAAGTAGTCTGCACCCGCTCGCTCGACGGGGCTACTGTTGGCCTGACTGGCATGGAGCCAGGCTCTACGGACGCCCTGCTGCGCGTGGCACCGCTAGGCCGCCCCGTGCAGACTGAACGGCTCACGCCGGGCAATAGCAGCTTCATGGTCAGCGCCGTACCGGATAGCTGGCAGGTGGCTCAGACCTATTTCGTGATCGGGGTCGAGCATATCATCGGCGGGTTCGATCACCTTCTCTTCGTGATTGCGCTGGTCTTGCTGCTGCAACACGGCTGGTCGGTGATTAAGGCGGCGACGGCCTTTACCCTTGCCCACTCGATCACTTTGGCTGGCACAACGCTGGGCCTGTTTGGGCTGCCGCAGGCGCCGGTCGAGGCCAGCATTGCCCTTTCGATCGTTTTCCTGGCGGTAGAGATCATCAAAGTACGGCCCGGCGAGCCGCGCCTGTCGGAGCGAATGCCCTGGGTGGTCGCCTTCCTGTTCGGCCTGCTGCACGGGTTTGGCTTTGCAGGCGCCTTGCGTGAAATCGGGCTGCCTGAGACAGATGTGCCGATGGCATTGCTGACCTTCAATCTAGGCGTCGAAGTCGGCCAAATGCTGATTATCGCGGCAACCGCGGCGGTGCTGGTCGCCCTTGCCCGCTTTGCTCCAAGCGCGCGGCGGCCGGCCGTGATCGCCTCCACCTACCTGATCGGCGCGGTTGCCAGCTTCTGGTTTATCGAACGGCTCTGGGCATGAGTACTGCGCCCCGGCTGGCCGGGCTGGACGCGCTGCGCGGGATTGCCGCCCTGCTGGTGATGGGCCTCCACGCCAACGCCGTGTTCGGCGGACTGGGGGCCTTCTCGAAAGGCTACCTCGGGGTTGATTTCTTCCTGATGCTGTCAGGGTTCCTGATGGCCCGCATCACCGAACCGCGGCTGGCCGCCGGACTGTCGCCGCAGCGCTTCATGGTGGCCCGTTACAAGCGTTTCTGGGGCATGGTGGCACTGGGTTCGCTGATCGGCATCCCCTACCTGTGGATCCGCTCAGGCGGCCAGTGGTGGCCCTTCGTGCCAGCACTGTTCGCCAACTTCGCGCTGCTGCCTTGGCCGGTTGCCAACCTGCTGTTCGCACTCAACATCCCGGCCTGGACCATTTTTGCTGAACTGGTGGCGAATGGCGCCCATGTGTTTGCCCTGCGCCGCCTGAACAACCGGGCGCTAACGCTGCTGACAATCCTGCTCGGCGGCCTGGCGGTCTGGGTCGCGCTATCTTGGGGTTCGCTCGATGTCGGGGCGCGACCAGGCCATGTCTGGGCAGCGATCCCGCGAGTGTTCTTCGCCTATTGCCTCGGAATTGCCTTGTGGCGCTGGCGGCAAGTGCGAGTGCTGGTACCCCTCCCCACCGCCCTGGTCCTCACCGCGATGCCGCTCGCCATCATGGGGAGCTGGTACGCAGACTGGCGCACCTGGCAATTCGATCTCGCATTTGTGATGGTGCTTTGCCCGCTGGTAATTTCGGCCGCCACTGCGATCACCCGTCAGACGCCGCTAGGTTGGCTCTCTGCTGCAATCTCGTTCCCGCTCTTCGCAATCCACCTGCCAATCCTTGAAGCGGTGCGCGAACTGGGCGGCAGCAAGGTGCAGGCGATCCCCCTCGCCCTCAGCGCCGCTCTCATAATCGTGTGGTGGACAAACCGCCGCGATGCCCGCAAGGCGCTGGCAAAGACTTGAAGGAGACCCCGATGGAACCCGCCGTCCTGTTCGACCTTGACGATGCTGGCATTGCTACGATCACACTGAACCGGCCTGAGATGCGCAACCCGATCTCTGGCGACGAGGTGGTTAGCGGCCTGTGCGATACCCTGGCAGCGATGGAGGCCAACCCCAAGGTCCGCGTTGCAATCCTGACCGGCGCGGGCAAAGCCTTCTCTTCAGGCGGGGACATCAACGCAATGAAGCCCGGTGGCGGCGGGCTCAATGCCGGACTGCCAGCGGGTACGCGCGGCAATTACAAGCGCGGCATCCAGCGCATCCCGCTTGCTTTCGCCGCGCTCGAAGTGCCGGTAATTGCGGCGGTAAATGGCCCCGCAATTGGCGCCGGCCTGGACCTTGCCTGCATGTGTGACCTGCGGATCGCCAATGAAAGCGCCAAGTTCGCCGAAAGCTTCGTCAAGCTGGGGATCATCCCGGGCGATGGCGGGGCCTGGCTGCTCCAGCGGGTCGTCGGCTTTTCCAAGGCCGCTGAAATGTCGCTGACCGGCGACATGCTCGATGCTTCCGAAGCCTTGGCCTGCGGACTGGTTTCGCGCGTGGTTCCCGATGCGGACCTGCTGAGCGAAGCTCGTGCGCTGGCCGCAAAGATTGCCGCCAATCCGCCGCACGCTGTGCGCATGACCAAGCGCCTGCTGTGGGAAGCGCGCCGCGCCGACCTGGCGACGGTGCTGGAAATGTCAGCCGCCATGCAAGCCGTTGCCCACGCTACCGGCGATCACGAAGAAGCGGTCAACGCCTTCCTTGAAAAGCGGAAACCTGTCTTCAAGGGCGACTGAATCACATCGATGTGATTTTCGCCTGTTGCCTCACATTGTGATGTGATAAGCGATTCGCATGTCTGCTGAACTCATCGATCGCGTCCGCCGCCTCATCACCGATGGCGGTATGTCCCGTGCTGGGCTTGCCCGCGCTGCCGGGCTCCATGCCAACACCCTGCGGGATTGCACCGAAGGGGACTGGAACCCCACTGCCGAGACGCTCCGCAAGCTCGAGCGCTTCCTGTGGGACAGCGATGACGAGCCCGTGCTCGTCCCGATCGAGGAAATCATCGCGGAAGCCCGCAACGGCCGAATGTTCATCCTGGTCGATGACGAAGATCGCGAGAACGAAGGTGATCTGGTCATCCCCGCCCAGATGGCGACGCCGGATGCGATCAACTTCATGGCCATGCACGGCCGCGGTCTGGTCTGCCTGACCATGACGCGGGAACGGACCGAGCAGCTCGGCCTCGAACTGATGGCCCGCAACAACGGCACCCGGCATGAAACTGCCTTCACAGTCTCGATCGAGGCGCGCGAAGGGGTCACCACTGGGATCTCCGCCGGGGACCGCGCCCGCACCGTCGCCGTAGCGATCGATGCCAGCAAGGGCCGGCAGGATATAGTCACGCCAGGCCACGTCTTCCCGCTGATCGCGCGCGATGGCGGCGTGCTGGTGCGCGCTGGCCATACCGAAGCCTCGGTCGATATCTCGCGCCTCGCCGGCCTCAATCCCTCGGGCGTGATCTGCGAGATCATGAATGAGGACGGCACCATGGCGCGGATGGATGACCTGATCCCCTTCGCCCGCAAGCACGGGCTGAAGATGGGCACGATCCGCGACCTGATCGCCTATCGCCGCAAGCATGACCACCTGGTTGAAAAGCGTGCAGAACTGCGCTTCCAGAGCCAGTGGGGCGGCGAATGGACGGCATACACCTTCTTCAACAAGGCCACCGAGGACGAGACGATGGCCCTGGTGAAGGGCCACATCACGGCGGACAAACCGACCCTGGTCCGGATGCACACCATGAGCATGTTCGTCGATGTTTTCGGCGAGACAAACGAACGCTCCGGGCTGCTTTCGCGCTCAATGGAAATCATTGCCGAGGAGGGCACCGGTGTGCTGGTGCTGATCAACAAGCGCATGCCCGGTATGGTCTCGCGGTTCATCGAACTGCGCCAGCAAGGCAAGACCGCTGGCACGCCCGAGGTCGAGCAACTGCGCGATTATGGCGTCGGCGCACAGATCCTGGCTGAACTGGGCGTCCATGACATGATCCTTCTTACCAACACCCACCACACCCTTGCCGGGCTCGAAGGCTATGGCCTGTCGATCGTCGGGGAACGGGCCATCACCGGAACGGCAGGCGAATAATGGCGAAATTTCTTATCGTTGAAGCGCGCTTTTACGACCACCTCAACGATCAGCTGATCGCCGGGGCCAAGGCCGCGCTGAATGCCGCCGGGCATCAGGCTGACGTCATCACCGTACCCGGCGCGCTGGAAATCCCCGGCGCAATCTCGCTGGCCGATCAGGCCCAGATGTATGACGGCTATGTCGCGATCGGCGTGGTGATCCGCGGCGAAACCTATCACTTCGAGATCGTCGCTGGCGAATCCGCGCGCGGGATCATGGCGCTGACCATGGACGGCCTGGCCATCGGCAACGGCATCCTGACGGTCGAGAACGAAGAGCAAGCCCTCGTCCGCGCCGATCCGGCCCAGAAGGACAAGGGCGGCGAGGCGGCCAAGGCCGCCATTGCCCTGCTTGCCCTGCGCGAGAAGTTCGCTTGACCCCTCACGCTTCGATTGGCGGCTTGCCGCTGGTCCTTGGCGGCAATGTCTTTGGTTGGACCGCCGACCGCGACGCCAGCTTCGCAATCCTTGACGCGTTCCACGCCGCCGGCGGGCGCATGATCGACACCGCCGAGGCCTATTCGGCCTGGGTGCCTGGCCACACGGGCGGCGAGAGCGAGACGATGATCGGCGAGTGGCTCAGCAGTCGCGGCCTGCGGGGCGAGATGCTGATCGCCACCAAGACCAATGTCATGGGCAAGCCCGGCGGGCTCAAGCCGGAAAAGCTTGCCAGCCATCTCTCTCGCTCGCTCGAACGGTTGCAGACCGATTACGTCGACCTGTTCTATGCCCACCGCGACGATCCGGAAACGCCGCAGGATGAAGTGGCGCTGGGTTTCCAGGCGCTGATCGACCAGGGGCTGATCCGCGAAGTCGGAGCATCAAACTTCAGCGCAGAGCGGCTGGGCAGCGCCATTGCGGCGGCAAGGCAGGTCGGCGCCCGGCCTTATTCGGTCCTGCAGAACCAGCACAACCTGGTCCACCGCGAAAGCTTCGATCCGGGGCTGGAGGCCATTTGCGCCGAACACGATGTCGCCTTCTTGCCATTCTACGGCCTCGCCGCTGGCTATCTCACGGGCAAATACCGCAAGCCTGAAGACTTCGACGCCAATCCGCGCGGACAGCGCTGCAAGGACTTCATCGGCAAGGGCACAAGGATCCTGCCGGTGATGGACGCCATCGCGACCGAAACCGGTGCAAGCCTGGCCGAGATCGCAATTGCCTGGCTGCTGGCCCAGCGCGGCGTGACTGCACCGATTGCCAGTGCGGTCAGCCTTGACCAGCTCGACATGCTGCTCCGCGCGGTCGCACTGAAACTAAGCGATGAACAGGTTGCCCGGCTGACCGCAGCTTACGACTGAGCCAGCGGCGCGCAGTTGTCCGCCCGCCAGGCCTTGTCCACTTCGGCGAAGGCTTCGGCGGTTGGCGCCAGGCGCCGATCCAGGATGATGCCCGTGTCCGACGGGGATTGCACTAACACCACACCCGCTGGCACCGCCTGACCCTTGCGCGCCAGCACGAAGCGGATGCCATCTGGATACTGGGTCGTGTCCAGCGCGGCGATATTGTCGGTGTTCGCAGCAAAGACCGAAAGGGACACATAGCCCTGGTTCGGCGATGGCGCCGCGCTTACCAGCAGCGGCCCCTTGGACAGGTCATAAACGCACGAGGCATAGGCAAGGTCTGGCGATGGCCGAACCACGCGGCGCGAATCCTTGGTCGTCCGGTCGCCAAACTGGAACTGGTTGGTCGCCGCGCCGTCGCCCGACATCCGGCTCATCGCGATGCCCATAAGCGCATGTGGCACGGCCAGCACCAGCCCGATATGGCCGGTCACGCCCGCAGCAGCAAACAGGCCTAGCAGCTTGAGCTTCCGGTTCATGCCGCACCTCCGCAATCGAGCTTTGTGACCTTGGGCATCGGGATCGCGGCATAGTTTGCCTGCGCCTGCGCCGAGGGCTGATAAAGCCGCAGGGTGATTTCGTAGTCGCCTGCATTGCGAGTGGAGGCCCAAGGTTCGCCATCTGGCCGTTTGGACGAGAGGATTCCACTCCATTCGGCCTTGCCCTGCGGCTGCGCCTCGGTCTGGTCGAACGACAGCGCATCGTCATCATTGATCGGCAGGTAATTGTCGGCCGCATAGACGGTGATCGACCACCACCGGGCCGGAATCGCGCCGCCGCTCACGCGGTAACGGCAATCCTCGCGCAGGCGGGCACCGCTGTCATCGCTGTTGCGGCTGAAATAGATCGCCTGGCTCTTGTTCAACGCCAACAGGCCCGAGACGGCTACTCGCGCGCGAGTCCATGGATCGGCATCGACCGATCCGGTCACCTTGCTGCCGTTCCAGCCAGAATAGCTCTCCCCCTGCACCATGCCGTGTTGCAAGGTGAACCACCCCGACGCCGCGCCAGTCAACAGGCCAGCGACGATCACTCCCGCAGTGACGCCCTTACCTGACATCAAGGAATTCCTTAAGGCCAAGCGGCTTGTAAGGCCCGATAATCAGCTGCTCAAACACGCCCATGCCCTCGCCGTAACGCTCGGAGCGCACGCGCGAGACGAACTGGACATGGTAGTTATCCATGGTCTTGGGATCGCATTGCGCCAGGCCAAAGTCCTCGCGCTCAACCGCCAGCTTGCCGTGGTAGATGCCGTGACCCCACTTGGGCGAGGTATAGCCCAGCCCCCGCATCTGGAACCGGCCAAGCGGCTCGAAGGTGATTGTATCGGGGCCGTCCGGCGTTTCGACGGTGATCGTCCCACCGTCAGGCCAACGCGTTCCGGCCGCGAGCGGTGAAGCCATTTGCGCGGCGGGTGTCTCGTACAAACCCTCCGTTCCGCTGCCATCGGGCGCGATTACGGCACGGGTATTCCAGGCATGGCCACCGGCATCGGCGTTGATGTGGAAAAAGACCGAACGGTCGGCGAAATTGAGCGGAGTCCACTGCCAGAAGAAGCCCGGGACCACGCCGTGCCCGTGCGGCTGCTCGTCACGCGCACCAACCGGGCGCACGCCCCACGAACGGTCGCGGGTGCCAGCGGTGCCGGGAGCGCAGTCATGCCGCACGCCGTCGATCTCGATCCAGCCGGTGTAGTGCCCGTTCTGGGTCAGGCGCGTGTAATCCATGAAGGTGCGCGGCCCGATCCGGTGGATGAAGCGCGGCTCCTCGATCGGAAAGGCGCGGCCGGTAAAGGTCAGGTCGGCCTTCAGCCCCTCACCATCGACTATTACCCGCAGCTTCTGCAGGGGCTCGATCACTTCGATCCGGATCGGCCCGACCTGAAGGTCAAACCGCTCCATGTTAAGCTCGCGGCTGGCGTGGACATTGTGCTGCACCCCGTCGCGGATCGCCGAGAAGTGCGCATCGGCTACGTTGAGGTGCGGATAGATCCCCAGCGCAACGGCGAAGAAGCCCGAGCCATCGGGGGCATAGCCGTTGAAGAAATAGCGGTCGTAGAAGTTGCGATCAGTGCCTGCATAGGCGACCGGCTCGGGGGTCTGGTGCAGCGGGAAATCGTCACCCTTGGTCAGGACCATCTATTCAGCCTTTCAGCTTGGCGATGCTGCCGTGCTGCAACGCCAGGGCGCAGCCGCCACGGGCCATCGAGAGGAAGTTGGCATCGCCGCGCTCGGTGCGCTCGACATAGGCGGCGCTGAACACGGCGGTGGAGACTCCGTGCAGGGCGCCGATCACATAATCGTCCCAGATCGCGTCACGGGTCAGCGAAACGCCGCGCGCGGACATTTCGGCGCAGTAGAGATCGAGCAGATCGGTCTCATGTGCTCGGCGCAGCGCGTCGCCGATGCCGGTACCCAGGAAATAGCCGATGTCGGTCATCGCATTGCCCAGCGCTACCGTCTGCCAATCTAGCACCGCAATCGGCTCAGAGCCGCCCTTGATGTCGAACAACATGTTGTCGAGCCGGAAGTCGCCGTGGATCAGGCATTGCGGCGGATCCTGCCGGCCCACCCGCTCAGCATTGACCTCCGCCAGTTCCTCGCACAGCGCCATGAACTCGGGTTCAAGGCTGTCGGCATAGCGCTCGCGAAAGATCGCCTGGGCATTGGGATAAAGCGCTGCGACCTGCGCGGTCACCTCTGGTTTTGGCTGCAGCCATTCGTTTGCGAGTATTTCCGCATGGCCCCAACTCGGCGCATGCAGCGCCGCGGCCTGGGTCACCCCAGCGCGAGCATCTTCGGCCGAACAACCCGCAATCTGATTGCCGCCCCGCGCTGGTCCCAGGTCTTCGAACAGGAGGATGAAGTCGATCCCGTCCGGCGCAATCTCGGCCGCGATCGTCTGCGGCACTCGGACGCCCAAGTGCTGCTGCAACTCGCGGTAGAAGCCCACTTCCTTGGCATAAAGCCCGAACATCGCGGCAGTGCTGCGACTGGTGGGATCGGCCGCAGGAAACTTGCCCGCCAACGTCGTCGGTCCGGCTCCGGGCCGGTCATAGCTGACATGGAAACGCACGCTGTCACCGACCTGACCAGTGCCAATCGGCTCCCATCGCAATACGGCAACTGCACCCGCAGCAAGCAGCCCGGCGGCGCGCAAGCGCTCGGTCAACCAGTCAGGCGTAATCGAATCTGGGTGCGACGGTATCGCTGTCACCCGGCCCTCTCCTCCGGTCATTTAAACGAACGGTTAAACGACCGAAGAGGGGCTGGCAATGGGCCTTAGGCCAAGGAACCTAGGCAAGCCGTCCGAAAGCGGCGGCGCCGGCATAGCGGGCGGCATCACCCAGCTCTTCCTCGATGCGGATAAGCTGGTTGTACTTGGCGAGCCGGTCCGAACGGGCAAGGCTGCCGGTCTTGATCTGGCCGCAGTTGGTGGCGACCGCCAGGTCGGCAATGGTCGCGTCTTCGGTCTCGCCCGAACGGTGCGACATCACGGCGGTATAGCCATTGCGCTGGGCAATGCTGACCGCGTCGAGCGTTTCGGAGAGCGAGCCGATCTGGTTGACCTTGACCAGCAACGAGTTGGCCAGGCCCTTGCCGATGCCCATGGTCAGCCGCTTGGGATTGGTCACGAACAGGTCATCACCGACCAGCTGGACCTGATGCCCGATCTTGTCGGTCACAGCCTTCCAGCCCTCAAAATCGTCCTCGCTCATGCCGTCTTCGATCGAGATGATCGGATAGTCGGCGCAGAGCGCGGCCAGATAATCGGCCATCTCAACCGGGCTGAGCGAGAGGCCTTCGCCGCTGATCTCGTATTTGCCGTTCTTGAAGAATTCGGTAGCCGCGCAGTCAAGCGCCAGCTTGATGTCGGTCCCAGCCTTGAACCCGGCCTTCTCAACCGAGGCCATGATGAAGTCGAGCGCCGCGCGGGTGCTGGACAGGTTGGGGGCAAAGCCGCCTTCGTCGCCGACGGCCGTCGCGAGGCCCTTTTCGTGGAGGCCCTTCTTCAGGGTGTGAAAAATCTCTGCGCCCCACCGGACGCCTTCGGCCAGGGTTGGCGCGCCGACCGGCATGATCATGAATTCCTGGAAGTCGATCGGGTTGTCGGCGTGTTCACCGCCGTTGATGATGTTCATCATCGGCACTGGCAGGACATGGGCCGAAACCCCGCCGACATAGGCATAGAGCGGCAGGCCGCGCGCATTGGCAGCAGCCTTAGCCACGGCCAGCGAGGTGCCGAGGATGGCGTTGGCGCCGATCCGGCCCTTGTTTTCAGTCCCGTCCAGCTCGATCATTACGGCATCGATGTCGCGCTGGTCCTCGGCGTCACGGCCCAGCAGGGCATCGCTGATCTCATGGTTCACCGCGCGCACGGCCTGGAGCACGCCCTTGCCAAGATAACGGCTCTTGTCCCCATCGCGCAGTTCAACTGCTTCGTGCGCCCCGGTCGAGGCCCCTGATGGCACTGCAGCGCGACCGAACGAACCGTCATCCAGCAGCACATCCACTTCGACCGTCGGGTTTCCCCGGCTATCGAGAATTTCGCGGGCGTGAATGTCGATGATGGCGGTCATGGCTGCTTTACCCTTCGTATGCCTCGGTTGGCCGCTCCTAAGCAGCGGAGCCTTGGCAGGCAAGGTGCATTGCAGCATAATCGGGGTTGTAGCGCTGCCGTAGCGCCACCACATTCGCAATCATTGCCGCATCTTGCGGTGCAGAAAGGGCAAATCTCATGGCCAAAACCCCCGCCGCCAAGACTACCGCTGCGAAGACCACCGCGGCAAAGACCGCCACGAAGAGCCCTGCCACAGCCAAGGCCGCTTCGGCCGGCACTGGCGAGGCCAAGGTCAAGTTCGCCAAGGCAATCGAAGAGGCCAAGGCTGGCGCGACCGCGCTTACCGCTGAAGCCAAGGCCAAGGCCGAAGGCTATCGCGATCAATTGTCCGCCAAGAGCACCGATTGGGTTGATGAAGCCAAGGACATTGCCGGCCAGGCGAAGGTCCGCGCTGCCGATCTCGCGGTGGACGGCAAGGCCCAGGCCAGCGACGCCATCGCGACGCTTGGCAAGCTGGTTGGTGATAATGCCACCACCATCGATGAAAAGCTCGGCACGCGTTATGGCGACTACGCCCGTACCGCTGCCCGGACCATGCAGGAATCGGCTGCCAAGCTGGACTCAAAGGACATCAACGAACTTGGCGATGACGCCAAGGAATTTGTCCGCAAGAGCCCCGGCCTCGCCGTCGGCATCGCGGCCGCGTTCGGGTTCCTGATCGCCCGCTTGTTCAAGGGATCGAACAAAGCCTGATCCGGCGCGGTTTGCCGGTACAGGACCATGGAACAGCCCGATCCCCCGCTGGTGAAGGACACCACCGTTGACGCGGCCGAGCGCTCGCTGGTCGATGACGTGCGTGAGCTCGTCACCGACGGGCGGACTCTGCTGGAGGCTGAACTGGCCTACCAGAAGTCGCGTGCGGCGCTGGCTGGCCGAACGGCGAAGAGCATGGTGGGCTGGATCGCGCTCGCCCTCAGCCTGGTCTTCTTTGCGTTGATGGCGCTAGTCATGGGGCTGTTGTTGATCCTCGCTCCACTGATCGGCGGTCTAGGGGCGACCTTGCTGGTCGTCGCCGGATTGCTCATCGCTGCGGCGCTTAGTGGCTGGGCTGCAGCCCGCCGCTGGACCGCGATGTCGCGTCGCCTCGCCGATGACGATACGGCATGAGCGGGTTCGAAACCGATCGCGCCAACCGCAAGGCAGCCTGGGCGCTGTTCGAAGGCCGACTGACCCAGGTGAAGGATGACCTGGCCGCCCGCAGCATCGGCGGGCGGATCGTTGCCAAGGCGAAGGACGATGCCTTGGCCGTGGCGGATGAAGCCGTGGCTGTGGCCAAGGACAACAAGGGCCTCGTCGCAGCAACGATCGCTGCGTTGCTGGCCTGGGCGTTCCGCGCACCATTGCTGGCATTGTTTGCGGCGCGGCCCGGTGGGCAAGGTGGCGTTCAGCCCGAACCAGCCAATGACGATTTTGCCGACGAGACAGAGGAGCAGGCGCAATGAGCAGTGTCGACCCCCGCCAGGACCGGATCGCCGCAAAGATCGCCGCCTCGCAGGACCGGCTTGACCGTTCCAGCGGCACGCGTCCGGCCCTACCGGCGAAGGATGCTTATCCGCCGGAGAACTATCGCTCGTTGATCGCAGAATATCCGTGGCTTGCAGTGGCGGCCGGACTTGGTGTGGGTCTGCTCGCTGGCGCGATTGCACCAAAAAAGACCAGCAGCAGGTTCGGCAAGCGGGCGCTGAGCTTCGTCATTGCTGCTGGTGAAATTGGCATGGCGCTGAGCAAGCAGGCTGGCGAACGGGCGAGCGAAGCTGGCCGCGAAGGTCTTGCTTTGGCCCGCGAAGGGACCAGCCAGGCCCGAAGCACGGCTCGCTCGGCCAGCGCCAGCGTTGCCCGTGAAGCGATCCGGCTGGTAGCCCGCGTTCGCAAATAAGCACCCTCCCCCCTTGCGCGAAACGCAAGGAACGCTAAACGCGCGCCATCCACCCTCCCCCGGGATATTTGCGATGAGCAGCCAGAAACTTCACCTCGTGATGGGCGGTCGCGTCAGCGATCCGCAAACGCTTGAATTCACCGATCTTGCCAGTCTCGACCTGGTAGGCGTCTACGCCACGTATGCCGAGGCCGAAGAAGCCTGGCGCGACAAGGCGCAGCGCACTGTCGACGATGCCGAAATGAAATACGTGGTGGTGCATCTGCACCGCCTGCTGGAGCCGGAACAGCTCAAGCGCCCGGCCTAAGTGGTGGCAGCCTCCCTACGGGGAGGTCCTCAGACGAACTCGATCTTCTGAACCAGGTAGGACCGATCACCTGCGGGTACGGTCACTTCGATCTCGTCCTCAACCCGGCGGCCGATCAAGGCCCGGCCGAGCGGCGAGTTGTAGCTGATCCGGCCGATCTTGGCGTCAGCCTCATAGGGCCCGACAATCTGGTACTTCACCGGCTTGTCGTCATCGTCCAGCAGGGTAACGGTCGCGCCGAAAATGATCCGGTCGCCTGAAAGGGTCGACGGATCAATGATCTGCGCACGGCTGACCTTGTCCTCCAGATCGGCGATCGACATTTCGACCTGGCCCTGGCGTTCCTTGGCAGCGTGATATTCGGCGTTTTCGGAGAGGTCGCCATGGGCGCGCGCTTCCTCGATCGCGTCGACGATCCGCGGACGCTCTTCGCGCAGCGCCTTGAGCTCGCTGATCAGCCGCTCATAGCCTTCCGCCAGCATCGGCAGCTTTTCGACACTTGCCATCTTTGCTTCTTCCTCTTGAACGTCCCGCGTAGCGACTAGAACCCTGTCCCGCATCCCGTGGGGCTTGCAGGCAGGGGCGTCGCGATGTGGGGGGAACGCGATCTACTCAAGCATAATAGTCTTGCAGACTGCGAACTTCAAGTTTCGCACCCCGCATGGCCGCAATTGCCTCTGCTGCGGCGACCGAAGCCGCTGCTGTTGTGAAGTAGGGCACCTTGCCGGTCAGCGCAGAACCGCGGATCGATTGCGAATCCTTCAGGCTCTGCCAGCCTTCAGTCGTGTTGAAGATCAACGCGACGTCGCCATCGATGATCCGATCGACGATGTGCGGGCGTCCTTCAGCCACCTTGTTGACCATTTCGACCGGCAAACCGGCCTCGGTCAGATAGCGGTGGGTTCCGCCAGTCGCGATGATCGCGAAGCCCAGGCTGACCAGCTGCTTCACCGCCGGCAGGATCACCGGCTTGTCGGTATCCTTGACCGAAACGAACACCACACCCGACTGCGGCAGGACCATCCCCGCACCAAGCTGGGCCTTGGCAAAGGCCATGGCAAAACTGGTATCAATTCCCATCACTTCGCCGGTAGACTTCATTTCCGGGCTGAGCACCGGATCGACCCCGGGGAAGCGGGCGAACGGGAACACGGCTTCCTTGACCGCCATGTAATCCAGCTCGCGCCTGAACGGCGGGAAGTCCTTGAGCTTCTCTCCGGCCATGACCCGTGCCGCGATCTTGGCAACCGGCTGACCGATTGCCTTGGCGACGAACGGCACCGTGCGGCTGGCGCGCGGATTGACCTCGATCAGGTAAACATCGCCGTCCTTGACCGCAAATTGCACGTTCATCAGACCACGCACACCCAGTGCCATGGCAAGGGCATCAGCCTGACGCTCCATCTCGGCAACGATCTCGGCCGACAGGCTATAGGGCGGCAGGGTGCAGGCGGAGTCGCCGGAATGGATCCCGGCTTCCTCGATATGCTGCATCACCCCGGCGACGACGACCTGATCGCCATCGCACAGCGCATCGACATCGCATTCGATCGCATCGCGCAGGTACTGGTCGATCAGCACCGGACTATCGCCCGAAACCTGCACTGCCGTGGTGATGTAGTCATCGAGCTGGGCTTCGGAATCGACGATTTCCATCGCCCGGCCACCCAACACATAGCTGGGGCGCATCAACACCGGATAACCGATGCGGTTGGCCACCGCGACGGCTTCATCGCGGCTGCGGGCAATGCCGTTGAGCGGCTGCTTTAGCCCCAGCTTGTTGACCAGCGCGGCAAAGCGCTCACGGTCTTCGGCCAGGTCGATCGCGTCGGGCGAGGTGCCGAGGATCGGTACGCCGTTGTCTTCGAGCGTCTGCGCCAGCTTGAGCGGGGTCTGGCCACCATATTGGACGATTACGCCCAGCAGCTCGCCCTTGCTCATTTCGACGCGCAGGATTTCCAGCACGTCCTCACCGGTCAGCGGCTCGAAATAGAGGCGGTCGGAAGTGTCATAGTCGGTGCTGACTGTTTCAGGGTTGCAGTTGACCATGATAGTTTCATAGCCGGCCTCTTCCAGCGCGAAGCAGGCGTGGACGCAGCAATAGTCGAACTCGATCCCCTGCCCGATCCGGTTCGGACCGCCGCCCAGGATCACGACCTTCTTGGCGTTGGATGGCGCGGATTCGCACTCCGGCGCGCCAAAGCTGGGACCTTCGTAGGTCGAGTACATGTAGGGCGTCACCGCTTCGAACTCGGCCGCGCAAGAGTCGATCCGCTTGAATACGGGGTGGACGCCCAGCCGCTGGCGCAGCTCGCGCACTTCTTCCTCGCTGGTGGCACCGGCCATGGCGCGCAGGGCGTCGTGGAGCAGGCCCGAGCGGCGAGCGGAGGTTTCGCCCAGGCCGCCAGCCACGTGAACGCCGCGCACGGCCAGCACGGCCAGGCGCTTGTCCGAGAAGCCCATTGCCTTCAGCCGGCGCAGGCCCGCCGCATCGGTCGGCAGGCCGTTTTCCATGATCGCCGTTTCTTCGGCGATGATCTCGTGGATGTGGCGCAGGAACCAGGGATCGTAATGGGTGATCGCCTGGACGTCCTCGACCGTGAAGCCCTCACGGAAGGCCTGGCCGACGATCAGCAGCCGGTCCGGCGTCTGGCGCGACAGCTCGGCAACGATCGCATCGCGGCCCGCACCTTCGAGGTGCATGACACGGTTGAAGCCGTCGAGCCCGGTTTCCAGACCGCGCAGCGCCTTCTGCATCGATTCCTTGAAATTGCGGCCGATTGCCATGACCTCGCCCACCGATTTCATCGCTGTGGAGAGCAGCGGCTCGGCGCCCTTGAACTTTTCAAAGGCAAAGCGCGGGATCTTGGTGACGACGTAATCGATGCTGGGCTCAAAGCTCGCCGGGGTGGCTCCGGTGATCTCGTTGGTCAGCTCGTCCAGCGTATAGCCCACCGCCAACTTGGCGGCGACGCGGGCGATCGGGAAGCCGGTGGCCTTCGATGCCAGCGCGGAGGACCGCGAGACGCGCGGGTTCATCTCGATCACGATCAGGCGGCCATCTTTGGGATTGACCGCGAACTGCACGTTCGAACCGCCGGTTTCGACCCCGATCTCGCGCAGCACAGCGATGCTGGCGTTGCGCATGATCTGGTATTCCTTGTCGGTCAGCGTCAGCGCCGGGGCGACGGTGATCGAATCCCCGGTGTGGACGCCCATCGGATCGACGTTTTCGATCGAGCAGATGATGATGCAGTTGTCGTTCCGGTCCCGGACGACTTCCATCTCGTACTCTTTCCAGCCGAGCAGCGATTCCTCGATCAGGACCTCGGTGGTCGGGCTGGCATCCAGGCCCGTGCGGACGATATGTTCGAACTCGGCCTTGTTATAGGCCACGCCGCCGCCGGTGCCGCCCAGGGTAAAGCTGGGGCGGATGATCGCCGGCAGACCGGTGCGCTCCAGCACCGCAAAGGCTTCCTCGACATTGTGGGCAATGCCAGAGCGGGCGGATTCAAGCCCGATCTTGGTCATCGCCTCACGGAACCGCATCCGGTCCTCGGCCTTGTCGATCGCATCGGCATCGGCGCCGATCATCTTGACGCCGTACTTCTCCAGCGTGCCATCGTTGAACAGCGCCAGCGCGGTGTTCAGCGCGGTCTGCCCGCCCATGGTGGGCAGCACGGCATCGGGCCGCTCCTTCTCGATGATCCGGGCGACAATCTCGGGCGTGATCGGCTCGATATAGGTCGCGTCGGCGAATTCCGGATCGGTCATGATCGTCGCCGGGTTCGAGTTGACCAGGACGACCCGGTACCCCTCTTCCTTCAGCGCCTTGATCGCCTGGGTGCCGGAATAGTCGAACTCGCAGGCCTGGCCGATGATGATCGGACCAGCGCCAATGACGAGGATCGAGGAGATGTCAGTGCGCTTCGGCATCAGGCGAGGCTCTCGATGAATTTCTGGAAAAGATAGAAGCTGTCCATCGGACCTGGGCTCGCCTCAGGGTGATACTGCACCCCGAAGGCCTTCTTGCCCTTGATCGCGATGCCGCAGTTCGAACCGTCGAACAGGCTGACGTGGGTTTCCTCGACATTGTCCGGCAGCGCGGTGTTATCCACAGCGAAGCCGTGGTTCATCGAGGTGATCTCTACCACGCCGTCTGCCAGCCGCTTGACCGGATGGTTCGCGCCGCGGTGGCCCTGGTGCATCTTGGTGGTCTTGGCCCCGGCAGCGAGGCCGAGCATCTGGTGGCCGAGGCAGATCCCGAAGACCGGCACGTCCCGTTCCAGCAGGCCCTGGATCACTGGCACGGCATAGGCTCCCGTCGCGGCCGGATCGCCCGGGCCGTTGGAAAGGAACACCCCGTCCGGCTCCAGCGCCAGCACACCGCTCAGCGGCGTCTGCGCGGGCACGACGGTGACCTTGGCACCGGCCTTCACTAGGTTGCGGAAGATGTTGTCCTTCGCGCCGTAATCGATCGCCACCACGTGCGGCCGCTTGTCATGGGGTGAGCGAGCAAAGCCCTTGCCCAAAGTCCAGACGCCGCCTTCCCAGTTCTCGATCTCTTCGCGGCTGACCACACGGGCGAGGTCCATGCCTTCCAGCCCGGGCCAGTCCTGCGCGCGCTTGATCAGGGCGGGAATGTCGAACTTGCCGTCGGGCGCGTGGGCAATCACCGCATTGGGCGCGCCGGACAGCCGGATGCGGCGGGTCAGCGCGCGGGTGTCGATCCCGGCCAGGCCGATCTTGCCTTTGGCCGCCAGCCAATCGCCAAAGGTGCCTTGCGACCGGAAGTTGCTGGGCGCGGTCACGTCTTCGCGCACCACACAGCCAACTGCACCATCGACGTGGCTCTCGAGGTCTTCCTCGTTCACGCCGACATTGCCGATGTGCGGGAACGTAAAGGTGACGACTTGCCCGGCGTAAGACGGATCAGTCATTACTTCCTGATAACCGGTCATCGCGGTGTTGAAGCAGACCTCGCCCACCGCCGCTCCTGTGGCACCGAAGCCGTGGCCCCACAGGACTGCGCCATCGGCGAGCACAAGGACTCCCGTCGCACCCTGTGGTTGAGGTGCGTGCGAAGAGGCGGCGTCGGCCATGGGGAGGCGCTCCGAGTAATGGGGTTCCAGCGATGTCGCTAAGGCATCGCCGCTAGAGAGCATGGCCCCCAGCGTCAACCTATGAATGGGCGAAAAATCCGGCTAGGCAGGATCTTTCCCCAATCCCGAGAGAGATAATGCTCAGAGATACCATCAAGGCCGCCCAGATCGAGTCGATGAAGGCCGGCGACAAGGCGCGCCTCGCCGCGGTTCGCCTGATCCTGGCCAAGCTGAAAGACAAGGACATCGAACTGCGCACCGCCGCCAATGTTCCCGATGACGATGTGCTGGTGACCGACGTGCTGCAGAAGATGGCCAAGCAGCGCCGCGAATCGATCACCCTCTACGAAGAAGGCGGCCGGCAGGAACTGGCCGAGGTTGAAAAGGCCGAGCTGACCGTGATCGAAGCCTTCCTGCCCCAGCAAATGGGCGAGGACGAGGTCAAGGCCGCGATCGCCGCGATCATCGCTGAAACCGGCGCTGAGGGCATGAAGGACATGGGCAAGGTGGTCGCGGCGCTCAAGGCGAAGCACGGCACGCAGCTGGACATGGGCAAGGCTTCGGGCCTGGTCAAAGCCGCGCTGACCTGATGGCACTCAGCCCGCAATGGCTTGATGAACTCCGCGCCCGGGTGACGCTATCTGGCGTCATTTCCCGGACGACGCGGCTCACCAAGGCGGGGCATGAGTTCAAGGCCTGCTGCCCGTTCCATAACGAGAAGAGCCCGAGCTTCACGGTCAATGACCAGAAGGGCTTCTATCACTGCTTCGGCTGCGGCGCGCACGGCGACGTGATCCGCTGGATGACCGACCAGCGCGGCCTGTCGTTCATGGATGCGGTCAAGGAACTGGCCAGCGAGGCCGGGCTGGAGGTCCCCGCGCCCGATCCGCGCGCCGCCCAGGCGGCTGAGCAACGGGATGGCCTGCACGATGTGATGAAGGCCGCGCAGGACTGGTTCGTGGCCCAGCTGGCCGGGCCGGAGGGCGATAAGGCCCGCGCCTACCTCGCCACGCGCGGCTTTGATGCACACACGGTCCAACGCTTCGGCTTCGGCTATGCGCCTGAAGGCCGCCAGGCGCTGAAGGCCGCGTTGAAGGACTTGTCTGAAGCCAACCTAGTCGAGGCCGGCCTGCGGATCGCGGTTGAGGACAAGGACCCGTATGACCGGTTCCGGGGGCGGCTCATGCTGCCGATCGAGGATGCGCGTGGGCGAGTGATTGCCTTTGGTGGCCGGATCCTTGATGCCGCCAAGACCGACGCCCCCAAATACCTGAACTCGCCCGACACGCCTTTGTTCGACAAGGGCCGCACGCTCTACAACCTGCACCGCGCCGGGCCAGCCAGCCGTCAGACCGGGCGGGTCGTGGTGGTTGAAGGCTATATGGACGTGATCGCCCTCGCCTGCGCCGGGATTGCCGATGCGGTCGCACCGCTCGGCACGGCGCTGACCGAACGGCAGATCGAATTGCTGTGGCGGCTGGTAGAAACCCCGGTGCTGTGCTTCGATGGCGATGCCGCAGGGCAGCGCGCCGCCATGCGGGCAATCACCCGCGCCCTGCCCCTGTTACGCCCGGCTCATTCGCTCAAGATCGTGCGCCTGCCGCCCGGGCTCGATCCCGATGACCTGATCAAGCAGCAGGGTGTGGCCGCGATGGAGGCCCAACTGGCCAATGCCCGATCACTGGTCGAAGTGCTGTGGGAGCATGAGCGCGATGCCGCCCCGCTGGCGACGCCGGAGGACAAGGCTGGCCTGAAAGCGCGGCTGCTGGCTCATGTAGAGACGATTGCCGACCGTGATATCCAGTCGCTCTATCGGCGCGAACTGCTTGAGCGGTTTTCCGCCTTTGCTTTTCCGCGCCGTGAAGGCCGGGATTGGCGCAAGCCGATCGCTCCGGCGCGCCAAGGCCCGCGCACCCATCGCGCCCCGCCGCGCGATGCCCTCTCGGCGGCAATCCTGACCGGACTGATTCGCTTCCCGGACCAAATTCATCGTCATGCGGACGTGCTGGGCCAGGCCAATTTGCCCGATCCACGCTTTGAAGTGCTGCTGGATGCGGCAGACTTCGCTGCGCAGCTTGAAAGCGGCGCGATGGAACCCATATTGGCGGAACGGGGTATGGCTACCCCGACCCCTGAGGAATATGCCGCAATGCGCTTTGGCTTCCTGGCCGACGCCATTCCGCCGGAACAGGCCCGCGCCGAGCTGGCCCAGGCAATCCACCTGCTGGTCGAGCGCCCGGCGCTGGAAGCGGCATTGGCAGCTGCGACGAAGCGGTTTGAAAGCGACCTTTCCGAGGGGGCCTATGCCGAACAGCAACGGCTGTTGAAGAGAAAACTGGAATTCGATGCGCGCTTGCGGCAAATGGCCAGCGCGCGAGCGGGGGCGGCGCAGTCCTCCCCTGCCAAACCAATGGCGGACTGATGGACGAAGAAGACAACATCGGCGGCGGCAACGAGGGTGGTGACGCCCCGCTGATCGATCTCAATGAAGCATCGATCAAGAAGCTGATCGCCCGGGCCAAGCGCCGCGGGGTGATCACTGTTGACGAGCTGAACGAAGCCCTGCCGCAAGACCAGATGACCTCCGAGCAGATCGAGGACATCATGGCCGCGATCAGCGAAATGGGCGTGAACATCGTCGAAAGCGACGAGGACGCGGTCGATCCGGATGAAAAAGAAGTCGAGGAAATCGACGAGCAGCCGGAAGGCATGGCTGAGCGGCCGGACCTGATCAAGCGCAAGGAAACGATCGAGCGCACCGACGATCCGGTGCGGATGTACCTGCGCGAAATGGGCGCGGTCGAATTGCTCAGCCGCGAGGGCGAAATCGCCATCGCCAAGCGAATCGAAGCCGGTCGCGACACGATGATCCTGGGCCTGTGCGAAAGCCCGATCACTTTCCACGCCATCATCCAGTGGTCTGAAGCGCTCAACAACGAAGAGATGCAGCTGCGCGAGATCCTCGATCTCGACGCCATGCTCTCGAAGGAACCTGCGCCCGAAAGCCTCTCCGAAGATGGCGAGGCCGAAGGCGACGGCGAGATTACCGAAGCCACGGCCGGCCCTTCCTACAAGGAAGAGGAAGATATCGAGGAAGAGGAATCGGCTGACGAGGAAGATGAGGACGGCATCGAGCGCCGCGCCCGTCGTCCGGTCGAGGAAGAGGAAGAGGACAACACCCTCAGCCTCGCCCAGATGGAAGCCCAGCTCAAGCCGCACGCGCTTGAAAAGTTTGCCGAGATCACGGCGCTGTTCAAGAAGTTCGAAAAGCTTCAGGCCGAACGGCTCGACGTGATGGGCGCCGGCGGCGTGTTCTCCACCGCCAAGGAAAAGACCTATCAGCAGCTGCGCGAAGACCTGACCGCGCAGGTTGAATCGGTCCAGTTCCACGCCACCAAGATCGAATACCTGGTCGACAATCTCTATGCCTTCAACCGGCGCCTCACCGCGCTCGGCGGGCAGATGCTGCGCCTGGCGGAACGCCACAAGGTGAACCGCAAAGACTTCCTCGACAGCTACGTCGGCCGTGAGCTTGACGATGCCTGGCTCCAGGCCATGGCGAGCAAGGACAAGAAGTGGGCGGCCTTTGCCGAAAACGAGGCCGACGCGGTTGAGCGCATCCGCGCCGAGATCGCCGACATCGCCTCTGCCACCGGCATGAGCCTCAACGAATTCCGCCGGATCGTGAATATGGTCCAGAAGGGCGAACGCGAAGCGCGTATCGCCAAGAAGGAAATGGTCGAGGCGAACCTGCGGCTCGTGATCTCGATCGCCAAGAAGTATACGAACCGCGGCCTGCAGTTCCTTGACCTGATCCAGGAAGGCAACATTGGCCTGATGAAGGCGGTCGACAAGTTCGAGTACCGCCGCGGCTACAAGTTCAGCACCTATGCGACCTGGTGGATCCGGCAGGCGATTACCCGGTCGATTGCCGACCAGGCCCGCACGATCCGTATCCCGGTCCACATGATCGAGACGATCAACAAGCTGGTCCGCACTTCACGCCAGTTCCTGCACGAGCAGGGCCGCGAGCCGACGCCCGAGGAAATGGCCGAGCGCCTGTCGATGCCGCTCGAAAAGGTCCGCAAGGTGATGAAGATCGCCAAGGAACCGATCTCCCTCGAAACCCCGATCGGGGACGAGGAAGATTCGCACCTGGGTGATTTCATCGAGGACAAGAACGCGATCATCCCGGTCGACGCTGCGATCCAGGCCAACCTGAAGGAAACGGTTACCCGCGTCCTAGCCAGCCTGACCCCGCGCGAAGAACGCGTGCTGCGCATGCGCTTCGGGATCGGCATGAACACCGATCACACGCTGGAAGAAGTCGGCCAGCAATTCTCGGTAACCCGCGAACGTATCCGCCAGATCGAAGCCAAGGCGCTGCGCAAGCTCAAGCACCCGAGCCGGTCGCGCAAGATGCGGTCGTTCCTCGATCAGTAAATAGCCGGGTCTTACCTGGTGACGAGGGCGGCGTCGATCTGACGAAGATCGACGCCCTTCGTTTCTCGGCAATAGCGCAGCACCAGGATCATCCCGCCTAATGCCGGGATGATCGCAGCACCGGCCGCAAGGCTGAGCGAGGGTACCATCGCCGCGATCCCGAGCGCCTGAGCGCCCAGCCCGCCCGCCTTGGTGCAGGCCGCAATCCACCCGGTTGCACGGCCACGGATGCTCAGCGGATAGCTCTCGGCCGCATAAGGCAGGATAATCGCCAGCATGGCGTTGGTGCCGATGATCAGCAGCGCCAACAAGCCGATTGGTGATAGCCCGGCGTTGGCGCGCAGCGCGATCACGCCGACCAGTCCGGCGATGGTCACCATGGTCACCGCAACCAGCGACAGCCGGGTGCTCCAGCGGCTGTAGAGCACCGCGACCGCAATCACTGTCGGCACCGCGATCAGCGCTGACTTAGCGATCAGCCCGGAAGCCTCGGCCAGTTTCGCCCCGTTGGCGACAAGTTCAGCCGGCAGCCACAGCAGCACGCCGAAGTTGATGAAACCCCAGCATAGCGCCAACAGGCTGAGCGCCACCGTCGTTCCCGCCAGCCCGCGCGACCAGATTCCGCCTACTGGTGCAGATTCTACCGCATGGAGCGGCGCGAAATCGACGTCCTCTTCTTCGACGCCGTGTTGATGGCTGACAGTACCAAAGCGGGCCATGACCGCCTGCGCCTCGACATTGCGGCCGCGCGCCAGCAGGAACTTGGCTGATTCGGGAATGAACCGGCCGAGCAACAGCAGCATCAGCCCGGTCGGCAGGTTGAGCAGCCACAGGATGCGCCAGCTGAACAGCGGCTCGAGCCAGGCCGAAAAGCCGCTGGCCGCGAAATAACCGCCGGACGCCCCCAGGCCGCCGACGAGGACCAGCGCCCAGCCCCGGTGCCGGCTGGGCATGGCCTCGGCCAGCAGGGCATAAGTCACGGGAAGCATCCCGCCCGCTGCCGCGCCCATCAGGAAGCACATGGCGATGTTCCATTCGAGACTGGGCATCGCCCCGCAGATCGAGGTGCCGACGAACATGATCGCGGAGAGCATGATCGAGGCCTTGCGGCCATAGAGGTCGGCCGCGATGCCCCAGATCACCGAGCCGAGCACCGTGCCCGTCAGTGCGGCAAACGGCATCAGCGCGCCGGTTGCCTTCGAAACCCCATATTCCGCCGTCAGTCCGGGCATTACGAAGCCAAGCGCGGCCGGCTTCATCACATCGATCATGAGCGCGATGACGAGCACGAACATCAATCCAAAATGGGCCGGGACCAGCGCGGCATCCTCGGGCGCGGCAACGCTGATATGGCGGGCGGCCCGAACGTGTTCTGCCAGGTTGCGGGGCAGGAGCCCGATTGCGGAGCAGGCAATCCCGATCACGATCAGGATCATGCCTGCGATCATCGGGCTGTCCATCGTCATCCCGGCGAGGCGGAAACCGTCCATCCGTCCCATCCAGAACATCGGCAGATGCAGCAGCACACCGATGGTGACGGCCGCCGCGCCAGCGGCAAAAATCCAGGGGCTCGAGCGGTCTGTTAGGGACAGTTGCATGGCCGGGTGGTACCAGCCCATCAAGAGCGCGCAAGCCGCATAGGTTTGGAGTAGCAAAAGGTGCCGGAAACCTGCTGCTGGGGCTGGCCTTGCGTCCTATTGGGGACTATTGGCGCGACCATGCGTATCGCCATTGCCTCTGATCACGCCGCCGTCGACCTGAAGGCGGAGCTGCGCGACTATCTTATCGAGCTGGGTCACGAAGTGGCTGACCTCGGGCCGGAAACGGCCGACCGGGTCGACTATCCCGATTATGGCTATCTGCTGGCCTCAGTCGTGGCCGATGGCACGGCGGAGCGCGGCGTGGCGCTGTGCGGCAGCGGCATCGGCATTTCGATCGCGGTCAACCGCAACCCGGCCTGCCGAGCGGCGCTGGTCTCCGAACCGCTGTCGGCCACTCTGGCCCGCGAACACAATGACGCCAATGTCATCGCCATGGGGGCCCGCCTGACTGGCAGCGACATGGCGAAAGCCTGTCTTGACGCCTTTCTCGCCGCCAGCTTTGGCGGCGGTCGCCACGCTGGCCGTGTCAACAAACTCTCCAATCCGCCCGCTTGAGGAGCCCTGCCGTGACCACCACCCTCGCCACCCCCGCGATCCGCTCCGCCGGCTTCTTCACCGAGCACCTCGCCAGCGCCGATCCTGAAGTCTACGCCGCGATCCGCTCGGAGCTGCACCGCCAGCAAACCAAGATCGAGCTGATCGCCAGCGAGAACATCACCTCGCTCGCCGTGCTGGAAGCGACGGGTTCGGTCTTCACCAACAAGTATGCCGAGGGCTATCCGGGCAAACGGTATTACGGCGGCTGCGAATATGCCGACGTGGTTGAAAACCTGGCGATCGAGCGCGCCAAGGCGCTGTTTGGCTGCCAGTTCGCTAACGTTCAGCCAAATTCGGGCAGCCAGATGAACCAGGCCGTGTTCCTGGCCCTGCTCCAGCCGGGTGACAGCTTCATGGGGCTGGACCTGAACTCGGGCGGGCACCTGACGCATGGTTCGCCGGTCAACATGAGCGGCAAGTGGTTCAAGCCGATCCCCTATGGCGTGCGCGCCGACGATGAACTGCTCGACATGGCCGAGGTCGAACGCCTGGCCCATGAGCACAAGCCCAAGCTGATCATCGCCGGCGGCACCGCCTATTCGCGGGTCTGGGATTTCCAGAAGTTCCGTGAGATCGCCGATGCGGTCGGGGCCTGGCTGCTGGTCGACATGAGCCACTTCTCCGGGCTGGTCGCTGGGGGCGCGCACCCCTCGCCCTTCCCGCATGCCCATGTCGTCACTTCGACCACGCACAAGAGCCTGCGTGGTCCGCGCTCGGGCATCATCCTCACCAATGACGAAGTCCTGGCAAAGAAGTTCAACACCGCCGTCTTCCCAGGGATGCAGGGCGGCCCCCTGGTTCACGTGATCGCCGCAAAGGCGGTGGCCTTTGCCGATGCGCTGAAGCCCGAGTTCAAGGCCTATGCCGCGCAGATCGTCAAGAACTCGCGCGCACTGGCCGAAAGCCTGACCGAGAACGGCCTGCGGATCGTTTCCGGCGGCAGCGACAACCACCTGATGCTGGTTGACCTCACTGCCAAGGATGTGACCGGCAAGGCGGCTGAAAAGGGCCTCGATCGTGCCTGGCTGACCTGCAACAAGAACGGCATCCCGTTCGACAAGCGCTCGCCATTCGTCACCTCTGGTGTCCGTCTGGGCACGCCCGCTGGCACGACCCGCGGCTTTGGCGAGGAAGAGTTCCGCAAGGTCGGCGCGCTGATCGCCGAAGTGGTTGACGGCATGGCCCGCAACGGCGACGAAGGAGACGGCCAGATCGAAGCCCGTGTCCGCGGACAGGTGGAAGAGCTCTGCGCCCGCTTCCCGATCTATCCGGAGCTGTAAGCCATGACCGATCCCAACCGCCCGAACGACCTGCTGTCCGAAGCCCGCGACGAAATCGTCGGCATGGGCAAGCAGGGGATGGCACATCCCTCGACCAAGCCCGTGCTGACCGGCGCTGCAGTTGGTGCCGTTGCCGCGGCGGTTCTGCCCGTCATCACTTGGCCGGTGGGGCTGCTCGCCGGCGCCGGGTTCATGCTGTACAAGCGACTGCGTCCGTAAGGCATGCGCTGCCCGTTCTGTGCTCATGACAACAGCCAGGTAAAGGATTCGCGGCCCACCGAGGATAACACCTCGATCCGCCGTCGCCGCCAGTGCGAAGGGTGCGGAGCGCGCTTCACCACGTTCGAACGCGTCCAGTTGCGCGAGATCACCGTGGTGAAATCGGGCGGAGTTGATGGGCAATCTCGGCGCGAACACTTTGACCGCTCCAAGATCGAGCAATCCGTCTCGCTGGCCTGCCGCAAGCGCGGCATTGCCCAGGAGCGACTGGACCAGCTCGTTTCAGGCATCCAGCGCCAGGTTGAAACGCTCGGCGAGCCTGAGGTGAGTGCCAAGCAGATCGGCGAGATGGTAATGGACGGCCTGCGCCAGCTCGACAGTGTCGCCTACATCCGCTTCGCCTCGGTCTATCGCGATTTCAGCGAGGCCAGGGATTTCGAAGAATTCGCGAGCGCGGTGCAGGATGCTGCCAAACAGTAAGCCCCCCGTCATCGTGCTGGTCCGCCCCCAGTTGGGCGAGAATATCGGCAAGGCCGCGCGCGCCATGCTCAATTTCGGGCTGACCGAGATGCGCCTGGTCACGCCGCGCGATGGCTGGCCCAATCCCAGCGCCGGTCCGGCGGCTGCCGGCGGAGACATCGTGCTGGAACAGGCGCAAGTGTTTGAAAGCCTTGCCGATGCGGTCATGGACTGCGCCCATGTCTATGCCACGACCGTGCGCAAGCGCGGGGTGACCAAGCCCGTGGTCGATGCCGAACAGGCCGCGCGCGCGATCCATGCGGAGCCGGGGCGATCGGCATATGTATTCGGGCCGGAACGCTCAGGCCTTGAAACCGACGACGTAGCGCTCGCCCGCGCGATCCTGACGGTGCCGATCAACCCCGAGTTTGGCTCCCTTAACCTGGCCCAGGCCGTGATCCTGTGCGCCTATGAATGGTCGAAGCAGGAACGGCTGACCCAGCCAACGATCGAGGAACTGCTGCCACCGGCGCCGCAGGAGGAGCTGGAAGGCATGATCGGCCAGCTTGAAGCCATGCTTGAGCCACGCGGCTATTACCTGCCGGCCATTCGTGCGGCAGCGACACGGCGGACCCTGCGCGGGGTGCTGACCAAGCCGGGCTGGAACCACCTAGAAGTGCGGACCCTGCGCGGCGTGCTCTCGCACTTGGCGAAGGAACCTCGCGACGACTGACGGGCACTCATTGCGCCGGAATCGACGTTCGTCGATTTGGATTTTGCCGGGATGACCTGATTGCGGCATAGGCGCGCCTCCCACACGGAGCTTCAATCCATGCGCCTTGCCACCACCGTTCTTGCCCTTGCCATGATGACCGGGACTACCCCCCTGCTGGCTGCCGATGCGCCTGCCCCGGAAGCAACCAAGGCCGCAAAGCCGAAGATGATCTGCCGCCCCCTGCCCGCTCGGACGGGCAGCCACCGCCCGCAAGGCCGCATTTGCAAGACCGCCGAGGAATGGCGCATCCGGGATCGTGATGTCTATGTGCAGGGCCCGCTAGAAGACCAGACCAAGGTCGAGCCAGTCGGCCCCAAGATCTGAAGTCGGGAAACAGCGCATTTCCGCTTGAATTTCGCCCCCGGCACAGCTAGGGGCGCCACTTCGCAATTGACCCTGCACTCCGGTGAAGCAGCGGTCGCACACGGCAATTGGCCGGGTGGTGCGGTTCCGGACCAGAAGCCCAGGGCAGTTCCAGGGCATGCAAATTGAAGGACAGACGCGCCATGTCGAAGCGCAAGTCATCGAAGTATAAAATTGACCGCCGGATGGGCGAGAACATCTGGGGCCGCCCGAAGAGCTCGGTTAACCGCCGCTCCTACGGCCCCGGTCAGCACGGCCAGCGCCGCAAGAGCAAGGTGTCGGACTTCGGCATCCAGCTGCGCGCCAAGCAGAAGCTCAAGGGCTACTACGGCGACGTGACCGAAAAGCAGTTTAAGCGCACTTACCAGGAAGCGTCGTCGATGAAGGGCGATACCGGTCAGAACCTGATCGGCCTGCTCGAACAGCGCCTCGACATGGTCGTGTACCGCGCCAAGTTCGCGCCGACCATCTTCTCGGCCCGTCAGGTCGTTTCGCACGGTCACATCTATGTGAACGGCGTGAAGTGCAACATCGCCAGCCGCCGCGTGCGTCCGGGCGATGTCATCAGCCTCGGCAAGAAGGCCAAGGAAATGGCCCTGATCGCTGAAGCCCAGACCCTGGCCGAGCGTGAAATTCCGGACTACGTCGCACCCGACGGCACCGACAAGATCACCTTCGTGCGCGTTCCGACGCTCGACGAAGTGCCTTATCCGGTGAAGATGGAACCGAACCTCGTGGTCGAGTTCTACTCGCGCTAAGCGATACGCCGGCAACGGATACAGAAAAGGGCGGTCCCGCGGGGCCGCCCTTTTCGATTCAGGCTTTGCCGCTCAGTCGCGGAACGAAGGGTCAATCCGATCAAGCTTGCGCAACAGCGCCGGCCAGGCCAGCCCGTTCGCCAACATGCCGATCCCGGCGGGCGGAGTCTGGGACTTGACCTTTTCCGGGGTGCCTTGCGGCGGGTTATTGAGCCCATCACGCCCGGCCGACAGCATCTTTACCTGTGCGTCACAGGCCCGCTCCAGGAAGTAGAGCCGCAAGAAGCATTCGCCCACCGTCTTGCCGATCGCCAGCGTGCCGTGATTGCGCAGGATCATCACGTGCTTGTCACCCATGTCCTCGACCAGGCGGTCGCGCTCCTCCAGGTCGGTCGCGATACCTTCATAGTCGTGATAGGCGATGTCCGATCCGGCGATCATCGCGGTCTGCGTGTGCGGCATCAGCCCTTCCGACATGGCGCTGACGGCCTGCCCGGCCGGCGTGTGGAGGTGCATCACCGCGTGGGCATCCTCGCAATTCATGTGCAGTGCGGAATGAATCGTGAACCCGGCTGGATTGACCGGGTGGGCGGTTGGCATCACCGGCTGGCCTTCGACATCAATCTTGACGAGCGAGGAGGCAGTGATCTCCTCGAACATCATGTCATAGGGATTGATCAGGAAGTGGTGCTCCGGCCCCGGCACGCGCGCCGAAAGGTGGGTGAAGATCAGATCGTCCCAACCGTACAGCGCAACCAGCCGATAGGCTGCCGCGAGGTCAACCCGGGCCGCCCACTCTTCCGCGCTGACCGAACCGCGGACGTGATCGTCATTCGAGACCGATTTTGTATCCAGCACAGTGGCCATCCAAACTCTCCTTGTCTTTGCAAGGAGACTAAGCCGATTCGCCGCGCTTGTCAGTGCCGAATGGAGCGTGGCTTGCCTAATCGATTTGCCAGCCCCAGCCTTTGAGGCTGATCCCCTTGTTGCCAGGCAGGGTCACCTTCACCGGGCTGGCGGAGAGATTGACGACAACCCGGACCTTGTCACCCGGCGCGGTCCGTCGGAACGCGAAGACCTTGTCATTGCCGGTTTCGATCAGTTCAAGATTGCCCGGTTCATGGCTGTTGGTCAGCGATGGATGATGCTTCTTCAGGGCCAGCAGCCGGCGATAGAAGCCGGCACGGGAATAGTTACCCCAATCGATCTGGTCCTTGTCAAAGAACTTGAGGCGTCGGTCGAAGGCGGATTCCTGTCCGCTATAGACCAGCGGCATGCCTGGCAGCGTGGCGGCCAGCACGGCCATGGCGTCAGCGCCATCGCCGTAAAGCTCGCGCTCGGTGCCGTTCCAGCTGTTCTCGTCATGGTTGCTGGTGAAAGTCATCCGATACGAGCCCGCTGGATAGCGGCGCGGCGGATCGGTGTAGAGCTTGCCCAGGTCACGGGCATTGGCCTTACCCTTGGCCACGTCGACCAATTTGTGGAACAGCACCCAGTCATAGGTCATGTCGAAGGCCTGCTGCTGCATTTCCGGCGTGTCAGCTTCGGCCAGCAGGAAGACCGGCTTGATCGCATCCAGCTTCGCGCGGGCATCGTTCCAGAACTCGACCGGCAGGGTCCAGGCGACATCGCAGCGGAAGCCATCGATGTTGGCGGTTCGGACCCAGTAACTCATCGCCTCGATCATGCCCTGGCGCACAGCGGGCTTAGAATAGTCGAGCCCGATGACATCGGCCCAGACTTCTTTCTTGCCGGTGCTGAGATCGGTGTAGTTGTAGCCTTCCAGTTCGCCCGCCGCATTGCGCTTGTACCAATCGGGGTGCTGCTCGACCCAGACGTTATCCCACCCGGTATGGTTGGCCACCCAGTCCAGGATCACCTTGAACCCTTGCTTGTGCGCCGTATCGACCAGGTGCTGGAAGTCTGCGAGCGTGCCATATTCGGGATTGACCGCGGAATAGTCGCTGACCGCGTAATAGCTGCCCAGCGAACCCTTGCGCATCTTCTTGCTGATCGGGTTGATCGGCATGATCCACAACACGTCGACGCCCATCTTGCGCAGGCGCGGCAAGTGACGCTCAAAAGCCCTGAATGTGCCTTCGGGCGTGTATTGCCGGATATTGACCTCATAGATCGTGGCAGACTTCGCCCAGTGCGGGTGGCGGACCTGGCTGACGCCGTCGGTCAGCGGCAATTGCTGCGCGCGGGCCGCCGCCGGGCTTGCCGCCAGCACGAGTGCCAAGGTGCAGCCAATCCATCCATTCCGCATCGTCGCCTCTCCCTGGCTGCTTTGCAGGCAGTCTAACGCGATGCGCGGCAGAGCGCAGCCGATTGCGGAGAGGTATTCGTATGCGCAGCTATGCGCGCAGGTAGTCAGCCCGGAACTCCGACGCGAAGGTCGCAAAACGACCTTCGGCAATCGCCGCACGCATCGCTGCCATCAGCTGCTGGTAGAAGGTCAGATTGTGCTCGGTCAGCAGCATCGCGCCCAGAATTTCTCCGCTCTTGTGCAAGTGATGGAGGTAAGCGCGGCTGTATTTGGTGCAGCAATCGCCCGGGCAGCGCTCGTCAAGCGGAGCCGGATCCTCGGTGTGCCTAGCATTGCGCAGGTTGACCGGGCCATTCCAGGTAAAGCCCTGACCGTTGCGGCCCGAGCGGCTCGGCAGGACGCAATCGAACATGTCGACTCCGCGCTCGACCGCGCCAACCAGGTCATCGGGCTTGCCCACGCCCATCAGGTAGCGCGGGCGGTCTGCTGGCAGCATGCCCGGCGCGAAATCAAGCGTGGCGAACATCGCCTCCTGCCCTTCGCCGACGGCCAGGCCGCCGATCGCATAGCCATCGAAGCCGATTTCCTGCAGGGCCTGGGCGCTTTCGCGCCGCAGGTCCTCGTTGAGCGCGCCCTGCTGGATCCCGAACAGGGCCGCGCGCTCAGCGTGTTCCTGTCCGCTGTCGAATCCGGCGCGGCTGCGGGCGGCCCAGCGCATCGACATCCGCATCGACTGGGCGATGGTGTCATAGGGCGCATCGGCGCGCGGACATTCATCGAAAGCCATGACGATGTCGCTGCCGAGCAGGCGCTGGATTTCCATCGAGCGTTCGGGGGTGATCAAATGCCGACTGCCATCGAGGTGGCTTTTGAAGGTTACCCCGTCCTCGGTGATCTTGCGCAGGTCCGACAGGCTCATCACCTGATAGCCGCCACTGTCGGTCAGGATCGGGCGGTCCCAGTTCATGAACTTATGCAGCCCGCCCAGCCGGGCAACGCGCTCCGCCCCGGGCCGCAGCATCAGGTGGTAGGTGTTGCCAAGCAGAATATCCGCGCCGGTCGCGCGCACAGTCTCAGGCTTCATCGCCTTGACCGTTGCCGCCGTGCCAACGGGCATGAAGGCGGGCGTGCGGATCTCACCCCGCTGCATCCGGATCGTGCCGGTGCGGGCCTTGCCATCGGTGGCGTGGATATCGAACTGGAAGCGCGGCGCGGTCATGGCCGCACCCGCTAGACGAAACGGTTGCGCTCGACCAGTCCGACCAGCGCTGCGCGCATTTCATCCCAGGCGTGCTGTTCGGCGGCGTCGCTGGCTGGCACACCTGCTTCGATCACATCGACCAGTGTCTCGATCAGGCCGCGAAACCAGTCCGGCGGCACGTCCAGCGCAACCCGATGATGCGGCACCGAGGTATCGAAATAGATCCGCGCCTCGGTCGGCGATTCGAACCAGGTCATCACGTAATAGAGCGTGTTGCCGACCATCTCGGCCTCAAGCCGTTCGGGCCCATGCGGCGCATGGTGGACGAAACTGGCGCGAGCATCCGGGTAGCGGCGGTAATATTCCGCCATCACCGGCACCGTCAGATCGCCCAGAACTTCCGCTGCTCGTTCCAGCCGCGCTTCGATCGCGGCCTGGCTTTGCTTGTTGTCCATCCATTCCTCCGGCGCAGAGGTTAGTTGCCAAGCAGCGATACTGTCTTGTCCGAAATCAACTGTCGGCCACCAAAGACGCGCGGATCAAGCACGCCCTCAATCGGCGGCGGCTGGCATGAACCTGGCCGCGATGCGCTTGATCGCCTCGACGAACAGCCCGAGGAACAGCCCGCCGACAACGGTCGCCATGGCCAGTTCGGCAAAATCGATCTTGAGCTGAATCAGCGGTGCGGCTGCCACGGTGAGGAACAGCATCGCTGCCGCGTTGAACAGGAACGGCAGAACGTTGATCACCTGCAGGTAGATCGCCGCCACCATGATCAACAGGCCCAGGATCGTGCCGTTGTTGCCCATGGTGCTGGTCAGGTAAACCACCTGCCAGGCCAGCGCGATCCCGACCAGTGCCCCGGCAATGGTTGCCGGAAGGCGCTTGATTTCAAGCGCTTCAAGATTGGCCCAGTGCCACAGCAGCAGGAACGCGCCAAACAGCGATACGCCGGAGAACAAGGCTGTGCCGATGATCGCCCAGGCCACCACGGCCACCACGACGATGGCTACAATCCCGAGCCCGGCCAGCGGTCCAGGCGCCGCTGCGGGCGCCGCATTCGTCTCTGTCATGAACATTCCCCTCCGCCTGGCCGTGTTGTGGCCTTGTGGCTGAGGCGATCAGAGCCGAAGCAGCGCCCGGTAGCAAGCCGGGAATTCACTGTCGCAGACCAGGACCTATCCGGCGTGATGTTTGGCAATCGTGGCCGGATCGAGCCGCAGGAAGCGGGCGGCGTTATTATAGAGGATATCGCGCTTCTGTTCGCGGCTCAGGAAAGGCGCTTCCTCGATTACCTTGATCGAGCGCTCGATCGTTTCGGGCCAGACCATCTGGTCCGAACCGAACATTATCCGCTGCCCGAACCCGGCATCAACCAGCGCCTGCAAATAGCGGTAAAACGCAGGACGGGGCTGGGTGTAGACGATTACCCCGGTATCCAGATAGACTTGCGGGTGCGCGTAAAGCAGCGCCAGCGTATCATCCAGCATCGGGAATCCGGCGTGCATCACGTTGACGCGCAGCTTCGGATGCTTGACCAGCACGTCCTCCAGCGCCAGCGGGCTGGAGAGCTTCGCGCGGTAGCCGGAGCCCGGCATATAGGCCACTCCCGGCGGCCCGGGGCCAAAGTGAACGGCGACCGGAATATCGTTGGCTTCGGCAGCGGCCCACAGCGGTTCGAGCGCCGGATCAGTGACCGCAACACCATCATACTGGAAACCCAGCTCGCCGATCACGGCCAGCATCCCGCTATCCTTGCCGCCCTTGAGCTCTTCCGCCATGCCGGGCTTGAACGGGAATTCCGGCGTCAGGCTGGGGATGACCCGGTCTGGTGATGCCTTTCGCCATTCCGACACCAAGCGGAACCGACCGCTGACCACACCGTAGACATTGTTGCGCTCCATCACCGCCAGCGTGCGCTTCATCAGCTCTGCATCGGTTACGGGTGACCAGATCGGATCGGCACAGGCGGGTTGCTTGAACGGCCCGATGAAGTTCTGCAGGGCGGGCTTCGCAGGATCCCATGTCGGCATCGGATTCATAGGGGTGCACATGGCCAGAGGTGGCGGCCCCTGGTCATTCGCGGCCAGCGCATGGACGTGCATATCGATTACGGGCGGGCGCGCGATGGCACCATTCGTCCAGCCGGCCAGCAGCACGGCTGCCATCAAGTTCAACTTTCGCATCGTGCGGATTAGCCCTCTTCTGCCAAAGGCTTATCCTGCAAAGGTCGATCAGCTTTGGCAATGCGGTAGTTAAACCATGTCCGGTCAGTCCACAGGCAAGAGCAGGCTGCTGTCCCCATAGGAATAGAACCGGTACTCGTTGGCGATCGCATGGGCATAGGCTGCCTGCATCCGCTCCAGCCCCATCAGCGCGCTGACCAGCATGAACAGGGTGGACTTTGGCAGGTGAAAATTCGTCACCAGTGCATCGATGCCCTTGAAGCGATAGCCGGGCGTGATGAAGATCGAGGTATCTCCCTCGAACGGATGGATCACCCGCTCATCATCCGCCGCGCTTTCCAGCAGGCGCAGGCTGGTGGTGCCGACAGCGACGATCCGGTTGCCGCGCTCCCGGACCGCATTAAGCCGGGTGGCGGTCCCGGCCGCGATGACGCCCCATTCAGCGTGCATCTGGTGGTCCGTAGTGTCGTCTGCCTTGACCGGCAGGAACGTGCCCGCTCCGACATGGAGGGTCAGCGTTTCATGGCCGATCCCCTGCGCGGCCAGTGCTTCCATCAAGCGCGGGGTAAAGTGCAGCGCGGCAGTCGGGGCGGCAACGGCACCGTCCTTGGCCGCGAACATGGTCTGGTAATCGCTCTTGTCAGCCTCGTCGATTGCGCGCTTGCCGGCGATGTAGGGTGGCAGTGGCACCTGACCCGCCCGGTCGAGCAGCACTTCAACCGGCTCATCGCCAGCGAAGGCCAGCGTCCAACTGCCATCAGCGTGGCGATCTTCCGCGATCGCAGTCACCCCGGCAGCAAATTCGATCAGATCACCAGCTTTCAGTCGCTTGCCATTCCGGACAAAGGCCTGCCAGCGGCGCAGATCGATCCGCTTGTGCAGCGTCGCGCCGATCCGGGCCTGGCCGCGATAACCTTCTAGCTGGGCCGGAATGACGCGGGTGTCATTGAACACCAGGACATCGCCCGGCGCGAGCAGGTCGGGCAGGTCCAGCACACCCCTGTCGGCCAAGTCGCCCCGCCCCGGTACATAGAGCAGCCGTGCCGAATCGCGCGGGCGGGCGGGCCGCAGGGCGATCCGGTCAGTCGGAAGGTCGAAATCGAACAGGTCAACGCGCATGGCCGCGCCCTAGCGGTCGACGATCAGCGGTCAAGCCTGGGATATGGGCTCAATTGGACTTGGAGTTGCTCAACATCTCGGCCGAGATCGCCGCCGGGGCAGCAACCGGCGCAGCCGGGCGGGGCTTGCCCTCACTTAGCAGCGAGGCTTGCACGATCTTGGTCGGGGCTGCTGGCGGCTCGCCGCGCTCAATCGAGTCGACATAGTCCATACCCGCGATCACGCGGCCAAAGTTGGTATAGCGGTGATCCAGCGCGAAGCGCGGATAGAAGACGATGAAGAACTGGCTGTTGGCCGTATCGGGCTGATCGGTCCGGGCCATCGAGACCGAACCGCGCACGTGCGGGATGTAATTGAACTCCGCCTTCAGGTCAGGCAGCGGCGAACCGCCCTGCCCGGTCCCGGTCGGATCGCCGGTCTGAGCCATGAACCCATCGATCACGCGGTGGAAGATGATGCCATTGTAAAAGCCCTGCGCCGCAAGCGTCTTGATCCGCTCGACATGGCCCGGCGCCCAGGATGGCATCAGCCGGATCAGCACCCGGCCGCCATTCGAAAGGTCGAGCGCCAGGATGTTTTCCGGCTCGAACGCCGGGTCAGGATTGATAACGGCGCTCATCGTCGGAGCAGCGGGGGCCGGAGCAGCTGCGGCCGGCGCGGCCTTGTCCTGCGCCAGGCCGGGTGCGGTAAACAGGGCCACGCCCAGGGCAACGGCAGTAAGCTTGGCTCGGATCATCAGGTCAGGTCTCGAAAACTGGAGGGTCGCTCGTGCAGGCGCGGGATAGCCGCGTCAGCCTGTCGTGGCAATGAACGGCGGCAGACTATAAACCGCGCGGTCCGCCTGCCTTGGCAATTTGTGAAAGGACATCGGCGCAAACCGGCGGCGTGACGAACTTGGAGATATCACCGCCATAAACCGCGATCTCCTTGACCAACCGGGAGGCGATTGGTTGCAGCGACACGTCGGCCATCAGGAAGATCGTTTCGACCCGGTCGTTCAGCTGGCGGTTCATGCCGGTCAGCTGATATTCGTATTCGAAGTCGGTCACTCCGCGAATCCCGCGGATGACGACCGATGCGCCCTGGCTTTCAGCAAAGTCCATCAACAGCGAGTTGAAACCCACGACCTGAATGTTGGCGTCACCGATGGTCGCAACTTCGCGTTCGACCATGGCGATCCGCTCTGGGTCCGAAAACATCGGCGACTTGGCAATGTTGGTCGTGACGCCAATGATCAGCCTGTCCACCAGCTTTGCCCCGCGGGCAATGATGTCCATGTGCCCGAGCGTAATCGGGTCAAACGTCCCTGGATAAACCCCCACCCGTTCCGCCATCAGTGGTCCCTCTCCACAATGAACCGCGCCAGATCGCGCAGCAGATCCGCCTCTGCCCCATGCTGCCCCAGATGCGCAATGGCCTGATCAACCAGCATCCGGGCCTGTTCGCGGGCGCGATCAGGGCCGAGCAGCGAAACGAAGGTCGCCTTTCCGGCGGCGGCATCCTTGCCCACGGCCTTCCCGGCCTTTTCGGCATCGCCTTCGTAATCCAGCAGGTCGTCGGCGATCTGGAACGCAAGGCCGATGTCGCGGGCATAGCCGCGCAGGTGCGCCCGCCCTTCGATCGGCACCCGGCCCAGCACCGCCCCCAGCTCAACCGCAGCGCCCAGCAGCGCCCCGGTCTTGAGCTGTTGCAGCTTGGTAATGGTGTGAAGATCGAACGTGGTCGTTTCGGCCACGATGTCCATCATCTGGCCACCGGCCATGCCGTTCCAGCCGCTGGCGGTGGCCAGGACCTGGATCAGTTCAGCCCGAACAAACGGGTCAGTGCTGGAGGACGTGTCGGTCAGGATCTCGAAGGCAAAATCGTGCAGCGCATCGCCGGCCAAGACCGCCGTGGCCTCGTCGAAAGCCAGGTGCGTGGTCGGTTTGCCGTGGCGCATGGCATCATTGTCCATGCACGGCAGATCGTCGTGGACCAGCGAATAGACGTGGATCGCCTCGATCGCGCAGCCGACCCGCAGCGCCGCCGCACGATCAACCCCGTATAGCGCCGCCGTGGCCGTCACCAGCAGCGGGCGGAGCCGTTTGCCCCCGCCGAGCAAGGCATAGCGCATCGCTTCAACCAGCCGCGCCCGCGGATCATCCGGGACTGGCAGCAGGGCATCGAACAACGCCGCGACATCGCTGCCGATGTCCAGAATGGCCTGAGCCAGCAGCGGGGTTGCCCTGCCCGTCATGGGGTCAGCGCCCGGCTTCGGGATCGAACGGGCGCGTTCCGGTGGCCTGGCCATCAGCACCGGCAATGATCTGCTCGATCTTCAACTGGGCGGCGTCGAGGCGTGCCTGGCAATGCTGGCGCAGCTTCTCGCCCCGCTCATAGAGTTCGATCGAACTGTCCAGCGGCACTTCGCCCCCTTCCAGCTTGCGAACGATGTCCTCCAGCGCGCGCAGCGCATCCTCGAAGCTCAGGGCGGCAATATCGGAATTGTTTTCGCTCATCGGCACGCAGCATTGACCGCGCCCGCCGCGCCGGTCAAGCTGATCGGCAAGGGAGAAATACGATGCAGTGGATTACCGCCTATGTGACTGCCGCCGTGGCGTTTGGCGTGCTGGACGCACTGTGGCTGCGCTGGGCGGCCCCGAACCTTTACCGCCCACTGATTGGCGAGATGCTGGCAGACAGTTTCCGGATGGTCCCGGCGCTGGTGTTCTATGCGCTTTATATTGCCGGGATGGTCTGGTTCGCGGTCCGTCCGGGGCTGGCGCTGGGCGTGCCGCACGGCGTGCTCAATGGGGCCCTGTTCGGCGCGATCTGCTATGCCACGTATGACCTGACCAACCAGGCCACGCTCAAGGTATGGTCAACCCAGATGACGTTGATCGACATCGCCTGGGGCGCATCGGCCACCGCGTTGGCCAGCGGGCTGGCAGTCTTCGCGGTGCAGAAGCTCGCTGCGCAATAGGGTTTTATCGGGAGGGGGACAGCCATGTTCATCGGCCACTGGGCACCGGCCCTTGCCGCGGCTGCAGCCAGCAAGCGCGCGCCACGGATTGGCGCGCTGTTCATTGCCGCGCAGCTGGTCGACTGGGCATTCTTTGGCCTGCTGCTGGCGGGCGCGGAGCACATGCGGTTTTCGCCCGGCATCAGCGTGATGAACCCGATGGACCTCTACCACATGCCCATCACGCATAGCCTGCTGGGCGCGGCAGGGTTTGCGGCTGCTTTCGCCGCGCTGGCCTGGCTGAGCTGCAAGGACGGCACGGCCGCGCTGATCGGCGGTGCGGTGGTGCTGTCACACTGGTTCCTCGACCTGCTGGTCCATGTGCCCGACCTCACCCTCGCGGGCAGCCCGCCAAAGCTGGGCTTCGGCCTGTGGAACCATCCCTGGATCGAGATGCCGCTGGAAATCGGCATTACGCTGGGGGCTCTGTGGTGGTACGCCAAGGTGCGCCGCCCTGCCCGCCTGACCGTGATCGCACTCGCGATGATCCTGCTGGCGCTTCAGGCGGTCAACTGGTTTGGCCCGGTCGAGCCGGTTGTGACCGCCGGAACCAGCCTGCTGGCCTTCTTCGCCTACGGACTGGCGACGGTGATGGCCTGGTGGATGGGGAAAACCGAGCACGCGGGCCGCTGAACGGACTCGCCTTAGCCAGACTGGCTCGCTAAGGCCCGGCCATGGCCGAAATCACTCCCGATGTCGTCGCCCAGCACGGGCTCTCCGAGGATGAATACCAGCGTGTGCTGCACGCCCTGGGGCGTGAGCCGAACTTGGTCGAGCTCGGCATCTTCTCGGTCATGTGGTCGGAGCACTGCTCCTACAAATCGAGCCGGATTCAACTCAAGAAACTGCCGACCGAAGCCCCCTGGGTCATCTGCGGCCCGGGCGAGAACGCCGGCGTGATCGACATCGGAGATGGCCAGGCTGCCATCTTCAAGATGGAGAGCCATAACCACCCAAGCTACATCGAGCCCTATCAAGGCGCGGCAACCGGCGTCGGCGGCATCCTGCGCGATGTGTTCACGATGGGCGCGCGGCCGGTCGCGAACATGAATGCCCTGCGCTTTGGCCGGCCCGATCATCCCAAGATGAAGAGCCTGGTCCGCGGCGTGGTCGCTGGCATCGGTGGCTACGGCAACTGCGTCGGCGTGCCGACAGTTGGCGGCGAGACCAATTTCCACCAGGCCTATGACGGCAACATCCTGGTCAACGCGATGACCGTGGGCGTGGCCGATACAGACAAGATCTTCTATTCGGCCGCCACCGGGATCGGCAATCCGATCGTCTATGTCGGCTCCAAGACTGGCCGCGATGGTATCCACGGCGCGACCATGGCCAGTGCCGACTTTGGCGAAGATTCAGAGGCCAAGCGACCCACAGTGCAGGTCGGCGATCCCTTCACCGAAAAGCTGCTGATCGAGGCTTGCCTTGAACTGATGGCAACCGACGCAATCGTTGCGATCCAGGACATGGGCGCGGCTGGCCTGACCTCCAGCTCGGTCGAGATGGCGACCAATGGCAAGGCCGGGATCATCCTCGACATGGACAAGGTGCCGTGCCGCGAAGAGGGCATGACCCCTTACGAAATGATGCTGAGCGAAAGCCAGGAGCGGATGCTCATGGTGCTCAAGCCTGGCAAGGAGCCGATGGCCGAGGCAATCTTCCGCAAGTGGGAGCTGGACTTCGCCGTGATCGGCGAAGTGACCGACACCGGCCACATGGTGCTGACCTGGCAGGGCGAGACGGTGTGTGACATCCCGCTCGGCCCGCTCGCCGAAGACGCCCCGCTCTATGACCGCCCGGCTCTGAGCCTGGCGGAATACAAGGCCTGGGCCAAGGTCAAGCCGCTGGGCGAAGTGCCGCAGAGCGCGGACCTGGGCGCGGACCTGCTCAAGCTGATGGCCTGCCCCGACCTCGCCAGCCGGCGCTGGATCTGGGAGCAGTATGACAGTCAGGTCGGCGCCGACACCCTGCAGAAGAGCGGTGGTGATGCGGCTGTCGTGCGGATCCACGGCACCAAGAAGGCCCTGGCGATGAGCACGGACTGCACGCCGCGCTATTGCTATGCCGACCCCTACGAAGGCGGCAAGCAGGCGGTGGCCGAGACTTACCGCAATATCTCAGCTGTTGGCGCCAAGCCCCTGGCAATCACCAATTGCCTCAACTTCGCCAACCCCCAGCGACCCGAGATCATGGCCCAGATCGTCGAGGCTCTGCGCGGCATGGGCGAAGCCTGCCGGGCGCTCGACTATCCGATCGTCTCGGGGAACGTTTCGCTCTACAATGAGAGCAAGGCGACCGGCGGCGGCTCGGCGATCCTTCCCACCCCGGCAATCGGCGGTGTCGGCTTGATGGCCGATCACGAGATCATGGCGACCATCGCGATCAAGGCCGAGGGCGAATGCCTGGCGATCATCGGGCCAAGCTATCCTGAACTGGGTCAGTCGCTGTGGCTGCGCGAGATCCATGGCCGTGAAGATGGCGATCCCCCCAAGGTCGACCTGGGCGATGAGCGCTTCCACGGCGAAGTGATCCGTCAGCTGATCGCCGATGGTGCGGTAACCGCGGTGCATGATATCAGTGACGGCGGACTGCTGGTTGCCGCGGCGGAAATGGCGCTGGCCGGCAATATCGGCGTGGCGATCGATCCAATGGACACCGCCTTTGCCTTCAATGAAACGCAGTCGCGCTATCTGGTGACATACCCGGCGGACAAGCCGCTGGACCGCAGCAAGGTGCCGTTCGAGAAGATCGGCACGACTGGCGGGGATGCGGTGGTAGTCAACGGCCAGCCCGTGAAGCTGAGCGCGCTGCGCGAAGCCAGCGAGAGCTTCTTCCGCGACTGGATGGAAGGCTGATACGGTGACTGAGGCGGGCTATTCCGGCACGCCGCTGGCCAAGAAGTTGAACCTGCGCGATGGCATGCGGGTGTGGTTCGATGCCATGCCCGAAAGCGTGGCCGACGAGATCGACGAATACGCGCTTGAGCTATATTTCATCGCCGATCCTGCCGAAGGGATCGATGCCGCGCATATTTTCGTGACTGAGCGGGCGGCGTTGGAGCCTCGGCTCGATAGCCTGCGCAATCAGATCGCCGCCGATGGCCAGATCTGGGTGAGCTGGCCCAAGCAGGCGGCAAAAGTCCCGACCGACATCACCGAAGATACGATCCGTGAACTCTGCTTGCCGCTTGGCCTGGTCGACACCAAGGTCTGCGCGATTGACGATGTCTGGTCCGGCCTGAAGCTGGTGATCCGCAAGGACCTTCGCTAGCCGGACCGACAGATCAGGCTGCCTTCTGAACCGGTGCCATCAGATCGTAGGGATCAATCCCGGCCGACCGCCACATGGCGTGAGCCTGCTGATAGTAGCTTGCCCCGGTGATGCCAAGCATCTTGCGGGCGTCCTCCAGCGGCATGGCCAGGATTTCACGGATCGGCATTTCAACCAGCCGCGGGCACGACCGGCCAAGCTTCTGGCCTTCGCGAACGGCCTTGAACACCGGCACCTTGACCGTTGCGCGTTTGCTGATCTCGAACGCCCCGGCATAGCCCAGGAACAGGTGCGCCAATGCCGGCTGCTGGCTGTAGGTAAAGGCCAGCACGCACTGCTCACCAAGCGCATCGCGGCCATAACCGGTCAGGATATGCATCAGATCATGCGTATCGCGCATACGGCGGAAGTACCAATCCACCTGGTCGTTGAAATACATGTCGGCTGGACGATAGCGGTCAAGCTCATCGACGAGCCCCTGCGCCGAGAGACCTTCGCGCTCCATGAAATCGCAATAGGCATGCGCAACGCTGCCCTCTGGCAGGCGGCGCAGGCCGGCGTGATCATCGAGGATCGTCACCAGCGAAGGTTCGCTTGCCCGGATCCGCTGGCCACGCTCGGTTGAAAGGAACGCCTTCGCCGCATCATAAACCCCGCGCCAGGGCAGGGCTTCGAAGATCTTGGCGACTTCGGCGGTGTTTTCCTTGTCCTTCACCAGTTCCTTGAAGTGGTGCCAGGCCTTCGGAAAGTCGTAACGAATCTTCGGACGGCCCGGCAGCATCAGCGGGAGATCGTCCGCTGCGCCCGGAACGGCGTCGTCAGCGGCAGCAAAAGAAGGCGAAAGCGATTCCATCGTACGGCACCTGCTGGTTACTTACATGAATGTCATTAGCAGATTCGCGCACTAGCCGCAATTCAGTTTCGAAACCCCTACCGATCAGCCCTGCACCCAGT
Source organism: Sphingomonadaceae bacterium (assembly GCA_009926135.1). Lineage (GTDB taxonomy): Bacteria > Pseudomonadota > Alphaproteobacteria > Sphingomonadales > Sphingomonadaceae > Novosphingobium. The sequence continues at coordinate 306,272 of RFPL01000002.1, forward strand.
CCGGACGCGGAATTCCAAGCAGCAGGAGCACGCTGGTCAAGTCTCCCGCCGCAACATAGCCGTGCGCCGCTTCCTTGGCCTTGGGCTTGGCGTGGTAGGCGATCCCGTGGGTCGCGGCGCGCAGCATCGGGATATCATTGGCGCCATCGCCCGTGGCCAGGCTTGCGCCGCCGCGCAGGCCCATTTCCTCGCGCAGGACGGCTTCCTTGACCGCGCTATCGACGATCCCACCGACCAGCCCCCCGGTCAGCGCCCCGTGTTCGACCGCAAGCCGATTGGCGACCACCCGTTCAAACCCGAGTTGATCGGCAACCGGATCGGCAAACTGATGAAAACCGCCCGTCACCAGCACGGTGAAGCAGCCATGCTCCTTCAGTGTCGCGACCAGTGCGCCGGCCCCCGGCATCGCCGGGACACGCTCTGCCAGGCATTGGGCAATGGCCCCCTCGCCCAGTCCGCCAAGCAGGCGGACCCGCTCGGTCAGCGCCTCGGCGAAATCCAGTTCGCCCTGCATGGCCCGTTCGGTGATTCCGGCGATCTGGTCCTTCAGGCCGGCAAAATCGGCCAGCTCGTCGATGCATTCGGCCTGGATCATGGTCGAATCCATGTCGGACACGAACACCTTCGGCACGCTCGGCACAGAGGTGCTCACCAGCAGGTCCGCGTCCGGAAACAGGCGCTCCAGCACGCTGCGCATCGCGGCGGCATCGCCATCCGCGGCAATCTGCAGCACTTCTTCCAGGCCGCGCAGCGGTTCAGCGGCGTGCACCACGAGACCCGCGGCCTCCAGCCCGTGAACGGCGTCTGACACTTTTGCCGACAAGACCGCCGGTTCTGCTATCACGCGGGCAATGGGCACGACGGATTCCCCTGTAGATTCGGACCGCGATCGGCCGCCGCTGGCGCTCATCGCAGGGCCGACCGCGAGCGGCAAGAGCGATCTGGCGGTCAAGCTGGCCCTCGCGCTCAAGGCACGCGGCCGGCCCGCAGTGGTGATCAATGCCGACAGCGCCCAAGTTTACGCCGACCTTGCGGTGCTGAGTGCGCGTCCATCGATCGACGAGATACAAGATATTCCGCACAAGCTGTTCGGCACCTGGGATGGCGCCACAGCCTGTTCAGCGGCCGACTGGGCCAATGCTGCGCGCACAGCAGTGGCAGAAGCCCGCGATAGGGGCGCAGTGCCGATCCTGGTTGGCGGAACCGGCCTCTACCTGCGCACCCTGCTCGATGGCATTGCGCCTGTGCCGCCGATAGACCCAGCGGTTCGCGAGGAAGTCCGGAGCATGCCCACCGCGCAAGCCTGGCAAGCCCTGGTGCGCGAGGATCCGGAGCGCGCCGCGACGCTATCCGCCAATGACAGCACCCGCGTTGCCCGCGCACTCGAGGTTGTCCGCTCGACCGGCCAGACCCTGTCCGCATGGCAGGAACGCCGCGAAGGGGGCATAAGTGCAGCAATTGACCTGCATGCCAGCGTACTGCTGCCAGACCGTGCCTGGCTTTACGAACGCTGTGACCGCAGGTTCGCCATGATGCTGGATCAAGGAGCATTGGCCGAAGTTGAGACACTGCTGGCGCGTCAGCTGGATACCGCCTTGCCGGTGATGAGGGCAATCGGCGTACCGGAAATCCGGGCTTTTCTGGGCGGGGAGTGCAGCCGCGAGCAGCTGGAAGAGCGCGGCGCCCAAGCGACCCGCAACTACGCCAAGCGTCAATTCACCTGGTTTCGCAACCAGCCGCCGGGCGACTGGCGCAGGATTGAGTCCAATAATGTCGATGTAGAGCGGCATTTCGCATCTTTATTACAACATTAGGACTTGACACGTTATTTACTGTCTCGTAGGGCCGGATCACTTCCTGCCCATGGCAGGCCCGCACGAGTTGGAGAGGGCGACCCGGCACAGGCAACTGTGCCGGGTCGGTTCTTTGAAGGGGCGGTGGTTCAAATGAAGGACAGTTGCGGTGAGTGAAGAGCGCAGCGGCGCAAGCATCCTGGTCGAAACCCTGGTCCGCCAGGGGGTCGAATATGTCTTCGGTTATCCCGGGGGCGCCGTGCTGCCGATTTATGACGCGCTGTTCGCCGATACCCGCATCCGCCATATCCTGGTCCGCCATGAAGCCGGCGCGGCTCACGCGGCGGAAGGCTATGCCCGGTCCACCGGCAAGCCGGGCGTGGTACTGGTTACATCCGGCCCCGGCGCGACCAATGCCGTTACCGGGATCGCCGACGCCTTCATGGATTCGATCCCGCTGGTGGTGATCACCGGTCAGGTAGCGACCGGGCTGATCGGCTCTGACGCGTTCCAGGAAGCCGATACCGTTGGCATCACCCGCCACTGCACCAAGCACAACTATCTGGTGAAGGACCCTTCCGAACTGGCCGCGACAATCGACGAGGCCTTTCAGATCGCCACGCAGGGCCGCCCCGGCCCGGTCGTGATCGACATTCCCAAGGACGTGCAGGTTGCCGTCGCCAGCTTCAGCGACGGCGCGCCGCAGCGCCGCAACCGCTACACCCCTACCCTGCGCGGGACCGACAAGGATATTGCCCGGGCGATCGAATTGATTGCCAATGCCCGTGCGCCGATCTTCTATACCGGCGGCGGCGTGATCAATTCCGGCCCGCGCGCCACCGAACTGCTGCGCGAACTCCAGGCGAAGACCGGCGCGCCGGTGACATCGACGCTGATGGGCCTTGGCGCCTTCCCGGCGGACCATGCCGACTGGCTGGGCATGCTGGGGATGCACGGTACTTACGAAGCCAATCTGGCGATGAACAAGGCGGACCTGATGGTCTGCATCGGTGCACGCTTCGATGACCGCGTCACCGGTCGGCTCGATGCCTTCGCGCCCAATTCGACCAAGATCCACATCGATATCGACCGCTCTTCGTTCAACAAGACCGTTCCGGTCGACCTGCCGATCCTGGGCGATTGCGCATTGGTGCTGGAACAGCTGCTCGCCGCCTGGGGCGATCGCAAGGGTCAGGACCTGTCCGAATGGAAGGCCCGCATTACGGGCTGGCGTGCGCGTCAAAGCCTGGCCTATCCCGCCAACGCGCAAGCGATCATGCCGCAACGGGCGATCGAACGGCTCTATCAGTTGACCAAGCACCGCGATCCGGTGATTGCCACCGAAGTCGGCCAGCACCAGATGTGGGCGGCACAGTATTTTCCGTTCTTCGCACCGAACAAGTGGCTCACTTCGGGCGGACTCGGAACGATGGGCTATGGCCTGCCGGCCGCGATCGGCGCGCAGCTTGGCAATCCGGACAGCCTGGTGATCGACATTGCCGGCGACGCCTCGATCCAGATGAACATCCAGGAACTGGGCACGGCATCGCAATACCGCCTGCCGGTGAAGGTCTTCATCCTCAACAACGAATGGATGGGCATGGTCCGCCAGTGGCAGGAGCTGACCTATGAAAGCCGCTATTCGGAAAGCTATTCCGACAGCTTGCCCGATTTCGTCAAGCTGGCCGAAGCCTATGGCTGGAAGGGTATCCGCATCGAGGACGAAAGCCAGCTTGATGCCGGCATCCAGGCGATGATCGACCACCCAGGTCCAGTCATTGTCGACTGCCTCGTCCACAAGGAAGCGAACTGCTACCCGATGATCCCAAGCGGCGCGGCGCACACTGACATGATCCTCTACGGCGATTCCGTTGCCGGGACCATGGACGACGAAGCCAAGGCGTTGGTGTAAGGGGCGGCACATGATGAAGATCAAGCACCAGGCGGCCGAGCGCCACGTCCTGACCATCACCGTCGATAACGAGGCCGGGATCCTGGCCAAGATCGCCGGCCTGTTCACCGCGCGCGGCTATAATATCGACAGCCTGACCGTGGCCGACATTACCGAGAACCACTCGCTAAGCCGGATTACCATCGTCACGCATGGCCCGCCCGAGGTGATTGACCAGATCCATGCCCAGCTTGAACGGCTGGTGCCGGTCCACAAGGTGGTCGACCTGACCGAGATGGGCGCCCACGTCGAGCGCGAACTGGCCCTCGTCAAGGTGGCCGGCGTCGGCGAAGCGCGGGTCGAGGCGTTGCGCCTGGCCGACGTGTTCCGCGCCAAGGTGGTCGATACCACGACTTCCAGCTTCATTTTCGAATTGACCGGCACGCCGGACAAGATCGACCGCTTCGTCTCGCTCATGCGCGAACTGGGGCTGGTCGAAGTGGGCCGCACCGGGGTGGTCGGCATGATGCGCGGGGCCGACGCGGCCTGATTTCCATACAACGACAGCCCGGCGGGAGCGGGGCAAACTGCTAGAGAATGGGACTGACATGAAGGTTTACTACGACGCCGATTGCGACCTGAACCTGGTCACGGGCAAGAAGATCGCCGTCCTCGGCTATGGCTCGCAGGGCCACGCTCATGCGCAGAACCTGCGCGACAGCGGAATCAAGGAAGTGGCGATCGCGCTGCGTCCCGGTTCCGCCAGCGCCCGCAAGGCCGAAGCCGCCGGCTTCAAGGTCCTGTCCAACGCCGAAGCGGCCAAGTGGGCCGACATCCTGATGATCCTGGCGCCCGACGAACACCAGGCTGCGATCTGGGCCGATGACATCAAGGGCAATCTGCGCCCCGGCTCGGCCCTCGCCTTCGCGCACGGCCTCAACATCCACTTCGGCCTGATCGAAGCCCCGGCTGATATCGACGTGATCATGATTGCGCCGAAGGGCCCCGGCCACACCGTGCGCAGCGAATACCAGCGCGGCGGTGGCGTGCCCTGCCTGGTTGCGGTCCATCAGGATGCGACGGGCAATGCACTCGACGTTGCCCTCGCCTATGCCTCGGGCGTTGGCGGTGGCCGCTCGGGCATCATCGAAACCAACTTCAAGGAAGAGTGCGAAACCGACCTGTTCGGTGAGCAGGCCGTGCTCTGCGGCGGGATCACCCACCTGATCCAGGCCGGGTTCGAAACGCTGGTCGAGGCCGGTTATGCACCGGAAATGGCCTATTTCGAGTGCCTCCACGAAACCAAGCTGATCGTCGACCTGCTCTATGAAGGCGGCATCGCCAACATGCGCTATTCGATCAGCAACACCGCCGAATACGGCGACATCACCACCGGCCCGCGGATCATCACCGACGAGACGAAGGCGGAAATGAAGCGTGTCCTGGCCGATATCCAGTCGGGCCGCTTCGTGAAGAACTTCGTGCTCGACAACCGCGCTGGCCAGCCGGAACTGAAGGCTGCCCGCAAGGCGGCCGAGGCCCATCCGATCGAACAGACCGGCGCCCGGCTGCGCGCGATGATGCCGTGGATCGGCGCCAACAAGCTGGTCGATCAAGACAAGAACTGATCGTTTACCCCCATCTGCTAAGCCTACAGCAATGCCTGCCGCGTGATATCACGTAGCAGGCATTGCTAGTATTGCATCCAGGAGCCTATATCCGAGGTTTCCTGCAGCATGGTGAGGGAACAAGAACTTGCATTCGCCCGCGAGCGGCAGGCCGCGATGAGCAATGGCCGTCTGTTCGGTGACTCGCTTAACCGGCGGGAAGCCTTGCGCTTGCTCAGCTACAGCTCGCTTTTGCTGTGCGACCTGGCCTCGATCCAGGCCGGCTTTGCGATCGCCTCGCACTGGCGCGGGGCCTATTGGCTGCAGCTATACGGCTTTCCCGTGTCGATCCTGTTCGGGCTGACCTATACCTTCCTGGCGCTGACCAGCGGCAGTGTTACGCGCGATGCATTCGGCTCGCGCCTGCGCTCGGCCATGTTGGGTGAGCGGACCTTGCTCATGGCAAGCGCGCTATGCATCGCTTTCCTGTTCTTCCAGCCACAGGGGCTGACCCTGTCGCGGCTGTCCCTGCTCACGGCAATGATCCTCTCGGGATTGTTCATTGGCACGGGCCGGATCCTGTTCCTGAGCCTGTTCCTGCGAAACCGGGATGAATTCTGGACCAGCTGCGTGATGCTGGTGGATGGCGCCAGTCCGCCTAGAGGCGCGACCGCTCGCGCCATAGATGTGCGCACCGAAGGGATTGATCCGGAGCGCGGTGACCCGGGGAACGTTTCCCGGCTTGGGTCGCTCCTGGCTGGCTATGACAAGGTCGTGGTGGTCTGTGCCGAAGGTGACCGCGCCAATGCCTGGAGCCTGATGCTCAAGGCCTTTGACATCAAGGCCGAGGTGCTCACGCCAAATGGCCTGCCGATCGGTGCGATCGGCATCGGCCGGATGGGCGACAGGCCGACGCTGGTGGTCAATCGCGGCCAATTATCGCTGGCCAGCCGGATCAAGAAGCGGTTGGTCGATATCCTGTTGTCGGGCATCGCACTGCTGCTGCTTGCGCCGCTGCTGATCGTAGTCGCGCTGCTAATCCGGCTCGACAGTCCCGGGCCGGTCCTGTTCCGCCAGTTGCGGGTGGGTTACGGCAATCGTCCATTCAATATCTTCAAGTTTCGCTCGCTCCGACATGAGGCGACCGATCGCGATGGCAATCGTTCCGTGTCGGTCGGCGATAGCCGCGTGACCCGCGTCGGGGCCTTCATCCGCCGGACCAGCATCGATGAACTGCCGCAGCTGTTCAACGTACTGCTTGGCGACATGAGTCTGGTCGGACCCCGCCCCCACGCGCTAGGTTCACGTGCTGGCGAGAAGCTGTTCTGGGAGATCGACCCGAACTACTGGCAGCGCCATGCGCTGAAGCCCGGGATCACGGGGCTGGCCCAGATTCGCGGTTTTCGAGGGGAAACCCAGCAGCAGGAAGATCTCACCCGGCGGCTCAATGCCGATATCGAGTATCTGGAAGGCTGGACGTTGTGGCGCGATTTCCGGATCATGATCGGCACGATCCGGGTGCTGGTTCACCACAAGGCCTTCTGAGCATGGCCGCTACCGCCGCACGGGTGCCGATCAGCAACGTCCGGCTGATCATCGGCTTTGCCGTAGTGATTGCACTGCTGGGCACGCTTGCGCTGGGCTGGCAACACGGCTTGTTCGGTGATCCCGCCCGCCTGCCCGGCGGCGAGGTCGCGCGGCAGCGCGAACTCGCGGTGCTACCGGGAAAACCCGGTGTCGAGCCTGTGGCAGTGCCCTCCCTCGATCCGTTGAGCGCGCTAAACCAGAACGCGGCAACGCCTTTCGTCAAAGGCCCGATCACACCGGCCCGTGCCTTCCGGTTCACCGGCTCCGCGCAGGACCGCACCGAGGCGACAGAGTGCCTGGCGCTCGCGGCCATGGCGGAAGCCGGCGGGAGCGATCCCGGCCAGCGCGCCGTGATTCAGGTCGTGCTGAACCGCGCCCGGCATCCGGCCTTTCCCGGAACGATCTGCGGCGCGGTGTTCCAGGGCTCAGAGCGCGCCACCGGGTGCCAGTTCACCTTCACTTGTGATGGGGCTCTTGCGCGGCGCTATCCCGATACGGCCTGGCAAGCCGCTCGCAAACGGGCACGCGAGGCGCTCGATGGCTATGTCTACAAGCCGGTCGGCCTTGCCACGCACTATCACACCAACTGGGTCTATCCTTATTGGAGCAGCAGTCTCGACAAGGTTGCCCAGGTCGATACCCACCTCTTCTTCCGTTGGCGCGGCTTTTGGGGCACGCCAGCTGCCGTCCGGCCGGGCTACCGCGGCGGCGAGCCCAGCTTCGCGGCCTTGGTGCAGCAGGTGAAAGTCACCGAACCACTCGCCAGTGATGCACCAGCGGACGCTGCAACCGAACTGGCGGACGTCGCCAGGATCGGCAGTCTTGCAGCCGGCAAGAGCGCTGGCGAACTGGTTATTCCCCACCCCGACGGCGGCGCCTTCCTAGTCGGGCTCAAGCCCGGTACCGGGGCTTCCGGCGCGCTGGCTATGGCGCGGCGGCTGTGCGGCGGTAATGGCTATTGCCGGGTGATGGCCTGGGCCGATCGCAGCGCCGTGCCGCGCGGCTATCCGGTGCCGCCGCACGCGCGCAACCGGATCAGCCTTAACTATGTGCTCGATGATCAGAACCGCGAGATCGTGGAATATGATTGCCTGGCCTTCAAAAGCGCGCCCGCCGGGCAATGCCGCGGCGCCCCCGAAGCCCTGCCGATTGAGAAAAAATAAGGGTTCGGCATTAAGTCAATCTTGACCATGCCAACCTAGTTTCTCCGCCAAAGGGGTCGATTTCCGCGCTCGTGCGGACAGTCCGGCAGCTTTGGCGGAGGCAAGTTTTGGCACTTTGGACCGGGGAATTAGGGGCTGCACTGAAGCGCTACCGCGCCACGCTGGTGACGGTGGCGGTGCTGAGCGGCTTGCTTAACGTGCTGGTGCTGGCCGGCTCGTTTTACCTGATGATGATTTACGATTCGGTCCTGCCGAGCCATTCGCTGCCCACCCTGGTCGGGCTGTTTGCGCTGGTGACCATCGCTTATGGCTTCCAGGGTCTGTTCGAACACGGCCGCGGCAAGCTGCTGTCCAGCGTCGGCTCGCAGCTTGAGCGCCAGCTTAGCCGCCGGGTCCAGCGCGCGATGGCCGACATGACACGGCTCGGGGGCAAGACTGCCGGCGATGGCCTGGCGCCGATGCGCGATCTCGATCAGGTCCGTAGCTTCCTGACCGGTACCGGCCCGGCCACCTTGCTCGACCTGCCGTGGGTTGGCTTTTTCCTGATCGTGCTGGGCCTGCTGCATTACTGGCTGGGCTTGTTCGCGCTGGCCGGCGCCCTTGTCCTGATCGCCTTGACCGTGGTCACGCACAAGATCGGGGTCGAACCGACCCGCGACCTCGCCCGGTTGACAGCCGAACGCTCTGGCCAGGCCGAAACCACCCTGCACCATGTCGAAGTGCTCACCGTGCTGGGCATGCGCAGCGCGATGGAACGCCGCTGGGAAACGATCAATCACGGATATCTCGCCGCGCAGGACCGCTTGTCAGGCGTTGCCGGCAAGCTCGGGAGCTTCTCCAAGGTCTTCCGCCTGTTCCTGCAATCGGCGATCCTGTCGGTCGGTGCGCTGCTGGTAATCGACGGCAAGGCGAGCGGCGGGGTGATCTTTGCCGCTTCGCTGCTGTTCGGCCGCGCGCTTGCTCCCGTTGACATGGCGATCGGTAACTGGCGCAGCTTCACGGCCACCAAGGCCAGCTGGGCGCGGCTGAACGAACTGCTGGCGGCCGTTCCGCCCGTTGCCGCGGTCAATGTCGACCTTCCACTGCCAACTCGCGAACTGCGCGTCGAAGGGCTTCAGGCGGCACCTCCGGGCCATCCGATGCCCGCAGTCAGCAATGTCGGCTTCACGATCGAAGCCGGCTCGGTGGTCGGCGTGATCGGGCCGAGCGGCGCTGGCAAGTCCTCGCTCGCCCGTACCCTCGTCGGGGCTTGGGCGCCGCGCCGCGGATCGGTCCGGCTCGACGGCGCGACCATCGACCAATGGCCGACCGAGCGGCTGGGGCAAGCGATCGGCTATCTCCCGCAGTCGGTAGAACTGTTCGACGGCACCATTGCCGAAAACATCGCCCGCTTTTCAGCCCGGCCGGACTCGGATGCGGTGATCGAAGCGGCCAAGCTCGCCGGCGTGCACGAGATGATCGTGCGCATGCCATTGGGCTATGAAACCCCGATCGGCCGCGACGGCTCGTGGCTTTCCGCTGGCCAGCGGCAGCGGATTGGCCTGGCCCGCGCGCTGTACGGCAACCCGTTCCTGCTGGTGCTGGATGAGCCCAATTCGAACCTCGACCAGGAAGGCGAAGTTGCCCTGGAGACCGCAATCGATGCGGCCCGGGCGCGCGGCTGCATCGTGATCGTGGTCGCGCATCGCCCCGCGATCCTGGCCCAGGCAACGCATATCGTGCTGCTGCGCAACGGCCGGATGGAAGGGTTCGGCCCACGCGACGAGGTGCTCGCGCCGCTGCTTCGCCAGGGTGACGGCCGGAAGTTGCCCGCAGCTGCATAAACACATACAAGGGATCGCACCCGGATGCATATGAACCATCAGTTTCCCGCCTTGGAAACTGCCGCTCCCGAGCAGGCAGCAGGACCAGAGGGAGAACTGCGCCAGCAAACCCGCAAGGTCATGTGGGGCGTTGGCATCCTGGTTCCGGTGCTGCTGGCTGCCGCCACGCTGATTCCGATCGGCGGCGCGGTGATAGGCCAGGGCCAGGTTGGCATGGAAAGCAGCGCCAAGCGCGTGACCCATCCCAACGGCGGGGTTGTGGCCTATCTGTTCGTCCGCAATGGCGATCGGGTGAAGGCCGGCGATCCGCTTCTGCGCTTCGACGATGGCGTGACCAGCGGGCAATCGGAAATCTCTGCGCTTTCAGTCGATCAGCTGCTGGCCAAGCGCGCGCGGCTTGAGGCCGAGCAACTGGGCCTGCCAACGATCCGTTTCCCGGACAGCCTGGTCAATTCAAAGTCACCCGGCGCGAACGCAGCAATGGATTATGAGCGCCGCCTGTTCTCGCTGCGGCAGGTTGAACAGGCCAGCCTGCGCACCCAGCTGGGCGCCCGCGTAACGCAATTGCAGCGCGAGATTTCAGGCTACCGGATCCAGATCGGTGCGCTCAACCAGCAAAGCGCGCTGATCGAGCCAGAGCGCAAGGGTGTGAAGGAATTGTGGGACCGCGGCCTGGTGACCATCAGCCGCAAGAACGAACTGGAACGCACCGCAGTTGACCTGAAGGGCAACGTCGGTGCGCTTTATGCGACCATTGCCCAGACCGAGGCCCGGATAGGCGAGACCCGCCAGCAGATCGTCCTGCTTGGCCAGCAGCGCCGCGCCGATGCCGGAACCGAACTGGCGACGGTCAACGCAGCCCTGAATGAGCAGCAGCTGCGCAACCTGGCCGCTGCCGACAGCCAGAACCGCAGCGTGGTCCGCGCGGGCTATGCCGGGGTGGTTGAAAAGCTGGCTTTCTCGGGCGTTGGCGGCGTTGTCCGCCCGGCCGAGCCGATCATGGAAATCGTACCTGTGGACGATACCCTGATCGTCGAGGCCGCAATCTCGCCGGCCGATATCGAGCAGGTCCAGGTTGGCCAGCCGGCCCGGATCCGCTTCTCGACCATTAACTCGACCGCGACGCCCGAGATTGCCGGCAAGGTCTTCTACGTCGCCGCCGATCCAACGGTGCGCGAACGGGACGGCAGCAGCTTCTTCCCGGTCCGGGTCCGGATCGATGCGGAGATGCTAAAGCGCTATCCTGAGCTCAAGCTGCGTCAGGGTATGCCAGCCGAAGCCTTTATCGAGACCGGTAGCCGCTCGATGCTGTCCTACCTCACCAAGCCGCTGCGCGATCAGTTCGCACGGTCGTTCCGGGACAATTAGAGGCTTGATCGATCGGGTACGGATCGGCCAAGCTCTCTGCGCATAATGACCAAGCGCCCCGCCAAGACCCGTATTTTCCTGCGCGACGATGATGTTGGCAGCTGGACCCCGGCGCTTGCGCAGTTTGTCGCGTGCTTCCGCGATCATGGTCTACCCGTCAGCTATCAGGTCATCCCCGCACTACTGACGGACGAAGCGGCCGGACACTTGCAGGCTCTCCACGCCGAACAGCCAAACTTGTGCGAATTCGGACAGCACGGCCTGGCGCATGAAATGACTATCGCCGGGAAGCACCTGACTTACGAATTCGGGCACGAGCGCGATCTCGCCACGCAGCAGCGAGTAATCGCTAAGGGCAAGGCGATCATGGAGGCGAAACTCGGCTCGGCCTTTGCGGGCACGGTCTTCACCCCTCCGCGCCACCGGTTCGATGGCAACACGGTGCGGGCGCTCCATGCTGAGGGATTCAAGGTCCTGTCAGCCGCTGCCTATACCGATCCGCTGCGCCGGCTAGTTTACGGAATTGGCCGCTGCCTGCGTTTGGGGACGCTCGGCAATCGCGGCATCACTTATCACCCTGGGCTGCGGCCGGAAGCTCCACTTCAGGAGCTCTCGATCGCGGTGGCAGTCGATAATGGCGCACCGGTTCGCCGCGAGGTTGGCGACGTGCTGGCCGGGATCACGCGGGCCCGCCAGCATAGCAATGCAGTCGGCCTGATGTTCCACCACCAGGCCTGGGCTAGCCCGGAAGGTACAGAGTTCCTTGGATGCCTAGCCAAGGGTCTGCAATCGTTGCCGGATTGCGAATTCGTGCTGCTGTCCAGCCTGGCGCAATCCGCCGCATAACGGTGGAAAAGCAGCAGACCATCAGGTGAATTAGCTGAACCCGTGCGGTAGCCTGTCCCACATTGGAACAGTTGGGGTTTAGGTCGCGCCCCGCAACTCGGGAAACGGGAAAATGAAGCGTCCGCTTGCAGGCCTGCTAGCCTCCGCCGCCGCCGTGCCTGGCGCGTGGTTCCTGGTGGGCGCTGACGAGCAGGCACCGTCTAAGCAGCCTGTAATTGATCCTCCGACCGGAGATGTAGTCCAGCCAAAGGCCGCCCCGGCTGAGCGGCTCGCTGGAATCGAACCAACTTTTGGTGGAGTTGAGCCGCCTGCCGTGCGGCATGACGCGATTGCTACTCCCTCACCGGCCCGCGACTACCCATCTCGACCGGAACCGACCGCGCCCGATGCGGCACCGCTGCCAGCGGAGACGTCCGCCGCGCCATCGGCGAAACTGGTGATCCCGGCGGCGGCGGAACTGCCGGCTGCGCCAGTGCCTACCGCAGCAAATTCCCTTAGCTTTATCGCAGAGCCCGTGGTTCAGCAGTTTCCGGCTATCGCGGTTGCGGCATTGTCCCCGGTTCAAGTCACACCCCAGCCAACTCCTGCACCCGCCGCTTTGGCCAAGGCAGAACCCGCCCCAGCCGCGAAGCCTGAACGGACCACGCTTCCTGCCTTCGTGGCAGAGCCAATCGTGCAGATCCTCCCTGCGCCAGTGCTCGCTGCGGCCGCACCGTCACCGGTCCAGGAGCCGCCAGTCCGCTTGGCAACAGAAATCAAGGTTGATCAACCCGCCCTCGTCCGACTGGCGATGGTTGAGCCAATCGCCAGGACAAAGCCGGTGGCCGCACCCGTCGTAACCAAACCGGTTGTGGCGGCAGCCGCTGCGCCTGCGCCGCTGGTCGCAAAGCCAGCGACCACTCCGTCAAAGCCGGTTGCAAGGCAGGCCAGCGCCAAATCACCAGAACCAGTCACAGCTTTGGCGATCGCACTTGCACCTGCAAGGGTAGCGGCAACGCCGCCAGCCTCCGCAAAACAAGCCGATCCAGCGCCTGTCCAATACCCGGCGGCCAAATTGCTCGTTGGCGAAGTTGTCCTCGCGTCGTTCTCGCCCAACAAGGGCGCGACCAGCCCCGCCCCGGCGACCAAGACCCGCAGCGCGCTGGTTGAGACGACTGCCGCCAGGACCATCCCGGTCGGTGCCCCCGCCCCCGTTACCTACCCCGAACCCGCGTTCGGCCCGCCCGAGCCGAAGCTGATCCCGGCCGCCTATTCCTCGGTCGAGGCACCCGATCAGCCCGCCAGCCTGGGTTCGGCAAATACGCTCGCCCAGGCGATCGCCTATAGCTACGAGACCAATCCGCGCCTGCTGGCAGAGCGCGCCTCGACCCGCGCCGCCGACATGGGCTATCCCGCTGCCCGCGCCGCCTTCGGCCCCCGGCTCGATGCCAGCGCCAGCTTGTCATACACCCGCGATCGCGACGAGATACTGCCTGGCAGCTTCCTGCGCCAGCAAGGGTGGAGCGATACCGCCAGCCTGATCCTGAGCCAGCCGCTGCTGACCTTTGGACGTTCGCAAGCGCAGGTCGGCCAGGCGACGGCTACTATCGACTATCGCCGCGAGGCGCTCCGCCTCGTCCAGAACGAGGTGATGCTCGACGTGATCGGTGCCTATGTCGGCACCCTGCGCGAGGCTGGCGCGGTGACGATTGCGCGCGAGAACGTTACCCTGCTGCAGCGGCAACTGGATGAATCGAATGCTCGCTTTGCCGTGCGCGAAATCACCTTGGCCGATGTCCAGCAGGTCGAAACGCGGCTTGCGCTGGGCAAGACTGTGCTGCTCGATGCCCAGGCCCGGCTCGGTGAAATTCAGTCGCGATTCTACCGTGCGGTCGGCATGCCGCCGGGCGAGCTGGCCCCGCCCGAACCTCTGACACTACCGGTCGCTTCCCTGCCAGAGGCCTATTCACTGGCCGATAGCGATAGCCCGCTGGTCCGCGCGGCGCAGGCGCGTGAACGCATCTCTCGGTCATTCCTGGCCGCGACCCGGGCCGAATCAGCGCCCCGCGTCGATTTCCGCGGTTCGGCGGATTACGGTGCCGTGTCAGACTATTCGCGCGACCTGCGCGGCACGCGGGTGCGCGGCACGGTAACGCTGTCGGTCCCGCTGTTCGACAGCGGTGCCCGCTCGGCCGAATCCGGTCAGGCGCGCGAGGCGAACACCGCAGACCTGCAATTGATCGCTGCCGCCCAGCGGGACAGCCGGAGTGCTGTGGCAACCGGCTGGAACAACCTGCTGGCGGCGCGGATGTCGATCGATCACTATCGCCAGGCGGTTGAAAGCGCGCAGCGGGCCTATGAGAACGCGCAGCGCCAGGAGCGCGCCGGGATGCGTACCACGCTCGACGTGCTGGATCTGGCGCGGGACCTGCTCAACGTCCGCAATGCCTATAATGCCGCGCTCGCGACCGAATACGAAACCCGCGCCAGCCTGCTGGCGTCACTGGGACGGCTCGATCCGGCGGGGATGGCGCAGGGCATCAAACTCTACGATCCAGCCGATCACTTCCGCAAGGTGCGCGGCAAGGGCGATATTCCGCTGCTCACCGGGACCCTGGCGGCACTGGACGGAGTTACGCTGCCCAACCTGAAGACCAGCCGGCCTTCACCTGACACCGCCGCGCTGGTGGGTACGGCGGAGACGGTTACGGGGGAGTAATGCAGCGCGTCTGGTTAATTCACTCGACGCGAACGAAGGGGTTGGGCAAACCAATCGAATGCTGCCTGCGCTTCAGTCCCTTCATCTTGATATCCTGATCGGCACTGAATTGCAGCGACTTGCTGAACTGCGATCATGACCTGCATCGTCCACATTAGCGCCGATTATCCTGACGCGATTCGTGCTGGCAAGACCAGAGCCATCGCCAACCTGGTCGATGCGACTGCCGACTGTCTGGAGCACCAGGTTTATTCGCTCAACCGCGTAAACTCTGCCTCAGCCTGGCTGATGCCGGGAAGAACCGAAATCCTGCAGCGCGAGCTGGGGCTGGTGAGCATGCGTTATCATGCACCACCGGCAGGCCTATTCCTTATCCGCGCGATGGACGCAGTGGCTGCAGCAATTGCTGCTGATCTCGCCGCGCAGGGCGTCAGGCCCGACTTGATCCATGGTCACAAGCTCAGCATCGAAGGTCTTGCTGCGCAATCACTGGCGCAGCAATTGGGTATTCCTTTCGTCATAACCCTTCAGGGCAACACCGATGCCAAGGTGATCGGAGCCCGGCCTGATTTGCGCCGCCGGTTCGGATCGGTGTGGCACGATGCCGCGCACGTTTTCGCTTTCGCGCCTTGGATCGATCGCTGGTGCCAATCAGCCCTTGGACAGCGCAGTACAGCCACAACAGCCCTCCCATGCATCTTGGCCAGCGAACAGATCCTGGCACCATCGTCCAGCGAAGTCTGTGTCAGCACGGCATTCAACCTGGACTTCTGGGAGAACAAGAACCTGCAAAGCTTGGTCGCGGCACTAGCAATCGTACGGACGGAGTTTCCTGACCTCCGGTTTAAGATCGCCGGCTCAGGTAAGCAGTCGTCATTGCAGAAGGTCTCAGCCCACATCACCGATGCAGGATTGACGGACGTCACCAGCATAGCCGGCCATATCCCTGCCGCGAAAATTCAGGCCTGGATGAATGATTCCGCTGTGTTCGCGCTGCCTTCGCGCCGCGAAACATTCGGAATGGTGTTCGTCGAGGCCTTGCTGGCGGGGACGCCAATCGTTTACCCCGCGGGGGCCGCGGTTGACGGCTATTTCGACGAGGCCCCCTTTGCGATACCCACGAATTCAAGTGATCCGGCCAGCATTGCCGAAGCGATTGCCGGATCGCTCCGCAGTAATATGGCGCTCAAGGCGCGGCTGCGCGAATGGCAATCCGGTCCGGGACCAAGAACCTTCCAGCTCTCGAGCATTGCCGACACCTACCGCACAGCAATCGCAGGCCTGATCGCTTGACCCTGCGTTCCTCTATTTCTGCGCTACTGGGGAGGTTCCAGCCCTATTTGGTGCCAATGGGCTCATTGGGCGTACGCGGTCTGGGTATCCTTGCAGGTTTTGCGGTCACCGTCATTATTGGGCGTTGGTATGGCCCGGTCGCGAACGGGCAGTATGCCCTGATTTCGCAAACCGCGATCTTTATGGCGACAATCGCGATTGGTGGACTCGACCTGGCGGTTGCCCGCGAATTCCCGGAGGCTCGGGTTCAGGACCGACTCTTGTCGAGGCGGACCTTGGCGATGGTGATCGGCCAGTCATTGGCCCTGGCGCTGGGCCTTGCGGCTTTGCTTGCGGTGGCCTCGGCTCCGCTAATGCACTTGCTTGGCCGCCCGGATCTGCCGACTGGGTCGCTGCTCATCTTGTGTCTGATCCTGCTGACCCGCACCTTGATCCGCATGGTGGCTTGCATCCTGCGCTCACAATCGAGCTTTCTGTTCAGCCAGGCGATAGAGATGGTCTTCGTGCCGCTGATTACGCTGTTGCTGATCGTCGTCGGGTTGGCGCAATCGGTTCAGGACATCCTTTTCGCAACCTTTGCGGGCGGGTGCATCGCCGCAGCGGCTGGCCTTGCCCCGATCCTGCGCCAGTCCAGCGGAGCGCCAGAGGCTTACAGAATAAAAATGCGCCGCCTCTATGCAACGGCCTGGCCTCTGTGGGGAGTGGCGATCGCACAGAACTTCTCCGACTGGTACGGCCTCGCGGCCATCACAGCAATCGGCGGCCTGGCCGAAACCGGTATGTACCGCGTCGCCTCACAGTTTGCGGTGGCATTTTCGATCATCTCGCTTGGCCTGTTCGGAACATATTCAACGCCGATCAGTGCGGCGTTCCATGCCGGTGACAGAGCAGTCGCCGCAAAGGTTGCAGGGCAGGCTACGGCCTTGGCGATGACGCTGGTCCTGCCGCTGGCAATCGCCAGCTTGCTGCTGGCACCCTGGCTGCTTGGCCTAGTGGGCCCCGAATTTGCGCAAAGTGCCTTGGTGCTCAGAATCCTGGTCTGCGGCCAGATCGCGTTCACAATCGCCGGATCCGCCAGCATG
Organism: Sphingomonadaceae bacterium; assembly: GCA_009926135.1. GTDB lineage: Bacteria > Pseudomonadota > Alphaproteobacteria > Sphingomonadales > Sphingomonadaceae > Novosphingobium. Next base: position 323,423 of record RFPL01000002.1, read on the forward strand.
GTCCTCGCAATGAGCGGGCACCCCCGGGTGAACCTGTGGATCAACCTGCTCACCACCGCGGCGATCGTCATTGGCGCACCGCTGTTCATCCGCATCTGGGGCGCGACTGGCCTTGCCAGTTGCATCGCCGCTTTAATGACAATGAAGGCGGTAATCTGCGTGATGGCGGTCCGGCGGCTTGAAGGGATCGATGTGCTCCGCGGCAAGATGATCCCAGCCCCTGAACATTGAAGCGCTGCCAATTAATACCGCCTGAAATGCTGCCTAATTGCCGGTGAAGGCACATGGTATCAAAAGTGTAACCGCGAAGGTAACCACTTTTTTCCCATCAACAATTAACTCGCAACCGATATCCCCTCTCAAACCTACCAACAGGGGAAGCAGGGTCATGGCCATCTGGACCGTCACGAACAGTACCGAACTTGCCAATGCCATCGCCAAGGCAACCGATGGCGACGAAATCAAGGTCGCTGGCGGCACGTATGCGGAACTTTCGGTCAAGGCCAAGGTCTACGACACGCCGATCAAGATCACTTCACTTGACCCTTCCAATCCCGCGATTTTCAGCAAGGTTGTGATTTACGCTTCGACCGGCGTGGTCCTCGACGGACTGACCTTCAAAATGCTCCCAACGGCCACCTCGACCACCGCGAGCTCGGCCGTGATGGTCGATCAATCCAGCAAGATCAGCATCCTAAACTCAAAAATCGCCGGCGGTCCATCGATCAACGGCGTGGATCCCACCGCCACAGCACTAGATGCCACCGGCAACGTAATCGGCCTGCCATTTGGCCGCGGCGTAACGATCAGCAAGTCAACCGATGTCCTCGTAAGTGGCAACGACATTAGCTCGGTGGGTAAAGGGGTTGTTCTGGTCGGCTCGAGCGGCGTGACCATTCACAACAACGAAATCCATGATCTTCGCACTTCGCCGATCGTCGGAGCCGGCCTGAACAACATCACGATCACCTCAAACCACACCTACAACTATACGCCTTGGAAATGGGGCGAAACGTATGGGGACCACGGCGACCTGATCCACATCTGGACTGATTCGAATCTCCAGTCTTCGGCGTCTACCAACATTGTTATCAAAGATAATTTCCTGACGCAGGGTACCGGTACCGCGCTGCTGGGCATCTTCTTTGAGAACAACACGCCGACTTTCGGATTCGAACAAGTCGTCATCGAAAACAATGTCATCTCGAATGCGAACAACCAGGCATTCCGGCTTGAACGGGTATCAGGCACGGTTGCCAACAACACGGCGATCACGCCGGACAACAGCATGCTCAAAGGCTCGCCCGGGTTGATTGGTGCTGATGGTTCAAACCTAACAATCACTAACAATCTGATTGGTCACGTAACTGTCTATGCGGACTCAGCGTCGATCCAGTCGGGTAATATGATCGTCACCCGCACCGATACGACTTCAGCTGGCTATTACGGCAAGGTCTTTATCAATGGCCTTGTCGCGAATCCCAAACTCACCGACCTGGCCCATGTTGATGGCATCTTTGTAGGCGCGACGCTGACCCAGGCCGGGGTCCTCGCTTGGGAGACGACGAGCACTGTCGACACGTCTTCGTCGATTAGCCCAGGCACCGTGCTGATCGCGCCTGTGCCGGCCGATACCACCACGACCGCGAGCGCCACCTTGACGACTAGCACTAGCACGACCACCGAGCCGGCCCCTGCCGTGCTCGAACCAGTAATTACTGGCACGATCGGCGCGGACCGACTGGCCGACAAAGGCATCGCCTCGACCCTAATCGGACTTGCCGGCGACGATACATACGTCGTCACAAACCTCGGAACAGTTGTCATCGAAGCAACCAGCGGCGGCATCGACACAGTCATTTCGAACGTCGATTTCACACTTAGCGCTGAAGTTGAACACCTCAACCTCACCGGTTCTGCCGTCTATGGCACCGGCAATGCCATGGCCAACGACATCAAGTCTGGCGCTGGCATCCAGGTCCTCAGCGGCCTGGGCGGTAACGACACACTCAATGCCGGTGCAGGCGCTGATACAATCTACGGTGGTGACGGCAACGATTCCATCACTGGCGGTAGCGGCAACGACAAGCTGTTTGGCGGTGCCGGCAAGGATGTGTTCGTCTTCAGACAGGACAGCGTCACCGCCAACGACTTCGACGAAATTTTCGACTTCGTCAGTCGTCAGGACAAGATCGACCTTCGAGCGATCGATGCCAACATCAACACCGCACGCAACGATTCATTCACCGCAATCTGGGGTGCCGAATTTTCCAAGAAGGCCGGCGAACTGCAGATCAAAGCCTATGCCGACGGCACCTTGATCTCCGGCGATGTAAACGGCGATGGTGTAGCGGATTTCAGCATCATGGTGCATGGCATCGCCAAGCTTCAATCGACCGATTTCAGTTTTTGAACATGGCGCCCCCCGGACACCGCAAAACAGACTTGGCGAAGCCATGCGGCATCTGTTTGGTTCCGGTTGCCTAGCCCGAGTCTCGCCCTGTCTCCGCTAATTTGACTTTGCCGGCGGATGGCTAGACTGTCCGGTCGACTAAAATTATCGAGGCACAGTCAGCTTGCAGAAATCAGGCCCTATTGTCCTGGCCTTCCAGTGGCCGGGCGGCGGCACTCCTGATCTGCCGCCACAGCTGGAGCCGGTCCGCGCGCAGCTGTCTGGATGGGTCCTGCATGCGGGGCACGGCTGGCTTATAGCCGCCAAGGACGCAGTCAACGTTGCGGCGATGGGTGACTGGATCGTAGCCAGTCCGGCCAGCAATCTGATTGACCGCGACGGTGCCAAACTACTTAGCCTGCAGGATCTAGCCGCAGAACTTGACCGGATTGGGCCAGCGGTCCTCGATAGTTTGGCGCCGCCCTTCCGGTTGCTCGCCGTGAACCGGCGTAAAAACCAGGTAACAGCCCGAGTTGACAGGTGCGGCCTTGGCCACCTGTTCGAGGCCAGCCACGGCCCTTGCCACGTCATCTCAAGTTCAGTCCAGTTTGTCGCCGAATTTACTGAAGCCGGACCAGACATTGCAGCCTTGTTGGACTATTCTCAGCTAGGCGTATTTCCCTTTGCAGCGACGCCTTATGTCGGGATTCGCAAATTGCTCCCAGACGATCCCTGGGGCACGAACTATGCTGCGACCGGCTCTGGCCGCCCCTTAAAGGCATTGCAGGACGACATCGAAGCGCACTTCCGAGCAGCAGTCCAAGCATTGTTGGCGGCGGCTCCACAGGCCGCGCTTGAACTGAGCGGGGGGCTGGACAGTCGGCTGATCCTGGCTGCTATGACGCCAGACCAACGCGCCGGTCGCAGCGCGCTGACGCTGTGCGGACCAGGCGAGGACAGTCCCGACCTTAAGATCGCGCGACAACTGGCCCGCGATCAAGGCCTGGACCACCGCGTGAGCCACGCTCCATCCGAACAATGGCTCGATCCGGAGCTGTTGTTCACGACACTTGATGCAGCTTGCTCGGGTTACCAAGGGATGGGCAACCCGGTCGACAAGGCAACCTTGTTGGCTAACGGTGAGGACAGCGACGGCCTGGTTCGCTTCAGCGGCCAGAATGGTGAGATCCTGCGCGGCTTCTATCATCCAATGCAACCCCTGGCTGCGACCGCATCGAGAGCATTGTGGTCAAATTTGACCGACTGGCGCCTGATTGCCAACGATCGTGTTTCACCGCGGCTTTTGTCTGATTATGCCCGAACCCAGGTCATACCCGCCGCACGCGAGGCCTTTCTGGCAAATCTGGCTAATTTCGAAGGCGAATGGGGTCAGGCCCTCGACCGGGTCTATCTGCGCCTGCGAATGCAGGCCTGGGTGGGGAATGCGGCGAGTTCCACTTTGGTTAAGCGCACCATGCTGATGCCCTTCTTCGACGAGCACTTCTTGAAAGCAGCGCTCGCGCTGCCGGCTGCGGCACGCAGTAGTTCACAGGCAGCTTACCGTTTGTTGATGGATATCGATCCCACTCTGGCAAATGTGTCGCTCGAAAGCGGCATCAGTCCGGCACAGCTGCTAAGCGGTGGAATCGCAACTCGGCTGGCCTCCGCTAGACAGCGTACCGCGAAGCTTGTCAGCAAACTGAAGCAACGCATGAATCCACGATCGGGCGCAACAATGGGAAGTAACTCGATCACAACGGCCTGGCACCGACATCGAGGTTTCGAGCGACTTGATTTGGGCCGCCTGGCTGCGCTGGGTATCTTTGATGAGCAGGCGCTCGAGCTGCTGCAATCGGGAAAGCTGCAACCCGATCGCAACGAACTCGGTTTCCTGCTGATCTGCAACGGTCTGTGAGCCTGCCTTAATGAACCTGCGTCTGCTCATTGCCATTTCGGCCTTGCTGATCGCAGCGAACGGCACCGTCACGCCAAGCGCAGCGCAGCCGCGATCTGCGCAAACGTTCTATGTTGACTATGACAGCGGAAGTGATCGAAACAGCGGACTGAGGCCGGATGATGGGTGGCAACATGCTCCCGGCGATCCAGCCGCCGAAGCGCGTCCCAAAGCAACGCGCCTGGTCGCTGGCGATCGGGTGATCCTGGCTGCAGGCGTGACCTACCGCGGTACGATTGTCGCTGGCGACAGCGGGGTGCGAGGCGTACCGATCGTTTATGAAGGTGCCGCGGGTGCCCGCGCAGTCATCAATGGCGCAGTACCGGTCAGAGCGATCCCATGCGCCGGCAATCCGGCCTGCGCAGTTGCGGCGACTGGCGCGGTCTTGCTCCGGATTGATCGCACAGCCGCACTGGAAGGAACGATCTTCGATGGCGAAGGGCCGATGCGCTTGGCACAGAGCCCGAACCCGAAAGTCGCCCTCTACGCCGACGAGCCGACTGACTTCTACTCGATCCCGACCGACCGCATCCAGACTGGCCAAGTACGCTTGCCGATAGCCGCCAAGGATTGCCAATCCGATTGCGGGATGGAGATCGCACTGTGGGTGCAGCCGAATGTGGTCGTGACGCGGCCAGTCAGCTCCGTCCAGGAATCTGTTGCCAGCTTCGACCCCCAGGGTATCAAATTCTACACCGACCGGGAGACGCGCTATGCCCTGCGGGGCCTCACACAGTTTCTCGACGAACCAGGCGAATTTCTGCCGATCCAAGACGGCTTGGTCTTAGCGATTCCGCGTGGGACCGGATCCTGCTGCGCCATTGCCACCGGCTCCGGCGGAATTCTGATCAGGAATGCATCGTGGATCACGATAAGCAACCTTGATTTCGAGCAGATGGCCGATGCTGGCAAATTCGGCAAAGGGATCGCTATATTTGCAAATTCCCCCGGGATCGCTGGACTGACCATCATCGGTAACCGGTTTCGTAACTTCGATCTGCGGGCCGGCACGGGAGTAATCAATCTGAGGGGCGTGTCCGACCTGGTGATTGCGAACAACCAGATCGATACTGTCGTACGTGGCTCTGGCATCAGGCTTGCTGGGCCATCCCAACGAACCAGGATCGAAGGCAACCGGATCGAGCGGATCGGCCGGACCGCGATCTATGTCTCCGATGCCAGCGATGTGGAGGTGACCGAAAACTACATCGGTGACATCAAGGGCGTGCATGGCAACGGCTTGACTGCCTATCTTGGCAATCAGCGGGTGACGTTCCGGCGTAATACGGTGATCGATGCCAAGCAGCCCGCCACGTTCCATGGTAACGGGGAGGAGAGCCTGACTCCGCAGTTCATCACGTTTGAAGAAAATCTCCTGATCACAACGCCTGATTCCCTTGGATCTTTGATCAGTTGGGGGCGGACTACGCGCAACGTGATCATACGGGATAATATCCTGCTGGGCGGGCGGTTTGGTCTGCGGATGAACGTGACTGACCAGAATGTACTGATTGAGCGCAATCTTGGCATGCCACCAGCGCCGACCGCTAGGGTGATTGAGCCGATGAACAGCCGGGCCAATCGTTGGCTGCTATCGCGCCCGGGCTGGGAGATTGATCTCGAACGCCACGCGCGCGGCCAGACGCCGCTTTCGCCAGTGCAGCAGGTCAAGGTCTGCAAGTCCATGTTCGGAGAGGCCGCGAAGGGCCGCGCTGCTGGAGCTAACTTTGTCTGCCCATGAAATTGCACTGTGCGGGGTCTACGTGCATAGCAGCCCGCAATGATCAACGCGCACGCGCTCCTGACTAGACTACCCATCCTGCGACTGCGCCGGGCGGCAAAGGTGCAGGCCCGCCGTAATCCAGTCGTCCTGGGCGGCTACACGCAGCTTGAGAAGCGCCGCAAGTACCGTATCATAGCGACGGCTATGCTGGCAGCGATCGCGCTGTTCTACGGGCTGGTCCTTGGCGCTACGGGAACAATTTTCCTGTTGCAGCTGCTGTTGCCATTGGCCGCAGCGGCATTTCTGGTACTGTGGCTGCTGCCGGAAACCGGCAATCCCTCGCCGCGGCTAGTTGAGGTGTTGTTCTTCACCTACCTCACCGTTTCAATGCTGTGGCCGGACTACCTCGCCATCGCCCTGCCCGGCCTCCCGTGGATCACCTTGGCCAGGTTGATCGCCCTTCCCCTCGCCTTCTTCTACATCTCATCCTTGTCCCAGTCGCAGGGTTACCGGGCAGAAGTAAGAGCGGTGCTGAACGAGGTGCCGCTGGTATGGAAGGCAATGGCGACATTCGCCGCAGTGGCCGCTTTCAGCGTGATTGTCTCTGACAAACCGGTCGAATCCGCAAACCGCTTCTTCGTGGCGCTCTATGCCTGGGTCCTGATCTTCTTTGTCGCGAGTCATGTGTTTAAGGGGCCTAATCGCGCCACCTTGTTCTGCTTTATTGTCTGGTTCTGCACGATCGTGATCTGCATCATCACGGTGCTGGAAGTCCGCAAGCAGGCGCTGCCTTGGGCTGGCCACATCCCGTCATTTCTCAAAATTCAGGAGGAATCAGTCCAGCGCATGCTTGCGCCGAAGGTTCGCGGCAGCACTGGCATTTTCCGGGCCCAGAGCAAATTCGCATCTCCGCTAAGCATGTCGGAGTTCTTGGCCTTGAGCGTTCCGTTTGTAATGCACCTGGCTGCTTACCACCGGCTCCTAATCATTCGCCTGGCAGCTGTTGCAACCATCCCGGCCATGGTTTGGGCGATCCAACAGACTGATTCCAGGCTTGGCATGGTCGGCTTGATGTTTGCGTCTCTGCTGTTCGTGCTGGCCTGGGCCATAATGCGGGCACAGCGGCGCAAGGATTCCTTAATCGCGCCAATCGTCTTGCTTGGCTATCCTGCTGGATTCGTCGCCTTCATTGCCGCATCGCTGACGATTCAGCGCCTCAAGAACATGGTCTGGGGCTCAAGCGCCTATAACGACAGCAACCAGGCCCGCATTGATCAGATGAACATGGGAATTCCTAAAATATTGCAGCACCCTTGGGGTTTTGGCATTGGCCGATCGGGAGAAAAGCTGGGTTATACCAATGGTGAAGGGGTCATCACGGTCGACAATTATATGTTGTCAATCACACTTGAACTCGGATTGATTGGTCTGATCGCTTTTATTGGCATGTTCGCCTTGACTGCCTATTCTGCAGGCAAGGAAGTTTCACGCCAGTATGACTTCGAGACGTCACTGATCGTCCCGGCTGCAATCACCCTGATCAATTTTTTGGTCATCAAGACCGTACTCAGCCAGATGGAAAATCACACAATTTTCTTCGCAGTACTGGGGCTCACGGTTGCACTAATTTACCGGATCCGGCTCAACACGCGCCAAAATAATGCGCGACCTCCCCAGCCTTCGGATAATTGCGCCAAGTCTTGAAGCGGCAGCTGGACCCTGCTCTAGTTAGCTAATGACCGCCAACCAACAACAGGCGGAGTTCCTCAACGTAGCCCTGCAAAATACCTTCGGCCAAAATGCGACCAACGTGCAGGCTTGAGCCTAACTCATCGCGCCGGTCGATCGCATCAAGCGTCTGCGCAATTGCCGCATCGGTAGTTACTCCCGTCGCTGGGATCAGATGCGGATAGTTGAGCACACCTTGGAACAGGCCACTGAACTTTCGGCTATATGCCACTGGTAAGACTGGAACGCCGGCTGAATATGCAGCGATGCAAGCATGCATCCGGGCCCCGGTCAGAAAATCAAGCCCGGCAATGAACGACTTCGCCGCACTGGGGTCGACGAAATCTGGCGCTCGCCGCAGCCAGGGGTGGCTGGCCACAAGTTGATCGGCCACAGCCCGGTCATCGTCGACAGGAACGGCATCGCTCAGCACATGCGGAACGATGAAGACATCAAGGTCCGACCGCCGAGACAGCGCACCGAGCAGCCGGTCGATGTATTGCGGATAGTCGATCTCCATCCCAAAGCTGTTCGCCCGATCATAGCCGCGATTATATAGCAGCCCGGAAACGTTGATGCCGATCCTCGGCCGGTCAGCGGACGCGACAGGCACCTCGAACGGCAAGGCAAAGGCGACGTCCACCGACTGGATCCGCCGCGCGCCGGGCGAAAGCAATTGCGCGAACTGAAACGAGATCGGA
>RFPL01000011.1 GCA_009926135.1 Sphingomonadaceae bacterium
TGCCCGCCATGGCGGGCAAGCGGCGGCAGCGTCAAGCGGCGCGGGTAGCGGGCTTGCGGCTACGTGGGGCTAGGAGTCGAACAGGTCCGGGTTGCGGCGCAGGGTCCGGTCCCGTTGGACTGCGGCAACCCGTAGCCCTGCCACACCCGAACGGTCCATCGCCGCCTGCCAGCTATAGAATTCAGCCACCGACAACTCATATCGCTCCAGCGCTTCTTCGAGCGGCAAGAGACCGGATTGAACCGCCGCCACCACCTGGGCCTTGCGCCGGGCAACCCAGCGAGTTGTTCCGACCGGCGGGAGGTTCTCGCGGGTCAGCACTTCATGGTGCGGACCAACGATTCGGACCGGGCGGGAGTTGGTATATTCAAGCATGATCACGACCTCTGTTGAGTGAAAACAACGTCGGCCCCCAAAGCGATCTCATCATCGCCTGGCATGGTTAAATTGGATTAAATCCGGAGCACGGCTCACCGCGTCAAAAGGGCGATTTTCGGCCAGTTGAGCGGTGGCAGCGATGAAGCGGGAAAGGGTACGATTCCAACCGTTTCAGAAACGGCGAGAGACAGCAAATTCGGCCGCCTCAACCATCGCGGCGTGGGCTGCCCCGGCCGGGAATCCGGCAATCGCATCGATCGCCCGCTGGGCAAAGTGGCGCGCCCGTTCGCGGGTCGCGCTGACAGTATCGTGACGAGCGATCAGCGTGATCGCATGGGCCAGGTCCGCATCCGAGCTGCGATGTCCCTGGATGGCATCCTGCCAGAACCGGCGTTCTTCAGAGGACCCACGGGCATAGGCCAGGATCACCGGCAGGGTCATCTTGCCTTCACGGAAATCATCACCCTTCCCTTTGCCCATCTCGCCGGCTTCGGAATCGTAATCCATCGCATCGTCGACGAGCTGGAAGGCTATGCCCAGATTCCGGCCATAGTCCTCAAGCGCGCGCTCATCGGCTTCGCTCCGTTCCGCGACAACGGCCGCGATCCGGGTGGCAGCCGCGAACAAGGCAGCGGTCTTTGAGCCGATGATCGAGAGGTAGCGTTCCTCGCTCGTCTCGATCTGACGCTGGGCAGTGAGCTGGTCCACCTCGCCTTCGGAAATGACCGAGCTGGCGTTGGAGAGGATCTTGAGAACCTTGAGGCTGCCGTCCTCGACCATCAGTTCGAACGAACGGGTAAACAGGAAATCGCCGACCAGCACCGTGGCCGGATTGCCGAAGACGATGTTGGCTGTCGACTTGCCGCGCCGCAGTTCGGAACCGTCGACCACGTCATCGTGAAGCAGGGTGGCAGTGTGAATGAACTCCACGGCGGCAGCCAGCTTGTGATGGCGCGTGCCGTGGTAATCGCACAGCGCCGCCCCGGCCAAGGTCAGCATCGGCCGCATTCGCTTGCCGCCGCCGGCAATGAGATGGCCCGCGAGCGTCGGGATCAGCGGGATACGGCTTTGCATCCGGTCCAGGATCACTGCGTTCACAGCGTTCATGCCTTCCGCTGTCAGCGCCAGAATGGGGCCCAGTGAAGGTTCTGTGGCGCGCTTGCGCAGCGGGATAACGTCGGCGCTCATCACCTCCGCCCCTAGCGAGGGTGGAGGCCCATCGGCAAGTGCAATCGCAGCAATAGCCTTTCGTAAAAGTGCATGCTAGCGGACGGAATATGTCCGAACCTGATCCAGTTCTCGCCGGCTATCGCGCCTCGATCGACAATATCGACGCGGCCCTGATCCACATTCTGGCTGAGCGATTCCGCATCACCAAGGCCGTCGGTGACTATAAGGCCGAGAACAGCCTGCCCGCATCCGACCCTGGCCGCGAGGAACGCCAGATCGCGCGGCTCCGCCAACTGGCCAGCGAGGCCAATCTGGATCCGGAATTCTCGGAAAAATTCCTGCGCTTCATCATCCAGGAAGTGATCCGCCACCACGAACAGGCAGCCGCGAAGTAAGCCTGTCAGATCAGCTTGGCTGCCCGTGGCAGCCTTAGCTTGACCAGCAAGCCGCCCAGGTCCTCACTCTCCTCAAGCGCCACCCCGCCGCCATAAATCTCGGCCACGTCGCGAACAATGGCGAGACCGAGGCCCGTGCCCGGCTTGCTGGTATCAAGCCGAGCGCCGCGATCGAAGATCCGAGTGCGCTCAGCCTCCGGGATGCCCATCCCGTCATCCTCGACCCAGATTTCGCACCAGCCGGGTTCGGCAGTGGGGTCGATCGTCACGAAAACCGAACCGCCGCCATATTTGGCGGCATTTTCGATCAGGTTGCCGAGAATTTCATCGAGATCCTGCCGCTCGATCGCCACTTCGGCGGTGCGGTTGCCGTCGAGGTCGAAGCGGGTCTTCTCATAAAGCCGCGTGACCGCCCGCAGCACGGCCTCCACGCTCTCGGACACCGACGCCCGGCTAAGCCCGGCGGCACGGCGCCCGACTGCCCGGGCCCGTGCGAGATGATGATCGACCTGACGGCGCATCACAGCAGCTTCGCGGATCACGGTATCGGACAGGTCGGGTGCCTTGGCTGTCGCGGCATTCATCACCACGGTCAGCGGGGTCTTGAGCGCGTGGGCCAAATTGCCCGCATGGGTTCGTGCTTCTTCGGCCTGCTTTTCCGAATGGGCCAGCAGCGCGTTAAGTTCCTGGACCAGCGGCTGGACCTCAAGCGGTAGTGGCTCAGTCAGGCGGTTCTGCCCGGTCGCGCGCAAATGCTGGATCGCCAGACGGACGCGGCGGAGCGGACCAAGGCCGTACCAGGTTTGCAGAACGGCCATCAGGAACAGGCCCAGACCGAGCACCAGAAAGCTCCAGACCAGGATCAAGCGGATCCGGCTGATCTGCTCATCGAGGTCCTCACGGCTGGCAGCGACGGCAAATTTCCAGCGGGTTTCGCTATCGGGCAGAATCACGGAGCGTTCGATGACCCGCAGCGGCTCATCCGGGTACTGGAAATTATCGTAGATGTGCGGGGCCTTGTCGAAGTGATCGTGCTTGAGGCCAAGGCTGCGGTCCCACAAGGAGCGCGATGGGAAGTTCTCGTGCCCTGCCCCCGTGACCAGCCAATAGCGGCCGCTGTTGGGTTCAAGAAAGCGCTGATCGCCTAGCGGGCGGTTGAAGAACACCTCGCCATCCGGGCCGATCTCGGCCGAGGCGATCATCGCGTTCATGACATATTCGAGCTGCTCGTCGAAGTTGCGACCGACCAGGCCGGTCAGCGTCCGGTCGAGCGCGAAACCGCCCAGCGAAAGCAGGACAACGATCCAGCCCGCCGCGATCAGCATCATCCGGCGTGAGAGCGACCCGGTATGCGCGGAGGTCCGCGCGGAAGGATCGCTCGTCGTCATCGCTGCCTAGCCGCGGCTGCCTTCGGCGGGATCATCAAGGCTATAGCCAAGGCCGCGAATCGTGGTGATCACATCGGCGCCCAGCTTCTTCCGGATGCGGGTGACGAAGACCTCGATCGTATTGGAATCACGGTCGAAATCCTGGTCATAAATGTGCTCGATCAGCTCGGTCCGGCTGACCACCTTACCCTTGTGATGTAGCAGATAGGACAGCAGCTTGTATTCCTGCGCGGTCAGCTTCACCGGCTCGCCGTCCAGCGTGACGCGGCCCGAGCGGGTATCAAGCCGCACGCCGCCAGCAGTCAGTTCGCTGCTGGTATTGCCCGAAGCACGGCGGATCAGCGCGCGCAGGCGCGCGATCAGTTCCTCGGTCTGGAACGGCTTGGCAAGGTAGTCGTCGGCCCCGGCATCGAGTCCGGCGACCTTGTCCGACCAGCTGTCGCGCGCAGTCAGCACCAGCACCGGGAACTTGCGGCCTTCCTTGCGCCACATTCCCAATACGGTCAGCCCATCGATTTCGGGCAGGCCCAGATCGAGGATCACCGCATCGTATTCCTCGGTCGAGCCCATGAAGTGCCCGTCCTCGCCATCAGTCGAGAGATCGACAGCATAGCCGGTCGCCTCAAGCGTTGACTTAAGCTGCTTGCCGAGGGTTGGTTCGTCCTCGACGATCAGGATGCGCATCGCAAAATTCCCTGTTGTGAGTTTGCCGTTCTGCGGCTGCGGGCCGCAGAGGTCAAGTTAGCGGGATTGCCGCAATACTTCGCCGGAGCGCGCGTCAACATCGACAAACATGACGCGGCCTTCGCGAATGAACTTGAGCCGATAGGTATAGGCGGCCGGGTCGTATTCCGGCCCAAGGTACTGCGCGCCCGCCATCATCGGCAGGACGCGCCGCTCGATCTCGCGCAGTGGACGAACGTTGCCGGCGCGCAGGTCCTTGCGGGCCATGCCGGCCTCGTCGCCCTGACTGGCAAAGGCAGGAGCGGCAGGCACGCTGGCGATCAGGGCAAGGACAAGAATGGTACGGATCATGCCGCCGCCACTAATCTGCCGGGATTGAACGGACAGTGAATAGGTCACGAGTTGCGGAGTCGCTCGACATAGCGCCGCCGCAACTCAGCAGTGAGCGCACCCGGTCGGCCATCGCCAATCGGGCGGCCATCGACTTCGACCACCGGCATGACCACGGTGGTCGCGCTGGTGATAAAGGCTTCGCGCGCCGCCAACAGCTCTTCGACCGAGAATGCCCGTTCTTCCACCTGAAGGCCCATGTCCTTCGCCAGCGGCAGGACCGATAGCCGCGATATGCCCGGTAGAACGCCATGATCAACCGGGTGCGAGATCAGCACGCCCCGGCTATCGATGATGTGGGCGTTCGCACTGGTCCCTTCTGTTACCATGCCATTGTCCACCAGCCAGGCATCGTCCGCCCCGGCTTCGCGCGCGGCCTCCTTGGCCAGTACGGCATAAAGCAGCTGCGTGGTCTTGGCAGAGCGCAGCGCCCACCGGCCTTCGGGATGAAGCACCACCCGCAAGCCCTCGAGCGCCTTTGGCTGGTCCACCACGGACGCAGCCTGGGTAAAGGCAAACCGCGTTGCCGGAACGGGCGCTAGCGGCGAGAGGAAGTCGCGATCCGCCGGGGCGCCGCCGGTGACCTGAAGGTAGATCCGGCCCTCGATCAGCTCGTTGCGCGCAATCAGTTCGTTGAGAACCAGCGGCCAGTCCGTATTGTCAGTTATCCGGGCGAGCGCCATCGAGCGGCCCAGCCTGGCGGCATGGTGCGGCCAGTTGCAGAAATGCCCGTCGATTACCGGGGTCACTTCGTAGACACCCTGCGCGAACAACAGGCCCCGATCGAAGATCGGCACCTTTGCTTCGGTTTCGGGCAGGAACTCGCCATTTAGCCAGACAGTGCGCATGCCACCCTCATCCGCACCGGATCGGTGCTTGTCAACGCTCTGCCTCACCCGCTAGGGCGCGCGGGCCATGGCCGCCGCACCAATCCTCTCCTGGGAAGCCCTGGGTCTGCAACAGGGCTCCGGCTGGCTGTTCAAGGACCTGGACCTCCACATCGGTCCGCGCGACCGACTAGCGCTGATCGGCCGTAACGGTGCCGGCAAGACCACGCTGCTCAAACTGATCTCTGGCGAAGTCGATGCCGACAAGGGCAAGCGATCGATCCAGCCCGGCACCCGGATCGTGACGCTGGAGCAAGACCCGTTCTTCACCGGCTATGATACGCTGATGGACTTTGCCCTGCACGGCAAGGATGCCCCGCCGCGTCACGAAGTGGAAGCCATCGCCGGGCAGCTTGGTATCGACATGAGCCGCAAGGCCGACAGCGCGAGTGGTGGTGAACGCCGCCGTGCCGCGCTGGCCCGCGCCCTGGCCAGCGAGCCAGACCTGCTGCTGCTGGACGAGCCAACCAACCACCTCGACATCGCCGCGATCGACTGGCTGGAAAGCTGGCTGAGCCGCTATACCGGGGCCTTCGTCGTCATCAGTCATGACCGAACGTTCCTGGAACGGCTGACCAAGGCCACGATCTGGATCGATCGCGGAAGCCTGCGCCGCAAGGAGATCGGGTTTGGTGGCTACGAGGCTTGGATGGAACAGGTCTATGCCGAGGAGGCGCGCGCCGCTGACAAGCTGGATGCCAAGCTGAAGATCGAGGCGCACTGGCTGGAACGCGGTGTTACCGCGCGGCGCAAGCGCAATCAGGGACGGCTCGAAAAGCTATGGGAAATGCGGGCCCAGCGGGCTGCCATGCTGACTCCCCAAGGCACTGCCAAGCTGGGCCTTGCGGTGGATGATGCCAAGTCCAAGGCGGTGATCGTTGCCGACAAGGTTGGCAAAAGCTTTGGCGATCGCCCGATCATCAAGGATTTCAGCCTGCGGATCACGCGCGGGGATCGGATCGGGATCGTCGGCTCCAACGGGGCAGGCAAAACCACTTTGCTCAAACTGCTGACCGGAGAGCTTGAGCCTGACACCGGCACGGTGACCCGCGCCAAGACCCTGCAAGGCGTGCTGATCGATCAGCAACGCAGCCTGATGTCGCCCGAAAAGCGCGTGCGCGACGTGCTGGCCGAAGGGGGCGACTGGATCGACGTGCGCGGCGTGCGCAAGCATATCCAGGGCTACCTGAAGGACTTTCTGTTCGATCCGGGCCTGGTCGATGCGCGGATTGGCACCCTGTCCGGCGGCGAGCGTTCGCGGCTGCTGCTGGCCCGGGAGTTTGCCCGCCTGTCAAATCTGCTCGTGCTCGACGAGCCGACCAACGATCTCGATCTCGAGACGCTCGACCTGCTGCAGGAAGTGATCGCGGACTATGATGGCACGGTCCTGATCGTCAGCCATGATCGCGATTTCCTGGACCGCACAGTGACCATCACCCTGGGCCTGGACGGAAGCGGCAAAGTGGATGTCGTGGCCGGCGGCTATGCCGATTGGGAGAAGCAGCGCACGACGCGGGCACCTTCCGCGAAGGCTGGCAAGGCGAATGCCGCAGCTGCCCCGCCTCCGCCTCCCGCGCCGCCGCAGAAAACCAAACTCTCCTACAAGGACCAGCGCGACTACGATCTGCTGCCAAGCCGGATCGAACAACTGCTCGCCCAGATTGCCCGCGATGAAGCCGCCCTCAGTGACCCTGCGCTCTATACGCGCGACCCGGCCAGGTTTGCGGCCCTGACCAAGGCGATCGATGCCGCTCGCGCGGAAAAAGATGCGGCTGAGGAACGCTGGCTCGAACTGGCCGAACAGGTCGAAGGCTAACCGATCCGATAGTATCCAGCGACCCGGTCCAGCGCGATCCGCAGCACCAGCTTGCCACTGCGCACCGGCCAGGCCAGTGCCCGTTCCGCCACTGGCAACGTCTCTCCTGCGCAAACCACGCGCCAGAGGATGTCCGCCAAATCTTTTCCGGCCATCTTCAGCGCCCCATCGAAGCGGCAGCGCGCCGCAAGCTGGCGCTCGGTCGGATTGAGACCGCGCTCACCGGTTCCCGCAATCCGGACCGCATCCCACCGCATCGTCACGCCTGGCGAGAGCTGCGCCCGCTCGAAATCGCGGCGCAGACATTCTCCGGCGGCTAGCTGTGCGTCGGTGAGGTGCCCCCGGGCGTGCAACCAGGTGAGCGGACTTTCAGCAATGTTTAGTGTGACTCGCCTGCGCCCCGATCGTGGCGGAGAGGCAAGCGGGCCGGTGCTATCCAGTTCACGTTCCACGAGGACCTGTTTCATGCGCACTCCTTCAGCTTCGATCGATTCGCGACTTGCCAAATCCGGCGATCTGTAGGAAAGTGAAAAACCAATTTGGTTAAATGAGGCGCTCCGTGATCAACCGCATCCGCGACATCCGCAAGCAGAAGGGCTTGACGCTGGCTGACGTGGCGGAACGCTGCTCACCTCCCACCACCGCCCAGACCATCGGTCGGCTGGAAACAGGGATGCGCCAGCTTTCACTCGCGTGGATGAACAAGATCGCGGCCGCCTTGGCAGTCGAGCCGGAACTGCTGGTGCGCGGCGAAGACGCTGATCAGCCGCGCTATATTGCCCGCTTCACGGAACAAGGGGCCGAACCGCTTACTGCCCCACGGGATGCCATTCTGCCGACCGAGCTTAGCGGCGATGCCCCGCTGGTGGCCTTGGCGATTGAGCACGGCGCCGGCGATTACCGCACCGGCGATCAGGTCTGGCTGCGCCAGCACGCACCAGAAGACTATGCCCGCCTGCTCAACCGCGATGTGTTGGCCCCCCGCCCGGGTGGCCGGTTTGCGTTTGGGCGGATGATTGACCGGGATGATAAGCGGGTTGCCATACTACCGCCGGGTCCCGGAAGTCGCCAGGTCGTGATCGACGGCGCGGCATGGATCGCCGTGGCAGAAATGCTGGTCCGCAAGCTGTGAGCGAACGACTGCGCGTCCTGTCGCTCAGCACGCTTTACCCGAACGAGCAGAACGCCAACTTCGGAGTGTTCGTCGAGCGGCAGATGCAGGCCGTGGCGAAGCGCGGCGATGTCGATCTGACGGTGATCAATCCCATTGGCCTTCCAGCCTTCCCGCTGTCATTGCACCCGCGCTACCGTCAGCTTAGGGCGCTGCCGCAGAATGAGCTTCGCAGCGGCGTGACTGTCCTCCATCCACAGTTCCATCTGCTGCCCAAGATTGGCGCGTGGTTCAATGCTGGCGCAATCGCCCGCGCAATCCTGCCGCTGGCGCGCCAACTCCACCGTCAGCAACCGTTCGATCTGATCGATGCCCAGTTCTTCCACCCCGATGGCCTCGCCGCGGTGCGGATCGGTGCAGCACTGAGGCTCCCCGTCTCAATCAAGGCGCGCGGCGCGGATATCCAGCATTGGGGGCATCAACGCGCGACCGCCGCGCAGGTCCGCAAAGCCGGACAAGGTGCGCAGGGACTGCTCGCCGTTTCGCAGGGCCTGATCGATGAAATGGCCGGGCTCGGCATCCCGCGACGCAAGATCACCCTGCACCGCACCGGTCTCAATGCAGACCTGTTCCGACCTTACGACCGCCGGATGTGCCGGGACCAGCTGGACCTGCCCCGTGACAAACCGGTGCTGGCCACTGTCGGCGCGCTCATCCCGCGCAAGGGCCAACGTTTCGTGATCGAAGCCTTGCCCGCGCTGCCCGATGCGATCCTGCTGGTTGCCGGCAAGGGTGAGGATGAGGCCATGCTGCGGAGCCTGGCCAAGAGCCTTGGCGTTGCTGACCGCGTCCGCTTCCTCGGGCCAGTCGCCCACGGGGACCTGCCAATTCTGCTTAACGCCGCGGATGTCTTCGTATTGCCGTCCAGCAGCGAAGGGCTGGCGAACGCCTGGGTCGAGGCATTGGCTTGCGGCACCCCGGTGGTAACCACCCCGATCCCGGGCGCGCAAGAACTGATCACCGATCCAGCCTGGGGCCGCCTGGTCCCGCGCGACAGCAATGCCATTGCCGGGGCAGTGACTGCGCTGCTGTCCGCACGGCCGGCGCCTGAACGTGTCCAAGCAGCCGTTGCCGGAATGAGCTGGCAGGCCAATGCCGCAGCGCTCGTAGAGCACTGGCGGCAATTGGTCCGAAGTTAAGCGCCTTCGCGCGTCAGGCGCTCCTGGCGCTCCAGGTCGGTTTCGGTCGGCACGAAGCTCGTCGGATTGACCTTCAGCCAGATCAGGATCGGCGCAGCCATGTAGACCGAGCTATAGGTCCCGACGAAGATCCCCAGCGTGATCGCAGCTGTGAAGCCGAAGATCACGTTCGGACCGAACAGCAGCAACGAAACGAGCGTAATCAGCACCGACAACGAGGTAACGAGGGTGCGGCTAAGCGTCTCGTTGACCGACAGGTCGAGCAGCTCCGGCATTGGCATCCGGCGGAACTTCTTCATGTTCTCGCGGATCCGGTCATAGACCACGATCGTGTCGTTCAGCGAATAGCCGATCAACGTCAGCAGTGCTGCCACGATGTTGAGATCGAACTCCATCTGCGTAATGGCGAACATCCCGAGCGTCAGCGACACGTCGTGGATCAGGCTGAACATAGCCCCCACGCCGAACTGCCATTCGAAGCGCACCCAGATGTAGATCGAGATCGCGGCCATCGCTGCAAGCAGTGCCTGCATCCCGGTCTTGAACAGTTCACCCGAAACCTTGCCAGAGACCGAATCGACCCCGTCGATGCGGGCATCGGCATGGTCGACCTTGATCGCGGCTGTGATCTTGCGCGCCATCTGGTCGGCCAGGTCGGCATTCTGGGCCGAACCCTCGGGCAGCTTCATCCGGATCGAGACCTCGTTGGGCTTGCCGAATTGCTGGATGATCGGTTCGCCATAACCCAGCCTGCCTACGGTCTCCCGCAGTTCGGCAACCGGAGCGGCGGCCGTGTTCTGGAAGGTCACCCGGATCATCTGGCCGCCAACAAAATCGACCCCCAGGTTCAGCCCCTTGGTCAGGACCATGCCCCACGATGCCGCGATCAGGATCGCGCTCATTATATAAAACGGCAACCGCCAGCGCAGGAAGCGGATGTTGGTATTGTCGGGAACAAGCTTCAGCAGTTTCATCGGTTTGCTCCCTTAGAGCACCAGTTCGGACGGGCGCGCGCGGCGCAGCCAGCCGGCAACCCACATCCGGGTCAAGGTAACAGCGGTAAAGACCGAGGTGGCGATCCCGATCATCAGCACGACGGCAAAGCCGCGCACCGGGCCCGAGCCAAACACGAACATGAGCGTAGCAGCGATCACGTTGGTGATATTGGCATCGAATATCGCGCGGCTCGCTTCGGTGTAGCCCATTTCAACCGCATTCACGACGCGCCGACCGCGGGTTCGCTCTTCGCGAATGCGCTCGTTGATCAGCACGTTGGCATCCACCGCCGCACCGATAGTCAGCACGAAGCCGGCGATGCCCGGCAGTGTCAGGGTCGTGTTCATGATCGCCATGATCCCCAGGATCATCAGCGTGTTAAGGATCAGTGCCGCGTTGGTGTAGAAACCGAACCGCCCATAGGTAACCAGCATGAACAGCATCAGCGCCACGGTGCCGACGCCGAAGGCGATCATGCCCTTCGCGATCGAGTCAGCGCCCAGGTCAGGACCGACCGAACGCTCTTCCACCACCTTGAGGTCAACCGGCAATGCGCCCGAGCGCAGCGCAATGGCAAGCTGGTTGGCGCTTTCGATCGTGAAGCTGCCCGAAATGCGCGCGGTGCCGCCGATGATCGGTTCATTGATCACCGGAGAGGACAGCACCTTTCCGTCCAGAATGATCGCAAACGGCTTGCCGACATTGTCAGTCGTCAGCTTGGCGAACTTGGCGCCGCCCTGCTGATCGAACGTGATCGTGACGACCGGCTCGTTGGTCTGCTGGTCAAAGCTCTGCTGGGCATTTGTCAGGCGGTCACCCTTGATCCCGCCCAGGCGCTTGACGGCAATCGCTCCGGCTGGCTGCGTCGATCCCGGCGCAGCTTCCAGGGGAACGATTTCCGAGCCCGGAGGGGCAATGCCCTGGGCGACGTCGCTCGGCAGGGCCAGCGAATCGACCATTTTGAATTCCAGCTTGGCGGTCTGGCCCAGCAGGTTCTTGAGCGCAGCCGGATCCTTCAGGCCGGGGACCTGCACGACGATGCGCTGAGCCCCCTGGCGGATGATCGTGGGCTCACGGGTGCCGAGCGCGTCGATACGCTTGCGGACCACTTCGGTCGCCGTATCCATGGCCTGGCTGATCGCGAGGTCGATCCCGGCCTGGGTCGGGCGCAGAACGACGCGATTGCCATCCAGGACCTGCAAGTCCCAGTCACGCTGCCCGGTCAGCTGGGCACCGCTGGTCAAAGTCTGAAGTTGCTCGCGCGCGGCATCGACCTGGCCGGGATCGGCCACGATGAAGCTGACGGTGCCGTCCTTGGTCGAAATGTCGCCGATGCGGATTGCCGGATCAGCTTGACGCATCCGCGCGCGGACATCCTCTTCCATCGTCTCGAGCCGCTGGCGCTTCACCTGCTCGGGGTTGGCCTCAAGCAGGATGTGGCTGCCGCCGGCGAGGTCGAGGCCAAGGTTGATCTTGGGGCTCGGCAGGCCGGCAGGCAGGTTGACCCCGCCAACCGACAACAGGGAAGGCAGCGCAGCAAGGCAGGCCAGCAAAGTAATGGACCACAGCCACAGCTGCTTCCAGCGAGGAAAATCTAGCATCTAGGACCTGCCTTGGTAAATTCGGACCGGATCAGTCGTTCGCGGCCGCGCCGTTTGGCGGGATGACATCGGCGATGGTCGACTTCAGCGCCTTGACCTTGATGTTCTGGCCCAGCTCGATCTCGGCATAATGCTCGTCGACCTTGATCACCTTGCCCAGCAGACCGCCGCCGGTCAGCACTTGATCGCCCTTCTTGATCGCGGCGAGCTTGGTCTGCTGTTCCTTCTGCCGGCGCATCTGCGGGCGCAGGATCAGGAACCAGAAGATCACCGCCATGGCGACCAACGGCAGGAACTGGATCCAGGCCGGCGGTTCGCCAGCGGCACCGCCAGCGGCGGCGAGGAACGGAAGAAGCGGTGTGTGCATCGCGGTTACGACTTTCGTGACAAAGGGTTGCCCCACGCCCAAGCCGCGCGCCGGATGCCATCAAGACGCCACCCCGGCCCGCGCCCCCGGCGCAATTGCGCGCGACTAGCAGCAAGCCGCCGCCATAGCAACGCAGCCACCCGTCGAACCCGGCGCAAATGGCGCTCGTCGGCCATGGTTCAAGGGCTTGCAGTGCAAAGCGGACCGATTATCGCAGCACGCTTGCCATGATGCCACACCCTGCCTATAGGCGCGGCTCTCCAGCCCGCCTTGCGGGCAGGAACCGGTCGGGACGTAGCGCAGCCTGGTAGCGCATCACACTGGGGGTGTGGGGGTCGGAGGTTCGAATCCTCTCGTCCCGACCATTTTCCTACTTCGAAAAATTGGGTTATTTGGTTCGGCTTCTTGCATCGCAAAGGAGCCTTCCCATGCCCATTCTCGAAGCCCTGATCGGCCCCGTTGCCGCACTCATTGACAAGGTCATCCCGGACAAGGGAGCCCGCGACAAGGCCAAGCTGGAACTGCTGCAATTGCAGGGATCGCAGGGCCTGGCCGAGATCGAGGCGCGCCTGTCCGCCATCGTTGCCGAAGCCAATTCGCATGATCCGTGGACCAGCCGCGCCCGGCCCAGCTTTCTTTACGTGATGTACCTGCTGCTATTGTGGTCGCTGCCGATGGGACTGGTCGCCGCGTTCCGGCCCGAGACCGCCCAGGCAATCGCGGCCGGGATGACGGCCTACCTTTCGGCCCTGCCCGAAGCGCTTTATGCGCTGTTTGGCACCGGCTACCTTGGCTACACGGCGGCGCGGCAGTGGGGCAAAGTCGCCGGCACCGACAGGTGATCCCTGCGGCACGGTTATTTTCGAGTAAGCTTTCTGCGCTATTGCTCCTCGCCTGTCCCGCAGGTCCGGCCTGCGGATCAGGACAAGGAGTGATAACGCGTGTTCGATCGTGCCCCCGCCCACCCAAGATCGCTTGTGCTTGCCGCATCCGCGCTGGCGCTGTTGCTGGCGGGATGTTCGAGCCGCGATACCGACGTAGCCGAGAAGCTTGCTCGCGCCGAAGCGGCAGCAGCCCGGGCCGAAAGTGCTGCGGCTCGCGCCGAGGCATCCGCCAGCCGGGCGAACCGGCCTACCGCTGACCAAGCGGAACCGATGGATCAGGGCAGCGCCGATGGGCAAGCCGATGAACCGGCACCGGAACCCGAACCGGCCGCGTAAACGCTGTGGGTTGCTAGCTACTCGAATGATCTCGGCTCTTGCCTAGGCCCGCTGCCCCGCGCATAGGCGGTTGCCAAAGCAACCAGTCGAGGAACGCATGGCCGACAGCAAGGCAGGCAGCCGCCCCACCGGAATGAATATCGATACCGCGCTGGTGCGCGAATTGGCGGAAATGCTCGCCGAAACCGGACTTACCGAGATCGAGGTTGAGGACGGTGATCGCAAGATCAAGGTTTCGCGCGGCGGCGCCGTCGCCCCGGTGATCCATCATGCGCCTGCCCCTGCTGCGGCACCGGTAGCCCCGGCCGCTGCGGCTGCGCCTGCTGCGCCGGTCCCCCCGGCAGCAGATCCCAATGCAGTCAAATCGCCGATGGTGGGCACTGTCTACATGGCGCCAGAGCCAGGCGCGTCGAATTTCGTCAGCGTCGGTCAGGCGGTCAAGGAAGGCGATACGCTGCTGATCATCGAGGCGATGAAGGTCATGAACCCGATCGCCGCGCCGCGCAGCGGCACCGTAACCGCGATCTTCGTCGATAATGCGCAGCCGGTCGAATTCGACCAGCCGCTGGTCGTGATCGCCTGATCCCATGGGTATCAGCCGCATCCTGATCGCCAATCGCGGCGAGATCGCGCTGCGTATCCACCGCGCCGCGCACGAAATGGGGATCGAGACGGTCGCGGTGCATTCCACCGCCGATGCCGATGCCATGCACGTGCGGCTGGCCGACCACGCCGTCTGCATCGGTCCGCCGGCAGCGAAAGACAGCTATCTCAATGTCGCGGCGATCATCTCGGCGGCCGAAATTACCCATGCCGATGCGATTCATCCCGGCTATGGCTTCCTCTCGGAAAACGCCAAGTTCGCCGAGATCGTCGAAGCCCACGGCATCACCTGGATCGGACCGAAGCCCGAACACATCCGCACCATGGGTGACAAGATCGAAGCCAAGCGCACTGCCGGTGCGCTCGGCCTCCCGCTCGTGCCGGGGTCGGACGGGGCGGTATCGGACATCACCGAAGCCAAGGCGATTGCCGAAGCGGCGGGCTATCCGGTGATCATCAAGGCTGCTTCGGGCGGCGGCGGCCGGGGCATGAAGGTCTGCAACGGCCCGAATGAGCTGGAAACGCTGATCCAGCAGGCCGGCAGCGAAGCCAAGGCCGCCTTTGGCGATGCCACCGTCTATATCGAAAAGTACCTCGGCAACCCGCGCCACATCGAATTTCAGGTGTTCGGCGATGGCAACGGCAACGCGATCCACCTGGGTGAGCGCGACTGCTCGCTGCAGCGCCGCCACCAGAAGGTGCTGGAAGAGGCCCCGTCGCCCGTCATCAGCCCCGAAGAGCGCGACCGGATGGGCGGCATCGTCTCCAAGGCGATGGCCGATATGGGCTATCGCGGTGCCGGCACGATCGAATTCCTGTGGGAAAATGGCGAGTTCTATTTCATCGAAATGAACACCCGCCTGCAGGTGGAACACCCGGTCACCGAAGCGATCACCGGCGTGGACCTGGTGCGCGAACAGATCCGCATTGCCGATGGCAAGCCGCTGTCGGTTGCCCAGGAAGATATCGAGTTCAACGGTCACGCGATCGAATGCCGCATCAATGCCGAAGATCCTTGGAACTTCACGCCCTCACCAGGGCTGGTCACTTCGTACCACGCCGCCGGCGGCATGAATGTCCGCGTCGATTCAGGGCTGTATGCCGGCTACAAGATCCCGCCCTATTATGACTCCATGATCGCCAAGCTGATCGTCAAGGGCCGCACCCGCGAAGGTTGCATCATGCGGCTGAAGCGCGCGCTGGAAGAAATGGTGATCGGCGGCGTCAAGACTTCGATCCCGCTGCATCAGGCGCTGATGAGCGAGCCGGACTTCATCCACGGCGACTATACGATCAAGTGGTTGGAAGATTGGCTCGCCAAGCGGCAGAGCTAGGTTCCCGCAGGAAAGACTACTCCAGCGGGACGCCCGGCATTTGTTTGGCGGTGCGGATCGTCAGCGAAGTCTTCACGCTCGCCACGTTGGGGGCCGGGGTCAACTTGCTGGTCAGGAATTCCTGGAAGCTCTGCAGGTCCTTGCTGACGATCTTCAGGATAAAGTCGATCTCGCCGTTCAGCATGTGGCATTCGCGCACTTCGGGCAGGCCCTTCATCGCGTCTTCGAACTGGCGCAGCGAATCTTCCGCCTGGCTCTTCAGGCTGACCATCGCGAAAACGGTAATCGCGAAGCCCAGCTTCGAGGCATCAAGATCGGCGTGATAGCCGCGGATCACGCCCAGTTCTTCCAGCGCGCGGACGCGGCGCAGGCATGGCGGCGCGGTCAAACCAACGCGCTGCGCCAGTTCGACATTGGTCACCCGGCCCTCGGCCTGCAGTTCGGCGAGCAGGCGCCGGTCAATTCCATCCAGATTAGCCATTACACCCACCCTTCCGCGTGCGCCTGCGCAGGACAATGCGCAAAGCTCGTAATATTCACAGCCCTGCCTGCAGCATCGCGATAATTTTATTGTTTCATATCGCAACCGTCCCGCTTTGCAACGCATCAATCGGAACGCTATGGCCCGGCTTCGGGTTTGCTAAGACGGGCTATCGACCCGCGACCTTGGAGTTGAGCTGGAACCCGATGCATTTCGATGATCGCCTTGCCACCGTGCTGCGCCTGCGTGCGCAGGGAACGGCGCTGGCGCGCATCCAGTTCCGGCAGTTGCTCGACCTGTTGGGCACCCAGCCCAGCGATGCCCGCACCACGAACGTCGAGGCGGCCTACGAACGCCTCGCCCAGCTTTCCGCATCGATCCCGGCGGCTGACCGTGCCGCCATGCTCCGCGACAAGGCGATGCGGCTTCGTTCGCCGCGGCTGGTGGCGACGCTGGCTTCGACTGAACCGGTGCTCGCCGAAGCGGCGATTGATGCCGCACGGCTTGAACCGGCCGAATGGGCCGACCTGCTTCCCGCGCTGTCGCCGGTTGCCCGGGCCAGACTGGGTACGCGCAGTGACCTGTTGCCGGTGCTGACCGAACGGCTGCACCGGCTGGGCGTTGTCCGCCCCGGCCTGCCTTCAGCCCAAGCGATCCCGGCCACGGAGCTGATCAACCAATCGGCCGACCTGTCGGCCGCGCTAGCGCAGCCTGAACCGGACTCGATTGGCGCGATCGTCAAGCGGATCGAGGCCTATCGGAAGGCCCGCGCGCCCGAAGGACCCGGTGAGGCGCCCCGCCTCCCGCTGGGAGAGGAGCATGTGCTCCATGTCCCAGCCGAAGCCCGCGCCTTTGACTTCGCCACCAATGCCAACGGCCAGATCATCTGGGCCGATCCCGGTGTTGCGCCAATGGTGATCGGCCAGTCCCTCGCCGGGCCGACCGCACCGCCGAACCTGATCGCAGCCGTCACTCGCCGCCAGCCAGTCAGCGGGGTCCGCATCACGCTGGAAGGCAGCACGGCCATTGCCGGGGATTGGCGGGCCGACGCCGCCCCGCGGTTCGATTCGCTCACGGGCCAGTTCCTTGGCCACCACGGCCGGATGCGCCGCTGGCCCCGCCTTGTGGCCTCCGCCGGCAAGACCGCTGCAGACAGCGAGGCCGATCGGATTCGTCAGCTCCTGCACGAATTGCGCACCCCGGTGAATGCCATCCAGGGCTTCTCCGAAGTCATCCAGCAGCAGCTGTTTGGACCGACCCCACATGAATATCGTGCCTTGGCCGCCGGGATCGCCGGGGATGCAGCGCGGATGCTGGCTGCTTTCGAGGAGCTTGAACGCCTCGCCCGTCTTGAGAGTGCAGCCATGGAGCTGGAACCTGGCGAGTGCGATCTTGCCGCTGTGTTCACCGCAACGGTGGGCCAGCTTGCGGCGCATACCGGCCAGCGCGGCAGCGGCTTTGCGGTGCGGGCCTCAAACGCCTCTTGCCTGGTCCCGCTGGCGCCGCTGGAGGTCCAGCGACTGGCCTGGCGGTTGCTCGCAACCCTGGCCGGAACCGCTGCCCCCGGCGAGAAGCTGGGCCTGACTATCGAAAGCGATGGTCCGATCTGCCACGTCACGCTGGCGCTGCCAGCCAGTCTCGCTGCGCGCAGCGACAAGGACCTGTTCGAGGCTGCACCCGGCACAATCCCGCAGGCCATTGCCGCCGGGGTCTTCGGGGTCGGCTTCGCCTTGCGGCTTGCCCAGGCCGAAGCCAAGGGCGCTGGCGGCAGCTTGCAGCGCAGCGATGCGGCCCTGATCCTGACGCTACCGGGCTTGACCGCTGACCCAGAGCGCCATAGCCAAGCAGGCTGAAACCGCGCCGCCGGTTAAACACTTTCAACTTGGGGGAAAACTGCGTCGTGCCGCAGGTTCGCATAACCGACTTGCCGGTACCAGCGCAGCAGGTGCAGTTTCCCGCAGCGATCGGCCAGCGCTTCATGCTGACGGTCGACACCGAGGAAGAGTTTGACTGGGGCCAGCCAATCCGGCGCGAAGGACATACGCTCCACTCCGTGGCACGGCTCGCCCGGTTCCAGGAGTTCTGCGAAGGTGTCGGCGTCGTCCCGGTTTATCTGGTCGACTATCCCATCGCCACCTCGCCCGCCGCCTGCGCGGCGTTGCGGCCGGCAATCGCCGCCGGCAAGGCCGAGGTCGGGGTGCAGCTTCACCCCTGGGTCAACCCGCCGCACGACGAAGACGTAAACGAATACAATTCCTTCGCCGGCAATCTCCCTGCGGCGCTGGAACGTGAGAAGTTCCGCCGGCTACGCGATGCGATCGAGCAGGGGTTCGGTGCGCCCCCGCTGATCTACCGTGCCGGTCGCTATGGTCTTGGCCCGGATACGGCCGGAATCCTGCTGGACCACGGCATTGCCATCGACACCTCGGTTCGCTCACGCTTCGATTACAGCGTGGGCGGCGGTCCGAATTATCGCGATCATCCCGTTACACCCTGGTGGATCGATGGTGAGCGCAGGCTGATGGAGTTGCCGCTCACCACCGTTTACTGGGGGCTGCTGCGCCAGTTCGGTCCCTGGCTCTATCCCAAGATGTGGCGAGTACCCCAATTGCGCGGCCTGCTGGCGCGGATCGGCATGCTGGAGCGTATCCCGCTGACCCCCGAAGGCGTCACGCTGGAAGAGGCTATTCGCGGGATCGATATCGCGATTGACGAAGGCCTGCCGCTGCTGGTTTTCTCGTTCCACAGCCCGTCGCTGGCGCCCGGTTACACGCCCTATGTCCGCAGTGAAGCCGATCTGGACAGCTTCTACGATTGGTGGCGGGCGGTCTTTGCCTATCTCCAGCGGCGACAGGTGGCCCCGACCTCGGTCGCTGGGTTGATGCAGTCCGTCACGCTTGCCTAAGCCACCCGCGCGGGCTAACCGGAAATCCGCCATCGCGCAGATGGGCCTGTAGCTCAGTTGGTTAGAGCTGGCCGCTCATAACGGCTAGGTCGCGGGTTCGAGTCCTGCCGGGCCCACCACCCTTCCGCAGCCTGCGCGCGACTGGCCGGGAGGGGATATGAATATGCGCAAGAAGATCGGACTGGCCGTTTTGCTGGGCCTGGGTGTGGCAGTTGGCGTGGTTGCCTGGAATACGGCAACCTTCAGGCCGGCCGGCCTCGCAACAGCAGAAGACATCAAGCTGGCTGATGCGATCGAACCCGATGTCAACGCCGCTGCCAAGCGGCTGGGTGCCGCAATCCAGTTCCAGACAGTATCCAACCAGGACCCGGCGCAGAACCGGATGGACCAGTGGACCGGCTTCCAGTCGTGGCTCCAGACCAGCTACCCCGCCGCGCACAAGGCCATGCAGCGCGAGATCGTTGGCAAGGCCACGTTGCTCTACACCTGGCCCGGCAGCGATCCGTCGCTCCAGCCGATCATCCTGATGGCGCACCAGGACGTGGTGCCCGTCACCGCCAGCACCGAGCAGGACTGGAAGCATCCGCCATTTGCGGGCGTCCTGGCTGATGGCGCAGTCTGGGGCCGCGGCGCGATTGACGACAAGGGTTCGCTCATCACCCTGTTCGAGGCCGCCGAACTGCTCGCCACCAAAGGCTTCCAGCCAAAGCGGACGGTAATCATCGTTGCCGGGCACGACGAAGAAGTTGGCGGCACGGGTGCCCAGGCTGCGGCCGGTGCGCTGAAGGCGCGCGGGGTGAAATCACTCTTCACGCTCGATGAAGGCAGCGCGATCATCAACGATGCACCGATCATCAATGGCCCCGCGATCATGATTGCCGTCGCCGAAAAGGGCTATGCCACGCTGCGCGTCACCGCCAAGGCTCCCGGCGGGCACTCTTCCATGCCGCCGGAAGAGATCGGCACTGTCACCCTCGCCAAGGTGATCACCGCAATCCACGCCAAGCAGTTCCCGTCGCGGCTGGAGCAGCCCGGGTTCGGCACGGTTGAGGCACTGGCGGCCGAAAAAGGCGGCCTGATGAAGATGGTCGCCGCCAATCCCTGGCTGTTTGGCAGCCTGATCAAGTCGCAGATGGGCAGCACGCCGGCCGGCGCGGCCCAGCTCCACACCACGATTGCGCCGACCATGCTGCAGGGCAGCCCCAAGGAAAACGTCCTGCCGCAGGAGGCGTTCGGCCTCGTCAACTATCGCCTCGCCCCGTGGGACCGTTCAGGCGACATTCTCGCTCGCGCAAAGCAGGCCGTCGGCGCCCTGCCAGTGACTTTCAGCTGGGAGCGCAAACCGGTCGAGGCTTCACCCGTCTCTTCCACCACCTCGCAAGGCTGGAAGCTGGTCCGCGCCGCTGCCGAATCCGAAGCTCCGGGTGCCCCGGTTGCACCATTCATGGTCGTCGGTGGAACGGACAGCCGCTACATGAAGGACGTCTCGCAGGACACCTACCGATTCCAGGCGATGCGGCTCTCCACCACCGAAACCAAGATGATTCACGGGACCAACGAACACATTACAACCGAGAATCTTGGCAGCATGATCCGATTCTTCACACGCCTGATTGCCACCAGCGCAAGTTGAGCCTAAGGCCCGCCGCAAGGTCGGGGAGTGGCGCAGCCCGGTAGCGCGCTTGCTTTGGGAGCAAGATGTCGCAGGTTCGAATCCTGTCTCCCCGACCAATCATTTCCCAATCGCGACACTCCGTTACAAATTGCGGCGTGACAGCGCTCGCGCCGGCTGCATTGTAGCGCCGAAAGCGTGAGGGAGATCGCGGTGCGCGAGAGCAGTGTGGCACTCAACCGGTTTGGCCTTGGCGGGCGCCGCGGCGACGTACCGCCGCCGGAACCAAAGCGCTGGCTGCTGGACCAGTTTGGGCGGTTTGATCCAAGTCCCCCCGCCATCCGCGAGCTGCCTGGCAGCCCGGCGCTCGTCACCATGTTCCGCGAGGCCCGTGACAACCAGCGCGAGGCGAAGCGCCAGGCCGAGGCGGCGGATGCCAAACCCGATATCGCCCCGGAACTGCGCCCCTATCGGACCCTGCGCGACGCTTATGGCCAGGCGGCGGCAGTGCGGACCAATCTGGCACTGACTGCCCCGGCACCATTCGTCGAGCGGCTGGTCCATTTCTGGGCCAACCATTTTGCGGTTTCGACCGACAAGCTGGTCACTCTGGGGCTGGCGGGCGCCTTCGAATTCGAAGCGATCCGCCCGAATGTGCTGGGCAAATTTGCCGACCTGCTGCTGGCGGTCGAACGCCATCCGGCGATGCTGCTTTATCTCGATCAGGCCCAGTCGGTCGGCCCGGACTCGATGCTCGGCCAGATTGCCGCGCGGCGCGGCAACAAGCGCGGCCTGAATGAGAACCTCGCGCGCGAAATCCTGGAATTGCATACGCTCGGCGTGCGTTCCGGCTACGGCCAGCAAGACGTTACCGAACTGGCCCGGGCCTTGACCGGGTGGAGCGTTGGCGGCCTCGCCCAGCAGCCGATGCTGCGCGGTCCCGGGCCCGGATACTGGTTCGCTGCACCAATCCACCAACCCGGGGAGCGCAAGGTACTGGGCACACGCTATGAGCAGGCCGGTGAGGCGCAGGGCGAGGCAATCCTGCGCGACTTGGCCGCCCATCCCGCCACCGCGCGCCATATTGCAACCAAGCTGGCGCGGCATTTCGGCGGGGACGAGCCGCCGCTGGCCCTGGTGAGCCGGCTTGAACAGGCGTTCCTGACCTCTGGTGGTGACCTGCCGACCATTTACCGCACACTGATCGAGGCCCCGGAAGTCTGGACCGGTCCGCCAAAGTTCCGCACGCCCTGGGACTGGACCCTGGCCGCGCTGCGGGCCGTGGGCACGGAGAGCTTGCCAGCACTGATGAATGCCAATGCCTTCAACCAGCTCGGTCAGCCGGTCTGGCGGCCGGGATCGCCGGCTGGATGGGACGACACGGCTCCCAGCTGGGCTGGGCCGGATGCGCTTTATCGCCGGGTTGAAGTGGCCGAGCGGATCGCCAGCCGGGCCGGACCGATCGATGCACGCGCTCTGGCCGAACAGCTCTTTCCGGGCAGCCTTGCCGATGGAACCCGCAAGGCCATCGCCGGCGCTGAAAGTCCGGTCCAGGCCCTGGCGCTGCTGCTGGCTTCGCCTGAAATGATGCGGAGGTAACGATGATCGACCGGCGTTCCCTGCTGACCCATGGCGCCATGCTCTCCGGCGCACTGTTTGCCCCGCAGATCGCCTGGGCCGCCGTGCCGACTGAGCGGCGGCTGGTCTTCGTGATCCAGCGTGGTGCGGCCGATGGCCTCGCCACGCTGGCCCCGACCGGCGACCCCGCCTACGCCGGCCTGCGCGGCGAACTGGCGAACATTGGCGGCGGAACGAAACTGGACGGGATGTTCACGCTGCATCCCGCGCTGACGCAGCTTGCCGGGCGTTACCTGGCTGGCGAGGCGCTGTTCGTCCACGCCACCGCCTCGCCCTATCGCGATCGCTCACACTTTGATGGGCAGAACGTGCTCGAGACCGGCGGGAAGCTACCCTACGACCGCGACGATGGCTGGATGAACCGCCTGATCGGCCTGCTGCCGGGCGGCGCTGCCAAGGCATTGGCGCTGGCACCCGCGATCCCCACGGCACTGCGCGGTGCGGCCAGTGTCTCTAGCTATGCGCCGACCAACCTGCCGGACGCCTCAGCCGAATACCTTCAACGAATCGGGCGGCTCTACGCCGGTGATCCTCAGCTCCATGCCTTGTGGTCCGAGGCGGTTCAGACGCGGGCAATGGCAGAAAACCTGGTTGAGGATGGCGGGCGCGGGGCGGCGGCGTCAGGCAAAATGGCCGCATCGCTCATGACCGGGCCGGCAGGAGCGCGGTTGGTAATGATCGAGTCTAACGGCTGGGATACTCACGCGGGCCAGCGCGGGCGGCTGGCCAATCAGCTGATCGGTCTGGATGCGCTGCTGGCCGCACTGCACGATGGGCTAGGCACGGCCTGGGCCGATACGCTGGTGATTGTCGCCACGGAATTCGGCCGCACTGCCGCGGTTAACGGCACCGGCGGGACTGATCATGGCACAGGCGGCATGGCCTTCATGCTCGGCGGGACAGTCAAGGGTGGCCGCGTGCTGGCCGATTGGCCGGGTCTGTCCCAGTCCGCGCTTTACGAAGGGCGCGACCTTAGACCGACCACGCCGCTGGATTCCGTACTGTCCGGAGCCATTGCCGGGCACTTCGGCCTGGATCCAGTCCGCGCCGCGCGAACGCTATTCCCGGGCGGCGCGGGCAGACCGCTGGAAGGCCTGATCCGAACCTAGCTTCCGCCCAGCGCACCCGGTTCATTCGCAACGATTGCCAGGACCCGCCGCCAGGCCTCGACATTTTGCGCGAGCTGCGCCGGATCAATCTTGTCGAGCGTATCGTCCGGCGTGTGATGCAGATCGAAATAGCGGGTGCCATCCTGGCTCAGATCGACCACGGCGAGCTTCTGCGCCTTGGCGATGGCGCCCACGTCGGCGCCGCCATTGGCTTTTCCGCCAGCGCGGGCGACGCCAATGGGCGCGAGCGAAGCGGCAACCCGGTCAGCCAACGCCGCATTGCCGGGACCGAAATCGAACTGCACGCGCCAGACCTTGTCCGCGCCGAAATCGCTTTCCATTGCCAGTGCATGGGGCTCGTTCTTGTGCGCCTCCGCATAGGCAGCGCCGCCAAACACACCGACTTCCTCGGCCCCCGCCCACAGCACACGAATCGTGCGCAGCAACTTGCCCTCCTTTTGCGCGGCGAGCGCCGCCTCGGTCACGATTCCGCAGCCAGCGGCATCGTCAAAGGCACCGGTGCCAAGGTCCCAGCTATCGAGGTGGCAGGCGACCAGGATCGGCGGCAGCGACGGATCACGCCCGGTCAGTTCAGCCACCACGTTGCCCGAGGGCAGCTTGGCGACCGGCTTGCCTTCCATCTGCAGCGCCATGGTCATCGGTTTGCCGCGCTTGGCAATCCGGGCGATCAGATCGGCATCAGGATTGGAAACCGCCCCGGCCGGGATCGGGGTCGTTTCCTTGGCCCAACTCGTCGCGCCGGTGTGGGGATTGCGCTGCCAGTCCGTGCCGATCGAGCGGATCACCACTCCCGCCGCACCCTTGGCCGCTGCAATCGAAGGGCCCTGGCGGCGGGCCGCGCCATAAGGGCCATAGCCGGCCCCGTCCTGCGCCGCTCGCATCGCATGGTCGATGAAGGCAATCTTGCCCTTGAGCGATCCATCCGGCGCGGCCTTCAGCGCATCGAGCGTCGGGAAATAGACCAGCGGCGCGGCGATCCCGCCCTTTGGCGTCGGCGCGCTATAACCCAGCGCGGCGATTGCCAGTTTATGCGGATAGGGCGCGGTCAGGCTGGCGCTTTCCGGCCCGCGGACCCAGCCATCGAAAGTGAACGGTTCGATCCGCACATTGTCAAAGCCCAGCGCCTTTAATCGCACGACCGCCCAGTCACGCGCGGCAGCTTCGCGATCCGAACCCGCCAGGCGCTGGCCGATCTCGGTCGTCAGGCCTTCGGTGATGTCCCAGGCGACGCCCGAACCATCAGTTGGCGGTCCAGCGTGGGCAGCAGTGGCGAGGAGGATGGCGGAAAGCGCAGCGGCGCGGGTCATGGTCTTGAGCATGGAGCCTGCTTTACCCGGCGCCGAACCAAAGGCAATCCGCTTGCCCCCCGTCCCGCCTGATTGTAGAGGCCCGGCCAACTCCCGTTTCGCTATCAAATCCAGAGGACCCCCGATGGCCGCTCAATACGCCTATGTCATGAAGAGCATGACCAAGACCTTCCCCGGCGCGCAAAAGCCGGTGCTGAGCGACATCAGCCTGCAGTTCTATCAAGGGGCGAAGATCGGCATCGTCGGCCCGAACGGGGCCGGCAAGTCCACCCTGATCAAGATCATGGCGGGGATCGACACCGACTTCACTGGTGAGGCCTGGGCTGGTGAGAACATCACGGTTGGCTATCTGGAGCAGGAGCCCCAGCTAGATTCGACCAAGACCGTCCTTGAAAACGTCAAGGAGGGCGCCCGGGCAACCGCCGACATGGTCGACCGTTTCAACCAGATCGGCGTGGAGATGGGCGAAGACGGCGCGGACTTCGACGCACTCGGCGCGGAAATGAGCGAGCTTCAGGACAAGATCGACGCAGTCGACGGCTGGACCCTCGACAACCAGCTCGAAATCGCAATGGAAGCGCTGCGCTGCCCGCCGGGTGACTGGTCGGTTGAAAACCTCTCGGGCGGTGAAAAGCGCCGCATCGCGCTGACCCGCCTGCTGATCCAGAAGCCGGACATCCTGCTGCTCGACGAACCGACCAACCACCTCGACGCGGAATCGGTTGAATGGCTGGAAAACCATCTCAAGGAATATGCTGGCGCGGTGCTGATGATCACCCACGATCGCTACTTCCTGGACAACGTCGTGGGCTGGATCCTCGAACTCGATCGGGGCAAGTACTTCCCCTACGAAGGCAATTACTCGACATACCTGGAGAAGAAGGCCAAGCGGCTTGAGCAGGAAGAGCGCGAGGAAAGCGGCAAGCAGAAGGCGCTCAGCCGCGAGCTTGAGTGGATCCGTCAGACCCCGGCCGCGCGCCAGACCAAGTCCAAGGCCCGTATCCGCAAGTTCGAGGAACTGCAGAACGCGCAGGACAATCGCCCGATCGGCAAGGCCCAGATCGTCATTCAGGTGCCCGAGCGCCTTGGCGGGAAGGTCATCGACGTCAAGAACATCTCGAAGGCCTATGGCGACAAGCTGCTGTTCGAAGACCTGTCGTTCATGCTGCCCCCGGGCGGTATCGTCGGGATCATCGGCCCGAACGGCGCCGGCAAGTCCACGCTGTTCCGGATTCTGACCGGCAAGGAACAGCCCGATTCCGGCACTGTCGAAATCGGCAGTACGGTACACCTGGGCTATGTCGACCAGAGCCGCGATGACCTGGACCCCAAGCACAACGTCTGGGAGGAAATCTCCGGCGGGCATGATTACATGACCGTCAACAAGCAGGAGATGAGCACGCGGGCCTATGTCGGCGCGTTCAACTTCAAGGGCGCGGACCAGCAGAAGAACGTCGGCAAGCTCTCAGGCGGTGAACGCAACCGCGTCCACATGGCCAAGATGCTGAAGGCGGGCGGTAACGTACTACTGCTTGACGAACCGACCAACGACCTTGACGTCGAAACGCTCGGCGCACTGGAGGATGCGATCGAAAACTTCGCCGGGTGCGCCGTGGTAATCTCGCACGACCGCTTCTTCCTTGACCGCCTCGCCACCCACATCCTGGCCTTCGAAGGCAACAGCCACGTCGAATGGTTCGAAGGCAACTTCGCGGCCTATGAAGAAGACAAGCGCCGCCGCCTGGGCGACGCGGCGGATCGTCCGACGCGCCTGGCCTACAAGAAGCTGACCCGCTGACCGGTCAGGGGATCACCCAGGTCCCCTGCCAGTCCTGCCCCGGCTCGCCGCGTGTAAACTGCGCGCGGCGATGGCCATCGTGAGCGAGGTAGAGCCAGTCGAGCGAATGTGGCTCGATCAACAGGACGGCGAAGTTTTCGCGCGCCGGGAGCAGTTGTTCCTCGCTGGGACGAATTCCTTCAACTTCGGTCGGCAGTCCGGATCCGGGCTGGTCGGCTGGCGATCCCGGAGCGCCAACCGCAAGGTAGCAGCGCCGGGCATAGGGTGACGCCGCAGCCCAGGCGGCATCGGCTATTGCACCGGTTGTCTCGATCCGCGCGGTCCCCCGCAGGCGCAGCTGGATCTTGGCTTCCAGATCGAACGCCAGCACGCTTGCCATGCCATTTCCGCCGATAGTGGCCGTCTTGGTGCTGCGCGCATCGGTATGAAAGCGCAGCAGACCAATGGCCTGATCGCAGCTGCGCAGAACCATCATCCGCAGGTCGCCATCGGCGGTTCCCACCACCGGCACGTGCATCGGAGATTTCCGGTCGCGCGCGGCGCGCGTCAAGTGTGTGGCGGCGTCGGCCAGCACGGCATCTAGCGTATCGAACATGATTGGCCCTTACATCGCCGCAGGGGATTCCTGAACAGAGAACCCTAACGACCATTCACCTTGGCGACAGCGCGAATCGCTTAGCTAGTTTTACGAGGTCGCCGCCGATGGTGCGGCGCAGAGAGTGGAGAACGGCCATGGCCGTCAAATTCAAGTCGATTGTCGGTCGGGTCAGCGCTCTTGCGCTTGCCGTGTCGGCCGTGGCCCTTCCCGCTGCCGCTCAGGCGCAGGATGAAGGCCAGCAAATTCGGGACAACGAGGCCGCCGGGAATATCGGCGGCGGCAACGAAGCGCGCCGCGCACCGCGGTCGGCACCGTCTGGCGATAACGGCAACGGCTGGTCACGCCCGGCCCGCGCCGAAGCGCCGCGCTCTGTCCCGCAGGCCGCACCGGCTGGCGATTATCAGCAGGGCCGCGCCGCGCAGGCCCCCGGTTGGGATCGCAGCGCGCCCCGCCGCGAAGGCAATGGCTGGAGCGGCAATGGCCGCAGTTGGGAAAACCGCGGCGGCGGAAACTGGCGAGGCGACGAAGCCCGGGCCAATCCAGCGC
This sequence comes from Sphingomonadaceae bacterium, assembly GCA_009926135.1. Lineage (GTDB taxonomy): Bacteria > Pseudomonadota > Alphaproteobacteria > Sphingomonadales > Sphingomonadaceae > Novosphingobium. Next base: position 27,555 of record RFPL01000011.1, read on the forward strand.
CCCAGCCTCAGGCCGCACCGGCTCCGGTTGTCCAGGGTCGCAGCTGGAACGATGGCCGGCCGGCCCGTTCGGAAGACTCCCGCCGGACAGACCGGTCGGGCACCTGGTGGCGCCAGGAAGGTGACCGCACCTACCGCGATGCCGAACGTCGCGGCGATGACAGCCGCTGGCGCGATCGCAACCGCGAGGAATACCGGCGCGACAATGACCGGCGCTGGGATGGCCGCACGGACCGCGATCGCCAGGGCTACAACCAGGACTACCGCCGCTGGGACCACCGCTGGCGGGATAACCGGCGCTATGATTGGTATTCCTATCGTCGCAGCTATCCCAGCACCTTCCGGGTCGGGATCTATTACTCACCCTATCGGAATTACAGCTATCGGCGCCTGTCGGCCGGGTTCTTCCTGGACTCGCTGTTCTTCTCGAACCGGTACTGGATCAACGATCCGTGGCAGTACCGCCTGCCGGACGTCTACGGGCCCTATCGCTGGATCCGCTATTATGACGATGCCCTGCTGGTGAACACCTATAGCGGCGAAGTCGTGGACGTGATCTACAGGTTCTTCTGGTAACGGTCCAACGAGTGGACGGACCCGCACGGAGCCCCTGCCCGGAAACGGGTGGGGGCTTCCCTGTTTCAGCGCAGGAAGGGCAGCATCCGCGCCATGGTGCTGTCGCGGTCAATGAACTGATGCTTCAGCGCCGCCGCGACGTGCAGTCCAAGCAGCACCAGCATTGCCGTGGCGGTCACTTCATGCAGTTCGTGGAACAGGCCGATTGTCGGCTTGTCGAAACCGACCGGAAGCGCCGGGAAATCGATCAGGCCAAACAGGCTGACCGGCTTGCCCTGGCTGAAGGCAGAATGCAGGCCCAGGCCCGCCAGCGGCACGGCCAGCATCAGGGCATAGAACAGCGCGTGCGCCACGCGGGCGAGCGCCGCTTCCCAGGTCTTGAGCGTTTGCAGCAACACTGGCGGCCGGTAGACCACCCGCCACCCGATCCGCACCAGGGTGAGCAGCAGGATCACGATGCCGGTGGCCTTGTGATAGCCCATCACCACCAGCTTCGCATCGCGCGGCAGGTCCTCCGCAGTCCAGGCACCGATGAAGTTGCCAAGGATCAGCAGGGCGATCAGCCAGTGCAGGATGATCGCTCCGCGCGAATAGCTTAGGGCGCTGTCGGTTGTGCTCATAGGCCGGCAAAATGGCGCATGCCGGGACGTGCTGCAAGCAGCTTTTGCTTGCCCTGCGGCGCGGCAGCGATAGGCAGGATCGCATGGAATATCCCCCCTGCCCCAACCCCGACAAGGTTGCCCTGATGCGGCTGGGCGCCCAGGTCCGCCGCCGGCTGGAAGCCGATCCGGCAGTCCACCAGGTGCCAGTCGACCGGGCCGAGATCTGGGCCCTGTCCGAATTTGTCAGCGCTGCTGAATGCGCGGCGCTGATGGACATGGTCGATCGTACCGCCAAGCCTTCTGCGGTGCTGGACCATGGCTATGGCGCGGATACCTGGCGTACCTCCTATTCCGGCGATGTCGAACGCGATGATCCGTTCGTGAAGATGATCGAGCGGCGCATCGACGACCTGCTGGGCATCCCGCATGAATTCGGTGAGACCATCCAGGGCCAGCGCTATGGACCGGGCCAGGAATTCAAGCCGCACATGGATTGGTTCTGGACCAAGGCTCCTTACTGGAAGACCGAGGCCAAGCGCGGGGGCCAGCGCGCGATCACCGCGATGATCTACCTGAACGATGTGGAAGAAGGCGGTACTACTGATTTCCCAAGGATCGGCGTCTCGATCCCGCCGCAGCAAGGCGCACTGATCGTGTGGAACAACTGCTGTCCCGATGGCGCGCTGAACCAGGATACGCTCCACGCCGGCACGCCGGTGATCAAGGGCACCAAGTATATCATCACCAAGTGGTACCGCAGCCGCAAATGGGGCTGACCCGGGCTTTCCTGCTGGCTGCTTCGCTGCTGAGTACCGCGCTGCCCGCGCTGGCCCAGCCGGTGCCGGCCGTGCCCGTGGCAGGCGCGCGGCAGACCGAGGACGCGCGCCTCTTTGCGCTGCTCAATTCCTTTGCCCGCGCTCAGGAGACGCTCGATCCGCTGGGCTCGCTGGCCCGCGGGGATAACGGCGATCCGAAAGCACTGCAGCGGCTGTTCAGTGATGAACTGGTCGCGGCCCATCGCGCAGAGCTGCGCCGCGAACTGGCCGCGCTCGCCCGGGTCGACCGGGCGCGGCTCAGCCCAGAACGGCAGCTCTCCTATGATGCGTTCCAGCAGCAGACCCGCGAAGCGCTGGGCTGGCTGTCCCCCGACATCCAGGCCCTTACCGCCGTGCGCCCGTTCAACCATTTCGGCGGGTTGCACCAGGATTTCCCCGCGCTGATCGGACCGGGCGGCGCGCTGCCCTATCGCGACGAGCGTGATTATCGCCGCAACCTGGCGTTGCTGCGCGCCTTCCCGGTGGTGCTGGATCGTGCCGTGGCCAGGTTTCGCCAAGGCATGGCGAGCGGCGTGGTCGAAACCCGGCTGACTACGGCCAATATGATCGCCCAGCTCGATGAAATACTGGCGCGGCCAGCGCAGGATTCGATCTTCGCCGCCCCCCTGGTGGAAATGCCTGAAGCCTTGCCGCCTGCGCGCCTGGCCCTGATCCGCGCGGATTGGCTGGATGCGGTGCGCGAAGAGGTTCTGCCAGCCTACCGCCGCCTGCGTCAGTTCCTCGCCGAAGACTACCTTCCGGTCGCCCGCGTGGCACCCGGCCTCGCCGCGATGAAAGGCGGTTCGGGGCTTTATCGCCGGCTGATCGTACACCACACCACGCTGACGCTGGAGCCCGAGGCGGTCCATGCGCTGGGCCTTGGCGAAGTGGCCCGGATCCAGGGCGAGATGGAACTGGTCAAGGTCCAGTTTGGCTTCAGGGGCACACTGCCTGCGTTCTTCAACCAAATCCGCACCGACGCACGCTTTCACCCGAAGACCACCGAGGAACTGAGTGCCGGCTATGCCCGCGTCGCCCAATCCGTCGATGCACAGCTACCCCGCCTGTTCGGGCGCCAACCACGCGGACAGATGACCATCGCGGCCTTTCCGGCCACTCGCGGCAAGTTCGAGGCGGGCGGATCCTATGCCCTTGGTTCGGCTGACGGGCGCCGCCCGGGGGTGTTCTATTTCAACACCTATGACCTGGAGAGCCGGTTCCTTTCGGGTGTCACCACGCTCTACCTGCACGAAGGCATTCCCGGCCACCACTTCCAGACCAGCCTGGCGCAGCAGAACCTGTCCCTGCCCGACTTCCAGCGGTTCGGTGACAATGCCGCCTTTGTCGAAGGTTGGGCGCTCTACGCCGAAACGCTTGGTTACGAGATGGGCCTCTACAAGGATCCATTGCAGCACTGGGGCACGCTCGATGACGAGATGCTGCGGGCAATGCGGCTGGTGGTCGATACCGGCATCCATGCCAAGGGTTGGAGCCGCAGCCAGGCGGTCGCCTATATGCTGGCCAACTCCGGCATGGGCCGCAGCGATGCCGAGGCCGAGGTTGATCGCTACATCGCCAACCCCGGTCAGGCGCTCAGCTACAAGATCGGCGCGCTGACCATCCAGCGCCTGCGCCGCGAAGCAGAAGCGGCGCTGGGCTCCCGCTTCGATCTGAAGGCGTTCCACGAGCAGGTTCTGGGCAGCGGCGTGCTGCCGCTGCCGGTCCTCGAAACCAAAGTGCGACGCTGGATTGCGAGCGAAGGCGCCGATCAGCCGTAAAGAAAACCGCGCGCCCAGGACTGCCAGCCCGGCGTGTTCCAGGCCAGGGTGATGATCACCACCCCAGGCACGAACCAAGCCGCCCAGATCACATAGGCCCGTTGCAGGGCGCCGTGGCGATACCAGTCCCAGCTGAACATCGGCGCGATCAGGAACAGGTGCCAAACCTCACCCAGCAACGGCGAATCTGGCATGTTCGAGGGCAGCCACGTCATCCGGTTGAAGGCCGCCGACAAGGGGACGCTGGTTGCCAGGATCAACAGGCGTTTGTGCGTCGCCGAATCCGATCGCCTTGCCCGCAAGGCAATCCAGACCAGCGCCAGAAACGTGATGCCAGTGCGAAACTGGATCAGCATGATGTTGGCAGACCGCTGCATTTGCGCGTCAGCCTTTGCCTGCAGTTCAGGCGGCGCCGTGGCAACCCATTCAAGGTAGGTCCGCGCATTGACCTGAACCAGCATCACGCCGACGATAACCAGGGCCGGGGCCAGGAACATGCCGATCACACCCAACTGCATATGCAGTGCCTTGCGACCGGTCGCCATCAATGTCGTCTGGGTGAGCAGCAGCAGCATCCAGCTACCCATCAAGACCGCATGGACATGCATCATGGCGGGGATCGGGGCACGCTTGTTTTCCGCGAGCAACCCCAACTTCATGAGCGAGTCCGGCACAAAACCGACGAGAACCGCAGTCGTAATCAGCGCTGCCGTGAATACGAAAATCCACCGGTCAACCAGCGCTTTCCACTGATCGTCCGCGTGCGTGCCCAAATGCCGGTCAGATACAGTCGCCATCGCCTTCCCTCCCCAAGAAGGTTCCGCGACCCGGGTCAGGATACGCCCATTTCTCCGGAAGGCAAATCCAGCTGGATCAGCCCAGTGCCTCGGCGATCAGCTTACGTGTATTGGCAATTCCGTAGAGCGCGATGAAGCTGCCCATGCGGGGGCCTTGCGGAGAGCCGAGGAGCGTTTCGTACAGGCACTTGAACCAGTCGCGCAGCGCCTCGAAGTCATAGTGCGGGTCCTTGCCGATCGCGTAGACCAGGTTCTGCAATTCTTCTGCCGTGGCATCGTCACTGGTCGCGGCCAGCTCTTCGTCCAGGGCGGCAAGCGCAAGCGCTTCATTCCCTTCCGGCTTCCGCCGCACGAGCGTCGGCGCAACGAAATCGCGGTTGTAGGCCAGCGCATTGGTGACCAGCTTGTCGAGCTGCGGGTGCGCGGCCGGATCAGCATTCTCGACATAGTTGCCAAGATAGGACCAGACCTGCTCGCGCGTCGCCTTGGCACCGAGCACGCCGACGAGGTTAAGCAGCAGCCCATAGGTCACTGGCAGCTTGTCCCCATCGCCGCCGTGGTAACCATTGGCGCGCAGCAGGTGCCAGACCGGGTTGCCGAGCTGCTGCTCGACCGGCTGGGTGGGCAGCTTCTCACGGAACTGCCAGTACTCGTCGACCGCGCGCGGGATGATCCCGACGTGCAGGCTCTTGGCGCTCTTGGGATCGCGGAACAGATAGAAGCCCAGGCTTTCCTCGCTGCCATAGGTCAGCCACTGGTCGATGGTCAGGCCATTACCCTTGGACTTGGAGATCTTCTCACCGTTCTCGTCGAGGAACAGTTCGTAGATCATCCCTTCCGGCGGGCGTCCGCCCAGCGCGCGGGCGATCTTGCCGCTTTCGCGCACGGAGTCGGTCAAGTCCTTGCCGCACATCTCGTAGTCCACGCCCAGCGCGACCCAGCGCATGGCCCAGTCGACCTTCCACTGCAGCTTGGCATTGCCGCCCAGAATGCAGCTTTCGACCATTTCACCGTGGTCGTCGAAGCGGACGATGCCAGCCTCGGCATCGACTACCTCGACCGGCACCTGCAGCACCTGGTGAGTCTTCGGGCTGACCGGCAGGACCGGCGAATAGGTCTGGCGGCGCTCCTCGCGCAAGGTTGGCAGCATGATATCCATGATCGCCTGCCAATTGCGCAGCACACCGCGCAGGGCATCGTCGAACTGGCCCGAATTGTAGCGATCGCTGGCCGAGACGAATTCGTAATCGAAGCCGAACTGATCAAGAAACTCGCGCAGCATCGCGTTGTTGTGGTGCGCGAAGCTTTCATACTTGCCGAACGGATCGGGAATCCGGGTCAGCGGATGACCCAGGTAAGCCGCCAGCAGGCCCTTGTTCTCGATATTGTCGGGCACCTTGCGCAGGCCGTCCATGTCATCGCTGAAGGCGACCAGCCGCGTTGGCGCGCCGCCGCTCAGAGTTTCATAAGCGCGCCGGACCAAAGTCGTGCGCAGCACTTCCTGAAATGTGCCGATGTGCGGCAGACCGGATGGTCCATAGCCGGTTTCGAACAGCACTGGCGAACCATCGGGTTTGCCATCCGGATACCGCTTCAGCAGCTTGCGCGCTTCTTCGAAGGGCCAAGCCTTGGAAACCTGTGCTGCTTCAAGCAGAGTTGGGGTGCGGAGTGCTTCGTCGGTCATGCGCGGCCTTTCGCGCCAAAGCGCCCGCGTTGCAAGGCGTGATTGCCCCTTGCGCAAGGCTGCCGGGGCGTTGCAAGTCGTGCTTGAGGACTGGAGGGGCGATAATGCGATTTGTACACTGGCTGGCCGCAGCGGGTCTGGCGCTGGCCGCGCCGCTGGCGGCAAAGGACACTGCGGCAACGTTGTGGCGCGGCGGGACGATCATCACGATGGATGGTGATACGCCCGCGACCGCTGAAGCTGTGGTCGAACGAGAAGGCCGGATCGTCTTTGTCGGACCAGAAGCTGCCGCACGCGCGGCCGCTGGCAAGGATGCGCTGCTGCGCGATCTGAAGGGCGCGACCTTGCTGCCCGGCTTCGTCGATGCCCATTCGCATTTCGCGATCGGGTTGCAGACCGCCGGGGGCCTGGACCTCGCCGATCCGGCAACGGGAGACACGGGCACGGTGCCAAAGCTGCTGGCCGCTGTGCAGCGTTACGGCGCGAAAGTGCCGAAAGGCGGCTGGGTTGTCGTCTGGCGTTATGACGATGCGCAATTGGCCGAACGCCGCAACGTGAGCCGCGCGGAACTCGATGCGATCCTGCCCGACCGCAAGGTCGTGCTGCTTCACATCTCGTTGCACGGCCTGATCGCCAATAGCGAAGCGCTCAAGGCGGCCAAGCTGCGCGACGGGATGAAGCCGCCCACTGGCGGGGTCATGCCCAGCGACGCCAAGGGCAAGCTTACTGGACTGCTGTTCGAAACGGCCATGCTGCCTGTGCGGTCCGTGCTTCCCCAGCCCACCCTCGAGATGCGTCTGGCGGCGATGGACGGGGTGCAGATGCGCTATGCCCGCGAAGGCTTCACCTGGGCACAGGACGGGGCCACCAATCCGGTTGACCTGGCCTTCCTGACTTCGCCGGCGGCTCAGCAGAAGCTCAAGATCGACCTCGCGCTGCTGCCCTTCGCGATGACCGGGATCGATGCCGTGCTGGAAAACCCGGCGATGACGCCCGGTGCTCGGTTCGGGCGGGTCAAGCTGCAGGGGATCAAGTTCACGCTTGATCGTTCGCCCCAGGCGCGCACGGCCTTCTTCACCCGCGACTATGCGCTGGGTTCGCCTGACGGAGTCCATCCCTGGCATGGCCAACCAGTGACGAGTGATGCCGCGTTCCAGACCCTGGCACGCAAGGTACATGAACGCGGCTGGCAGATCTTCGTTCATGCCAACGGCGATGCCGCGATCGACATGGCGATCCGCGGCTTTGACGCGCTGGGCATCAAGGCTGCAGACAATCGCCGGCCGATCGTAATCCATTCGCAGTTCATGCGGCCGGATCAGCTCCAGGCTTATGCCCGGATTGGGGTCGGACCGTCCTATTTTTCCAACCACACTTTCTACTTCGCCGATACGCACCGCCGGAACTTTCCGAATGAAGTAGTGGATTTCATCAGCCCCTTCGTGGCGAGCCGGGCTGCCGGGCTGATCGCGTCCAACCATTCGGACTATCCAGTCACTCCGCTGGATACCCGCGCGCAGCTGTGGAGCGCGATGGCGCGCACTTCGCGCACTGGCGTCGTCAGCGGGGAAGGCCAGCGCGAGGATGCCTGGCACGCGCTCCAGGGGCTTACCACTGGCCCTGCCTGGCAGGTGTTCGAAGAAGACCAGCGCGGGCGGATCAAACCCGGTCTGCTGGCTGACTTCGTGGTGCTGGATCGCAATCCCCTCACGACGGCCGTGGATGACATCCGCGCAATCCGGGTGCTGGAAACAGTCAAGGAAGGGCAAACAATCTGGCAAGCCGGTAAGTAATCGTCCGTGGTCGGAAAGTTGCCACTGCGTTTACCTCGTCTCAACACCTCCAGACCATGACGGGCCCCCAGCGAGACGATTGATCTCGGGGGACATAATGGGTCGCGAAGTTACTGATCAAACGGGGGTTTTCCCCCGCCAACCGCGTGCGCGCCGGGCGGCTACCTTGCTGGTTGTCAAATGCCACCGCCAGGATGGTGGGCATGCCACTTTGCGCGTCCAGAATCTGTCGGCCACCGGCCTCAAGGGCGAAAGTTCCGACATCGGCGATTTTGCGCTGAACGAAGCGGTCAGCATCCATTTCCGCAATCTTGCGCCCGTTGCCGCTAGGGTCATCTGGTACGAAGGCAGCGAGATCGGTCTCAAATTCGACAATCCAGTCGATCTGGAACAGCTCAGCCACGCGCGAACGATGGCGACAAAGCCAGCCGGGATCGCTCGCTCCAGCGCGCCCGGCCACTGAACCGGCAAGGGTCCGCGCAAAGTCTGATCCAGCCCTAGCGCTCGCGCAGGATAATCGCCGCGCCTGGCTTGTGGGCGCGGATTTCTTCTTCGCTCAGCCCGCAGATTTCATGCGGGAAAACCAGCCATTCCTCGGTCTGGTGAACGAAGTAGTCCGGTTTGAGCTCGGTCTGGTTGCGGCTTGGCTTGTAATAGGCGGTGGCGATCTTCACCGTATTGGGCATGTTATGCCGGCACCGCGCCTGGAGTTCGCGCAGGAACGCCTCGACCGAGCGGCCGGTATCGAACACATCGTCGATCACTAGCAGGCGGTCTTCCGGATCGAGCACGTCGATCAGGTAGCCCAGGGCATAGACCCGCACCTCCTTGGCCTGCTGGTCGATGCCGGTATAGCTCGCAGTGCGCACCGCGATGTGATCGGTCTCCACCCCGCGATAGGCCAGCAGTTCCTGTACCGCGATCCCGACCGGTGCCCCGCCGCGCCAGATGCCGACGATATGGGTCGGCACAAAGCCCGAATCGAGCACCTGGTTGGCCAGGGCGAAGCTGTCTTCCAGCAGCCGGTCAGCGGTAAGGTAAACCTTATCGACCACCGGCCACCTCCGCGATCTCGGCCAGGTGCTGGATCTGGTCGGCCATCGGCAGGAACGAGCCGGTGAAGCTGTTCTCGGCCAGCCGCACGATCTCGGCCTCGGTCAGGTCGAGCGCATCGGCAATGGCGCGAAAGTTGTCGTTGATATAGCCGCCGAAATAGGCCGGATCGTCAGAGTTTACCGTGGCCTTCAGCCCCAGATCGAGCATCCGCCGCACCGGGCTGTCGCCAATGTCCTTGATCACGCAGAGCCGCAGGTTGGAAAGCGGGCAGACCGTCAGCGTCAGGCCTTCATCCGCGATCCGCTGGACCAGCGCGGGATCTTCCAGCGCGCGGTTGCCGTGATCGATCCGCTCGACCTGCAGCAGATCGAGCGCTTCATAGACATATTCCGGCGGCCCCTCCTCCCCGGCATGGGCCGTCACGTGCAAGCCAAGTTCGCGCGCCCTGGCGAAAACCCGATGGAACTTGGCTGGCGGATGGCCAACCTCGGACGAATCCAGCCCCACCCCGTGGATGCGGTGGAGGTGCGGCGTGGCTTGCTCCAGCGTCGCAAAGGCCTCTTCCTCGCTCAGGTGGCGCAGGAAGCACATGATCAGGCGGTAGCTGATCCCCAGCTGCGCCTCGCCATCCTGCAGCGCGCGCTCGATACCGTTCAGTACCGTCTCGAAAGCCACGCCGCGCTCGGTATGACCCTGCGGATCGAAGAAGATCTCGACATGGCGGACCGTGTCATCCGCCGCCCGTTCCAGATAGGCCCAGGTCAGGTCATAGAAATCCTGCTCGGTCTGGAGCACCGACATCCCCTGATAATAAATGTCGAGGAAGTCCTGCAGGTTGGAGAAGGAATAGGCCGCGCGCACCGCCTCGACCGAGGCGAACGGAATCGCCACGCCGTTGCGCTGCGCCAGGGCAAACAGCAGTTCCGGCTCAAGCGAGCCTTCGATGTGGAGGTGGAGTTCGGCCTTGGGCAGGCGGGCGATCAGTGCGTCACGAGTGGGATTCGACATGATCCGACGCTGGACCGGCACGGCTGCCCGGTCAACAGCTTGCCCTGCGTTCCAGTTCCGTTCTATCGCTGGGTCGTGACAGCCGCCCTGCCCCTGCCCGCGATTCACGCCAGCCATTCCGGCTGTTGGCTGCGCGACGGCAATAGCAGCACCCGCGTGACCGGCAAGGGCGAAGCGATCATCGCCGCGGCCGATACCCCGCTGCTTATGCTCAATGCGCCGCTGGTGGCAACGCGGCTGGGCTATCCCGACCTGTCGGGCCTCGACTTGCTGGAACTGTTCGCCTTCATCCACCCGGCGCGGTTCATGGTGCCGACGCCGAAGGGCTTGGCCCATGTGCTCGATCTGCCCGAGCCGGAAGGGGACGATGCCGTTCCCGCCCTGCTTCAGGTCGCGGCGGAAGCCCTGCTGGCAACCTGCGCCGATCCCACCTGGCCGGAACGCGAAGGGGCGTGGAGCGCGCTGCAGAACCTTGCGCGGCTACGCTGGCCATGGGCACCCTTGCTTGCGGCGCGCCTGTCAGCGCCGACCAAGGCAGAACGCTGGCTCTTCGCGCGCCTGCCGGAATGGGAAGAAGCGCCCGAACGGCCGCAGCCCGCGCAGGTAGCACTCCCGCCAGAGGCAATTACGCAGCGGCTCGGCCAGCTTACCGGCAGCGGGGCCGAAGCTCGCCCGGCACAAGTCGCCTACGCCAGCGAGGCCGGTGAAGTCTTCGCCCCGCGCCGCCGGGAAGGCCTGCCGCATGTCCTGCTGGCCCAGGCCGGGACCGGAATCGGCAAGACGCTCGGCTACCTCGCCCCGGCCTCGCTCTGGTCGGAGCAATCGGGCGGCACGGTCTGGGTTTCAACCTATACCAAGGCGCTGCAACGCCAGCTTCGCCGGGAAAGCCGCCGCGCCTGGCCTGGCCGACGGAGCGACGGCACCCTGCCGGTCGTGGTCCGCAAGGGGCGCGAAAATTACCTGTGTTTGCTGAACCTTGAAGACGCCTTGCAAGGTGGCTTCACAGGTCGTGCGGCAATCTTGGCCCAGCTTGTCGCGCGCTGGGCCGCCTATAGCCAGGATGGCGACATGATCGGCGGCGATCTGCCCGGCTGGCTTGGCACCCTGTTCCGCCAGCGCGGGGTCAAGGCGCTGACCGACCAGCGCGGTGAATGCGTCTATGCCGGCTGCCCGCATTACCGGAAGTGCTACATCGAACGCGCCGCCCGCGCCTCGGCCCAGGCCGATCTGGTCATCGCCAACCATGCGCTCGTCATGGTCAACGCCGCGCGTGGCCGCGATCATGCCCAGCGCCCGACCCGGCTGGTCTTCGACGAAGGCCATCACGTGTTCGAGGCGGCAGATTCAACCTTCGCCGCCGCCCTGACCGGGGCCGAGACAATCGAGCTACGCCGCTGGGTGATCGGTCCTGAACGGGGGTCAAAGGGTCGCCGCCGTGGCCTCGCCGCGCGCCTCGCGGACATCGCCAGCTATGACGAGGCTGGCGGCAAGGCGATCGCCGCCGCGTGCCACGCGGCCGAAGCCCTGCCGGGCGATGGCTGGCTGCAACGCCTGAACGACAACGCGCCCTCCGGCCCGCTGGAAGAACTGCTCGCAGCGGTCCGCGCCACGGTTTACGCCCGCGATGAGAGCGGCGGGCAAGAAGCAGGCTATGGCCTGGAAACCGAGGCAGCCCAGTTTGACGGGACTTTTGTCGAACGCGCCCAGGCGGCGCAGGAAGCGCTGGCCGAACTGCGCGTCCCGCTGGTTCGGCTCGGCGTGCGGCTGGAGGCTGTTCTGGCCGAACCGCCTGACTGGCTGGACGGGGCTGGCCGCGCCCGGATCGAAGGTGCGCGCCACTCGCTGACCTGGCGGATTGACCTGCTGTCGGCATGGGAGGCCCTGCTTGAACGGCTCGGTGGCCCGGCTGATCCAGAATTTGTCGACTGGCTGGCAGTGGAGCGGAGCGAGGCGCGCGAATTCGATGTCGGCATCCACCGCCGCTGGCTCGATCCGATGAAACCCTTTGCGCGAACCGTGCTGGAAGGCGCGCATGGGGTGATGATTACCTCCGCCACTTTGCGCGACGGGCCGGACTGGAACACCGCGATTGCCCGCAGCGGCGCAGCGGCGCTGGAAGTCGCGCCGCGGCTGTCCAGCTTCAGCAGTCCGTTCGATTATGCTGACCAGGCCGAAGTGCTGATCGTGACCGATGTGCCGAAAGGCGACCTGGCCGCGCTGGCGGGAGCCTATGGCCGCCTGATTGAGGCTTCGGGCGGCGGGGTGTTGGGGCTGTTTACTGCGATCCGGCGGCTCCGTGCAGTCCACGGGCGGATTGCCGACCGGCTCGCCCGGGCTGGCCTACCTCTCTACGCCCAGCACGTCGATCCGATCGACACCGGCACCCTGGTCGATATCTTCCGCGACGATCCTCGCGCCTCCCTGCTCGGTACCGACGCCCTGCGCGACGGGGTCGACGTCCCGGGCCATTCGCTGCGGCTGGTGGTGATGGAGCAGGTGCCCTGGCCCAAGCCGTCAATCCTGCACCGGTCGCGGCGCCTGGCTGGCGGCGGTTCGGCCTATGATGACCAGATCATCCGCGCCCGCCTTGCCCAGGCATTCGGCCGCCTGATCCGCAGCAAGGACGACCGCGGGCACTTTATCGTGTTGTCCTCGGCCTTTCCATCGCGGCTGCTCTCGGCTTTCCCTGCTGGCACCCCGATCGTAAGGGTGACTTTGGACGAGGCTTTACAACGGGTCGGCGCCGGTGTTTCTGGCAATGTCGTCCGCAAAGAGAGCCCCGTGTGAAACTGCTCGGTCTATTCCGTCACGCCAAATCTGACTGGCAGGACCCCCGTGCCCGCGATTTCGATCGCCCGCTTAACCAGCGCGGCCGCGCTGGCGCGGAGATCATGGGACGGCACATCCGCGACCATGGCGTGCGCTGGAACCCGGTGATTGCATCGCCCGCGCTACGCTGTGCCGAGACGATCGAGCTGGCCTGCCAGGCTTCGAGCCAGCCGGTAAAGGTCAACTGGGACCGCCGGATCTACCTTGCCAGCAGCGTCACCCTGGCCGATGTCCTGCGCGAACAGGATGGTGATCCCGCGGCGATCCTGATGGTCGGCCACAACCCAGGTCTTGAAGACCTGATATTCGACCTGGTCCCTGATGATGGCCAGAACCCGCTGCGCGATGCGGTCGAGGAAAAGTTCCCGACTGCGGCCTTTGCGGTGCTGGAACTGCAGATCGATCGCTGGGCTGACCTGCACGACCGCTGCGCCAGGCTCGTCCACTTGACCCGCCCACGCGATCTCAATGCGGCACTGGGCCCGGTGTTCTAGGCACCACCTGATCCATAAATTTGGCAGGTCTGCCCCACTCGACAGAGACTTGGCCTCTGCTATGAGCGTCTTTAATCGTACGATTAAGCTATCGGAGAATGCCACCCATGTCGCTGCCCGCCCCGTTTGACCGCCTGCGCCTGCCCGTCATTGGTTCGCCGTTGTTCATCGTTTCGGGCCCGGAACTGGTGATTGCCCAGTGCAAGGCCGGGATCATTGGCAGCTTCCCGGCACTCAACGCCCGTCCCTCGGGCATGCTGGACGAATGGCTGCACCGCATCACCGAGGAACTGGCCGCCCACAATCGCGACAATCCCGATCGCCCGGCCGCGCCCTACGCGGTCAACCAGATCGTCCACAAGACCAACAACCGGCTTGAGGAAGACATGGAGGTTTGCGCCAAGTGGCAGGTGCCGCTGACCATCACCTCGCTTGGTGCGCGCGAAGATCTGAACAATGCGGTCCACGCCTGGGGCGGGATCGTGATGCACGACGTGATCAATGACCGCTTTGCCCGCAAGGCGATCGAAAAGGGTGCCGATGGCCTGATCCCGGTCGCTGCCGGGGCTGGCGGTCATGCCGGCGTTCTCTCGCCCTTCGCGCTGATGCAGGAAATCCGGGAATGGTTCGATGGCCTTGTCGCGCTTTCCGGCTCGATTGCCTGCGGCCATTCGATCCTTGGTGCCCAGGCGATGGGTGCGGACTTTGCCTATATCGGCACACCGTGGATCGCGACCAAGGAAGCTAACGCGGTCGATGGCTACAAGAACAGCATCGTCGAAGGCCGGGCCGACGATATCGTTTATTCCAACCTCTTCACCGGGGTACATGGCAATTACCTGCGCCCGTCGATCGTCGCCGCTGGCCTTGATCCCGACAACCTGCCGGTCAGCGATCCCAGCAAGATGAACTTCGGTTCGGGCGGCAATACCGAGGCCAAGGCCTGGAAGGATATCTGGGGTTCGGGCCAGGGCATCAACGCGGTCAAGGCCGTTGAGAGCGTGGCTGACCGGGTTGACCGGATGGAAGCGGAATATAACCGCGCTCGCACCGAACTGGCCGCCAAAGCCAGGATGGCCCTGGCCTGACCCAGTAGAACCTAGGGCTCGCTCACCTTGGTGGCGGGCCACAGGTCATCGACGAGTGCATCAAGTTCGGTAAAGTCCACCCCTGCCCCCAGCGGGTCCTTGCGGCTGAGCAGCAGGCGCCGCCGCTGATCCAACAGGCGGCGGCGCAAGGCCTTCTGCAGCAATTCAAGCCGCGCCAGGGCATCGACCAACGCAACCTCTGGCGTCTGCGTTCGGGTTTGCGACCAGCCCGCCTCGATCTGGCCGACCCGCTCGCTCACCAGTTCGTTATAGGTGCGGTGCGGGCCGCGGTGGAGCGGCAAGCCGATCCGGAGGGCCGCGCGATCCGTCGCTGGCAGGAGCAGGCCGTTGCTGCGGAAGTCATCAAACCGCAACCGGTCGCGACCCAGCGCCTTGAACAGGCCTGCGGTGCTGCCTTGTCGCAACAATTGCCGGGGCAACAGGTGATGGCGCTGCATACCGGGATCGAAGCCGGGCTGGCCGCGCCGGTTGACCACATGGAATGGCACCCAGCTGCGCTCCCCCGGTGGCAGCTTCACGGGCCTTTGCCCAGACTGCTGACCAGGATTCGCAGCTGCGTGCCATCGCGCACTGGCACAGCCAGCAGATGCTCGCCGCCCGGGCCGGTAAAGTCCCGTTCCTGCTTGAGTGGTCCGCTTTGCACCAGTTCGTGGATCAGCCGCACCGCGAGCCGCGCCTTGGCGGCGGACGGCAAGCGCTTGTCAGGCTCAAACCGCAATTCCTGCCCGATCAGCAGGCCCAGCCCGCACGAGACCATGGCCCCGCTACCTTCCTGCTTCAGCGAAGTCAGCACCAGGCCGGGGAAAGCGCCGCCTTCCAGCCATTCCCCCACTGCGCGGTGAAACAGCGCGGGCGCTACCCAGGCACCTGCCGGAGTCCAGGCGATAGCAGCAATACCGGGCAAGGCAGCCAGCCGCGCCCCCAGCCCCGCCAGAACGCGCAGCACCGGCAGCAGTCCGGCTCCGCCCGCAAGATGTGGTCCGGGCGCCAGGCTTATCACTTCTCCAGCCGGACAGGCGGCCAGCCCGACCGCAGGCCCGATCGGCGGTTCGGGATCGCCGACACCGGGGGCCAGGCCGGTGCAATCAAAAGTCAGTCCATCAGCAAGCAGTTCGGCCCAGTCAGCTTCCCCGGTGCCGCGATGCGAAATGGCAAAGTTAGTCAGCTTGGGTCCGCCATCAAGCCGCGCCACCGCATCCAGCGCGGCCAGATCGGGCCGGGAGCCGGGCGCGAAGATCAGGCACAGTCGTGGTGCCCCATCACTCGCCCACCTGATCCCCTTCGTGTCGATCGTCGGTCCCCCAAAGTGGTTGGCTAAGTGCGATCCCACACTTGCGGCCAAACTTTCGGAATGTCTGGCATTTTTCGCAGCAGCTAGTCGAGTCCCCCTTGGCGAGTTGTCTCAGGATTGGACCCAATTACTGGCAACCAGGCTCAAACCCTTCAAAACACGCCGCTCGCGAGGCCCTCGGCCAGGGCCTCACCCAGCTCTGCCGCCAGGGTCAGCGCTGCTTGCGGCACCACCTTGGGCGCGAGAATCGCTTCGGGCGAGTGTGCGGCCAGGTTGACGATCACTGGCTCGGCCACCCGCCGCAGCCGCCAGCCAGTGACAATCCGGTCCAATTGAACCTGGGCACCATGCCCGTCGCTACCCGCGGCGATCACCGAAGCATAAGGCCGCCCCTCGATCTGGCCGAGTAGCGGGTAATAACTGCGGTCGAAGAATTCCTTCATCGCCCCGCTCATCGTGCCGAGATTTTCGGGACAAACAAACAGGTACCCGCCCGCCGCCAGCAAATCCGCTGGCTGCGCCGCCTCCGCGGGCAACAGGACAGCCCGTCCACCCGCTGCAGTGAAAGCGGCCTGCGCCAAAGCGCGCGCCGCGCCGGTGCGGCTGTGCCAGATGATTGCCAGCATGCCGCAACCATGGCCCAATGCGGCGCGGCTGCAAAGCCGTGAAAAGCCGGTAGCGGCCCCTTCTCAGCGCCCCGCGGTTAAGCTAGCCCGAACCCATGGCTTCCGCCCCTCCTTCCATACTTGGCATCGACCGCTCGCTGACCGGCCGGGCCTGGCGCTGGCGCGGCGGGAACATGGACCTGTCGAACAGCCATGCCTCGCTCGATCATGACCTGGTAACGCAGTTGCTGCTGGCCCGCGGGGTGCCGCATGACGACGTGGAGCGACATCGCAACCCTTCGTTGCGTGCCTTCCTGCCCGATCCGTCCGCCTTTCGTGACATGGACCAGGCGGCAGAGCGGCTCGCCCAGGCGGTCCTGACCGGGGAAAGCCTGACGGTTTACGGCGATTATGACGTCGATGGCGCGACAAGCGCCGCCCTGCTGGTCCGCCTGCTGCGAATGCTGGGGCACGAGGCGCGCTATTACATCCCCGACCGCTTGCTTGAAGGCTATGGCCCTTCAGGCGAGGCGCTGGTCCGGTTGGGGGTTGAAGGCTCCAGCCTGATCGTGACGGTCGACTGCGGGGCCATGGCCTACGAAGCGCTTGAAATGGCCCATGCCGCTGGAATCGACGTGATCGTGGTCGATCACCACAAGTGCGCTGCCGAACTGCCGCTGGCGACTGCCCTGGTGAATCCGAACCGGCTCGACGAGGATGATCTGGCGGCAGCACACGGCCACCTGGCGGCAGTGGGCGTTGCCTTCCTGCTGGCGATTGCAACCGTGCGCGTCCTGCGCCAGCGCGGCTTCTTCGAAAGCCGCGCGGAACCAGACCTGTTTTCGCTACTCGATCTGGTTGCCCTGGGCACCGTGGCTGATGTCGCGGCATTACACGGGCTGAACCGGGCACTGGTGGCCCAAGGCCTGAAGGTCATGGCCCGGCGCGAGAACATCGGCATGGCAGCCCTGATCGACGCCAGCCGCCTGACCCGCGCCCCCACCTGCAGCGACTTGGGTTTTGCACTCGGCCCGCGGATCAATGCCGGAGGTCGGGTGGGTGAAGCGACGCTGGGGGTGCGGCTGCTGACCACGCAAGACCCGGACGAGGCCCGGGCCATCGCCGCCCAGCTTTCACAATTGAACGAAGAACGCCGCGCAATCGAGGCAGCGGTGCAGGAAGCGGCCGAGGCCCAGCTCGATGCCCAGCACAACCGGGCAGTTGTGGTCCTGGCCGGGGCGGGCTGGCATCCTGGCGTGATCGGGATCGTTGCGGGCCGGATCAAGGAAAAGTCCGGTCGGCCGGCGATCATCATTGCGCTCGATGCCGATGAACATGGCAATGGCAAGGGATCAGGCCGCTCGATCGCCGGGGTGGACCTGGGAGCGGCCATCATTGCCGCGCGCGAAGCCGAATTGCTGGTGGCGGGCGGCGGCCATGCCATGGCGGCCGGGCTGACTGTGGCACCTGATCGCCTGACCGCGTTCGGGGATTTTCTCGACGAGCGGCTGGGTGCGGCCATCACAGCAGCCCAGTCCGGGCAATCGCTCGCGCTTGACCTTGCGGTTGCTCCGGGCGGACTGGTGCCCCCACTGGTCGAAACGCTGGAGAGCGCCGGCCCATACGGCATGGGCTGGCCCGGACCGCGTGTAGCGGTCGGCCCAGTGCGGTTGATCAAGGCAGATCTGGTCGGCAAGGACCATGTTCGGCTGATCGTGCGCGGGGACGATGGCGCCAGCTTCAAGGCCGTCGCCTTCCGCCAGGCTGAAACCGAACTTGGTCAGGCCCTCCTCAATCGCGCGCAAGGACGGCGATTCTGGCTCGCCGGACGGGCGAAGATCGACGATTGGGGCAGCCGTCCCGCAGCAGAACTGCACATTGACGATGCGGCCTGGGCTGATTGAAATATTCTTGCAAAACCCGCTTGACCCTCTCCACGCGCTTGCCTAAACGCCCGGCCTGCCTGACGGCCTAAAGCCGGTTTGGCCCCTTCGTCTAGCGGTCTAGGACGCGGCCCTTTCACGGCTGAAACACGGGTTCGATTCCCGTAGGGGTCACCACCAGCGTCCGGCAAGTGCCGGGCAAATGGTCGCTGGCATGGCTGGTCTGGACCTACTAATCATCCTACTGACATGACCGGCAAGCCCAACCTTCCGATCGCAGGATTGTCCCTCGCCGCGCTGGGCGGGGTAGGCCTGGTCGTAGCCGGTGTCAGCCTGTGGCTTGTCGCTGCCGTGCTGCTGGTCTGGGGCGGCTCGCTGTGGCTGACCATGCCCGAGCCGGAAATCGCCGAGGTCCGCGTCGACAAGGCAGAGGTAACCCGTGACGCCGTGCGCGAGGCGATCGAATCACTGGGGGCGCCGCTGCTGGTGCTGGAAGGCACGCGGATCGTGATGGCCAATGCCGCTGCACGCGCCGCGCTGGGAGGACATATCCAGGGCCAGGACGCGCGGATCGGGCTGCGCCACCCTGACGCAATGCGGCTGCTGGACATGGCCGACGGCGAAAGCGTTACCATCCCGGGCTTCACTGGCACGCGCAGCCTGTGGCAACTGACGCGCCGCAAGATCGATCGCCAGCGCTGGCTGATCGAGCTGGCCGACCGGACGACCGAGGCCGATATCAGCCGCGCGCATACCGATTTTGTTGCCAACGCCAGTCACGAACTGCGCACGCCGCTCGCCTCGATCATTGGCTATGTCGAGACCCTGGAGGAAGGCGGCCCAGCCGTCGATGCCGAGGCGGAGAAGCGCTTCCTGGGCGTCGTCCTGCGTGAAGCACGCCGTATGCTCTCGCTGGTCGAGGACCTGCTTTCGCTGAGCCATGCCGAGGCCGAGAAGCATGATCACCCGACCGAACCCCTTGATCTGGGCAAGCTGGCCGCGCGCGTGGTTGGCGAGGTCGCGTCGCTGCGCGGCAAGGAGCGGGTCCAGCTGGTCACGGCTGCGGACGGCGCGGTGGTCGCCGGCGATTCGACGCAGCTCGAGCAATTGCTGCGCAACCTGATCGATAACGCCCTGAAGTACGGCGGAGTCGATTCGCCGGTCGAGGTAAGCGTAGCGGCACCACACTCCGGTACCGTGGAACTTTCCGTGGCCGACCACGGCCCCGGCATCGCTCCTGAACACCTGCCGCACCTTACCCGGCGCTTTTACCGGACCGATCCCGGCCGTAGTCGGGCCTCCGGCGGAACCGGACTGGGTCTGGCGATCGTCAAGCACATCGTCGAGCGGCATCGCGGCAAGATGGACATAGAAAGTACGCTGGGCGAAGGCACCAAGGTGAGCGTTTCGCTGCCTGTGCTGGCCGATGCGTGATTGTCATAAACCTGTCATGGAACTACTCCAGAGCGGCCAGGTCATCGCCAAAGAGGGGCTGATTCCATGACTAAGACCAAGCTTTTGATTGCCGCTGCCGCCACCACCCTGCTGGCCGCCTGCGGCACCCAGTCGACTTCGCGCGATCAGATCCGCGCCGTCGGCTCGTCCACCGTCTATCCGTTTGCCAAGGCGATCTCGGACTCGCTCGCAAAGTCGAACACCGAGATCAAGTCGCCGATCATCGAATCGACCGGCACTGGCGCCGGCATGAAGCTGTTCTGCGCCGGGGTTGGCGTGCAGCATCCCGACATCGTCAATGCCTCGCGCCGGATGAAGAAGTCCGAGTTCGAGGACTGCCAGAAGAACGGCGTGAAGGACATCATCGAGGTCCAGGTCGGCCTTGACGGGATTGCCTTCGCCGAAGCCAAGGATGGTCCGTCGATCGCCCTGACCCAGGCCGATGTCTACAAGGCGCTGGCCGCCAATCCGTTCGGCAAGCCCAACACCGCCAAGAACTGGTCGGACGTGAACCCGGCACTGCCGGCGATCCCGATCCTGGTTTACGGCCCGCCGTCGACCTCGGGCACGCGTGACGCGCTCAAGGAACTGGTCCTGATGAAGGGCTGTGACACCGATCCAGCGATGAAGGCACTGAAGGACAGCGACAAGGCAAAGCACGAAAAGATCTGCACCGAAGTGCGGAACGACGGCGCCTATGTCGATGCCGGCGAGAACGACAATCTGATCGTCCAGAAGCTGGAAGCCAACCCCAAGGCGCTCGGCGTGTTCGGGTTCTCCTACCTGGAAGAAAACGCCGACAAGCTGAAGGGTTCGCCGATGAACGGCGTCAATCCGACCTATACCTCGATCTCCGATTTCAGCTATCCAGGTGCCCGGCCGCTTTACATCTACGTAAAGTCTGCGCACGTCAGCGCGATCAAGGGGCTCAAGGAATTTGTGGCGGAATGGGCCAAGAACTGGAGCAAGGGCGGACTGCTCGCGCGCCAGGGCATGGTTGTTTCGCCTGATGACGTCCAGGCCAAGAATGCCAAGGTGGCCAGTGACCTGACCATCATGGACGCCAGCGGCCTCAAGTAAGTTCAGAGTAACAGGGACCAGTACGAACGATGTCGCCAGCCATTCCTCTCCTGCTCGCCCTCGGGCTGGGCCTGGTTGCATGGCTGGCGGCGCGTTCGAAGGCCTGGGCCTTCAAGCGCGCCGCACCGCCCGGCACGCGCGCACCGCTTCATTCGCTGCCCAATTACCATGGCTGGTACGTCGCGCTCTGGACCGTCGTGCCGGCCATTGCCTTTGCGGCGGTGTGGAGTGCGATCAGCCCCGGGCTGATTATCGGACAGGCCCTGTCCAATCCGGCTGCGGCAAGCCTGCCGGCCTTCGGGGTTGAACGGGATTCGATCGTGGCAGAGGCCTATGCTGTCGCCTCGGGATCGTCAGCCGCTGCCTTCAATCCCGCCGCAAGTGCACTGGTTGAGCCGTTCTCTTCCGCAATCCGCCAGTTCGGCACGATTGGCCTGGCGGTAACGCTGGTGCTTGGCTTTGCCGGCGGAGCCTATGCCTTCCTGAAGCTCCGCGCCGATTTCACCGCCCGGACCCGAGTGGAACGTGCGGTGATGACGGGTTTGCTCCTGGCCTCGCTGGTGGCAATCCTGACAACGTTCGGCATCGTTGCCTCGTTGCTGTTCGAAACGATCCGCTTTTTCGGGTTCGTCAGCCCGGCCGAGTTCCTGTTCGGCACGCATTGGGGTCCAGACCCGATGGCCGCGCCCGGAGCCAATCTGGGCGAAAACTATGGCGCGCTGCCGCTGTTCTGGGGCACGATCTTCATCGGCGCAATCATCGCCATGCTGGTTGCCATCCCGCTCGGCCTCATGAGCGCGATCTATCTGACGCAATATGCCAGCGCTGCTGTCCGCAAGTGGATGAAGCCGCTGCTCGAGATTCTCGCCGGCGTGCCCACCGTGGTCTACGGCTATTTCGCCGCGCTCACCGTCGCGCCGCTGGTGCGTGATACGGCCCAGGCCATCGGCATTGCCAGCGCGTCGAGCGAAAGCGCCATGGCAGCCGGTCTAGTCATGGGGATCATGATCATCCCCTTCGTCTCTTCGATGGCGGATGACAGCATTGCAGCCGTCCCCCAGGCAATGCGTGACGGCAGCCTGGCGCTGGGCGCAACCACCTCGGAAACGATCAAGAAGGTGCTGATCCCGGCCGCGCTTCCCGGTATTGTCGCCGGGGTGATGCTGGCCGTCAGCCGCGCAATTGGCGAGACAATGATCGTGGTCATGGCCGCTGGCGCCACCGCCCGGCTTACCGCCAATCCGTTTGAATCGATGACCACGGTCACCTTCCAGATCGTTGCGATGCTGACTGGCGAAGGCAGTTTCGATCACCCGGCAACACTTTCGGCCTTTGCCCTGGGCTTCGTGCTGTTCTGCGTTACCCTGTCCCTCAACTTCATCGCCCTGCGCGTCGTAAAGCGGTTCCGCGAAGCCTATGAGTAACGTCTCTTCCGCCCGCCTGAAGGCCCGCTACGCCGCCGAGCGCCGCTTCCGTGCGCTTGGGCTGGCTGCCGTCGTATTCTCAGCCATGGTGCTGGCATTCCTGCTGGTGACCATGACCGCGAACGCCGTTGGCGGGTTCAAGCGCGCCGAACTGCGGTTTCCAGTTGATCTGGCTGCCAGCGGACTGACGGTTGATCCCGCCAGCCTGGCGTCCGGGGATGCTGTCGCGCTGCTTGAAACTGCCGGCCTGCCCGATGTCGTCGCACTGAATGCGACCAAGGCGCTGGGTGCAGAAGGCGCGGCAGAGGTTGATCCGCAGGCCTGGCGCGAACTGGCACGGACTATCGCCGCCGATCCCCAGTCGCTGCGCGGCACGGTCGAGGCCGAGCTCCCGGCCAGCGACGACCTCGCTTCGGCGCTGCGGGGCGACGGCGCTTCGGACAGCCTCAAGGCCATGGCGACCCGGCTCAAGGCCGAGGGCAAGCTGGCCCAGGCCTGGGATCCAGGGTTCCTGAGCCGCGCCGATGCCACCGGCCCCCAGGCCGTCGGCATCTGGGGAGCGCTCAAGGGCTCGATGCTGACCATGCTGATCACGCTTGCCCTGGCCTTCCCGATCGGCGTTCTGGCGGCCGTCTATCTTGAGGAATATGCCCCCAAGAACCGTTGGACCGAAGTGATCGAGGTGTCGATCAACAACCTGGCCGCGGTGCCATCGATCATCTTTGGTCTGCTAGGTCTGGCCGTGTTCCTGGCGATCTTCCCGAACTATCGCTCGGCCCCGTTGATCGGCGGCATGACCCTGGCCTTGATGACCATGCCGGTGATCGTCATTTCCGGACGCAATGCGATCAAGGCCGTGCCGCCCTCGATCCGCGATGCTGCGCTGGCCGTAGGCGCCAGCCGGGTCCAGACCGTGTTCCACCATGTCCTGCCGCTGGCCCTGCCGGGCATCCTGACCGGCACCATCATCGGCATGGCCCGCGCGCTGGGTGAAACTGCGCCGCTGCTGATGATCGGGATGCGCGCCTTCGTCGCGACGCCGCCCGAAGGCTTCACCTCGCCCGCCTCGGTTCTGCCGGTCCAGATCTTCCTCTGGTCGGACGAGATCGACCGCGGCTTTGTCGAGCGTACCTCGGCCGCAATCATCGTCCTGCTGGCCTTCCTGCTGGTGATGAACGGCCTCGCCATCTACCTCCGCAACCGTTTCGAGAAACGCTGGTAAACCCGCTCCCATGACCACCCAACACAACCTTGATCCCGTGAACGCCAAGATCAGCGCGCGCGACGTCTCCATCTACTATGGCGACAAGCGCGCGATCGATAACGTTTCGATCGACATCCCGACCGAGTACGTGACAGCCTTCATCGGTCCGTCGGGCTGCGGCAAGTCGACCTTCCTGCGCTCGCTCAACCGGATGAACGACACGATCGCCGGCGCGCGGGTCGAAGGTGAGATCACGCTTGATGGGGAAGACATCTACACGTCCGGGATGGACGTGGTGCAATTGCGCGCGCGGGTGGGCATGGTGTTCCAGAAGCCCAACCCATTCCCCAAGTCGATTTACGAAAATGTCGCTTATGGCCCGCGCATTCACGGCCTGACGGGAAGCAAGGCCGATCTCGACGGGATCGTCGAAAAGTCGCTCAAGCGCGCCGGCCTGTGGGATGAAGTAAAGGACCGCCTGGCTGAAAGCGGCACGGCCCTGTCGGGCGGGCAGCAGCAGCGCCTGTGCATCGCCCGCGCTATCGCGGTCGATCCCGAAGTGATCCTGATGGACGAGCCCTGCTCGGCACTCGACCCGATTGCCACGGCCCGTATCGAGGAACTGATTGACGAGCTGAAGGGCCGCTACGCGATCGTCATTGTCACCCACTCGATGCAGCAGGCCGCGCGCGTTTCGCAGCGCACCGCCTTTTTCCACCTCGGCAAGATGGTGGAATACGGCAAGACCAGCGACATCTTCACCAATCCCCGCGAAGAGCGGACCAAGGATTACATCACCGGGCGTTACGGGTAAAAATCATGGCACAGGAACATACCGTCAAGGCGTTCGACGAGGACATCACCCGGCTGCGCGGCCTGATCGCGGAGATGGGCGGTCTGGCCGAGGTTTCGCTGGCCGAGGCGATGGAAGCCCTGGTCAAGGGCAACAGCGAACTCGCCAAGGGCGTGATCGCCCGCGACAAGCGGATCGATTCGCTGGAGGCCGAGGTCGACAAGCTGGCGATCCGCGTTATCGCCCTGCGCGCACCGATGGCCGATGACCTGCGCGAAGTGATTGCCGCGCTGAAGATCGCCGGGGTGGTCGAGCGGATCGGCGACTATGCCAAGAACATCGCCAAGAGCACCGACAAGATTGAGCATCGCCGCAAGTTTGACCCCCTCACCCTGATCCCGGCGATGGCCGAAGTCGCGGGCGGAATGGTCCACGACGTGATGACCGCCTTCGCCGCCCGCGATGCGGCCCTGGCGGCTGAGATCGTCGCGCGCGACGACAAGGTCGATGCCTTCTACAATTCGATCTTCCGCAACCTGGTCAGCCACATGATCGAAAATCCCACTTCGATCAGCAGCGCAGCCGAACTCCTCTTCGTTGCCCGCAATATTGAGCGGATCGGCGATCACGCCACCAATGTCGCCGAAATGGTCCACTATGCCGCGACCGGTGCCTATCTGACCGACCGGGAAGACCTGGCAGGAGCCTGACATGAGCAAACCGCGCCTGCTGCTGGTTGAGGACGATCCGGCGCTGGCCGAACTGCTGGAATTCCGCTTCACTACGGAAGGCTATGCGGTAACCTCCACCCCTGATGGCGATGAAGCCCTGCTGCTCGCGCAGGAGGAAGCACCCGATCTGGTCGTGCTTGACTGGATGGTCGAGGGGACCAGCGGGATCGAAGTCTGCCGCCGCCTGCGCCGCGACAAGGCCACCGCTCACGTACCGATCATCATGCTGACCGCGCGCGGGGCCGAGGATGACAAGATCCGCGGGCTGGAAACCGGGGCCGACGATTACCTGACCAAGCCCTTCTCCCCGCGCGAACTGATCGCCCGCGTCGGCGCGATCATGCGCCGCATTCGTCCGGCCTTGGCGGGGGAGACAATTGCCGTCGGCGATCTGTCGCTCGACGCGACCGCCCACAAGGTGACCCGGCGCGGTCAGGTGATCCAGCTCGGCCCGACCGAGTTCCGCCTGCTCAAGTTCTTCATGGAACACCCCGGCCGCGTGTTCAGCCGGGGGCAACTGCTCGATGCCGTCTGGGGTACCGAGAGCGAGATCGAACTGCGCACGGTCGACGTCCACATCCGCCGCCTGCGCAAGGGGATCGAGCTGGATGACGCGCCCGATCCGGTACGGACGGTACGCTCGGCGGGGTATTCGCTGGAAGCGGTCTAGGGTTTCGCTACGGTCGTCAGGCCTTCCGCGCGCGTGATTACGGGGCGGTAGCCCAGTTCACGCATGGCTTTGGAAATGTCGAGCGTCACTTCGACTCCGACCGTGCCATATTCCTGCCCCCCGATCGGTGGATGGAACCGTCCGCCCGTCAACCGGGCGAGAGCATCGCCCAGTCGGGCAGCCGAAGCGACTAGCCAGCGCGGTGCCGATTTCGTCGGCGGGGCTACTCCCGCATGCTCAAGCAGCTGCGAAACGAACCCGCGAAACTCCACCGGTTCGCCGTCGGTAACGAAATAGGCCTCGCCCCCGCGCCCTTTCTCGAGCGCCAGCACGATGCCTTCGACCACGTTGTCAATATGACTGGTTGAGGTGCTGTATCGCCCGCCGCCGATCCAGGCCAGCTTGCCGCTCCGCACCGCCGCGATCAGTTGGGGCAGCGCCGTGGTGTCGTCGCGCCCCCAGACGAAGCGCGGGCGCACTACCACCACTGGGCATTCGGTTGAATTCAGCTCGAGCGCGACACACTCAGCCGCGGCTTTGCTGGCTGAATAACTCCCGGCATGGCGCGTGGGAATGGGTGTTTCCTCGGTAGCCATGACCAAGGGCTTGCCCGAAAGCAGCACAGCTTCGGTGCTGAGGTGGATCGCGCGTCGAACCCCAGCCTCGCGCGCGGCCGTGAAAACATTGCGCGTGCCGGCAAGGTTAGTGTGGTGCTGGCTTGTCTCAATGGCGCCGTGGCCAGTATCAGCGGCCGCATGGACCAACCGCTGGCACCCTTGCATGCCGGCCAGCAAGCTGTCTGGATCGAGGATGTCACCAAGCGCCGCACGCGCGCCGAGCGCTTCGACTTTCGCAGCCGAAGCGGGGCCGCGAGCCAGGGCCACAACCTCGTTCCCGTCCTGCACCAACCGCCGGATGAGGTTGCGACCGATATAGCCGCTGCCACCGGTGACGAAAACTCTGCTTGCCATGCCTCAACCCCTCTAGAACCGACGTTGCTCGGATGGGCATGAAGACGGGCCCGACTTCGTGTGAGGTTGCAGGGGGAAACGGCCATTCGCAATCGGATTCTGGCGCGGCATCGGCGCGAGCAGGCAACTGCCTGCTTCCGGCCTAATGAAAATCCCGCGATTTCGGAATGACCCTGGCATCGCGCGGATGGCCTGCGCGGTGGTAAGCCGGCACCCGCCCCTCGATCGGGCGGCGGACCTCGTCAGCGCGGTCCAGCGTCTGGGGCAACAGGTCGTCCGATAGCGCGTGGAGCGCCGGGGTGGCATCGGTCAGGTGGGTGGCGATGACGTGGATCACCTCGTCATCGTATTCGACCCGGCCCTTCACCTCGATCAGCCGCGCGGCCATGATCACCTTGCGCTGCTGCTCCATCAGGTCGGGCCAGATCACCAGGTTCACCACCCCGGTCTCGTCCTCCAGCGTGATGAAACAGACCCCCTTGGCGCTGCCGGGGCGTTGGCGGATCAGCACCACGCCGGCCACCTGCACGGCCGAGCGATACTTTCGCTCGCGCAGTTCGCTCGCCCGGACAAATCCCCGGTCGGCCAGGCTGGCGCGCAGGAAGGCCAGCGGGTGGGCCTTCAGGCTGAGCCGCTGGGTCTGGTAATCGGCCACAACTTCTTCCGACAAGGGCATGGTCGGCAGACGGGTAAGCGCGCGCTCCGCCCCCTCATCCCGCGCGGTCATGGCGGCGAACAGCGGCAGATCGGGCGCGGCGACCAGGCTGCGCGCATCCCACAGCGCCTGCCGCCGCGTGAGGCCAAGCGAGTTGAAACAATCCGCTGCGGCCAGCCGTTCGATCAGCGCGGGTGACAGCCCGGCGCGCTCCTTCAGTTCGCGCACGTCACGGAATGCCCCGACCTCCCGCGCGGCGACGATCCGCGCGGCTGCCGCCTCCGGGAAGCCATCGACCTGTCGCAGGCCGAGGCGAAGGGCCACCGCCCTGCCCTGTTCCTCAAGCGCATTGTCCCACCCGCTGGCGTTCACATCGACCGGCAGCACTGCCACCCCATGTTCGCGCGCATCGCGCACGATCTGCGCTGGCGCATAGAATCCCATCGGCTGCGAATTGAGCAGGGCGCAGGCGAAGGCCGCCGGGTAATGGCACTTCAGCCAGGACGAGACATAGACCAGCAGGGCAAAGCTGGCGGCGTGGCTTTCCGGAAAGCCGTATTCGCCAAAGCCCTTGATCTGGCTGAAGCAGCGCACGGCGAAGTCCGGATCATAACCGCGGTCGACCATCCGGCCGACCATCAGGTCTTCCAGTTCGTGAACCATCCCGCGGCTGCGAAAGGTGGCCATGGCCTTGCGCAGGCGGTTGGCTTCCAGCGACGAAAACTTGGCGGCATCAAGCGCGATCTTCATCGCCTGTTCCTGGAAGATCGGCACCCCCAGGGTGCGGCCAAGGATCGAGGTCAGCTCGTCCGGCGGGCCATGCGCCGGACCGGGCGCGGGGATCTCCACCGCCTCGGCCCCGCGCCGCCGCTTGAGGTAGGGATGGACCATGTCGCCCTGGATCGGCCCGGGGCGGACAATCGCAACCTCGATCACCAGGTCATAGAAACAGCGGGGCCGCAGGCGCGGCAGCATGTTCATCTGCGCGCGGCTTTCGACCTGGAACACGCCGAGCGAATCCCCCCGGCACAGCATGTCGTAAACCGCCGGATCCTCACGCGGGACCGTCGCCAGGATCAGGTCCTGCCCATGAGACCCTCGCAGCAGATCCAGGCACTTTCTGATGCAGGTCAGCATGCCCAGCGCCAGCACATCGACCTTGAGGATGCCCAGCGCGTCGATGTCATCCTTGTCCCATTCGATGAAACTGCGATCGGGCATGGCGCCGTTGCCGATCGGCACGGTCTCGGTCAGCGCGCCTTCGGTCAGGATGAAGCCGCCGACGTGCTGCGATAAATGCCTTGGCATTCCAATCATCTGTTCAGTCAAGGTCAGAACTCGCCGCAAGTGCGGATCGGACAGGTCCATCCCCGTCTCGCTCTCGACATGAGCCTCCTTGATCGAGCGGCCGTGCCCGCCCCACACCGTCTTGGCGAGCGCGCTGGTGACGTCCTCGGACAGGCCCATCGCCTTGCCAACCTCGCGGATCGCCATGCGCGGGCGATAGTGGATCACCGTGGCGCAGAGGCCGGCGCGGTGGCGGCCGTATTTCTCATAGATGTGCTGGATCACCTCCTCGCGCCGCTCATGCTCGAAATCGACATCGATGTCGGGCGGCTCGTCGCGGTCCTCGGAAATGAACCGTTCGAACAGCAGCGCGTGCTCGACCGGGTTGACCGAGGTGATCCCCAGGCAGAAGCACACCGCCGAATTTGCCGCCGAACCGCGCCCCTGGCACAGGATCGGCGGCTCGCGGCTGCGGGCGAAATCGACGATCTCCTTGATGGTCAGGAAATACTGAGCGAGCTGCTTCTTGCCGATCAGCGCCAGCTCCTTGCGCAGCGTCTGCGCCACCTCATCGGGCACACCATGGGGATAATGCCGGTCGGCTCCTTCCCAGGTAAGCCGGTCAAGATAGGCCTGGGCATCAAGCCCGTCGGGGTACTCCTGCAACGGATATTCATAGCGCAACTCATCCAGACTGAACCGGCAAGCATCGGCCAGTTCGCGCGCCGCACTGAGCGCATGGGGCCAGCGCGCGAACAGCCGCTGCATCTCTTCCGGTGATTTGAGGTGCCGCTCGGCATTGGGTTCGAGCAGGTGGCCGGCGGCAGCGACCGTGGTCTTGTGGCGGATCGCCGTCATCACGTCATGCAGCGGGCGGCGCTGGGGGGCGTGATAGAGCACCTGGTTGGTGGCGAGGAGCGACAGGCCATGCGCCCTGGCCAGGGCATCGAGCCGGGCAATCCGGGCCAGATCATCGCCGGTATAGAGATAGCTCGCGGCGAGGTGGCGCAGAGTGGGCAGGCGGGCGAGGAGGTGCGGGAGCAGGTCGGGGAACGGAGCGGTAGTCATCACTTCCTGCCGCGCCCCGCCGAGCGTAACGACATTGCCCGGAACCACCAAAGTCAGCTCTGCATCCAGTTCCTCCGGCGGCACCAGCACCAGGTGCACGCCTTCGGCATGGTCTGCCAGCAGCGCGAGGTCGATGTCGCAGGCACCCTTGTCCTGCCATTCGCCATCAAGCGTGGACATCCGTCCGGCCGAAATCAGGCGGCAGAGCCGGCCATAGGCGGCACGGGTTCCCGGATAGGCCAGGAACACCAGTCCCTCGACCGTCTCGATCCGGCAGCCGATCACCGGGGTGAGCCCCAGTGCCTTGGCCTCGGCATGGATCCGCACCACCCCGGCCATGGTGTTGGCATCGGCAATCCCGATCGCGTCATAGCCCAGCGCGCGCGCCGCGGTGACCAGGTCGACCGCGTCCGACGCGCCGCGCAGGAAGGAAAAGCAGCTGACCAGCCCGAGTTCGACGAACGGGGCGCGCGGCGGCGGGCCAAGGCCGGGGGCAGGATCGACCCGCCGCCGCTCAGGGGTAAGCGGAGCCTCGGGCATGGGTCATCCCGCCAGTTCAGCCAGCCGCGCCGCGACGGCGCGCAGGTCGCCGGCAAAGCGCGCCTCCTCCTGCGCACGCGGACCATCGTTCAGCCGCAGCAGGTAGGACGGGTGCGTAGTGATCCACAGCTCGCTACCGTCCTCGAGCGCCAGCGGCTGGCCGCGCACTTGCTGGACGCTGACGGTCTTGCCCAGCAGGCTGCGCGCAGCACTCGCCCCCAGCGCCAGGACCAGGCGCGGGCGGACCAGCACCCGCTCGCTTTCCAGCCACCAGCGGCAGATGTCGATCTCCTTGGCGGTCGGGTTCTGGTGCAGGCGGCGTTTGCCTCTTGGCACGAACTTGAAATGCTTCACCGCATTGGTCAGCCAGGCCTTTGACAGGTCGAGGCCGGCATCCGCCAGATGGGCGCGCAGCAGCTGCCCGGCCGGACCGATGAAGGGCCGCCCCTGCTCCTCCTCGGTATCGCCAGGCTGTTCGCCCACGATCATCAGCGGCGTTTGTGAAGGCCCTTCGCCCGCCACGGCGCGCGTTTCGTTGCAGCCGATCGGGCAGCGGCGGCAGGCCATGATCGCCTGGGCAATCTCCGGCAACGAACCGGGTCGCTCCGCGTCAAAGGC
The DNA here is from genome assembly GCA_009926135.1 of Sphingomonadaceae bacterium. Classification (GTDB taxonomy): domain Bacteria; phylum Pseudomonadota; class Alphaproteobacteria; order Sphingomonadales; family Sphingomonadaceae; genus Novosphingobium. The sequence goes on from RFPL01000011.1 coordinate 58,370, forward strand.
ATTGCCGCCTTGCTCCACCATGGCCGCCTCACGCGCCTGGGCCCCGGCGATCAGCTCGGGAATGAGCGCCGCCTCGGGCAGGTTTTTCCAGTACCGGCGGGGCATCTCCTTGAGCATGGCCCCCACCTTCAACCGCGCTGGATTGAAGATCGATCCATAGTAGCGCCGCCACAGGTCCTCGGCGGCGTCCTCGGCGGGGGCATCGCTGCGCGCTGCGGGTGGGCCTTCGGACAGCACCCCCCCATCCCAGTGGAGCGAACCCTGCGGCGTCAGGATCGCCCAGCGCATCCCGGCAAAGCGGTTGACGAAAAACTTCGCATTGGCGCGCAGGATGTGATGATCCGGCTCGAACCAGGCGACGTAGCGCTCATCCTCCCCGCTGCCGATCACGCGGAACCGGACAAAGGCGCGCATCTTGTGAATATCGCGCCGTACCGTGCGGACCAGCCGGTGAAGCTGGCGAACATCCGGATCGGCCTCATCCTCGATCAGTCCGGGGCGCTGCTGCAACCGCCAGAGCAGGCGATAAAGCAGGGCAAAGCGCCCCTCATCGCGGTGCAGCGCCGCCTTGGCCGCCAGATCGAGGAAAGCGCGCGGCACTCGCGGCTGCGGCGCATCGGGGTGCGGCGCAGGCAGCCGGTGGCCGCTGGCGAAGAGATCGCCCCCGCCCTCGCCCGGCACTTGCCAGGTCACCCGGTCCGGCGGAACCTCAGCCATCAGCAGCCGCCGCGCCTGATCGCGCCAGCCGGCAAAATCGTCCGGCGCGGCCAGCGGCACGGCAAAGGCATCGGCGATCCCGGCGTCGCGAAACGGGGTCATGCCGCGAACAGTTCCAGCTGCTGCGCCTTCGGCGGCGCGATCAGGGCTTTCAGGTCGGCCCGCTCGGTCAGCAGGGTCGGCCGCCAATCCGCCGTGACGATAAAGGGCCGCAGCTTGGCGACCGAGACCGTCAGCCGCGCCACGTCATCGAGCCGCAAGGTGCGGTGGCGGCGGGCCGAGAGGATCGCGCCCACGGCCCGCGTCCCCAGTCCCGGCACCCGCAGCAAGGCCTCACGTGGGGCGCGGTTGACGTCGACCGGGAACTGCTCACGAAACTTCAGCGCCCAGGCCAGCTTGGGATCGATATCCAGCGGCAGCATCCCGTCCGCTCCTGCCGCCTGCTGCACTTCGTGCGGCGCGAAGCCATAGAACCGCATCAGCCAGTCCGACTGGTAAAGCCGGTGCTCACGGATCAGCGGCGGGCGCTGCAAGGGCAGGACCGCACTGGCATCGGGGATCGGACTGAAGGCCGAATAATAGACCCGACGCAGGCGGTAATCGCCATAAAGCCGGCTGGCCTTGCCGACGATATCGGCATCGCTGGCCCCGTCCGCGCCGACGATCATCTGGGTCGATTGCCCAGCCGGGGCAAAGCGCGGCGCGGACTTGAAGCGCCGCCGCGCGTCCTTCGCCTCGACAATCGCGGCCTTGACCGTGTCCATCGCGCCTTCGATCGTCGCCGCGTTCTTGTCGGGCGCCAGCCGGGTCAAACCAGCAACGGTCGGCAGCTCGACATTGATCGAGACCCGGTCGGCATAAAGCCCGGCGCGGGTAACCAGTTCAAGATCGGCCTCCGGGATGGTCTTGAGGTGGATATAGCCCCGGAACTCATGCTCCTCGCGCAGGATCCGCGCCGCCTCGATCAGCTGCTCCATCGTATGGCTGGAGCTCTTGACGATGCCCGAGGACAGGAACAGCCCCTCGATGTAATTGCGCTTGTAGAAGGCCATGGTCAGGTCGGCCACTTCCTGCGGGGTGAAGCGGGCGCGACGCACGTTCGAGCTCTTGCGGTTGATGCAGTAATGGCAATCGAACACGCAGTGGTTGGTCAGCAGGATCTTGAGTAGCGAGATGCAGCGGCCATCGGGGGCATAGGCATGGCAGATGCCCATCCCCTCGGTCGACCCGATCGCCTTGCCGGAGCCTTTCGGCCCATCCTTGCTGGTGCGCCGATTGGTACCGGATGAGGTGCAGGACGCGTCATACTTGGCGGCATCGGCCAGGATTCCCAGGCGTTCGATCAGACTCGGTTGCGACATTTGTTCTACTTATGTTCTTATATGCAGTCTGACCAGCCCTTCATGCGCATAGCCCCTGCAAAAACCATTCCGGAATGCCGCCCCGGCCATCATCCGGCAGGCCGGCGCGGTAGATCCAGTAACGGCGGCCCTCCCCGTCCTCGATCCGGTAATAGTCGCGCAACCGCACGGTGGAGCGTTCGCGCCACCATTCCGGCGCAATCCGCTCGGGCCCTTCGGCGCGGGCAATCTCGTGCACCTGCCCGCGCCAGCGGAACCGGCGCGGCAGGCCATCGGGGCTGGCATAGAGCACGGCGATCGGCTCGGCGCGGTCGAGCAGTTTCAAGGGCCGAGCGTGGAACGGCAAGTCGCCCTGGCTGGCGCTCGCGCTCTCCAGCGGCGGCGCCCAGCGCTGGGCGCGTTCCGGCACGTGGCTGGCGCGCGGCACCGGGCGGCGAACGGCATCGGGGCCGAGGCGGATGACCAACCGGTCGATACAGGCGGCGAGCGAGGTGCCGTGCGTTTCCGCCGCGGCCTCGAAATCGCGCTGGCTGAGCGGCAATGGCTCGGTCCAGGGCGCGCGCAGGCGGGCCAGTTCGATCCCGAACCCGGCGTCGAGATCGTCCAGCTTGCGCCCGAACAGCGCCGCGATGTGGGCCGGATCGCGACTGGCGGCGGCCAGTTCCAGCCGGCGCTGCAGCACCTCGCCATCGACCTTCCACAGCGCCAGTTCCAGCCGCCGCGCACCCAGCGCCCGCCCTTCCAGCACCCGCACCAGATCAGCGCAGAGATCGGCCAGTACCTGATCGAGCAGACTGCGGTGGCGGATCGGCTCCATCAGCCGCCGCTGGACCAGTGGGACATCGACCGGGAGCACCGGCAGCAAGGGTTCCGGCACAAGCCCTAGCAACTGGTCGAGCCGGACCAGCGGATTGGCGGCGGGCGCCTTGTGATTGCGGAACCGCCGCGCCAGCGCATCGCGCGCCACGCCCGATAGATCGCCGATCCGCTTGAGGCCGAGCCGACGCAGCACCAGCACGGTTGCCGGATCGAGCCGCAGCGCGGCGGCGGGTAGTTCGTCTAGGCTGTCACCCGGATGAAGAATCGCCCCCTCTGGCCCATAATGCGAGAGCGCCCAGGCGGCCCCCGCCGTGGGGGCAATCGCCAGCCGGGCGGCAAATCCGCGTCTGGCCAGCGACTCGGCAGCATCCGCGATCAGCCCGGCCTCTCCCCCGAACAGGTGCGCCACCCCGGTCACGTCGATTACCAGCCCATCTGGCAGGTCGAGCGCCGACCACGGCCCCCAGCGCTGCGCCCACAGTGCCAGCGCTTCCAGCGCGGCGCGGTCCCCGGCGGGATCGGCTAGGGCCACGACCAGCGCGGGACACAGCGCACGAGCATCGGCCAGCATGGTGCCGGGCTGGACGCCGGCTTGCTGCGCAGCCGCATTGGTCGCGGTAATCCGCGGGCCATGAGCGGTTTCGCTGATCAGCGCATGGGGAGCAGCGTCGGCGCCCTCCCCCGCACGCAGTCCTTCAGCCCGCCGCCAGCGGTCGATCGCCAGCCGTGCCAGCCAGATCGACATGATACGGCGACTGGTGCGGCTGGGCGGCGGTGAGGGAATCTCCGTCATCGCGCAGGATCCATTCTCCGGGCGGGTGATTGCGGGCGCGGAACAGTTCGGCGTGCCAGGCAGCGGTGCCCGGAGCCTGGGGGTTCCAGCGCGGCGGATGTGACGGCGCGGGGCGCAGCGCCCAGCGCTGGCGGGCGGAGGAGAGATCACGCTCTGCCCCCACCCGCACCAGCCACAGCGGCACGCCATGCTTTTCGGCCGCCAGGCTGAGCCGGCGCTGAGCCGTGAGCGACAAGGCAAGGGGATTGCCCGCGATCTCCCCCACCACGAAGGCCAGATCGCGACAGCGCAATCCTTCCTCAAGCGCGAACAGTGCATCTTCGGGCGTGGTCACGGCAACATGGATCAGCCGGTGGCGCAGCGCGCGCGGCAGGCCGGGGCGATAGGGCCGTCCGGTCAGCCGCAAGGCAGCGCGATCCTGAACCCACAGCCACGGTCGCTCATCCCCCGCCGCAGCGCGCTCATTCGCCAGGGCCAGGGCAAGGGCCGGCGCGGCACAGTCCTGTGCCCCACCAAACAGTTCGACGTGCGTGGCCCCGCCCGCAGCCGGAGCAAGCGCGGCAGGCAGTGGGTAGGCAGCAGCAGGAAAAGCGGCAGTCATCCGAATCGAACCTTTCTGTTCTTATTATGTTCTCTTTGCCAGAACTGGCAAGGGGAACTCCTGCGCCCATCGCCCCCTTTTCTCTTTCCCCCACCGAAAAGGAGATCCGGCAATGCATTACGACCAGGGCGACCCCAAAGAGCTCAAGGACAAGTTCTGGAAGGCGCTGGCCAGCTCGCCCTTCGTCATGCTCCAGCTTGACGCCGAACCGGACAGCGCCGCCCCCATGACTGCGCAGCTGGACAAGGACGCCAACGCCGCCATCTGGTTCTTCACATCGCCCGACAACCGGTTTGCAACGGGCGGACCGGCCACCGCCCACTTCAGCAGCAAAGGCCACGATGCCTTCGCGCGGATCACCGGAGCACTGTCCGAAGAAACCAGCCCGGAACGCAAGGATGCGCTGTGGTCCAACATGATCGAGGCCTGGTTCCCCGAAGGCAAGGCCAGCGCCCTGCTACTGCGGATGGACCTGGGCGAGGCGGCAATCTGGGCCGGCGAACTGGGTGCAATCAACACCGCCAGGATGTTCCTGGGCCTAAACGTGCGAGACGAGCTCAAGGGCGGCTACACCGAAACCCAGCTCTGACCAGCAACAAGAAAGGGCCGCTTCCCTTGCCAGGAAGCGGCCCCTCTCCCCACCCATCTGCTGGGTGTGTGTCAGCTAGTCTCAGTCAAGGCTGGCACCCGGCAGCGGCGGAACCGGCTGCGGCGGAATGCCTTCGTCTTGCTCGTGCACCTCAACCAGCCCGCGCCCGACGTGGCTCTTGCGGCGGCCATAAGCGAAGTAGACCACCAGACCGATCGCCGCCCAGCCCAGGAACATCAGTTCCGTGTAACCCGAGAGGTTGAAGAACAGGTAGGCGCAGCCCGCCACAGCGAGCGGACCAACCAGCCAGACCGCCGGGGTGCGGAACGGACGATGACGATCCGGCGCGGTACGACGCAGGATGATGACGCCGATCGCGACGGTCATGAAGGCGAACAGCGTGCCCGAGTTCGAGATGTCAGCCAGCTGCCCGACCGGCAGGAAGGCTGCCGCAATCGTCACGAAGACACCGGTGATCACGGTGACCACGTGCGGCGTCTTGAACTTCGGATGCACCTTGGCCAGCCCTTCGGGGAGCAGGCCATCGCGGGCCATCACGAAGAAGATGCGGGTCTGGCCGAACAGCATCATCAGCACCACCGAGGGCAGCGCCAGGAAGGCGGCAAGACCAATCAGGTTGCCAACATTGACGTAGCCGATTTCACGCAGGACGTGGGCCAGCGCCTCGTCCGAGCAGACCAGCGGCGTATTACCCGCACCGGCCAACGCAGCGCACTGCGCCTGCAGTTCCTTGCTGCCAGTAGCCAAGGCCTGACCCGCAGAATCCATCACCGGCTGGGCACCGATTGCACCAATCGCGCCCGAAGCGACCAGCAGGTAGAACACGGTGCAGATCACCAGACTGCCGATCAGGCCGATCGGCATGTTGCGCTGCGGGTTCTTGGTTTCCTCAGCCGCGGTGGAAACCGCATCAAAGCCCACGTAGGCGAAGAAGATCGAGGCTGCCGCTGCCGAAACCCCGCCGAAGCCGAGTGGTGCGAAAGGCTCAAAGTTCTCCATCTTCATCACCGGCAAGGCCAGGATGATGAAAGCGGTCAGCGCGATCACCTTGATCACCACCAGCACGGCGTTGAACGTGGCCGATTCCTTGGTCCCGACCACCAACAGCGCGGTAACCAGCATGGCGATCACGACGGCCGGCAGGTTGATCCCGCCGCCCACGGCGGCCAGGGCGCCCTTGGTGAAGAAGGTTGGCAGTTCTATTCCGAGCCCGGATTGGACCAGCCCGACGAAGTAGTTGGACCACCCGACCGACACCGCCGAAGCGGCGATCGCGTATTCGAGGATCAGCGCCCAGCCCACGATCCAGGCGACGATTTCACCCATCGAGGCATAGGAATAGGTGTAGGCGGAGCCGGAGACCGGCACCATCGAGGCCATTTCCGCATAGCACAAGGCCGCCACCGCACAGACGAAGCCGGCGATGATGAAGCTGACCAGCATCCCGGGACCGGCTTTTTGCGCGGCTTCCGCGGTCAGCACGAAGATCCCTGTGCCAATGATCGCACCCACGCCCAGCATGGTCAGCTGGAATGCGCCGAGCGAGCGGTGGAGTGATTTCTTTTCGGCAGTAGCCAGAATGGCGTCGAGTGATTTGACGCGACCGAACAACATGCAATTCCCCTAGAATTTTATGAGGCCGGTTACGCCAAAGCGCCCGGCCCTCCTGTCCCTGGTCCGGAAGCTAGCGGCAAGCGGGCCATTGGCAAGCGCAAATCGCCGCACTTCCCCAGCTTTGCCAGACAGTCTAAAGGCCAATTCCATGTCCACGACCTTCCAGCTCGACACGGCCACCAGCCGCGCCAACCCCACCCCCGCGCCGATGAAGCGGCTGACCATCCCCGCGATCCGCAAGCGCAAGGTGGATGGCGTCACGGCCGAACCGGTCGTGATGCTGACCGCCTATACCGCGCGGCAGGCCCAGTTGCTTGATGAGCATTGCGACCTGCTGCTGGTCGGGGACTCGCTTGGCCAGGTCATTTACGGGCTCCCCTCATCGGTTCCCGTGACGCTCGACATGATGGCAGCCCACGGCGCAGCGGTTGTGCGCGGCTCCTATCATGCCGCCGTGGTGGTCGACATGCCGTTCGGTAGTTACGAAGCATCGCCGCAGCAGGCCTTTGAAAGCGCGGCGCGGCTGCTCAAGGAAACCGGCTGTGCGGCGGTAAAGCTGGAAGGCGGCGCAGCCATGGCCGAAACGGTCGCCTTCCTGACCCAGCGCGGGATCCCGGTGATGGGCCATGTCGGGCTGACCCCGCAGGCGGTCAACGTGCTGGGCGGCTATAACGCCCGTGGCCGCAGCGATGCCGAAGCCGCCAAGATCGTCGCCGATGCCGTCGCGCTTGATGACGCCGGCGCGTTTGCCGTGGTCGTGGAAGGGGTGGTGGAGCCCATCGCAATCGAAGTGACCAAGGCGATCAAGTGCCCCACGATCGGCATCGGGGCTTCAGCCCAATGCGACGGCCAGGTGCTGGTAACCGAAGACATGCTTGGCATGTTCGACCGGGTTCCAAGGTTCGTGAAGCGCTTCGAGGAGATTGCCGAGACCATCTCCGCCGCCGCCGCACGCTATGCCACGGAAGTTCGGGACAGATCCTTCCCGGGGATTGAACAGACCTACCAGCCGAAATAGGGCCGCCAGATGCTGATGCGTTTTTACAAGGGCTCGATCCTGTTCACCCTGGTCTGCCTGGCGCTGGGCGCCTGGTATGGCTGGGCGATGACCGGCAACCTCGCGGCCACTGCTTCGATGCTGTGGATTATCGTGGTTCTGTCGATTCTTGAAGTGTCGCTCTCGTTCGACAACGCCGTGGTGAATGCCGCCGTTCTGAAGGACATGGACGACATCTGGCAGCGGCGGTTCCTGACCTGGGGCATGGTGATCGCCGTGTTCGGGATGCGGATCGTTTTCCCGCTGGCGATCGTCGCCGTGGCGGCAGGACTTGGACCGGTCGATGCGCTTAACCTCTCGCTCAACAACCCCGCCGAGTACGAGCGGATCGTCAACAGCGCGCACGTCGGCATTGCCGGCTTTGGTGGCGCGTTCCTGGCGATGGTCGGCCTGTCGTTCTTCTTCGATGGCGAAAAGGACGTACATTGGATTACCTGGATCGAGGCCAAGCTCTCGGTTGTCTCCAACATCAAGGCCGCTGAAATCGCGCTGCTGCTGCTGGTACTTTACGGCATTTCCGGAATGCTGCCGGCGGACGAAGCGCTGACCTTCATGGTCGCGGGTGTGCTGGGTCTGGTAACCTTCATCGCAGTCGAGGCGATCAGCACGATCCTCGAAATGCGCGAGGAAGCCAAGAAGCTGCAGGGCGCCGTGGTGCGCTCGGGCCTCGGCGGGTTCCTCTATCTCAACATTCTCGACGCCTCGTTCAGCTTTGACGGGGTGATCGGCGCCTTTGCCCTGTCCAACAACATGGTGATCATCGCACTCGGCCTGTCCATTGGGGCGATGTTCGTGCGGTCGATGACAATCCACCTGGTCAAGCAGGGGACGCTAGCCGAGTATCGTTATCTAGAGCACGGCGCCTTCTGGGCAATCATCGCACTGGGCGCGATCATGCTGCTGTCCGCCAAGTTCCACATCCCCGAAACCGTCACCGGGCTGATCGGAGCGGTGCTGATCGGGCTGTCGCTGTGGTGGTCGATCCGCCACAACCGGCGTTACCCGGACGGCGAGATTGAACAGGCTATTCGGGCTGACTAGGGCTTTGGCGGACTGAGCCGCGCCGCGATCGGGGCCGCAATCACCAACTGTACCAGATGGTACAGCAGGATCGGCAACAGCACGATTCCGGCAGCGGCGGGCGCGAACAGCACGGTCGCCAGCGGCGCACCCATCGCGATGCTCTTTTGCGCACCGGCAAACAGGAAGCTGACGCGGTTGGCACGATCGAGCCGGATCGAGCCCCCGACCAGCCAAGCGCCCAGATGACCAAACAGCAGGAACAGCGCCGTCCCACCGGCCAGCCACAGCCAGCCAGCCAGATCAATCCGTTCCCAGAACCGCTGCTCCACCGCCCCTGAAAAGGCGACATAGACCGCAATCGCAATCGAGGTGCGGTCCATCCGTGTCACGAGCTGGCGGTGACCTGAGACCCAGCCGCCCAGCCGCCCCTGCAGAGCCTGGCCTAGCAGGAACGGGATCAGCAGGATCGTCACGACCTTGATCAATCCCTCGGCGTGAAACTGTGCCGCTCCGCTCCCGGCCAGCAGTGAGAACAGTGGCGCCGTAATGAACACGCCCAGGATATTGAGCAGCGCGGCCGCCACGACCGAACTCGCCACATTACCCCCGGCGAGGGAGGAATAGGCCGTCGCCGATTGGACCGTAGAAGGCAGGCAACCAAGATACAGGAAGCCCAGCGCCAGCAGTGGCGGCATCCAGCCCTGCCCGCCCTGCCACAGCAGCCAGCCCGCCAGCCCCATTGCGCCGAACACCCAGCCAGTGAGCGGCCAGAGCAGGCGGTGATTGCCGATCCCGCTGCGCACCTCGCCCCGCGGCAGACGCAGGCCATTCAAGAAGAACAGCAGGAAGACCGCCGCGTTCGCGACGAACTGCGCGACATCGCGCGCGGCCCCGTGGACCGGCAGCACCAGCGCAAGGCCGATTGCCAGCGCAAGCAGCCGCACCATGGGGTCGATGCGGCTCAGCAAGCGATCAGCGCCCGGCCAGCTTTACCGCCGGTGCCGGCGTGGCGGAGAAGCGCGGCGCCGGGGCCGGCTGGACCATGCCGCCGTCCTCCACGAAGGTGCTGCGCGCCACGTTATGCGGGTGCTGCGGCGCTTCCTTCAGGCTTAGAACCGGCGCGAAGCAGATGTCCGTGCCGTCCATGATCGCGCACCATTCGTCGCGGGTCTTGGTCAGGATCAGCGCGGTCATCCGTTCTTTCAACTCGTCCCACTTCATCGGGTTCATCTGCTGGGCAAAGTCGGGATCGGCGGTCAGGCCGGTCTTCTCCATCAGGATCGCGTAGAACTGCGGCTCAATCGAACCGAGCGAGATGTATTTGCCATCGCTGGTTTCGTAGGTGTCATAGAAGTGCGTCCCGCTGTCGAGCAGGTTTACCCCGCGCTCATCGCGCCACTGACCGTTGCCGAGGAAGGTATAGGTCATGGCCGAAAGGATCGCCGCCCCATCGACCATCGCGCAATCGACTACCTGGCCGGAGCCGCCGGAGCGGGCATGGAGAACACCCGCGACGACGCCAAAGGCCAGCATCATCCCGCCGCCGCCAAAATCGCCCACGGCATTGACCGGGAAGGTCGGCTTCTCACCCTTGCGGCCATAGGAATGGAGCGCGCCTGACAAGGCGATGTAATTGATGTCATGCCCGGCCAGCGGTGCCATCGGTCCGTCCTGACCCCAACCGGTCATCCGGCCAATCACCAGCTTGGGATTGATCCCCAGCAGCACGTCTGGCCCAATCCCCATTCGCTCGATCACACCGGGGCGATAGCCCTCGATCAGCGCATCGGCACTCTTCACGAGGTCCTTGAGCTGGGCGATCGCCGCGGGATCCTTGAGGTCAAGCTCGATCCGTTCGCGGTTGCGGTTGAGGATATCGCGGTTGCCGCCATCGCCGAACCGGCTGGAGGTGCCGGGGCGCTCGATCCGGATTACCCGCGCGCCGTGGTCGGCCAGCATCATGCCGCAGAACGGCCCTGGGCCGATCCCCGCCAGCTCGATCACGGTAACCCCAGCCAGAACCCCTGCCATGCTTTGCACTCCCAAAATTTAATCGTGCGATTAGTTTTGGCGAGAGCGGCGCTGCTTGTCGAGAGGAAAGGCGTGTCAGTGGCGCAATAGCGCGCGGGCTTCCTTCAACATCGGATTGTTCCCGCCGATCCGCTCCGCCTTGTCGAGCAGCGCTGCGGCCAGCACAGGGTCGCGGCCCAGCTTGGCCAGCGCCATGCCACGCGCTTGCGCCGCAACCGGGCTGGCACGCTGGAGGTGACAGGCCGCTTCAGCCGAGGCGAGCGCGGCCTCGGCATCCCCGCTCCGCAGTTGCGCCAGCGAAAGATCGGCCAGCAGGCGGACATCGCCATGGCCAAGCCGGCGGTCGGCATTTTCGAGCAACAGGCGGGCGCGGTTCCAATCACCGACCTGGGCCGCCCCGCCCGCCACCAGTCGCGGCGCCAGCAGGCTGGCCGGAAATGCGGTTAGATAGCGATCTGCCAGCACCACGGCATTCCCACCGCCAGCCGCATAGGCGGCGCGCAGCATCAGCCATTCGGGAAAACGCACCTGCGCGGCGCGACTATAGGCTGCCAATGCATCGCCATTAGCGCGCTTCAGCAAGGCGTTGTCGCCAGCCACGACAAAGCCTTCAAACGAGCCCGGCCGGGCCGGTAAGTTGGCGCGGTCGCGAGCGGCGATGGGCAATGCGCTGCTCGTTGCAGCCCGATCCAGCAAGGCAGCAGCAGCAGCCCGGTCACCGGTCCGTTCATATGACCTGCCCAGCACAGTCAGCAGATAAGGCGAGGCATCGGGCCTTGCCACCAGTGGTCCGAACCGCTGCCGCAGGCGGGCATGGTCGTCCACCGCCAGCAGGGCGCGGGCGAATACCAGTTGTACGCGGGCATTGAACGGCTGGTTCCGGTCGAGCCGCTCCAGCATGTCGACCGCCATTGCACTGTTCCCGGCTTCCAGTTCGAGCGCGGCCTGAAGCAGTTGTGCCGCCGGCACCTCGCTCAGGCGGTTGCCATTACGATTGAGAAGGTTGCGGGCAAGGTCGATTTTGCCCGCCCGGGCAGCCAAGACGGCCTGGAAATAATAAGGCACCGGACTGCGCGGATCGAGTTCGGTGATGCGGCGGACAATGGCCAGCATATCGGCCATGCGCCCCGCTTCACCCAGCGCCGCGGCATAGCCTGTCAGCAAAGGCAGATCATCGGGCGCAGCTTCCAGCCCGCGCTCGAACAGCGGAATTGCCGCCACTGGCCCGGCCGAATCATGCAGCAATTGCGCCCGCAGTTCGATGGCGCGGGGATTGTCTGGCCCTGCCTGCAGCGCCCGTTCAGCAGCCTCCACGGCCAGCAGATGTTCCCCCCCGACATAGCGGAGCCGGGCGATATCGACCCATAGCAACGGGTCGTTGGGCGTCATGCCGAGCGCCTTGTCAAAGGCCTTCCCGGCCTGCGGCAGCTTGCCCTCCAGTCGCAGCAGCCGCCCGGTCATGCGCCAGCCAAGCACCTGATCTTCCCTGGTGAACTGTTCCGGCTCAAGCCATTCGCGGGCATTGCGAAGCTTACCCTGCAATAGATAGGCCTCGCCCATCCGCGCTGCGACATCGGTCCGGCTCGCCCCGGCGGCGAGTGCCTTGCGCAGTTCTGCTTCGGCCGTGATGCCCTGCCCGCGCTCGGCTGCCTCAGCCGCCGCACTCAGCGCAGCGTCAACCGCGTCCGGCCGCGCGCCCAGCGGGCTGGTCAGCGCCAGCAGCACCGCAGCCAGCAGGCCGAACCGCCTGTCAGGCATGGAGATCGTATTGCTTCAGCAGGTCGTAAAGCGTCGGCCGGCTGATCCCGAGCAGCTTGGCGGTATTCGAGATATTGCCTTCACACCGCGCCAGGGCATGGCGGATTACTCGGCGGTCGGTCGCTTCGCGGGCCGACTTGAGGTTGAGGACATCGTCGTCGTCTAGCTCCTTGTCGGCCAGGTCCAGATCGGCCGCGCCAACCAGCTTGCCTTCGGCCATGATCACCGCGCGCTTGACCCGGTTCTCCAACTCGCGGACGTTGCCGGGCCAGTGCCAGGCGTCGATTGCTGCCAGGGCATCGGCGGCGAAGCCCTTGACCTGCGGGTTCATCTCCCGCGCAAACCGCGCCAGGAACGCCTTGGCCAGCAGGCCGGCATCGCCGGGACGCTCGGCCAGACTGGGGATCTTCACGACAATTTCGGCAAGCCGGTAGAACAGATCCTCACGAAAGCTGCCCGCCGCGATCATCGCTTCCAGGTCCTGATGCGTGGCGCAGACGATCCGGGTATCGACTGCAATCGACTTGCGCGAACCAATCCGCTCGATCACCCGCTCCTGCAGGAAACGCAGCAACTTGACCTGCAGGGGCAGCGGAATGTCGCCCACTTCGTCAAGGAACAGCGTGCCGCCCTGGGCCTGTTCAATCTTTCCCTCGGTGGTCTTGACTGCACCCGTGAAAGCACCTTTTTCGTGCCCGAAGAGTTCGCTTTCCAGCAGGTTCTCCGGAATTGCGGCGCAATTGATGGCCACAAAAGCCCCGCCCGCGCGGTCGCTGGCTTCATGCAGGCCGCGCGCCAGCAGTTCCTTGCCGGTCCCGCTCGCGCCCAGCAGCATGACCGAGACATTGGTGTTTGCCACACGCTCAATCGTGCGGGCCACCTTGACCATCTCCGGCGCCCCGGTGATCAGCCGGCCGAGCACCTTGTTGCCGTGATCGCTCTTGTTCGCGAGCTGGCGGTTTTCGGTCTCGATCTGATGGAGCCGCTGGGCACGCTGGACGATCAGGCCCAGCGTCTCGATATCAACCGGCTTCTGGTAGAAATCATATGCCCCGCGGGCGATCGCCTGAAGCGCGCTTTCGCGGGCGCCGTGGCCGGAGGCAACGATCACCTTGGTATCCGGCTTCAGCGCCATGATCTCGTCCAGCACGGCAAAGCCCTCGCTGGTGCCGTCGGGGTCTGGCGGCAGGCCAAGGTCAAGCGTGACCACGGCCGGCTCCTCCGCCCGCAGCGCCGCCAGCGCCGCGGCACGATCCCCGGCGATGATGACCGAGAAGTCGGGATAGGCCCATTTGAGCTGGGCCTGCAGGCCGGCATCGTCCTCGACGATCAACAGCTTCGGTTTGGGATCGCTCATCAGGCTACCTTCGCGGCAAAATTGTTCAGCAGTTCGGCGGCTTCGGCCAGCGGCAAACGGATCGTGAAGCGTGAACCAAGCCCTTCGCGGCTTTCCACATCAAGCCGGCCGCCCATTGCCCGGACCAGTTCGCGCGCTTCATAGGCGCCGATCCCGAAGCCCCCCGGCTTGGTCGAGACGAACGGCTTGAACAGCCCGGTCCGGACGAATTCGGCGCTCATCCCGGTGCCGGCATCGATAACCTCGATCACGCCATGCAGCTGCTCGCAAGCCACTTGAATGAAGACCGGGCTATCTGCCGCGCTGGCATCGATCGCGTTCTGGACCAGGTGGACCAGCACCTGCTCCAGCAGTCCCTCGCGCCCGGCAACCAGGCAGGGATCGGACTGGATCAGTTCGATCCGGTGGCCCACCTTGAACTGGGCCACTACCCGCCTTGCGACATGATCTGCCGCAACGGGCGTCAGGCTTTCCACCGCCGTGGTGCCATAGCGCGACAGGCGCGCGAGCAGCGCGTTGAGCTTGTCCGCCGCGTTGCGCAGGGTCACCAGCATGTCGGCCCGGAATTCGGGATTTTCGGCATGGGCCTCGGCATTGCGGGCCAGCAGGCTGAGCTGGCTCGCGAGGTTCTTGATATCGTGCATCACGAAAGCGATGCGGCGATTGAAATCGTCAAATCGCCCGGCTTCGGCCAGGGCTTCCTGCCCGGACTGTTCGGCCAGATAACTGGCCAGCTGCTGCCCCGCGACCCGCAACAGGTCGAAATCCTCCCAATCAAGCCGCCGTGCCAGCGCCGGACGGGCAAGGACCACCATCCCGACCAAGCGGTCAAAGTGGTGCAGCGGGACCAGCGCCCAGGCACGCGGTTCCGCCAGCAGCCAGTCGGACACGGCCTGTTGCGGCAGGGCCCAGTCCGGTCGCGGCAGCGCGTCGGATCCGCGCAATTCATCGAGATCTACGATGAACCCGCCCGAACGGTCCGCTTCAAAGGCGTGAACGGCGGCAGCCGGCAAGGCCAGGGCCGGCACATCGGCTGTCGGCCATTGCCAGCGACTGGCCAGGGCCAGGTCGCCCTGTTCGTTCATGGTCAGCAGCAGTCCGGCCGGACTGTCGGTCATATCGGCAACAGCGCGGATCACGCGCTCGTGCAGCAGACCGCTTTCAGGTCCGACCCGGGCCATGGTCCGGGTGAAACGCAGCCATTCCTCGCGATAGTCGTAGCGGTGCTGGAACAGGTGCTTGTTGAGTGTCACACGCAGCCGCGCCCGCAGTGCCCGCGACGAGGCGAGCGTGGCGAGAACGATCGCGGCGGTTCCCGCAAAGGCCAGCTGCAGCTCTGCGGTCAGCTCCTGCCCGGCCCAGGAGAGCCAGCGAGCAATCGCGACCATGAAAACAAGATAGGCCCCGATGATCATCAGCGAGGCCGATTGGAACATCACTGCGCGCGATGGGCTGAAGCGCAGCGATTCGCTCCCCCGCCGCAGCCCCAGGGCGATCAGGGCGCCGATCGCGACAGCCGCAATACCGCGCAGCGCCACCAGACCGTCAAGCGTTCCGGCCAGCAGGTAGGAAACGGTATAATGGTTGAGGTCAAAGCCCCACTGGGCAGCCAGTGCCAGCGATGGCCAGCGCAGCGCCAGCCTGGCATTCTGCGCCGCGCCGCCATAGAGGTTATGGACCAGCATCAGTCCGCCAGTCGCCACCAGCAGGCGGAACAGGGTCACCGTGTGGAAGGCCAGATCCGCAAAGGTCGAGCCGAACGGACTGCCCAGTAGCAACAGTTCGACGGCCAGTTGCAATAGCTCGACAAAGCCCAGCACCGCCAGCAACGGCCGCACCGGTGCGAGACTGGCATGGCGCCCATCGATCGCAAAAAGCCGGTACAGTGCGAATAGCCAGCCCAGGTTGCGCAGACTGTCAGCCAGTTCGGTTCCCAGCGAACCAGGCCCGGCCAGTGCCCCGATCAGAGCCCAAAGCCCGGTCACCGCGACTGCAAAGGTCAGCGCGCGGCGCGCGGAGGCAAACTTTTCAGGACGGGCGTGCAGCTGGCCGGCAGCAATCAGGCAGGCGAAGGCCCCCGTCCCCCAGACGATCGAGCCGACAATCGGCCAGATGCCGGTTGCTACGCTCATCTCAGCGCGCGCCCTCGTTCCATAGCACCACGCGCAAGGTCTGCAGCAGGATCAGCAGATCAAGGAACGGGGTATAGTTCTTGGCGTAGTAGAGATCGTATTCCAGCTTGTGCCGGGCATCCTCAATCGAGGCACCATAGGGGTAGTTGATCTGCGCCCAGCCGGTGATGCCTGGCTTCACCATGTGGCGTTCGGCATAATAGGGCAGATGCTGTTCCAGGTCGGCGACGAACTGCGGTCGTTCCGGGCGCGGCCCAACAAAGCTCATCTCCCCCTTCAGCACGGTCCAGAGCTGAGGCAATTCGTCGATCCGGGTCTTGCGGATGAAATTGCCAATCCGGGTAACGCGCGGGTCGTTTTCGCTCGCCCACTGCGCGCCGCCCACCTCGGCATCGATGCGCATCGAGCGAAGCTTGATCACATCGAACGGCTCGCCAAAAAGCCCGACGCGGGTCTGGCGGTAAAAGGCCGGCCCCTTGCTGTCGAGGCAGACCAGCAGCGCGAACAGCAGGATTACCGGGGCGGTGAGCAGCAGGACCAGCCCGCTTGCGACAATATCGAACACCCGCTTCAAGGCCCGCGAGACCAGTTGCCCCGACGAGAAACCGTCATTGAAAATCAGCCATGAAGGATTGACCGTTTCCAGGTCGACCCGGCCGGTCTCGCGCTCGATGAAGCTGGAGAAGTCGTTGACGTGAACCCCCGTGGTCTTGATCCGCAGCAGGTCGGCCAGCGGCAGGGCATTACGTCGCTCTTCCAGCGCCAGCACCACTTCGCTGACGCCTAGGCCTTCGACATGACCGGTGAGGTTGTCGATCTTGCCGCGGGGCACGGGGTTCGGGACGACTGGCTGCGCCCCGGTCATCGCAACGAAGCCGGCCACGCAAAACCCGCTCTCCGGGCGCAGCGACAACTGCCGCAACCGCTCGGCCCGCTGTCCGGCCCCCAGCACCAGCACACGGCGGCGGAAGGCCTCGGTCCCGACTGCCGCGCCAACGATCATGCGGTTGAGCACCAGCGCGAAAACCGATCCGATCATCGCGTATGCCAGCGTCGAGCGCCAGAAGTTGCCGCCGCCAACCAGGAAGTCGAGGAATGCGATACCGATGATGCCGAACGAGATGGCTACCAGCAGCCGCGCGGTAGCATAACGCATCGAACGCAGTGCTTCCGGACCATAGACCCCCACGGCAACCATCGCGGTCAACATAACGGCAGCGTGCCCCCCCAGCTGCCAGAACCGGTCGGTGCTGGAGCCGGGATCCATCCCGATCTGCGCGGCGCGCAGACGCCACGAGAGGTCTCCCGCCAGATAGAGCAGGAGCAGATCAATTACCCCGACCAGGATGACGGCATGGGGAATGTAATGTTTGAACAGCCGGATCATTGGTCCCTGCAACCCGAGAAACTCTCTCGCGGCATGCCTAACGGGGACTTATGAAATGTCGGTAAACTTTACAAAACTCTCACTCGGCGAAAGCGAAGGGCGTAAGTCCGCGCGAACGCTCGTCAAAGGCCAGCGCCGCGCCGCGCGGCGGGAGCGAGCGCTGTGCACAGTCCTTGCGGTGGCAGCCGGAACAACCGGGTCCGATTGGCACCGCGCTGCCGGCATCAAGCGACAGGCCGCGCGCCTGGGCCAGAATTCCGGCCAGCCCAGCCTCGATGCCCAGCGCGACGACAAACCGCGCGCCATCGGCTCCGGGGCGACCGCTACCCTCAACCGTGCGGGCGATGGTCAGCCACTGGCTCTCCGCCCCGCTCGGCTCGACAAAGCTGGCCTGCTGCACGCAAAGCTGCCCGGCGCGCTCGAAGGCGCGGTGCGCCACCCACAGCGGGCAGCCGGTATCGCTATCCAGCAAGGCCGTACCGCTGGCGCCGGCATAGCGCTTTGAAAACTGCCCCGCCCGATCAACCCGCGCCATGAAGAACGGCAGGCCGCGCTGGCCGACGCGTTGAAGCGTGGTCAGCCGGTGGGCCAACTGCTCGAAGCCCACGCCAAAACGGCGCTGGAGGATCGGCAGGTCATAGCCCGTCGCCTCGCAGGCCCGGATCAGCCGACCATAGGGCATCAGCACGGCGGCGGCGAAATAGGCGGTCAGATGCCGGCGGAACAAACGCCAGGCGGCCCGGTCGGTAAACTGGGCGCCATTGGCAATAGCCGTGATCTCGTCGCGCTGTTCCAGCATGGCCAGTTGCAGCGCGACCTGGAAATTGCGCGAGGACGGGTCGAGTAGTTCCGAGAGCTGGAGTTGGCGCGCATGCAGGTCGAGCCGGCGCAAGGCATCGGGCATGACTTCAACCGGCAAGGTTCGCACGGCGATCTGGTGCTTCTGGCGCAGCCGCTCGGCCAGTGCGGCACCGATGTCGGCATTGGACAGGCGCAGTTCGTCAGCCAGCGCCTCAGCCGCCGCATCAAGATCCGGAAAGTGATTGCGCCAGCGTTCGATTTCGCGCCGCACCAGTTCCATTGGCTCGTCCGCACTGGCCACCCCACCCCCGCCGCTGGTGTCGAACAGCCGGGCAAAGGCAATCGCCGCCTGGGGTGCGGCGCTCAGCCATTCGGCAATCTCGTCTCGGTCGATGGCAAGATCGGCAAAGCGCGCATCCGCCAGGCGGCGACGCAGGCCATCGATTCCGCCCACAACCTCATCCTGGCGGAGACTCCGCGGATCGAAATCGAATGCCTCGGCCAGCCTTACCAGCAGCCGCGCCGAGAGCGGGCGCTGGTTGCGCTCGACCAGATTGAGGTAGCTTGGCGAAATGCCAAGCTGCGCGGCCATGGCTGACTGGGTCAGCCCTTCGCGCTTGCGCAGGCGGCGGACCGCGGGTCCGGCGAGAAGCATGGTATCGGCCATGGCATCATTTTGTAATTTTATTGACAACTTTGCAAGTGCATCCTGCACTGACAGAGCATCAAGACAAGAATTTTTGTAATTTCTTGGACACCGACTCAGCAAGCCAGGTTACGCAGAGGTCATTCAAAGCCCCTGGAGGTTACCCGTGTCCTATACCGATACCATCGCCGCCGCTGACACCCAGATCAGCCGTTTCAGCAACTGGGACGGGATCGATGCCGAATCGGTCGCCCGCATGCAGCTGCAGAACCGCTTCAAGACCGGGCTGGATATCGCCAAGTACACCGCCAGGATCATGCGTGCCGATATGGCTGCCTATGATGCAGACCCCGCCAACTACACCCAGTCGCTGGGTTGCTGGCATGGTTTCATCGGGCAGCAGAAGCTGATCTCGATCAAGAAGCACTTCGGCACCACCAAGGGCCGCTACCTTTACCTGTCCGGCTGGATGATCGCTGCACTGCGCAGCGAATTCGGCCCCCTGCCCGATCAGTCGATGCATGAAAAGACCAGCGTTCCGGCGCTGATCGAAGAACTCTACACCTTCCTGCGCCAGGCCGATGCCCGCGAGCTGGGCATGATCTTCCATGAGCTGGACGATGCCCGCAAGGCTGGAGATGCGGTCAAGGCCAAGGCCGTCCAGGCGCGGATCGACAATTACGAAACCCATGTCGTGCCGATCATCGCCGACATCGACGCCGGTTTCGGCAATGCCGAGGCGACTTACCTGCTCGCCAAGAAGATGATCGAAGCGGGCGCTTGCGCGATCCAGATCGAGAACCAGGTCTCGGACGAAAAGCAGTGCGGCCACCAGGACGGCAAGGTCACTGTCCCCCACGAGGACTTCCTCGCGAAGATCCGGGCAGTCCGCTACGCCTTCATGGAACTGGGCGTCGAGGACGGCATCATCGTCGCCCGCACTGACTCGCTCGGCGCCGGCCTGACCAAGCAGATTGCCTTCACCCGCGAAGCTGGTGACATCGGCGATCAGTACAACAGCTTCCTCGATTGCGATGAAGTGACCGAACTTGGCCACGGCGATGTCCTGATCAGCCGCGACGGTAAGCTGATGAAGCCGAAGCGCCTGCCCAGCAACCTGTTCCAGTTCCGCGCCGGCACCGGTGAAGACCGCTGCGTGCTCGATTGCATCACCTCGCTCCAGAACGGTGCGGACCTGCTGTGGATCGAAACTGAAAAGCCCCACATCGGCCAGATCGGTGGGATGGTCAGCCGCATTCGCGAAGTCATTCCGAACGCCAAGCTGGTCTACAACAACTCACCCAGCTTCAACTGGACGCTGAACTTCCGCCAGCAGGTGTTCGATGCCTGGACTGCCGCTGGCAAGGATGTGTCCGCCTTCGACCGGGCCCGCCTGATGAGCGTTGACTACGACGGCACTGAACTGGCGGCCGAAGCCGATGAGCGCATCCGCACCTTCCAGCGCGATGCCGCAGCCCAGGCCGGGATCTTCCACCACCTGATCACCCTGCCGACCTATCACACGGCCGCGCTCAGCACTGATAACCTGGCCCGCGAATACTTCGGAGAACAGGGCATGCTGGGCTACGTCAAGAACGTCCAGCGCCAGGAAATCCGCCAGGGCATCGCCTGCGTGAAGCACCAGAACATGTCGGGCAGCGACATCGGCGACGATCACAAGGAATACTTCGCCGGTGAAGCCGCGCTCAAGGCGGGCGGTGAACACAACACCATGAACCAGTTCGCGGCATAAACTGCGGGGAACTAGTCCCCCGTTCAACGACCAACCTGGCAGCAAGGAGCAGGTACGATGACGACCACGACCGCTACCGAAACCCGCGAACCGCAACGCGCCCGCGCGCTGCTGTCGACGGCTGACTTTCAGCTGCTCCGGGCCGCCCTGGCCAGCCACGCCCGGGCGATCGAAGCACCCGAAGAAATCGCGCGGATCAATGCGCTCTACCATCGGCTCGGCACTTACAGCTGAGCCCACATTCTCCTGGGGAGGAGAAACGACGGCCGTTCGGGTGACCCCTTTTCACCCGGGCGGCCGTCAACCTGTTCCTAACCATGTTGAAATGCAGGGCGATTAACCTTCGCCCCTTAGAGTAGGCCCCATGCGCCGCGCTGCTCCATCCCTGCCGATTTCACCACGACTGCTGAAGCATTTCGCGGCCGCCACACTGGCGCTTACCATCTGCATCGCGATCTTTGCCGATGGCAGCACGACCGAGGCGGTGGCCGAAACGGTCAAGAGCAACGAACTCAAGAAGACTGAAGTCGATATGCTGGGTTCGCGCAAGCTTGCGCAGCGGGGGATGAAAGTGCGTGCAGGCTCCCCGATGCCGATCGACGAACCGGACTTCAGCGGGGGTTCGTCAGGCGGCGGCTTCTACAACGGCGCAATCGCCCAGCCAGCCTATGTCGCAACAGGACCGGAACTGGGCATGAGCTCGGCCAGGCCGGAGGATATGCTGCCCGGCGGCGAACTCGCAAAGAAAGCGCGACAGACAGCGCAGCCGCGCCGGCTGACGCCCAAAGAGCTGGCGCAGCTGCGCGAAGCATCGCGCCTGCGCACCGGCTCTGCTGCGGTCAACTAGCTCAGCCGAAGCACTCGCGGCCAAGGTACTCGCGGCTGTCGGAGTTGATGATCGCGGCGTGCCCGTAGTTCGGGTGGTCAATCACAAGCATCGCATTGCCTTCGCCCGACTGCCATGCAGCAATCGCCGCATCATCGAAATCGAAGTGCAGGAAATGGACCGCGCTGGCCTTGCCATCGCTTTCGCGGGTGCGCTCGACATCGCCTTCGGGGCGGGCCTTGATCACCTTGCCGCCAACCTGGATCGAGATGTGGTCTTCCACGCCGCCAATGGTGCGCAGGAAGGCATCGCGGCGATCCGGATCGGCAATTTCGAACAGCAGCGTGCAGGTCAGCTCGCGGCCCTTGGGGACCATCGGGTCATAGGCCGAGAGCTCATCGACCAGCTGGTCGGCCCCGCCCTTTTCGATCCGCAGCATTTCCTGCACCTGGAGCCACATCGAGTCCCACGTTTCGAACAGCGCAGTAGCGTGCGGACCGACGCCCATCCGGGTCAGCTGCTTGCGCAGCAGGGCTTCCTGCTTCTTGTCGTTGCGGATCAGTTCATACCGATCCAGCGGCAGGATATCGTCGGCAGTGATCGAGCGGGCGTTTCTGGGCATGGTCCTAAAGTCCATATGCTTGGGCCATCACCTCGATGGGGTGGCCGATGCGGTCAGGGGCCTCGGCCCCGGTGGTTTCGATCACCTGCTTGAGATGCGGGCCGGCCAGCGGGCATTCGCTGACGATCAGATCGGGCTCGCTCTTCAACAGATTGCGCGCGGCAGGCTTGCCCACCTTCACGGCGCGGTCGAAGTTCTCCTTGAAGATGCCCCACTTGCCGCCGTGACCCGAACAACGCTCGGTCAGCGCGGGCTTGGCCTCCGGGATCAGCTTCAGCATTTCCATCGCCTTGGGCCCCATGTTCTGAGCGCGGGCATGACAAGCGAAGTGGACCGCGATCGCGGCCGGCATCGCGTCGATCGGCGCAAGGCCCGTCTCCTTCGACAGCGCCACGACATATTCGGACACGTCAAAGGTATGCTTGCTGAGCAGCTTTACCGCCTCGTTCTCCGGCTCAATCAGCGGCCATTCAAACTTCAGCATGAGCGCGCAGGACGTGGTCAGCGGGACAATGTCCCAGCCCTGCTCGATCAGCGGCTGGAAGAAGGCTGAGATGCGCGTGGCCGCACTGGCCACGGCCGGAAGATCGCCGTTCTCGAACTTGGGCATGGCGCAGCAATCGGGATACTCCACCCGGACCTGCACGCCATTGTGCGCCAGCACCTTGATCGCGGCCTCACCAGCGGTCCCGTCGTTGAAGTTGTCATGGCAGCCGGCATAGAGGACGACCTTCTTGCCAAAGGCCGGGCCATCCGGGTTTGGCGCCGGCACGATACCTACGGCCTTATTGACCAGCGGCACTTCGGCGAACGTCGGCACATGGGCGCGGCGGTCGATCCCGAGGGTCGATTCCATCAGGCCGCGGGTAAAATCATTCTCCGGATCGGTCGCCCAGTTGGCGATCCCGGCCACGGCCGAACCCAGCTTGCCATTGCGCGTCATCTTGGCGAGTTCGCGATCGGCAAGCTTAGTTTCGCCCTTGCGATGCTCGATCGCGCGGGCGCGCAGCATCAGGTGCGGGAAATCCAGGTCGAAGCTGTGCGGCGGCACATAGGGGCACTTCGTCAGGAAGCACATGTCACACAGCGTGCAGGCGTCAACAACGGCCTGGAGCTGCGGCTTGGTCAGGTCTTCGACTTCCTCGTTCGGACTCTCGTCAATGGAGTCGAACAGGATCGGAAAGCTGTCGCACAGGTTGAAGCACCGCCGGCAGCCATGACAGATGTCATAGACGCGCCGCAATTCGGCATCGAGCGCCGCTTCATCGTACCATGCTTCGTCCTGCCACGGGATAACGTGGCGGGTTGGCGCCTCCAGGCTACCTTCCATGTCGAGAACCCCTGTATTCTGAAATTGAACGCCGTCCCGGGCAGACCCGGGACGGCGTCAATGGATCACGCGTCAGCGAGGAGCGTGTCGAGCGTCTTCTGGAACTTGCCGGCGTGGCTCTTTTCAGCCTTGGCAAGGGTTTCGAACCAGTCAGCGATCTCGTCGAAACCTTCGTCGCGGGCGGTCTTCGCCATGCCCGGGTACATGTCGGTGTACTCGTGGGTTTCGCCGGCGATCGACGCCTTCAGGTTGGCAACGGTGTCACCGATCGGTTCGCCGGTGGCCGGGTCGCCGCACTCTTCGAGATACTCGAGGTGGCCGTGAGCGTGGCCGGTCTCGCCTTCCGCAGTCGAGCGGAACACGGCGGCGACGTCATTGTGGCCTTCGATGTCAGCCTTCTGTGCGAAGTACAGGTAGCGGCGGTTCGCCTGGCTTTCACCAGCAAACGCAGCCTTGAGGTTTTCCTCGGTCTTCGAGCCCTTAAGTCCCATGATGTGTCTCCTTTGGCGGGGAATCGTGACGATTGCCCAATGCGCAATTGCCCCCACTAATTCCAAAGGGAATTTCCGCGTGCGTTAATCGGTAAAACCGATCAATTTAATGCGAATAATTCGCAAATTCGGATTAACCCCGAGCGGTCTACTTGCGCGGCATCAACTCGAGCGTGGCGGCAACCAGCGCCTCGGTTCCAGCGGCAACCACCTTGTCTGCCTCGGGCGACCAGAACGGGCTGTGCAGGCCGGGAAGCTGCTTGCCTTCCTTGGCGGCCGCTTCCATCTCGGTCGCCGACCGTCCGCCGATCCAGAGGATCAGCGACTGGGTATTCGGACCTGCCGCCCGGGCAATTTCGCTGAAGTCCTCACCCGCCATTGACGGCTGCGGATTGGCAACCCGGTCCACGCCGAACCGCTTGGTCAGTACGCCGCGCATCCGCTCCGCCAGTTCCGGCGTATTCCAGGTGGCCCGGGCATAGGGATCGGCGATCTTGATCACCGGCATCCGGTCTTCAGGCAGGCCCGAAGCCATCGCCTCGGCCCGCGCAATCCGCTTGATCCCATCAAGCAGCAGCTTGCGCGAGGAGTCCGAGTAGGACCGCACGGTCAATTGCAGCTTCACCTCGTCCGAGATGATGTTGTGCTTGGCGCCGCCGTGAAATGCGCCGACCGTGACCACGCTGGGCTCGAACGGATTGCTTTCGCGGCTGACCAGGGTCTGGAGCCGCATCACGATCGCACTGGCCAGCACGATCGGGTCCTTGGTGGTGTGCGGATAAGCCCCGTGACCGCCCAGCCCCTTGACTGTGATGTCGACGCTGTCCGCATTGGCAAGCGCAAAGCCCGCCTTCACGCCCACCACGCCTGAAGCAAGCTCGGCGCTATCGTGGAACGCCAGGGTATAATCGGGCTTGGGGAAGCGGGTCAGTAATCCGTCCTTGAGCATCTCCAATGCCCCCAGATTGATCTCTTCGGCCGGCTGGCCAATCATCACCAGCGTACCGGACCACTTCGCCTTGTTGGCTGCCAGCACGCGGGCTGCGCCGATCCAGCCGGCCATGTGCGTATCATGCCCGCAGGCATGCATGATGCCGCTTTCCACTCCGGCGGTCGAAACGCCGCGGGCCTTGGAGGCATAGGGCAACCCGGTCTGTTCCTCGACCGGGAGCGCATCCATGTCGGCACGAACCAGCACGACCGGGCCTGGGCCATTGCGCAGCACGGCCACGATCCCGGTTTTGCCGACCCCCTCCGTAACCTCGAACCCGGCCTTGCGCGCAGCTTCGGCCATGATTTTGGCCGAGCGGACTTCCTGGAAGCTCAGCTCAGGGTTCTGGTGCAGGTCGCGGTAGATCGTCATCAGCGCGGGCAGCTCGCTCTGCACCTGGGCACGGATCGGATCCGATTGCGCGCTGGCAGGGCTGCCCGACAGGGCGACAAGGGACAGGGCGATGGCGGCAGTGCGCAGCAGGGTCTGGTTCATGCCGGTGAGGGTTAGCCAGCATGGCGCCCGGCGGCAAGCGCGGACCTTTTCGCCGACCCGGTTTACGGGTCCGCCAAGATGCGGAACCGCCGGCTGGCACGCCGGTTGGGAAGGTCCGGCGGTAAATGATCGCCGCTCCCTCAACCCAGGAGGTTACGATGGCACAATATGGCGAAAGCAATGGCAAGAGCACGTCGACGTACGGCGCGGGCTCTGGCAGCCCAGGCCAGTATGGCAGCAGCAGCGGAAGCTATCAGAGCGGCTATCGCGGCGATAATCGTGCCGACAATGGCAAATATGGTCAGTCCGGGCAGACTGGCGCAAGCGACTACGGATCGAGCGCCTATGGATCGAGCTACTATGGCTCGGGACAGACGGGAATGCAGGACTATGGCTCAAGCACCGACCGCGATCACAGTCCCAGCCGCGCGGGCAGCAAGGCAAGCGTTGCGATCGAGGAGACCCATCGCCTGATTGGTTCGGACAAGGTCGAAGGCACCGCAGTTTATGATCGCAGCGGCGATCGGATCGGCACGATCCACAACTTCATGGTCGATAAGCGTTCGGGCAAGGTGGAATTCGCCGTGATGAGCTTCGGCGGGTTCCTTGGCATGGGGCAGACGTTCTACCCGCTGCCTTGGCAGATGCTCGACTATGATACCGAACTCGGCGGGTTCCGGGTGGAGATGGACGAGGAAGACCTCGATCACGCGCCGAGCTTCCGCGCAGGCGGCGAGCCGGACTTCGACGACCAGTATGGCCGCCAGGTCTACGGCTATTACGGCATGCCCTGGTAAGGCTGCCGACCGGCTATGGTGCCCCTGGCCCGAATGGGCCGGAGGCATCGATAAGGCACGAAAAACAGCCATTCTTGGCACTTCGGTTGGGGCCGACTGTACGCTGATTTTGTACTACCGGCAAGTGCCGCGAGACGGGACGTGGTCGCCCTGCTAGCTTTGGCGGGGTGACAGTCCCTAATTAATGCGATCATTCACAGCCGCTCATTCAGAGGTCTGCAGGTGACAGTTGGCCCTCAGGTACTGCACCGCCCTGACGTACCCGCGACCACCATACGCGTACACCTCCCTGCCCCGCTCTGTGGTCACGACCAACTCGATCGTAAAGCTCTCGTCCGCATCGGCGGCGAATTGATCGAGGTCACCGGGGTATAGCAGCTGCCCGAACAAGTTCGGCTTCCACAACGAGACCGGATAGTTGAGGGTTGTTCGGTGCTTCAAAAAAGACACCTTCACAGCCGTTTCATCCTTGGGGGCCTTAGGGCGGTCGAACAGCAACATCATCTTGGGCTGAGGTCCGCCGTCGCAGCCCAGGTACAAGGACGGGTCCCCATCGCTCTTAGGCCCCGTGGCGAGTGCTATCGCTGCCATGTGTCGAGTACCCTGGACATTATCCGTGTGGTCGGAGATCCTAACGCCCGCATCGACGTCCTGCGCAATGGAAGGGCACGCAGCGGCAACCGCAAGACCCAAGAAAACGACCGCTCCGATCTTCATCAGTATCCACCTCAGTTCAGGCGACCCATTCGCACCGCCAAAGTCGCAACCCGGTCGCAGAATTCGACAGTGCTGTCCTGACGTGGCGATAGTCACACCTAGCAACATGCACTAGCAGCGAAGGCGCTGATTTCGAAATGCATATTGGCTGATCGCAGCCGGTACCATCAGCTGACCGCAGGGGACCCGTTCGGGACCCATTGGGCTCCAGTCGATCGTGCGCCCGGTGACCGGTAAGCTCAGCACTGGACCTTCGGGTCGCTCTAGATGCACGCTGCTAGGGCAGCACGCCCCAAGCCTTAAGCAAGGGTGCTTCAGCCCATGAGGTGAGTGATATCCCGACCACCCCGGCGATGCGGACGATGAGCCCTGGTCGCCCGCTACTCATGCACAGATTGGTAAGGGCGACCGCCAACAGCATCATGAGCGGCGCAATGATCAGCCAGGGCCACCCGACGATCCAAAACCCGAGTGCCAGATCTCGGAGCATACCAACGACCAGAACCTTTCGGATCGTCCAAAACGCCCAGCCACGACCCTGGCGACGTATGTATTCCTGGGAATGCTCTCTGATGAACTGCGACAGCGTCAGGCACGTGAGGACAAGCAGGAAGCCGAACGAGAGCAATGCCGGATCGATCCAGCTGACGCGGTCTGTGTACATGAAGTCGTTAGACCACTCATCGACAGACATAGCCAGCGACGATCAGGTGGTCTCCGGAGCCGCGCGTCCATAAGGGTATACGCCAGCGAGACACCAAGGTGAGACACTCCACTCGTCTCATTAGGGTTGCATCCGACATTTCGGACGCATAGGAGCCTGAGCTCATAGACCCTTGTGAGACACTTCCGCCATGACCGCTAAGATCGGCTACGCCCGCGCCAGCACCGAAGACCAAGACTGCACGATCCAGGAGGCTGCCTTGAAGGCGGCGGGCTGCACGGTCGTCAGGTCCGAGAAGAAGTCCGGCACCACCACCCAGGGCCGCGACCAGCTCCACACGGTCCTGGAGTTCCTCCATGCCGGCGACACGCTCGTAGTGACCCGCATCGACCGCCTGGCGAGGTCCGTGAGGGACCTTGAGGCCATCGTGGCGACCATCAAAGAACGCGGCGCTCACCTGCAGGCGACAGAGCAACCGGTCGACACAGCCACGCCCGCCGGCATCGCCTTCCTCCAGATGCTGGGGGTGTTCGCCCAGTTCGAGACTGCGCTGCGGAAGGAGCGGCAGATGGAGGGCATAGCCAAGGCCAAGGCGGCAGGCACCTACAAGGGGCGTAAGCCTTCGGTGCCTGTGGAGGACGTGCGGCGCCTTAGGGCTGAAGGGGTGAGCCCCACCGACATCAGCAAGCGCCTCGGGATCGGGAGGGCGTCAGTCTACCGGGCTCTCGGAACCTAATCGCGCCCACAGATAATCGGGTACCCAAATGCGCCCTGAACTCGTCGCTTGCCTGCTATAGAGGTCGATAAGCCGGCCTGAGGCAGTGCTGTAGCAGAGCCTTAAGACCCCCCGCCTAAAACACCCGCTGAGGGACCCTGGAAGCTCCCTGAGGGCCCTTCGCTCACGAAAGCAGAAGGAGGGCAATCTCTTCTTCTCTGCCCCTTACGAGGCCCACTGATGACTTCTGCGCCCAACGCTCCCAAGGCCCCTTTCGCACACATTGAGGCCTACCCGATCGCCTTGCTGGGGTCCCCGGTGTCTGCGGAGGCTAGAGCCTTGGTCGACCACCTCATGCACCAAGTTATCCTGAAGGGCGAAGAGGGCCAACGGCGCCCCACAAGCATACAGAGGACCAGGCGGGCTCTCGGCGCCCTCTTGGCTGACCTGTGCGACCTCCTGCGTGGTCATGCGGACGATCCCCGCCCCCGCCTTGCAGCTCACGGCATGTCCCCCAGGGACTTCCCCGCCAAGGCGCTGGGGTTTGGTCGCACCATCTTCACTGACATCCTGAGGTCGCTGCAGGACGCGGGCCTGCTCTCCGTGGCGATCGGCCAGCCAAGGTGGCGGAAGGCGTTCGGGAAAGTCCGCAACTTCAAGGGCCAGACTACCACCTTCCAAGCCACTCCTGAGCTCATCGACCTAGCAGCCTCCATGGGCGTCGAGGTGGTGGACTGGCCGGAACACTGGCGCAGCACGGACGGGAGGCCTGCAGTCCCTCGACCAACCGAACCTCGCCTGGAGTTGCGCGGCGTGAAGCCCCGGTTCCACGGAAAGAAGCAAGAAGCCGCTGTCCTGCGTGTCGAATACCGTGACCCTCGGGTCCAATCGGTGTTGGAAGGCATTCACAAGCTAAACGAATACCTGGCCCTCCAGGAAATCGGGGGCATCGCGTTCCCGGGCTTGCGCCGCATCTTCAACGAAGGAGAGCGCCCCGGCTACTCTTGGAACAAGGGGGGACGGTACTACTCGCTGGCCGGTGGACATCGCTATGAGACCCTGAGCGCGGGCAGCCGCTTGGAGCGCATCAGGTTCAATGGAGAGCGCGTAGGCGAAGCGGACATCCGTGCGTCCCACATGACACTGCTGCACGCCCTCATGGACAGACCCCTCGACCTATCTGTCGACCCTTACCATGTTGAGGGCATAGCCGATCGAGACCTGGTGAAGTGGTGGTGCACACAGGCAATTGGATCATCAAACCCCAGGCCGCGCCAGTGGGCCTCGGACAAGAAGCTAACGTACGCACTCAGACACGACGGGAGGCAGCTCCAGCAGGACTACCCGATCGCCAGGGTCGGCGAAGCTGTTAGGGCGCGATACCCCCTCCTAGACGAGCTCAACACCTGCGGCATCTCGACGCTGGACCTCCAATACCACGAAGCCGAAATCTTGAGGTTGGCGATGGAAGGGCTCATGGGAGCGGCAGTCACCGTGCTGCCGATACATGACGGGCTCATCGTTACCTTGGAGCACCTTCCGCTGGCCGAAAGGGCACTCATCACGGCTTTCCATGAGTACGTGGGTGGGGTCATTGGTCATCCACCCTTGGTCACACCAAAAGTAATCCCAAAGCTCCCCAAGGACCGTTCGGGACCTGGCTAGAGGACGATGATCACCACCCTCAGGGGGCCTCTCGAAGGCCTTAGGGAGGGGAGGAGAGCCGCAGAGTATATGAGTACAAAAAGTCCTGTGGTCGGCCATGAAGGACGCACGCTCCCACTGGACCTCCCGGTCCGCCTGTGGCAGTCGTCCGTCTCAACCACGGCTCCGGGTGCCATAGCGGCATCACGCGCTCATCAAGGAGCGCCAAGCTATGGCCACCTCAAATCCGAACTACCGTATCCGCCTAGCCCTGCTCAGCTTTGGATGCCTCACGATGTCGGCATGCGACGTCGATCAAGCGTCGGAAGTCCCTACTCCACCAGCAGGTCGCTTCGCCGTCATCCAGGTCAACGGGCTGGAGCAGGACAGCTCTGAAGCTTTGATGATCGACACCGCGACCGGAAGTACCTGGAGACTGGTCAAATCGACGGCGCCGGGCTCCCACGACGACTTTGGTTGGCACCCCATCGCCGACCTCACCATAGAGAGCAGGACTCCGTACTACCGGAGCCGCCCGAACTCGGGGACCGACGGCCAAGGGGCGAATGAGCCATGAGCGCGGCCTGGTTCCTGCCGATCGGCTGCTTCTCGATCATCGTTAAACACGAGGCTGTCGTGCGGGTGTTTCCCGGTGGCCCGGCGGAGTTCGAACGCGCCCACAGGCCTATTCGAAAGCACTCCGAGCATTACCTCCTGATGGCCTTCTCGCAGACCGATGCCGAAGCTCTCCTGGTGCGTCTCCGCGAGGTCGGCCTCCAGCCCGGTGAGGACATCGCAGGTGCCGACCAATGCGGAACACCCGTGTTCAACTGCTCCGGGCTAGACTTCACCAGCGTCCAGGTCTGTGGGCCTCCAAGGTGGCAGGTCGATGTCGCACGGACAGTCTGGCAGCCGCCTCAAGAGCCCCCCGCCCGGCATGCCCTCGTGGTGGTGGACTATGATGGACGCATCCACCGTGCTCTCCAGGGACCCGAGACGGGGCTTGCCGTTGCCCGGCGGGAGCAGTTTGGTGTCCACGACACCTGGGACGAGTATCTGTGTGCCTTCAGCGACCCATGGGGCTTCATGCTGGACGTGTTCCGCTACGAGTGGCTGGGACCTGTGCCTCGCCAATGGTTCGGCGAAGACGGGGAGCCTCTTCCCGAACACCTTGACCCTCAAGGCAGCCTGAAGCTTCCCGAAGTGATCGATGGAACGCCAGTACTGGCTCACATGTACGGAGGGTTCGTCGGCCCCTTCCAATCGGTCTGCGAGGGCTCCGTTCGGATCAGCGACCATAGCGAGGAACTTGTGCTGTCCGCGTTGGAGGCCCTCGGCTGGGATCGTCGTTTCACGGCAGACGTCCAGGAAGCCTTGCGGCAACTTGAGGTCGCACATGGGTGCCGTCCGGTGCCTCCGCACCGCAAGCCGATCAGCCGGGATGTCGGGAGGGCTTAGTTCGCCGAGGTTGGCACTCCGCCAGCATACCGACGGAGAATGTCTACCCACCATTTCGGGCCGACGCTTCTTTGGTGCTCAGCGATTTGTCTCGTTCTCGAACTTCCTAACCGCTGTTATCATCCGCTCGCTCGAGGAGCAGAAGTAGGCCCCGTACTCTGATGTCATCCCGGGCCCGCCTTCGATGGCATATTCGACCGAAGCATCTGCAAGGGAGCCCACTTCATCGAGCAGATGATCGAATGCCTCTGGCTCGTCAAATTTATCGTCGTCCAGCTCAAAGTTCTTAGCCCAACGATCCCTGAATGCGTTCATGAGGGCGCCTCCCTCGGCAGTTCGGAATGTCATGTCGAGGAGTAACAACAAGTGCTCGCAACCGCTACTTGAGGCGCAAAACGGACAGGCACTTCGTTCTTCAACTGCTGCGCTATGTTCCTCGCTCATTGCATCCCTCCGTCGCGGACAGTCGTACACTACACCGAGCAAGACTGCTCGCATTGGCACGGCCTAGTTTGCCGGAGCCCCCGCCCCGCCAGCATACCGGCGCAGGACAAAGTCCCAGACCTGGTTCACCTTGGCATCCCATAGCTCCTGGGGATACGGCGTCTCTGGCAGCGCATTCAGTCTCTGCCTGATCTCTGAGAGGACCGCCCCGCGTGTCTCCTGTCCGCGCACCCAGTCCACGGCGTCGACGAGCTCGTGCAGCTTGGCCAGGAGCTGTCGGGCAACACGCTTGACCTCAGTCTCCTCGGCCTTGCTGAGCTTGGGCTCAGGGGTAGTGAGGAGGTCGAAGATTGCCAGCTCGTCCTCGTTCAGGCCTTCACGGGCGGCTCGCTGCTCCTCCTCATTAAGACCTTGAACGAAGTTCTTGAGCTCCGCGAAGAACCGCTCGGCATCGATCGACCCCGCATTGTACTCGGCCACAAGCTTTTCCAGCCGCTCGACCAGCTGCACGCGGGTCGGGTTCTGGGCTGCCATCTTCTTGACCTGCTCTTCTGCCTCCTCCCGGAGGCGCTCAGCGGCCACCTTTGGGCTCGTCGCGAACAGGTCGGCCAGCTTGTCGAAGTCGATCCCGGAAAGGTCTACTCGGCCATGTGCGGTGTCACCCTCCACGATCGGCGTGAGGATCGCGACGCCCTCGATCTTTTCGTCCAGGAGCTCTGCGATGCGGGCTGAAATCGCCGAGATGTCGACCGGCCCTAGCTTCGCCCTGACGGCCTCTGCGAGCGTGTGGAGGATCGCCACAGGCCGCAGGTAGGGTGCAGCTCGCTCGTCGGGCAGGAGGGCCTTGTAGGCCCTGGTTACGGCCCCTGCGAGGCGCAGGAACTCCCGCCGGCGCTCATCGGGCGCAACCAGCACATCCACGCCCTTGCTGATGAGCTTCAGGCGCTCAAGGTCCCGCACGGCCATCATGGCGTCAGTGTCGACCGACAGGGGCTCCACGAAGGCCCTGGCGGCTTCTAGGGCCTCCTCCAGGGAGGTAACGAGCGCCTGCTTATCCTTGATCGGTCCTTCACCGCCCTCACTCCCGGAACCGCCTGCATAGACCGCCAGCGCCTTCTGCAGGTTCTTGAAGACACCCACGTAATCCACGATCACGCCTGAGGTCTTTCCTTCGGCCTTCCGGTTGGCCCGGGCGATGGTCTGCATCAGGGTGTGGTTACGCATCGGCTTGTCGAGGTAGACCGTACCGATCGTGGGGACGTCAAAGCCGGTGACCCACATGGCGCAGACGAACACCAGCCGCAGCGGATCGTTGGCGTCCTTGAACTTCGCCTCCAGGTCTTCCTTCTGCATCCGGGTGCGATGCGGAAGGATGTCGAGGCCCTTCTTCTTGAGGTCGTCGATCTCGTTCTGGCCCTGGCTGACCACCACCGCCATGTCTAGCTCACGCAGCCAGACCAACCGTTCGGCGATCGCTGCGCCCTCGGCTTCGTGTGCAGTCTTGAGGCGCTCCTCGTCTTCCGCGATCATCCGGGCAACGGCCAGCTTGACGCGATTATGCATGGACACAGCAGTCGCTTTGTCGATCGCTACGAACATCGCCTTGCCCCGATAGCCCCGCATGGCGAAGTGGAGCGCAACGTCTTCGGCCACCTTGTCGAGGCGGTCAGGGTTCGTGATCAGAGTATACTGGCTGGCGAACTCGCGGTTGAGCTTGGCTTCCTGGGCCTCGTCCAGGGTCACCTCGTCGAGCAGAGCATCCAGCTCTTCACGCAGGGCGTCAGCGTCCATCTGCAGCTCGGGCTTGCGGGCCTCGTAGTACAGCGGGACCGTCGCGCCGTCGCGGACCGACTGGGCGAAGTCGTAGATTGAGATATAGTCCCCGAAGACCTCGCGGGTCCGGCTCTCCTCCCCCTTGATCAGCGGCGTGCCCGTGAAGCCCAGGAAGGCGGCATTGGGCAACGCGGCCCGCATGTTGGCCGCAAGCTGGTCGTACTGGCTCCGATGGGCCTCGTCGGTGATGACGATGATGTCCGACCGGTCTGAAAGCACCGGCATGGGCTCCCGGTCAGCCGTGGAGAACTTCTGGATCAGGGTGAAGACATACCGCTCGTTGCCCGCCAGGAGCTCACGCAGGTGCTCCCGGCTGCCGGCCTGGGCCTGTTGGGTGTCCTTGGTAAGTGCCCCCACCGTAGCGAACTGCCCAGCGATCTGATCGTCGAGTTCGGTGCGGTCGGTGACGATCACAAAGGTGTAGTTGCCGCCCAGCCGCCTCAGGACCTTCTCGGCGAACATCACCATCGACAGCGACTTGCCGGAGCCCTGAGTGTGCCAGAAGACCCCCAACCGCCCCTGGTTGTCGCTGACGTGGCGCATGGCCTCGATCGCCCGGTTAACCCCCAGGACCTGATGGTACTTGCCCACCACCTTCCTCAAGCCGCCTCGACCCTCGTCGAACAACACGAAGCTCTCGATCAGGTCTAGGAACCGCGTCGGCTCGCAGGTCGCCCGTAGCATGGTCTCCAGGCTCGGATCGTCCGGCTGCCCCTCCTCCAGCTTCTTCCAAGGAGCGAACACATCGAAGGGGGCGTGGCTGCCCCCCATCACCGTATCGATGCCGTTGGACAGGATCACGAACCCGTTGGCGTCGAACAGGTGGGGCACCGTGTCTCGGTAGTCGCGCAGGTTGTTCTCGTGGGCGTCGGCAAGCGGCTTGGTCGGCGCCTTCCACTCGGCGAAGAGCAGAGGCAGTCCGTTGACGAAGCCGATCGTGTCAGGTCGGCGCTTGTGCAGGGCGCCCTCGATCCAGACCTGGCTGGCTGCAACGAAGTCGTTTGCCTCGACATCCCGCCAGTCGATCACCCGTACCTGCAGGTCCTCGAACTTTCCGTCCTCTTCCCGTCGCACTTGTACCCGCACGCCGTCCACCAGCATGCCGAGGACCTCGCGGTTGGCAGCAAGGGGCAGCATGGCTGAGCGGTCCCTTGTAAGGGCGTCCTCAGCCTGCCTAAGGGCCTCGTCTGGTAGCCCGGGGTTCAGTCTATGGAGGGCTTCGCGCAGGCGGAAGGGCATATAGGACTGCCTGAAGCTGCTGCGGCCTGTGGGGTTGCCTGGGCCTGGCACCTCGTCGCGGAGGTCCAGATGGGACCAGCCGAGCTCCTGGAGGAGCACCAGGGCGGGCTTCTCGACGATGCCGTCCTCGGATGCGACCATGCCGGAGAGGGAGGGGGCCATGTTAAGCGGCATTCTCCAGCTGGCGCTCTGCTGCCTCGACGGAGAGCTGACCAGAGATCAGGCGGGGCAGCAGCAGGTCGCGGGAGCTGGCGAGCTTTATGGCCTGCGTCGATAGACCTGCGATCAGCTCGCGCATGGGTCGTACTGCAGCCCCATACCGTGCCCTGAGGCTCTCTGGGGGCCACATGATCTCCAATCCCTGTACCGCAGTCCGAGCGAGCTCAGTTTGCCCAGTTGAACCTGCACCTAGTGCTTCGAAGACTGGCTGCATTCGCATCAAGCATGCACCGAGGTAATCACGATCAACCTGACTTGCTGGCCGCACAATTGTTACATGGCTGTCAACGGTTAAACCCGGCGGAACTTCCTCGGCCTGGGCAACTCGCCCGAGGGTCCCAACACCGGTGGAGTTTATCAGCACGTCCCCCGGTTGGACGATTTTATCGGCTGGGACCGGCTTCGACTGACGGCGAGCTAGTGCAAGTGACAGCTTCTGATCTCTTATGCACTTCTGGCCAACGACTAGCGTCCCGACATCATCGCAATACTTAGGAGCAATTCCCCGGCTCACAAAACCGGCGACATCGCCAATCATGGCCAAGACCCAACCTCTTGGGAGAGCTCCATCTGAGACCTCATCGAAGCCTGGCCCCTCACTTCCTGGGAAGCGGAGGCGGACGAACCACTCCTCGAAGAGCCCCCGCGCCATCTCCTCGAGGATAGCCACCCGTCGACGATTGACTTCGATTAGATCATCGTAGGCTCCTAGGATGGAGGAGATCCGCTGCTGAGTTGCGAGATCGGGGACCGTGAGTTCAACTTCCCGCAGGATAGTTGTGTTAAGGTTGGGCATCGTCGCACCTATTGCACGGTTCCGGATTGCTTCAACCGTCTCAGGGTGCCCAAGCCGGTAAAACAAGAACCGAGGGTCCGTCCCCCCTCCGACCGTAACGCGCAAGCAGCCGGTTCCACATAGCCACCCACGCTCTCGATCACCGATCAACGCCTTCCGACCGATGTCTCCTCGGCGCCCGTAGACGATGTCGCCAACTTCAAGCTTGTGCTGAGCGAGGCGCTCGACATGCTCTATGCTAACCCGCGCGATGCCCTCATCGTCAACGCGCCCTGTTGCGATGTCCTTTGGCATAATCACCGGGATATCTGTCAGTAAACCGCTGTAATCAGCCTCGTGCAGCTGCGATCCGAATGGACCTGTACGAATTTCGCCGCCGCCGCGGTCACAAAGCTCGCCGAGGGTGGTTGGGAGCCAAACGCTCATTACTGAAGCACCTCGGCTACATTTTGAGCGATTTCTGCCTGTAGACGCGCTGCCTTAGCATTTAGCCCCTCTAGCTCTTCTTGCAGCGCCTCCAGCTTAAGCTTGAAATCCTCATCATCATGTTGCTCGCCCGCAGCCACACCGACGTAGCGCCCAGGGTTGAGGCTCCAGTCCTGCGCAGCGATTTCAGCGCGGCTGGCCACCTTGCAGAGCCCGGGGATGTCCTTGTAGCCCTCGTCGCCGAAGGTCTCTGTCATCTTCGCACCGCTGCCAGCTTCGAGCTCCTCTTCCTCTCCCCGCCACATCCTCACGATGTTGCCGATGAACTCAACCTGGTCGGGAGTGAAGTCACGGTGGGCGCGGGTGACCTGGCGGAAGATGTGCCGGGCGTCGATGAACAGCACCTCTTCGGCACGGTCGCCCTTCGTCTTGCCCTTGTCGAGGAACCACAGGGTCACCGGCAGGGTCACGGTCAGGAACATGTTCGGCGAGGTCGCCACGATCACGTCCACCGCACCGCTCTCGATCAGCTTCCGCCGCATCTCGCGCTCCGAACCACCAGCGTCCGATGCCGAGTTGGCCATTACGAAGCCTGCCCGCCCTGTGTCGTTCAGAGCCGCGTAGAACATACCGATCCAAAGGTAGTTGGCATTGTTGGTCGTCGGTATGCCAAGAGGGAACCGCGCATCCACCTTGCCCGCCTCATTGATCAGCCGGTCCCGATCGACCTCCGACTGGTTGAACGGCGGGTTGGCCATCACGAAGTCGAACTTGCCCACCATCCCGTGAGGATCATCGTAGTAGCTGTTCGCGATCCTGATGTCGCCAGAGAGCCCATGGACCGCCAGGTTGAGCCGGCAGAGCTTCTGCGTGTCCAGCATCTTCTCGCAGCCGTGGATGCTCAGTTCGCGGCTGGGGTTCTTGTGGTGGCGCCGCACGAAGTCAGCCGAATGAGCGAACATGCCCCCGGACCCACAGGCCGGATCAAAGACCTTCCCGTGATAGGGCTCGATGATGTCAACGATGAGCTTCACGATCGACGCCGGGGTGAAATACTCCCCGCCCTTCTGCATGTAGGCCGAGGCGAACTCACCCATGAAGAACTCGAAGATCATCCCGTAGGCGTCACCGTCGATCTTCAGGGGCGCCAGGAGCCGCATAAGCTCCCTCAGGACCCCGTTGGGGAGCGATCCGTAGCCTTGGGGCATTACCCCTGCCAGATCGGGATTGTGCTCTGTGATGCCCTTCATGGCGGCATTCAGAGCCTCTGCCAGGTTCTCCGTCTCCGGGAGGGCGAGCAGGTATGAGAACCGGGCGTTGCCTGGCAGGAACACGGCACCGTTCGCATGATAATCTGGCGGGGTCGGCTTCAGGCGACCTGTGAAGGTCCGTGAGAGCTCAGCGTGTACGAAGTCGAACTTCGCCTCCATCTGACGGAGGGCGATCAGGGCAAGCACCGGCTGCGCGTACTGGTCGGGGCGGAGGTCCGTGTTGGTCCACAGCTGGTTGGCCGTCTGGAACAAGCGGCGGGAAAGGTCCTGAAGATCAACTGACACTAAATGCTCCCTGCTGCCTGTCGGTATCACACCGCTGTAACATCGC
>RFPL01000012.1 GCA_009926135.1 Sphingomonadaceae bacterium
GGCAGACCACGATCAGGTCAGCCTGGCGCGAGAGCTGGATATGGCCCATCTCGACCTCGTTCTTGAGGTCCCAGAGCGAAGTATAGACCGGGTTCTCGCTCAGCGCGGCGAGCGTCATCGGCGTGACGAACTGGGCACCGCCATTGGTGAGGACACAGGTGACCTCGCCGCCGTGCTTGCGGATCAGCCGCACGAGCTCGCACGACTTGTAGGCGGCAATCCCGCCGCCGATGACCAGTAGAATCCGTGGGCCGTTCATAGTGACCAGCTTGTGCAATGCCCAATCCCCTTGCGCAACAGGCTTTGCTTTCCGGAATTCCGTGGGGCACAGAGGTTAAGATCGTCAAAACGGGGAAAGTTACCGTCATGCGCCTGATCCTTACCGCCCTGCTGTTCCTGTTCGGCCTGTTCAACCTGATGCTGGGGATCGGCTTCCTGCTCGATCCCATCGGGCTGGGCACGACGTTCAACCTATCGCCGATCGGCGTTGGTGGCCTGGCGGTCCTGCGGGCCGATCTCACCGCCTTCTTCGTGGTGGCCGGGGCCTGCCAGCTGTGGGGCGGCTGGCGGCGCAATGGCGACCTGCTGCTGGTTCCGGGGCTGCTGATGGGCATCGCCTTCACCGGCCGCGCAGTCAGCGCCGCGCTGGATGGCACATACCCCGGCCTTGCCATGCCGATGGCGGTCGAAGCCGTGCAGGTCATTCTCGCCTTTGCCGCCTGGCGCGTGCTGCCGCACCACCGGATCAGCGAAATCGCCGGCTAGGCCCGCAGCCAGAACGCAGCGCCCATGGCGAGGTAGGCGGCAAGGAACGCCAGGCTGTCGCTGATCGTCTGGCGGCGCGGTGCGCCATCGCGCAGCTGCGTCAGCCACAGCGCCGGGATCACAAAGGCCAGCGCCAGCCCGCCCGATTGCATGAAATAAAGCTGCGGCTTGAGCGCCAGCTTCTCGGGTCCGATCCGGGCAAGGGCGTGGCCCAGCATCAGCGCGGAAACCAGGTTCAGCGGCACGGCCGCAAAAAACCAGCCGGTCCGCTCCTGCCGGAAGGCCAGTGCCAGAACAGCGCTTGCGGCCAGTGCGGCCAGCACCACGCCCAGCCAGTCCATTGCGCCCATCATGTTACTCCCATTCAAAACGCGCCGAGTGGCCGCGCGGTGCGGCCATCCACTCGCGCGCGAACATGCCGATCTCATCCCGGATCGCCGCGACCCGTTGAGCATCCAGCGCTGGTAGCGTCACGTGCGATGAAGTGCAGGCCACCTCTGCCAGGGCGATGAAATCCTCCACCGAGCCGCTGCCGCCGCCCCACAGGTCGGCCTCGAAGCATTCGACCAGCCGTTCGGCCTGGAGCAGTTCGATGATTGACGCGTCGGGCACTGTGTTGCGCGAGGCGCTCGCATGGCCCGCTGCCTTGGCGATCCCGGCGATCTCCTCCGGGTGACGCCCGCCCTTGACCATGCCCCAGAACGCATCCTTCAGCCCCAGCCCGCGCTCGACGAACAGGTGCACGGCATCGTGCGGGATCGGGCCTTTCTTGGCGAAAGTCGTCTCCATCCGCCGCCCATCGGCAAAGACCATGACAATCCTGTCCTCGGCCTGCCCTTTGGTGATCGTGATCTCCATCCGCTTTCCCTAGCACTTTGACCCGCCGCAGTGTAAGGGCCCGCCCCCATGGCAATAGCACTTCCCGACCAGAAACGTGTGGGCATGGTCAGCCTTGGCTGCCCGAAGGCACTGGTCGATTCCGAACGGATTCTCACCCGGCTGCGCGCCGATGGCTATGCGATGAGCCCCGACTATGCCGGGGCCGATGTCGTGCTGGTCAACACCTGCGGCTTCCTCGATTCCGCCAAGGAAGAAAGCCTGGCCGCGATTGGCGAGGCGATTGCCGAGAACGGCCGCGTGATCGTAACCGGCTGCATGGGCGAAGAGGCTGAGACCATCCGCGCCCGCTTCCCGCAGGTCCTCGCCGTCACTGGTGCGCACCAGTACGAGGCGGTGGTCGAGGCGGTGCATGAAGCGGCCCCGCCTTCGCAAGGCCCCTTCATCGACCTGATCCCGCAGCCGGACGTCAAGCTGACCCCGCGCCACTACAGCTATCTCAAGATTTCCGAAGGCTGCAATCACGCCTGCGCCTTCTGCATCATTCCGCAATTGCGCGGCAAACTGGCCAGCCGCCGGGTCGATGCCGTGCTGCGCGAGGCGGAAAAGCTGGTCGCGGCGGGGACGAAGGAACTGCTGGTGATCAGCCAGGATACCTCGGCCTATGGCGTCGATATCCGGCATGAGGAGCGGATGTGGAAGGACCACCCGGTTCGCGCCCACATGACCGACCTCGCCCGTGAACTCGGTCAGTTGCGCACGCCAGAGGGCCAGGCGCCGTGGGTACGGCTGCACTATGTCTATCCCTATCCGCACGTCGATGCCGTGATCCCGCTGATGGCCGAAGGGCTGCTGACGCCGTACCTCGACATTCCCTTCCAGCACGCCAGCCCGTCAGTGCTGAAGGCGATGAAGCGCCCGGCCAATGAAGCAAAGGTGCTGGAACGGCTGAAATCCTGGCGCGAGATCTGCCCCGACATTGCGGTGCGATCGTCCTTCGTGGTCGGCTTCCCGGGCGAGACCGAGGCTGATTTCCAGTACCTGCTCGACTGGCTGGACGAGGCCCAGCTCGACCGGGTTGGCGCCTTCCGGTTCGAACCCGTCGCTGGCGCAGCCGCCAATGACCTGCCGGGTGCCGTGCCGGAAGAGGTCAAGGAAGAGCGCTATGCCCGGATCATGGCCAAGACCGAAGCGATCAGCGCGGCCAAGCTTCAGGCCAAGATCGGCCGGACCCTGGCAGTGATCATCGACGTGGTGGGTGAGCCTGACGAAGACGGCGATATCGGCGCGACCGGCCGCTCACAGGCGGATGCGCCCGAGATCGACGGCGCGGTCCACCTGCGCGAAGTGCCGGGTA
Source organism: Sphingomonadaceae bacterium (assembly GCA_009926135.1). Lineage (GTDB taxonomy): Bacteria > Pseudomonadota > Alphaproteobacteria > Sphingomonadales > Sphingomonadaceae > Novosphingobium. The sequence goes on from RFPL01000012.1 coordinate 2,960, forward strand.
ACCTGCAGCCCGGCGATATCGTTCAGGTGACCATCGAAGACGCCGACGAACACGACCTGTTCGGCGCGATCGCGGATTAACTGCCGGCCAATACCGCAGCAATCGCCCGCGCGGCATCCTGCATGACCGCGCGGGCATCGAATTCCGGTTCGTCGAACACCAGTTCGATTGCGCAGTAGCCCAGGTCCACCGCCAACCGCGCCCGGCGTTCGAGCGCGGAGTGATCCTGCGCCGGATCAGCCGCCAGCGACCGCGCGACGAGCTCCGCCGTCAGGGCGCGGTGCGAGGAGAGCCGAACCTCGGCCAGTTGCGGCACGGCGCGCAGCATCCGCATGATCCACGGTCCGCCCGGGCAGGCTTCGGTCAGGGCGACATGCGCCAGGAGCACCTCGGCAATCTCGGCCTCGTCTGCCGCCGCGCCCAACCCGACCAGCGCGTTCTGCGCTGCCATCAGCCGCTCGCCCAACGCAGCCAGCAGCGCGTACTTATCGGCAAAGTAGTGATAGAGCGTCGGCGGACTTACCCCCGCGCGGGCGGCGACCAGGTTGGTGCTGATCCGCTCTACCCCTACTTCAGCCAGCAGCTCGCCTGCAGCATCAAGCAGGCGCTCATAGGTTGCCAGCGCGCGCTGCTGCGTGGGTTTGCGGATCACTGCACTGCCTCCTTGACAGAAATATAGCTATAGCTAGATTTCAGGACAAAGGAAGGGGAGAATCATGCGACGCTTGGCTTTTGCACTGCCACTGGCCCTTGCCGCCTGCGAGGCTCCGCCCCAGCCACTTAGGCCCGAACAGAGCGCTGCGCTGAAGCCAGCAGACGCCAAGTTGGCCGCGCTTTACGAAGGATCGTGCAAGGCCTGCCACACAGTTGCGGATTCGGGCGCGCCGCTGAGCGGTGACCGCACCCAGTGGGACGCCCGCTGGGCCAAGGGTGAGGCGGTGCTGCTGCAACACGCCCAGGTCGGCTTCGGGGCCATGCCGGCGGGCGGACAGTGCTTCACCTGCACCCCCGCCGATACCGCGGCCCTGATCCGCTTCATGGCGGGACGCGAGCAATGACGACGCGGCGCAAGGTCCTGCTGGGCGGCGCAGGGGTTCTGGCGCTGGGCGCAGGCGGTTTGGCAGGTCGGCGGCTATGGCTCGGTCGCGAACCGGCAGCCCTCCCAGCGACGGACGCGCGGGGACGCGTGGTCTGGCAGAACTGGTCGGGGCTGGAGCATTCCTATCCGGCCCTGCGCGCCGCGCCCGCCAGCGATGCCGAACTGGCCGAACTGCTGCGCAGCGCGCCAGCCCCGATCCGCCCGGTCGGCGCCGGACACAGCTTTACCGCGCTGGTGCCGACCGATGGCACCCTGCTCTCGCTCGACCGGATGACCGGCTTGGTCAGTCATGGTGCCGAAGCGATGACCGCTACAGTGCGAGCCGGGACTCGTCTTTCCGCGCTCGGTCCGGCGCTCGCCGCCATCGGGCAGGAAATGCCCAACCTGCCCGACATCAACAAGCAGACGCTGGGCGGCGCGATGGCCACCGCGACCCATGGCACCGGCAAGGGCCTGACCGCGCTGCATGGACAGGTGACGGCGATGAAGCTCGTCAACCCCGCGGGCGAAGTGCTGGAATGCAGCCGCGACACCCGGCCCGAACTGTTCCACGCCGCGCGCGTCGGGCTGGGTGCATTCGGCGTGCTGACCGACGTCACGCTGGCCAACCAGCCACTCACCCGCGTGCGCAAGGAAGTGCGGCTGGTCGATACCGAGGCTCTGCTGAAAGACTGGCCAGGGCTCGCCGCGCGGCACCGCAACGCCGAATTTCTGGTCCTGCCCTTCACCGGCAAGTCGGCTCTGATCACCCATGACGTGACCGACGAGCCGGTCCGCCCGCGCGGGCCGGACCAGGACGCCGACACGCTGATGAGCCTCAAGACCCTGCGCGATGTGTTCGAGTTCACGCCCTCCCTGCGCAAGCAGTTGGCGAGCGCGGCGCTGGCAGACATTCCACCCGAGATCGCCATCGACGAGGGCTGGAAGCTGCTCTCCAACGAGCGCCCGGTGCGGTTCAAGGAGATGGAATACCACGTGCCAATCGACCAGCAGGTCGGCGCGCTCAAGGAAGTCATCGCCCGGATCGAGCGCGATGCGACGGACGTGTTCTTCCCGATCGAGGCGCGGATCATCGCGCCCGACGATGCGTGGCTCTCACCCTTCTACGGGCGCGAGAGCGGCTCGATTGCGGTCCACGCCTACTACAAGGAAGCGCATGACTGGATGGCGCGGCTGGTCGAACCGGTGCTGCGCGAAGCCGGCGGACGGCCGCACTGGGGCAAGCTCCATTCACTCGGCGCGGCAGAACTCTCTGCCCTCTATCCGCAGTTCGCCGAGGCCAATGCCCTGCGCCGCAGCCTTGACCCGCAGGGGCGGATGATGAACCCCTTCCTGCAGAAGATTTTCGGATGAAGCGGCGCACGGTCCTGATCGGCGGTGCGGCCCTGGCGGGCACAGGACTGGTGGCGCTGCGCCCGGCGGAAGGAGGCGGAATGCACGATGCCTATTTTGCGGGGCTGTCCGCAGCGCTGAAGCGTGCCGGACTGATGCACCCGGTGCTGGTGATCGACCAGCAGCGCCTATCCGCCAATGTCGCCGCGATCCGCAGCCGGGTCGAAGCAGGCAAGCTGCCCTTGCGGGTGGTCGCCAAGTCTCTCCCCTCGCCCGGCCTGCTCGGTGCGGTGATGGAGGGCATGGGGACGCAGCGGCTCATGGTGTTCAGCGCCGAAATGCTGCTGCAACTACTGCCGCTGCATCCCCGGGCCGATTACCTGCTGGGCAAGCCGCTCCCCGCCGCCGAGTTCGCGCGGCTGATCGACCAGGCTGGCGCAGCCGCGGTGGCCAGCATTCAGTGGCTGATCGACACACCAGAGCGACTCGCGGCTTATGGCGCAGTGGCCCGCACCCGCAACCTGACCTGGCGCGCCAGCCTGGAGATCAATGTCGGCCTGCATCGCGGCGGCTTCACCGATCCGGCCGCGCTCAGGGCCGCAGCCAGTTCAGCCGCCAGCCACAGCGCAACCATCGCCGGGCTGATGGGCTATGACCCGCACGTGCCCAAGATGCCGAGCCCGGATGGGGCCTTTGCCGATGCGCAGGCGATCTATCGGGCAATGATTGGTGCGGCAAAGGAAGCCGGGCTTGATCCCGCCAGGCTGACGCTCAACACTGCCGGCAGCCCCACCTTCTCGCGCCACTGCGCCGGAACGGTCGCGAACGAGGTCTCGGTCGGCTCGGCCTTCGTCAAGCCGGGGGACTTCGACTATGCTGACCTTGGCGCGCTGCAAGCTGCTGCCTTCATCGCCACCCCGGTGATCAAGGCCAACCCGGACCAGTCGCTGCCCGGTCTGGCAGCGCTGTCCGGCCCGCTGCACTGGTGGGACCGCAACACCCAGCGCGGGTTCTTCATCCACGGCGGGCACTGGCTGGCCAAACCCGTTTCGCCACCGGGGCTCGAATATTCGAAGCTGTTCGGGCGATCCTCGAACCAGGAATTGCTGACCGGATCGACACAGGTTGAGCTGAAGGCCGACGACCACGTCTTCCTGCGCCCGGATCAGAGCGAGGCGCTATTCCTGCAGTTCGGCGATATCGTGCTTTACGACGGCGGCGCGGTTTCAGGCACCTGGCCGACGCTGCCGATCAGCGCCTAGCCGGGTCAAAGCCAGCCGATCTGCCTGAAGCGCAGCCACAAGCCGCCGCAAATCGCCGCGATCAGCGCCATTACGGCCGGATAACCCCACGGCTGGCGCAGTTCGGGCATATATTCGAAATTCATGCCGTAAATCCCGGCAATCGCGGTTGGCACGGCCAGGATCGCGGCCCAGGCGGCGAGCTGGCGGGTCATCGTGCCCTGGCGGTGCTGCTCAAGCAGGCTGGCGGTTTCGACCACCGAGGCCAGCGTTTCATTCAGCCCCGCGATTCGCCGCATGGTCCGCCGCATGTGATCCAGCACATCGCGGTACCAGACCCGCGCGCTGACATCGATCACCGGCAGATCGGTGGTGGAAAGCCGCTCGCAGACTTCCTCCATCGGCCCGACGATGCGCACGAACCGGCGCAGCTGGCGGCGCAGGCGGAAGATCCGGCGGATCGTCGACGGCTCCGGGAAGGCATCGATCGCCCGCTCCTCGATCGTCTGGACCGCTTCTTCCAGCCGCTCCATGATCGGGTGATAGCCATCGACCACGAAATCGAGGATCGCATGGGCGACATAGTCCGGCCCCTCGACCAGGTGTTCGGCCGCCGCCTCCACCCGGGTGCGGACCGCGCGGTGATCGCGCTCAGACCCGAACCGCACCGTGGCGATGAAATCACGGCCCAGGAACAGCGCGGTCTGGCCATAAGCGATCTTGTCGCCTTCCTCGATTGCGGCCGTCCGGGCGACGATGAACAGCTGCTGCCCATAGCTGTCGACCTTGGGCATCTGCATCGGATTGAGTGCGTCTTCCACCGCCAGCGGATGCAGTCCGAACTGGGCCTGGAGCAGCGCCATTTCTGCCGCAGTGGGGGCATAGAGCCCGACCCAGTCAAAGGTCCCGGCGGGCAGCTCGCCGCGCGGCTTGCCGTCGAGTGGAAGTTCGGAATGGGCTACCCGCCCTCCGGCGTAACGGCGCGATGCAATGATCATTGCCAAGCTGTGCCAAAGCGGCATGATACTGGCAATCCTGTCTCGCATGGGTTAAGCGAGCGGTTAATACTGACAAGCATGTCAATTGCTGGCGGGAGACCAGAACGATGAACGCGATTACGCCGATTAGTGCCCCTGTTGAGGAAGTGCTTGATTTCCTGATTGTCGGCGCGGGCATTTCCGGCATCGGCATGGCCGTGCACCTGACCAAGGACTGCCCCGGCAAGCGCTATGCGATTCTCGACCGGCGCGATCAGCTGGGCGGCACCTGGGATCTGTTCCGCTATCCCGGCATCCGTTCGGACAGCGACATGCACACGCTGGGCTTCTCCTTCGCGCCGTGGAAGCACGAAAAGTCGATCGCCGACGCACCCGCGATCCTGGAATACCTGAATTCCATCACCGACGAATATGGCCTGCGCCCCAACATGCGGTTCGGGCTGAAGGTAGTCAGCGCCGACTGGGATAGCGCGACCGCCCGCTGGACAGTGGTGACCGAAGACAACGCCGGTAAGCAGGGCCACGTGCTGACCCGCTTCCTGTTCCTGGGGGCGGGCTATTACGATTACGACAATCCCTATGACGCCGATTTCCCCGGCCGGAAGGATTTCAAGGGACAGATCGTCCATCCCCAGTTCTGGCCCGACGATCTGGACTACCAGGGCAAAAAGGTGGTGGTGATCGGCTCGGGCGCGACCGCCGTCACGGTCACCCCCGCCATGGCCCATTCGGGCGCCGGCCACGTGACCATGCTCCAGCGCACGCCGACCTGGATGGTCAGCCGCCCGGCGAAGGACCGCTTTGCCAACACGCTGCGCAAGTTCCTGCCGGAAAAGGTCGCCTATGCAATCACCCGCGCCAAGAACATCTTCCTCCAGGACCTGACCTTCAAGCGCGCCCGCTCGGCGCCGGAAAAGGTCAAGGAATTCCTGGAGAAGCAGCTCAAGGCCCAGCTTGGCCCGAAGTACAGCGCGGCCGATTTCACGCCGCCCTACAACCCGTGGGAGCAGCGCCTGTGCCTGGTCCCCGATGCTGACTTCTTCGAAGCGATCAAGGCCGGCACGGCCAGCGTGCTGACCGACCAGATCGAGAAATTCGACAAGACCGGTATCCTGCTCAAGTCTGGGCAGCACCTCGATGCCGATATCATCGTTACCGCGACTGGCCTGAAACTGGCCGTGGCGGGCAAGATCGCCGTCTCGGTCGATGGCGCTCCGGTCGATTTCTCGAAGCGCTTCTATTACCGCAACTGCATGTTCTCGAACGTGCCGAACCTGGCGGCGGTGTTTGGCTACCTCAATGCCAGCTGGACGCTGCGGGTGGATATCATCGGCGATTACCTGACCCGGCTGCTGAACCAGATGGACGCGATCCATGCCCAGGCCGCCGTGCCAGTGATGCGCGAAGGCCAGGAACCGGAAGAGGACGACATCTTCGACTTCTCGTCGGGCTATATCCAGCGCGGCAAGCACATGATGCCGCGCAATGCCGCCAGCCTGCCATGGCGCCTCAATCAGGATTACCGCCAGGACCGCCAGGACATGCGCCAGGCCCCGCTGGATGACGGTGTGATCGAGTTTCGCCGCGTACGCGAAACGGTCGACGCCTGATCGGGCTTCGCGGACCAAAGCCCTGATTGCGCGGCGGGCGGCTTTCGCCTAACCCGCCGCCATGGCTGATACTTCCCGCACCTGGACTGCCGCACTGCTGATCATCGGCGACGAGATTCTCTCTGGCCGCACGCAGGACAAGAACGTGGCGCAGGTCGCCGCCTGGCTCAACGTGCAGGGGATCCGGCTGAAGGAAGTCCGGGTTGTCGCCGACGATGAAGCGGCGATTGTCGAGGCGGTCAACATCCTGCGCGCCCGCAACGATTACCTGTTCACGACCGGCGGGATCGGCCCGACTCATGACGACATCACCGTCGATGCGATTGCCGCCGCGCTGGGCGTCGCCGTGGTCATTCATCCCGATGCCCGCGCGATCCTGGAACGCTATTACGAAACCCGCGGCGGGTTGAACGATGCGCGGCTGCGGATGGCCCGCGTGCCGGCCGGCGCCGACCTGATCCCCAACCGGATGTCCGGCGCGCCCGGGATCAAGATCGAGAATATCTTTATCATGGCCGGCGTGCCGTCGATCACTGCCGGGATGCTCGATGCCCTGACCGGGACGCTGGAAGGGGGCCTGCCCGTCCTGTCCGCAACGGTTGGCTGCTGGGTCCCGGAAAGCGAGATTGCCGACCTGCTGCGCCAGACCGAGAAGGATCACGAAGGCGTGGCGATCGGATCCTACCCCTTCTTCCGCGAAGGCCGGGTGGGTGCCAATTTCGTGGTTCGCAGCACCGATGCCGACCAGCTTGAAACCTGCTGCGCGGCGCTGGCTGCCGGACTCGAAGCCACTGGCCGCGAGGCCGTGCCCGGCGGAATCTGATCCGAGTGAACCGCATCCTCCCCACTGCAGCATTGGCCGGACTGACCGCCTGCGCGGTCCAGCCGACCTTGCCGGTCGACGGACTGGAACGGATGCTGGCCAGCCATGACAGCGCCACTGCCGCACTGGAGCAATGGTGTGTCCAGCAGGGCCTGGCCAATCCGGCCCGGGTGATTGCCGAGCAGGCACCAGGACAACTTGTCGAAGACCCGGCGAATCTGCGCCGCTTGCTGGGCATTGCCGCGGACGAACCGCTGGGCCGCCGCCACGTCCGCCTGACTTGTGGTGACCGGCTGCTGAGCCAGGCGCAGAATTGGTACGTGCCCGCGCGGCTGACACCAGAAATGAATGACGTGCTCGCCAGCACCACCACGCCATTCGGCAAGGTGGCAGCGCCGCTGGGGTTCTGGCGCGAACTGATCGAATCGCGGCGCGGAGCCGGACCGGATTGCCCGGCCGGGACAGTGCTGTTCCAGCGCGCGGTGCTCCGCCTGCCCGATGGCCAGCCGCTCGCGCACGTACTGGAATGCTATGCCGCCAGCGCGCTCGATGCGGCTTCGCGTTAACTTAACCACGCTCCTTAACCCCAGGATGGGACAGCGCCGAATGCGCCGTTGAGCCGATCCGCACAGATGATACCTGCCAGTTTGTTCGGGGTCGCACCTGACTGAATTGAGCAAGGAGCTTACATCGTGGCCATTAACTTCGCCCGCAACACCGGCATCGTCGAAAAGCGCCGTGCACCGCGCGCGCCCCTCGGTATCGCTGCCTCGATGCGTGAGCGCGGCCGCACCGCGATGGATGTGAAGGTGCTGACCTTTTCGGCCTTCGGCTGCGAGGTCAACGGCTATGTCTCGACTGACAAGGAAGGACAGGCGTGGCTCAAGTTGCCGGGCCTGGAAAGCCAGGCCGTGACCGTGGTCTGGGGCAATGGCGCAAGCCTGGGTGTGGAATTCGAACGGCCGCTGCACCCCAGCGTTGCTGCGCGCTATCTGCCGGCCCCCGGCAGCCACGCCTCGGACTATGCCGCGCGCCACCCGGCCGCCAACGACCGCCTGCTCTCGCGCCGCGAGCAGATCCTGTCAGGGATCAGCGCATCGGATGTCTCCCCGTTGCAGCGCCGCAAGCTGCCGACTGGCCTGGGCCTGTCGGGCAAGATCAACCGGGTCAGCGTGCGTACCGCCGATCACCGCTTTGAAACGCGCTATGGCGATAACCTCGATCAGGGTCCGCGCCAGGTGGTGATCGACGGAATGCCGGGTTCAGTCCGCGACGTCTCGCCCAGCGGTCTGCGCGCCTTCATGCCGCAGGTGCTTGATCACGAAATCGGGGACACCGTGGCCGTATCCTTTGCGGGGTTTGAACCGCTTGAGGGCCGGGTGGTCTGGATGAACCAGACCGAACTGGGCGTCAGCCTGCCGCCCCACACGATCGAACTGTTTGACGCCGACTAGGCTTCAGGGTGCTGTCACGCTCTGGCGCGGCGGCACACCTTTATCGACCACCAGCGTAATGACCACGCGCGCGGGTTCCGCGCCGTGGTTCACGCCGTTGTGGGCCAGTCCCCGCGGCATGGTAAAGCTGTCACCCGGCTCCAGCACGGTCGACTTGCCCTTGATCCGCAATTCGAGCCGCCCGGCTGTGACATAGGCCACCTCCGTGCCCGGATGGACATGCCAGCCGCTTTCTCCGCCAACCGGAAAATCGCGGCTCTGCACGATAACCTGCTGCGCACGAGCCCGCGGCACATCAATCTGGGCGTGAGTCTGCGGGACCGAGACCGGCGGTGTCGCGGCCGTCCCGGCGGCCAAGGCCATGATCATCGCAAGCCGCATCGCATCGTCCCCTTCGCCGAAGAGGATGCCACAATGCGAAAGGGCCGGGAAGGTTTCCCCTCCCGGCCCCTAAATCTCGCAGTTCTGGACTGGCTTAAGCGCCGTGAACTTCGGTCACGTCAAGCTTCAGGCCCGGACCCATCGACGAGGACAGACCGGCCTTGCGCAGGTACTTGCCCTTGGCGCCAGCCGGCTTGGCCTTGACCACGGCATCGACGAAGGCTTCGAAGTTGGCCTTCAGCGCATCATCGCTGAAGCTCAGCTTGCCGATGCCGCCGTGGATGATCCCGGCCTTTTCGACGCGGAATTCGATCTGGCCGCCCTTGGCGGCCTTGACCGCTTCGGCAACGTTCGGAGTGACAGTGCCCAGCTTCGGGTTCGGCATCAGGCCCTTGGGACCCAGAACCTTGCCGAGGCGGCCGACCAGACCCATCAGGTCCGGCGTGGCGATCACGCGGCCATAGTCCAGGTTGCCGTTCTGCATGTCTTCCAGCAGGTCTTCGGCGCCAACCTTGTCGGCACCAGCAGCCAGCGCGGCTTCGGCCTTGTCGCCGCGGGCGAAGACCGCAACCTTGACGTCCTTGCCGGTGCCCGAAGGCAGCGTCACCATGCCGCGGACCATCTGGTCAGCGTGGCGCGGATCGACGCCGAGGTTGAGCGAAACTTCGAGGGTTTCGTCGAACTTGGTGGTCTTGAGTTCGCGCAGCAGCTTCAGCGCGTCGTCAAAACCGTGAACGGACTGGTTGTCGCCCAGCTTTTCGGCCAGCATCTTGGCCTTCTTGGTCTGTGCCATGATATTAGCCCTCCACAACCTGCAGGCCCATCGCGCGAGCGGAGCCTTCAATGATCTTCGTTGCCGCTTCGATGTCGTTGGCGTTGAGATCGACCATCTTGGTCTGGGCAATCTCGGCCAGCTGTGCGCGGGTGATCGTTCCGGCCGAAACCTTGCCCGGCTCCTTCGAGCCCGACTTCAGCCCCAGCGCCTTCTTGATCAGGAAGGTGGCAGGCGGGGTCTTGGTGACGAAAGTGAAGCTGCGATCGGCATAGACCGTGATGATGGTCGGGATCGGCATGGCGGCTTCAAGGTCCTGCGTGGCGGCGTTGAACGCCTTGCAGAATTCCATGATGTTGACGCCGCGCTGGCCCAGGGCCGGACCGATCGGCGGCGACGGGGTCGCCTTGCCTGCAGGAACCTGCAGCTTGATATAGCCTTCAATCTTCTTGGCCACGATGGGCCTCCTTTCTTCCTGTTGCCCCCGGAAAACCGGGACCGCAGAGTAAGCGGTCAAACGAAGGGACCGGCCCTTCTCCCGCATGGAATCACTCCGGCAAGCCCGAGCGAAGGCGCGCGCCTAGGCGAAAGTCGGTGTGATTGCAACCTTCGTCGATGCTGGCTGGTGTACCGCCGACACTTGCGCGATTACCCTGTTCCACATGTTCAAGGCCGCAACCCGCCTGTTCCTCCGCACCCTTGCGCTTGGTGCCGCGCTGTCGCTGGTCTCCGCCAGCGCCGCGCGCGAACGCAAGGCCATCGTCCCGGTCGCCAAGATGCCCCCACTAAGACCGGCGGTGATCGATGACACCCTGACGATCGGCGGCGAGGAACTGACCGCGCGCAAGCTGCGTTCGCGCCTGACGGTCGAGGTCGGGGTCAACGGCACGGGCCCCTATCGGTTCGTGGTCGATAGCGGTGCGGACACCTCGGTGATCGGCTCGCGCCTCGCCTCGGCATTGCAGCTGCCGCCTGGCCGTCCGGTGCTTCTGAACGGCATCACCGAGAGCCGCCAGGTCGAACGGGTCATGGTCGACACGCTCCAAATCGGTCCCTCGGCCTTCCGCGATCTGGAACTGCCCCGGCTGGACGAGCGCGACCTGGGCGCAACCGGCATGATTGGCCTGGATGCGCTGGTCGAGCAGCGGCTGATGCTGGATTTCGAGAAGCGCCGCATCAGTGTCGACGATGCCAGCAAGCCCGCACCCCGGCTGGACGGTGAAATCGTGGTTACTGCGCGGCTGAAGCGCGGGCAACTGATCCTTACCCAGGTTACGGCCAATCGGCTGCCGCTTGATGCGGTAATCGATACCGGCTCGGAGATAGCGATCGGCAACCTGGCGCTGCGCGACCGGATCGTGCGGCGCCGTCAGGCCGAACTGCAAAAGATCGAAGTGATCGGAGTGACCGGCAAGGCGCTGACGCTGGACCTTGCCATAATCAGCGAGCTGCGGCTTGGCGGGGTCGTGCTCAGCAATGTGCCGGTGGCCTTTGCTGATATCCCGCCGTTCGCCGTGTTCGGGCTGGAGAACCACCCGTCGCTGCTGCTGGGCACCGACCTGATGGAGAATTTCCGCAAGGTCAGCCTGGATTTCCGCGCCCGCAAGGTTCGCTTCCAGCTGCGCAGCTGCGACCGCCAAGGGATCGTAATCTCGACCCAGCGCTCAGGCAGCCGCATCGGCGCGGAGAAAGGCAATACGGCGGTCTGCAGCCATTGAGCGGCCGCAGCGCACCCGCCTTACTTGACTAGTTCGACGTGCTCGAAGTCCAGCTCCACCGGAGTGGCGCGGCCGAAGATCGAGACCGAGACCTTGACGCGGTTCTTGTCGAAATCGAGTTCTTCCACGATGCCGGTGAACGAGTTGAACGGGCCGTCCAGCACCTTGACCGAATCGCCGATTTCGTAATCGACGCTGATGTGCTTCTTGGGTTCGGCCGCGGCGGCATCGCGCGCGCCGAAATAGCGGGCGGCCTCGCGGTCCGAAATCGGCTGGGGCTTGCTGTTGTTGCCCAGGAAGCCGGTGACCTTGGCGGTGTTCTTGACGAGGTGGTAGACATCGTCGTTCATCGCCAGCTTGGCGAGGACATAGCCCGGCATGGTCTTGCGTTCGACCTGAACCTTTTTGCCGCGCTTTACTTCGGTGACGGTTTCGGAAGGAACCTCAACCGCTTCGACCAGCGCCGACAGGCCTAGGCGATCAGCCTCGGACAGGATCGATTCGCGCACCTTGTTCTCGAAGCCCGAGTAGGCGTGGATGATGTACCAGCGAGCCATGTTTGATTCCGTATCTGGATGAATATTTCAGGTCAGGCGAGCGACAGCAGCCAGCTCACGATGGCGCCGAAAACCGTGTCCACGCTGAGGAAGAACAGCGCCAGGATCAACATCATGATTCCCACGAAGATCGCGGTCGTCGTGGTTTCCTGGCGGGTCGGCCACACAACCTTGCGTGCTTCCGCCTGAACCTGACGCATGAATTCGCCGGGATTGATCTTGGCCATGGCTTCCTAGCCTGTCACTTGAGTTTCGTTCCTGTCTTTCGCCAAGGGCTCATCGCCGCCCCAGCCGCGGTGGCTGGGAGGGGCGATGTGTACTCCTATGTCGGAAGACACTGCCGCACTTAGCTATCGCCTGAAACTTTTGCAAGTCGTGCCACCAGCGTGCCGGGCGCGCGATAGACGACCACTGCGCCGGGCGGCAGCGCATCAGGTTCGCGCGGGCCGACATACCACAGCCAGTCCATGCCCTGCGCCGGCTTCCAGTTCGACAGATCGATCGGAGTGCCGGCACGCCACAACAGCCGCTGGCTGGGATCGCGAAACCCTGCGCCGCCCTCTTTCAGCCGGATCATGTGGACGCCCGGTACCGCGAAGTGAGCGTTGATCAGCACGTTCTTGCGCACCACTGCATAGCCGCCGATGTGCTCCTGCGCGTTATAGCCCCAGATCCCGCGATTGGTGACGACCAGATTGGCGACCCGCGCCCCTTCCGGCAAATGATCGATCGCGGCCAGCAGGCGCTCAGTCTCTGCCGAGCCGCGCTGCCAGGTCTCCGTCGTTACCCCCAGCCGCACCAGGAACAGCACCGGGGCCAGCCACAGCAGCCAGCGCGGGGCATGCCAGCTGAGCGCGAGGCAACCCGCCAGCAGCCCGGCATAGATCATCCGGGCATCGGCCAGATCGCCGCCGAAGATATGGCGCGGCATCACGATCGAGCCGATCAGCATGATCGCCATGGCCCAACCCAGCCGCCCGTCCAGCCGGCGAAAGGCCAGCGAGACCACCAGCACGATGCCAATCCAGATCAGTCCGGCATAGTCCAGCCACTTGATGCCGTCGCGCATCGCCTGCTTCCAGATCGCCCATTTGAACACCCAGATGTTCGGGCCATAGCTGGGCAGGCTGCCCGGATGATCGCCGGTCAGCAGCATGGCAAAGGGCAGGAACAGCGGCCAAGGGGCGATGAACGCCCAAAGGCTTTTGCGCCGGCTCCATTCGTAACCGAACACCATGATCCCCAACATGCCCCAGCCCGACACATGGAGCACCCAGACCGCCAGTCCGACCGGCAGGAACAGCACCGGACGCCAGGCCTTGCCATCCAGCTGAACCCAGGCGGCGAAGGCGAACAGCGCGGCGGCCTGGGCCAGCCCGAAATTGAGAAAGCCCAGGATCAGCCCCGGCGACCAGACAAAGCACAGCGCCAGCATCGACCCCACGCCGATCCGGCGGCGCAGGCTCCATTCGACCGACAGGATCCCCAGCGCGGTCAGCAGCGGTACCAGGCCGGCAATGATTCGCCCGGCAACTTCCAGTCCGAATAGCGCCGTCAGCGGCTGGACCAGCAGGTCCGCACCCAGGTTGCCCGACCACTTCCACTCGAATTCGTAGAACCGCTGCAGGAAGGCATTGTCGGTGCGGTCGAGCATGACGTGATAGCGCGCCAGATGCGCCGGATAGTCGACCATCTGCGGATAGGTTGCGACCAGCACGGGCAGGCAGGCCAGCAGCGCCAGGACGAGGCCCAGCAGCAGGCCTTCGCGCGCAGTCGGCCTGTCTAGCAGGCGGGCGCCCAGTCCCGTGCCACGCTGCGCGGATCGCGCGAAGGTAAGTTCGGCGGGCATCAACAGCTTTTCGGGGCTCAGTTTGATGGCGGAAAAGTTGGCAGGAGTGGAGGGACTCGAACCCACGGCCCTCGGTTTTGGAGACCGATGCTCTACCAACTGAGCTACACTCCTGCGGGCGCGCTGGCCATTAGGTCAGGCAAACGCGGATGGCAAGGAACTTGTCCAGCACCCGCCGCAATCTGTTATGGGGAGCAAATGCACGCACCCGTGCCCCAGCCGATCATCGAACCCGACCTGCTGCTGCTGGCCTATCGCAGCGGGATTTTTCCGATGGCCGACGCGCGTGATGATCCGGAGATCTTTTGGGTAGAGCCGCGGCGGCGCGCGATCCTGCCGCTCGATAGCCTGCGCTGCTCGCGCTCGCTGGCACGCACGCTGCGGCGGGGGCGCTTCACGGTAACTTGCAATGCCGATTTTGTCGGCGTGATGCAGGCCTGTGCAGGACCGCGAGGCGAATCGGGCGAAACCTGGATCAGCCACCGGATCGAGGCCAGCTACCTGGCACTCTATGAGCTAGGCTACGCGCACTCGATCGAATGCTGGCAGGACACAGAGCTGGTCGGCGGGCTCTATGGGGTCGGCTTTGACCGGGTCTTTTGCGGCGAATCGATGTTCAGCCGGGTTCCCGATGCCTCGAAAGTCGCCCTGGCCTGGCTGGTCGCGGCCCTGCGGCGCGGCGGCGGCGAATTGCTGGATTGCCAGTTCATGACCGATCACCTTGCCTCGCTGGGCGCCATTGAGATCAGCCAGACCCAATACCTCCGCCGGCTGAAGTCCGCTCAAAGATCGACGGAAGGAGTCGCCGTCTTGGGGGCGGGGGCCTTGGGGGCAGGCGAAGGTGCCGCGGTTGGCGCTGGCGAAGCTGTCGCTGCGGGGCTGGCGCTGCCGGCAGCCTTCGGTGCGCTGCTCGCTGATGCAGCACTGGCCGGGCTGTCTTCCTCGCCCGGGAACTTCATCGCACAGTCCTTGACCCAGACATCGTAGACCGGGTGTTCGACCACGTTGAGCGACGGCGCGCTCTTGAACAGCCAGCCCGAAAACACCTTGCGCCAGGCCAGCTGGCTCTCGGCATCGGCGCGTTCTTCGACAAAGACCTGAACGAAGGCACCGGTTTCGGCCGGACGTTCCCACGGCAAGGTCCGCTCGCAAGTCGCCAGCCGGATCACCACATTGCCGATGCGCCGGGCTTCGCCGGACTTCAGGACAATGTCCTGGGTGATATTGTTGCGCTTGTTGAGCAGGCCGAGCGTGGCCACGCGGTCCTTGACCGGGGTGCCATACTCGCTTTCCACGGCTGGAACGCTGGCCTGGGCTGCCACACCCTCGGGAATTTCGGTGGCTGCGGCATCAGGTTCGCCGCTGCCGTTGCACGCGGCCAGCAGCAGGACCAGACCAGGCGCGAGCAGGCGCCGCATGATCAGGCGTCCGGGCTCCAGGCCTCGTAATCGCCAGTCGCCGCAGCGCGCTTGCCGCCCCGTTCCAGCGCGCCCTGCGGGCGATAGGCCTGCGCCGTGCCGGTAGCGTTGGGGGTGTAATCGACCTCCCAGATCCGCGGCGGCGGCAGGTGGCTTTCCGGCATGCCATCATAGGAATGATGCAGCCAGCCGTGCCATTCGGACGGCACGCGGCTGGCGTCGTTCGCACCATTGTAAATGACCCAGCGACGCTCGGTCCCGGCGAAGGGCCCGTCCTTGCGGACCTTCTTCGAACGGTAATACGCGTTGCCCTGCGCATCGGTGCCGACTTGCACGCCAGTCAGCGCGGAATTGAACAGCGTGCCGATCGTCGCGCCGTCCCACCAGGTGAAGATCTTGCCAAGGATTCCCATGGGCGCGCGTTAGCCTTGGAAGCCGGGGCGGGCAAGCACTACCATGCCACCTTGTCCCCCGGCGCGATGCCGAGTTCCGCCGCGCGCCCGCCGGGGATCTCGAGCACGGCCTTGACCGGGCCGAGCGAGAGGAGCGGACGCTCGTCATAGGGCACGGCGTTGGCAGCGATGTTGCTGATCCGGCCGTCAGGCGCGACGAAGATCAGATCGAGCGAAATGACCGTGTTCCTCATCCAGAACGAGGCGCCGCGGGGCGGGCGCATCGGGAAGATCATCCCCTCGTCCGGGCCCAGCTTGGTCCGGAACATCAGCCCCTTGGCCTGCTCCATCGCCGACTTGGCAACTTCGACCTTGAACCGGTGCGTGCCGCTGGCGCTGGTCACGGTCAGCGGGACCACCTCAAGCCCGGATTCGGGATGAACCGCCCGTGCCGCAGCGGGTGCTGCGTCGCCAGCTCCCGGCGAACAGGCGGCCAATGTGGCGGCCAGCAGGGCGAACAACAGGTGGCGCATCAGTCTTCCTCCTCGGCCCAGGCTTCAAGCCCGGCAGTCGATCCAGCTTCGACCACCTGCCGCGCGATGTCCAGCCGGTGCCCAGCGCGCAACAGCACGGCGATCTGTTTTTCGCGTGCCTGACGATCGGCTGGCGGTGGCCCGTATGGCCCCAGCCGCCGCTTGCGCGCCAGGGCCAGCGCCGCTTGGCGTTCCTCGTTCAGGGTGCCGCGAACCTCTTCGCGCAGTCCCGGGGCAATGCCCGCCGCGCCCAGCGACTGGTCGACCCGCCGTGCGCCATAGCCACGCCGACGCAGGCTGCTGGCCTTGGTGCGGGCATAAGCGGCATCATCGACATAGCCTGCCGCGACACAGCGTTCGACCAGCGCGGTTAGCCCCGGATCCCCTTCCCCGTCCCACCCGCGCTCGCGCAGCTTGCGCTTCAGGTAGCTCTCCAGCTTGGCCGCCGAGGTCGAAAATCGCGCCAGGTAGGACAGCGCAAGTTCGTTCAATCGCTGCTGATCAAGCGGGCGCGGCGGGCGCCGTTCCCGCGACGTGGCACCGGCTTTCGAGGGGGAACGGGGCGACATTGCCCTAATCGTGCCACACTGTCGGGCGATTGGGAAAGGGTGCGGGTGGGCTTTCAGGGAACCACCCAGACAATTGGGAACGCGAATGACGCCGAACAATGGCGCATCCGTTTGGAAAGACGGGTTATTACATGACTGAAGCCGCCACTCTGGCGAGTGCTGCGACGGCGGGGCTGGTGGCCACGCCCAATTATGACGAGCACCCGCGCCGCTTTTCGGACTTTGCCACTTTCGGAGCGGCATTGGATTATGCCGCGCTAGGCAAGCGCGGCATGAATTTCCACGATCCGCGGGGCACGCTGGTGCGGGTCTATCCGTTCAGCGAGCTGCGCACGGATGCGCTGGCCATGGCGCACCGGCTCATGGCGCACGGCATCGGCAAGGGTGACCGGGTTGCGCTGATCGCTGAAACCGGGCCCGATTTCGCCGCCCTGTTCTGCGGCGCGGTCTATGCCGGAGCCTGGCCAGTGCCACTGCCGCTGCCGACCAGCTTCGGCGGCAAGGAAAGCTATATCGACCAGCTGGCCGTCCAACTGCAGTCGAGCGACCCCAGGATACTGTTCTATCCGGCCGAGATCGCCGAGATGGCCGGCGCGGCCGCCGCGCGCCAGGCAGCCCGCAGCGGGGAATGCGCCGGGATCGCATGGGAAGATTTTGCCCAACGTCCGGCAGTGCCCTGTGACCTGCCCGCAGCGAACCCCGATGATATCTGCTATCTGCAGTATTCCAGCGGGTCGACCCGCTTCCCCCATGGCGTCGCCGTGACGCACGAGGCGCTGCTCAACAACCTGAGCGGCCACGCCCACGGGATGGGCTTTACCCAGGACGATCGCTGCATCAGCTGGCTGCCTTGGTACCACGACATGGGCCTGGTCGGCTGCTTCCTATCGATGATCGCCAACCAGGTTTCGGCCGATTACCTCAAGACCGAGGATTTCGCCCGCCGCCCGCTGGCCTGGCTGGACCTGATCACCCGCAACCCGGGCAATTCGTGCAGCTTCTCACCCACGTTCGGGTATGACATCTGCGCTCGCCGCATCTCGAGCCAGAGCAACGTGACCGAACGCTTTGACCTGACCCGCTGGCGGATCGCTGGCAACGGGGCCGACATGATCCGGCCGGATGTGATGCAGAACTTCGTCAACGCCTTTGCCCCCGCCGGGTTCAAGGCCAGCGCCTTCCTGCCGTCCTACGGCCTGGCCGAGGCAACCCTGGCCGTCACCATCATGCCGCCGGGCGAAGGAATCCGCGTCGAGCTGGTGGAGGAAGAGCGCCTGTCAGGCACGCCGCGCGATCTCAGCCGCCCGGCCCGCTACCGTGCCATCGTCAATTGCGGCAAGGCCGTGAAGGACATGTCGCTGGCGATCCGTAACGAGCGCGGCGAGAGCCTGCCTGATCATCACATCGGCAAGGTCTGGTGCAAGGGCCTGTCGGTCATGCACTCCTACTTCCGCGACCCGGAATCGACCGCCGCCTGCCTGGTCGATGGCTGGCTCGATACCGGTGACATGGGCTACATGGTCGATGGCTATCTGTTTATCGTGGGCCGCGCCAAGGACATGATCATCATCAACGGCAAGAACCACTGGCCCCAGGACATCGAATGGGCCGTGGAACAGCTGCCGGGCTTCAACCACGGCGACATTGCGGCCTTCTCGGTCGAGAGCGAAACGGGCGAGGAAGAAGTGGCCGTGCTTGTGCATTGCCGCGTTTCCGATCCGGTCGAGCGCCAGAAGCTGCACGACACGATCCGCGACAAGGTTCGCTCGATCCTGGGCCATCCGGCGATCGTCGAACTGGTCCCGCCGCGCACCCTGCCGCGCACCAGCTCGGGCAAGCTGAGCCGGGCCAAGGCCAAGAAGCAGTACTTGTCAGGCGAAATCGCCCCGATCGACCTCGCCGCCTGATCTTCCGTCGATTCCGGCACCGCGCTGTCCCGTTTCGGGGCGGCGCGGTGCTTTGCATTTCGCGCCTTGCAGATTACGCTTACGGGCAGGTCGCCAAGGGGCAAGGGGAACAGCGCGATGAACCGCGATCCGACCGATCGTAATGACTATGGGGTGCTGGTGGGCTGGAGCCACGCCGGCTTTGCCGACAAGATCAATCTGAAGCTTCAGACCGTCCAATCGACCCGCCAGCTCAAAAGCGAGGAGCTGGACCATCACCATATCGTGATGACTGCCAGCCAGGCCGTGCTGCTGGCGAACTACCTGTTCCAGATCACTGGCCAGACCCCGCCGGGCAAGAAGCCGGGCCGGCTTGCGCGACTGTTTGGCGGCTGATCGACACCTCAAACCGGCTCGTCGCAGGGTCCCGTCACTCATCGCTGCGGCAATGCGCTTGGCCGCTTGGCGGGTTCCCGCATCCCGCTGCACCCGCCATCTAGCCTCCGTCGGTCGCGGGGAGTGCCTCGGGCCGGCTTGGTAAGTCCCGGGTTAACTGCCCAGCGAAAGGCCAGATCAACCATTGCGGCGCAACTGCTGCAATCGCTGCGCGGAGTTTCACTCCGTTTCGCCAGATCTGGCCCCGACCAAATTGGAGTATCCTATGTCGATCCTGAAAATCGTCACCCCAGCCCTGCTGCTCGCCGGCGCTGCTCCGGCTGCGCTGCTGGCCCAGGAAACCGAAGCACCCAAGACGACCTTTGGTTCGCAGGTCAGCGTCATGGCCAAGGAGCAGAAGGATGCCGAAACCAAGGGCATCGGCGCTGAAGTCTCGGCCATGGCCAAGCAGCGCAACGCCGATCGTGCCGCAACGCGCGGCGACGACAGCGACGAGAACGACGATGACGCCGCAACCACCCCCAGTGCCGATGCCTCTGCGGCGGCCGAGGTAGAAGCTGACAAGCCCACCACCGACAAGTCGGCCAAGGAGCTTGCCGCCGAAGTTGCTGCCAACAAGGGCGCGAACCGGTCGATCAAGGATGGCACCGGCCCGGTTGCTGACCTGGTCGCGGCCCGCTCGGCTGCCGCCGACGCCCGGGGCAATAGCGCCACGGCACGTGAAGCGGCCGCAACGGCACGGCAGAACGCGGCGGACGCCCGCGCCTCTGCCGCCAATGCCCGCGACCAGGCCCGCGCAATCCGCGATACGGTTGCCGCAGCACGGCCGGGCAAGGGCGACTAGTCCTTTAGCCTCCGATCAGAGCCAGGCAGGGCGGGCGCTATCCAGCGTTCCCGCCCTGCCGCCACAAACAGGGAACCACACATGACCAAGACCGCACTGCTGGCAGTCGCCCTCGGGCTGGCCGCTACTTCCGTGCCCGCACTCGCCCAGGACGGCGATGCCGATGCTGCAGCCAACACCCAGCTTTCCTTCACCACTGGCGTCGATTATTCCAAGGGCGATTACGGCACCGCGATCGACACCTCGATGGTCGTCGTCCCGCTTTCCGCCCGGCTGCGGACCGGCAATTGGCGCGTGACCGCCAGCATTCCGTGGATCCGGATCGACGGCGCCAACGTGGTCGGCGGCAGCAATGGGCCGATCGTGATCGATCCGAACGCTCCGCGCACTGTCCGCAAAGGCTTTGGCGACGTCTCGCTGGGCCTGGCTTACGACATTCCGGAACAGGACTTTGGCCTGGGCGTCCAGTTCTCAGGCCGGGTCAAGTTGCCAACCGCCTCGCAGAGCAAGGGCCTCGGCACCGGGAAAGCTGACTTCAGCGGCGCGGTGGAATTGTCGAAGACCTATGGTCCGGTGACCCCGTTTGTCAGCGTCGGATACCGGATGCCAGGCGATCCGGCCGGGGTCGATCTGCAGAATGGCTTCGTCGGCTCGGCTGGCTTCAGCGTCGCGACCGGCCGTTCGGTTGTCCTGCTGTCCTATGATTACCGCGAGAGCGCCAGCCTGCTCGCGCAGGACAGCCAGGAACTGTTCGGCGCCTTCACCACGCCGATGTCAAAGAAGCTGGACTTCACGCTTTATGGTTCGGCCGGCCTCAGCAAGGGTGCTCCGGATTATGGCGTTGGCGCGATGATCACGATCAAGGCGTTCTAAGGCACTAAAATCCATTAGAAAGGGCGGCCGCGCCAACCTGTGCGGCCGCCCTTCTGTATTACAGTTACAACACAGCTTGAACTGATCGGCGTTCGGCCCCATGTTGGCCCCAGCATTCGCAATTACGGGACCGCCCCAATGGCCACCACGCCGACCACGACCGAGACCATTGCTCCCGCCATCACCCTGACCCCGCCCGATCCGGTGCCGGTGGTCGCGCCCGAACAGGCCGTGGGGCTGGTGCCGGTGGCAGACGATGCCAAATCCAAGCTGGACCAGCGGGTCGAGGCTTTCGTGGCCGACCTGCTGGCGTCTGACGCCAACTCGCCCGAATTCGGCAAGAAGGTCGATCAGATCACCAACATGGGCCGCAAGGAGATCATGACCGCATCGGGCATGAGCAACCGCTTCCTCGACCGGCCCGTGCGGGCAATGGACAAGGATTCGGGTGTCGGCGCCAACCTGGCCGAATTGCGCCGCACGGTCGAAGCACTCGATCCGGGCAAGCAGGGCAAGCTGTCCAAGGGCCGCAAGATCCTGGGCATCATCCCCTTCGGCAATTCGATGAAGCGCTATTTCCAGTCCTATGAGTCGGCGCAGGGCCACATCCAGGCGGTGTTGGGCCATCTCTCGTCCGGCAAGGACGAGCTGCTGATGGACAATGCCGCGATCGACGTGGAGCGCCAGAAGCTGTGGGAAGCCATGGGCGCGCTGGAGCAGATGATCCACATCAGCCGCGCGCTCGATACCAAGCTGGAGGAAAAGGCCGCCGATCTTGATGCGACTGACCCGGCCAAGGCCAAGGCGATCCGCGAAACCGCGCTGTTCTATGTCCGCCAGCGCACCCAGGACCTGCTGACGCAGATGGCAGTGACCGTGCAGGGTTACCTGGCGCTCGATCTGGTCAAGAAGAACAACGTCGAACTGGTCAAGGGCGTGGACCGCGCCAGCACCACCACGGTGGCAGCGCTGCGCACCGCCGTGACCGTTGCCCAGGCCATGGCCAACCAGCGGCTGGTGCTGCAGCAGGTCACCGCACTCAATGAAACGACCGCAGGCCTGATCGACTCGACCGGCACGCTGCTGCGCGATCAGACCGGCAAGATCCATGAGATGGCCGCTTCGAGCACGATCCCGCTCGAAACGCTGCAGCGCGCCTTCCAGAACATCTATGACACGATGGACAACATCGACACCTTCAAGGTGAAGGCGCTGGAAAACATGAAGCAGACCGTCACCACGCTGACGGCCGAAGTGGAGAAGTCCAAGGGCTATATCGCCCGTGCTGAGGGCGCCGCGCAAGCAGCCAAGGCGGCGGACGCACCGACCCTGCTGAGCCTGGAGGGCTGACTTGCCCGGCGAGGCCCAAAATTCGGACCTGATCCTGCGTCAGGCAAAGCAATCGCTGGTCAACAACCGCGATTACGGCGGGCGGCGCAATTCGATCGGACGCCGCTCGGCGGCGCTCAAGCGCGAGCATGCGGCGCGCCAGGTCAAGCGCGCGCTGGCGACAGTTGGCGGGATCGTGTTTGCCGCCATGGTCGCTGGGCTGATCATCGACGGGATCGGCGTCACCGGCGTGCTGGTGACCATGCTGGCGATCTTCGCCGCCGTGGCATTTTTCGCTGCCGTACCCAAGCTCAAGGTGCCGACTCGCGAGGCCCTGCGCGGCAGCGATGTGAAGTCGCTGGTCGGCCGCACCGAACTGTGGCCGCCCCGCCCTCCCCGCCCCGGCCGTGCAGTTGGTCGATCACATCGGCTTGCAGCTCGATGCGCTCGGCAGCCAGCTTGATGGCCTGACCGACAATGCCCCGGCCGCGGTCGAAGTGCGCAAGCTGGTGGGCGATCACTTGCCCGAACTGATTTCCAGCTACACCGCGATCCCGCGCCATTTGCGCGGTGAGGCCCAGGGCGGCGGCAGTCCGGATCAGCACCTGATCGATAGCCTGGGCAAGATCAGCGCGGAGATCGACAGCGTAACCCGCCAGCTGGCGAGCGGCGCGATCGACAACCTGGCGATCAAGACCCGCTATCTCGACTACAAGTACGGTGCAGGCCCCGAGGGAGAGAACGGCCAGTGAGGATCGCGATCCCGCACAGCATCGGCAAGGACGAAGCCCGCCGCCGGGTGCGTGAGCGATCGGGCGAGATTGCCAACTTCGTTCCCGGCTTTGCCTCAGTCAGCACCGCCTGGGCCAGCGATGACCGCATGAACCTGACCGTCGGCGCGATGGGTCAGGAATTGACCGGGGCGATCGAGGTAGGAGAGAGTGAAGTGGCCTTCACCATCGAATTGCCGGCCGCGTTGAGCTTCGTCGAACCGATGATCCGCAGCCAGATCGAGGCCAAGGGCCGCAAGCTGCTGTCCTAAAGGTCGCGTTCAAGTTCCAACAGGCCAAGCGGGATGCGCAATTGCGCCGAGGCCACGCGCGTCTCGCGCAGGAACAGCAGCAGCGCCCACATCAGCAAGCTGATCGCCACCAGGAACAGGCCCGCAGCCACCAATTGCAGCCGCACCGCAACGAACTCCTCAAGGAACAGCACCGCGACAGTTACCCCGATCGTCAGACCGCTCAGCACCATCAGGAAGATGGCGCGCGTGATCAGGTGAATGCGCGTGGCGATGGCGCGCATCTCGATCACCACGGCGTCATGCTCTGGCCCCTCGGTCGCGACATGCACCTTCTGGAGCTCGCGGGATCGATCGACAATCCGGCCCAGCCGGGTCGACAGCAGGTTCATGATATTGCCGATCGCCACCAGCACGAAGACTGGCGCGAGCGCGAGTTGAATGGTCTGTGCGATCATGCCCCTTGCATAGGGGTTGTTACCCCCCAGATTCAATGGCTGGCACTGACGCCGGACGGAATGCCTCCCATGACCATGCGCCACCCGACCAAGTTTGCCGTTCTCGCGCTCACTGGCGCTACCGCACTGTTGGCTGGCTGCGCGGCGCTGGGGCCTAAGCACCCGATCGGCAACACCGCAGTACCAGAACCGGCCAAGCCAGTCGAACTATCGAAGTATCTGGGCCGGTGGTACGAAGTGGCCCGCTATGAGCAGTCGTTCCAGAAGGGCTGCGAGGGCGTCAGCGCAGACTATGCCTTGCGCGAAGATGGCGTGATCAGCGTCCGCAACGCCTGCCGCAAGCCTGATGGCAAAGTCTCGGTCGCCAGCGGCAAGGCCAAGGTCGTCGACCCGGCGACCAATGCCAAGCTCAAGGTCAGCTTCTTCGGCCCGTTCTATGGCGACTACTGGGTGCTCGACCGGGCCGACGATTACTCCTGGGCAATCGTCGGCGAGCCTTCCGGCCGCTACCTCTGGCTGCTGGCGCGCGAGGCCAGCCCTGCGCCAAGCAGGATCGCGGCGCAGATCGCCCGCGCCAAGGCCCTGGGTTACGATACCTCGATGCTGATCCGCACCAAGCAGCCCTGATCCCCCGGGACTAGCGCCCGCTGGTCAGCAGGCTGTCGACCACGCCGGGGTCAGCCAGGGTCGAGGTGTCGCCGAGGTTGGAGACATCACCTTCGGCAATCTTGCGCAGGATCCGGCGCATGATCTTGCCCGAGCGGGTCTTGGGCAGAGCCGGAGCAAAGTGGATCACGTCGGGCGTGGCGATCGGGCCGATCTCGTGACGGACCCATGCAACAAGCTCCTTGCGGACTGCATCGTCCGGCTCTTCGCCGGCGTTGAGCGTCACGTAAGCGTAGATGCCCTGGCCCTTGATCTCGTGCGGCATGCCGACCACGGCGGCTTCGGCCACCTTGGCGTGGGCAACCAGTGCGCTCTCCACTTCGGCCGTGCCCATCCGGTGGCCCGAAACGTTGATAACGTCATCGACCCGGCCGGTGATCCAGTAATAGCCGTCCTCGTCGCGCTTGCAGCCATCGCCAGTGAAGTACTTGCCGCGATAGGTGGTGAAATAGGTCTGGAAGAAGCGCTCGTGATCGCCCCAGACCGTGCGCATCTGGCCCGGCCAGGACTGGGTGATGCAGAGGTTGCCCTCGGTCGCACCGTCCAGCACGAGGCCCTCGCCATCGACGATCTGCGGCACCACGCCGAACATCGGGAAGCTGGCCGCCCCCGGCTTCAGCGCATGGGCACCCGGAAGGGGCGTCATCATGCAGGCGCCGGTTTCGGTCTGCCAATAGGTATCGACGATCGGGCAGCGTTCATCGCCCACCACGCGCCAGTACCATTCCCAGGCCTCCGGGTTGATGGGCTCACCGACCGAGCCAAGCAGGCGCAGGCTTGCCCGGCTGGTGGCCTTCACCCAATCGTCGCCCTCGCGCATCAGGGCGCGCAGCGCGGTCGGCGCGCCATAGAAGATCTCAACCTTGTGGCGGTCCACGATCTCCCAGAAGCGGCTGTGGGTCGGATAGTTCGGCACGCCTTCGAACATCACCGTGGTCGCGCCGTTGGCGAGCGGGCCATAGACGACATAGGAGTGGCCGGTGACCCAGCCGACATCGGCAGCGCACCAGTAGATCTCACCGGGGCGGTAATCGAACACGTACTGGTGGGTCATCGCCGCCCAGGTCAGGTAGCCGCCGGTGGTGTGAAGCACGCCCTTGGGCTTGCCGGTGCTGCCCGAGGTGTAGAGGATGAACAGCGGGTCTTCCGCGCCCATTTCCTCATAGGGGCAAGTGCCCGAGACGGCGTCGCGCTGTTGATGCCACCAATGATCGCGGCCCGCTGCCATGGTGACCTGATTGCCGACATGGCGCACGACCAGCACCGCCTCAACCCCCGGGCACTGCGCCAGCGCCTCGTCGACATTGGCCTTCAGCGGCACCAGCTTGCCGCCGCGCATTCCGGCATCGGCAGTGATCAGGAAGTTGCTGTCACAGTCCTGGATTCGCCCCGCGAGCGCCTCTGGGCTGAACCCGCCAAAAACGATTGAATGGATTGCCCCGATGCGGCTGCAGGCCAGCATGGCAACGGCCGCCTCAGGCACCATCGGCATGTAGATCGTGATCCGGTCACCGCGCTTGGCCCCCAGCGCCTTGAGCGCATTGGCCATGCGGCAGACTTCCTCGTGCAGTTCGCGGTAGGTCAGCCGGCGCTGCTTGCTGGCGTCGTCCCCTTCCCAGATGATCGCGGTAACATCGCCGCGCTCCGCCAGATGGCGATCAAGGCAATTGGCCGAGACGTTGAGCGTCCCGTCAGAGAACCACTCGATCCCGAAGTCCGCTTCATCGAACGAGCACTGACTAAGCTTCGACCACGGCTTGATCCAGTCCAGCCGCGCCGATTCCTCTCGCCAGAACGTTTCCGGCGTTTCCAGCGCGGCGCGGTACTTCTCGGCATAGAC
Organism: Sphingomonadaceae bacterium; assembly: GCA_009926135.1. Taxonomy (GTDB): domain Bacteria; phylum Pseudomonadota; class Alphaproteobacteria; order Sphingomonadales; family Sphingomonadaceae; genus Novosphingobium. The sequence goes on from RFPL01000012.1 coordinate 29,019, forward strand.
CTTGGCGGTGATCTGCGCGCGGGCGGCCCATTCAGCGGGGACGGGGTGGACAGTGGCCATCGGTAATCTCCCTTTGCCCCTCCCTTGCCGCCGCCGAGGGCCGCGATCAAGCGGGTCAGAAGAAGAATTTCTGCTGCCAGTAGAAGGTCCCGGCCACTGGCTCACCGGCAGCGTTCAGCGCGGGCTTGAAGCGCAGTCGCTCCCTGGCGAGGCGGCAAGTCACTTCATCCGTCTCCGGCAGGCCGCTGGACTTGTAGATCCGGCAGCTCGTGGCGCGGCCCTCCGGGCTGATCGTCAGCGCGAGGATCACCGCCTTGCCAATCCGCTCCTCGCGCCCGCCGGGCGGAATCGGGAAGTCGGCGGCGCGGTCGATCCGGCCGGAAATATGGACCGGCTTGCTCGCTCCGCCGCCCTGCCCGCTGCCGCCCGCCCCGCTGCCGGTGCCAGTTCCGCTACCGCCCGCACCAGTGCCGCTGCCGGCATCGCGCGCGCCAGAGGTATCGGCGCTGCCGGTGCTGGAGGCCCGCGGAGCAGGGGCCTTGGCAATTGCCACCTTTGGCTGCTCGGCCTTCACCTCGCGCGGGACCGCCTTCTTCCCGGCCTCCCCAGCTGCGCCCGCCGGCTTGGGTTCGGGCCGGGGCTCGGGCGGCGGAGGGGGCGCGGTGATCGTGACGGTCAGCGTGCGGGCGATGGTCTGGGCCACCTGCGCGGTAAAGTCCGGCGCGAAGGCGCGGATCAGCGCCAGGATCGCCGCAAGGTGCAGCAGCGCCACCAGCACGATCACACCCAGCTTGACCCGGCGCGGCGGGGTAAGGTCCAGCTCGTCCTCGCTCATCCAGCCGTTATGACAGGCCGGCCGCCCGATTCAAAGGGTTAGGAGAGCGGCGCGACATCGAATGCGAAGGTCAGCCGCTCCCCTGCGGCGAACGGTTCGGTCGCGTGCCACAGGGTCGAGCCGAACAGCGCCAGGCGGCCCGGCTTTGGCTCGATCTGCCTGAGCGGCGGCAGGTCCAGGCCAAGTTCCGGAGGGGGGCGGCCGAGCGAAAGCCAGCCGGCGGGCGCTTCGCCCAGCTCATGTGGTTCGGGCAGGCTGACATAGCAGGCCGAGCTGATCCAGCCGCGCACATGGGTATGGCTGGCGTGGAAGCCCGCCCCGGCGAGCCGGACTGACCAACTGCCCGCAAAGCGCAGCGGCCCGGTGCCGCGCTCCAGCAGCGGATGGCCGGCCTGATGTGGCAAGCCTACCGCAAAGCCGGCCACGGCGGCCAGTACCTTGTCGCGCGCCAGCCGGATCGCCGGATCGGGGTGGAAAAACAGCTGCCGGTCGGTCTGGGTACCCCCGCGCACCGACTGTTCGGGATAGGGCGCCTTCATCCGGTGAAGGCGGCGCAGGGCAACGGCCAGATCGGCCAGCTGTTGCGGCGTGATGTCCAGATCGACCGCCGCCGCGTGCAGCGGATCGCCATCGAGCCAGCCAGCCTGCGGATCACCCCGCAAACGCCAGCACAGCCCGACATAGGGCCAGAACATCCGCGCCGGCGGGCCACTCAAGTGGCGCTGGGCAATCTCCAGTGCCGCGTCGGGATGCCCGGTCCGCAGCAGGTAGCGAACATGGCAGAGGTCGGTCCCCGGATCGGCGAGCGCGGTGTAGGGCGCGAAATCGGGAATGCCTTGGCCGCTTTCGGCGGTCAGGAAGAGAGCCGACAGCGCCAGTCCTTGCGAGGGCGGACAGGCTAGCTGCGCCCCGGCGAGGACCTTCTGCGCTGCGGTCCAGTCCTTGCGCGTCGCATGCTGCTGGAACCAGCCGAGCCACAGCGCGGTGTTGGCAGGGTCACGCGCGGTTGCCTCTGCGAAAGAGCGGTCCCATCCATCAGTCTCGCCATTGGTGATCCGCATCGCGCTCAGCGTCCGGTGCCCGTCGAGCCAACCGGGATGCTGCGCCAGCACGCCCCCCAGCAGGGCCTCCGCCGCAGGGCCATCCCCTTCCGCCGCCAGTGCCAGCGCGTGGTTGCGGATCAGGTCAGGCTGGCCGGGCAGCAGGGTCGCGGCCCGCTCGAACAGGTCAGCGGCGGGCTGCCAGGCCTCGAAGGCGATCTGGGCGTGGCCAAAAGCGACTTGCGGGCTGGCCGGATCAAGCCGCGCCGCCTCGGCAATTTCCTCCAGCGCCGCGTCGATATCCTGATCGGCCAGCAATGCCGCCGCCCGGCTGACGCGCTGCGCGGTATCGGTCATGCCTTGCAGTGCTGGTCGATGAAGGCCTGATGGCTGGGCTGGCGGGCCGCCTCGGTGGCCATGGCGCTGCGGAGCTTGCCCAGCCACTCACGCCCACTTGGCCGGTAGGCACCCAGCGGATCGGTCCCTTCGGGCAAGTTGAACTGGCCGATGTGGACCGCGTGCCAGCTTGGCGGGGCAAACAGGTCCATCTCGCGCGGGATATGCCGGCCATAGCGGCGGAAGTGGTCGATCTTGAAGGTCAGGGTGTCCGGAATTTCCATCGCAGCAGTATGCCGCCACATCGGTTCATCACGGTCCATCAGCTTGTAATGCAGGACGATGAAATCGCGGATGCGCTCCATCTCGGTGGTGGCGATGTGATTGTATTCGGCGATCACCGTCGGATCGAAACTGGTGTCCGGGAACAGCGCGAGCAGCTTCGATATGCCGGCCTGGATCAGGTGCAGGCTGGTCGATTCGAGCGGCTCAAGGAACCCGCTGGACAGACCGACCGCCACCACGTTCCTGTCCCAGAATTTGCGACGCATGCCGGTGGTGAAGCGCAGCCGGTTCGGATCGGCCAGCGGCTTGCCGTCTAGGTTGGCAAGCAACACGTCGAGCGCCGCCTCATCGCTGGTGAACTGGCTGGAATAGACGTGGCCGTTGCCGGTGCGGTGCTGCAGCGGGATGCGCCACTGCCATCCGGCCTCGCGCGCGGTCGAGCGGGTGTAGGGGGTGAAATCACCCGCCTTCTCGCAGGGAACGGCGACGGCGCGGTCGCAGGGCAGCCAGTGCGACCAGTCGACATAACCAGCCTGAAGCGCGCCTTCGATCAGCAAGCCCCGGAAACCCGAGCAGTCGATGAACAGCTCGGCCTCGAGGTTGCGGCCGTCTTCCAAGGTCACGCCGGTCACAAAGCCGGTCTCGCCATGCTGCTGGACCGAACCGATCTTGCCTTCGTGCCGCACTACGCCGCGTGCCTCGGAATAGGCGCGCAGGTAGCGGGCATAGAGCCCGGCATCGAAATGATAGGCATAGTCGAAGGTCGAAAGGACCGAGCGCGGATCGCCGCTTGGCCGGACAAAGCGGTTTGCCCGGGCCAGGTGCCAGGCCATCGCATGCTCGTCGAACTCGGCTGTCTCTCCTGCGGCCCTGGCCAGCAGCCAGTGCTGGTGGACCGGCACCACGTCAAACGCACGGCCATGCGGGCCGAAGGGGTGGAAATAGCGGTGGCCCTGGCGGCCCCAGTTCACGAACTCGATCCCCAGCTTGTAGCTCGCCTGGGTGCGCTTCATGAATTCGGCTTCGTCGATGCCGAGCATCTGGTTGAAGGTGCGGATCGGCGGGATCGTCGCCTCGCCCACCCCGACCGTGCCGATCTCCTCGCTCTCGATCAGGGCAATCTCGCAGCCTTGGGTCAGGTTGGCAGAGAGCGCCGCCGCCGTCATCCATCCGGCCGAGCCGCCGCCGACGATCAGGATCCTGCGGATGGGTTGTGCCTGTGAAGCCATTGTTCGTTCGCTTGCCATGAAAGAAAGCGGGCGGGAAGCAGCCAAAGCCGTTCCCGCCCGCGAAGTGCCGCGGCCCGCCTGGAGTTGGCGGGCCCGGTGGAGAACAACCTTAGAAGCTGTAGCGCACCGAAGCGGTGAAGGTGCGTCCCAGCGCCGGGGCACCGCTCAGCGCGGCCGGATTGGTCGAGCTGTCGAAGATGCCGCCGTTGCCGCGGAAGTCGAAGGTGTCGAACAGGTTGTAGACCTGCAGGCCCAGTTCGAGGTTCTGGACCGGACGGACCCGCAGCACGCCGTTGAATACGGCCTTGCCCGGATATTCCAGACCCGCACCGTCGATCGCGGCGGTCTGGCCGGTGGCCGACAGGCCGATCGTGGCCATGTCGGTGATGTCGTAGTTGGCCGAGACCGTGTACGACAGGTCCGGGATACCATCGGCCCGGGTATAGACGGTGGCGTTCGCCCCCGCCCGCTTGGCCTTGGTGTAAGTCGCCGTACCGACGAGGTTGAACCCGCCGTTCTGGTAGGTCACGAACAGTTCGGCACCCGACGACTTGTACTTGGTGTCGATGATGCAGCCGCCGGTCGGGCACTGGGCCGTCACGGTGGGCTCATAGTCGCTGCGGCTGAAGCTGCCCTTGAGCAGGGTCAGTTCGACCGAGTACCGCCCGCCAATCAGGTCGCCGCGGTTCTTCAGGCCCAGTTCGTACTGCTTCACGAAGTCGACCGAGGGAACCAGACCGCTCTGGTTGAGCTGACCGGAGGCGGTGAACTTGCCCGACACCGTCTGGCGGTCCGAGTTGAAGCGGCCGCCACGCGAGGCACGGACGAACAACGACGTATCCGGATTGACCTTCCACAACGCACCCGCAGTCCAGGTGGTGTAGTTGCGGCCATAGTCCAGCACTTCACGGGCCCCGTTGGCGGTGATCGTCGGGATCTGGGTGGTGATGCCATTGAAGGTGACCGGGGTGTTGAACTCGGTCGTGCTGCCGGCAACGGTCCAGCCCGACGCCCGCATCATTTCGAAGCGGACCGAGCCGTCGATCGCGAAGTTGTCGTTATCGAGATCGAGCCCGACATAGGGCGCGTTGTCGGTGTACGACAGTTCGTAATCGCGGGCACAGCAGTTGCCCCAGTTGTTGTTGAACCCGGCAATGCCTTCGGCGGTCAGACGCGCGCCGGCAGCGGTGTAGAGGTCAAGCTGCGCGGGGTTGGCACCGCTGACTTCGCGGTAGGACTTGTTGGTGTGCCAATCCATGTTGATCTTCTGGTTCATGTAGAACCAGCCGGCACGAGCCGTGATCGTTGCGAAGCCGCCTTCGAACTTGCCGGTCAGGCCCAGGTCGTTGGCGAAGCTGCCGATGTCGCGGATATTGGTGCGGACATTGGTGTTCGTGTCGATGTAGGTGCCGGTATAGGTCTGGCCGGCTTTCGGGCCGCTGGCATAACGCGCAGTGGCCACGACACCGCCGTTGACTGTCGAACCGATCACCGAAGAGGTGCGGCCGATGCCGAGGAACGGAGCGGTGAACGCGCCGCTCATGTCGGTCCAGCGCATGTTGTTGTCGACGGTGATTCCGTCCGAGAACTCATAGTGGAACTGGTTCTGGATCGACTTGGAGTTGGTGGTGATGCCCGACATCGAAACGCGTTCGAGATCGCCTTCGCGGTTGTAGATCAGGAACGACTGGTTGAGCGTCGAATAGTTCGACTGGTCACGCCCGTCGAAGCCGGGGAACGGCTTCAGATTGGCAACCTTGCCGCCCGACACGGTACCAAGCGCCGGAGCGCCGGTGTAGTTCGGTTCACGCGTGTCCGCATACTTGAACAGGAAGCGGATATAGCCTTTGCCGTCCGCGAATTCCTTGGTGACGTTGCCCTTGATCTGGACCGAGTCCGAGACATTGAAGCCGGCCTTCAGCGGGCCGCGGCCAACCTTGTAGAAGCCGCCGAGGTGGAAATAGAGCGTGTCGGTGATCGGACCGCCATAGCGGAAGTCGACCTTGGTCTCATTGAAGCCCAGCCCCTTGTTGAGCTGGATGAAGCCGCCTTCCTGCTTGCCGGTGTGGCTGATGTAGTTGATGACCGCACCCGGTGCCTGCGAGGCGAAAGTTGCAGCGGTGCCGCCGCGCACGGCTTCAACCTTCTGGGTCGAGGCATCGAAGCGGGTCCAGTAGTCGTTGTTGCCGAACTGGATGTCGCCGAACAGCACGGTTGGCAGGCCATCTTCCTGCAGCTGGACGAAGGGCGATCCACCGGTAGCGACCGGCAGGCCGCGCACCGCGATGTTCGAGTTTCCGCCCGGGCCCGAAGTCCCCGCGACCTGGATCCCCGGCAGCATGCGGAACAGTTCGGCTTCCGAGCTCGGCTTGAAATCCTGGATCAGATCGGCGCTGACTGAAGTCACCGAGATCGCGCTGTCGATCTGGGCCTTGTCGCGGCCCGAGGCCGTGACAACGATTTCATCGAGCCCGCTCGGCTCGTCCGCCGGGGCGTCCTGGGCCAAGGCGGGGAACGCGAAGCTGGCCCCGGCGACAATGGCCAGAGCCGAGACAACGCTACGCAACTGCGACTTCTTCATGGGTATCCTCCCCTCGAACACCCCTTTTGTGGGGCACACCTGCCGCAAGCAAGCTGTAGCTCTACTTCGGCAATCGATTGCACTATTATGGCAATCGATTGCAATCGCAAGTGCAAATGTGACAAATGGCCTACGAAAAATCCGCATCGCCCATTGCGTTTGCCGACGATTGCAGGAAAATGGGGCATGACCGACCGGCCCCGCATCCGAAACATTGCCGATCTTGCCAAGATAGCCGGAGTTTCGCCGGGAACGGTATCCCGCGCCTTGTCCGGTGCCGGGCTGATCAGCCAGAAAACGCGCGACCGGATCCAGGCTCTTGCGCGGGAGCACGAATTCCGCCCCAACGTGATGGCCAGGAACCTTCGGATCCAGCGCACCGGGGCGATCGGCGTGCTGATCCCGCTGGGCCATGAGACCGGCCAGCATATCTCCGACCCGTTCTTCATCACCATGCTGGGCCTCCTCGCCGATGCCCTGACCGAACGCGGTTACGACCTGATGCTGAGCCGCGTGATCCCGACCGATGACGACTGGCTGGATCGCTATGCCGATTCCGGCCGGGTTGATGGCATCATCGTCATCGGCCAGTCAGACCAGTCGGCCGTGCTCGACCGGGCGGCGGCGCGCTATCGCCCGCTGGTGGTCTGGGGCGGCCATTCGCGCGGCCAGGTCCACTGTTCGGTAGGCTCGGACAACGTGATCGGCGGCGACATCGCGACGAGCCACCTGATCGAGCGCGGCTGCAAGCGGATCACGTTCCTGGGCGATCCCACGCCGCTGGAAATTGCCCAGCGCCTCGAAGGGTGTCGCCAGGCGCTCGCGCGCGCCGGCCTTGACGATGCGCTGACGGTGTTCCCGGCACACCTGGCGGCCGGCATCGATGAGAGCGACATCACGGCCTATCTCGCCAATGCGGAAACCCGGCCAGACGGGATCTTCGCGGCCTCGGACGTGATCGCGATGAGCGCGCTGCGCGCCTTGTCCGAGCTTGGCCTGGCCGTGCCGGGCGAGGTGAAGGTGATCGGCTATGATGGCCTGGCGCTGGGCGAACACACAGTGCCGCGGCTTTCGACCGTCAAGCAGGACCTTACCACCGGCGCGCGCAACCTGGTCGACCTGCTGCTGCGGCGGATCGCCGGGGAAGATACCAGTTCGGTCGTGATGATGCCCGAACTGGTCGCGCGGCTCTCTAGCTAAGGGCCGCCTGCGCCAGCGCCAACGCACCGAGCAGGCCCGAACGATCTCCTAGCCCGGGCAGCACGACGACTTCGGAAGCCTTGCTCCGGAAATAGCCATTGCCCAGACGTTCCGCTTCGGCGTGGATCCGTTCAAGCAGGCCCGGCGTAGCCATGACGCCGCCACCCAGCACGATCCGGCCAGGCTCGAACATGGCCTGCACAGTCGTCACGGCATGGGCCAGATACCAGGCAATGATTGCGTGGCCTTCATGATCAGCCGGCAGCTCGGACAGCGAGACGCCGTAACGCGCCAGGATCGCCGGGCCGCTAGCCACCCCTTCAAGGCAGCTGCCGTGGAACGGGCAGACACCGGGAAAGTGCGCGTCGGCCGGGTGGATCGGCAGGCGGATATGGCCCATTTCGGGGTGGGACAAGCCAGCCAGCGGCTTGCCGCCGATCACCGCACCGCCGCCTACGCCGGTGCCGATTGTCAGATAGATGACTGCGGGCTGCCCTTGCCCGGCTCCCCAGCGGTATTCGGCCAGCGCCGCAGCGGTGACGTCGGTGTCCAGGCCGACCGGGCAGCCGAGCCGTGCGGCTAGTGGCCCGACCAGATCGGTGTTGGACCAGCCAGTCTTGGGCGTGGCAAGGATATGGCCCCAGCGCGGATCAGCGCGATCGACCTCGACCGGGCCAAACGTTGCCACACCGGCAGCAGCCAGCGGGCCATGCCGGGCCAACCATTCGCACATTGCGGGGATGGTTTCTTCAGGCGTAGTGGTCGGGATGCGGGTGGTCGCCACCACTTCATCTGGACCATACGCGACACCGAGCACGAACTTGGTGCCTCCGGCTTCCACCAATCCAAACAGCGGCGCGGTCATTCCGAAACGATCTGCGCCGTTTCCCCGTCAAGCGCAATGCGGAACCGGGGGGCCGGCACCCCGCCAAACTGCTGCACCGCCAGTTCAGGGTGCTCAACCGGATCGCGACCCTTGAGCCCCCAGCAGTCGACAAACCCGGCAACCTCAAGCTCGGCCGTCACCCACCAGCTATAGGTCTGGACCGGCTCTTCCGCCGGATTGGGCGCAACCAGTCCGGTGCCGTTGAGCGGTCGCCACGGACCGGCCAGCCGTTCTGCCACCATGCCATACAGGCCATTGGGCCCGGTCGGGCCAGATGGGTCGAAAGTGCGGCGCTGGGTTGACCAGAACAGGTAAAAGCGCCCGCCGTGCGTGCGCAGCACCGGCCGCTCCATTTCGTTGTTGACCCCGACCGCACTGACCAGCGGCGGCAGCAGTGTCCAGCCGGCAAAGCCAGGACCCGAGGCGCGCGCCAGTCCGACCACGCCATTGAAGGTCGATGTCGCGCCGGCATCAGAGGCAGTGAACAGCAGATAGTCCGTGCCGTCAGCGGGATCCCGGAAGTGGAACGGATCCCGGAAACCCTTGATAAAACCGGGTTCGCCGATGCTCTGGTTGACGATCACATAGGTTCGCCCATCGGCGGCGACGCTTTCAACCGGCTCGCTCCAGCCAGTCACCTTGATGCCGCCGTCCGTCATCTCGAGCTTGCCAGTGGTCTGGAACAGGCGCTGCTCGAAGCTGCGCGCGCTGTTCCCGCGCCGCCCGGTGGCGGTGTAGAACAGGGTCACGCGGCCGCTGGCGGCGTCATAAACGGTCGAGCCGGCCCATTCGCGCGAGCCGGGATTCAGGTGTTCGGGCAACAGGTAGCCGCAGTCGCGCCAGTTGCCGTCCCGCTCCAGCATCAGCCGCAGCCGGGCGACATCATGGCGCAGGTCCGGATGCAGATCGCGCGGCGCGCACATGATCACCCAGGGCGTCCAGCCATCCAGCACAATCGTTGCGCCTTGCGGGGATTCGATGGTCCAGCAGTCCCACAGCTGAAAGCCCGGCAGCACATCGCGGATGTCATCCGCGCCGATCACCGGGATCGCCCGCACCTGTTGCTGCGCAATGGCTGCAACTTCGCTGGGCGACCAGATCGTGGTGATCCGCGTGATGGTGGTTGATTCTGGCACCCAATTCCCCGGCAAGCTTGTCCCGACAGGTATCCCTGCCACCCTCTGCACGTTGGCTATCTCAAATTGTAATCGATTGCAAAACCTAAATCGCGCGGTTTTCCGGATTGCACCGCTGACATCAGATCAGGCTGGCACCCCCCGCCGGCGCTTCGATCATCACTAGTGGCGGTCCGCCGGATGGGGTGCGGTATCCAGCGAGCACAGCGGAACGCGCCCGCTCGACCTCGGTCGCAGGCAGCAGCGCGACGACTGCGCCGCCAAAGCCGCCGCCGGTCATCCGCGCCCCGCCGAGGCCACCAATGGCGTCCTGCAGCAAGGCGACCAGCGCATCGATAGCCGGCAGGGTGATCTGGAAATCATCGCGCATTGCTGCGTGGCTTTGCGCCATCAGTTCACCAAGCTGGCCCAGATCGCCGATCCGCAAGGCCGCCGCCGCGGCCAGGGTTCGGGCATTCTCCCCCACAACGTGCCGCGCGCGGGCATAGCTGAGCGGGTCCAGTTGGCCGGGCGGAGGCAATTCCGCCAGATCTCGCAGAGCCGCGACCTCAAAGTGCCGCGCAGCGGCTTCGCATTGCTGGCGGCGCAGATTGTACGCGCCATCGACCAGTCCGCGTTCGATCCCGGAATGGACGATCATCACCGCCAGCCCCTCAGGCAAGGGAACCGCGGTACATTCCAGGCTGCGGCAGTCGATCAACAACGCCGCGCCGGCAACCGCACGGGCGCTGACCAGCTGATCCATAATCCCGCACTGGCAACCAGCGAAATGGTGTTCAGCGCGCTGGCCAATCAGTGCCAGCCGCGTGCGATCCAAGTCAGGCCGTCCGGCCATTGCGGCGAGCGCCAGCCCCGCAGCATTCTCCAGTGCCGCCGATGAGGACAGCCCCGCGCCCTGCGGCATGTTCCCCATGATCGCAAGGTCTGCCCCCGGCAGGTCTAGCCCCGCTTCGATCAACCCGTCAGCGACCCCGCGGACATAATTGCTCCATGGCGCAGCGCTATCGGGCAGGATCGGGCCGCTCAGTGAAAAGGTGGCGGTTGCCCCGCCGATGTCTCCCGCGACGATCCGCACCTGCCGGTCGCCGCGCCGCCGTGCCGCGACCATCGTCTGGCGCGAGATCGCGCAGGGCAGGACGAAGCCGTCATTGTAGTCGGTATGCTCGCCGATCAGGTTGACCCGCCCCGGCGCGCGCGCGACCAGCTCGGGCGCCTCGCCGAAGCTCTGGCGGAACAGCCTGTTCAGCGCGTCAATCATTGGCCCTGCCGGTAATGGACTGCGCCGGCACCGCGCAGCCGCTCGGCCGCCTGTTCCGCGGTCAGGTCGCGCTGCGCCTCGGCCAGCAGCTCATAGCCGACCATGAACTTGCGCACTGAGGCCGACCGCAGCAGCGGCGGATAGAAATGCGCGTGCAGTTGCCAGCGGGGATGCTCATCTCCCTGCCCCGGCGCGCCGTGCCAGCCCATCGAATAGGGAAAGCTGCACTGGAACAGATTGTCATAGCGGATGGTCAGCGCCTTGATTGCCGCCGCCAGGTCATCGCGCTGTGTGTCGGTCAGCTCTGGCAGACGGCACACGGCAAAGCGCGGCAGCAGCAACACCTCGAACGGCCAGGCCGCCCAGAACGGCACGATGGCCAGCCAGTGCGCATTTTGCACCACCACGCGTGGTCCATCCGCCTCGCGGATCGCGAGTTCGAGCAACATCGCTTGCGGGCCGGCCCAGTCCGCCTGGGTCCGCGCCTCGGTCGCCAGTTCCTGCGGGACATAGCTCGTCGCCCAGACCTGGCCATGTGGATGGGGGTTGGAACAGCCCATCATCGCGCCCTTGTTCTCGAACACCTGGACATGGGCATAGCGCGCCGACAGCTCATCCACCTGTTCGGCCCAGCAATCGACGATGCCCCTGATCGCGGCAAGCGGCAGTTCAGGCAGGGTCAGGGCATGATCCGGAGAGAAGCAGATCACCCGGCTTTCACCCTGCGCACCGGCGGCGCGGAACAGCGGGTCGTCGTCCGCGGGCGCGGGGCTGTCTGGCAGCAACGCGGCAAAGTCATTCCGGAACACATAGGTGCCGGTGTAATCCGGGTTGCGTTCCCCCGTGACGCGGGGATTGCCTGGACAAAGGAAACAATCGGCATCGTGGTGTGGGCGCTCGGCAAGGTCGGGCTCGTCCACCTGCCCCTGCCACGGCCGGCGGGCGCGGTGGGGCGAAACCAGCAGCCATTCCCCGCTCAGCGGGTTGTATCGCCGGTGCGGATGCTCGGCGGGATCGAAGCTCACAGCGCGGTCACCTCCAGCACCAGCCCGCTCTCTCCGCGCAGCGGTGGCAGGCTGAGGCCATGGCGAACCAGCCAGCCGCCAGCATGTTCCGCCCCGTCGATGCGATAGCGCCGCGCCGGGTCGAGCATCGGCAGGCGCAGCGCGGGCGCATGGCGCTGCGTTTGCGGATCGATGCGCGTGACCATCAAGACCAGATCGGTCGGCGATCCGTGGGCTTGCCATAGCAGTCCATCGGCGCCCTCGCCCTGCCAGACCTGTCCATGATGAAGCCGATCACGCAGCGTCTTGTAGCGGGCGATGCCTTCGCCCAGTCGCTCCAGGTCGCGCTCACTCAATTTGCGCAGGTCCAGCTCCACGCCGAAATGTCCGGGCAAGGCAATGTGGTTGCGAAACCGCATCGTCTGAATCCGCCCCGTCGCATGCGCCGGCGCCGCGCCAACATGGCTGCCCATCAGTTCGGGCGGGAAGAATTGCAGGTAGCCGCGCTGGATGCCCACCCGGCTGACCGCGTCGATATTGTCGCTGGTCCAGAACCGGTGCGTATAGCGCGCGATCCCGGCATCGATCCGCCCGCCGCCGCCGGCGCAGGCCTCGATCTCGACTGCCGGGAACGCGGCGCGCAGCCGCGCCAGCAGGGCATAGGTGCCAAGGATCTGCGCCCGGAAGGAGGCCCGCTCCCCCGCGGCAGTCAGGTCGCGATTGTGGTCCCACTTGAGATAGCCGATCGGCAGCTCGCCCAGCAGCCCGGCCAGCCGTTCGTAAAGATAATCGCGCACCTCGCTCCGGCCCATGTCGAGCACCAGCTGGTTGCGGGCGGTAATCAGCGGACGGCCTGAAACCTGCAGCACCCAATCAGGGTGGGCCCGGTAGAGCTCACTGTCCGGATTGATCATTTCCGGTTCGACCCAGAGACCGAATTCCATGCCAAGGCCAACCACATGGCCGGCCAAGGGACCAAGCCCGTTGGGGTACTTGGCATCATCGGGCCACCAGTCGCCCAGGCTGGACGTGTCGTCATTGCGGCGGTGGAACCAGCCGTCGTCGAGCACGAAGCGTTCGATCCCGGTCGTGGCAGCTGCATCGGCCAGGTCCCTCAGCGCCGCCTCGTCGTGATCGAAATAGAAGCCTTCCCAGGTGTTGAGATGGACCGGGCGCGGCCGCATTGCGCCGCCGGGCCAATCCATCCGCGCGCGGATCGCGGCGTGGAAGTTCTGCGCGACACCATCGGCATCGGGGGCGCAAGTGGCGAGCACTTCGGGCGTAGTGAGGCTCTCGCCTGCAGCCAATCGCACCTCACCCGGCATCAGCGCTTCACCAAGTTGCCACTGGAAGCGGCCGTCGTCGACCCAGTCGATCAGTTGGCAATGGTTACCCGACCAGGCCAGTTGCGCGCCATAAGCGCAGCCATCAGCCTGAACCACGGCACCGGGCACACAATCGTGCGATGTCAGTCCGCGCCGGTTTTCGCGCCGCCACTGGCTGCGGGTGAGCATGTCGTCGACCGGCACAAATTCGGTGTTATGCCGCCCCGAGAACGAGCGCACCGCACGCGCGTGATCGGGCAGCGGCAGGACGGCGGCAGCCAGCCACTGCACTTCCAGCGGCGCGTCACCCCGGTTGGTCAGGGTGGTCGAGATCGTCAGGACGTCGCTGCCGGGATCCAGCGCCAGGGTGACTGCCACGGTGATCCTGGCCACCGCATCGCTCAGCGTGACATCAACCCGCTGATCCCCATGCGCGACACCGCAGTCAGTCGCCTGGAAGGTCCAGTCCCGCCCATCGCGGTGCGCCTTCAGCCCCGGCTCGCCAAACCAGCCCTGGCCGAGACCCGGCACCAGGCTGAGCGGCTGATCGAACTCAGGCGAGAAGCTGGGCGTCGGGCGGTCGGTCCGCAGCGGGCCGGTGGGCAGTGCATCGCCTTCCAGCCGCGGCCCCCAATAGCGCCACAGCGGCGCTTCGCCCGGGACGGCTTCCAGAACCAGGCTCGTGCCTCGGCCATGCAGGACAATCCAGTTATGCGACTGCGGCAACTGCGCGTCCCCGTCCTTCCTTGATCCGCCAGACCGCAATCGCGCCCAGCAACATGCAGACCCCCGACACCCGCAGCACGTTGCGCGCATCACCACCCAGCAACGGTTCATAAGCGAAGGTCATGGTACCGGCAAAGATCAGCATGGGGACGCAGATGAACATGTTGAAGATACCCATGTAGACCCCGGTGCGCTCGGGCGGGATGCTATCGGCCAAGATGATGTAGGGGTTGCCCATGATCGAGCCCCAGCCCAGGCCAATCCCGATCGCGGCGAAGAACAGCAGCTCCTTCTGCGCGATCAGCGGCATGGCCAACATGGCGCAACCGGACAGCGTCAGGCACAGGGCGTGGAGCCGCCCCGCGCCGACCCGCCGGGCCATTGGCGCCATGATGAGCGCTGCAACAAAGGCGATCAGGTTGAAGAAGGCACCGATCTGGCCATTGGTCAGCACCGCATCGCGATAGGCCGCCGTGCCGGCATCGGCCGTGCCAAAGACCGAGCGGCTGATCGAATTGGTGACATAGCCCCAGTAGCCCGACATCGCGTACCACTGGAACAGGCTCATCCAAGCCATCGCCTTCATCGCCTTGGGCATTTCGCGCATGGCACTGAAAACCTCGCCCAGGGTTGCGGCCGGGTTCTTCGGCAGGGCAGCAAGGCGGGCGCGTTCGGCCTCGGGCAGCTTGAGTTCGGGCACGCGGGTGATCGACCACAGGATCGTACCCAGCGAAAGCACTGCCCCGACCCAGAACGAGACCAGCGTGAAGGTCGGGATGCCGCCGCCTTCAGTGGCATCGCGGCTGAGCCCGAACCAGGTGACCAGCAGCGTGGGGCTGAGATAGGCGAGGCACTGGGCAAGGCCAGTAAAGGCACTCTGGCTCAGGAACCCGAAGCTGCGCTGGTTCGCTTCCAGCCGGTCATTCACGTAGGCGCGGTAAGGCTCCATCGTGACGTTGTTGCCGACATCGAGCAGGAACAGCAGCGAGAACGCCATGAGCACCGAAGCCGACAGCGGCATCAAGAACAGGCCGAGCGCGCACATCACCGCACCGATCAGGAAATAGGGTGTCCGGCGGCCCCAGCGCGAGGACGTGCGGTCACTAAGCGAGCCGATGATTGGTTGGACAATCAGGCCGGTCAGCGGCCCGGCAATACCAAGCCAGGCGAAGTTCTTCTCTTCCGCGCCGAGATAGCCCCAGATCGGCGACATGTTGGCCTGCTGCAGCCCGAAGCTGAACTGCAGGCCCAGAAAACCCAGGTTCATTTGCAGGATCTGCGCGACACTAAGCTGCGGGCGGGTTCCGGTCGCGGCAGTGAAGCCGGGGGACATGGTGGCTGCGGTCATCGATCAGATCCCCTCGAAGGGCGCCTTTGGCACCTGCTGCTGCTCAGCCTAGGACGAGCCTCGCACCTGCGCAACAATCGATTGCAATAATTCTATATCCATCCCTTTTGGCGGGCCCGCCGCGCATAGAAGACCTCGAACAGCGGCGATGCCATCAGTGTGGTAACGATCGCCATGACCACCAGCATGGAAAACAGCGCGGGCGTAATCACTCCGCGCTGCAGCCCGATGTTGATGACGATCAGTTCCATCAGCCCGCGCGCATTCATCAAGGCACCGATCCCCATCGCGGTAGCATTGTCCTGGCCCGAAAAGCGCGCAGCCGCATAGCAGGCTCCACCCTTGGCCACGATCGACAGGACCAGGAGGATTCCGGCAACTGCCAGCAAGGCCGGATCGGCCAGCACGCTCAACTGCGTGTGGAGGCCGGAATAGGTAAAGAAGAATGGCAGCAAAAACACGACCGTGATCGGTTCAAGCTTGGCCCGGATTTCTGAAGCAAGCAGACCACGCGGCATCGCCGTGCCAAGCAGGAAGCCGCCGAACACCGCGTGGATGCCGACCGCATCCATCGCCCAGGCGGAGAGCAGGAACAGGGTCAGCACGACCGCAAGCATCGTCTCGTCGACACCCCCGGCAATCTTCACCCGGCGCGCCAGCGCCTGCAGCAGGCGCGGCGCGACGAGGACCATGAGCAATGCAAAGGTCAGCCCCCCGCCAATTGCCAGCGCGGCGACCTGCGGTCCATCGCCGAAGCTGGCCAGCAGCAGCGCAATCAAAACCCAGGCACCGGCATCGTCGATCGCACCCGCTGACAGCGCCAGAATCCCGAGCGGCGATCCGGATAGCCCGCGCTCATGAATGATCCGCGCCAGCATCGGGAATGCGGTGATCGCGATGGCCGCGCCCATGAACAGGGTTGCTTCAAGCCGGGTTACTGCTGGCGTGAACAACCCCCCGTGCCCCATCAGCCAGGGAGCCACGGCGATCGCCACGGCGAAGGGCGCGGCCATGCCGGCGATCGAAACCGCTGCAGCCCCTTTCGCTCCCTTGCGAAACTCGTCGCGATCAAAACCCAGCCCGACGAGGAACATGTACATTCCCACCCCGAACTGCGCGATCACGAACAGGACCGGTTTGGAATCCTCGGGAAACAGGAATTGCTGCAGGTCCGGGGCCACGGCACCAAACAGGGTTGGGCCAAGCAGCACTCCGGCAATCATCTCGCCCACCACGCGCGGTTGGCCAAGCCAGCGCTGCGCCGCCGTGCCGACCAGTCGGCACACCACCAGGATCACGGCTACCTGGAGGAAGAAAGCGATCGACAGTTCCCCCGGCGTCATTGCGGTGTCCTAGCCGTGCGCACCAAACTGGTTGGCAATCGCAGTGGTGATGCGAAGCACCAGGGCATGAGCAGCAGCGATGGGTTCGATATTGCCACGATGGATCGCGCCATAGCCGACCGCACCTTCGTCGGGATAGTCGCTCGGTTCAGAAATGTTAAAATCGTGCACAACTGGCGCAATTGCCGGGAAAGCCCGGCGAAGTTGCCCAAGCGCCTCTTCGATTCGCAGCGTGAAAACCATCTCCAGCACGTCATCGCGGCTGATGTCGTTGGCCCGGCTGAACGCGGGGACCGAGACGGCGCGGATGAACATGTGCTGGAACAGCGCCAGGCGCAGCGCCTGCAGCACGCCCAGCTCGCGCCGCACCTGCTCGCGCCCGGCCAGCGGCTCTTCGTCCGGGATCAGCTCCAGAAGCTTGTGCAGCTTGAGCGCATCGACCCGAAGGCGCGAAGCAAAGCGGCGGTAAACGCCGGTGCGATCATCCTTGGTCAGGTATTCGGCCAGGGCCAGACAGGCATCAGCAATGCCTTCTTCATCCCCGCGATAGGGCCGGCTGGCCCAATAGGCTGAGTTGAACAACTCGCCATAAGCCGCAACGGTCTTGATCGAGGCCAGCGAATTGGCGGCGCGGACCAGCCGCACCAATTGCCGGCCGCGATGACTATCGCGCAGCAACGCCGCAATCGCTTCGTAATTGCCATCCGCCGCCGTTCCGAAACCGGCGATCACGTTAACCGGATAGCCCAGCTGCTGGAGCACGGCGTTGTGCGGGATCGCGCGGATCTGGCGCAGGCTCATCGCCCGGTCGGCGGCAAGATCCGACTGACGGCGGCTCTTGCGGCTGCCCGTCTCGTTAAGCAGCCCAAGGCCAAAGGCGGTGACCGCCCGGGCATAGGTTGCGCTGGCAAGGTAGCCCTGCTGCACGCGCCGGATCGCGCGATAGAAATCGAGGGAAAGGTCGGTGCGGCGATAGAACGGATCGGGCGCAGCGTCCGGATCGGCCTGGGCCGGGGCCAGTTCGGCAAAGCGTGTCAGCGTGGCATAGGCCAGCTCGGGCGTACCAAAGAACAGGTAACCATCGCCGCCCTGGAAGCTGACTTCAGGTTCCAGCTTGATCCCGGCGCGCACGAACCGCCGCCGCGCCCAAGGCGAGAGCGGCCATTCCAAGCGGTCGGCAAAGCTGGTCGGATGAGCCCCGCGGCCCATGGACTCGCCGTGGGTATTGAAGATCAACGCCGCGACATCGGTCAGGCCATTAGCAGCCATGGCTTCCGACAGGCGGCCTTGCAGGCGTTCAATCGCGAGAGCAGCAGGGATCTGGCCAACAAAGCGCCCCGCATCCGAAAAACCGGTCTGGATCGAAACCCGCCCGCGCTGGCGGGCATAGGCCTGATAGTGCGGTTCCGAGAGCACGGCATCGAGGAACCGCCCGCCGTGTTCCAGCGCGGATTCAGTCTCGAACAGCGGCGAGACATCGACCTTGTCGGCCACCCCGAACAGCTCTGCAAAATAGAGCGCAGCCAGCACCGTCGTCGGCTGCTCGCATTCGGCCACCAGCATCCGGATCGGCGTATCGGCATCAACGTGATGCAGGATCTGCGCGATCAGCAGGAACTGGCGCACCGCCGTGCTGTTCTCGATCGCCAGGGCCGCCATGTTGGCGCGCAGCGGTTTCACGGCGGCCAGCAGTTCGCGCAACCGGACCAGCGCGGCCTGGCTGCCGAGATCGAGCTTGCCGTCCGGATCGATCCGGCGGCGGATCGCGTTCTGAAGCTGGCTGGCGTTCACCCGGAAATGGATCCAGCCCATGCCCAGGCCATCGGCGCGCATCGCCGCGACGACCCGCAGCAGCCCCTCGGCAGCAGCGTCATCAGCCGTCGCCGCACGCTGCTCCAGCATGGCAATCGTGGCAGCAAGGCTGGTCAGCTTGTCCGGATGCGCAACGGTGAAGGCATTGGCCGCCGCAGAGAGCGCAGCAGGATCGGACAAATCGGCAGCAAATACCCTGGCCTGCTCTGCCGCGAAGCGCGCCGCCCGCGACAGCTGTTCCGCCAGATCGGGCGCGACCTGCTCCAGCGCCGCCGCATAGCCTGCTAGCCGCTCGGCCTTTTCCGACAGACGATAGCGCAGCGAGGTGGCCCAGGTGATGTCGGTCCGCCCGTCCATGTCATAGCCGACCCAGCTGGCCAGCCGCAGCGGCACGGGCGCGAACTCGCGCCACTGCCCGGGCCAGCGCCGCCGTGCGGCCGCGAACAACAGGCTCGTGATCCGGTCTCGCGCGCCATGTGCATGGGCCAGCGCGGCCATCGCCTGGGCATGTTCGCTATCAAGCGTGATCGGCTCGCGCGCCGGCGAGGCGACGCAAGTCGTGCCTGCGCCGATTGCGCCGGCCGAGGCCGATTGCGCGACCGCCTCGCCCTGGGCGCGTGACAGCAGAAAGGTTGGGTGCGCGGTAAATACCAGATGCGCCAGCGGCTTGGCCCAGCGCGCGGCAAAGGCGGCAAAGTCCGGTTCCTGGTCAGCCAGCCGCGCAATGCTGGCATCGTTGGCGTCCGGATCGACTGGCCCGGCCAGCCGCGACAGGCGGGCGGCGCGCGACTGCAAACCCTGGCATTCGAGCTCTGCCACCAGGCCTTCCAGTTCACCCAGCGTCAGCCTGCCGCTTTCCAGTTCGCGCGACAGCTCGAGCCCCAGCTGGAAGACGGGATTGAACAGCGGCGTCTCAGCCGTGCGCGGATGCAGTTCCTGCAACCGCCGGTCGAGCGCAGCCAGGCTGGTCATCGGGCCAAGGTAGCGGCAGTGCGAGCGGCTGCCTCGATTGCGGCGACATCGGGCGCGCCCTTGCCGACCAGCCAGGAACCGCCGCAGCACAGCACCGCATCCAGCGCCAGCCAATCGGCGGCGGTCGCAGCCGTGATCCCGCCGGTCGGGCAGAACCGCACCGAGCCGAACGGTGCCGAGATGGCCTTAAGCGCCGGGATCCCACCATTGGCCTCGGCCGGGAAGAACTTGAACCGGTCAAGCCCCAGGTCGAGCCCGCGCATGATGTCGGACGGGGTCGCGATCCCCGGTAGATACGGCACCTTGGCCGCTTCGGCGGCGCGCGCCAGGCCCTTGGTCAGGCCCGGTGAGACGATGAATTCGCTTCCTGCCGACAAGGCATCGTCAAGCGCATATTCGTTCAGCACCGTGCCAGCGCCAACCAGTGCACCGGGCACCGTCTTCATCGCGCGTATCACGTCGAGTGCGGCGGCCGTCCGCAAGGTCACTTCCAGCACCGGCAGTCCGCCGCGCACCAGTGCCTCCGCGATCGGGACGGCATGGGCGGCATCCTCGATCACCAGCACCGGGATGACGGGGGCAAGACGCATGACCTCTTCGATGGACTTCATGACAGGTGTTCCGCTGCAAAGGCAGCCGCGGCCCCGTAGAGGCCGGGCTGGGGATGGGTGATAAGCTTGACCGGCAGGGCGCCCATCAGCTCGCTGAAGCGCCCCTTGGCGCGAAATCGCTCGGCAAAGCCGGAGCGAAGGAGAGTATCGCGGATGCGCAGGCCCAGCCCGCCGGCAATCACGACGCCACTGGCACCCTGCGCCAGCGCAATGTCGCCGGCCACGGCCCCGAGCGAGAGACAGAACCGGTCCACCGCAGCGGCGGCCAGGCTATCTTCGCCCGACAGCCCAAGCTGCCACAGCGTCTTGTCGTCGCTGGGCTGGATCGCGCGGCCTTCCATGCCGGCCAGGGCTTCGTAGATGTCGACCAGACCCGGTCCCGAAACGACGCGCTCAACCGACACCCGGCGGTAGCGTTGGCGCAGCCGGGCCAGGATTGCGTCCTCGATGCTGTCGAGCGGGGCAAAGTCGATGTGACCGCCTTCCGTGGGCTGGACGCGATAGGCACCCTGCCCGTCACGCCAGACATGGGCGACCCCAAGGCCAGTCCCGGGTCCGACGATCGACAGGGTGCCGCTGGCCGGCAGACTCGATTCCGGTCCGGCGAGATGCACGAAATGCTCATCGCCCGCGCGGGCCACGGCATGGCCCACCGCCCCGAAATCGTTGACCACGGTATAGCGCGCGGTGCCCAGCTTTTCGGGGATCAGCGCCGGACGAATGATCCAGGGGTTGTTGGTGAAGCGGATCACTTCCCCGCCAACCGGTCCGGCCACGGCAATTGCCACGGCATCCGGCAGGCTGCCACCCTGCATCCGCGCGAAGTCCTCCCACGCGGTCTGGAAACTGGCGTGATCACGGGTGTGGAGCGTGGCCGGTTCGCCCAGTTCGATCGCGCCATCGGCCTGCACCTTGGCTAGGGCAAACCGCGCGTGAGTCCCGCCGATGTCGACCGTGACCAGCTGCATCAAAGCCCGCCCTCGGCCAGCATGGCCGAACCGCCCTGCTCGGCCCCATCGGCGAAGCGGCGGAACATACCGAACAATTCGCGGCCCATGCCCATGGCTTCGGCTGGAGCGCTTGCCGGTTCGCGGGCCGAAAGGTCGGCCAGCACTTCAAGCGTGCCGGTATGACCGCACAGGCGGATGACATCGCCGTCCTGCACATGGGCCAGCGGGCCGCCGCCGAGTGCTTCCGGGGTGACGTGGATCGCGGCCGGGACCTTGCCCGAAGCGCCGCTCATCCGGCCATCGGTAACCAGCGCCACGCGGAAGCCCTTGTCCTGCAGCACGCCCAGCGGCGGGGTCAGCTTGTGGAGTTCGGGCATCCCGTTGGCACGCGGCCCCTGGAAGCGGACGACCACAACCACGTCGCGGTCGAGCTCACCCGCCTTGAACGCGGCCTGGACGCCTTCCTGGGTATCGAACACACGGCACGGTGCCTCGATCGTGTAACGCGAAGGATCGACCGCCGAGGTCTTGAAAGTACCGCGCCCAAGGTTGCCGGTGACCAGCCGCATACCGCCGTCCGGCTGGAACGGCGCGGAGACCGGGGCAAGGATCGCCTCATCTCCGCTGGCCGCAGGCGTGGGGCGCCAGGTCAAGGTATCGCCATCCAGTATCGGCTCATTGGCATAGGCGCTCATTCCGCCATCGGCCACGGTCAGAACGTCGCCGTGGATCAGGCCGGCATCCAGCAGTTCGCGCACGACAAAGCCCATCCCGCCGGCAGCGTGGAAGTGGTTCACGTCGGCCGCGCCATTGGGATAGACCCGGGCGATCAGCGGAACGGCCGCAGACAGCTCATCAAGGTCCTGCCAGTCCAGCTTGATCCCGGCAGCGCGGGCCATGGCGGGCAAGTGCAACGCGTGATTGGTCGAGCCGCCGGTGGCGAGCAGGCCGACGCAGGCATTGACGATCGCCTTCTCGTCCACCACCCGCGCCATCGGGCGATAGTCCCCGCCTTCGCGGCCAATCTCGGCCAGGCGGTGCACGGCCTTGCGGGTCAGCGCCGAGCGCAGCGGCGTGCTGGGCGGCACGAAGGCCGAACCGGGGACATGGAGCCCCATCAGCTCCATCATCATCTGATTGGAATTGGCGGTGCCATAGAAGGTGCAGGTGCCGGGCGAGTGGTAACTGGCGCTTTCGCTTTCGAGCAGGTCGGCGCGGGTCGCCTTGCCCTCGGCATAGAGCTGGCGGACCTTCTGCTTTTCCTTGTTGGCCAGGCCCGATGGCATCGGCCCCGAAGGCACGAACACCGCCGGCAGATAGCCGAACCGCAGCGCACCGATCACCTGGCCGGGCACGATCTTGTCGCAGATCCCCAGGATTGCCATGCCATCGAACATCGCATGGCTCAGCGCGACAGCGGTCGACAGCGCAATCACATCGCGGCTGAACAGCGACAGTTCCATGCCGTCCTGGCCCTGGGTCACGCCATCGCACATCGCCGGCACGCCGCCCGCGACCTGCGCGGTCGCGCCGACTTCGCGGGCATAGAGCTTCATGGCCTCGGGGTAGCGGCCATAGGGCTGATGCGCCGAAAGCATGTCGTTATAGGCAGTGACGATGGCGAGGTTGGCCCCGCGCCCGCTCTTGATCGCGCCCTTGTCTTCCAGCGCCGCGGCAAAACCGTGGGCAAGGTTGGAGCAGGACAGCGCATTGCGGTTGGGGAACCGCTCCGCCTCGCGGTCCATGAGGTCGAGGTAGCGACGGCGGCTATCCGCCGATTTTTCGATGATCCGCGCGGTAACGCGCTCGATCGCGGGATTAAGCTTACTCATGCCAGTGAACTCCGTCGCGCTCGGTCAGCGCGATTGCCGCAGACGGCCCCCAGGTCCCGGCGGTGTAAGGTTTGGGTGAAACGCCATGTTCCGTCCACGAAGCCCGGATCGCGTCGATCCAGTCCCACTGCGCCTCAACCTCGTCGCGGCGCACGAACAGCGTCTGGTCACCCTCGATCAGGTCGAGCAGCAGCCGCTCATAGGCAATCCGCTTGGTCGGACCGGCAAAGGCATCCTGCATCCGGATGTCGAGCGGTACCTCGCGCAGCCGCAGCCCTTCGCGATCAAGGCCCGGGACCTTGGCCATCAGCGACAGGGTGATGTTTTCTTCCGGCTGGATGCCGATAACCAGCCGGTTCGGCTCGCTGCGCGCGCCCTTGCCGGCGAAAATGGAATGCGGCACGCGGCGGAACTGGACCACGATCTCGGTCCGCCGGGTTGGTAGCCGCTTGCCGGTGCGGAGATAAAACGGCACGCCCTTCCAGCGCCAGTTGTCGAGATGGGCCTTGATCGCGACGAAGGTTTCGGTGCCCGAATCCTTGCCCAGTTCCTCGTCATAGCCCGGCACTGCCTGGCCGCCGATGGCTCCGGCGCGGTACTGGCCAGTGACGGTTTCATCCGGCCCGATCAGGCGAAGCGAGCGCAGCACCTTGACCTTCTCGTCGCGCACGGCAGTGGCATCGAAGCTGCTCGGTGGCTCCATCGCCACCAGCGCCAGCAGCTGGAGCATATGGTTCTGCACCATGTCGCGCAGCGCCCCGGCGCCGTCATAGAAGCCCACGCGGCCTTCCAGCCCGACCGTTTCAGCCACGGTGATCTGCACATGGTCGATATGGGCGGCGTTCCAAAGCGGTTCGAACAGGATGTTGGCAAAGCGCAGCGCCAGCAGGTTCTGGACCGTTTCCTTGCCAAGGTAGTGGTCGATCCGGAAGATCTGCTCTTCCCGGAATGCGCTGGCGACCGCATCGTTGATCTGGCGGCTGGTCTCCAGATCGGTGCCGAGCGGCTTTTCAAGGCCGATCCGGGCCTTTTCGCTGGCCAGGCCCGAGGCGGCGAGGCCGGCAATCGTCGGCTCGAACAGCGCGGGCGCGGTCGAGAGGAAGATAGCCAGCCCTTCGTCAACCGGGCCGACCTTTTGCGCCAGCGCGGCGTAACCGGCCGGGTCAGTCGCATCGAGCGGCTGGTAATGCAGACGGTTGAGGAAGGTGCCCATGCCGCCGCGGCGTTCGGCCGGCAGAAACTTCTCCAGCGCCGCCCGCGCGAAATTGCGATAGCCGGCGTCGTCCATGTCCTGGCGGGCCGTGCCGATGATCCGCAGATCCTCGGCCACCAGCTTGTCGGCATGGAGCGCGCAGAGCGACGGGAGCAGCATGCGCTGCGCCAGATCCCCGGTCGCGCCGAACAGCAGCAGACTATCCGATCCGCGGTTCATGGTCCTGCGCCTCCCTCGGGGTAACGATATTTCGCCTAACGCACCGCAGGGTACCGGATTGCATCCGCTACGGCGAGGCTGGCGTAGTGATCGCTTTACGGCACGGCAACCCGTCCCGAGGCGGGAAAACGTATGCAGGGCCATGCTGGAGGCACCGCAGCGGCGCAGCCGCGTCAGAAGTTGGTGCTGAGTGTCAGATTGGCGGTGTGATCGATCCGGTCCGGGCCGCTCCGAACAACGTACTGGTTCAAGTAGCCCGGTTCGAGCGTGAACCCCTTTCCAATCGGGATCGCGACCCCGGCAAAATTGCGCCACAGGCCAAGGCCATCGCGCTGGAAGGTGGTTTCGTTGAGGCCGAAGAAGGGTTCGGTCCAGAGCGCGGCGCGAACCTTGCCCGCCAGCGGCGCAGTCAGCCGCAGCTGGTGGCGCAGCCGCCATCCGGTACCGTCCTGGTTTTCGAACATGCGCTGCTCAAACCGGGTGCGGCCAGTCACGGTCACGCCTTTGCCATCGCCGAGCAGGCGGAAGGACAGCTGCTGGAAAATCCGATGCTCGTGGCTCTTCGCCGGGCCGACCGGATCGGTCATGACATAAGCATAGCCGAGGTAGACCGTGGTGGTCTTGTCGAGCTTGTAGCCGATTCCCGGGCGGACCAGAAACTGCCCCAGGCGCGAGGCATCGTTGGTAAAGCGTTCCTGCGCTTCCAGCCACAGCACGGCACCCTTGCCCAGGTCGACATTGGCCGTCTGGGCGAGCCAGATGTTCGTATCCTCGTCTGCCGCCTGCGCAGCGGCAGGCAACACCAGAGCCGCCAGTGCGGTGGCCGGACCAAGGACTTTACTGAACATCTGGCTCTCTCCCGGATCAGAAGCGGTAGCTCAGACCGCCGCTGACGACCCACGGATCAAGCTTGTGCTTGGTCTGCAGCGCCAGGGTGTTGCCGGCAAAGAAGCTGGCCGTGGTTCCCATGAAGTAGCGCTTGGCATCAAGGCTGAAGCCCAGGCCCTTGTCGTTAAGCGGCAGGTCGAGACCGGCCTGCAGCGCTAGGCCGAACTCGTCCGACAGGTTGACGCGGGTCGCGCCAAGCCGCGCGGCATCTGCGCCCACGCCTTCACTGAAGATGAAGAAGTGGGCCGGACCGGCGCCGATGTAGGGCTTCACTGCGCCCAGATCGAAGTGGTACTTCAGCGTGACCGTCGCGGGCAGGATGATCGCATCGTTGACCAGCGCTGCACCAGCCAGGCCACCCTTGCCGGTCACGTCATGCGGGGTGACGCAGCAGATCGTCTCCACCGAGAAGTTGTTCGAGAAGAAGTATTCGACCGCCAGGGTCGGCACCACGGAATCGCTGGCTGCGCTGTCGCTGGTGGCCGGGGCGCCGACCAGGTTGGTGCGCACTTCGGTGATCTCGCCATTGGGCAGGACGCCGGTGGCGAAGGCCTTGATCTGGAGCTTGCCTTCGGAACTGCCGGCCCAGGCGGGCGTGGCGAGGGCAAGGGTGCTGGCAGCAGCCAGGGCTGCGGCAATTCGTGCGGCCATTGGGCGCTTGGTCATGTCTGGGTAACTCGCAGTTGGGAGGGACGAGGCGTGAAAGCCTGCCGGATCTGTCGCCCGGTCTGGCAAGGGGCGGGAACAGGCGGTTGCCGGGATGGGGATCGACAACCGCCTGCCCGCGACCCTTCGCTTACTTGGCGCTTACTTGGCCGAGTACGGCAGCGAAGAGTGGTGGAGGACGATCTTCAGGTTGCCGTCGGCGCCGCGGGTCCAGGCCCAGGTCTTGTCGACCTTGGTCATGTTGCCCTTGGCGTCCCACAGCGTGACATTACCCATCGAGATCGCCGAATTACCGGTGATGACGATGCCGGCGTTATCGATCTGGAACTTGCGCCAGCCCTTCAGGGCGAAACCGCTGTCGTTCGGGAAGGCCTTGTCGCCGCCAACGAAGTAGGCAAGCGCGCCGTCACGGCTGGTGCGGAAGGTCTGCGGGGCAACCGTCAGGGTCGGCTTGAACAGCACCGGACCCATGCCATAGCCATAGGCGCCGTCGAGCACCTGGCCGGCCAGGGTCTTGGCGGCGGCAAAGCCCTTGGTGTCGTACTCGGTCGAAATCGCAACCAGGGCATTGCCCCAGGCCTGCTGGGCGGCCTCGACCTCAGCCTGGGTGATCGGCGCATAGAGCGTGGCGGCCTTGGGCGCGGCGTGATCGTGGGCCACGGCCGGAGTGGCGATTGCCGCCAGCGGCAGCAAGGCAGCCAGCGCGGCACTGCGGATCTTGAAGCTCTTCATCGGTGGTACTCCTGTGAAACAGACCATGTGACTTTTCCGTCCGGTCCTAATTATGCTGCGGAAAACCCCGGGGAAATTGGCCGCATGGCGGGCCGCACGGCCTAGGCCGGATGGCCTATGCACTTTTCCCAGCAGGCCTTAGAGAGGACCGATGCAGAGCGGGAATCCGGCCCTGGCCCCCGAGGTCGAAACTGTCGCTGAACTGCGCGAGCTCTATCGCGCTGCTGAAGCGCGGGCCGCCCGCCTGCGCCTGCTCTCCACCAACGGCCGGCAACTGGCGATGGCGGAAGCCGCGACGATTGAAGCGATCCTGCAAGGCTGTGCCGACCGGCTGGGTTATTTCCTGGGCCAGCGGGGCGGCGCGGTGCAACCGGCCGATAATGCGGGCCTGCCGATCCCGGCACCGGGCAATGATGGCGGCACGCTGGCGGTGCTCGCCCTGGAAGGGCTGAGCCGGCTGGAAGACATTACCGATTCCGAAGACCGCGAGGCCGTGCGGCTCCAGCTCGAAATGCTGGGTGCGACGATCGACCGGATTAACCGCGCACGCGAACTGCACGAACGCGAGGCCCGGCTTGAATTCGTGGTTGGCCGCCTGTTCTCCGCGCAAGAGGAGGAGCGCCGCCGGGTCAGCCACGAACTGCACGATGGCGTTGCCCAGACCGCGACGGCCCTCGCCCGATTGCTTGAAGGCGCTGAAGGCATTGCCGACCGCCCCAAGCTGGCCGCGATCGCCCGCGACTTGGTGGGTGAGCTGCGCGGGGTGATCCGCGGCCTGCGACCCACCGTGCTGGATGACCTTGGCCTTGAAGCCGGTCTGCGCGCGCTGGCTGAAACGCTGGAGGCCGAGGGCTTTACGATACAGGTCGCCATCGCGAGCGAGGTGGCGCGCTGGCCAACCCAAATCGAAACCGCGCTCTACCGCGTGGCGCAGGAAGCCTTGAGCAACGTGCGCAAACACGCTGGCGGCCCCTGCGCGGTCAGCCTGGAGCTGTCGGTTCGGCGCGGCGACACACAACCATTCCTGCGCATCGCCGACCAGGGCCAGGGCCGCACAGCCGGGGAAGATGCAAACACGCTGCATTTCGGCATCGACGTCATGCGCGAGCGGATGGTCTCCATCGGCGGCACGCTCGACTGGCAGGCACCGGACAAGGGCGGCATCACGGTCCTGGCAACCTTCCCGAAGGTGGTCTGACATGGCCGTGCGAATTCTGATCGTGGACGATCACCAGCTTGCCCGTGAAGGCCTGAAGGCGGTGCTCGCCAACGCTGACTTCACGGTCGTGGGCGAAGCTGCCAGCGGCGAGGAGGCCATTGCGCTCGTCACCACGCTGGTGCCCGACGTGGTGCTGATGGACGTCCGGCTTGGTCCCGGCATCGACGGACTGGAAGCGACCCGCCGCATCGCCGCCCTCGGCCTGCCCAGCCGCGTGCTGATGCTCTCGCTTCACGATATGCCGGCCTATGTCCGCGAGGCGCTGGCCGCCGGGGCGGCGGGCTATGTCCTGAAGGACGCCTCGATCACCGAACTGCGCGGCGCCGTCAGCCAGGTCATGGCCGGGCAGAGCGTCATGCCGCTGAACCTGATCAATGCCGCACTGCGTCAGAGCGAGCGTGAGGTTCGCCCCGCCGACGCGCTGAACACGCTGACCCCGCGCGAACGCGAAGTGCTGGTACAGATCGCCGAAGGGCTGACCAACAAGGAGATCGCCCGCCAGCTCTCGGTCAGCCCGGCCACGATCAAGGCCCATGTCGAGCGGGTCATCGCCAAGCTGGGCGTGTCCGACCGGACCCAGGCGGCCGTGCTGGTCGCGCGCGCAGGTCCGGCATGAACCGCGCGATGCCAGCCCGCCGCATGACCCGGTTCTGGGCTGACCGCCGACTCGCGCTGAAGGGTCTAGTGGTAATCGCCTTGCCGCTCGCGATCCTGCTCGGTGCGCTGGTTTCGCTCTACATCGCCAGCAATGCCGAGGTCCGCGCCGAAAACGACGTGCGCCGCGCCTTCGCGATCCAGCGCGATACTTACCAGGTTCACGCGCTGCTGGCCGAAGCCGCTGCCGGGGTGCGCGGCTATGCCCTGACCGGACAGGAGCGCTTTCTCGAACCCTATCGCAAGGCCGAGGCTGACTTGCCGCAGACGATGGCCCGGCTCAATGCCGCCATCCGCGACCGCGAGGTGCGCCAGCACTTCGACCGCATCAACGAACTCACCGCCCGCAAGCGTGAGGGCCTGAAGGGCATCGTTGAACTTGCCCGGCAAGGTGACCGCGGCGCGATCGAGCCGGCGCTGGTCGCCAACAAGATCGTACTCGACGCGATGCGGCGGGAGATTGACCGGATCCAGCGCCGGGAGGGCGTGCTGCTCGATCAGCGCCAGGCGCGGGTAGACGAAGTGCGTGGCCGCTTCCTGCTGCTGACCGCCGTCAGCGCCGTGATCGGCCTGCTTGGCAGTCTGGCAGCGGTCTATCTGTTCTCGACCGGCATCGTCCGCCGCGTCCAGATGCTCGAAGCCAATGCCGAACTGCTCGCGCGCGGCGAGGCGTTGACCGAACTGCCCGACGATGCCGACGAAATCGGCCGTCTGGCGCAGCGCATGGCCCGTGCCAGCGCACTGCTACGCGGCCGCGAACAGGCGCTGCGCGAGAGCGAGGAGCGCTTCCGCCTGGTGATCGAGGAAGTCCGGGACTACGGCATCTTCGCGCTCGATCCTGCAGGCGTGGTCACCTCTTGGAACCTCGGCGCGCAGCGAATCAAGGGCTGGGAGGCAGAGGAGATCCTCGGCCACCACTTCAGCCGCTTCTATCCCGACGAAACCCGCGCCTATCTGCCCGTGCAGATGCTTGAGCGCGCCCGCCGCGACGGGACAGCCGAGGACGAGGGCTGGCGGCTGCGCAAGGACGGCAGCCCATTCTGGGCGAACGTGGTGATCACCGCACTGCATGACGAGCAGGGCGAACTGCGCGGCTTTGCCAAGGTCACGCGCGACATGACCGAGCGCCGCCGGTCCGAAGAGGCGCTGCGCTTTGCCCGCGAAGAGGCAATCGCCGCGAACCTCGCCAAGAGCGAGTTCCTTTCGCGCACCAGCCACGAGCTGCGCACGCCGATGTCGGCGATCCTGGGGTTCGGCCAACTGCTCGAGCTGGACGAGGAGCAGTTCGAACCGCGCCACCGCGAGGCGCTGAGCCAGATCATGAAAGCCGGGCGGCACCTGCTTTCCCTGATCAACGATCTGCTGGACATCTCGAGCATCGAGGCGGGCGGGACCGAACTGAACCTTGAGCAAATCGACCTGGGCGAGCTGCTGCAGGAGGTTCATGGCCTGGCCGGGCCAATCGTCGCGATGGCGGGCCTGCGCTTCGTGCTGGAGCATCCCGAAGAATCGCTGGTCGCCTGGGCCGACCGCCGCCGGGTGATCCAGGTCATGCTCAATCTTGTCTCGAACGCCGCCAAATACAACCGCACCGGTACGCTGGTCCGCCTGGCCTGCCAGACGCGCGGCCGCGAGATCCGGGTCGAGGTGGAAGATGATGGCGAAGGCGTCGCCAGCACCGAGGTTTCGCGCCTCTTCACCCCGTTCGACCGGCTGGGACAGCAGAACCGGGCGAAAGTTGACGGCACCGGCCTGGGCCTTGCCCTGTCCAAGCGGCTGGTTGAATCCATGGGCGGGCAGATCGGCCATGAAGCGCCGGATAAGGGTGCACGGTTCTGGTTCACCCTGCCGGTTCGTGCGCGCGGAGCCCGCACCGCGACCACAACAGGGCGGCAGACTGCATGAGCGGAAACCTGATCGACAGCGCCGAAATCCGCACGCGCCGCATCCTGATCGTCGATGACGAGGACGCCAACGTCCTCTTGCTGGCCAGCGTGCTGGAGCGCGAAGGCTATGCCGACCTCCACACCATCACCGACCCGACCACCGCGCTGGAGGCCTATGTCCGGCTGGAGCCCGACCTGGTCCTGCTGGACCTGATGATGCCCGAGGTCGACGGGTTCCAGCTGCTCGAAGCCTTCAAGCGCCACGACCGCCCGGACGAGTTCCGCCCGGTGCTGGTCCTGACCGCCGACAGCACCATCGCCGCGCGCCGCCGCGCGCTGGCGCTGGGGGCCAAGGACTTCGTTTCGAAGCCGTTTGACGTGATCGAGATTGCCCTGCGGATCGCCAACCTGCTCGAGACGCGAATTCTCTACCAGCGCCTCAGGCAATCCTGAGCTTCAGACAAGCAAAGGAACCCCCTGGCTCCAGTCCCGCTCAGGGTCGCCCGTAAGTGATCAGTCCCATCGGGTTAAGCGTCGTGTTCGCCGGGAATTCCTTGAGTGCTTCCTCGTCGGGTTCCGTGCCCCAGCCCGGGCGATCGGGCACGATCAGGCAACCATTCTCGAATTCGGGAACGTGGGTGACCAATTTGTCATCCCAGGTGATCCGGTCGATATCGGTTTCCATGATCCGCAAGTTGGGCACGGCTGCTGCAAAGTGCAGGTTCATCATCGTGGCCAGGTGGCCATAGAAATTGTGCGGAGCGACGTTGACCTCATGCGCGTCGGCCAGCGCGGCAAGCTTCATCGCCTGCCAGGCTCCATTCCAGATCAGGTCGATGATGGCGATATCGACAGCCTGGTTGCGCAGGAACGGGACGAACTGGCCAAGGCCAACGAGCGTCTCGCACGATGCAATGGGGTGCGCGCTGTGGGCGCGGAGATAGCTCAGGGCCTCAGGATTGAAAGTATCGAGTTCGACCCAGAGCAGTTCCTGGCCCTTGATGGCGCGCAGGATCTCCAGGTAGCCTTCAGTCTTGGCATTGAAGTTCAGATCAAGCAGGATCTCGACATCGGGACCCGCGCCCTCCCGCAGCGCCTCAAGATGCTCGACCACTCCGCGCAGCACCTTGCGATCGACGTTCAAGCCCGGCTCAAACGGCACGCCGAAGCCGGTTGCCCAGCCCACTGGCCGGCCATCCTCGTAGCGGTAGACGTTGGTCTTGAGCGCCTTGAACCCGCGCTCGCGCACTTCGCGGCCCAAGCCGACCACGCCGTCAAGCGTCTCGACCGCCGGCTCATACCAGGGCCGGCGACTGATCCGCCAGGTGCCGAGGTGCGACCAATAGACCGGTACCCGGTCACGGATCACACCGCCCAGCAATTGGGCACAAGGCACGCCAAGAATCTTGGCCTTGGCATCCAGCAGCGCATTCTCGATCGCGCCGAGCGCCTGGCCAATCACCCCACCTGTGCCTGGCCGGGTTACCCCGCGCAGGATCGCGTGGACCCGCTCATGATCGCCCACCGCCTCACCAATAAAGCGCGGTGCGATCTGATGGATGATATTCGTGATCCCTGGATTGCCGAAGCCTTCGTCATATTCGCTCCAGCCCACCACGCCGTCATGCGTCGTGATCTTCAGGTAATAGTAGTTGCGCCATCCCGCCGAACAGGACAGCGTTTCCACCTTGGCTATGCGATCGCGCACGTTGGTCATGGCCGGTAATCCTTTTGTTTACTGGTGATCGGCGAGGATCAGATCGGCACCTTTTTCGCCGATCATGGTGGCTGCCGCGTTGGTATTGCCGGATACGATCAGGGGCATGATCGAGGCATCGATCACCCGCAGCCGCTCGGTACCGTGAACCCTGAGCCGGGAATCGACCACGGCCCGCGCCGGATCCGGTCCCATCGTGCAGGTGCTGGTCGGATGATAAGTGGTGCGCCCCGTGCTGCAGGCCCACTGCGCGATCTGGTCGTCGCTGAGTTCGCCGGGCGGCAGGAACAGGCGCTCTTCAACCACGTCGGCCAGGGGGCGGGTATGGGCGACCTTGTCAGCGAGGCGAAGGCTGTCGATCATCACCCGCATGTCATTCTCCGTCGCAAGGTAATTGCGATGGATCACGGGCGTGTCATCGGGATTGGCGGAACGGATGTGGATCGCACCGCGACTTTCCGGCCGGCAGGGACTGGCGTTGATCGTCATGGCGCTGAACCGGTGCGCCCGCAAACCGGTCGGCTTGCCGCCGGCGGGGGCCTGGAAACTGAGCGGAATGAAATAGAGCTGCGCATCGGCACGGACTTCATCCGGCCGCGTCCGGACAAAGGCACCGCCCTGGTTGATGCCGAAGGTGAGCGGCCCCGTGCGGGTCAGCACGTAACGCGCGCCCTGCAGGATAAGTTTTGGCCAGGTATTGATCCGATCATTGAGCGTCGGGATCGAAGTCCGGTACGTGAAACCGGTAAACACGTGGTCCTGCAGGTTTTCACCCACCGCAGGGCTGTGATGGACAACCTCGATGCCGTGGAGCTGCAGCCTTGCACCATCGCCGATCCCCGATTGCTCGAGCAGCAAGGGCGAGTTCACCGCGCCGCCGGCCAGAATGACCTCGCGCCGCGCAGTCGCGGTCAGGACTTTCCCGTTTAGGCGATACTCGATGCCCGTCGCAGTGCGACCGGTAAAGCGGATGCGGGTGGCCAGGGCATACGTGACGATCGTCAGGTTGCGGCGCTTGCGGGCCGGGTCGAGAAAGGCCGTGGCACTGCTGGTGCGCTGACCTTTGCGGAAACTGAACTGGTAAAGCCCGACACCTTCCTGCCGCTCGCCGTTGAAGTCCGGGTTGGCTGGCCAGCCTTGGGCCATGGCCGCTTGCAGGGCCAGGCTGACAACTGGCTGCTCGCGGCCCTTGATGCCCGAAATCTGCCACGGGCCGCCGGTTGCCCGCCATTGGTTGGCCCCTTCGTCGTTATCTTCGGACCTGCGGAAATAGGGCAGGACATCGTCATAGCCCCAGCCTGGGTTGCCGAGCCGCGCCCAATCGTCGAAGTCCTCGCGCTGCCCACGGATGTAGACCATGCCGTTGATCGAGCTGGAGCCGCCCAGGATCTTCCCCCTGGGCCAATAATCGGTGCGGCCGGCCATGCGCTGGTCCGGTTCGGTTTCGTAGCACCAGTTGACCGCCTGATCGTAGAACACCTGGCCCAGTCCAGCCGGCATCTGCACGAACAGGCGCTTGTCGTTGCCGCCCGCTTCAAGCAGCAGCACGCGGAAGCGGCCATCGGCAGTCAGGCGATCAGCCAGGACGCATCCGGCCGATCCCGCGCCGACGATGATGAAGTCATAGGTGTCCGTCATGGCTATTCCCCGCAGCACCTTGTCAGGCTCTCACAGGGAAGGTGATGGCGTCAGGTCCGGTACGCTGCAATGTGGCGGCCAATCACTTTCCAAGAACGGCTAATCAATTCCGGATTCAATCTATCGAGCAGCACAAAAGATATAAAAATCATAATTATAAGGCGAGTCACCCGAATTGCCGTCAGACTTGGTTCCCGCGCCAGATAGAGTAGGATGAATACAACAGGGACGGCCCTTCGGGCGTCTGCGGGGAGGGTCAACAGTGATGGAACTGACGCGCGCCTTGCTGCTTGAAATGGCGATACGGTTCATCACGGTTGGCTTTTATCTTGCCACGGCAATCGTCATCGTCCGCATCCGTCTTTCATCGGCCCGCATTGCTGGCACTGCGGCCTATGTCTCCAAGGCATCGCACGTCTTGCTTCATTTCCCGCCGATCATGGCCGTGCTGGGGAACAGCGGACAGGTCATTACCTTCCTGGCAACGATGGGATCCGCATTGACCTGGTTGTTCGGCGTGGAACTGTTCAGCGATGCCCGGCGGTTCGACCGCAAGCGATTGATCCCGGTGCTGGTCGTGTTGTGCATCGTTGCGGCCGCGATGTTCGCCCCGCCGCCGTTTCCCCGTGCGCTCTGGCTGCTGCACGCCTTTACCACAGTCGCGCTAATGGGGCACCTGCTGACCGTGATCCTGCTGAGCTGGCGCAATGACCTGGTTGATCGTCGCCGCTTCATTGCCACGCCGGTTTTCGTCCTGGCCGCAGGCTACAGCATCGCGCTCGGTTTCATCGAGAACGTCAAACTGCTGCTTGGAATGTCGCGCGAGCCTTCGCTGATCAACGCGGCGTTCCTGCTGTTCTCGGCGCTGCTGGCAATCATCGTCTTCGGTCAGTTCGGCTCGGTCATGTTTGGAGACGAGTCCGAGCCGGTCGCGCGGACCAACCCGGCCCGGACAACGGCACCGGTCACCGCCGAATTGTCACCTGCGGACTTTGCGCTGGGCACTGCCCTCGAGCAGCTGATGCGGCATGACCGGCTATACCGCACGCAAGGCCTGCGCATCTCCGACCTGGCGTCGGAATTGCGGGTTCCGGAATATCGCTTGCGACAATTGCTGAACTGCGCGCTGGGGCATCGCAACTTCAATGCCTATATCAGCCAGTGGCGTATCGCCGAGGCCAAGGAGGCGTTGAGCGATCCGACCCAGCTTGAAGTGCCGATCTCGACCATCGCGATCGACAGCGGATTCCATTCGCTGGCACCCTTCAACCGGGCGTTCCGCGGCGAAACGGGCATGACCCCCAGCGAATACCGGGCCGAGGCTCAGGCGAAGTGGGGCCGGATCACGCGGGAGTGAATCGTTTGACGGAGCGCAGCAAGGGGTCGCCCCGGCTCAATCCTCGTTCAGGGCGATTTGCGTTTCGAGTGCGGGATTGAGCACGAAATCACTTCCGGACGTGACGGTGACCGCGTGGATCGTTCCGCTGAACCGCCCAGGCATGGCATAGCTTGCGCTGGCAGGGCAGCCGTCGTCATAGCCGCAAGTTACCCCGCCGCTGACCGGCGAAACCGGCCACATGTCGATGATTTCCTGGCGGGCAAGTTCAATCCCGTCTGCGCGAAGGATGGCAGTGCCCTGGCAATGGCCGGTCTTGTCGAAGACCAGCTCCAGCATCTGGCGCCCGGCCGGCAGTGATCCGGGCGCGGCCAGAATGGAGCGGGATCGCGGACCAATGTATTCGTGGACCAGCTGCCCGCCGGCCATGCGCAGAACAAAACCGCCAGCTTCACCGCCAACGGCCAGGATGACTCCGTCAGCAGCAGCACCGGGCGTGACATCCGCCGCGATCCGGTACGACCGGTTGCCCACGGTCGGCGCAGCATAACCGGACAGCCGGCCCTGGTCTTGCGCGAAAGTCCAGTGCTGGCGAGGGTTCAGGTAATAGGTGTACGGTAGCCGATCGACGTTGCGATCATCCAGCGGGAAGACAAGGTTGGCGGCCGCTTCGGCCTCCCACAGGGCCTTCAGCTCGCGCAGTTTGTCCGGATGCCTGTCTGCCAGATCGTGGGCTTCGGAAAAGTCGCTGTCGAGGTGATAGAGCTCCCAGCGCTCCGTCTCGTAATCGTCGCCCGGGTAGTGCCGGGTCACGGCCTTCCAGCCATCAGCCCAGATACCGCGATTGCCCATGAGTTCGAAGTACTGCACTCGCTTGCGTGTCGGTGCTTCGGGCCTGTCGAAGGTATAGGCGAGCGAGGTTCCCTGGATCGCCATCCGTCCGGGGAGAGAGGCGGGTTCGATCCCGGCAACTTCCAGGATAGTCGGTGCGATATCGGCGCAATGGCAGAACTGGGGGCTGATCCTGCCGCCGTCCTTGATCCGCCGCGGCCAGTGCATGATCAGTGGATCGCGAACCCCGCCGCCGTGCGTCTGCATCTTGAACCACTTGTGCGGGGTATTGCCGGCGTGGCCCCAGCCGGCGGGATAGTTGTTCCAGTGCCGGTCCGAACCCAGGGTCTCGAGCGCGGCGAGGTGTTCGTCCAGGGTTTCCAGCTCGTGCTGAAAATGGCGGCGCAGGTTGATACTGCCGAGCGCCCCGCCCTCGGCCGAGGCCCCGTTGTCGGACATCACGATCACCAGGGTGTCATCGAGCAGTTCAGCACTTTCGAGGAAATCGACGACCTTGCCGATCTGCGCGTCGGTGTGGCTCAGAAAGCCTGCAAAGACTTCCTGGTGGCGCGCACAGACGCGGCGTTCATCAGGCGAAAGGTCGGTCCAGGCCGGTACATCGACATTGCGCGGGGTTAGCGCGGTTCCTTTCGGAACCAGGCCCATCGCTATCTGGCGCTCCAGCCAGCGCTCGCGCATCACGTCCCAGCCTTCGTCGAATGCCCCCTTGTATCGGTCAATCCAGTCGCGCGGGGCTTGATGGGGCGAGTGGCAGGCGCCGAACGCGAGATAGGCGAAAAAGGGCCGATCCGGATCGGCGGCCTTCGCATCCTGGACCATCGCGATCGTCTGTTCGGCCAGGTCTTCGCTCAGGTGGTAACCGGCCCGGTCCGGCGTATGGATGAAGTGGTTGTCGCGGATCAGTTCGGGATGCCACTGGTCGATCAGCGAGTAGAGAAATCCGTAATAGCGCTCGAACCCGCGCCCCAGCGGCCACTGGCCGAAGGGGCCCGCCGCGGTCATGTCACGCGCGCGCGTCAGGTGCCATTTCCCGAGCGCAAAGGCACTATATCCGGCTGGAACCAGCCGTTCCGGCAGCATGGCCGCGCGATCGGATACCTGGCCGAGATAGCCAGGATATCCCGTGCACATGTCGGCAATGATCCCCATGCCGACCGCGTGATGATTGCAGCCTGTCAGCAGCGAGGCCCGCGTTGGCGAACACATCGCCGTGGTGTGAAAGTTGTTGTAGCGCCGCCCGCCAGCAGCCAGGCGGTCGATCTGCGGAGTGCTGATGGTCGAGCCATAGCAGCCCAGGTGAGCAAAGCCGACATCGTCCAGTACCACCAGCAGGACATTGGGCGCGCCAGCTTGCGGGCGCTGCTGCGGTTCAAGCCAGGGTTCGGATTGCTGGTAGGTGCGGCCGATCTTGCCCGGCCAGGAAACAGTCATTGCGGGCCCTTTCGCTTCGACCAGCAAGAAGTCTGCCGCCGCCGTGCCTGGGTCAGGGGCACGGCGGCGCCAGTCTGGGACTGGGTCAGAACTTCTTGCGCAGCCCGATCCGGAAGGTGCGACCGAGCGGATCGGAAGTCATCGCATCATAGCCTTCGGGCAACCGTGCCAGCGGCGGATCGGCATCCAGCAGGTTGGTAACCGCAAAGGTAAAACCGATTTCCCAGGGCAGATCGACATTGATGGCGACGTCATGCAGGAATTGCCGGTTGATCCGGTAACCCACGGCCGTCGCGGCCTGGCGCTGGTCGATGTAGGACGAATAGTACCGCCCGCTCCACCGCACGTTGAATGGCCCGTTCTGGTAATTGACGAAGGTG
The DNA here is from genome assembly GCA_009926135.1 of Sphingomonadaceae bacterium. GTDB lineage: Bacteria > Pseudomonadota > Alphaproteobacteria > Sphingomonadales > Sphingomonadaceae > Novosphingobium. The sequence goes on from RFPL01000012.1 coordinate 66,559, forward strand.
TTGAGCTTGAACTTGGGGACCGTGTGCGCCAGCGTTCCGGCATTAAGCTTGCCCACCGCGTCGAACCCGGCGACGGTGAGGCCCGCAACCTGGAACGGATCGAACTTGTAGGTCAGGACCAGGTTGGCAACGCCGCCGACCTGAAGGGTTCCGCCGAAGATGCCGGGCTGAGTGAAGGTCCCCCGGAAATCGAGTCCCGAGAAGCTGGCCTTCGGGCCGTTGATCCGCAGCAGCAGGACCTTTGACAGGTTCGCCGCGCTGCAGGGCCCGGTGAACTGGAAGTGGCTGGCAATGAATGCCGCATCCAGCGTGCCGCAGTTGTCCGCGCCTGCCGCCCCATTGGGGAACAGGGCATTGACGACCGCATTCTGTGGCTCAGTCGTCAGGATATCGCTGACCGCATAGTGGTAGTAGTCAACGGCCGCGTCGAAGCCGCCCGTCCGCACCATCACGCCGCCGCCCCAGGTCGTGGCCCGTTCCGGATCGAGGCCGGGATTGCCGACCAGATCGAGCGCCGTGGCCCGGCCCAGGATGTTGGGGATCGAGGCAGACGGGTTGGGGGCCAGCGAGGTTTGCGGGGGGGCGCGGAACGTGCTGCTGATCGACCCTCGCAGCGCCAGCCAGTCGGTCAACTGGAACTTGGCCCGGGCCTGGGGATTGAAGCTTCCCCCGCCGTCCTTGCCGTAATCCTCATAGCGCGCGCCAAAGGTCAGATCGCTGTCCTGGCCAAGGGGCACGACCGCTTCGCCGAAGATCGCGAACACGTTGGTCTTGATGTCGGTCGGGGCAAAGGCAGCTGCCAGCCCGAGCGGCGAATAGGGCGTGGGCGTGCAGATGTTGGCATTGGGGATGTTGAGGGTTGAGTTGAGACACGGCACCTGCGTGCGATCGGCATATTTCGAATCCCTCTCGCGGAAGCCGAGCCAGCGCCACTGGCCGCCGACCGCCCATTTCACTGCACCGCCGCCTAGGTCGATTCCGGGCAGTTCGCCGTCAAAGCCGAAATTGGTTTCGGCGCTTTGGCTGGTCAGGAACCGCTCCTGCTTGAGCATCAGCCAGTCGGCCAATTCCTTGGTATTGGCGACTGCCGGGTTGTAGCCAGGGTTGGACTGCACCCCATTGATCGGTGCGCTCTGGATTGCGTTGGACATGGGATTGAGCCACAGGCATCCGGCGCTTCCAGGTGCGGCGGTCTGCCACTGGCAATTGGGGCCGCCCAGCCCGCGCAGGGCAAGCTCGATCATCACCCCGCTAGAATCCCAGCCATAAAGGTAGTGCTTGTTGCGGCCATAGGTGACGTCGAAGTTCCAGCCGATGGCGCCATCGCCCAGCTTGCCGGTCAGGCCGGCGCTGATCCGGAACTCGTTCTGCTCGCGGCCCTGGTAGCCTGGGGTCGAAGCATCGCCGAAGAACGGATTGCCGCCGACCAGATAGGGGCGCCACTGCCCGATCGGGATGAACACGCCGCTGGTATTGGCAGGGAACTGCGCAGGGTTCGCCGCTGCATAGGCGGCAAGTCCGGGGTTGGTCAGCGGGACGAACCAGTTGCCAAACAGCCGCGGGCTGGTGCCGGCCAAGAAGCTCGCCGGATTGATCTGTGCCGGCAGCACGGTCTCGGTAATCGGCTTGGGCTGGTTGAACGAAGGCGGATAGTGCACCCGGGTCTCGAGCCGCGAGTAATAACCCTCGACGTGGAGTTCGGTGTTGCCGAAGTCATAATTGAACTCGGCGTAGGCCTGCCAGGTCTTGGCCGGTGCCACCAGATCCTGCCACAGCTGGACGTTATTGACGCAGAAGCCCGCAAAGGGCTGAATCCCGCCCAATGGCGAGCAGCCGGAGTCAACCGCACGGGCGCCGGTGGCGGCCAGGGTTCCGCCCGGGCCAACCAGCCCCACCGGCACGAACTGCGCCGGATTGGAAGAGAAATTCCAGCCCGCATCGGGGTTCACCGAATAGGGCGGGGTGGACCACGGCCGGTCCCTCACACGAAGCTGCGCCCGCTTCTGGTAGCCACCCGAAACCAGCAGGTCCCAGTTGTCGCCCTTGGCGCCATAGGTGGCGTCGACGCGCCAGTCCCCGCCGGTATCGTCGACGAGGGTGTAGTCACCGCCCATATCCAGGCCGGTGAAGCCGCGCTTGGTGATGAAGTTCACCACGCCGGTCATCGCATCCGAGCCGTACGTCGTTGAAGCGGCGTCTTTCAGGATTTCGATCCGGGCAATCGCCGAGGCGGGAATGTTGCGGGTATTGACGAAGTAACCACTGGTCAGCGGCAGGCGCTTGCCGTTCAAGAGGACCAGGTTCCGGTCCGGCCCAAGGCCGCGCAGGTTGACGCTCTCCGACCCTTCAAACCCCTGGCCCTTGCCAGGCTGGGAGGAGTTGGAATTGCCGATGGCACCGGCCGACTCCGGCAAGGCCCGGATTATGTCGAGCAGCGGCGGTGAACCCTGCTTTGCGATGTCGTCCATGTCGATAGAGCGCAGCGGCAGGGCTTCTGCCTGTTTGGTTGTAAGCAGCCGCGATCCGGTAACGACGATATCCCTTGCATCGCCATCCGCCGGAGCATCCTGCGCGAAGGCTGGAGTCGCGAGGCACGCGACCGTAATCGCCAGCAGCGAAACGGTGGCGTTCTGCGAGATCGTGGTCCTGAAGCTAGCCATTGTCCTCTCCTCATCCTCACGCTGCCCGGATCTCTCTCGGATCCGATGGCCTTGGGGAGTCCCTGCGCGAAGGAAAGGACTAGCTGACTCCGCAGGAAGGTCTGCGCGTCCTCACAAAAGCGGTTAGCCAGGTTCGAAATCAATCGATCAAAAATGAAGTTCTATATTCCAGTCAATTGCTTGCACGCCGCTCTGCCAGCAGAACAAGTGTGCGGGCATGGCTTTCGCGGGTGATCTTGTAACCCATGATGCAGGCGACCGCGCAGGCATGCATAATCACAATTGTCGGAACGTAGACGAGCGCGAGATTGCGCAGGGTTTCGGCGCCGACCGATGCGGGGGTGGCACCTTCCGGGAAGCCGACAAGGGCAAGCAGCATGCCGGAAGCGAAAATGCCGATCCCGGAGGTGGTCTTGTTCACGAACAGGTTGGCAGCCGCCATTACGCCTTCGGAGCGCCGACCGGTCTTCAGTTCGTGATCCTCGACCACATCGGCACACATCGAGCCGACGAGGATCGCGACGACACTGGCCGCCGTTACCGACAGGAGATGGAACACGAGCATTATCGGCAGCAGGCCTGTTGATCCGTTCTCCGGGAACAGGCCGAACAATCGCAGGACGATCGGGGTAAGGCCGAACGCGGGCGCGAGGACCTTACACAGGATGGCTGCATTGCGCTTGCCAAGATTATGCGAAAGCGGGCCGGCGATGGACAACGCAAACGCCGATGAGCCGAATTGGGCGAGGATGAACAACGAGACTTCGCCGGCCGAAAAGCCCCAGAAATAGGTGTTGAAATAGAGCGCCAGGGCAACGCTCAGGCCATATGCCATCGCATTGAAGACCCCTGCCCCAAGCATGGGCAGCAGCGCCTTGTTCAGCATCGCCTCAAACATCTCCCGCAGGCCTCTGGTGATGCCGATGCGCTCGATCGGCGGCTGGCGGAGATAGGGAATGCGGCGATGTGTCCCGATGGCCGAGATCAGGATCACGACGAACATCACCACCGACGCGACGAGCCCATAAAGTTCATAGCCGCCGCGATTGAGCTGGGCGACCGGTTGCTCGGGGGTGGCAGTCAGGAAGACCTGGAAAGTCAGCATCACCATGATCAGGCCACCGTACCAGTTGAACGCCGCCCGCCATGAGGCAAGGTCAGTGCGGGCATGGTATTCCGATGTCAGTTCGGCGCCGAGGGCAGAGCTTGGAATCTCGAATACGGCAATGAAAGTCCGGATCACCATCGCCATGGCGATCAGATAGAAAAACATCGCCTGGTCGGTCCATCCTGTCGGCGGATGCCACAGCAGGAAATAGCTCACTGCGATCGGCAGCGCGGAAACGTACATGAATGGATGCCGCCGGCCCCAACGCGAACGCCAGTTATCGCTGACCTGGCCAATGACCGGATCCAGGAGGGCATCGGCCACGAGCGCAATCATGATGGCCAAACCCACGGTGGGCGCGGGCATCCCCACGACCTGATTGTAGAACAGCAGCAAAAGGTAGGAAAAGCCGTTGTCCTTCAATCCCAGCGCTACGGCGCCGACACCGTAAGACAACTTCGTGCTGCGGCTGAGTGGCGGTTCTTGCATCTGCGGCTGTCCTCTATGCCGATCGGGCAGCCTCACTGCAGAGAATGACCGCCGCGTAGCAGGTCTGACTGACAGTCGCCCAGTCTCCCGCCTGCTCGGTCAGGGCGCGACTGTCATCGCATCCTTCCAAATCTGACTAGCCGAAATCGAACATGAGCGGGTCACCACGCGTTTCCCCACCCGGCTTGGCGCGCGCCCGCCATTCTGCGTGAGACCGGGTTCTGAGGAAATCTCGCCACTTGGCGGACTGGTTGGTGAGCCCTGCTGGGTTCGAACCGCGTATCACATATCAATTTGGTAAACCTAACTCTTTCACTTTGACACATAATATGTCACACAGTGCACCACAAAGCTGTGACACATCGAGGCTAATTTGTCGCTCACACTGAAACACATCTCCAGCCGGAAGGGGGTATTTTATTATGTGCGGCGGGTGCCCCAATCAGTCCTCGACAGACCGGCTGACCACGCGAGACTGTTTGACAACCAGTCGGTAGTGCGCATCTCACTGAAGACCAAAGATGCAACCGAAGCGGTCCGCCGGGCGGCCAGAGAGGCAGAAGAGTTCGATCGTCGCGTTGCGGAAGCCCTAGGCTTGACTCACCGATCTACGAATCTCGTCCCAGCAGGTCGAAATGTCACACACGCGGATCTGCGCAACATTCGTTTACGCAACGAGAATTTCATTGTTCGGCAATTCACTCAGTATGCGATCCTGAGGGAGCAGGGTGGCGAAGCGGCCGAGATCGCTGAAACCATGATTGAACGTGCAGGTTGGGATGCAGAAAGCTTTACGAGAGCATTCGTTTATAACGAGCCCACTAAAGACCCCAAATTTAAACTAGATCAACTCGCCGAGGAAACGATCTCTCTCGATGGTTTGGACGCACCTTATGGCTCCGTTGCATATGCCGGTGTAAAGCGTGCCATTCGAGAAGGTCAGATCGAAGGCCATCGGAAAGCGTCAGAGATACTCTCGGGCCAAAGATCTGTGCTGCAGGAGCCTGACTCAGCCCCAAAGAAGGCATGTCCACGGCTTTCTGAGGCTGTTGAGGCCCATATTCTCACCCTCTCAAAGTCGAGAACGATCACGGCACTGAGAACCGCAACTAGAAAGTTTATAGCGGCAGTAGGTGATCTTTCCTTAGATGAACTCAAAGCGGAGCATTTTCGTCGCTATTGCTTTGATGAGGCTATGCGCGACGTGGGCGGAAAGGTTCGGGGTAGCATTGCGAGGCCTGTATCTAGCGACACCATAAAGAAGGACATCCGGCTCATCGGTGCGGCAATCAATGGCACAATCGACCGAGGGGAATTTGACGGCGCCAATCCAGCTAGCCGCATCAATCCATCAGCCTTTGCGCGACCGCGTCCGACATCAACAATGCCTCAAAAGCGCCCATTTCAATTGAATGAGCTCAACCGGATCTTCGCGTATCCCTGGTTCACTGGATGCCGCTCGCCATCGGACATCCACACCCCTGGCTCCCACCGACTTGATGGGGTTTTTTATTGGGGGCCGATTTTAGCGCTTCTGACTGGCTGTCGAGCTGGGGAGCTAGGTGGGCTTGCCCTTAATGAAGTGATCATTGATTCCGAACAGCCGCATATTGTTATCCGAGACAACGAATTCCGAACGACCAAAGGCTCTTACAGAAGGCAGGTGCCGCTTTTAGATCAGTTGATGGAACTGGGCTTCGCAGATTTCGTTGCTCGGCGAAGGCGAGAGGGCGGCGAGCGGCTTTTTGATGACTGGAAGCCACCAAGAACCGGAGCGACTACGAACGACCCAGCGTGGTCAAATGGCAAGATGATTCGCGCCTTTAACACGACGCTAGTTCCAAGGGCCCTTCAAGGGATGCTAATGAGCGATGCTCGGCGTGAAGTCACGTTTCACAGCTTTCGAGGCGCTTTCAAGAGCCTGCTTGTGATGAACAAATACGGGATTTCGCCGAACTATGTTCATGAGGTAGTCGGACACTCAAAGAGCGAGCTCGACAAGCGTTACATCGGGTCGATCCCTTTGGAAGAAACTTATCCTGCCGTTCGCGGCTGCCGCTACGAGGGGCTCGTCCTACCGACCCCTCCATAGCCATTGGAAGGTTACCGTTTGAAGGCGGAATAGCCCAATCTAGTAGAGTTCGTAGTGAGCACCCCAACTACGAACTCGCCTTGAATGATCGGACTTTGTTAATCTGACTGAAAATCGCCCGGCTGATAGGCAGCACCCCCCACAAAGATCCCGTCAAAATCTAGGACTTCGCAACTTGACTCCACCTGCGGGAAACAGGTGGGGTTCGCGGGAACTTCAGAGGGGGCTTCGTGGCTGGAACAACTCCCAGGTTTGGCCTTCATCGGTATTCCAGGCGAAACCACTTTTTCCCTGAAGCGCCCACGATAACAGTGCTTCTTCTTTTGTGTTCCAACGAACGACTTCGAATTCTATGTCGTTTGGGCGAACACCCATTCCGTCAGAGAAGGCTTCCGACAATAAATGCACAGCATGATCGAAGTCATTTGCGATTACACAAATTCGCCGGATGAAAATATTCTGTATCTGAAATATATTGTTTTTCATAGTGCAAACCTTTATTTTAGGTAATGCATTTCTATATTATATTTGCACAATGTCGGGTGGGAAAATGATTGCAGAAGAATATTTTCACTAATGCCGCATATCGAGCTTCAATTGATCAGGATGTGTTGGACTTTTGCTAGATCGCCGAATTAATGGAGAGTCTTCAGAAAGGAGAAATTAAACTTAGCATTCTCCAGCCGGGCTCGGCTGCGCCGAACCGAGGTTCTGGCTGAGTAACCTAGTTCCGGCTCGACTTTATGCTACCAATGTCTCTCCAACCGGACGGATGCGCCTCCATGATCTTGAGAGCTAGCTTTGACGACAGCGGCACTCATAAGGGTTCAGATATTGTCATCTGGGGCGGCGTAGTTGGCGAGATCGAGCATTTCGCAATCCTAGAGGCTGCTTGGGAACGGTTTCTTGCCTCTCCCGTCGAAGACGGACGGCGGATAATCAAGTGGAGTTCCTACGACTGCCATTGGGGCCTAGGAGAGTTTATGGGCTGGGAGCAGGGCGCTAAGGATCGCGCTCGGCGCAATGCAAGGCAGTGCATTATCGATAGCGGGGTAGTGCCTGTATCGTTTGCGGTGCCTCTGGTGCCTTGGAACCGCATCATGACTGGCAAGGTCGGCCAAGCATTTCATTCCGCCAACGCGGTCGCCTTTTCAGAAGCCGCCAAATCAGGGCTGAAGATTGCGGAAGTCCGCAAGCAAGCAATCGCCGCCGTATTCGACAAGGGCCAACAATCTCCGCATTTTGACGAAATTCTTCGCCGCTATGGCGACGAAGCGAAGAAACGAAAGATCCCAGTGTCACTGACCTATCAGCGCGTCATAGACAATTACGGATTACAGGCAGCGGATGTTGTAGCGACCGAGACCTACTGGATCGCCGGGCCGCTTTTGAGGCTTGGAAAGATCGAAATGGATCCGCAGCAAAGGGCGTTTTTCAATGGTTTGGAGCCGCTAAGTCTGTTGATGCCGGAACAAGCAATTCGGGATCTTAGGGAACGATATTTGGCCGATCATCCTGAGGAAGCTGACTAGCCGTGCCCCCATCCTATGAAAGGTGGCCTGATGGTGGCCCCGCTCTAAGCGCTCAATCAAAAGCGCCAAATAGCATTCCTCAAGTTGAGATTGCCCGGTAGACCGATGCTCTTGCAACGCCCAAGCGCTTTGCGATCTCCGACGGACCGACACCATCAGCAACTAGTTGGCGAATAGCATCCACTGGCACGGTCGGTTTTCGCCCCTTATAGACCCCCGCTGCTTTGGCCTTTGCGATGCCTTCCATCTGTCGTTCGCGCCTGATAGCGGTCTCAAACTGAGCGAATACACCCAGCATCTGCAAGAAGGCTATGCCTGCGGGCGTTGATGTGTCGATCGGTTGCTCCGTCGCACGTAGGTGGGCATTCTTTTGGCGCAGCGTTCCGACGATACGCTCAAGATCGGCGACCGATCGCGCAAGCCTATCAATCCGCGTTACCATCAGAGTGTCGCCAGAGCGCATGAACGAAAGAACTATTTCAAGTTCACCGCGTCCATCTGTCGTTGTTCCCGTGTGCTTTTCGCTGCGGATGATGGTGCACCCAGCGGCTCTCAAGGCCTCCTCTTGGATCGAGCAGTCCTGGTCTTCGCTGCTAACGCGCGCATATCCGATGATGGTCATCACACAGACCCTTGTCTCAATAGGTTCTAGACTAGACCTCTATAGATGTCCAAAATTATAGATTCAACCCTATTGAGACATATCTAGCGCCTCATCAGGACGCCTCCATAGGGTATACTCTATCGATCCTTATCAACGGGGATCGCTGTCCTGGTCGGAACGCTCCGAGCAATGTAACCCCAATCATCGAGAGCACATTCATTGAGCATGCGCTCGGAGTATCGCCGCTGCGCTTATGCCTGCAGTGTTGTCGCGCTAGGACCGGTTCAATTGCCTGCAATGTTGGGGTTTGTCTCCCTTCACGTGTCGTGACTTAAAGAGCTCGTATCGCCCTTCCAAAACCGATCCAGCTTTCGCCACCATCTCTGCGTTTCAGGACCAAAGTAGGACTCGAAATCAGCGGATAGGACTCCATTGATGTCCGAAGATCTCTGATTGCCGCCGAGTTGATTCTGCAAGCTCTCTAGAAAGCCGATTGTTGCTGCCTCACTCACGTAAGCATCACCTTCTGTGTGCCAGCGCTCCACCTCAGCAAAGATTTTTTGGAAGCCCGCGACATCGCCACGGCGAGCACGGTCAATGAGGTGGACTGCGAGTTCACTTAGCAGAATGTATAATGGCAATTCGCCTGCTTCAGCATACTCGGCCAAGAAAGCATCCCAGGCAGGCGCAAACGTTGGATCCGCTTCCAAGATCGGTTCGAACATATTGGCAGGAGCAATCATCCTCAGAGATTGGCATTGCGATCGAATGTCCGCAATGTCGTCGCTCCAGGACCGGCTCATTCGCCTGGAATGTTGGGGGAAGCGGACTTAAGATCTGGCTCTTCGAACTGCTTAAGTCCCGAGATTTTCAATCTGCCCATCGGGACCAATCATAAATTTGCCACTTCCGTAGCCCGTGACCCCGGTCGTGACGGAGACGAAGTAAACTACACCAGTCTGAAGTGCATGAGTGGGAAGAACTTCACTCCCACCCGTGTGACGTCCCTTGAGCTTGCTTCCGAACGGCACAGGAAACTCGTTTGCGCAGTTGTCCTGATGGGCAACGGATTGCGCCCACACCGGTTCGCGTGCCTCATCTGCGATCACGACGATGCGGCGCAGGCACTTTGGCTGATGGTTGGATTTCGGATCAACAGAAATAAGGATGTCGCCGGAGCCTGCGATTGCCACGACGTCGTAGCTGTAGGAGCACGCGCTCAGCGCCGCGGTTATCACAAGCAAGACTAAGCTTGACCTAGGCATTTCGAAGTAATTGCAGCATTCAACCAGGTCCGCAATGCTGGGCTGCGTGGATGGCAAGTCCGTCAGTAATGTTGGGGAAAGCGGACATCAACGACGGCGAAAGAAAATCAACCACGTGAGCGCAAAGTAGGTCAGCAACTCCGCAGCCAGCACGGTGTTCGTGAACGTGTTGGATGAAGCCGTGCAAGCTGGACTGCCTGCGTTCTGGGTGCAGTCTCCCATGGAGGAAAGGGCGAACACTCCGCCCGCAAGCAGCAAATAGGCGAAAGTCCACCAACTTACGGCAATGATCTTCTTTCCGGTCACGAGTGAAATGTGCCTCATGATTTGGATGTCTGCAATGTCGTCGCTCCAGGGCCAGCTCACTCGACTGCAATGTTGGGGGAAGCGGACTCTCGTTTTCTCAGTTTCGTCCCATCGCTTTGTAGAGAATGACATAGAGAAACGAGTGGGCAACGGCGAACAATCCAACTGCAGCAAGCCAAAGCCACCCCAGTTTGAACTCGAAGGACAGCCCTACTGCGATGCCCGTCGTTGCAACAAGCGCGGTTCGGATCATTCGCAACCAACTTCCACTGGCTACTTGGACGTAACTCACGTCGGGAGTGCTAGGAAAGCCTACACGGAGATATGGGGTTAACTCCGTGAAGATAGCCCACTCCAGTAGGACCATCGCGACCAAGCCAAAAAGAGGATAAAAAGACTGAAGCACCGCAGAAGACTGATCCAGGCTGCGGCCGACCGCAAGATGGACATTGCAAGACAATCGCAAAAGTCGGCAATGTTGGGGCTATCTGTCGTCGTTTTCAGTGTCTGCCTTCGACTTCTGTCGAAAGATATCGATTACCGATAGGCAACCGTGGGCAAGAAGCCCTAAGCAAGCAGGAACTATGATCCACAACCGACCATCCGTCTCAGGAGGGTGCATGATAGCTAGGCTAATCGACACGCCTATTGCTAGCGTCACAATGGCGAAGCATCGAATTTGGGATAGGGGCCAATACCTATAATCAAAACTTACAAACTTTGACGCTACGCTCGTGACAAACAAGTAGTCCCAGAAGGGGAAGCCTATCGCAAGCGTCATCGCATCTGTCGCGATTTCCATAACGAGTTCTTATCACTTGCCATAAACGTCCGCAATCTCGTCGTTCCAGGACCGGATCGATCGCCTGCAATGTTGGGGAAAGCGGACGCTACCGGAAACGGTCATGCTAGGTCTTGTTCGCCTTTTGCAGGTATGCTCGGGCGGGTGCACTCGGGAGCAGTTCAGACTTAGGGACAGGTGCGACATTTATGAAGAATGTTGTAGCGCAAGCCAGTTGGGCAAAGCTTTCTGCAGCTTTTCTCGGCCCAACCGCATTATTCTTCTGCTTAGGACACGCCTTGAATGGAGATGAAATTTTCAAAATCGATTACTATCTAAAACTGCAGGGATCTGTCGTAAGTCCCCTCATGGGCTTCGTGGCCTTATGTTATCTCATATATGTTTATATAAGATACTTGATATTAATCTGTAAATTCGATGGAGCGATCATTTCTGTTCTCGATGGCGATCTGCACTTCATCCAAGGTTATTCAATCGTCACCGAACCCTGGAACGAAATTGAGGTGTATACCGAACCAGGCGATCTGCACGTTTTGTATGTTTCTAAAGGCGGGACGAAATTTAAGGTAAACCTATTTTTCTCCTCAACGCCAAACACAATCGTCTGCGACCGCATAAATGCCATAAAAAATCAAATGACGAACCCTGCATCATGACAGCTTTGGCACGTAGCCACTCCACAACCAGCTCACTCGTCTGCAGTGTTGTAGCTCCAGGACCAGCACGATCGCCTGCAATGTTGGGGTTAGCCGACTTTGAGTGGCGACGTCGCACAGCGACGAAACAACGCCGATTGTTCATTCGTAAGGGCCGAGACCGAGGTAACGACCATCTCATTTCCAGAGCGGCCGGTTCGAAGGGACAATTTGAAGCTGCCATCAGCGGAAAGATAGGTTGCACCGAGCGGGCTGGTCACAGGCATCTTTTGATAAGTTTCAGGTTGGCCGCTGTAGAATCTCAATCCCGGGACTACTTGTGGTCCATTGGATGCTACGCATCTTTCCACTGCCTCAATATCAACTGAGATCGGCATTTGTAGTCTGAGAACGCGGGCCGGCCATAGCTTGCCTTGATAAAACGCCAAACCGCCCAGAAGGACCGCAAGTAGAATAGGCGCGACCGCTCTCACACCTTCTTGCAGCATGTTTTGCAAAGGTCTGCAATACGAGCGCTCTAGGACCGGCTCAATTGTCAGCAACGTTGGGGTTAGCGGTCATTTGAAATGCAGTGCCAGCTCCAAATTCGCATGGCAGAAGGCTTGCCTCTCAGGTAACCTTGCAGCGTGGACTTGTCGGCTATCTTGATACTTCCTTACAGTGCACTCGTCACGGTTGCCGTTTTGGTCTTAGCTGGGTTCATGAAGCGATCGCGACCACGGCTGGTGTGGCCCTTTCTCTTCGCAACTGTATCATCCGCTGCTTTTGTCGCGGTCCCACCGCCCGACACCGAACTCGAACTTTGGGTCGCGTCCATCGCGCTTCTGTCGCTTTGGGCAGCCGCTGGCACAGTGTTCGGCGCGGGCTTTGTAAGGCTGACTCGACTTACCATTCGTGCATTCAGGGGTCGATGACCGCAACGTTAGGGTAAGCGGATGCTACGGCCGGACTTCTTCCCCAGCAGTGTAACGAGGCAGCTCGGCAAGAGCATCTTCAAGGCCCTGCCGAATCTGTGTTTGAGTGAAACCACGGTCCCAAAGTTCAGTCATCAAGTAGACTAGCGCCTGCTGCAGCACTGGCAAATCGGGCCAAGGGTTGCTGTTGTGCAAGCCTCTAAGCGCGCCAGCAAATTCTTGAACCGCGCTTAGACCACGGTCCTGCCATTCGTCATCAGAATCACGATCTGATTGCTCACTCATTCGCGCAATCTACCCAACCAGCGGACGTCCGCAATGTGATCGAACGAGGACCCGTTCAAGCGCCCGCAATGTTGGGGGGAGCTGCCGTCACCCTAATCTTTCAAGCAACGCCCGAGTTTCTTCATCGGTGGGCGGCCGGCTGTCATCCGCTACAAATTCGATAGCCTCGTCCACATCCTCGCTTTCCGGCTGAAAGTCATCGCTCATCATCAGGCAGTCGGCGGTGTAATTTGCCGACGCCCATGGGACAGTTTTGTCGAGCATAGAGTGTAGGAGCCGTTTCATATGTTCCCGCGTGACGGTGAACCGAGGACCATCCGTGACAATGATGTAGCCGATGTTAGCGGGCGACCTCACGCCCGCATCGCAAGCTTCCACTTCCTGCTCTATCGCATGAGCGAAAGTCGAAGCCGGTATCGTGCCCTCAAGAAACGAGACGAGCAAAGCGTGTTCCATTTGGCTATGGTAGCGGAGAGCCGGACGTCCGCAAAGTGGCCGGTCGAGGTCCGACACGATCGCCTGAAATGTTGGGGAAAGCGGACCTACGTGGTGAGCAGCTAGTCTGTCACTTCTCCATGCCAATCCCAAGCGCGTGCGGTCCATCCATCTCCATAGAACTTTGTCCAAGTCGCGCGCTGCTCCGGGTCGTTCCAGAGGCGACGCGACGACATGCCCGACGATGACTCCTCGTGGCCGTTCGGGTCGTAGATACTAACGAAGACGGTTTCACCGCTAAGAATGCCCAGGGCCTGCACGATTCCTTGCTCTACGATGCGATCCGCAACATCTCCTGACGAGGCGTTCCTAACTTCCCAGGTGTATTGGGCGATGTGGGTATGCGAGAGAGCGGTAGCCAACATGATTTCATACTCATCTACGTTCACCCAGAGCCCTCGCATGCGCTCAGATGGGGACGGCCAGAAGTAGGTCATCACGCCATAGCTGTTCCATTCAATAGACGGATCAGGGGGCAGCTGAATTTCCGCTGCAGCGATGAACAGCTTTTGAAGAGGGTAGAATGGGCGGAAGGTGTCCATCCTTGCGGCTTACACATTCGCGGTTATCAAATTACCAGCTAATGTCCGCAATGTTGGGGGAAGCTGCCGTAGCCTTAGTGGCCGACGATCGTTGCGGCGACATAGAAAAGCAGCAGCGACGCGACCACGCCCAGCGCGCCTCCGACAGGCCAGAGTAGCAGGCGTGACCTCCGGGCGCCGATAAACTTCCCGAGCCCGATAGCGACAGGAGGAAGCGTGAGTAAAACAGGGTATATCCAAGTGGTTGGGTGGGTGCCTGGGAGCAACATGCGCAACCCCATTGGCGAAAACGCTGATGCTACGAACAAGCTAAGCAGCGCGAAGAAGAACCAAAGCGTCGCTACGATCCCTGCTAATCGGCTTTCCATGACTGCACGCTCGCACAACCGGCTGATGTCCGCAATGTAGCCGTTCCAACGCTGACCCACTTGCCTGCCATGGTGGGGAGCCCTGCCATTGACCTTTAGAGGCTAAACCACGCCACAATCGCTCCAACAGCAACCATAACGCCTAGGAGCTCGCGAAACTTTAGACGACCTCCGATGACGCGATCATACCAGCGGTTGCATTTTCGCCGCCTCTAAAACTTAAGGTTGCTTGGACTATGGAACGTCAATGCAACTTCCGCAATGTGGTCGTCCTAAGCACGACACGATCGACTGCAATGGTGGGGTAAGCGGTCTTTAAGGCCTCGCCAATAAGTCTCAAATGCGATGGCACTTAACAGCAGATACGCGCGCCGCTTGCGGAACCGTCTCGTCGAACAACAGGAGGGGCGGTGCTGCTACTGCAAACGACCCTTTACGCAATCTGGCCCAACCAAACCAACATTGGAACACAAGCACCCCAGGCGCGATGGCGGGCGCGATAGCGTAACTAACCTGGCTGCTGCCTGCTTCCACTGCAACCAGCATCGCGGTAAGCAAATTGATCAAAGTCGCCAGCAATTTGGCTGGGTTCACGAAAGCACACTACCGATGGTCTGCTGTCATTGCAGCAACCCATTCACCGAAGGAATCGTGACACCCGACTTCGCGCTATGTGATGTCTGCAACAGGTAACGTGCTTCGTGAGTTTGAAGCCAGCAATGTTGGGGTTAGCTGTCGCTAGCGATCTTTAGTCGTTTAGTTCGAGCAGCATGCAAGCTTGGAACGGGCCTCCTGTTAAGTTCTGGCGATGCCACACTTCAACAACCTTGAAATACAGGAAATATCCCGGCGGCACCTCTCGGGAAATATGCTCGCCAATGCGAGGCAAAAACTCGAACTCCGCCGTGAACAGCGGTCGCAGAGCATCTCTGTCGTCGTAGGCTTCCACGATAGGCATGAAGAAAAGCTAGGCGATGACGAATGCGTCCGCAACGTCGTCGTTGCGGGATTGGCGGCGTCGCCTGGAATGTTGGGGGAAGCGGACAATCGACATTGCTAATTCCAATTTGCCTCGGCACGTTATCTTGATGCCTCGCTCGATAGCCGAAGAAGGAAGTTGGATATCAGACCAGGCGCTCCTGGCGCAGCTTGAAGGCGCCGCCGAACTGAGATCGTGGTTCGGGTTCATTCCCAACTTTCACGATGCGAAGGTCAGAAGCATAGCCTTCGAAGGAGCAAGCGGTGCTCTTATCCTTGCCACTTTCAGGCGGACCGACAAAACGGATGACCGGGGCTATTTCGTTCTTGACCGGCATGCGGACGTGATCTTTCACTTCGAGGAAGTGAGGGGCGTTGTGCTCGATTGCAATCCGCTCTCGACCATATTGGAGCTTGGCCTAAGGCGGGTCACTGCAGAACGCCTTCCGATATTGAACACGGCAGCAGAGGTCGGTGACATCGAACTTGCCTTCGATGAAGTTTGCGGCGGCTCCGGAGCGATCTATGCAAGGGAAGTTAGCCTCAGAGTCGAACCGCGCGGTGAGTAGGCCAGTGTCAGCAGTCGCTCCGTATCATGCCGAGAGCGAGCGCCTGAAACGTTGCGGGAAGCGTTCAAAACCTAGTCGTGAAGCCTGACTATAGTTCACTTGGCTGCTACCGGAGTCCCTAGCTGGAAAATACTGAATCTGTAATCGAGCTATAACTGGCGGAGTTGCTCAACAGTGAACCAATAAGCTATCAGCAGGTCGATCGGTGAATGTTCGTTGCGCTGCTGGGTTGTAAGCCTTTGAACCTGTGAGAGGATGTTGAATTGTCAATCTCTCTAGCTCTTCTAGCCTTAATGGTGTTTGTCGCCGTGCCATTTGGGATTGAGGCTAGGCTCGGACCGACCTATCCCAAGAAATTTTTAGAAAAGAACAGAAAAAATCTGAATCGTCGCCAAACAATATTTCTTGTAAATTACAATTTAGTTCGAATACTCTCTGGAATATTTTGTTATATTTGCACAATGGTCCTAGTTTTGGGATTCAGGGATTTTAGTATATTTGGAAAATCCTTAGCGATATTTCTGCTTATTGCCTCGATTTCGCTGTGCGCATTCATAATCAATTGGCCAACTTGGATAAAGGCTAGAACGAATTGAGGCCTGGGATCTACACCTGTCTGCAATCCCACCAAGCCTGGACCGGGCAGATGGCCAAGTTGTTGGGGTTAGCAGGCATTTACCTGATCAGCGGCTCCTCCGAATGAGCACGCCTAGCACAACGAAGATGCTTCCAACTCCACCGATCATAAGAAGGCCTGAAGCGGTCTCGGCCTTCGTCGCTAATCGCCCGGTGTCGCCATTGTGAACGGGCATATCGAACACGAAAACGGCAAAAGCAAAGAGCGAAGCAAATACTACAATGGCCGCACCGATCGCGATCCAGCGGCGAGCCAATCGTTGCGAGGTGCTGGCAGGATCAGGTCGAGCCCGCATCTTTCGAGAGTTCCAGCTTTGTCGGGTCACCCGACCACATTACGCCACACCTGAATGTCTGCAAGGTGGTCGTGTCCGGACAGTCCTCTGTGGATGGCTCCCGCGTTGCAAGTGTAAAGTGATGATCTGGCCGTTGGTCGGGTGCAGTCGTCTGTCCGGCCTGTTGATGCAGTCGGTGTAGACTG
>RFPL01000013.1 GCA_009926135.1 Sphingomonadaceae bacterium
CTCCCGGCCTGGATCGAGCAGCCGCCGCCCGCCGAACCGCGCCCGCCGCGTCCGCTTGCGCCGTCATCGCTGGGCGAGGACCTGGCCACTGATCCGCCGCTGCCGCCGGGTTCGGGGCAGGCGGCGGCGCGCGGCGTGCTGCTTCACAAGCTGCTGGAGCGGCTGCCCGAATTGCCCCCGGTTGAGCGCGAGGCGGCGGCCGAGGCCTGGCTGGCGCGCAATGGTGCCGAATTCAGCGCGGCCGACCGCGCCGAGATGACCGGTTCGGCGCTGGCGGTGCTGGCCGAGCCGGCCTGGGCCGATCTCTTCGCGCCGGGTGCCCTTGCCGAAGTGCCGATCGCCGCGACAGTCGGCGGGCAAGTGGTGGTCGGGACGATTGACCGCCTGACGATCCGGCCCGACCGGATCCGGCTGGTCGATTTCAAGACCGCGCGGCGTCCGCCCGAAAACCTCGATGCCGTGCCAGTCTCGATCCTGCGGCAGATGGCGGCCTATGCTGCGGCGCTCGAAGCAACCTATCCCGGCCGCCCGGTCGAGGCGGCGTTGCTCTACACCCAGATCCCGCGCCTGATTGTGCTGCCCGATGAACTGCTCAGCGTTCACAAGCAGGCATTGCTGGCGGCGCAGGAAAGCTTTTGAACCGCAGCGATTGCCGAAGTGCGACCGCGACCCTAGATTGTCGAATAACCTTTCAGGAGATTCCCCATGGCCACCAAAGCCGTTACCGATGCCAGCTTCGCCGCCGATGTGCTGCAGTCCGACAAGCCCGTGCTGGTCGATTTCTGGGCCGACTGGTGCGGCCCGTGCAAGATGATCGCCCCGGCGCTTGAGGAAATCAGCGAGGAACTTGCTGACCAGGTGACTATCGCCAAGGTCGACATCATGGAGAACACCGACATTGCCGCGAAGTTCGGCGTGCAGTCGATCCCGCTGATGGTGCTGTTCAAGAACGGCGAGCCGGTTGCCCAGAAGCTGGGTGCCGCGCCGAAGAGCCAGCTCAAGGGCTGGCTGGAAAGCGTCCTTTAAAGCGCCTGCATCCGCGTTGCCAGCTCGTCCCACAGGGCCGGGCTGGCCGCGCCGATCAGGCTGGGGCGCAGGTGCTCGTCCACCCGGTAGGGCTGGCCATCCGGCCGCGCGACCTTGCCGCCGGCTTCGTTCAGCAACAGCACGCCTGCCGCGTGATCCCAGGCCAACGTGCGCTCGAAGATGGTGATGTCGTTTTCGCCCAGCACGATGCGCGGGTACTGTTCGGCCGCACAGCGCGGAATATCGACCAGGGTATAGTGCGGCGCGATGTGGGTCTTGAGCGCTTCGCGCCGGGCCGGGTCAGCAAAGACCAGTGAAATGGCCGCAATCGGCGGTGTCTCGCCGCTGGGGCGGGCCGTGATTCGCTCCCCATCGATCCAGGCACCCTGACCCTTCTGGGCGGTGCAGAACCGGCCGCGCAGCGGATCATAGATCCAGCCGCCGATGGTTTCGCCTGCCTCGGCCAGCGCAACCATGATCCCGAACGGCGGCTTGCCCGCGGCGAAATTGTTGGTGCCGTCGACCGGGTCGATGATCCAGCACAGCGCATCGCCCAGCCGCTCCATCAGCGCCGGCTCGGCCTCGCAGGCTTCCTCGCCGACGATGGTGGCCTCGGGCAGGATCTTCGCCAGCCCCTCGGCCAGGATCACTTCGGCCTCGCGGTCGGCAATCGTGACCAACTCGCCAACCGACTTGTCGATCACCTCGTGGGCTTCAAGCTGCTGATAGCGCGGCATCACCGCGCGCTCTGACGCGTCCTTGATGACGGCCAGGACGGCCGCGTCGAGGGCAGCGCTCATGAACGGTAATCCGCATTGATCGAGATGTAGCCGTGAGTCAGGTCACAGGTCCACACCGTGGCCCGGCCTTCACCAAGGCCCAGATCTACCTCGATCCCGATGTCCTGGCCCTTCAGGTGGGCCGCGACCGGAGCTTCGTCGTAATCAGCCAGCGGCTGGCCGTCGCGCGCGGCCCAGGTGCCGCCAAAGCCAATCGACAGGCAGTCGCGGTCGGCCGGTTCGCCAGCCTTGCCCACGGCCATCACCACGCGGCCCCAATTGGCGTCCTCGCCAGCGATGGCGGTCTTGACCAGCGGCGAGTTGGCGATGGCCAGGCCGATCTTGCGGGCACTGTCATCGCTGACGGCGCCCGATACGGTCACGGCGATGAACTTCTGCGCGCCTTCGCCATCCCGCACGACGAGATGAGCCATCTGGCGGCAGACATCCTCCAACGCGGCGGCAAAGGCATCGGCACCGGCGCTGTCGAACGAGGCCAGCGGCGCATTGCCCGCCGCGCCGGTGGCGAAGGCCAGCACCGTGTCGCTGGTCGAGGTATCGCTATCGACCGTGATGCAGGAAAAGGTCCGCTGGTTGGTGGCGGAGAGCAGCTGCTGCAGGAAGCCGGGCTCCACCGCTGCGTCAGTGAAGACGTAACCCAGCATGGTGGCCATGTCGGGCGCGATCATGCCGCTGCCCTTGATGATCGCGCCCAGCGTCACTGTGCGCCCATCGACCACTGCCTGGGCCATGGCGCCCTTGGCGAAGGTGTCGGTGGTGCCGATGGTATCGGCGGCGGCCTGCCAGTCGCACGGCTGTGCCAGCAGCGCGGCTTCGATCCCGGCCTTCGCCTTGTCCTTGGGCAGCGGAACGCCGATCACCCCCGTGGAGGAGACGAAGACCTGCTCAGCCGTGCAGCCAAGGTGCGCGCTGACCTGCGCCATGATCGCCTCAACTGCCTCACGCCCGCGATAGCCGGTAAAGGCGTTGGAATTGCCAGCATTGACCACCAGCGCCCGCGCGCGGCCCTGCGCCACGTTCTGGCGGCCCAGCTCGACTTCGGAGGAGCAGCAGACGTTGCGGGTGAACACACCGGCGACAGCCGTACCTTCGGCCAGTTCGACATAGGTCAGATCGCAGCGGCCCCAGTCCTTGTACCCCGCGCGGGCCACGCGCAGGGTGACGCCGGCAATCGCCGGGATCGCGGGGAAGGGGCGGGCGAGGGGCGAAACGGGGTGGGCCATGGAGGTTCCCCTAACGAGCCGCTGCGCCTCTGCCTATCCCCCCAGCCGCACCAGGGCGGTCGGGGCGGCGGTGGTGCGGGGGGTGACTTTCCATTCCAGCCGTTGACCGGTGGTGCCGGCCATGGGGCCTTCATCGGTATTGTTGGCCAGGATCGCGCCGTCAGTGGTCAGCACCAGCGTGCCGTTGAGTTCGGGCAGGTTTAGCCCGGCGTTGCTCTTGCCCTCTTTCCCGGCATCCATCGCGGCGCCAATGGCGGCCAACTGGCCCATGTTCGCCATCGGATTGCCCTGGCCCGGCTGGCCAAAGGCGGGGGCATCCATCCGCACGGCGCCATCGGCCCGCTTGTTGAGCACGACAAAGGCGTTGGCCATCGGGAAGCGTTCCATGGTCGGGAACTGGAAATCGTAATCGAGGTGGCCGCTGATCGCGAAATCGACCACGAACAGGCCATCGCCCTTGTAGACGACCGATTTCCAGCCGGCCTGGCGCCGCAGCCGGTCCGCCAGTTCCTCGGCCGCCTTGGGGCTGGAGGGATCGATCCCGCCCAGCATCGATTTCATCATGTCGGCATCGCGCTTCTTGCGGGTTGCGTCAGCCTGCCGATTTTCCTCCCAGTCTGCCTTCTGCTTGGCCAGTTCCGGTTTGGAGCATTCGCGCGCTGTCCGGTCGGCATCGTCGTTGTAGCATGGCTCGGCCTTGAACGGCTCGGCTTCCTTTGCCTTGCCCCCCAGTTCGGCCAGCTTGCTCAGTCCCAGCAGGTAGATCTCGCCGTTGTATGTATAGCTGAACCGCCCGTCCTTGCGCAGGTCGATGGCGGAGGTGAAACTGCCGGGCGAAACGAAGCAGCCGCTCAGCAGCAGCGTCGCCGCCGCGACCAGTGTTGCGGCGAGACGGCGAGCGGTATTGGTCATGGCGGTTATTCCTGCGGACGAACTGCCAGCGCGTATAGCGCGATCGCCGCGGCATTGGAAACATTGAGACTTTCGACCGCGCCGGACATCGGCAGGCGCGCAATCGCGTCGCAGTGCTGCGTGATGTTGTGGCGCATGCCTTCACCCTCTGCACCCAGCACCAGCGCAACCGGACCGGCCGGCAGGGCCTCTCCCAGGGTGCTCTTGCCTTCGCCATCCAGGCCGATCCGCCAGTAGCCGGCCTCGGCCATTTCTTCGAGCGCGCGGGCCAGGTTGACCACCCGCACCCACGGCACGACTTCGAGCGCGCCGGAGGCGCTTTTGGCCAGCGTGCCGGATTCGGGCGGAGAGTGCCGGTCCTGGGTGACGATCGCCGCGGCGTTGAAGGCGGCGGCCGAACGCATGATCGCGCCGACATTGTGCGGATCGGTCACCTGATCCAGCACGACCAGCGGCCGGGTCGGATCGCCCTGCATCACTTCATCGAGGAACACGTCTTCCAGACCGTCGCATTCCAGCACCAGCCCTTGATGTGGTGCATCGCGGGCGACCAGCCGCGCCAGATCGGCGGGCTGGGCATATTCGACCACGAAATCCGCGGGCAGTTCGCCGTCAAGCGAGGCAACCCCTTCGCGCGTGGCCCACAGCTTGCGATGATTGCGATCCGGGTTCTTCAGCGCGGCCTCGACCGCGTGGCGACCCCACAGCCGCACTGCACCCGCGCTGGCCCGGCCCGAGCCGCGCCCGCCTTGCATCCGTCCTGCACGCCCACGAAGGGCGCGGGTGGGCTTGGTGTCACGATTACGGCTCATGCGGCGAATCCCCTGTTCATTCGGTGTCACTAGGGGATGGTGGTGGACAGGGCTAGATTCGAACTAGCGTACGCTTGCGCGGGCAGATTTACAGTCTGCTGCCTTTAACCACTCGGCCACCTGTCCACACCACTTGCCGGTGCCGGGTTTCCCCGGAATGTGGCCCCCGAGGGGACCGTCCGGCCGAGAGAGCGCGCCTTTGGACAAGGTGGGGCGTGCTGTCAATGGGCCAATCGACTTGTCGTGTGGCTTCGCGCCGGATAGGAAGCCGCGCCATGAGCGAAATCACCCCTGTGATCTCGGCGACAGGCCTCTACACCCCGCCCGAGACAATCACCAATGACGAGCTGGTCGCCAGCTTCAATGCCTATGTGGAACTCCACAATTCCCGCAACGCGGCAGCGATCGCGGCGGGAGAAGTGGAGGAACTGCAACCCAGTTCCGCCGAGTTCATCGAAAAGGCCAGCGGCATCAAATCCCGCCACGTGATGAGCAAGGCGCCGACGCTGGACCCCGAAACGATGGGACCGCGCTGGCCGGAACGCTCAAATGACGAGATCTCCGTGATGGCGGAGATCGGCGTAAAGGCCGCGCAGGACGCCTTGCGCGCCGCCGGGCGCGATCCGGCCGATGTCGATGCCGTGCTGTGCGCTGCGTCCAACATGCAGCGCCCCTATCCGGCTATGGCGATCGAGATACAACAGGCGCTGGGGATCGAGGGCTTTGCCTTTGACATGAATGTCGCCTGCTCCTCGGCCACGTTCGGCATCCAGACGGCGGCCGATTTCATCCGCAGCGGCAATGCCCGCTCGGTGCTGGTGGTCAGTCCGGAAATCTGCACCGGTCACAACAACATGAAGAACCGCGACAGCCACTTCATTTTCGGCGACGTGGCGACTGCCGTGCTGGTCGAGGCCAGGGACATGGCCCCGGCCCAGCACTGGGAGATTGTCGGCACGCGGCTGAAGACCGTGTTCTCCAACAATATCCGCAACAATTTTGGTTTCCTCAACGCCGCCACGCCGGAAACCATCGGCACGCCGGACAAGTTGTTCGTCCAGGAAGGACGCAAGGTGTTCAAGGAAGTGGTGCCGATGGTCGCGACGATGATCGTCGAACATGCCGGTGACCTGGGGATCGAGCCGGCCAGCCTGCGCCGCCTGTGGCTGCACCAGGCCAATTCGGGGATGAACCGGCTGATCTCGCAGCGGGTGCTTGGGCATGAGGCCAATGATGACGAGAGCCCGACCGTGCTCGATACCTATGGCAACACCTCGAGCGCGGGCTCGATCATTGCCTTCCATCTCCACAACAGCGATCTGGCAGCGGGCGATACCGCGCTGATCTGTTCCTTCGGCGCGGGCTATTCCGCTGGCACCGTCTTCGTGCGCAAGGTAGCCTGACCCATGGCCAATGAAATCCTCGACAACCGCGGACGCGGCGAAGCTGCCTGGCAGTGGCCGCGGATCCATCCCGAAGCCCACAAGTTTGCGGCGATCGCCGGCATTGCCAGCGCTGCTGCAGCGTTTTTTGCCTGGGAAACGCTGGCCTGGCCGCTGGGCTTCCTGGTCCTGGGGATCTGTGCCTTCTTCCGCGATCCGGTCCGCGTCACGCCGCAGGAAGACCGTTTTATCGTTGCCCCCGCCGATGGCCTGGTCACGCTGATCCAGCAGGTCGAACCGCCGCGCGAACTGGTGATTGACGATGGCAGCGGTACCAAGGGTCTGGCGCCTGGGCCGGTCACGCGCATTTCGATCTTCATGTCGGTGTTCGATGTCCACATCAACCGCGCGCCAATCGGCGGCACGGTGCGCCGCGTGGTCTACATGCCCGGCAAGTTCATGAACGCCGATCTCGACAAGGCGAGCGAAGAGAACGAGCGCCAGCACATCCTGATCGAACGCGGCGACGGGGTGGCGATCGGCTTCACCCAGATCGCCGGGCTGGTCGCGCGGCGGATCGTGCCCTTCGTCAAGCCGGGCGACATGCTGGCGGTGGGCCAGCGCGTCGGCCTGATCCGCTTCGGCAGCCGGGTCGATGTCTACCTGCCGGCGGGAACCGAGCCGCGCGTGCTGCTGGGCCAGAAGATCGTGGCTGGTGAAACCGTGCTGGCCGAACTCGGCCAGACGCTGCTGATCGAGGGCATCAGCCAGTGACCGATCCCAGCCTGCGCGGGGGGCTGACGCTGCGGGCGATGGTGCCCAATGCGATCACGGCCGCCGCGCTGTGCATGGGGCTGACCTCGATCCGCTTCGCCATAACCGGCGAATGGGAGAAGGCGATCCTGGCCGTGGTCGTGGCCGGGGTGCTTGATGGGATCGACGGGCGGATTGCCCGCCTGCTCAATGCCCAGTCGCGCTTCGGCGCCGAGCTCGACAGCCTGGCAGACAATGTCTCCTTCGGGGTGGCTCCGGCGCTGATCCTGTTTCTGTGGTCGCTGCAGGACCTGCCGCGGCTGGGTTGGTTTGCCGCGCTGGCTTTCGCGATCGGCTGCGCGCTGCGGCTGGCCCGCTTCAATGCCCGGATCGACATGGCGGATGAGCCGCGCAAGGCGGCTGGCTTCCTGACCGGCGTGCCCGCACCGGTCGGGGCGGGGCTGGCCTTCCTGCCGATGTACCTGTGGATTGCCACGGGCCGCGAAGAAGTGCGCGACCCGCTGGTTGTCGGGGCCTGGCTGGTATTTGTCGGCTTCCTGCTGATCTCGGCCGTGCCGACGCTCACCTGGGGGCGACTGCGCCCGCGCCGCTCGGTCCGCCTTGAATTGCTGGCCCTGTTCGGCCTGGTGGGTGCGGCCTTGCTGACCGAACCGTGGTGGACCCTGGTCGGGATCTGCGTGGTCTACCTGGCGCTGATGCCGGTCGGCATGGCGATCTATGGCCGGTTCAGGCGGCAGCGCGCAGCGGCTGGCGATAGGCCGGAGCCGCCTTCGGCCTGATCGGGAGGGCAATCACCTTGCCCCTCGGCTTCGCGCCGTATTCGACAATCCGGAACCGGATCTCGCGGCTCTGCGGGCAATTGCGCCAGTCCTGCCGCGCGTTCAGCGCTGCCTGTCCGTAACGCTTCCACGAGGCGGCGATCACACCCGATGACAGGGCAAGGACGGTGGCGGCCAGGACCAGAAGCGCGATCATCGTGTCGTTCCTTTGCTTCAGGACGGGGATTGTCCTGTGGACTTCCTGTTGATAAATATGTGGAAGAACAGCGGCTGTTCCTCGATGAGTCGCAATGTTCTCTATTTGTTCCATCCTGTCAAGCGGGTTTTTGGCGCCTTTGCGTGGGCCAGCGCTTTAGGGCTGGATTCTGCGCCACTCAGCCGCTAAGGGCGGCCCCGCTTGATCCGGGGATTCCCTCCGGTGACGGCAAATCCACATGGAAAGCACACATACCGGTTCCGCAGCGGGAGCTCCGCACGGTCCCAGCTTTCCAGAGGCAGTAAACTATGGCGGCTCCCGTCGTCACCATGCAGCAATTGATCGAGGCCGGCGCACACTTCGGCCACCAGACCCACCGCTGGAACCCGCGGATGAAGCCGTACATCTTCGGCGCCCGCAACGGCATCCACATCCTTGACCTGTCGCAGACCGTGCCGCTGATGGCCCGCGCGCTCGACTTCGTTTCGGCCACTGTCCAGGCCGGCGGCAAGGTGCTGTTCGTCGGCACCAAGCGCCAGGCGCAGGAACCGATCGCCCAGGCCGCTCGCGCTTCGGGTCAGCACTATGTCAACCACCGCTGGCTGGGCGGCATGCTCACCAACTGGAAGACCATCTCGGGCTCGATCAAGCGCTTCAAGGCGCTGGAAGAGCAGCTGTCGGGTGACACCACCGGCCTGACCAAGAAGGAAGTGCTCCAGCTGACGCGTGAGCGTGACAAGTTCGAACTGTCGCTGGGCGGCATCCGCGACATGGGCGGCATTCCGGACGTGATGTTCGTGATCGACGCCAACAAGGAAGAACTGGCGATCAAGGAAGCCAACGTCCTGGGTATCCCGGTCGTGGCGATCCTTGATTCGAACGTCTCGCCCGATGGCATTGCCTTCCCGATCCCGGCCAACGATGACGCCAGCCGCGCCATCCGCCTGTACTGCGAAGCCGTTGCCGCTGCTGCCACCAAGGGCCGCCGCGAAGGCGTCGTTGATTCGGGCGTCGATGTCGGTGCGCTGGAAGAAGCCCCGGTTGAAGAAGCCGTGGTGGAAGCCGCCCCGGTTGAAGCCGCCGCGGAAGAAACTTCGACCGAAGCCTGAGCCTGCGGGCCAGGTCAGTCACAAACCTGTAGCGTGCCGGGGCCATTGGTCCCGGCCGCCAGTTCCATTCAAGAAGGACCAGTTCAATGGCTTACACCGCCACTGACGTGAAGAACCTGCGCGAGCGCACCGGCGCCGGCATGATGGATTGCAAGAAGGCAATGGACGAAACCGGCGGCGACATGGAAGCCGCGGTCGATCTGCTGCGCGCCAAGGGCCTTGCGGCCGTCGCCAAGAAGTCCAGCCGTACTGCGGCCGAGGGTCTGGTTGGCGTGGCCGTTGCCGGCACCAAGGGCGTTGCGGTCGAGGTCAACTCGGAAACCGATTTCGTCGCCAAGAACGAGCAGTTCCAGGACTTCGTCCGCAAGACCACCGAAGCCGCTCTGGGCCTCGGTTCGGACGACGTCGACGCGCTCAAGGCTGCGGCCTATCCGGGTGGCGGCACCGTTGCCGACACCCTGACCAACAACGTCGCCACGATCGGCGAAAACCAGCAGGTCCGCCGCATGAAGACCGTTTCGGTCAGCAGCGGCCTGGTCGTGCCCTATATGCACAACGCCGCCGCGCCGATGCTCGGCAAGATCGGCGTGCTGGTCGCGCTGGAATCGGAAGCCGGTGCCGATGTGCTGGAACCGCTGGGCAAGCAGATCGCCATGCACATCGCTGCGGCCTTCCCGCTGGCTCTGCACGCTGACGACCTCGACGCCGAGATGATCGCGCGCGAACGCAAGATCGCCGCCGAAAAGGCCGCCGAATCGGGCAAGCCCGCCGAAGTCCAGGCCAAGATGGTCGATGGCGCGGTCGCCAAGTTTGCCAAGGACAACGCGCTGCTCAGCCAGCTGTTCGTCATGGACAACAAGACCCCGGTGGCCCAGGTGGTCGAGGCGGCCGGCAAGGCAGCTGGCACCAAGATCGTGCTGAAGGACTATGTCCGCTTCCAGCTCGGCGAAGGCATCGAAAAGGAAGTCAGCGATTTCGCCGCCGAAGTCGCGGCTGCCGCCGGCCTCAACTAATCGCTTCGTCCGGGTTCGCCCGGACCTGCAGACAGAAGGGGCTCGCCATCCGGCGGGCCCTTTTTGCTGGTCTGCGGTTGACGCAGCGCAGGCGCCCGCGCCATCACGCCGCCAGCACGAACAGGGAGAAGAGACCATGCAGACCCGCCGCCTGGGCAAATCGGCCATTACCGTCACCGACATCTGCATGGGCACCATGACTTTCGGCAGCCAGACCGACGAGGCCGAGGCGCACCGCATTCTCGACCGCTGCTTCGATTTCGGGATCAACTTCTACGATACGGCCGAAGGCTACCCCGTGCCGCCCGATACCAAGTGGGTAGGGCAGACCGAGGAGATTGTCGGCCGCTGGATGAAGACCAAGCCGCGCGATGCGATCATCATGGCGACCAAGGTTTCCGGCCCCAGCCACGTGTGGTTCCGCAGCCCCAAGCGTTCCGGCATGACAGCGCTCGACCGGCGCAATATCATCACCGCGGTGGAAGACAGCCTGCGCAAGCTCCAGACCGACTATATCGACCTCTACCAGACCCACTGGCCCGACCATGACACGTCCTATGACGAGACGATGGAAGTGCTCGACGAACTGGTGCGAGAAGGCAAGGTGCGGATCACCGGCTGCTCCAACGAAACCTCGTGGGGCCTGATGAAGTCGATTGCGGCGGCGGAGCGGCTGGGCACGGTTCGCTACCAGACGATCCAGAACAATTTCAGCCTCAACAACCGCCGCTTCGAGGACGAACTGGCGCAGGTCTGCCGCAAGGAAGGGGTCAGCCTGATCCCCTATTCGCCGATCGCCGGTGGGGTGCTGAGCGGCAAGTACCAGGGCGGGGCAACGCCCGAAGGCGCGCGGTTCTCACGCTATCTCGGCATGGAGGGGCGCCAGCAGGTGATGGCCAGGCGCTTCGTCAACGAACGCTCGCTCGCCTCGACCGAGCGGTTCATGGCCATTGCCGCCGAAGCCGGGATCAGCCCGACCACCCTGGCAGTCGCCTGGTCAAAGCAGCACGATTTCGTCGCCTCGACCATCGTTGGCGTTACCCGCGAGGACCAGCTGGAGGACATCTTCGCCGCCGGTGACCTTATCCTGTCGAACGAAGTGATGAAGGCGATCGACAAGGTCTCGAAGGAAATCCGCTATCCGATGGGTTGAACGGCGCGCCAATGCCGTGGTTGGCAGCGCCTCCCGGCTTGGCTTTGCGCGGTCCTCGGTATAAGGCCGCGCAAACCCCAGTGAGAGCAATGTCCAGCCCATGACCCAGCCCCGCTACAAGCGTATCCTTCTGAAACTCTCGGGCGAAGTGCTGATGGGGCAGCAGCAGTTCGGGATCGATCCCGAATTCGTCGCCGAGCTGGCCGCCGAAGTTAAGGCCGCCAAGGAATCGGGCCTGGAAATCTGCCTGGTGATCGGCGGTGGCAATATCTTCCGCGGCATGGCCGGCGCGGCCAAGGGGATGGACCGGGCCCAGGCCGATTACATGGGCATGCTCGCCACGGTGATGAACGCGTTGGCGATGCAGAACGCACTGGAGCAGCTCGGCGTGCCGACCCGGGTCCAGTCGGCGATCGAGATGGACAAGGTCTGCGAACCGGTGATCCGCCGCCGCGCCGAACGGCATCTTGAAAAGGGCCGGGTGGTGATCTTTGCGGCGGGCGTCGGCGCCCCCTATTTCACCACTGATTCCGGCGCTGCCCTGCGCGCCGCCGAAATGAAGTGCGATGCCCTGCTGAAGGGCACTTCGGTTGACGGGATCTATGATAGCGATCCCAAGACCAATCCGGCAGCAAAGCGCTATGATTCCGTCGATTACGACACAGTTCTGGCTGAAAACCTGAAGGTCATGGATGCCAGCGCCGTGGCCCTGTGCCGTGACAACAACATTCCCATCGTCGTCTTCTCGATCCGCGAACAGGGCAACCTGGCCAAGGTGCTGGCGGGGCAGGGGACGCAAACCATCGTGAAGAAGGGTTAGAACCATGGCCAAATACGACAAGGCCGACCTGGAGCGCCGCATGAAGGGCGCCGTCGAATCGCTGCGCAGTGACCTGGGTGGCCTGCGCACCGGGCGCGCCAATACCGCGTTGCTCGATCCGATCATGGTCGAAGCCTATGGCAACAAGACGCCGCTCAACCAGGTGGCAACCGTGTCTGCGCCCGAACCGCGGATGCTGTCGGTGCAGGTCTGGGACAAGGCCAATGTCACCCCGGTCGAAAAGGCGATCCGTTCGGCCGGGCTGGGGCTCAACCCGATCAACGATGGCAACAATATCCGCCTGCCGATCCCGGACCTGACCGAAGAGCGCCGCAAGGAACTGGCCAAGCTGGCGCACTCCTATGCCGAGAAGGCGCGTATCGCGATCCGCAACGTCCGCCGCGACGGGATCGACAATCTGAAGGCTGACGAGAACAAGAAGGAAATCTCGGAAGACGATCGCAAGCGCGGCGAAGCCGAGGTCCAGAAGCTGACCGACGACATGATCAAAGAAGCCGACACCGTCGCCGCCCAGAAGGAACAGGAAATTCTCGGCAAGTGACGGCCGGGCGCGCCACGCACGGCGCGCGTCACGTCGCCATCATCATGGATGGCAACGGGCGCTGGGCCAAGAAGCGCCATCTTCCGCGTGCCATGGGGCACCAGCGGGGCGTGGAAGCCGTGCGCAACCTGGTGCGCGCGGCGCGCGAGATGGGGCTTGAGGCGCTTACCCTCTACGCCTTCAGCACCGAGAACTGGCGCCGCCCGGAAGACGAAATTTCGGCCCTGATGGGCCTGCTCAAGCGCTACATCATAGCCGATATCGACGAATTCGTGGCCAACGACGTGCGGCTGCGGATCATCGGCGATCATTCGGCCTTGCCGGCAGATGTCGTCGCCTTGCTTGATGATGCGCTGGCCCGGACCGCGGGCAACGATGGCACCACGCTTGTTATCGCCCTCAACTATGGCGCGCAGGACGAAATTGCCCGTGCTGCCACCAAGGCCGCGGCCAAGGGACCGATCACGCCGGCCACGATCGAGGCCGAGCTTGATACGGCCGGCCTCCCGCCGCTCGACCTGCTGATCCGCACCTCGGGCGAAGTGCGGCTTTCCAACTTCCTGCTGTGGCAGGCGGCCTATGCGGAAATGTGGTTCACGGACGTGCTGTGGCCCGATTTCACCCCCGATCATTTGCGCGATGCCCTGGCGGCATTCGGCCAGAGGGAGCGCCGCTATGGCGGACGGTAAGGGCAAGAACGCCGATCTGCCGGTGCGGGTCGCTTCGGCCATCGTCATTGTTGCGATCTCGCTGACCGCGCTGTGGCTGGGCGGCTGGGCCTGGGCCGGCTTCGTCATGGTTGTTGCGGGGGGCGTACTTTATGAGTGGCGCGCGCTGGTGCGGGCGCTCCGGCCATCGCTGCTGCGCGAGACTTTCTGGACGCTCGGCGGAATCCTGTATCTTGCGCCCGCAGCGGCCATGTTGATGCTCATGCGCGAAGGCGAACAAGGCTTTGCCGACGTGCTGACGCTGATTGCGCTGGTCGCCGCGATCGACATCGGCGCTTATTTCACGGGCCGCGCAATTGGCGGGCCAAAGATCGCCCCGGCGATCAGTCCGTCGAAAACCTGGGCGGGGCTGCTGGGCGGCATTCTGGGGGCTCTGGCGGTGCTGATCCTCTCCGCCAGGCTCAGCCAGGCCACGCCGGCCTGGTGGCAGGTGGTGGGACTGGCAACGCTGGCCGCGGTCGTCGCCCAGGCCGGGGACTTCTTCGAAAGCTGGATGAAGCGCCGCGCCGGCGTGAAGGATTCCGGCAAGCTGATCCCGGGCCATGGCGGACTGTTTGACCGGGTCGATGGGCTGATTGCGGTCAGCTTCCTGGCCGCGCTGCTGGCGGCGCTGAGCGCGATCTGATGCGCACGATCTCGGTCCTTGGCGCTACCGGTTCGATTGGGGCCTCGACGCTTGACCTGATCCGGCGTCAACCGGGGCAGTGGCGCGTGGTGACATTGACCGCCAATGGCAATGCTACCGAACTGGGCCGGCTGGCCCGGGAATTCTCTGCCGAGATTGCCGTGGTGGCGGACGAGGCGGCGCTGCCTGCGCTGCGCGAGGCACTGGCCGGAACTGCCACGCAGGCTGCCGGCGGCGAAGCGGCGCTGGTTGAGGCTGCCGCGCGGCCGGCGGATCTGACCGTCGCCGCCATTGTCGGCTGCGCGGGCCTTGCGCCGACCATGGCGGCTATCAAACAGGGCCGCACGGTGGCGCTGGCTAACAAGGAGGCGCTGGTTGCTGCTGGCGAGGTGATGACCGCCGCCGTGGCCCGAAGCGGGGCGACACTGCTGCCCACCGATAGCGAACATAATGCTATATTCCAGTGCCTTGCTGGCAATAGCTATGATCACGTCCGATCGATCACCCTGACTGCCAGCGGCGGGCCGTTCCGGGACTGGTCGCTGGAACAGCTTGATGCTGCCACCCCCGAACAGGCGATCAAGCATCCCAACTGGGACATGGGCGCCAAGATCAGCGTCGATAGCGCCACCATGTTCAACAAGGGGCTGGAACTGATCGAGGCACATCACCTGTTCCCGGTCGGGCTCGATAAGCTCCGGATCATCGTCCATCCGCAGTCGGTCATCCACTCGATGGTCGAATATCGGGACGGGTCGACGCTGGCCCAGCTAGGGCCGAGCGACATGCGCGTGCCGATCGCCTCGTGCCTGGCCTGGCCGCAGCGGATGGATACGCCGCTGGCCCCGCTTGATCTGGCCGCGATTGGCGAATTGACGTTCCGGGCACCGGATGAACAGCGTTTTCCTGCAACCCGCCTGTGCCGCGCGGCGGCCGAGGCCGGCGGCGCGGCCCCGGCAGTGCTGAACGCAGCAAACGAGGTGGCGGTAGCCGCCTTCCTGGACCGCAAGCTTCCGTTCACCCGTATTGCGGTAGTGGTCGAACAGGTGCTGTCGCGCTATGCGCCGGCCGCGCCCGCAACGCTGGCCGATGTCATGGCCATTGATGCGGCGGCACGGGCGCAGGCGCGCGGCTTTCTGGAGTTGGTAACACAGTGACCGAATCTCCCTCTGTCTTGATGATGATCGGCGCGTTCCTGCTGGTGCTTGGCCCGCTGGTCGTGCTGCACGAGCTGGGCCACTACCTGGTCGGCCGCCTGTTCAAGGTGAAGGCCGATGTCTTTTCGGTCGGGTTCGGGCGGGAACTGACCGGCTGGACCGACAAGCGCGGCACCCGCTGGCGGATCGCTGCCTGGCCGCTGGGCGGGTTTGTCCAGTTTGCCGGCGACATGAACGCCACTTCGGTGCCCAACCCGGAGGCCGCACAGGCCACTCCGGAGGAAAAGAAGGGCATGTTCCAGTATGCCACGCTGTGGCAGCGCGCCCTGATCGTGCTGGCCGGACCGCTGATGAACCTGTTCGTCGCGGTCGGTATCTTTGCAGCCTTCAACCTGGCCTATGGCGTGCCGGTTGGCGCGCCGGTGATCGGCGAATTCTCCGAGCGTTCGGCAGCGCAGGCCGCCGGTTTCAGGACCGGCGACCGCATCGTTGCGATCGATGGGGAGCGCGTTGACAGCTTCATGGAGATTGCCGAACGGGTCGCGCTCTATCCGGGACGGACCATGACCGTTGCGGCGGAACGCAACGGCGTAAGCTTCACCCAGCCGGTCAAGCTGGCCACCGATGTCCAGAAGGACCGCTTCGGCAACGAGATCCGCCGCGGCCTGCTCGGCATCCGTCCGGCGGCGATGGAGTTTCAGGCGGTGGGCCCGGTCAAGGCCGTGGTCACCGGGTTTGAACAGTCGCTGGGCATCATCCGCACGATGGCTGCCGGACTGGTCCAGATCGTAACTGGCGAACGTCCGCTGGATGAACTGGGCGGGCCAATCAAAATCGCGAAGTTCTCGGGCGAACAGCTTTCGCTCGGCTGGCTTTCGTTCGTATCTTTCGCCGCGCTGATCTCAATTAATTTGGCATTCATTAACCTGCTGCCAATCCCCACGCTCGACGGCGGGCACCTGGCTATGTACGCGGCAGAAGCTGTCCGTCGCAAGCCATTGGGTGCGCGCAGTCAGGAGTGGGCGTTCCGCACCGGCCTGGCTTTCATGCTGGCCCTGATGCTGTTCGTCACCTTGAATGATATCGTCTCGCTGTCGATCTTCGGCGGATAGGCGACAGGAAGGGCAAAACTGCGGGCAAAACGCGGCGAGTTTGCTTGATCGGCGTGGCCGCATCGGGCAAGGGCGGCGAATTGCCAGCAGCGCGCCCGCGCTATCGCCTGGGGTGGGCGAGGGGCGTTGAGCATCTAGACGGGAACAACCGTGCCGAAGAACCGAATTGCCAGCAATCGCCAGTCGACCATCCGTATTGCCGCAGTGCTTCTGGGCACCTCGATCCTGGGCGGTCTGCCGCAGGCCGCGCTGGCGCAGGATGCAGCTGCTGCTCCGGCCCCCGCTCCCGCGGTCGAGGCGCCCGCCGCGATCCAGTCGATCGCTGTGGTTGGCTCGCAGCGGCTCGAACCCGATACCATCCGCTCCTACATCAAGCTGCGCATCGGCCAGCCCTATACCCAGCAGGCTGCTGACCAGGCGCTGAAGGACCTGTTCGCGACCGAGCTGTTTTCCGACGTCCAGATCCGCAACGATGGCGGCAATGTGACCATCACGGTCAAGGAAAACCCGGTCATCAACCGCATCATCCTGGAAGGGAACAAGCGGCTGAAGGAGGACAAGATCCTCCCCGAAATCAAGTTGGCCCCGCGCCAGATCTTCACCCGCTCCAAGGTCCGCGCCGACGTGGCCCGGATCATCGAACTCTACAAGCGCCAGGGCCGCTTTGCCGCTTCGGTCGAGCCGAAGATGGTGCTGCTGGACCAGAACCGCGTCGATATCGTGTTCGAGGTTCAGGAAGGCCCGAAGTCCAAGGTCCGCAAGATCAACATCATCGGCAACGAACAGTTCGATGATGGCGATCTGAAGGATGAAATGGTCACCAAGGAAACGGGGCTGACCAAGATCTTCAGCTCGGGCACCAGCTATGACCCGGACCGGATGGCCTTCGACCAGCAGAAGCTGCGTCAGTTCTACCTGACCAAGGGCTATGCCGACTTCCGCATCGTTTCGGCCGTGGCCGAACTGACGCCGGACAAGAAGGACTTCATCCTGACCTACGTGGTCGAGGAAGGGCAGCGCTACAAGTTCGGCGACGTGAAGGTGGACAGCCAGCTGCGCGACTTTGACAGCGACCGCCTGGCTTCGCAGCTGCCGATGAAGAAGGGCGACTGGTACGATGCCAAGATGGTGGAAGACACCATCGAAAAGCTCAACGAGACCGCCGGTGCCTTTGGCTATGCCTTTGCCGACGTGCGCCCCAACTACGATCGCAACAAAGACGATCTGTCGATGGGCATCACGTTCCAGATCGCCGAGGCGCCGCGCGTCTATGTCGAGCGGATCGATGTCAACGGCAACACGCTGACCCAGGACAAGGTGATCCGCCGCGAATTCCGTCTGGCTGAAGGCGATGCGTTCAACTCGCTGCAGGTCAAGCGTTCGGACAGCCGCATCAAGTCGCTCGGCTACTTCCAGGAAAAGTTCGAGATCGAGCAGAAGCCGGGTTCGGCGCCTGACCGGATCGTGCTGGAAGCCAATGTCGAGGAAAAGCCGACTGGCGAACTCCAGCTGTCGGCCGGTTACTCCAGCCTTGAAAAGCTGATCTTCCAGGGCTCGGTCCAGCAGCGCAACTTCCGCGGCCGCGGCCAGACCATTGGCCTGTCGCTGTCCTATTCGAACTATTCGAAGAGCGCCGAAGTCAGCTTCACCGAACCCTACCTGTTCGATCGCAACGTCTCGCTGGGCTTCAACGTCTACCGCCGCGATTACAACAGCTTCAACTACCTCAACAACGACCGGAACACGACGTACAAGCAGGCCACCACTGGCTTCCAGCTGCGCGCCGGCGTGCCGCTGACCGAATATGTCTCGGCCGTGGGCAGCTACACGTTCAATATCGATGACGTCACGCTGGACCGGAACCAGTTCTTCACTGACCGGATCAATCCCGGCACGCAGGAATGCGACGCGCTGCTGGCGGGCCGCTATCTTTGCGAAGCGATCGGCAAGCGCACCAGTTCGATCCTCGGCCTGTCGCTGATCTACGATTCGCTCGACAGCCGCATCCGGCCGTCGCGTGGCCGTTCGGCTTCGGTCACGGCCGAGTTCGCCGGGCTCGGCGGTTCGGTCAAGTATGGCCGGATCCGCGCCAATGCGGCGCAGTACTGGCCGCTGGCCAAGGGCTGGATCTTCTCGGTTCGCGGTGAAGGTGGCCTGATCAAGTCATTCGAAAACCGCGGTAGCGCTGTCGATCCGGTCCGTCTGACCGACCGGTTCTATCTCGGTGAGCCGGAAATGCGCGGCTTTGACATCCGCGGTGTCGGTCCGCGCGTGATCCGCCAGCCGATCGTCGATGATGGCAATGGCAATCCGCGTGTGATCACCGACCGCAATTCGGTGATCGATGACGCGCTGGGCGGCCGCTACTATTACCTCGGCCACGCTGAGCTGGAGATTCCGCTTGGTTCGGGCGCGCGCGAACTGGGGCTGCGTCCGTCGGTCTTCCTTGATGTCGGCTCGGTCTGGGGCGTGAAGCGGCCGCTGCTGCAGAACAGCCCGTTCCCGAACGGCATCTTCATCCCGACCCGCGACAGCACCGGCAACCAGCTTTATCTGCAGATCGACGAGGTCAACTCCACCTGCTCGGCAACCAAGACTTCGCAGGTCACCAATGCCGTCAACCCGAATCCGGCCGCTTGTCTTACCTCGCCGAACAACACAGCGCTGGGCAACAATGTCGGGCCGTTCCAGGAAATCTTCCAGGGCAACTCGTGGCGGCCGCGTATTTCGGTCGGCGTCGGGGTCAACTGGAACTCGCCGTTCGGACCGTTCCGCATCGATTTCGCCAAGGTGCTGATGAAGCGCCCTGGAGACGATACCAAGAGCTTCACTTTCAACGTGGGAACCCAATTCTGATGAAACTGATCCGCAATTCGGCGCTGGTCGCCGCGATCTCGCTTGCCGCGCTGTCAGCCAATCCGGCGCTGGCGCAGAAGAACAAGGACAAGGGCAACAAGGACGCCGTCGCGGCTGCTCCTGTTGCTGCTCCGTCCAGCAATGTTGTCCAGGGGATCGGCGTGGCCAATCTCCAGGCTGCCATCGCCAATGCCGATGCCTTCCGCGTCGCCCAGCAGCAGCGTCCGGTGACTTACAAGCCGCAGCTTGACCAGGCCCAGTCGCGCGGCAACGCGCTTGAAGCCCAGATCAAGCCGATGATCGACCGCTTCAACGCCGCTCGCCAGGGCACCATGACCCCGGCGCTGCAGACCCAGCTTCAGGGCCAGGCCCGCGCGATCCAGGAACTGCAGGAAAAGGGTAAGCAGGAAATCCAGCAGATCCTGCTGCCGGTCGCCCTGTCGGAAGCCTTCGTCAACGAGCAGCTGGAAGAGAAGCTTGACCAGGCCGTGCAGAAGGCAATGGAAAAGACCCGCGTCAGCCTGCTGCTGCAGCCCGGTGCCGTCGTGGCCCGCGCCAACGCCTATGACCTGACCGACGAAATCGTCACCGAACTCAACGTCCTGCTGCCGACCGCGCAGCTGGTACCGCCGCAGGGCTGGGAGCCGCGTGAAATCCGTGAGGCGCGTGCCCAGCAGGCCGCGCAGCAGGGTGGCAACCGTCCCGCCGCTGCCTCTCCGGCTGCTGCTCCGGCCAAGCCGGCCGGTCCGCAGCCCGAAGGCCGCTAAGCACATCGCCGGGGGGCAATGATGAGCGACAGCGAAACATCGACCCAGGCAGGCGCGGATGCTTCCGCGTCTGCCCGGGACATCCGCCAGATCCTGAGCGCCCTGCCGCATCGCTACCCGCTGCTGCTGGTCGACCGCGTCAAGTCGATGGAAATCGGCGAGCGGATTCACGCGGTAAAGGCGGTCAGCTTCAACGAGCAGTTCTTCCAGGGCCACTTTCCGGGCCGCCCGATCATGCCGGGCGTGCTGCAGATCGAAGCTCTGGCCCAGGCGGCCGCGATCCTTGCGATCGAGACGCTGGAGCTGGCTGGTTCGGGCAAGCTGGTCTACTTCATGGCGATCGAGGAAGCGAAGTTCCGCGCTCCGGTTGAGCCAGGCGTCCTGCTCGATCTCGAAGTCGGCTTCGTGCAGAAACGCGCCCGGGTCTGCAAGTTCTGGGGCAAGGCTTCGATCGAGGGCAAGGTGACCTGCGAAGTGCAGTTTACCGCCATGGTCGCCGATCCGCCGGCTGAAGCTTGATTTTGCGCGCGGCCGCAGTTATGGGCCGCGCTTCCTTTTCAGGCCGGTCGGAACCGGCCCTAGCGAAAGACTAAAGCGATGAAGGCCGATATCCATCCCGATTATCACATGATCAAGGTGCAGATGACCGACGGCACCGTGTTCGAAACCCGCTCCACCTGGGGCAAGGAAGGCGACACGCTGACCCTGGAAATCGACCCGACGTCGCACCCGGCATGGACCGGCGGCACCCGCCAGCTCGATCAGGGCGGCCGCGTTGCCCAGTTCAACAAGCGCTTTGGCGGGCTCAGCCTCAAAAAGGGCTAAGCCAGGTTCCACGCGAACTCGTAAAGGGCGGCCATTGGCCGCCCTTTTTCGTTGCAGTGCGGGCGCAGCGATTCGCGCCGCAGCAACGATGAAAAGCGCCACGTAATAAAATTACGCGCACTTGCTGTAGAAGCGATTTTTCGCTTCCCATCAGGCAGGTCCTGTGCAAGAGGGCGCGCCTCTCCCAATCGCTGCTTGCGGGGCGGGCGGGCGCTGCCTAACAGCGCGCAGTCCGGCGGGCGCCGGGAGATATGGCGATCGTAGCTCAGTTGGTTAGAGCGCCGGTTTGTGGTACCGGAGGTCGAGGGTTCGAACCCCTTCGATCGCCCCATTCTCTCCCTGATCCTGCGCCCCGGATTGTGAGGAGAGCCGCGTGCCTGCGATCTGGGAAGAACCCGATTTCGACGATCACGAACTGGTCCAGGTGGTGCGCGACCGCGCCAGCGGCCTGACAGCGATTATTGCGCTGCATTCCACGCACCTCGGCCCCGGCGCGGGCGGTACCCGCTTCTGGCACTATGGCGATCCGGCGATGGCGATGCGCGATGCACTGCGCCTGTCACGCGGGATGAGCTACAAGAACGCCATGGCTGGCCTGCCGATGGGCGGCGGCAAGGCTGTTATTCTGGCCGATCTGGCCAGAACCAAGACGGCCGAACTCCTTGCGGCATTTGGCCGTGCGGTCGATGCGCTGGGCGGACGCTACGTCACGGCAGAGGACGTCGGTATCACCGAAGCGGACATGGTTGCCGTTTCGCAGCAGACCCGGCACGTCACTGGTCTTCCCGCCAAGGACAGCGCACAGGCCGGCGGCGACCCCGGCCCGTTCACCGCGCGCGGGATCTTCTATGGGATCAAGGCGGCCGTGGCCCACAAGCTGGGTGCTGACAGCATGGCCGGCGTCCGCGTTGCGATCCAGGGGACCGGCAGTGTTGGCGGCGGCGTGGCCCGCCTGCTGGCGGGCGAGGGCGCGAAGCTGACCCTGGCTGACGTCAACGCCGATCGGGCCAAGGCACTGGCCGCCGAGCTTGGCGGGGAGGCTGTCGCGGCCGAAACGATCATGGACACCGAATGCGATGTCTTCAGCCCCAATGCACTCGGCGCGATCCTTGACGATGCGGGAATTGCCCGGTTGCGCGCGCCGATCGTGGCGGGCGGGGCCAACAACCAGCTCGCCCGGCCCGAACACGGCCAGGCACTGGCCGCGCGCGATATCCTCTATGCCCCGGATTACGTCATCAATGCTGGCGGGATCATCGCGGTCGCACTGGAATACCTGGCCCGCGAACACGGCCAGCCCAGTTCGCTGGACGAAGTGCAACGCCGGCTCGAGGAAATTCCCGGGCGCCTGACCGCGATCTGGACCGAAAGCAAGACCAGCGGCCGCCCGGCGGACCAGGTGGCCGACAGCATGGCGCAGAAGTTGATCGGGCGTTAGGCGCTTGCCCGAATCCCTGCACCCTGCCAAAGGGCGCAGACCAATTTTCGGGGCTTTCTGACCCTAGGCACGGCCCACTAAATGCACGGTTTCGCCAATCCTGCCCGCTTCCTGCGCCTTGCGCGCTGGTTGACGCCGTTGCTGCTGGTGTCCGGGCTGGCCATCACTGGTATCACGCTGGTCTGGGCATTGCTTTCTGCTCCGGCGGAGCGGTTGCAGGGCGATTCTGCCAAGATCCTGTTCGTCCACGTGCCCGCCGCCTGGCTGGGCATGGGCGGATGGTCTGCGCTCGCCATCGCCAGCCTGACCGAACTGGTCTGGCGGCACCCGCTGGCGGCCATCGGGGCGCGGGCGGTTGCAATTCCCGGCGCGTTCTTTGCGGCGCTGTGCCTTGCCACCGGATCGCTATGGGGCCGCCCGGCCTGGGGTGCCTGGTGGGTGTGGGATGGCCGGCTGACTTCGATGCTGGTGCTGCTGTTCCTCTATCTTGCCTATATTGCGCTGGCCGAGGCCGCGGACCGTGACGGCGGCAACGGCCGGGCCGGGCAGAGCCGCATTCCCGCGATCTTTGGCCTGGTCGGGGCGATCAATATCCCCATCATCCACTATTCGGTGCTGTGGTGGAATTCGCTGCACCAGCCGCCCAGCATCGCCATGGGCAAGTCGGCGATGGCGCCAGTGTTCCTCTATGGCCTGCTTGCCGCCAGCCTGGGCTTTTCGCTGATCTTTGGCGGAGTGGTGTTGGCGCGGATGCGCACAATCCTGGCCAATGCCCAGACCGAAGCCCGCTTGCGCCGCAAAGCCCTCCAGGAAGATTTCGGGGAGCGTGAAGATGCGTGAAGGCCTCGATCATTGGCCGTTTATCGCTGCCTCCTTCGCCCTGGGCATTGGCGGCACTTTGGGATTGGTCGCACAATCATGGCTGGCGATGTGCCGCGCTGAAGCGCGCCGTGACAAGAGCCGCCAGAAATGAGCCTGACCCCGATGAAAGCCAAGCACCAACGCCTGGTCCTCGCGCTGATCGCGCTGGTGGCGCTGATCGGGGCCGGCCTGCTTGCGGCCTGGGCGCTGCGGAGCCAGGCCTCGTTCTTCTATCTGCCGGCCGAATATGCCGCCAACCCGCCCGAAGCGGGCCGTCCTGTCCGGCTGGGCGGCATGGTGGAGAAGGGTTCGATCCGGACCCTGGCTGATGGCGTGACCATCACTTTCGTGATCCATGATGACAAGGCCCGCGTGCCGGTGACTTTCAAGGGCATCGTGCCGGACCTGTTCGTCGAAGGCTCGGGCGCTGTCGCCGAAGGCCGCCGCCAGCCCGACGGCACCTTCCGCGCCGACAACGTCCTCGCCAAGCATGACGAGAACTACGTCCCGCGCGAAATGAAGGACATGACCAGCGAACAGGCCCGCCAGGCCATCGAAGAAACGAAATGATCGCTGAATTCGGACTTGCCGCCCTGTGGCTTGCCGCGGCGCTGGCCGCGCTCCAGCTGATCGCCGGAGCGCTGGCGCTGACCCCGCGCGGGGGCACGCTGGGTGGAATCGTCAGGCCGGTAGCGATGGTGCAGGGTGTGCTGGTGGCCCTGTCCTTCGCCGCGCTGGTCGTGCTGTTCGCGCAGACCGACCTGTCGGTCGAGCTGGTTGCCAAGAATTCCCACTCCATGAAGCCGTTGATCTACAAGATTTCCGGCACCTGGGGGAACCACGAAGGCTCGATGCTGCTGTGGGTCATGATCATGGGCCTGTCGGGCTGCTTCGTTGCCGCGGTCGAACGCCGGCTACCCGAGCTGACGATGCTGGCGACGCTGGCTGGCCAGGCATTTGTCAGCCTGGGTTTCTATGCCTTCCTGCTGTTGTCCTCCAATCCCTTTACCCGTTTGCCATCGCCGGCGATCGAGGGGGCGGGGCTTAACCCGCTGCTCCAGGACCCCGGCCTCGCGTTTCACCCACCGCCGCTTTACATCGGCTATGTCGGGTTGTCGGTGGCCTTCAGCTTTGCGATCGGCGCACTTGTCACGCGTGAGGTTGGTCCCGCCTTTGCCCGCGCGATGCGGCCGTGGGTGCTGGGCGCGTGGATCTTCCTGACACTGGGGATCACCGCCGGATCCTACTGGGCCTATTACGAGCTGGGCTGGGGCGGCTGGTGGTTCTGGGATCCGGTCGAGAATGCCAGCCTGATGCCGTGGCTGGCAGCAACGGCGCTGCTGCATTCGGTCTCCGTCCTGGCTGCCCGCAACGCCCTGCGCGCCTGGACAGTGATGCTGGGCGTGGTCGCTTTCTCGATGTCGATGGTCGGGACCTTCCTGGTCCGCTCTGGCATCCTGACCTCGGTTCACGCCTTTGCGGTTGATCCGGAGCGGGGCAGCTTCATCCTGGGCCTGCTGGCACTGAACATTGGGGGGGCGCTGGTGCTGTTCGGCCTGCGCGCCGCCAGCGTGACCGAGGGCGAACGCTTCAGCGCCGCCAGCCGCGAAGGCGCGCTGGTGTTCAACAATGTCATGCTCAGCGCGATCCTCGGCATCGTCCTGGTCGGCACGCTCTATCCGCTGCTGGCCGAGGCACTGGGGGCCAAGGTTTCGGTTGGCCCGCCCTATTTCAACCCGGTCAGCGCGATCTTTGCCGTGCCGATGCTGATGGTGCTGGCAGTCGGTCCGCTGCTGCGCTGGCGGCGCGATAGCCTGGCGCGGATCAGGCCCCTGATCGCCATCCCGGCCGTGCTGCTGCTGGGCGTGCTGATCTGGGCGGGTAGCCAGGCCGTGGGCCTGCTGCCGGCGCTGGGGCTGGCGCTTTCCGCTGCACTGGGCGTCGCCAGCTTGCTGCCGCTCAAGGGGCGCAAGCTGCGCCAGGTCAAGCTGCCCGTCTGGGGCATGGTCACGGCACACTTCGGGATTGCCGTGGCGCTGCTGGGCATGGCGAGCGATGCGGCCTTCACGACCGAACGGCTGGTTGCAGTGCAGCCGGGTGATACGGTCGAGGTTGGCCCCTGGCAGGTCCAGCTTCAGCGGATCGAGCCAGTTGCCGGGCCGAACTGGACCGCGCTGCGCGGCGACCTGGCAGTCAGCTACAAGGGCGGCGCGGTTGCGGAACTGCATCCGGCGGCCCGAACCTTCTGGGCCCCGCCGAACGAGACCAACGAAGCCGCGCTCAAGACCCGCTGGAACGGCCAGCTCTATGCTGTGCTGGGTCAGGAAACGAGCGGCGGGCGCTGGCAGCTGCGGCTGTGGTGGAAGCCGTTCGTGCCGATGATCTGGTACGGCGGCATCCTGATCGCGCTGGGCGGATTGCTTGCGCTGCTGGGCCGCCTCGCAAGCGACCTCAAGCGCCTCGTCGCGCGCGACAAGATCGCCTATCGCCGGAGCAGGCAAGGGCGATGAGCGATCAGAAGCCCACTTCGCGCTGGACGCTGTGGCTGCCGCTGGCGCTGTTCCTTGGCTTTGTGGCGCTGGTCCTGTTCGGGCTCTACCGGCCGGCTGATCGCGAAGTGGCCAGCACGATGATCGGCAAGCCGCTGCCCGAATTCACCCTGCGCGCGGCGGCACCCGATCGGCCGGGCCTGACCCGTGCCGACCTGGCCGATGGCCAGCCGCGGCTGCTGAACATCTTCGCTTCATGGTGCGTGCCCTGCGCGGTCGAGGCACCGCAACTGGCCGCGCTCAAGGCCGAAGGCATCGATATCGCCGGCGTTGCAATCCGTGACCGGCCCGAGGACGTTGCCGCTTTTCTGGCGCGCCACGGCAATCCCTTCAGCCGGATCGGCGCGGATGATCGCTCGATCGTGCAACTGGGCATCGGTTCTTCCGGCGTGCCAGAAACCTTCGTGATCGATGGCAAGGGCACGATCCGCTATCAGCATATCGGGGAAATCCGGCCCGAACATATCGCGCTGCTGCGCGAGAAGCTGAAGGAGGCGACGCAGTGATCCGTCTGCTGCTGACCATCCTCGCACTGGTCTTGGCTTTGCCGGGCGCCGCGCAGGACGGGGTGCCGCCCGCGCCCTATGCCAATGTCCAATTGGCCGATCCGGCGCAGGAGGCCCAGGCCCATGCGCTGATGCTGACCCTGCGCTGCCTCAAGTGCCAGAGCCAGTCGATCGCCGATTCCGATGCGCCCATGGCCGGCGACATGCGCAGCCTGGTGCGCGAGCGGATTGCGGCGGGTGAGGATCCCGAAGCGATCCGCGCCTGGCTGGTCGAACGCTATGGTGACTATGTCAGTTACCAGCCGCGGGTCACTTCGCTGACCTGGCCGCTAT
The DNA here is from genome assembly GCA_009926135.1 of Sphingomonadaceae bacterium. Lineage (GTDB taxonomy): Bacteria > Pseudomonadota > Alphaproteobacteria > Sphingomonadales > Sphingomonadaceae > Novosphingobium. The sequence goes on from RFPL01000013.1 coordinate 26,319, forward strand.
ATGCCATTCCTTTACTGCTGCTGCTGGGCGTGGCCGTGGTGCTGCGGCGGCGTTTGCGCCGGGGAGGCGATGCATGACCTGGGTTCTGGTGATCCTGATCGCGCTGGCTGCTTTTGCGTTGGCGGCGCTCCTTCGGGCCCCTCGCAAGGGCTGGGAAGCGATTGGCGCCGCGTTGCTGGTGGGGATTGCCGGCTATGCCTTCCAGGCCTCGCCCGGTCTGCCGGGCGCGCCGAAGGACGCTGCTGAACAGCCTGCCAAGAGCGGTGCCGCACTCGTCGAGGCACGGCAGGTGCTGGCCCAGGCCCAGGCCAGCGGACAAGGGCTCAACCGCTGGCTGGTGATCGGCGATGCGCTCGCCCGCAACGGCCAATATGGCGAAGCTGCGGGCGTGATCCTCGGCGCAGTCGAGCAGGACCCAAAGAACGCCGATGCCTGGCTGGCCATGGCCAATGCCCTGACCGGCCATGCCCAGGGCAACCTGACGCCGGCCGCGCTCTATGCCTATGGCCGCGCCGCCCAGGCTGATCCATCGCACCCCGGTCCGCCGTTCTTCCTTGGTCTGGCGCTCGCCCAGGCCGGCAAGCTTGCCGAGGCCCGGGGGCTGTGGTCCGATCTGCTGGCCCGAAGCCCCAAGGATGCACCCTGGCGGCAGGACCTGGCCGAGCGGCTCCAACGGCTTGACGCCTTTATCGCCATGCAGGCTGTCCAGCAGTCCGGGCGCGAAGCGGCACAAGACGGGACAGCCCGCTGAGCCGCGTTGCCGGGGCCACAACACACTGCTAATCGCTGAAACCTTGCGGTAGGGGGCGGGTCGAGTCTCGCCGATTATGGGACGCAATGATGATTGATACCGTCAAGGCCGACAGCGGGGTCGCCGCCGCCCAGTTTGCGCACGAACATGGTCATGGCCATAGTCACGCCAGGGGCGGGTTAGGCAAGCTCGCGATCGGCGCCATCGGTGTCGTCTTCGGCGATATCGGCACCAGCCCGCTCTATGCATTTCGCGAAACCTTTGCCTCGCACCATGGCGCGCCGGGTATCCAGGTCGATCCGATCCATATCCACGGCGTGCTCAGCCTCGTGTTCTGGTCGATGATGATCGTGGTGACGTTCAAATACGTCCTGACCATCATGAAGGCCGACAACAAGGGCGAAGGCGGCAGCCTGGCACTGCTGGCGCTGATCAACCGCAAGTCGGAAAACCGGAAATGGACCGGGCCGTTCATTCTGCTCGGCGTCTTCGCCACGGCGCTGTTCTATGGCGATTCGATGATTACCCCCGCCATGTCGGTACTCTCGGCGACGGAGGGTCTGCAGTATGTGAACCCGGGCTTCGATGCCTGGATCGTGCCGATTGCCGTAGCGATCCTGTTTGGCCTGTTCGCAATCCAATCGCGCGGCACGGAGCGGGTCGGCAAGCTGTTCGGGCCGATCATGCTGGTCTATTTCGCAACACTCGCGGCGCTCGGCGTGATGCACCTGATGGTCATGCCGCAGATCGTGCTGGCAACGATCAACCCGCTTAATGCGCTCAACTTCTTTGCCACTGATGGCTTCCGCGCGTTTGTGGCGATGGGGTCGGTCGTGCTGGCGGTGACCGGGGCCGAAGCGCTCTATGCGGATATGGGCCACTTCGGCCGCAAGCCGATCGGGGTCAGCTGGTTGGTCTTTGTCCTGCCCGCGCTGATGCTCAACTACATGGGTCAGGGCGCAATGGTTCTATCCCACACGCCAGAGCAGGCCGCGCTGCTGATCAAGGACCCGTTCTTCCTGATGATCCCGGGTGAAGTGCGCCTGCCGGTTATCTTCCTGGCGCTGTTGGCCACGATCATTGCCAGCCAGGCGGTGATTTCGGGTGCCTTCAGCCTTACCCAGCAGGCGGTCCAGCTGGGCTTCATGCCGCGCATGCAGATCAAGCACACCAGTGCGGCTGCAGCGGGCCAGATATATATTCCGGTGATCAACTGGGGCCTGATGATCGCCGTGATCTTCCTTGTGCTGTTCTTCCGTTCATCCAGCAACCTTGCTGCGGCCTATGGCATCGCGGTTACGGGCGCGATGTTCATCGATACGATCCTGCTCGCCGCCGTGCTGGTCAGCCTGTGGCGCTGGCCGGTGTGGAAGGCCGCGCCGCTGGTCATCGCCTTCATCATTGTCGACATGGCCTATCTGGGCGCCAACCTGCTCAAGGTGCCTTCGGGCGGCTGGGTGCCGCTGGTGATCGGCATGGCCATCTTCACGTTGCTGACCTCGTGGTCGCGCGGCCGGGCGCTGATGCGCGCGTCGATGGCTGACGGGGCGATCCCGATGGAAGTCTTCGCCAAGAGTGCCCATTCCAGCGCCACGCGCGTGCCAGGCACGGCGATCTTCATGGCTTCGACCGCCTCTGGCGTGCCTTCGGCGCTGCTGCACAACATCAAGCACAACAAGGTGCTGCACGAACGCGTCGTGATCCTTACTGTTGCGATCCAGGACGTGCCGTTTGTCGATGAGAGTGAGCGGTGCAGCGTCAAGGATCTGGGCCAGGGCTTTTACCGCATGTCGCTGCGCTATGGGTTCCTGGAAGAGACCGACGTGCCGGCCGCGCTCAAGCGGGCAGACATCTGTGGTGGTCCGTTCGAGATGATGAAGACCAGCTTCTTCCTCTCACGCCAGACACTGCTGCCTTCGGCCAAGCCGGGCATGGCGCTGTGGCGTGAAAAGCTGTTCGCCTGGATGCTGCGCAACGCCGCCAGCGCGATGGAATTCTTCCGCCTGCCCACGAACCGGGTGGTGGAACTGGGCAGTCAGGTCGAGATCTAGGTCAAGGCGTGGTCACCCCGGGCTTGACCGGGGGGCCCATCGTTCTTTCCAAAGCCGAGCAAGCCGGACCCCGGATCAAGTCCGGGGTGTCGCAATTCAGCTTGTGCGGCTTAATTCCGCAGTCGCTCGATCGCCTGGGCCAGAGCCACGTAGAGCTTGCCCATGTCGCTGCTCAGCAAGGTCACGCCCAGGGCATGGCCATCACGGGTGGAGAGCAGCTGGCGCAGCATCGCTTCGAAATCGTGGATGTAACGGCTGACGTGTTCGCGGAAGCCCGGCTCGTCCTGGAACAGGCGGGTGATCGCCTTGGTCTCGGTCGGTTCCAGCAGCCGCACGGCGCGGCGGGTGAAGACGCCGCGATCACCCTTCAGGTAGGCTGCCCACGCCGTATCGGAAACGTCGGCATCCATCGCCCGGGCAATGTCGATCGCGTTGGAGTTCAGCGCCTCGGTAATCAGCGCGACGCGCCGGGCAAAGTCGTTGTCGACCTGCTCTTCGGCACGCTGGCGGGTCTGGGCGACGCGCCGTTCCAGATTGCCAGCCAGTTCGTTGACCTTGGCAAGCTGGTCGCGCAGCTGGATTGCTGCTTCGCGGCTGACGCCGGAGGCGCGTGCGGCAGCACCCTCAAGCTGTTCGGCAACTTCCACCGTACGCGCGCGGACGGCAGCGTCGATTGCGGCACCACTCTGTTCGGCAAGTCGCTCGGCCAGGGCTTTCACTGCTGCGGCGCTGTTGCCTTCGAGTTCGCCAACCGTGTCGCGTGCCGCCGCCGCCAGGGCCTCGATCGCGCTCTTCAGTTCAGCCTGGGCTTGTTCGGCCAGCGCCAGGCTTTCGCCGCGGGTTGCGGTCAGGGTCTGCTGCATCGCGCTCAGCGTCGCTGCCTGGCTTTCGGTTTTCCCGGCCAGTTCGCCTAGTAGCTCGTCGCTGCGGGTGATGTGGGTCAACAGGCCTGCGCCCCGGCTCTCCGCCTCGCCCGCCACATCGCGCAGGGCGGCTGTGCGAGCCTCGATTTCGACCAACTTCGCTTCGCCGGCGCTCATCGCCGCCGGCAGGTCAGCCGAGGCATGGGTCACGCTGGCCTGGATCAGTTCGAGCAGGCGGACCGAATTGTCGGTTAGTTGCAGTACCGACCGGTCCGTCCCGGCCAAGGCCTCGCGGCTGGCGGCAAGCCGTTCAGCCAGAGTGGCGAGACTGGCCGCCAGTTCGTTTTGTGCGGTGCCCCCTTGGGCTGCGGCTTCGCGGATGTTCTCGCCAAAGGTATCGAGCTGATGGGCGATTTCGGACGTGTACGTCAGCATCTGCTGAGCGCGCTCTTCCTGTTCGGCGCGGCGCTGGGCAAGGACCAGATCCAGCGCCTCCATCTGCGCGTTCAGCGTCGCGCCGAACTGTTCGTGCCGCTGGGCCAGGTCGCTGCGGCGGCGTTCGAGCTCTTCGGCAAAGGCGCGGTCGCGTTCCGCCAGCCGCAGGTCGACATCCTCTGCTTCCTTGGCCAATTCGGCCAGGCGGTGCCGTGCAGATTCGAGGGCTTGTTCGTCAATCTCGCTGACCTGGCCAATCGCGCTGCGCAAATCGTCGACCAGGCGGCTGGTTGCATTCCGCCAGGCTTCAAGCGCTCCGGCCTCAGCGTCACGCAGCGCGCGGCCGATTGCGGTGCCTTCGTCGCGCACGGCGGAAAGGCGCGCGCGCAACGAAACGAGACTGGCCTCTTCGGCGGCATCGAGCAGGCTGCGCGCTTCCGTCAGTTCGCTGGCAAGGGCATTGGCGCGCGTGCGGATGCCGGCCAGAGCGGCCACTTCATGGGCATCGAGTTCACCGCGGAAAGCTTCGCCTCGTTCGGCGAGTGCGGCAAACCGCGCCCCGGCAATGGTATCCAGCTGTTCGGTCTGGCGAGTGAATTCGGCAATCGCGGCGTCGATCCGGTCCGTCAGCGCGGCAACCTGTCGCTCGCTCGCTTGGCCAAACTGGTTGAGGCGGTTGAAGCCGCCGATCAGGTCCTCGATTTGCGAATGGGCGGTGCGACCGGCTGCGGCGATGGTGTTGGTCACATCCTTGGCCGAACTGGCGATTACTGGCAGTTGTCCGCGCAGCTTCTCCATGTTCTCGAGCGCCGCAGCGCTGACCGAGCCGAGCGTTTCAACGCGCGTTCCATTGTCCGCCACCAGCGAGGCAAGCTGGCTGGCGTGCTGTGACAGGCGCTCGCTGGCGACGCGGCCGAGCGATTCAAGATCGCGCGACTGGGCGGCAATAAATTCGCGCGCCAGGCTCAGTTCGCCGTTGATGGTCGTCAGCCTGGCCTCAAGCGCGGCGGATTCGCGCGCCAGGCCCTGGGTTACGTCGCCAAAGCGACTGGCTTCGCGGCGGCTGTTGCGCATCGCCAGCAGCCACGCAACGGCGACCAGCAGGATCGGAACCGACCAGTCGCTCAGCCAGGTTGCCCATTGCTGCACTGTTCCGCCGCGCAGCAATTCGGACTGATGAGCGATGAAAAACAGCCCGGTCCAGCCGGTAACGGCGAGCGCCGCAAGGATTCCTGCCACGATCGGCAGCCACGCCCGAGACGGAGTGGGGACATAATACTCCTCCACCGCAGGGGGTTCAGCCCATTCCTCTTCAAGCGTCAGCGGCGCTTCCGCGCTTGATTCGGCCGCGTCGGATGCGCCTTCCGGCACGCCCGCGTCGATCGCAACGATGCGAGATCCCCTGGTCATGGTTAACTTGATACCACGCCCGGGCCTTCAATAAACCCCACTTTAACCCTTGGCTGCCATAGGCTGCCGCCATGGTTTATGAAGTTGGAGCCCTTGACGCCACCCTGTCCGCCGCCGCTGGCGAGGATGCGGCGCTGTTTGCCGAGCTGCGGCAGGCCTTTGTCGAGAGCCTGGCGCGCCAGGTTGACCTGCTCGGCCGGGCCCGCTGCGATGGCAATTGGCAGATCACCGCGATGCGGATCAAGGGACTGGCAGCCAGCTTTCACGCCAATGCGCTGATGGACCTGGCCGAAGAGGCACTGGAATCGGCACCCGGCGATCCGATCCCGGTTCGCAAGATCAAGGCCTTTCTGGACGAATACGCCGCCTGATTGCGTGCTCAGCGGGTTGTGCCTGAGGAATTGAGCCGGTAGTCTGTCGGTTCTTCCCTCACGCCAACAACTGCGGAGGCCGCTCTTGCGGGTCGCGCTCATCTCCATGCTCGAAACTGGTACCGCTCCGCGCGGCGCGTTGCGCGTGGGCGGGGTTTCGGTGGCGCTGGAGCAGCTTGTGCTGGTCCTTGCCATGGGCTGCGAGCGGATCTTCTGCCTTGCCGGACGAATGACGCCGGAGATTGCCGCGCTTCAGCATGAAGCGGAGCGGGCAGGTGTGCGGTTCCAGCTGATTCCAGGGCCGCGCGGCCTGTTAGGGCAAGTGACCGCGACCGACGAGGTAATCGCCCTGGTGGACGGCTTGTTTGCCTCGGTTTCCGATGCCGTGGCCCTGCTGGAGCCGGGGCCGGCGGTGCTGGTGCAGCCAGCGGAAAGCGCGGTGGAAGCCGGGTTTGAGCGGATCGATCCGATGCTGGCCAGCGGCGGTGCGCTGCGCATTCCGGGGCGTCTGGTCGAGCGGCTGGCCGATCTGCCGCATGATTGCGACGCTTTCTCCGCGCTGCTGCGGATTGCCCTGCAAGCGGGGATTACCCAACGCTCGCTCCCACCCGCCGGACAGGGTGACGGGTTCTGGACGCTGCTTGAAAATGAGGAGCAGGCCCACGCGCTGGAACCGCTGTGGATCCGCCGGCGCATCCGCCATATCCGGCCATTCAACCCCACTCGCGGGCTGGCGCGGCTGCTGGTACGTCGGTTTGGCCCGGCGCTGCTTCATGCCGGAAGCGGATCGCGCTTTGTTACCGCTGCCGCGGTTGTCTTGCTGGTGCTGGCCCTGGGGCTGGGCTGGCTAGGCTGGCCGGGTCCGGCACTGGCCGTTGCGGCGACCAGCTGGCTGCTGGGTGAGGCCAGCGTTGTGCTCAAGCGGATCGAGGCAGATCGGGTGGTACCGGCCCGGCGCGGGATAAGCTGGCATGGGCTGTTTGACTGGGGCATTGACGGGCTGCTGGTGCTGCTGGTGGGCTGGGCGATCCCGGTGGAGCCTGCGACGGGTCCATTGGAGCAACTGTTCCCGCCGCTGATGGTCATGGCGCTGTTGCGGATCGTACCGCGAGTCTTGCAGCACCCCTGGACGGCCTGGTTGGAGGATCGGGCTTTGCTGGCGATCCTCATTGGCCTGGCCCTGCTGGCAGGGGTGGCCGTTCCGGTTATTTACGGATTGGCGATTTTACTCGCGGCCTGCGGAATCCTGTGGCCACAAGGGTCTTCGCGGCTAACATCGTCTTAACCAAACCTGCGCTACAGGCTGTCAGATGAGCGAGATGTTTGCCCCGGTCCGGGTTCCACCCACCGTCGAAGAGGTGCTGCGCGATGAATTGGCGCAAGGCGATGCCGTGATCGGCACAATCGCGCCAATTCTGCGGCATTTGCTGGCTAACGATGACCATTCCCTGTTCAACGACGAGGTTGTCGCGCGCGTGCGCGGGATGATCGATCACGTTGCCCGGCAGGTGCTGGACGCGGTGGAAGACGCGCAGGGTGCGGGCGCGCGCCATGATCACGGCGAAGAAACGATTGGGCACGTGGTTTCCGCACTGGTGGAGCGGTCGGCGCTGCTGGGCCATGTTCACGCCCAGGCGCTGGAATTCCAGCTGACCGAGCGGCTCGAGGTTCGCGTCGCTCTTGATCCGGTGCTGTCGCCGTTGCTCCAGGCGCTGATCGCCTCTCCGGACAGTGCGACTGCGGCCAGCGCCATGGCGCTGCTGGCATCGCAGGCGCGGTTCATCCAGGCCCAGCGCCGGATGCAACTGCCGCTGGCTGAGCTGCCCGCTGACCTGTTCCACGCCGTACTTCAGGCCATGCGGGCGATCGAGGCGGAGCCAGAGGTTCTGGCCGCAGCCGAAAAGGCCTTGCGGACCGGCTATGATGAAGGCCGCAGCCGGCTTGGGCTGATGGCCCGGCTTGTGCTTGGCATGGGTGGCGGTGCCACGGCGGCGCTGGATGTCGGCCATGCCGGGGTTGGCCTGTTCCTGACGGCGCTCTCGCTCGGCGCCGGGCAGGACCGCGACTTGACCGCGCTCGCCGCGCACGAGGGACAGTTGGCCCGCTTCGCGCTGGCCCTGCGGGCAGCCGGCGTGCGGCCCGAGGCGGTCGAGGGACAGTTCCTGGCGATCCATCCCGATGTCAGCTTGCCCGAAGGGTTTGAAACCCTTGGCGCCGATCGCGCTGCGGCGCTGCTGGCGCGATCCTTTGCAGGTCCGGCCCGCTAGGCATGGCCGCAAGCGGCGCCTTTCTGGCCCGCGCTTCGTGCGACGGGAACGATGTTCTGGCATCGGCGGACGAATTGCTGCTGCTGCTGCAACAGCGGTGCGGCGGCGATGTTCCCGGACCTCTGGCCATTCCGGCGCTACGTGAACTGGTGCAGCGCGCCCGCACACTTGGCCTCAAGCTCGCGCGCAAGATGGAAGCGACCGACGGGCAGGACATGATTACCGCCTGGGTTGAGGTTGAGCCCGACGCGGAAACCGGAGCTTGCACGATCAGCGTGGTCAATTGGCAGGCCGTGCCGCTGCCCGCCGAAGACCTTAGCGAGACTGCCCTGCGCCGGGTTGCCATCGACCGGACCGTGGCTGAACTGATTGCCGTGCTTGATGCCGGGCAGGGCCTGATCGCCGTCAATGCCGAGGCCGAGGACTTGGCCGAGGTCGCCGCAGCAATGCAGGATGGGGCGGGCAAGCCCTGGACGGATTTCATCGCGGTTGAGGGAAGCAGTCATCGCCAGCCGGTCCACTGGCGGCTGCTCGATGGCGCTGAAGTGCGGGTGCCGGGATCCGAGCGCAAGTGGCGCGCAACCTTGGTGCCCAAGACCGGGGTTGCTGGTGACATCCATGGCTTCGAGCTGTGTCTGACGTCTGACACCGTCCTGCCGGAACCCGAGCCATTACCGCGCGCGGTGCCAAGCGAAAGCCGGATGCCGAGCAACGAGCCTGGTCCGGTGGGCCGCGACATCGCCCCGGTGCTCCGCCAGCCGATTGCCCGGATCATCGCCAATGCCGAGACGATCCGCACGCGCCTGGCCGGACCACTGGCCGAGGAATATGCCGCCTACGCCGCCGATATCGCCGCGGCCGGGCAGCACCTGCTTTCACTGGTCGAGGACCTCACCGACCTTGAAGTCGTGGAGTCCGAGGATTTCAATACCGCCCCAGACCGGATTGACCTGGCCGATGTGGCACGCCGCGCCGCCGGTATCCTGGCCGTGCGGGCACAGGAACGCGGCATCACCATCGATGCGCCCAAGGCGGGCGAGCACTTGCCCGCCATCGCCGAATTCCGCCGGGTGCTGCAGGTCATGCTCAATCTGGTGGGTAATGCGATCCGCTATGCGCCCGACAATTCGCAGGTGTGGATCCGGCTCGAAGACGCTGGCGGCCGGGCCCGGCTGGTTGTGGCCGATCAGGGGCCGGGCCTCTCGGCCGAGCAACAGTCCCGGGTCTTCGAGAAGTTCGAGCGGCTGGGCCGCAGCAACGAGGATGGCGGCTCTGGTCTGGGCCTCTACATTTCGCGTCGGCTGGCCCGCGCGATGGGCGGTGACCTGACGATCGACAGTGCGCCGGGGCAGGGCGCCCGCTTCATCCTGGAAGTGCCGGCTGACCTGCTGGCGTTACGCCCGACGACGGCGCAGCAGCCAGAGTCCGACTGCGCCGAATAGCGCAAGGACCGCGCCGTTCACGGCCCACTGGCGGTCAGCCAGCATGAAGCTGGAACTGGGCCACATGATGATGCCCAGGCCCTGACCAATCCAGAGCAGGCCCATGGCAATCGCCATGATCGCGATGATGCTCAGCAGAAAACGGATAGCGGCCATGAAGAAACTCCCCCGGTTGGCGCCGTGATCGGCTGCCTATCGAAGGAGTTTCTGCTTAAAGTATGGCTTTGTCGAGCGGGACCTTGATCCAGGGTGCCCGCCGGCCAGTCAGCGCTTGTCGAGCGAGATGTAGTCGCGCTGCGTCGGGCCGGTGTAGAGCTGGCGAGGACGCCCGATCTTCTGGCCTGGATCGCTGATCATTTCGTTCCACTGCGCCACCCAGCCAACGGTGCGGGCCAGCGCGAACAGCGCAGTGAACATGGTGGTCGGGAAGCCGATCGCCGAGAGGATGATGCCCGAGTAGAAATCGACGTTCGGGAACAGCTTCTTCTCGATGAAATAGGGATCGTTGAGCGCAAGCTCTTCCAGCCGCATTGCGGTTTCGAACAGCGGATCGGTGACCTTCAGCGCGTCGAACACTTCGCGCACGGTCTTCTGCATCACGGTCGCGCGCGGGTCGTAGTTCTTGTAGACGCGGTGACCGAAGCCCATCAGGCGGAACGGATCGTTCTTGTCCTTGGCGCGCTCGATGTAGTGCGGAATCTTGTCGGGCGTGCCGATTTCCTTGAGCATGTTGAGCGCGGCTTCGTTCGCGCCGCCATGCGCCGGGCCCCACAGGCAGGCGATCCCCGCCGCGATGCAGGCAAACGGGTTGGCACCCGAAGAACCGGCGAGACGCACGGTGCTGGTCGAGGCGTTCTGTTCGTGGTCGGCGTGGAGGATGAAAATCCGGTCCATCGCGCGTTCCACCGCCGGGATCACTTCGTATTCCTCAGCCGGGACGCCGAAGGTCATCTTCAGGAAGTTCCCAGTGTAGGACAGGTTGTTGTCAGGGTAGATGAATGGCTGGCCGACCGAATACTTGTAAGCCATCGCCGCGATCGTCGGCATCTTGGCGATCAGGCGGTGGCTGGCGATCTTGCGCTGCAGCGGATCGGAAATGTCGGTGCTGTCATGGTAGAAGGCCGAAAGCGCGCCGACCACGCCGCACATGATTGCCATCGGGTGCGCATCGCGGCGGAATCCGCGATAGAAGGTGGCCAGCTGTTCGTGCAGCATGGTGTGGCGCGTGATGGTGCGGCTGAAATCGCCCAGCTCGGCCTGGCTCGGCAGTTCGCCGTTGAGCAGCAGGTAGCTGACTTCCATGAAGCTGGAATGCTCGGCCAGCTGGCCGATCGGGTAACCGCGATGCAGCAGCACGCCTTCATCGCCATCGATGTAGGTCAGGGCGCTTTCGCAGCTCGCCGTACTGGTAAAGCCCGGATCGAAGGTGAACATGCCCGTCTGGGCATAGAGCTTGCGGATATCGATCACGTCCGGACCGACGCTGCCCGACAGCACCGGATAATCGAAATCCTGGCCGTTCGCGTTCAGTTTCACCTGGTTGCCCACCTGTCTTGCTCCTTCAATCCTGCGCCGCACCGGCCGGAACCGCCTGGGCGGCAATCCGCGCCAGACTCTCGTCCCGACCAAGCAGAACCAATACGTCGAATATACCCGGGGAGGTTGTCTGGCCCGTTAGCGCGGCCCTAAGGGGTTGCGCAAGCTTTCCGAGACCGAGGCCAAGCTCTTCCGCCATCGCCTTGAGACTGGCCTCGAGGCTTTCCAGAGTCCAGTCGTTTTGCGCTGTGATCCGGGCTGCTACCTGCCCCAGCAGTGCGCGGGCATCGTCGGTCAGCAAGGCCGCGGCCTTGTCCTCGATCGTCAGCGGGCGCTGGGCGAACAGGAACGCGGCATTGGCGGCCAGCTCGTTCAGGTCCTTGGCGCGGACCTTCAGGACCGGCATCGCCCGTGCGAGCAGGTCTTCGTCGATCGGACCGGCCATACGCGGGGCGACCAGCGTGGCCAGGCGGGCATCGTCAGCCTCGCGCAGGTAGTGGCCATTCAGGTTCAGCAGCTTGGCGAGGTCGAAGCGGGACGGGCTCTTGCCAACATGGGCAATGTCGAACCATTCGACCGCCTGGTCGCGGCTGATGATTTCTTCGTCGCCGTGGCCCCAGCCCAGCCGCAGCAGGTAATTGAACATCGCCTCGGGCAGCACGCCCAGCTCGTCACGATAGGCATCGACGCCCAGCGCACCATGACGCTTTGACAGCTTGGCACCGTCATGTCCGTGGATCAGCGGTACGTGGGCATAGACCGGTTCGGGCCAGCCCATGTGGCGGATGATCGCGAGCTGGCGGAAGGCGTTGTTAAGGTGGTCATCGCCGCGGATCACATGGGTCACGCCCATGTCGTGATCGTCCACCACCACGGCCAGCATGTAGGTTGGCGTGCCGTCGGAACGCAGCAGGACGAAATCATCGAGCTCGGCGTTGTTCACCGTGACCTGGCCCTGCACCTGATCCTCGATCACCGTTTCGCCCTCGCGCGGAGCCTTGATCCGCACGACGAAGGGCTGATCGGCCGGTGCGCTGGCGGGATCGGCATCGCGCCATTCGCTGTCGATCCGGAAGGTGCGGCGTTCGGCCTGGGCGGCTTCGCGGCGGGCAGCCAGCTCTTCCTGGGTCAGGTAGCAGCGATAGGCATGGCCGGCAGCGAGCAACTGGTGCGCGACTTCGGCGTGGCGATCGGAGCGGGCGAACTGGAAGGTGGCGGGTTCGTCGCCAGCAAGGCCCAGCCACTCGAGCCCGTCGAAGATCGCGGCAATGGCCGGTTCGGTCGACCGCGCGCGGTCGGTGTCCTCGATCCGCAGCAGATAGGTGCCGCCATGGTGGCGGGCATAGAGCCAGTTGAACAGCGCGGTGCGCGCGCCGCCAATGTGCAGATAACCAGTCGGGGAGGGGGCAAAGCGGGTAACGACCGGACGACCGGCCGCATTTTCGCTGGTTGCTCCGCCACTTGCCATTACCGGTTCCATCCTGTCTTGTCCCGGCATGGCCCATGAAGCCTTGCCCGATGTGCCGTTTGACAACGCCCCCGCTGGGGGCGCTGCAGTGCAGCATGGCCCTTGGCGCAAGCGCGCGAACTTGGCAAGCGGACTTAGCGTCATCGAAGCCTTCCTGGCCAAGGCCGGATTTGCCCGCGCACCGTGGCTGGTCGTGGGCTTTGCCGCCGGGATCGGCGGCTGGTTTGCGCTGCCCTCGGCAGGGTGGTGGACCGCCTTGATGCTGGCGTGCGGCGGCGTGGCAGTGGGGGCCATGCTCTTGCTGCGTGAGGAAGGGTCGTTTCCGTTCCTGCGCCAGGCGCTGGCTGCACTGGCAATCGCCATGGCGCTGGGCTGCGGGCATGTCTGGGTCAAATCCAGCCTTGTCGGTGCGCCGCCGATCGTCCGGCCGCAAGCGGCGGAACTGGCCGGCACGGTGCTGTCCCGGCAGGAGCAGCCTGCGGAAGGCCGAGTGCGGCTGCTGCTGGCGACGCGGGAGCCAGTGAGCGGACGGGCGATCAAGGTGCGAATCAATGTTCCCGTGGCGCTCGACCGGGCCGAACTGCGTCCCGGTGCCGCGGTCCGACTGCGGGCCCGGCTCGTGCCGCCAGCGCCGCCAATGCTGCCGGGAGGCTATGATTTCGCGCGGGCCGCCTGGTTCCAGGGGATCGCGGCGACCGGATCGGCGCTGGGCGCTGTTACCGTGGTGCGCGCGGGACCATCCGGCGGCGGGCTGGAGGGCATCCAGCGCGCCCTCTCGGCCCATGTCCGCGCGCAACTGCCCGGCTCGGCTGGCGCGATTGCGGCGGCCTATGCCAGCGGCGACCGCGGTGCGATCTCGGAGGCGGACGAGGAAGCCATGCGCAATTCGGGGCTGGCTCACCTGCTTTCGATCAGCGGCCTCCACGTCAGCGCGGTGATTGCCGCAGTCTATGTCGTGGTGCTCAAGCTGGGCGCGCTCTGGCCCTGGCTGGCGCTGCGGGTGCGCTTGCCGCTGGCGGCAGCGGCGGGCGGGGCGCTGGCGGGGATCGGCTACACTCTGCTGACCGGGGCCGAGGTGCCAACGGTGCGATCCTGCATTGCCGCATTGCTGGTCCTGGCAGCGCTGGCGCTGGGGCGCGAGGCATTGTCACTGCGGATGATCGCGGTGGCGGCCTTTGTCGTTCTGCTGTTCTGGCCAGACGCGCTTGTCGGACCAAGCTTCCAGATGAGCTTTGCCGCAGTGATCGCCATCGTTGCGCTGCACGGTACTGCACCGATCCAGTCCTTCCTGGCCCCGCGCGAGGAAGGTTGGCCGGTGCGGGCTGCACGCAATCTTGCCATGCTGCTGCTGACCGGCGTGGTGATCGAACTGGCCTTGATGCCAATTGGCCTGTTCCACTTTCACCAGTCGGGGGCTTACGGTGCCCTGGCCAATGTCATCGCGATCCCGTTGACCACCTTTGTGTCGATGCCGCTGATCGCGCTGGCCTTGCTGCTCGATTCGGCCGGGCTGGGCGCGCCAGTGTGGTGGCTGGCCGGCCAGTCGCTCGATGCGCTGCTGGCAATCGCGCACTTCACCGCCAGCCAGCCGGGCGCGGTTTCGACCATGCCGGCGATGGGGCGGGGGGCCTTCATGCTGTTCGCCGCGGGAGGGCTGTGGCTGGCGCTGTGGCAGGGCCGGGTACGACTGTGGGGACTGGCGCCCGCCGGCCTCGGCGCATTGTTACTGGTAACGCTGACGCCGCCCGACTTGCTGGTATCCGGCGACGGGCGCCATGTCGGGTTAACGGGAGAGGTTCCCGGTGAACTGTTGGTCCTGCGCGCAGGGGGCGAGGGCTTTGCCCGCGACACGCTGCTGGAGCTGGCCGGGATGAGCGGCACCCCGCGCAGTCTCGATCAATGGCCGGGTGCGCGGTGCAATGCCGATCTGTGCATGGTCCAGATCCACCGGGGTGATCGCGACTGGCACGTGCTGATGACACGCACCCGCGACCGGCTGCCCGAGCGTGAATTGGCGGCGGCTTGCGAGCGAGTGGATCTGGTGATTTCGGACCGCTGGCTGCCGCGCTCCTGCCGCCCGAAATGGCTCAAGGCGGACCGGCGCTATCTGGAGCGGAGCGGGGGGCTGGCGATCAATCTGGAAAAACGCGAAGTGGTCAGCGTGGCTGATAGCCAAGGCGACCACGGCTGGTGGACCGGGCCGGAACCGTATCGGCCCTGGCCCAAATCCAGGCCTTAGTGATACCGGCGGAGCAGGCCCGCGAGCTTGCCTTGAACCAGCACTTCGCCAGCGCGGTAGATCTGCGGTTCGTAAGCTGCATTGGCCGGATCGAGCCGGATCATGCCGTTGTCGCGGTGCAGGTACTTGAGAGTCGCTTCCTCACCGCGGACCAGCGCGACGACAATCTCTCCGTCGCGGGCGGTGTCGGTCTTGCGGATCAGGGCGTAGTCGCCGTCGAAGATGCCGGCTTCGATCATCGAATCGCCGGAAACCTCCAGCGCATAATGCTCACCCGCGCCGAGCAGGGCGGCGGGCACCGGCAGCATCGCGCTGGTCTCCATCGCTTCGATCGGCACACCCGCGGCGATGCGGCCGTGCAGCGGAATCTCGATGACATCGTTGGCCGGGGCAGGCTTGGCTTCGGGCGGACGGATCACCGCGGCGGCGGGCGTGTTGGAATTCGCAGCGCGCGGTGCCTTGGTGACGACGTCCTCAGGCTGCTTGAGCACTTCCAGCGCGCGGGCGCGGTTAGGAAGCCGCCGGATGAACCCGCGTTCCTCAAGCGCCGAGATCAGGCGGTGCACGCCCGACTTCGACTTGAGGTCCAGCGCTTCCTTCATTTCCTCAAACGAGGGTGAGACGCCTGTCTCTTCAAGCTTTACCTGGATGAACCGGATCAGTTCATGCTGCTTGCGGGTCAGCATCGCCTCAAACCTCCCATTCGCGGCCGGGAGAACACCAGTGTTCCCGTGCCGTTCAGTGAACGAATGCGGAACAGTTAAGCAACATTAATTCGGCAGTCAAGCAATTCCGCCATTTTCGAGCGGATAGACCGAAACGACCGTTCCAGTTGGCAGTATCGGGCTTCCGGCGGCTCGGTCGATCAGGCAATTGCTCCCCGCCAGCGCGGCCAGCGCGCCGCTGTCCTGGCCGAAGGACGGCGATACATCGCTGCCGTCGAGGACGCCGCGCAGGAATTCGCGCCGGTCGCCACCCGCCGCCAGATCGGCGGCCAGGATGGCGCTGAGCCGGACCGGGAGGGGGTTTGCTGCCCCCGAAAGCTGACGCAGCATCGGCAACAGGAACAGCCAGGCGGTAACGAAGCTCGAAACCGGATTGCCGGGCAGGCCCAGAATGATCTGCCGTCCGCGCCGCGCCACCAGCAAGGGTTTGCCGGGCTTGATCGCCACCTTCCAGAAGTCGAGTTCCGCGCCCCAGGCCTGCAGCGCCGGGATCACCAGATCGTGATCGCCCACCGAAGCGCCGCCGCTCGTGATGATCAGATCGGCATCCGCTGATGCATCCAGCGCTGCAATCAGCGCGTCGATTCGGTCCGGCACCGGTCCGCGCCGGATCACGGTGCAGGCGTGGCTGGCGACCAGCGCCGCCAGCATCGCCCCGTTGCTGGCCGGAACCTGGTGCGCCGCGCAATCGGCTGGATCGGCGGCCAGTTCGTCGCCGCTGTCGATGATCGTCAGCCGCGGCACCCGGCGGACGGCGACATGGCGGTGCCCGGCCGTGAGGGCGAGGGCGACATGGGCCGGACCCAGCCGAGTGCCGCGTTCTGCCAGTACCGTTCCCTCGGCAAAGTCTGACCCGGGGCGGCGGATATGCCTGCCGGGCATTCCGGGGCCATCACCTGTCAGGATCAGGCGGTCGCCGTCACGCGCGACATCTTCCTGCAAGACCACGGTACCAGCCCCGTCTGGCAGTACCGCCCCGGTGGAAATCCGCACGGCCTGTCCTGGAGCGACGAAACCGGCAAAGGGGTGACCGGCGGCGCTCTCTCCGATCACTTGCCAGGGGCCAATGAGGTCGGTTTCGGTCACGGCATAGCCATCCATGGCCGAGAGTGCGCAGCCCGGCTGGGTCCGGGCGGCAACCAGCGGCTCGGCCAGCCAGCGTCCGAGCGCCGACGGTGGATCGACCCGTTCCAGCGGCAGCGGCTCAGCCAGGGCAAGCAGCCTCGCCTGGGCCTCTTCCAGCGGCAGCGGCGCGGCCATCACGCGCCGGCCGTCCAGTCGCCCGACTTGCCGCCGCGCTTCTCCAGCAGCCGCACGCCGCCGATCACCATGCCCTTGTCGAGCGCCTTTGCCATGTCGTAGATTGTCAACAGCGCCACGGAAGTCGCTGTAAGGGCTTCCATTTCCACGCCAGTCTGGCCGGACAACCGGGCCAGTGCCGTTACCCGCACACCATCAGCTTCGAATTCGAAATCCACCGAGACCTTGGACAATGCCAGCGGATGGCACAGCGGGATCAGTTCGCTGGTCTTCTTGGCAGCCATGATCCCGGCAATCCGGGCGGTGGCAAGGACATCGCCCTTCTTCACCGCGCCGGCGCGGATCGCGGCCAGCGCTTCGGCTGACATGGTGATCCGCCCTTCGGCCACGGCTTCGCGGACAGTGGCCGGCTTGGCCGATACGTCGACCATCGCGGCGTTGCCGGCATCATCGAGGTGGGTAAGCTTCGTCATGCGCGCAGTCTTGTCAGAAAGCGCAGGGCAGGGCCAGCCTATCCAAATAGCAGGGTGCGTGTGGCGGCCTCGACATCGGCTTGCCGCATCAGGCTTTCGCCGACCAGGAACGTGCGGACATTGCTGGCGGCCATGAGCTGGCAATCGGCATGGCTGCCGATCCCGCTTTCGCAGACCAGCAGGACGTCGGCCGGGACCATTGCCGCGAGCCGCTCGGTCGTGGCGAGATCAACCTCGAAGGTCTTGAGGTTACGGTTGTTAACCCCCACCAACTTCGAGCTGAGGTACTTGAGCGCACGCTCCATCTCTGCCTCGTCATGGACCTCTACCAGCACATCGAGGCCCTGTTCGCGCGCCGCTGCCTCGATCTCGGCCATTGCCGCGTCTTCCAGCGCCGCGACGATGATCAGGATCGCGTCAGCCCCCATCGCCTGCGCCTCGGCGCATTGCCAAGGATCGACCATGAAGTCCTTGCGGATCACAGGCAGGTCGCAAGCCGCGCGGGCTGCGATCAGGTAATCCTCATGCCCCTGGAAGTAGGGCGCATCGGTCAGCACCGAGAGGCAGGCCGCGCCGCCGGCCTGATAGGCGCGGGCATGGGCCGCCGGATCGAAGTCGGCGCGGATCAGGCCCTTGGAGGGGCTGGCCTTCTTGATCTCGGCAATCAGGGCAAAGCCCTCGGCCGCCTTGGCGCGCAGGGCAGCCTCAAACCCGCGCACCGGGGTGGGCGCGGGCCAGTGGCCCAGCCCCTGCGGCTTGCGGGCGGCCACTTCCACCCGCTTGGTGGCGCAGATTTCAGCGAGCTTGTCAGTCATTTCACAGTCTCGATCCAGCAATCCAGCAGCGCGTTGGCGAGGCCTTTGTCGATGGCTTCGGCGGCTTCCTCGACGCCTTCGAACAAGTCGTCGGTCTGGCCCGCGACCACCAGCGCGGCGGCGCTGTTGAGGAGGACGGCATCACGATAGGCACCGGTTTCGCCCAGCAGCAGTTGGCGCAGGGCTTCGGCATTGTGTGCCGCCTCGCCGCCGCGCAGGTCTGCCAACGGGTGGCTGGGCAGGCCGGCGTCCTCTGGGCGCAGTTCAGCCGGCAGCGGCGGCAGGCCAATTGCGGCCATGTAGCTGGTGCCCTCGATCGAGAGCTCGTCCAGCCCTTCCGCGCCCGAGACGATCAGCGCTGCCTCGGTGCCGAGCAGTTCCATCGCCTGCTTGTAAAGAGCGATCAGGCCGGGCTGGGCCACGCCAACCAGCTGGCGGGTAACTCCGGCCGGATTCGCCAGCGGGCCGCAGAGATTGAAGATCGTCCGCCGCCCCAGCGCCTTGCGGATCGGACCGACGCGGGCCAGCGCAGGGTGATGGGCCTGGGCGAACAGGAAGGCGATGCCGAGGTCGGGCAGGGTCTGTTCGGCAAGTTCCGAGGCGCGGGCAAGGTTAAGGCCCAGCGCCTCCAGCGTATCGGCCCCGCCGGCCTTGCTCGATGCGGCGCGGTTGCCGTGCTTGGCCACCGGTACGCCGCAGGCCGCCACAACCAGCGCCACGGCAGTCGAAACGTTGAGGCTGTGCTGGCCATCGCCGCCCGTGCCGCAGACATCGATCGCGCCTGCCGGGGCGGTGATGCGCTTCATCCGCGCTCGCATCGCCCGGACCAGTCCGGCGACTTCGGCGGCAGTCTCGCCGCGGTCGGCAAGGTCAATCAGGGTGGCGGCGATCTCGTCGTCAGCCATGCCGCCGTCGAGCATGCGCCCGAACAGCGCCTCGGCTTCCCCCAGCGACAGGCTCACGCCAGTTCCTTCGCCTTGATCCCGCACAGGCCCAGGAAGTTGGCCAGCATGGCGTGGCCGTGTTCGGTGGCAATCGATTCGGGGTGGAACTGCACGCCGTGGATCGGCAGATGCGCATGGCGGAAGCCCATGACGTGGCCATCGTCCGAGCGGGCGTTGACGACCAGGGTCTCGGGAATGTCCTCGACAATCAGCGAGTGATAGCGGGTGGCGGTGACGGGCGAAGGTACGCCCTTGAACACGCCCGTGCCATCATGGGTGACCGGCGAGGTCTTGCCGTGCATCAGCCCGCCGCGCACCACCTTGCCGCCAAAGTACTGCCCGATCGACTGATGCCCCAGGCACACGCCCAGCAGCGGCTTGCCGGCGTCGGCACAGGCACCCACCAGATCGAGGCTGATCCCGGCTTCGTTCGGGGTGCAAGGGCCGGGAGAGATAAGGAAGCCTTGTGCGCCGCTGCTGATCGCCTGCCCCGCCGACAGCGCATCGTTGCGCACGACCTCAACTTCTGCGCCCAGTTCCATCAGGTAATGGACCAGGTTCCAGGTGAAGCTGTCGTAATTGTCGATAACGAGGATCATGGCCGCGCCCATAAGGGCAAGCGAAGCGATTGGCCAGACAAGCTTGCTTGCCGGGCGTGAGGCTCAGCTTGCGGGTTTGCCCGCGAACCGGTCGCTGGCGCGGACCAGCCCGTCGGTAATGCCGGGTTCGGTGAACAGGTGGCCACCATCCGGCACGATCTGCAACTCGACCTCCGGCCAGGCTTTCTTCAGCGCCCAGGCCGCCGCCGGGGGCGTGCAGCAATCGTGCCGCCCTTGGACGATCACCCCGGGGATGCCGCGCAGCCGGTGGGCACCTTGCAGCAACTGACCGGGCTCCAGCCAGCAATCGTGGCGGAAATAATGATTCTCGATCCGGGCGACTGCCACGGCGTGATCATCGGCGGTAAAATCGGCCAGCATTTCGGGATCGGGCAACAGGGTGACCGTGACGCCTTCCCACATCGACCAGGCCTTGGCGGCGGCAAGCCGCACGGTTGGATCATCACTGGTCAGGCGGCGGTGATAAGCAGCCACCAGATCGCCGCGTTCCGCTTCGGGGATATGCCCTGCGAACGCGTCCCAGGCTTCGGGATAGAGCTCGCTCGCGCCGTACTTGTAGAGCCAGTCGCCCTCCTGCCCGCTGGCCAGGAAGATGCCGCGCAGGATCAGTTCGGTGACGCGCTCCGGGTGCGTCTCCGCATAGGCGAGCGACAGGGTGGAACCCCAGGAGCCGCCGAACACCAGCCATTGCTCGTGGCCAGCCATGATCCGCAGCCGCTCGATATCGGCAACCAGATGCCAGGTGGTGTTCGCTTCAAGGCTGGCAAAGGGCGTGGAGCGGCCGCAGCCGCGCTGGTCGAACAGCAGCACGTCGTACAGTGCCGGATCGAACTGCTGGCGGTGCTTTGGACTGATCCCGCTGCCAGGGCCGCCGTGCAGGAACACTGCGGGCTTGCCGCCGGGCGTGCCGCAGCGCTCCCAGTAGATGCTGTGGCCATCGCCAACGTCGAGCATTCCGCTCGCGAACGGTTCGATCGGCGGGTAGAGGGTGCGGCGCTCTGTCACTTCTTCGCCATCAGCTTGGCGAGGTCCGCCTTCCAGAACTTTGCCCACGTGTGGGTGCCGTGGCCTTTGGTGTCAGGGCTGAACGGGAAGAGGATGAATCGCGCCTTGGGCATCAGTTTGGAGTGCTGCTGGGCCAGGCCCAGTTCGGGCGGATTGATGAAATCGTCCGAGCTGTTGATCCACAGCACCGGCACGGTGATCTTGGCGAGATTCGGGGCCGGATTGTAATCGCGCGAACTATCAAGCTGGTAGATCTGGTCATTGGCGTCGGCATCGCCGTTCGACCGGGCGGCATAGCCGGCGCGCAGCGCGGCTTCGGCCTTCTCGCGGGTCGGATATTCGTTCTGCAGCGCCCAGGCGTTGCCTCCCGCGATCATCGAGAGATAGCGGGCGGTGCGCAGGCCGCTTTCGGGCGCGCTGGTATAGTTACCGCCGTTCCACAGCGGGTCAGCCTGGATCGCGTCAATCGACATCTGCCGCCACATCCGGTTGCGTCCGGCAATCTGCATCGCGTTGCAGGCAAAGGGCGCGAGCCGCTCGGCAAAGCCGGGGCGCGTGGTGCCCCAGACGAAGGCGTGCATGCAGCCCATCGAGGTGCCGAGGATCAGCTTGAGCTTCTTCACGCCCAGCCCTTCGGTCAACAGCCGCTCCTGGCTGGCAACCATGTCGGCGTAGTTATAGCGCGGGAAGGCCATCTTCATGCCGTCGCTGGGCTTGCTGCTTTTGCCGTGGCCGATGTTGTCAGGCAGGATGACGTAGTACTTGGCGAGGTCGAGCGGCTGGCCCGGCCCGAACAGCTCATCGGCAAATTGCGGGCGGAAGAACTGGTAGCCGCTGCCGCCGGTGCCATGCAGCACCATCACCGCATTCTCGATCTCGCCCGCCGCGTTCTTCCGAGGTGTGCCCAGCGTGGTGACGTGCATCTTCACGTCCATCTTGCCGCCCTCGGCAAAGGCGAAGTCCTTCAGCACGACATCGCG
The DNA here is from genome assembly GCA_009926135.1 of Sphingomonadaceae bacterium. Classification (GTDB taxonomy): domain Bacteria; phylum Pseudomonadota; class Alphaproteobacteria; order Sphingomonadales; family Sphingomonadaceae; genus Novosphingobium. The sequence continues at coordinate 47,974 of RFPL01000013.1, forward strand.
CTCGGTCGATTTGGCGCGCCAGTCTTCGGCGTGGAGCGGGGTTGCGATCAGGGCGAGGAGGGGGAGGAGCAGTTTGCGCATGGTTGGCACGCTAGCCGAGCGCTGCTCCGGGTCAAGCTAGTCTACTGTCCGTAGTCGGCTTCAGAGGCCACCCGCACCGCTTCCCTTGCGGCGGCGATCAGTGCCCCGGCCTTGGCTTCACATTCGCGCTGTTCGTAGTCCGGGTTGCTGTCTGCGACGATCCCGGCGCCGGCCTGGACGTGCAGCGTGCCGTCCTTGACCACCCCGGTGCGCAGGACGATGCAGGAATCGAGGCTGCCATCGGGTGAGAAATAGCCAACCCCGCCGGCATAGGCACCGCGCGTTTCGGGCTCCAGTTCGGCGATGATCTGGCAGGCGCGGACCTTGGGGGCGCCGCTGACCGTCCCGGCCGGGAAGCCCGCAAACATCGCATCGATCGCATCGTGGTGGGCGCTGTCCAGCTTGCCGACCACGTTGGAGACGATGTGCATGACGTGGCTGTAGCGTTCGACGGTATAGCTCTCGGTTACCTGCACGGTTCCAGCCTCGGCCACCCGGCCGACATCGTTGCGGCCCAGATCAAGCAGCATCAGGTGTTCGGCCCGCTCCTTGGGATCGGCCAGCAGGCTGACTTCGTTCTCGCGGTCTTCCTCTGGCGTCTTGCCGCGGGGGCGGGTGCCGGCGATCGGGCGGATCGTCACTTCGCCATCGCGGACGCGGACGAGGATTTCCGGGCTTGATCCGGTCAGGGCAAAGCCCGGCAGGTCGAGGAAATAGAGGAACGGCGAGGGGTTGATGCGCCGCAGCGCGCGGTAGAGATCGAACGCCGGCAGCGTGAACGGGGTGGTAAAGCGCTGGGCCAGCACCACCTGGAAGATGTCACCGGCGGCGATGTAGTCCTTCGCGGCCAGGACCATCCGGGTGTATTCGCCCGGGACGAGCACGGGTTCCAGCGCGGGCAGGGGCAAATCGGCCGTCCGGATCGGCGCGGGGGCAGGTCCAGCCAGGCGCGCCAGCACGGCTTCAATGCGCTCGCCGGCCAGTTCCACCATCCGTTCCGGCACGCCGCCGCCCGGCCAGACTGGGGCAATGGCGAACAGTTCATCGCTCAGCCGGTCGAACACCAGCAACAGGGTGGGGCGCACGAACAGCATGTCCGGCAGGTCCAGCGCATTGGGTGCCGGACGCGGCAGCTCCTCGATCAGGCCATAGGTCTCGAAGCCGAAATAGCCGACGAGGCAGGCCAGCGCCGAGGGCAACGGCTGGGGCACGTCGATCTTGCAGGCCTCGACCAGCGCGCGCAGCTCGGCCAGGCTGTCCCTGGGCAAGGGGGCAAAGGCACTGCGATCATGCCGCCAGGCGCGATTGATCTCGCAATCTGCACCCGTCGCGCGGAACACCAGATCGGGATCGAGCCCGAGCAGGCTGTAGCGCCCGCGCACTTCGCCGCCCTGAACCGATTCGAGCAGGAAATCACCGCGGCCCGGCTCGATCAGCTTCAGTGCGGCCCCGACTGGGGTTTCCGTATCGGCAATCAGCCGCTGCCAGACCAGCGCCGGGCGGCCATCGGCCAAAGCGACCAGCGCAGCGTCGCGATTGTTGAGCCCGGGCATGGCTATTCGATCAATTGCCGCCGGAGAGGCGGGTCTTGACCGCGTTGATCGCAGCCTCGTTGCGCTTAACGCCCACTTCGGTGCGCATCGCGTTGCGCAGCTGCTGGGAGTATTCCTGCGATGTGACGCGGGCCATGGTCTGCTGGAATTCGGGCAGGCGCGGATCGTTCGGGGCGACCTTGCCCGGAATGATGTCGGTCACCTTGACGACATACCAGCCGCGATTGCGCGGACCGGCCATCAGTTTGACCTGGCCCTTGGCGAGGGTGAACAGCATCGCCAGCGGTGGCGGAGTCTGCTGACCCATGGCCTGCACCTGCTCGCGAGGCAGATTGACCTGATCGATCGGTGGCAGCGGCAGGCCGAGCGCGGCAAAAGCAGCGCCAAGGTCCTTACCTTGCTTGATCATCGTCTCGACCTTCAGGGCAGCCGCGCGCGCGGCGGTCGCGCCCTTGGCGAGCTGGAGTTCGGCCACGGCCTGCTGCTTGACTTCGGCCAGCGGCGGAGCGGCGGAAAGGGCGATCTGGGCAACGTCGAAGACCAGGAACTGCTTGCCCGGTTCCACTTCAGCCAGCTGCGACTGACCTTCGTTCTCCATCGCAAAAGCGGTGGGCAGGACGCGCGCGAGTTCGGGTGGCGCCGTCTTGCCATCCTGTCCGAAGATCTGGCCATTGCTGAGCAGCGGCGGCGTTTCGGTCAGGGTCAGGTCGAGTTCCTTGGCCACGTCGGTCAGGGTCGAACCATTGTCGAACTCTTCCTCGATCCGGGCCGAGAAATCAGTCAGCGCGGCGCGGTGCTTTTGCGCGATCAGTTCGGGCAGCAGCTCGGCCCGGGCCTGGTCCAGCGTCTTGCCGGCCTTGCCCTCGATGGCGTCAACGCGCAGCAGGACCCAACCGAGCGGGGCCTTGATCGGCCCCAGCACCTTACCCTTAGGTGCATCGAACGCGGCATTGGCGGCGGCCTGCGAGGTCTGGATTGCGAGCGCTGACTTGGCGAGCGGCGCAAGCGTGGCGACACTGAGGCCCTTGGCAGACGCCACGGCTTCGAGCGACTTGCCCGCCGTTTCCGCCAAGGCGGCCTTGGCGGCGGCTTCGGTCGGCAGGACCAGCTGGCTGACCCGGCGATTTTCGCTGGCCTCGAACTTGGCCTTGTTGGCGTTATAGGCGGCTGCGATTTCGGCCTCGGTCGGGGCCGGCACGGTCTTCAGCACGGCATCGGTGAAGGTCGCATAGCGGATCACGCGGCGTTCGGGCCGGATGAAATTCTTCTGGTTCTCGGCGTACCAGGCGCCCAGTTCAGCATCGCTCGGCAAGGTCTTTGGCGCAAAGGCGGCCGATGGCAGCAGGCCGATCTGACCGGTGCGGCGCTCGGTCACCACGGCAGCATAGCGCTGCACGACCGCGCCCGGCACGGTCACGCCGACGTCGGCACTGGTCAGCAACTGGCGGGCCATCAGCGAATTGCCCAGTTCGCGCCGCAACTGGGAATCAGTCAATCCGCGCTGCTGGAGGAAGGCCTTGTAAAGCTGGTCGCTGACCTTGCCATCCGGCCCCTGGACATCGGGTAACTTCGCAATTTCGCTGTCGATCAGCCGGTCACCAATGTGCATCCCGTGCTTCTCACCGAATTCGCGGATTGCGGCCAGGTCGATCACGTTGCGCAGCACTTGATCGAACCCACCCTGGGCGACGAAGTCCTTGAGGGTAACGGTTGGCTGTTCGCGCCGCAGGTTCTCGACCGTGCGGCTCACGGCACGTTCTACTTCAGATGTATCGACCCGGCCCTTGCCGACCGTGGCGGCGCGGTCGCCTCCGGCAGCGCCGCCGAAGGACTTGTTGCCAGCAATGTCTCCAGCCGCGAAGGCCAGGCCCAGCAGCAGCAGGAAACCCATGACCAGGGCCAGACCGAACTTCGAACCGAAGGACTTACGGAAGAATTGCAGCATGCCAACTCGCCAGAAAAGGAAACTGTGCGCCGTCAAAAGCGCCTGTGGCGGGGCTTTAGGCAGCAATTGCCGCGCGGGCAATGGCGCTTGGCGATCAAGCGGACAATGGCGGCCGCGATCCACAGGCTGCTTTGACAACCATGGCACCACTGGCCTAGGCGCGGGGTTCTACCGGGGGCACAACCCCGGGGCTCAATTAAACGGCAGGAATTCAGGCATGGCTAACCGGCCCTTTATTGTCGGCAACTGGAAGATGAATGGCACGCGGGCCATGCTTGCCGAAGCCCGCGCCATCGATCGCGGCGCGGCGCGCCACGTTGGCGTTCGGGTGGCCGTCGCCCCGCCTTTCACCCTGATTCAAGCCATGGCAGAGAATGCCGAGACGATGGTGATCGGTGGGCAGGACTGCCACGCCGCGGCAAGCGGGGCCTATACCGGCGATGTCTCGGCCGCGATGCTGGCCGATAGCGGCGCGACTTTCACCATCCTGGGCCACAGCGAACGCCGCGCCATGCACGGCGAGACCGATGCGATTGTCCGCGCCAAGGCCGAGGCCGCGCTGACCGCCGGGCTCGAAGTGATCGTCTGCGTGGGAGAAACCGAAGCCCAGCGCGATGCCGGACAGGCCGAAGCCGTGGTCTGCACGCAGCTCGATGGTTCGCTGCCGGTGGGCGAGGGCGTCGCCGCCCGCGTGACAGTCGCTTATGAGCCGGTCTGGGCCATTGGTACCGGCCGGGTCCCTTCGGTCGAGGACATTGGCGCGATCCACCGCGCGATCCGGGCACGGCTGGAAGCGATCTATGGCGAGGATGGCGCCGGAATTTCGATCCTGTACGGCGGTTCGGTCAATGCCGGCAATGCCGTGGAACTGCTGGCGGCAGACGAAGTGGGCGGGGCACTGGTTGGCGGCGCCAGCCTGCAGGCCGACAATTTCCTGGCAATCGTCCTTGCTGCGGGCGGTCCGGGCGACGAATAGCGCCACGCTTGCAACCGGCCGCCTGCGCGCCTAAATGCTCCGGCAACACGTTCTCTCCAGCGGAAAGCCGCCCAATGTCGCTATTTATCTTCCTTACCGTTGTGCAGGCTCTGGTTGCCGCGCTGCTGGTCGCCGTGATCCTGATGCAAAAGTCGGAAGGTGGCGGGCTTGGCGTTGGTGGCAGCCCGGCCGGGCTGATGTCTGCGCGCGGCGCGGCCGATTTCCTCACCCGCTCGACCGCCGTCCTGGCGACCCTGTTCGTGGTGTTGAGCATTGCTCTGGCGGCGATCGCGGCCAGCACCGCTTCGGGCGGCGGGCTTGATACCTCGCTCAATCGCGCCGTGGCTCCTGCAGGTCCGCCGGTTGGTGCCGATCCGCTGGCTGCACCGGCTGCGGCTCCGGCCGATGCTGCCGCTGCTCCGGCCGCCGCACCGCAGGGCGCACCTGCCAAGCAATAACCTGCTGGCCCGCTTTGCGGCGGGCCGATCTACCGAACTTGTGGATTGCGGCAAGCAGCGCTTGCCCGCTACCCCATTCATTGCTTAAGGCCCGACTCCCATGGCGCGGTTCATTTTCATTACCGGCGGCGTGGTCTCCTCGCTTGGCAAAGGTCTCATGGCGGCAAGCCTCGCAGCATTGCTGCAGGCGCGCGGATTCAAGGTCCGCATCCGCAAGTTCGATCCCTATCTGAACGTCGATCCGGGGACGATGAGCCCCTATCAGCATGGCGAAGTCTTTGTGACCGATGACGGGGCCGAGACCGATCTCGACCTTGGTCATTACGAACGCTTTACCGGCGTTTCGGCGCGGCAGGCGGACAATATCACTTCGGGCCGGATCTACCGCGACATCATCACCAAGGAACGCCGGGGCGATTACCTCGGCGCCACGGTCCAGGTGATCCCGCACGTCACCGACGAGATCAAGCGCTTTGCCCTGGCCGATACTGAAGACCTTGATTTCGTGCTGTGCGAAATCGGCGGGACAGTCGGCGATATCGAGGGCCTGCCCTTCATCGAAGCTATCCGCCAGATGCGCAACGAACTGGGGCGCGACCGGTTCTGTTCGGTCCACGTTACCCTGGTGCCCTATGTTTCGGCGGCGGGAGAGCTCAAGACCAAGCCGACCCAGCACTCGGTCCGCGAACTGACGAGCCTGGGCGTCCAGCCCGACTTGCTGCTGTGCCGCTGCGAACATCCGTTGCCCGAGAACGAGCGGGCCAAGATCGCGCTGTTCTGCAACGTCCGCAAGGAAGCGGTGATCCAGGCGCTCGACGCCAGCAGTATCTATGCTGTACCGCTGCAGTACCATGCCGAAGGGCTGGACGCGGAAGTGCTGCATCACTTCGGCTTGACCAGCCCGGCACCAGACCTGACGCGCTGGATGGACATCGTTGATCGCTATCAGCACCCCGAAGGCGAAGTGACGATTGGCGTAGTCGGCAAGTATGTCGGCCTGCCCGATGCTTACAAAAGCCTCAACGAGGCGCTGGTTCACGGCGGCATGGCCAATCGCGTCAAGGTCAACATCAAGTGGATTGACGCCGAACTGTTCGAAGCCGGCGACGACGAAATCGTCAACCGGCTTGAGCCGATGCACGGCATCCTCGTGCCTGGCGGCTTTGGCGTCCGCGGTTCGGAAGGCAAGATCGCCTCGGTCCGCTTTGCACGCGAACGCAAGGTGCCGTTCTTCGGCATCTGCCTGGGCATGCAGATGGCCTGCATCGAAGGAGCCCGCAACACCGCCGGCATCACCGGGGCAGGCTCGACCGAATTCGGCGAGCCGGCCGAGCCGGTGGTCGGCATCATCACCGAATGGATGAGCGCCGAAGGCCTGCAGACGCGCGGTGCCGATACCGACCTTGGCGGGACGATGCGGCTTGGTGCCTATGAAGCTAGGCTCAGCGCTAACAGCCACGTCTCGGCCGTCTATGGCGGAGCCACGACGATCTTCGAACGCCACCGCCATCGCTACGAGGTCAACTCGGCCTATCGTGACGCGTTGGAGCAGGGCGGGCTGGTTTTCTCGGGCATGTCGCCCGACGGCCTGCTGCCCGAAATCGTCGAGCGGCCGGACCATCCCTGGTTCATCGGCGTCCAGTTCCATCCCGAATTGAAGAGCCGTCCGTTCGATCCACACCCGCTGTTTGCCGGATTTATCGCCGCTGCGGTGCAACAGGCCCGGCTTGTCTGAACGATTCCGGTTAGTTCCGGGTGGACAACTCACAAGATTGCACTTGCATTCGACCTAGGGTTTCCCCTAGCTCGTAGCGGGCGTCAGCAACAATCTTTCAGGGCTTGTCGAAGGTCCGATCGTCTATTGCGACCCGGACGATCAAGACGCGACAGGGCGGCGCGCAAGCGTCGCGGGGGTGGGGCCGCCAGGCTCCACCCCCATTCAACGGAAAATTTAAGGATCAGGCGGCTGCACTGCTTTCGTCAGCAGCATCGCTAACCACGGTCAGGGCCTTTTGCGTGCCGACCGGGATCGTCTTCGGCTTCATCGCCTCGGGCACTTCGCGCACCAGATCGATGATCAGCAGGCCATCTTCAAGGTTGGCTGCTTCGACGCGGACATAGTCGGCCAGTTCGAAACGGCGCTCAAACCCGCGCTGTGCGATGCCGACATGCAGGAATTGTCCGGCCTGCGGTTCGTCACCCTTGCGGCCCTGGATCACCATCAGGTTCTGCTGGGCGGTGATCTCGATATCGGCGGGCTTGAAACCGGCCACGGCCAGGGTGATGCGGTAGCTTTCGTCACCGCGACGTTCGATGTTGAAAGGTGGATAGTTGTCGCCGCTGTTCAGCCGGTTGTGGTTTTCCAGCAGGTCAAACAGCCGGTCAAAGCCAACCATAGTGCGGCGATAGGGGGTAAAGTCGAAACGGTTCATCGCAAAATCCTCCAACGAGCAATCTTGGTTACTGCGCGAGGCCCGTTATGGCGCCCCGCGCTGCGGCATCATCCCCTCGCGGACCATGACACCGCCACCGATGTATGATAGCCGCCGCCTGTTTCAAGAGGAGCCCGCATGTCCACTCCGAAAGTCGAGATCTATACCAAGTGGGGTTGCCCCTATTGCGTCCGCGCCAAGTCGCTGCTGGACAAGAAGGGCGTGGCTTACGCCGAGATCGACGTGACCTTCGGTGGCAAGGATCGCGATGAGATGGTCCGCCGCGTGCCGGGCGCGAGCACGGTGCCGCAGGTGCTGGTCAACGATCAGGCGCTGGGCGGCTGCGACGAAATCATGGCGCTTGACGCTGCGGGCAAGCTCGACCCGCTGCTGGGCCTGTAGCGGACCCGCATGGCCCGCATTGCCATCCTGCAGATGACCGCCGGGATCGATCCGGCGGCCAATGCACGCGCTCTCGTCAGCGCGATCGGCGCGGCGGAAAGCGGCGGGGCGACGATGCTCTTCACCCCGGAAATGTCGGGTCTGCTCGATCGCGACCGCGCGCGCGGCGGCCAGCATATCGTGCCTGAGGTTGATAACCCGGTGCTGGCGGCCGTGCGCGATGCTGCCGCCGGCGCAGGCGTCTGGGTCGCGCTCGGCAGTCTGGCGGTCGCCCGAGCGGACGGGCGCTGGGCCAACCGCAGCCTGCTGATCGATCCCAACGGTGCGATCGCCGCGCGCTACGACAAGATCCACATGTTCGACGTCGACCTGGCGACGGGCGAAAGCTGGCGTGAGTCCAACGCCTATGCCCCGGGCGAGCAGGTGGTGACGGTCGACCATACCCCGCTGGGCCGGCTCGGCCTCACCATCTGTTATGACCTGCGTTTTCCCGCGCTGTTCGATGCGCTGGGCCAGGCGCGGTGCGACGCCATCGCCATCCCCGCCGCCTTTACCCGGCCGACCGGCGCGGCGCACTGGCACGTGTTGCAGCGCGCCCGTGCGATCGAGGCCAGCGCTTATGTCATCGCGGCGGCCCAGGTCGGTCGCCATGAGGACGGGCGCGAGACCTATGGTCATAGCCTGGTGATCGATCCGTGGGGCGAAGTCCTGCTCGATCTGGGCGGGGAAGAGCCGGGGCTGGGCTTTGCCGAGATCGATCTGGCCCGGATTGCCGAGGTTCGCGCGCAGCTGCCCAGCCTTGTCAATCGCCGGCCAATCCACACATAGGGCCGACCATGATCGTATTCGACCTGATCTGCCAGTCGGCCGGGCACCGCTTCGAAGGCTGGTTCGCCTCGTCCGAAGCCTTTGCCGAGCAGCAGCGGCGCGGGCTGGTCGATTGCCCGCACTGCGGCACCACTGCGGTCGCCAAGGCGCCGATGGCACCCTCCGTGCCCAGGAAAGGCAACCAGTTGCCGGTACCGGCCCAGTCTTCGCCGGTTGCCGCTGGCCTGCCGCCCGAAGCACTGGCGGTGATGGAAAAGCTCGCGAAGTTGCAGGCGGAGGCGCTCAAGCAATCGCGCTGGGTGGGCGAGGACTTCGCCGAGGCCAGCCGCGCGATCCATTATGGCGAGCGCGCGGCTGAGCCGATCCACGGCCAGGCCACGCTGGAAGAGGCGAAGGACCTGCTCGAAGAAGGCGTTGCGGTCATGCCGCTGCCATTCCCGGTCGTCCCGCCGGATCAGGCGAACTGATTGCCAGCCCCGGCGCTGCGCACTAGAGGAGGCGCGGGCGCCCGTAGCTCAGCCGGATAGAGCACCAGATTCCTAATCTGGGGGCCATGGGTTCGAATCCCGTCGGGCGCACCACCATCTGACTGCCGCAAAATCGGTGGGTCCATAGTTATCGCTCTGCTATTGTGAAGAACGCGCAGATATCGCGTTGCCCCCACCTACAGATGCCAAGAAAAAATACGTACAAAAGGCGCGATTGGATTTCGATCGAGCAAAGTAAACCTGGACCTGGTACGGTTTTGTATGAGGTTTTGCGGATTTTAAAATACGTCAAGGCCTGCTTAAGGCCGCGCCTTGCGGCTTCTTGGGATTAGAAACCGCGGGGGTATGCATATTTGCTGCATTGGTTTGAAGGCGCATTGACCTGCGCTGACCAACAACACGCCCCTGAATAGGGGGCATTATGTATCAGTCGCGTTCGCTCAAGGTTCTTACCCGCGTCATTGGCATGCTTGTCGTGCTTCTGCTCACGCCGGTGGCCGCCCATGCCGGGGTGCCTACGCTGACGTTCACGAATGGTTGGGTTGGGGAATACTCCTCGGCGATCAACCAGCCCGTGAATATGTATGCCTTTGACAACGGCACGCCTGATCTGAACATCAAGGCCGTAACGATATCGCAGAACTCGTCGACCAATCAGTTCGAACTGCAGGGCAACGACATCCCGGTCACGGTGACCGTCGATTTCATCAATGGTAGCCGGCAGACTGTCCAGGGCGCAGTCAACTGACGCGAAACGGCAAGTGGCGGGACGCTGCGCGGGATCGGCCTGCGGATCGACCAGAACATCAGCGATGGCTACACCCTGACCGCCACTCGCCAGAAAACCTATCTGCTGAAGGTTCCTGGCAGCACCCTGGCGATCGCCAATGGTGGTTCGGTTTCCGGCAACGCGGCGCTGTCGAACGTGCTCGCCGCGCTCAACGCCTACCTTGGCGTGACGCCCAGCTTCACTGTCTCGAAGTCGGCCGCGGCTTCGGTCGTGGAAGGTGGCTCGCTGGCCTATACGATTGGCATCGGCAATTCCGGCGGCGGCGTGTCCGGGACTTCGGTGACAGTGCAGGACGCCCTGCCGAGCGGCGCCAGCTTCGTCTCTGCCAGCGCCGGCACGGGCGTGAGTGGAGTTTCGTGCAGCCAGTCAGGCCAGAACGTCAATTGCACTGCCACCCTGTCAGGCGGGATCGCGGCCTATTCGGCCAATGGTGCAGCTTCGTTCACGATCAACACCACGGCTCCGACCACGGGCACTTCGATCACCAATTACGTATCGGTCGATCCGAATGGCACCAATAGCCCGTCCAGCGCGGCGGGTTGCGTATCAGCGACCTGCGCAAGCGCTACAACGGCCATCGCTGGTTCTGGCGTAATTTCCGGCACCTTCCGGCGAACCAACGGCAATGCCGTGTCGGGTGCAACGGTGAACTTGCTCAATTCCAGCGATACGGTGCTGGCGTCTGCCACCACCAATGCCTCGGGCGCCTATCAGTTTACCGGACTGCGGGCCGGCTCCTACGGCGTGCGCTTCATCTCGAACGGTTCGGACAAGGGCAAGGCCAAGAGCAACTCAGGCAATGCCAGCGGCGAATATATCCGGGGCATCACCGTCTCGACCGGAGGCAGCGTGACCGGAGCCGACGCTGTGGCGGTTGACCCGGCCGGGGTGGTCTATAATTCCACGACCCGAGCAGCGGTGGCCGGCGCGACTGTCCAGTTCCTCTACAACGGCACCCTGGTGAACAATACCTGGCTGGATCAGACCCTGGGTGGCCAGAACAGCCAGACCACCGGAAGCGATGGCAAATACAGCTTCGTGCTCAACAGCACGGCGCAGAGCGGAACCTATACCATCGCGGTGACGGCCCCGACGGGCTATTCTTTCCAGAGCACGACGATCCCAGCCAGTTCGGGGCCCTATGATCCGGGCCTCGGCGGTGGTTTCGTCGCGATCCAGCCGCAGAGCACCGCGCCAACCGGGTCGGACAGCACGACCTATTACCTGGGCTTCAGCTTCACGATCGGGACCACTTCGGCCACGACCTCGAACGGGGTGATCAACAACCATATCCCGCTCGATCCGGTGCGCACGGTGTCTATTGCCAACACCGCCAATGCGGCCGAACCATCGACCAACGGGTCAATGACGGTCTCGCTCAGCGCTGAGTCGGGAACCGATACTGTGGTGAGCTACTCAGTCGGCGGGACCGCCACGGCGGGCACGGACTATACCGCTCTGTCCGGCTCCATCACCATTCTGGCCGGCCAGACCTCCGCCACGCTCAGCATTCCGGTGCTGGACGACAACGCGAACGATCCTGGCGAAACCGTGGTGGTGACCCTGACCGGCGTGACCAGCGGATCGGCAGAACTGAGCGCCAATGCGGCTAGCATCGTCGCGACCAACACGATCACCGACAACGAGGGCAACAATCCGCCCAGCTTCACCAATACCAACAGCGTTGGGACCGGGAATGCCCCGGCCTACAGCTTCAGCTATGCCGAGAACTCTGCTACCACGGCAACGCTCGGCACGATCTCGGCCAGCGATCCCGAAGGGGCGACGCTCACCTACAGCCTGACCGGCGGCAACACCGACGGCTGGTACACGATCAATTCGAGTACTGGCGTCATCACCCTGACCGCCACTGGCGCCGCCTCGCTGGCCAACGATTTCGAAACGACGCCCAACAGCCGCACGCTGACCGTGTCGGTGTCGGACGGCTCGCTTGCGACGACGATCGAAGTCATCCTCACCGAGACCAACGTCAACGATGTTGCCCCGGCGTTTACCAACACGAACGCGACGGGCACGACCAATGCCGCGTCGTACAGCTTCGACTATGCCGAGAACACCGCCAGCGGCACGACGCTTGGCACGGTTTCGGCCAGCGATGCCGAAGGCGATGCCCTGACTTTCGCGATCACCGGCGGTGATCCGAACGGCTGGTTCACGGTCAATTCCAGCACCGGGGCAATCAGCCTGACCAGCGCTGGCGCGGCCTCGCTCGCCAACGATTTCGAGACGACGCCCAACAGCCGCGTTCTGACTGTGACCGTCTCGGACGGGACCAACAGCACGGTGATTGAGGTCAAGCTGAACGAGACCAATGCCAACGATGGCGCGCCGTCCTTCACCGGCACCAACGCGACCGGCACCGGCAACGCGCCGTCCTATAGCTTCAGCTATGCCGAGAACTCGGCGGCCGGAGCCACCCTGACGACGCTTAGCGCGAGCGATCCCGACGGCAACACGCTGACCTACAGCCTGACCGGCGGCAATGCCGAGGGGTGGTATGCGATCAATGCCAGCACCGGGGTGATAACCCTCACCGCCACTGGTGCAGCCTCGCTGGCGAACGACTTCGAGGCCACCCCGAACACGCGGGTCCTGACCGCAGCAGTGTCCGATGGCAGCAACACGACCACGATCGAGGTCAGGCTCAGCGAGACCAACGTCAACGATGGCACGCCGGTCTTCACCGGCACCAACGCGACCGGCACTGGTAATGCCCCGGCCTACAGCTTCGACTATGCCGAGAATGCCGCCGCCGGAACCAGCCTGGCGACGCTGGCCGCCAGCGATGCCGATGGCGATACGATGAGCTACGCCCTAACCGGCGGCAACACCGACGGCTGGTACGCCATCAATGCCAGCACCGGCGTGATCACCCTGACCGCCACTGGCGCCACCTCGCTCGCCAACGATTTCGAGCAGACCCCCAATACCCGCGTGCTTACGGCAGCCGTTTCGGACGGGACCAACAGCACCACGATCGAGGTCAACCTGAACGAAACCAACCTCAACGATGGCGCACCGGCCTTTACCGGGACCAACGCGACTGGCACCGGCAACGCTCCGGCCTATGGGTTTGCCTACGCCGAAAACTCGGCCAGCGGGACAAGTCTGGGTGCAGCAGCGGCAACCGATCCGGAGGGGGATGTGATCACCTACAGCATCACGGCCGGTAACGCGGATAGCTGGTATGCGATCAATTCCGGTACCGGCGTCATCACGCTGACTGCCGCCGGAGCCTCCTCGCCAGCCAACGATTTCGAGGTTGCACCAAATAGCCGCACCATCACCGTTACGGCGAGTGACGGCACCAACAGCACGGGAATCGAAGTCCGTCTGGATGAGACGGACCAGGCTGACGTCGCGCCGGTCATCACCGGGCCCAGCCGGGCGCCCGGGGCAGCCATTGACGTGATCTCGGTCAACGAGAACCAGACGATGGTCACCCGCGTCACGGCCGACAAGGTCGTCAACTGGTCGATCACGGGTGGGAGCGAATCGGTCAAGTTTGCAATTGCAGCCGATGGCGCGATCACGTTCCAGAGCGCGCCAGACTTCGAACGGCCGACGGACAGCGATACCAACAACACCTATATCCTGACGATCACTGCGACTGATCCGGCCAGCGGCACAGCCAGCACGCAGACGATCACCGTGACCGTGCTGGATATAGACGACCTTGCTCCGCTGATCACCGGCCCCAGCGGCGGCCCAGGCGCTGCCACTTCGGCGATCACGATCAACGAAGGGCTCACTGCGGTTTCGACCTTTGCCGCCAGTGAAGCCGTCACATGGTCGCTAGACGGGGGCAGCGATGCTGCCAGCTTCCGGATCGACCCACGCACCGGTGCGCTGGTGTTCATTGCCGCGCCGGACTTTGAAACGCCGACCGACAGCGATCGCAACAATACCTATGTGGTGCGGATCAAGGCGGTCGATACGGCCGGGAACATCAGCTACCAGGTGCTGACTGTCACCGTGGCCAATGTCGATGAGATCGGCCACAAGCTCGCCCAGATCGGGGACAAGCTTCGCGCCGGCCTGCGCACCCATGCGGTTCATGGACTGAGCGACATGCTGAGCTTCAACGAATCGCTGATGCGCGCAGGCAATGACGAAAACTGTGACGCTCCCAAGGCCCGGTCCGGGCTGTCAGGTGCCGCCAATGCCAACCAGTCGGGCGGGCAGGCCAAGCTCGACTATAGCGAGCGCCTCACCGAATGTGGTCGGCGCCATCAGCTGTTTGCCGACTTCGGGTTGAACTATTCCAAGCTGGGCGGAAACTGGACCTCGCGGATGTTTGCCAGCCTGCGTTTCGAAAGCCGGATCGACGCCGACCTGACGCTTGGCGCGGCAGTGATTGCCTCGCAGGCCAGCGACACGCTGGGAGGCTTTGCGCACAGCAAGATCTCGGACAATAGCCTGCAGCTGAACGCTTATGCGCGCTATCGCCTGAGCGACCGCCTGCGCACCGGGGCCTTCGCCGGTCTCGGCCGCGCCAATTACGATTTCGGCCTGGCCGAAAGCGATGGGTTCGTGCTCGACGGAACGATGAAGGGTCAGCGCCAGGTCTATGGCTGGATGCTGAGCGGCGATTTCAACATCGCCGATACCATCGTCACCACCGATGCGATCGTCTCGCACGCCCGCGAAAAGCTTGGCTCGGCGACCCTGGCCGCGCGCTACCTGGGCGAAAACCGCTCGGGCATCGCCTTCGCAGTCGGCTCGGTCGACACGACCCGGATCAGCGTGCCGCTGACTGCACCGATCCAGTTGACCGGCAACGAGGCGCTTGGCAGTTCGGCGCGCCTGCTGCTGAGCCCGGGCCTGCTGTGCGAGGACAATGACGTCGAAGTGTCGTCGCTGCGGTGCGGCTACCAGGTGGGGGCCAAGCTGGTTGCCAATGATGGTGGTCGCAACCGGTTCTACGCCGACTACCGCTGGGAAAGCGTGGCTGGCACGCGCCGCTCGCTGATTGGCCTCGGCTATGCCTTCCGCCTCGGCGACAATGACGGGCTGGAGCTGGCATTGGAAGCCAATCGCGAACTCGGCGGAACGATGGGCCGGGGCAACCGGGCGCTGGTGGCGATCCGGCTCGCCCATTGACCGCGGAAACGTAGCAGATCGTGCGGGACAGCCGTCGCGATCTGCTGCGTTTCGCGGAATTCATGTCGGCATCAAGCCGGCACCACTTGCACCTGTTCAAGCCGCCTGCTTGAATTCAAGGGATGGTCCCCGCCTGCCGCGTTCCCGGCCGCGCTTGGGTTCGGGCTGTTGCATCAGGCGATAGCCAAAATTGACGCGCGAGGGGATGTGAAACTCGCCCACCTTGGCGCGCAAGCGGCGCATGGTGTGATAGATCATGCCTTCGGTGAATTCCGGCTCAAGCCCGGGATCGGGCCAGAGCCATTCGATCATCTCTTCCTTGCTGACCGGATTGGGGCAGCGCAGCATCAGTAGCAGCAGGGCTTCGATCTCGTATTCCGTCAGTTTCACGGTGAAGCCTGAGACCGTGCATTCGCTTCGCAAATACTGCGGCCAGGTCATGCTTACCGCCATGGCCCGATCAACCCTGATGTCATTGTTGCCTCCTCCTGCGCCCCCGCAGCCTGCGATCCCTTCTCGCCACGGCTCGTGTAACAGTGCGATCACGGCCCGCCCGCTTCGGACAAAAACGTACCGGAACTGGGGGAGGCAACGGGTTTGGCATATTCGGCAAATACTTGTGTGAGGCCCGAACCGACTGGTGCCAATGTGGCAATCGGTTGGCGGTCAGTTTGGTTGCGATTCTGGCGAGCTGCGTGGAACCAACGGGAACTTCGTGGTTCGCCGAAATCCACGCCATTTGCGCGGCGCGATGGATAGATTTGTACCGTGTTCAAGTAACTGAAAATGATTCACTTTTTCGAGTGTCTGCCAAATGGGCGGGAATACTGAGATTTTGCGCTTGAATCACTGAATTGAATGTGATTCTAAGTTAACCATGGGTGGGCGAAACGAACCGAGTGTCTTGAACCAGAATGTGCGGCAGGCTTCGCCCCTTGTCGGCTTGCTGTTCCTGCTCGGCATCGCGCTTGCGGGTCCCAGCGGGATCCTCGCCTGGAGCGAATATAATCGCACCCTAGCCGAACAGCAGAACCAGCTTGAAAAGCTGAAGGCCGAGCGCGACGTGCTCAAGAACCGCGTTGGCTTGCTCAACCCCGATCATGTCGATCCCGACATGGCCGGCGAACTGCTACGCAAAGACCTGAACGTCGTCCACCCGGACGAAATGGTCATTCTGCTCAACTGATTGCCCTGCGGGTCAAGGCCCTCTCAAAAATACGAATGCACCGGTTTCCCTTACGGCGCTCGCGCCCTATAGGCGGCTAAGAGGATTCCACCCCAGGGGACCAGAATTGGCCAAGAAACCAACTGCCGCAAAGGCTGCCGCCGCTGCTGAAGAGGGCTTTGCGCTGCGCAGCCTGCAAGAAGCGCATGGTGCCAGCAAGCGCTATGCCGCCAGCGATGACGAGCTGCTGACCTTCTACGAACAGATGGTGCTGATCCGCCGCTTTGAAGAGCGTGCCGGCCAGCTTTACGGGCTGGGCCTGATCGGTGGCTTCTGCCACCTCTATATCGGTCAGGAAGCCGTCGCGGTCGGGCTCCAGTCCGCGCTGGATGGTGATAAGGACAGCGTGATCACTGGCTATCGCGACCATGGCCACATGCTGGCCTATGGCATCGATCCGAAAGTCATCATGGCCGAACTGACTGGCCGCGCGGCCGGCATTTCCAAGGGCAAGGGCGGGTCGATGCACATGTTCAGCGTCGACCACAAATTCTACGGCGGGCATGGCATCGTCGGCGCGCAGGTGCCGCTGGGCACCGGTCTCGCTTTTGCACACAAGTACCGCGGCGATGGCGGCGTGTGCCTCGCCTATTTCGGCGATGGCGCGGCCAACCAGGGGCAGGTCTACGAAGCCTTCAACATGGCTGCATTGTGGAAATTGCCGATCGTCTTCGTGGTAGAGAACAACGGCTATGCCATGGGCACCGCGGTCAAGCGCGGCTCGGCCGAAACGGACTTCTACCGGCGCGGCACCGCCTTCCGCATTCCCGGCATGGATGTGAACGGGATGGACGTGCTTGAAGTGCGTGCCGCTGCCGAAATCGCGCTCGACTTTGTCCGCGGCGGCAACGGCCCGGTGCTGATGGAGCTTAACACCTATCGCTATCGCGGCCATTCGATGTCGGACCCGGCCAAGTACCGCAGCCGCGAGGAAGTGCAGGAAATGCGCGACAAGCACGACCCGATCGAGGCGGCCAAGGCCGAACTTCTGGCCCGCGGCATTGCCGAGGACCGGATCAAGGACATCGACAAGCGGATTCGCAGTGTCGTTACCGAAGCAGCTGATTTCGCTGAAAATTCGCCGGAGCCTGAAATGACCGAACTCTACACCGACGTGCTGGTGGAGAGCTACTGATGGCGATCGAACTCAAGATGCCCGCACTGTCCCCGACGATGGAAGAGGGGACCCTGGCCAAGTGGCTGGTCAAGGAAGGAGATACGGTCAAGTCCGGCGACATCCTGGCCGAGATCGAGACCGACAAGGCGACGATGGAATTCGAAGCCGTCGACGAAGGCGTGGTCGGCAAGATTCTGGTTCCGGAAGGGACCGAGGGCGTCAAGGTCGGCACGGTGATTGCGGTGATCGGGGGAGAAGGGGAGAGCGCCCCGGCTACTCCAGCCGCTCCGGCCACTCCTGTCGTTGCGCCTGCTCCGGCAGCCGCGGCCGAGCGTCCGGCTCCTGCGCCGCGCAAGGCCGATCCGGCAGTTCCAGCTGGCACCAACATGAAAAGCTCGACTGTCCGCGAAGCGCTGCGCGATGCCATGGCCGAGGAAATGCGCCGCGATAACCGCGTCTTCGTGATGGGCGAGGAAGTGGCCGAGTATCAGGGGGCCTACAAGGTCACCCAGGGCCTGCTCGAGGAATTCGGGCCGCAGCGGGTGATCGATACTCCGATTACCGAATACGGCTTTGCCGGGATCGGCGCAGGGGCGGCCATGGGCGGTTTGCGCCCCGTGATCGAATTCATGACCTTCAACTTCGCCATGCAGGCGATTGACCACATCATCAATTCGGCCGCCAAGACCAATTACATGTCGGGCGGGCAGATGCGGTGCCCGGTCGTGTTCCGCGGCCCCAACGGCGCGGCCAGCCGCGTCGGCGCGCAGCACAGCCAGAATTATGGCCCGTGGTATGCCAGCGTCCCCGGTCTGGTCGTGATAGCGCCCTATGACGCGGCTGATGCCAAGGGCCTGCTGAAAGCCGCGATCCGCTGCGAAGACCCGGTGGTCTTCCTGGAAAACGAGCTGGTCTATGGCCGCACTTTCGAACTGCCGGAGCTTGACGATCACGTCCTGCCGATCGGCAAGGCACGGATCATGCGTGAAGGGCGCGATGTGACCATCGTGTCCTACTCGATCGGAGTCGGGCTGGCGCTGGAAGCAGCAGAGACGCTGGCGGGTGAGGGGATCGAGGCCGAAGTGCTCGACCTGCGCACCCTGCGTCCGCTTGACCGCGAAGCCGTGCTGACTTCGCTGGCCAAGACCAACCGCCTGGTCGTGGCCGAGGAAGGCTGGCCGCAGTGCTCGATTTCATCCGAAATCATGGCGCTGTGCATGGAAGAGGGCTTTGACCACCTCGACGCCCCGGTTCTGCGGGTCTGTGATGAGGACGTACCGCTGCCCTATGCCGCCAATCTGGAAAAGGCCGCGATCATCGATTCCGCGAGGATTGCCGCTGCGGTGCGCAAGGTCTGCTATCGGTAGGGGCCATGCGGGCCGACCCGTCAGCTCATCGAGCCGTTTGAGCTGACCGAAATCTGGCCGGAATGGGCGCCGCACTGCTGCACCGGGTCCGGGGCGGCGGGATCGCGCTGATAAAGCTGCGAGATGTCGCGATCGTCGCGCACGGTGAACGATGCGATCGAGCTCATCTCGGCGTTGGTGACGAAGCGCTCCGAAACCAGCGGCTGGTAGGTGTAGCGGACCTCGACGAAGATTACCGCATCGTCGTCCTGGGCCAGGACCTCCTCGCCGACCGGGCCGATTCCGTTGGCCAGGTTCTGGTTCTCGACTCCATAGCTGGAATTGACCGGCTTGGCCCCGCGGCAGCGTTGCCACTGGATATATTGTTCGCCCGCGCCGCCGCCGCCCGCCGGGCGAACCTGCAGGCTGGAGATGATCACTCGGCCATATTGAAACAGCTTCAGCCCACCGGCCTGAAGCTGCGCGCCATAGAGCACGTCGTTGATGTCGCTCTCGTAGACCTTGCGGTTCTGCAACGTCGAGAGGTCGCCCACGCGCGAGGCATTATCGGCAACCTGCACGGCGACCTGACCCAGCTTCATGCTCGTCAGCGCGTAGTTCGCCGTTTCCGTACCCCACAGGCCGGCCATCAGGACGAGCGGCGCACCAAGCGCAAATTCGGTCATCGCCACGCCGGAGCGGCTGCGAAGCAGGCGGCGCAGCGCGGTCATGTGCAGTTCCGCGTTACTGGCGTGCTGGTATCGGCAGTGCCGAACGGCTGGTTGCGCAGCACGGTGGCGCTTTTCATCCGCATCAGTTCGGACTGGCCGGGGATGAGCTTGGCAATCGGGAAGAGTCGGGGGTATTCGATTGCCACGGTGTAGAGCACCGCATCGCGCGCACCGCCAAAGCCGGCCTGGCCCGGATCGCGGTCCCAGGTGCCGTTGCTGTTGGCGTCCTCATAGGGTTCGCCCCTGTTGCAGGTGCCGTCGTTATCGACATCGGTCCAGTCCTCGGGCCGGCCGACGCTCGTGAAGCTTTGATAGGCCGTGCGGCTGAACCGGACCGTTGCAGCTGGCGAGATCGCCTTCACCGCCTTGGTGACGATTGCATCCAATGCCGCCTCGCGGCCTTCTGCACCTTCGATGGTCGAATTGCGCGCCGCCTGCTGGATCGCGCCGTTCAGCATCTGCGCGGTGTACATGTTGTGGGCCATGTCGAAGAGGCCCATCAACGTCAGCAGCAGCGCCGGGGCGATCAGCGCGAATTCGACGATCGTCGCACCCTGCCGGTCAGCGGCAAGCTTGCGGAGGCACCGGAACCTCACTTGGTCACCCGCAGGTCACCCAACTGGGCGGCAATCTTGCTGAACACGTCCTGCAACTCGGCGGCATCAGCCGCCTCGAAGGCACGGCCCGGACCGGCGCAGGCCGACAGCACCGGATTCAGCGCGGTGCCAAAGCCGATCACCCATACGGTAATGTTGCGCTTTTTGGCCTCTTCGCAGGCCACCGCCGTGCGGCCTTCGACGACCTGGGTGAGGGTCTGCGAGGACGAGGTCGACCAGCGCCGGCCATCCAGCGGCTCCACGCCATAAGCGCCGTACGACAGGTCCAGCGGCGCGGTTTCCCCGTCGGTCAGGAAGATCATGTGCCGGCTGGTCGCGGAACTGCCCGCATCAGCGTTTTCAGGCGCGAAAATCCCGGTGGGTGACAGCATCCGTGCGCCCCAGATCATGCCGATGTCATGATACGTGCTGCCTTCGGCGAACAGGCTGTCGACATAAGTCGAAACTTCCCCGGCGGTCATCGGGGCCAGCTTGCGGGCTGGGGCAGGGCAGGCTGAGAGGCCAGCCCAA
The DNA here is from genome assembly GCA_009926135.1 of Sphingomonadaceae bacterium. Taxonomy (GTDB): domain Bacteria; phylum Pseudomonadota; class Alphaproteobacteria; order Sphingomonadales; family Sphingomonadaceae; genus Novosphingobium. Next base: position 68,597 of record RFPL01000013.1, read on the forward strand.
CCGGCGTTGAGATAGTTCCAATCAGCATCCGAAGTGCCCGGTGTGGGAACAAACGTGCCTCGGCCGCCCCAATCCATGGCCCGGACAAACGAGACGTCGTTGAGTATCGGGCGCCACTGGGTGCTCGGGTCTCCTGGAGATGGCACGAGGTCGATATCCAGATCGAGCGCGCGGCTGAAATCCACATCGGAATAGTCGGTGATTTCATAGGTATCACGTTCTTCGACGCAGCCGCGGAACCAGGCATCGAAAGCGGTCGGGTTCATCGGATCGCCGGCCATGCGCGGAATCGTCACCTTGGTGCCAACCCGCATCGTGCCGCTGCCAGTGTCCTTGAGGCCCGAGACATCGACCGGGATCGCCTGATAGCGCCAGGTCATGATCGGCATGCTCCGTTGGCCCTGGTTGAGATAGCTGTAGATGTAGCGATAGGCGACGTAGACCCGCGGCGTCACTTTTCGGCGTGTCGAATCGATCCACTCACAGGTGTAATCGATCCCGTTCAGCAGGTACTCCCAGTTCTCGGTGCCGTTCGGATCCTTCCAGTACTTCAACTGAGACCATGCCAGCGTATCGGAAGGGCAGACCAGGCTGATGAAAGATGTGCCGACCGTGTCGCTGCCGCTGACATAGGTCCAGTTCTGGGTAAAGACCGGGCCAGTCGTGGTCGCGCCCGTATCGTGCTGCACCCGGCCCTGGTAGTTCCACTCATCAACCATCCAGTCGGCATCCAGGATGCCGCCGACATTGACGTTGGTCGAATAGGGCAGGAAGCCATAGCGGATCACGGTGCCTGGGGTCTTGCTGCCTTCGAGCTGGGCGTGGAAATCCTTGACCACATCGCGCAGCACCTCGATCCGCGGCTGGCTGTCGCCGGGATTGGTCCAGGCCATCGAGCCCGTGGTATCGAGCACGAACATCACGTCAGTGTTGCTGAAGTTCAGCTTGGCCTGGCAAGCGACGGTCAGGTCAGTCTTGTCATAACCGAACAGGTTCATGATCGTGGTCGGGACTTCGACCGAGGCATCGCCAGTGATCGCGTAGTCCGGCTCGAGCGTCATCTCGAAGGCCCGGTTCACCGAACCATAGGCACCGGCACGGAAGTTGATGTTGAAGAACCGGTTGCCAATGGTCGTGACATCGGCCGGGACTTCGCCCGTGGTGACAACTTGCGAACCGAGCTTCTTGCGCGCGGCCAGCACCCCGGCATCGCAGGCTTGTTGCAGCCGGCTCTGCGCCAGATAGCTGCGCCCCATGTCGACCCCGCCGCCGACCAGCGCGAGCAGCGGAAACAGCCCGGCAGCGAGCATCGCCAGCGTATTACCGGCCAGGTCGCGCGCCAGCCGCGACAGGAAGGACTGGCCCTCCTGCTTGCCGGCTGTCTGCTGATCCCTGGTCATGTGCTGGCGCGCCCCGCGTTGATACGCTGGGGGTCGTAGCCGCCCGCCGTTACCGGGTTGCCTAAGGAGTGTGGTTAAGCAGCGGTAAAATAGACAGAAAATTGCATCATTCGGAGCAGATAGACCGCGAGTGCGCGTTAGCGTTTCAGCCCGGGGACCCGGTCAGGTAACGACGAAGATCGGCCGCGAAAAGCTGAGCGGGATATCGCCAACGCCAATCGCGCTGAGCATGGTCGGGACGCGGTAGGTCACCGTCAGCGTCATTTCGGTTGCCCCGATCACGCGCTGTGTCGGTGCCGCGATCACCGAGGCGTTGAACCGATCGTTGAGGAGGCCATAGGGCGATGTGGTCGCAATGGAGCGGGCATAGTTGCTGAGCTGCGAGTGCGATAGCTTGTTGCTGGTCTGGTAATTGACCACGGTATAGCGGGCCGTATCTGCAGCCACGGCGCGCAGCGCATTGTAGTTCTGCATGCCGATCCCGACCTGAAACACGCCGAACATCAGCGACAGGATGGCGGGGGCCAGGATCGCGAATTCAACCAGCGCTGCACCATCGGCTGCCCGCCAGAGATCAAGGATACGGCGCTGCTTCATGCCTTGGTCGCCTGTTTATACATGACGTAACGGCTCTGGTCGAAATTGAGCGCATTCCCCACGCCATACTCTGCCCAGACCGGCGTATAGCTGTCCGTGATCTGGATCTTCACATAGCTCGCAACGCGCGTGCCCTGGGCACAGGTGTTGGCGGTGACATAGACGTTTGCGCCGTCACAGCGATAGGCCTCGGTCACAGATACGTTGGTGGCCGGCAGGTCTGTCGACGCCATGATCACCTGTTGCAGCGTCAGCCGTTCCTCGGGCGTATCGGGATCAGTGGCCAGCGCGATCGCCTGGGCTTCATCCATCGCTGACTGCAATTCCGACTGGCGCGCGACGATCGTGCTGATCTGGAACGCGCCCAGGCTCATCAGCACCAGCACCGGCGCGACGAAGGCGGTTTCGATCGCGACAGTCCCGCGCTTGTTGCGGCGCAGGCAGCGGGCAAGGTTACGCGGCCGGATCATACGACGAGCTTCACCTTGCTGGTCAAGGTTGCGACAACAGTGTCCTCGCTCAGGCCGCTCGGGCAGAACGAGGTCATGTTGGCGGTCCCGGTGATGTTGATCGTGGCCGCGGCGATCATCAGGCACTGGCTGGTAACCTTGGCCGTCCCGGCAAAGTCCAGGCCGCTCTTCGGCAGATAGATCGTGCCATTCAGCACGGTCGTGCTGGTGCCGTTGATGTTGTTCTTGCTCGTGCCGCTGGAATCGCGGGCCTCGAAGATCAGCATCCCGGCCAGCTTGTTGGCGTCACTTTCCGAAACGCCGCGGGCAATCAGGTCAGAGGCCTGCATCGCTGTCAGGTTGATGTTCGATCCACCCGTGATCTTCACATAGGCGCCGTTCTTCAGCACGAACATCACGCCCGCGCCGTTGACTTCGTACAGCCCGGTGATCTCCAGGCCGCCGCCATCGATGATGTAGACGCCCTTCTTGAAGGTGGTGGCGCAGGCGACCTTGATATCCGTGTAGGTGCCGGGTTCCACATTGCCGACGTCCGGCTCGGTTACCGTGTTTGTGCCGCTGTAGGTCGTGGTGGTGACCGTCGTGGCCTTTTCCCAGACGGTGTTGGCATTGTTACCGTTGTTGGCGTTGGTCCACTTGATTGTAGTCGTCGTGACCTGTCCGTCGACAACCTCGGACGTTACAATTGTGTAGCTGGGCGGGGTGGTCAGGCTGACCGGCTGTTTTGCGCGGTTGTAGTTGGTCTGGACGGCTGTGTTGTAATCAGCGCCCTTCCAGTAAGTGTAGGTGGTGGTCGCGGTCGACCCGACGTAGGCATACTTGGTGCTCTTGCCCTTCACGCAGGTATAGGTGCGGGCAATCTGGGATTCAGGCGGGTTGGGCGGCGTCAGCGATGCATAGGGGTCCTGCAGACCCTCCATGTATTCGAACACCTTGTTGTTGTCGGTGCCATTGAACCAGTCGTCGATGCCCCCGCGCGAGAGCACCCAGCCGGCGTTGATGTCCGGATCGCCATTGACCACCACCGAGGTGGGCGAGTTCGACAGCGCCGCCATCCCGCACCCGGCGGTGATCACCGATGTACCGCCGATCGTGATCGCACCAGAATCGTCTTCGTCGATGGCGATCAGGCAGCTGGTGTAGGTCGCGCCCTCGGTATAGGCGGCCTGGGCATAGACCGACACGGTGGTCGCGTTGCCGGTCAGGAAACTGGAAAAGGGCAGGCTGCGGGTGGCCGAGGCCTGGACCACGACGCTGTTGTTGCTGCCGCCCGAATAGTTGGCGAGCTGGACCGTTGGTGTGCTGGCGAAATCGCGCACCACCGCAAGGTTCGAGTTGTATTCCTGTTGCGCGCGGCTTTGATAAGCACTGGCGGATCCGCTCTGGGTCCGCGCCCAGGCCCCGGCGAGCGCAGCCTGGTCGACGGCATATTGCAGCTCGCGCTTCCAGGAATACCACTGCGCCACGTCAACCGCGAGGCCAGAGCTGCCGATCAGCGCCGGCATGCCGAGTGCCACCAGCATCGCGGCATTGCCGCTGGTGCTGCGCTTGAGGTTTCGCATGGTACGACGAATCGAAGCGAACATGGCGCCCCCTAAAGGTGGAATCGGTCTATCTCGTGCTGTTACTGGCACGGCTCTGGTTTGCGCTTCTTGAAGCAACCGGGTTAACAGCCCGTTAGGCCGGGGCGGAGCCCGCCTTGCCAGCGGCATCGCCGGGCCGCAGAAGTCCGCTTCGCAATGGGGTCCAGTTAGTGTTCGAAGATAGTCTTCCGCCCGAAGTCCGCCTGGCATTGGCCTATGCTCCGGCCAGCCAGCGCCCTGTTCAGCTTGCCGCTTTTGCGCTGGATGCCAGACTGGCTGGGATCGCTGCCAATGCCCGTGAGGTGCTGCTGGCGCAGCTCAAGCTGGCCTGGTGGCGCGAGCGGCTGGCCGAAGATCCAGCGCGGCGGCCGCAGGGTGAGCCCTTGCTGGCGGCACTCGCAGCATGGCAGGGGCCGGTCGATCCGCTGCTGGCGCTGATCGACGGCTGGGAAGCCATGCTCGATCCGGATGAACGAGATCTGGCGGCACTGGCCGCTGCTCGCGCGGCGCTGGCGCGGGGGCTGGCGATGCAGGCCGGACGGCCCGAGGCAGCCGACCTTGCGGGCCGCGCCTTGCATGACTGGAGCCTGGCGTCGCTGGGCGCGGGCAGCGATTGGCCGGGGCTGTCCCTGCCGCGCCAGCTGCGCGCGCTGGCGGTGCTCCACGGCCTGGCCCGGCGGCGCAAGGGACAGATGCCACTGCTCGATGGGCCGCTGGCCTTGGCAGCGGCGATGCGGATTGGCATGATAGGGCGCTGAAATCACGCGAGGAAGACAGGGCGATGAACCGGACCGTATTGGGCGCTGTGGGTGCCTTGCTGCTGGCCGCCGCCGGGCTGTTCTGGTGGCAGGGCCGCGCGGCAGTGGAAAGTGCCGCCCCGCCGCCGCCAACCCTGGCCGAGATTCCCGGCGAGGGCGATCTGGAGGTGATCCCGACCGAGGATGGCGAGGGGGTGATGGGCGCGGACTTGCCCGAGGTGGACGAGGACACCCGCGAGGAGCGCCGCTTCAACCGGCTGGACCGCAACCGCGATAACCTGATCAGCCGCAGTGAGGCGCTGCAGCCGCGCGTTGCCGCGTTTCGCAAGCTCGACAAGGACCGCAACAACCTGCTGAGCTTTGAAGAGTGGTCAGTCGTCACCTCGAACCGCTTCAAGGGCGCCGATGCCAATGGCGATGCCAGCCTGACCCGGCAGGAATTCGTCACCACCCGGCCCAAGCAGAACCAGCGGCCAGACTGCCGCTGCTAGGCTATCCCAGCCAGGTGGCGAGGTCAGCCTTGGCCCGGGCGGTATAGGCCTCCTTGCGGACCTTCTTCTTCACTTCGGCATCGACCGGCGGGAAGAGCCCGAAGTTGACGTTCATCGGCTGATAGCTGTCGGCTTCGGCATCGCCAGTGATGTGCGCCAGCAGCGCGCCCAGAGCGGTGGTACGGGGCGGGGCGGCCCAATCTTGCCCGGATGCTTCCGCTGCCGCCATCTGCCCTGCCAGCAGCCCAACTGCCGCACTTTCGACATAGCCCTCGCAGCCGGTGATCTGGCCTGCAAAGCGGATGTGCGGCGCTTGCTTCAACCGCAATTGTCGGTCCAGCAGAGTGGGTGAATTGAGGAAGGTGTTGCGGTGCAGCCCGCCCAGCCGGGCGAACTCGGCCTGTTCCAGCCCCGGGATGGTGCGGAACACGCGGACCTGTTCAGCGTGCTTCAGCTTGGTCTGAAAGCCGACCATGTTCCACAGGGTGCCCAGCTTGTTGTCCTGGCGCAGCTGAACCACGGCATAGGGCCAGCGGCCATTGGGATGTTCCGGCGTGGCCCAGTGCGGGTTGTCGAGCCCCACGGGCTTCATTGGCCCGAAGCGAAGCGTTTCGACCCCGCGTTCGGCCATTACCTCAACTGGCATGCAGCCGTCGAAATAGGGGGTGTTGGCTTCCCATTCCTTGAATTCGGTCTTGTCGCCGGCCAGCAGTTCCTCGCGGAAGGCCAGGTACTGGTCCTTGGTCATCGGGCAGTTGATGTAATCGCGCCCGTCACCGCCCATCTCGATCGAGGCTTCGGCACCCTTGTCCCAGCGGCTGGCCATCCATGCGACATCCATGTTGATGGACTCACGATAGACGATCGGAGCAATGGCATCGAAGAAAGCCAGGCTGTCGGCGCCGGTGGCGGCACCGATCGAGCGAGCCAGCGTCTCTGCCGTCAGCGGACCAGTCGCGACGATGGTCAGGCCAGCGGAGGGCAGCACGTCGATGCGCTCGCGCACCACGTCCAGCGTCGGCTGGGCAGCGAGGGCGGCCTCGACCTCGGCCGAGAATACATCGCGATCGACCGCGAGCGCGGAACCGGCGGGGACCCGCGCCTTGGCGGCCGCTGCCATGATCAGCGAATCGAGCTGGCGCATCTCGTAATGCAGCAGGCCGACGGCGTTCTTCTCGTCATCGTCGGAGCGGAAGGAATTGGAGCAGACCAGTTCGGCCAGACCTGCCGTCTGGTGCGCCGGGGTCATGTCGCCGCCCCCGCGCATTTCCGACAGGCGGACCTTGAGACCGCGCCTGGCGAGCTGCCAGGCAGCCTCGCTGCCGGCCATGCCGCCGCCGATGATATGAACGTCATATGCCATGCCCGCGCCCCTAGCCCTTGCGCGGCCGAGATTCCAGCGGCAAGCCTGCGGGCCGGGAGGGAACAACGATGCCGCATCGCGCACTGATCGAAAAACGGCCGTGGCTGCTGGCGAGTCTGGCCGCGGGGGTCGGGTTCTGGCTGCTCAAGGATTCGAACCTGCCCGGGCTCTATCTGCTCGCCTTGAAGGGCGCTGGCGTCGCCTTGCTGGCCGCCTATGCCCTGGCCCGGCACAAGGGGCATGATGCCAACACCATTGCTGCGGTCATGGCGTTCGGGGCGCTGGGTGATGTCCTGCTGGAAATCCGGCTGGAGATCGGGGCCGCCGCCTTCCTGATCGGGCACCTGATCGCGACCCGCCTTTACTGGCAGCACCGCCGCCCGAATCCCTCGGCCAGCCAGCGCGCCGCGGCATTGGCCTTGCTGGTGTTTACGCCGCTGGTCTCGTTCCAGCTGGGCGGAGCGATGATGGCGATTTACGCATTGGGCCTGGGGGCGATGGCTGCCAGTGCCTGGCTAAGCAGCTTCTCTCGCTACCGTGTGGGGCTGGGCGCTGTGATGTTCGTCGCTTCGGACCTGCTGATCTTTGCGGGCAAGGGCGTGCTGGCCGCAAGCCCGTTGCCGGGCCTGTTGATCTGGCCGCTCTACTACTTCGGCCAGTTCCTGATCTGCGTGGGCGTGGTGGGTGAACTGCGGCGGCGTCAGCACTTGCCGCTTGGGCGTGGCTGACCTAGGGCGCTGGGCATGAGCAACTGCCAGCTTTACCTGATCTCGCCGCTCGAAGTGGGCGGCGATTTTCCCGACCGGCTCGTCCGGGCACTGGATGCCGGGCCGGTTGCGGCCTTTCAGTTCCGTGTGAAGGATATCGACGAGCACGAGGCCGCAGACCTCGCTGCTCCGCTTCAGGCGATCTGCGCCGAGCGTGACGTCGCTTTCATCGTCAACGATTCGATCAGCCTTGCCAAGCGGATCGGCGCCGATGGCGTCCATCTGGGGCAGGATGACGGCACGGTTGAGGAAGCGCGCGAGCGGCTGGGCCGCGAGGCGCAGATCGGCGTGACCTGTCACGACAGCCGCCACCTGGCGATGGAAGCGGGCGAGGCCGGGGCCGACTACGTTGCGTTCGGTGCCTTCTTCCCCTCCACGACCAAGGACGTGAAGCACCACGTCGGGCTCGACGTTCTGGAATTGTGGCAGCTGACCATGGAGATCCCGTGCGTTGCGATCGGCGGGATCACGCCGGAAAACTGCGCGCCGGTGATCGCGGCCGGGGCGGACTTCATCGCCGTGTCAGGAGCGGTGTGGAACGGCGATGAGGCGGCGGCCGTGCGGGCCTTCACCGCGGCGCTGAACGCCGCCTAGCGGTTGTTCTGGACCCGGCGCACGCAGCGCAGGTCGGTTTCCTGGTCTGCTGCGTTTAGTTCCCGCAGGAAGTTGTTGGACAGCTGGCGGAACTTCTGGCCCTTTTTCGGGCCGCTGGTCATCACCACCAGGTCTCCGGTCAACAGATAGGTGCCGCGCCCGGTGGCGTTGGAATAGCGCGAAGCATTGTGGACCGAGAAGTCCTGGTTGTCCTGCCGGATACCGGCGGCGCCCGTGGCATCGCCGGGCAGCTCGCAGACATAGAACCCCTGCTGCAGCACGCCTATCTGCCCGCCCGGTACCGGCTTGATCGGCTGGGCCGGGGCACAGGCCGCAAGCGCGGCAAGCAAGATCAGGGCACGGGTCATGCAACGCCGCTTAGCAGCACCGACGCCGCCATGCCAGCGCCGCAGGCCGCACCTTGCCCGATCCGCCGCCAGGCGCTAAGGGCGCGCCTTCACCCGCCACTGGCGGGCGGCTCTTTCTCAATCCAGCAAGGCGTAGGCATATGGCCAAGATCAGCGGCGTGGACATCCGTCCCGGCAACATCATCGAATACGAAAAGGGCATCTGGAAGGTTGCCAAGACCCAGCATACCCAGCCGGGCAAGGGCGGAGCCTTCATGCAGGTCGAGATGAAGAACCTGATCGATGGCCGCAAGACCAACGTCCGCTTCCGCAGCCAGGATACCGTCGAAAAGGTCCGGCTCGACACCAAGGACTTCCAGTTCCTTTATGCCGAGGGCGATGACCTGGTGTTCATGGATGTCGAAACCTATGACCAGATCAACCTGCCGAAGGACTTGCTCGGCGGGGCCGATGCGTTCCTGCAGGATGGCATGACCGTGCTGCTGGAAATGTATGACGAGCGCCCGATTTCCGTACAGCTGCCCGAACAGGTCGAAGCGACCATCGTTGAAGCCGATGCCGTGGTGAAGGGGCAGACCGCCTCGTCCAGCTACAAGCCGGCGATCCTCGACAATGGCGTGCGCGTCATGGTTCCGCCGCACATCGAAAGCGGCACCCGCATCGTGGTGGACGTTTACGAACGTACCTACGTCGGAAAGGCGAGCTAAGCTTATGGCCCTTTCTGGCCTGATGCGCGTGATCGAAAAGGCTGCCCGCAAGGCAGGTGGCCGCTTGCGCCGTGACTTTGGCGAGGTCGAGCACCTCCAGGTCAGTCGCAAGGGGCCGGCAGACTTCGTCTCGAAGGCTGACCGCGCTGCCGAACGGACCATCTGGGATGAGCTGCGCGCGGCGCGTCCCGGCTGGGGCTTCCTGATGGAAGAAGGGGGCGAGATCGCCGGCGAAGAAGGCAAGCCGCGCTTCATCGTCGACCCGCTCGATGGCACCAGCAACTTTCTCCACGGCATCCCGCACTTCGCGATCTCGATCGCGGTCCAGGAACCGCGGCTGGATGGAAAGGGCTGGGGCGAGATTACGGCTGCGCTGGTCTACCAGCCGGTCACGGACGAAAGCTTCTGGGCGGAAAAGGCCCGCGGGGCGTGGCTCCAGGATCGCCGCCTGCGCGTCTCCTCCCGCCGCCACCTCGATGAAAGCCTGATCGCTACCGGCATTCCCTTTGCCGGGCGCGGTGACAGTGCGGAGTGGACCCGGATCTATGGCGCGCTGGCGCCGCAGGTAGCGGGCATCCGCCGCTTCGGCGCGGCATCGCTGGATCTTGCCTGGGTGGCTGCTGGCCGCTTTGACGGGTTCTGGGAAAGCGCGCTTTCGCCGTGGGATACTGCAGCCGGCTGCCTGCTGGTGCGCGAAGCCGGTGGTTTCGTATCCGACTGGCGCGGCGTGTCGCAGCCGGTCTGCGATGCGCAGGTCCTGGCGGCCAACGACGTGCTGCACTCCAAGCTGCACAAGGCGCTGGTGAGCGGGCTTCGGCCCTGATCTAATTTAACGCATTACTTGAACCGGCGCGGCCGCGCGGCTAAGCCGCGCGGCGTTGCAGGAGCCCCTGTGGCGGAATGGTAGACGCGAACGACTCAAAATCGTTTGTCGCAAGGCGTGCCCGTTCGAGTCGGGCCAGGGGCACCATCCACAGTCTTCGTGGCTGTTTTTAAACGATAATGGCAGAAACACGTCGTTCCTTAAGGCCTCGGTAGTACAGCCGGTGGTACAAAGGAGCCCCTCTCGTGGAAGTCTGCGTGTCGTATCTACATCCCGATCCAAAGACAGGTGTTCTCCGCTACCGGCGGCTTTTCCCGGTGCGGCTGCGACGGTTCATTCAAGACGGTCTTCCTCGGACGGAGTTCAAGCGGACGCTTGAGGCCCGTTCGATCACGGAGCCTGGTGCAATGGACCGCTTCTTAGAGGCGGAGGCGCAGTATGCTGCAATCGTCGCACGGGCCGAGAAGCTCGCCGCAGGAGCCTTCGACACTCTCGACGGACCTCTAATCGCCTTCCTGGTCGAAGCGTATCGTGTGGACGAGTTGGCATCCGACGCAGCGACGCGTCTCGATCCGAAGGCGAAGGCCCGTGGAGAGCTAGCAACAGTCGCCGCCGAGCGGGCTGGGTACGAGCTCTCGCCCCATCGCCCCACAGCCCGTTGGGCTCAGGGTCGCCGCTTCGCGATCGAGGGGGCCTTGGACGTCTACCGAGCCTACAGCGCCGATGGGGACCTCGAGGGCATCCTGGGCGCCTGGGCTCCTCTGGCTGCCTCCATGGCCCTCGAGAAGGGTTACGTGTTGGATCAGGCCAGTCAGGCGTTCCGCGACCTCTGCGTCAGACTTAACGAGACTGCTATATCAGTCCACCAAGCTGAGCTTCAGAGGCTGGATGGGCAGATCGTCCCGACGCCTTCTACGCCCGAGCCTCCCCCTCGCTTGGATAAGGCTACAACAGGCCGATCCTTCCGGGACATCATCCTGCAACTCATCGAAAAGCCCCACTCAGGCTACACCGAGACCACAAAGGAACGCGTCAGAGGAGGGCTAAGGCTCCTGGTGGAGGCTGTTGGCGACCTGCGGCCAGAAGAGCTGACCAGGGAACGAGTGACGGCATTCCTGGACCTCCTGGCCCAGAAGCCAGCCAAGGTGTCGAAGGCGGACGTCAAGCTCAAGCTTCCCAAGCTGGTGGCTGCCTATGCCGATCGCCAAGATGTTCCTCGCCTGACCCAAAAGACCCGCGAGGCTTACGTTATCGCTCTGAATGCCCGATGGAACGAGGCCCAGCGAGACGGCGACATCCATGAGGGACTGTCGAGCCCATTCAGTGGCCGTAAGTTCCGCCGTGAACACAGCAGGCAGCGGGCAGCGATGGGGTTCAGTGCCGACGAACTCACTGCGTACTTTAGCACGCCGGCGTACACGGAAGGCGAGCGCCCCGCTGGGGGCAAGGGCGAAGCCGTTTACTGGATACCGCTGCTGCTCCTGTTCACGGGTGCACGCCCGGAAGAGGTGGCGCAGTTGCTCGTCGAGGACATCTACCAAGACGAGAAGGATGGGCGATGGTTCATCCGATTTACCGACACTGGTATCCACCCGGTGAAGGGCAGGCAGAGCCTGAAGAGCAGCGGCAAAGATTGGGGGCCTCGAACCTTCCCCATCCCACAGACGCTAATGGATCTCGGGCTGCTGGCATACCATCGGTGGCTACAGGACCGGAAGGAACTCGCACTGTTTCCCCGTCTTCGCCTCAAGGGAAAACGCCCTGGGATCTTCGCGAGCTTTGGCGAGTGGATGGGGGGATACGTATATGAGCACGGGGTCCTTCAGCCCGATACAGGGCGCCAACCGGTCCGCGAGTTCCGACACACATGGAGTACAGCGGCTCGGGCGTCCCGGATACCGAAAGAGGCCATGCAATATATCCAGGGGCACAAGGATCCTCACGACAGAAGCGCCAGCGATGCCTACGGGGCACGTGACGCACTTGGGGAGCGGATTGCCGACCTGCAGCTCCCTGTGGACGTTTTGAAGCTGGTGAAGCCGTGGGCTAGATCGTCATCTGAGTAGCCCCAATCAACCTGCGCCCTCTGACTTGTCCCACCACTATGCGGCTTGGAAAACGGCAAGAGCTCGAATAGGTTAGCCGCCATCGCTGAAAGGTGACCATAGGGGAGAGATGCTTTGAACGCTGACTGGGTAGCCGCCGTTGCTGCAGGCATCTCTGCGCTAGTCGCCATCCTAGCACTCGTGCAGTCTTGGGCGGCGTCTCGCAGAAGCAAAGCAGCAGAGCGGACAGCGAACCAGGCCGTAATGCTGTTCACGAACATCTATGGCGGAGGTGGTGGCGGAGGCGGCGGTTCTCATGGTGGTGGTGGTGGAGGAGGCGGTGGTGGCATGGGCCAACCAGGCGGGCCCGGCGGCGACGGCAACTTCACTTTCACTG